>JAKAWR010000003.1:0-83577 GCA_021816935.1 Actinomycetes bacterium
GGGGGGTTAGGGGGGTTAGGGGGGTTAGGGGGGTTAGGGGGGTTAGGGGGGTTAGGGGGGTTAGGGGGGTTAGGGGGGTTAGGGGGGTTAGGGGGGCAGGCTCCCACTGACCACACGGCCTGCCAAGCGAGGATCTCCAGGCTCGACACGGGTATGGCCAGTACGCCGAGTGACATGCAGAGCCCCTTCGCCGCTGCAAGCCCCACACGTAAGCCCGTAAAAAGCCCGGGGCCACAGTCCACCGCAATCGCCTCCACCTCACTTATAGATCGCGCCGCGAGACGGATAAGCTGCGCGATTCCGGGTACCACGGTCTCGCTGTGGCGTCTCAATCGACCGAGGTTGAGCGATGCAACGATCCCGCCTTCGTCCGCAAGTGCGACCCCGGCAGAATCGGTTGCCGTCTCGATGGCGACTAGGAGCACACTACCTCCACCCGGCCATCGCCCTCCGGACCACCATCCACCCCGAACCTGGTGCGGGCCTGCGCCCCGCTGTCGGGCTCTGATCCGCTGTCCACCGCCTGCCCGCCACCTACCTCTGGGCCACAGTCCACCTCCAACCCTGCGCCACGCAAGGCCCGGGCAAGTGACGCCATCCTACCCACCCACGCGTCGCCGGCCGGAACAGCAGAGAACCGGCGTGACACATAGTCGCTGTCCGGCTCGATCGTCACGAGCAGGTAATCCCCCCCGAGAACACCGGCCGCGGCTTCCCCCCACTCGACCAGCGCCACCGCTCCCTCTTCCAGCAGTTCCCCGATCGCAAGCTCTTCGATCTCCCTCCGGCTCTCCAAGCGGTAAAGATCCACATGGGCAACCAGGTCGCCGCCATCTCCACCTAGTGCCGGCGATTCACTGATGTCCTCACCGGGGCCCGAGCCATCGGGACCGCCAACGGAGTCACCGCCATCGTGAAGAGCCTCGCCTGCGACACGACATGTACCCGCGCGGCCCCCCGAACTACAGCAACCGCGCCGGTAGACGTTAACGAGCGCAAAGGTGGGACTCGTTGCGGGCATCCCGCAGTCAAGCGCATCCACTATCCCCTTGACAAACGTGGTCTTGCCGGCTCCCAGGCCGCCCGAAAGGAGCACCAGATCGCCCTGGACAACAACCCCGGCGACGCAAGCCGCCGCCTTCCACGTCTCCTCGACCGACGCACTCGTAAAGACAAGACCGCCTCCGGCGCTGGGCGCTTCACTCATGGCGACGACCCGTTGGCAACAATCGCCCAGTTGGGGCAGGCCCGGAGAGCTGCTCGCTCATTTCGATAGAAGCAGGCGTTTTGCCCTGACGAAGTCGGCCCTCATTTCGGCGAGCACTCCTGCGCCCCCCCTCAGTGCCGCAGCCGGATGGTAGGTCGGTACGAGCTGCGCCCGACCGAACGGATACGACCGTCCCCGTAGTCGCGTCACTCCCTCGTTCGTCTTCAGGAGCAGCCTGGTCGCGAAGTTCCCTAGCGTCACGATCACCCTGGGAGCAATAATCTCTACCTGCGCTTTCAGATACGGGCTGCACGCCTCGATCTCCTCCCTCGCAGGGTCACGGTTGCTCGGTGGGCGACACTTGACCACGTTCGCGATATAGCACCGGCTCCGATCCGTCCCGATCTCTTCTGCCATCAGGGCGTCGAGCAGTGCACCGGAGCGACCGACGAACGGCTCGCCTGCCAGATCCTCGTCCCTTCCCGGGCCCTCGCCCACGAACATCAGCAATGCCTCCGGGTCCCCGACACCGAACACCACATTCGTACGCGACGTGGCGAGCACGCATTTCGTACAAGCCAGCGTTTCACGCTCCAGCTCGCCCAGATCCACGGGGAGTGCCGCCACCGCTCCATCGGCGGGGCTCCCCTCCGACTCTAACCGTTCACCCACGCAGGACCGTTCGTCAGGTCTTTCCCGAGCCGGCCGCACACCCCTGTCAGGCCCCCGCACGGGCAGCGAGCGCTCTCAGGATCTCCTCTAGCCGATCAGGTCGTTCGAACATGCTCATGTGGCCACAATGTGGAAGCGTATGCAGTTCAGCATCCGGGATACGTTCGGCAAGCCGCCGGGCGTGCCAGATCGGCGTCAAGATATCGGACGTGCCAACGACAACTGCCGCAGGAACCGTGACGCGCTCCAGGCGATTGGCTACGTAGAACTTCACGAGCAATGCGGTGAGCTGGCCGACCCACGAAGGAGGCATGGCCCGCAACAGGTCTTCGGTCATGCAGACGTGAGCCGGATCCGGCGATCGGCCGAATGCCAGCCGCGCCGACCAGTAGCTGACGTCCCCTTCCGGCAGGAGGTGGCGGTTGCTCTTGCTCGCCATGTCGAGAACCCTACCCGCAACCGATTCCAGCGGCATCGACAACCTTGCAGGTCCGGGCAGCCTGAGAAGTGGACCGGCAGTGGTCGATACAAGGGCCACGGCCGACACGCGCTCCCGCGCTGCTCCCACCGCGGTGCCCTCTTGATGGTCCCGATCCGCTTTCGATCCGGCTCGGGCTTCGCCGCCGTCCCGACCAGCAGCGACATGAGCCCCTGCGGCTTGATCGGCGGCGGTATGTGCGTCTGCGCCTTGGGCGCTCCTGGCCTGGATACTCGTAAGGTACTCCAGGGCCACCATCCCTCCCATCGAATGGCCCACGAGCAAAGCGCCCTCGATCCCAAGATAACCCATCACCTCGTCCAGATCGACCGCCATTCTCATGGTGGCAGGACTGCCCGGCCGTTCGCTCCGGGGGGTCCCGACCGGCCCCGAGTCATTACCCCCCACTTCACCCTTGCCGTCGAAGCCCGCTCCGGACGGCGACGCGAGCACCTCGTGCGGCCACCCGAAACCGTCCCGCCCCGGCACCGACAGCCCGTGCCCCCTCTGATCCAGTGCCACCACCCGGAAATCACCCGACAGGGCGGCAAACTGCATACCCCAGATCGACGCGGCCAGCGTAACGCCATGGAGCAGGACGATGGGCCGGCCGCTCCCCTTCTCCACGACGTGGATCCTCCCGCCGTCGGACGTCTCGATCGAATGATGCTCGGCGTCCTTCGGCAATTGTAGGGCGGCGCCGGCCTCTTCCAGAGCCGCCCTTGCCCGGCTGACCGCGCGGTGCTGGACTGCCCACCCGCCGGCCGCTATCGCCGCGGCACCACCTGCCGCCGCCATCTTCGCCCGACCGGTCCGGCCGCCCAAGGTGTCACCCGCCACGCTGCCTTCCACACGACCTGCCCGGCGGGAAGCACGACCCTCCCTGCGCCCGTCTCCCCTACCTGCGTCTCCCGTGCGACCCGTCATGCCGCCAACTTCTGTTCTCGCCATCACGCATCTCCTTGATCCTGTGTCTTAGAGCAGTTGCCTGCCCCAGCGTATAGGGATCTCGGACGAAGTAGCGCTTCGCCACTCCTTCCTTTCGACAGTACAGCGGACCGTCTCATTCAATCTCCCTATACGCTGGGGTTCTAGACTCCGGTATGCCTGCGGGGCACCCGCGCTGAGATGGAGCTGAGCACCTCGTATCCGATCGTACCTATCCTCGCCGCAACATCCGACGCCGTGATCGATTCGCCGTCCTGCCGGCCGATGAGGACCACCTCGTCGCCAGGCACAACGTCACCCGCCGCCCGGCAGTCCACCATGAGCTGGTCCATGGTAACGGTCCCCGCGATCGGGCACCTCCGCCCCCTGATCAGCACCTCGCCACCCGCTGCGAAGAGGCTTCTCCGGACGCCATCTGCATAGCCTACCGGGACGGTGGCCACGGGCGCCCGGTCGGGGAGAGCGTAATTCAGCCCGTACGAGATCCGCTCGCCGCGCTCCAGCTGACTCACGTGAGATACCCTCGCCTTGAGGGAAAGGGCAGGGACAAGACCCGCCTCCCCATTGGCCCCGTCCCTCGCCGGATGTCCCTCAACCGGATCCCCTCCGGGATCGCGCAGCTCCCCTCCCGACTCGAGAAGCCGTCCGAGCCGGGCAGCCACCGCCCGTGAAGGAGACTCACCGTACAAAGCAATGCCACTGCGGATCATGGACAAGCACGAATCGGGATATGCGATCGCCGCCGCAGAGTTCGCCAGGTGCTCAAGAACGTCACGATCGGCAGCATGCTCCTGGACAAGCCGGCGAAACAACCCGATCTGGCGCTCCGTATACTCCCTGTCTTCGCTGGTCCCGCTGTCAGCAACCGCCAGGTGGCTCCACATACCCTCAAGGCGAAGCTCGGAACCGAAACCGTCGATCAACCGGACCAGCGCCGGTACCTCACCGGGCGCACATCCGATCCGGTGCATGCCCGTATCGACCTTCAGATGCACACCGATCCTGCCACCGCCACCTTGCGAACCTCCGCCTCCTGCTGCGAGTGCGCCCGATCCGGCAATAGGGCCCCGCTCTGCAGGTGCTCCCGATCTCGGTGTTCCGCGTCTACCTCCGAGCGTTCCCGATCCGGCCACAGCCCTGGCAGCTGCCGCGAGACGCTCTATGCCCTCGGAGGTGCATACAGTCGGGATCACCCCGGCGGCCAGCGCTTCCGCCAGATCCCCCTTGGAGTACCACACCGGTAACTCCTGCAGCATGAGGATGTCCGCTTCCACGCCGGCGTCCCGGAGCTCGATCGCCTCTTCGAGCAAGGCGACAGCCAGCATCGACGCTCCGCCGTCCAGAGCCGCCCGGGCCACGGGAACCGCTCCGTGGCCATACGCGTTTGCCTTGACAACGCCGCACAGGCGGGCCGGGGCCACTATACGAACCATCAGACCCGCGTTCTGACGTATCGCCTCAAGATCTACATCTGCCCACACACCGCGCCGGGAGACCCCCCGGCCAACCTGCAAGCCGCTCCGAGGAACTCCCCCGGCGACCCGCTCGACCCCCATCAGAGCACCCCCGGGAAGCAAGCGGCTTCCTCCCCCGCGGGAGTCAACATGCGATTCCCGCTCCTTCCAGGGCTCCACACCCCGCCGCTGATAGCCAGGCTGAAACGAGGTCGGGAAGGTCGAACGAGATCATTCCCTCGGCTCGCCCGAGGGATGCAGCCCGCCCATGAACATGCGCAGCCAGGGCCGCGGCGAGAGCGGGTGGAACGTCCCTTGCAATGAAGGCCCCGATGACCCCCGACAGCACGTCGCCGCTCCCGGCCGTTGCCAGCCTGGGCGAACCCGACGTGACCACGTACCGCAGCGCCGGAGCGCTGCCGGGACCCTCGCCGGACTCGACACCCGCCGGTGGGCTTGCAACTACAGTCGTCGCCCCCTTCAGCAACACGATCGCTCCCAGCCGGCTGGCAAGGTCAGCCGCCGCCGCTAGCCGGTCTTTGCCGGGGGCTCGACCTGCGAGACGGGTGGCCTCACCGTCATGGGGCGTAAGGACGACCGGTGGGAAGTCGGAGGGTCTGCTCCTCAACACCCTGGCCGCCTCGTCACCATCTCCGAGAGCGTAAAGCCCGTCCGCGTCGATGACAAGAGGCATGCGCATGGACGCCACGATTCCGCGCACGCCGTCTACCGCCGCCGAAGAGCGCCCGAGCCCGGGCCCGGCCACGAGCACTTTGCACCGCCGGCTTTCTTTCTCGACGCTACTGTGGAGGCCTTCTGCCGGAAGGCCCCGAACGACCGCCTCGCCCGGCGGTAAAGCCTCGATCGCCCCTTCCGGAACAAGCAGCCTGACCATGCCTGCGCCCGCCCTGGAAGCGCCCCGTGCTGCCAGCAGCGCAGCGCCTGCCATGCCCGGTGATCCTCCCACGATGGCCACTGCCGTCTCCCACTTGTGGGCGTCCACGGCCTTGGCGCGCAGGCTCACAACGACATCGGAGTCTTCCACAAGCCATGTAGTCGCAACCCCCCTGGCGTCTATGCCAATGTCAACCACCTCGACAGTGCCCGACAGCCGCCTCCCGTCCCACTGCAGGAGTCCCGGTTTCAAGGCCGCCATCGAGACGGTGCGTTCAGCTGCGAGCGGCGACCCAGCGGCCTCTCCCGAGTCGCCCTGGACCCCAGAGGGGATGTCTACAGCCAGCACCGGCACGCCAGGGGGGACGCCCGGAGGATCGTAAGTACCCTTGAACCCGGTCCCGAAGGCTGCATCTATCACCAGATCGGCAACAGGCCACAGCAGGGCAGCGCCCCGCTCCCCTTCGCCCGGGACACCGCCACTCCGGCGATCCGCCCGGACGAGCTTGCCGCCGGCGGGATCGATCACCTCGACAAGCGCTCCCCGCCGCGCGAGCAGCCGGGCCGCCACACGCCCGTCCGCTCCATTATTGCCTTTTCCCGCTACCACGAGGACCCTGCGGCCGTAGCCCCCATGAAGCATCGCCAGCGCGGCCTGCGCTACAGCGGTCCCGGCCTTCTCCACGAGCACATCCTCCCCGACGGAGCGCAGTGCCTCCGCATCGAGACTCTTCATCTCCGCCACGCTCACCACCGGCAGCATGAGCCCAAGTGTAGTGTCCACCAAGCAATTGGCGCCCTCCAGCGGCTTCCCCCCGCAACCGGAGGTATGGCGTAACTTGTCCCGGCAGCTCCCCTGGATATCGACCGTGGGGCTCGGGTCCGGGCACTACCGCAAGGCAACTTACGAGCATGCTTCATGGAGACTAGGACGCTGCCGGCATCGAGCCGGCGTACGGGAGTAAGGAGTGGTCTGCGGTTGATCCGGGCTCACGCGATAACAACCAGGTCCAGTGCCGAGAACTGCTGAAAGGCGCCATCCGTCGTCACCAGCCCGTGATCAGCGGCTATCGCGAAAGCGGCGAGGTACGCGTCCATCCACAGCTTCGTGGACGACGTGTCGCGTTCGGTCAACTCTCTCCAGAGTCCGGCGGTTCCCACCGGCTCATCCACTCTCAACGCTATGCGCGGATCCGCAGCAAGCCGGTCGAACACACTCCAGGCCTCGCTGTCCGAAAGCGGCAAATTGCCATAGGGTGCCAGAACGGCCGCGTTGGTCAGCAGTCTGAGGAATGCCTGTTGCGTCACGCGGCAAAAGAGGATCGCATCCCGATTGTCCACCCCTTCGAACCACCGCCGGGCAGCGTCGTGATGCACATGCTTCGACAGTACGAGCGCCAGCCACACGTTGACATCCAAGAGGACCGGCAGAGTCAACGCTCACCGCTCCAGCGCATTGACATCTCCGGCGTTAAGAACCTCAGCCACCCGCTCCGGCGTCATCTCGTCAACGGCGCTTGCGCTGTGCGCACATTCGATCAGGGGAAGGCTCGGACGTCCACGAACGGAGACAGCACGGCCCGCTTCCTGTGCAAGTCCGCAACGTATGAGATCTGCAACAACGTCCTTCAGCTTCCTACCTTCGCCGGCAGCACGTAGCTTGACCGAACGCATCAGTTCGTCAGGGAGCTCGAGCGTTGTTTTCACAAGGTCAGATTACCATATTTCCGGAATTATTGCTATCTGGTCACAGCGTCGGCAAAGGCGTCCCTAACTGGACTTGAAGCACGCTGGGCCGGTGAGGCGTGTACGTCGGCAGGCAGGCATGTTAACTGTCGTGTTCCGCCAGGTGCCCGGAGAGCGCTACGGCCGTTGCCGCTGCAAGCTTGCGTGTGTGGGTCATGGAGATGAGGATGCCGCCGGCGCCGATCCGCCGGGCCATGTCGAGTGCCGCGGCATGCAGTTCTACCCCCGGCCGGCCTCTGCGCCCTCGCACGATCTCGACACGCTTGAACCCAAGGCGCCAGATACCGGTCCCAAGGGCTTTTGCCACCGCCTCCTTGCCGGCGAACCTGGCCGCCAAGCGCTGAGCCGGATCGGCCATCCGGCGGGCGTACGCAACCTCGTCCTCCGTGAAGAGCCGACCCGCCAGGCCGGGCCGGCGCTCCAGCACCTCGCGGAAACGTTCCACGTCGACGACGTCCACGCCGATGCCGAAGATACGGGGCGCCTGGGCCATGCCCGCCGACGGTGCCAGGCTCTCAGGCTGCACGGTACCGATCATCGTATCGCCGCCGGTCACCAGCGCATGCGGCCTCCCTGGTTCTCAGCCGTAGTTGCTCTTCCATGATCGTTGCCCTACACCCTTCTGCGACTATGCGTATGCTCGAGTGGGGCATTTCTCCGCGCTCAGGATCCGTAATGGTATGTCGCCTGAACGACGATCAGCTCGTCGTCCGTTGCGCAGTAGACGAGCCGGTGCTCATCATCGATCCGCCGGGACCAGAAGCCGGACAGGTTGCGCCGCAACGGCTCAGGCTTGCCGGCGCCCTCGAACGGCGTGCGCCGAGCCTCCTCGATCAACCTGATCAGGCGCCGCAACTGGTTCTTATCAGCACCGACCCAGTATGTGAAATCCTCCCAGCCCCGGAGATGAAAGACGATCGCCCTCAACCGGCCGGGCCGTCGCTGGCCAATGTTTCGAGCTCATCCATCGTTTTCTTCTCGAGTCCTCGACCGCGGCGTACATCGTCGGCAGCACGCGCGAGGCGGTCCGCATTGACGGGCGAACGCATCAGGTAGTCGGTTTCCTCCATCGACTCGAAGTCGTCAGCCGGCACAAGATAGGCGCGACCGTGGTTGGAGACGATTTCGACAGGGACGCGATCATCGTTTACCTGCTTGATCAGCGGGAACAGCTTCTTTCGTGCTTCGGTTGCCGTTACAGCCATTGCATCCTCCCTTTCGTAATGGTACCGGACCATAGTACCATGCCGGGCAGGCAGTTGCCGTCGTCGGCATCCAGCGAGGTCGTCCACCGCTCTCTGGAACAGTACCTGGTGAGTTAGCCGTTCACCGGGAGCGGCACCGCTCCCGGGCCGCCCAACATGTCACCTACACCCTGAGCACATGCAGCGCCGCATGCGCTCGCGCCATCTGGTCGTAGTCATCGTCCTGGGTCACTACCGGCAGGCCAAGGTCGATCGCGGTCGCCGCTATCAGGGCGTCGGTAAGCTTCACGGTTCGCTGGACTCCGGCGGCACGGCAATCGACCACGAGTCGGGCCCAAGCTCCCATAATCGACTCGGTGATCGGCACCGGATCCGCTGTCCGGGCGAGTGCCAGGGTGTCTCCCCAGCGAGCGCGGGACGCTTCGTCAGGAGCGCTTACGACTCCCAGTTCGAGCTCGCCAATGGTAACGACGGAAATCGTCACGCGGGTGGGAAGTTCGCCAAGTCCCCGGCCGGCCTCGCCGGCAATGAAAATTGACGTGTCGAGGAGACCGGCCGGCTGTATCAAGACTCGTCCAGCGTATGTCCGGCGAGGCGCTCAAGATCTTCACGGAGCGCCGGGTCTGCAGCTCGCCCGGCAAGGTCCCGATGCAGCTGGTCACCCATCAACCAGCGGGATCGCAGGCCGTGAGGCACGATATCCGCAACCGGCTCGCCATGTACGGTCAGGATGACCCGCCTGCCGGTCCGTACCGCATCGATAACCTGGCTGGTCCTGTTCCGGAGCTCACGCACGCCGACCATCATGTGCGACAGCATAGCACATTTTCCCCGGTATTCTGGCTCTTCCGGCTGGGGAAGCGGGCCCTCCCGCAACCAGCCCTGCCTCGGCGACGGAGGCCAGGGCCAGAGCACCGAGAGCCGCGAGCCGGGCCCCTCGACGGTGACGGTATTCACCAGGTTGCGGGCCTACCAGCCTGTCCCGTGGATACCTGCGACGGGTGCTCATTCGACGGTGACGGTCTTTGCCAGGTTGCGAGGACGGTCCACGTCACACCCTCTCGCTCGCGCCACGTGGTAGGCGAGGAGCTGGAGCGGTACCACGTCGACAGCAGCGGAAAGGAGCGGCCGGGAGGGCGGCACATAAAGAGAGCGGTCGACATAGGAGGCGGTTTCGGCGTCGCCCTCCTCCACCACGGCAACCACGGTCGCTCCCCGGGACTTGACCTCAGAGATGTTCGACATCATCTTCTCCCACAGGCGGCCCCGTGTTGCGACGGCCACGACGGCTGTGCCCGGCTCAATCAGGGCAATAGCGCCGTGCTTGAGCTCTCCCGCGGGATAGGCTTCCGCCCGCAAGTAGGCTATCTCCTTCATCTTGAGAGCGCCCTCCAGGGCAACTGGGTAGCCTGCGCCCCGGCCGATATAGAAAAGGTCGCGCCGCTCAGCCAGTTCCTCGGCCACCTTGCGCACCTCGTCTTCACGGTCCAGTGCCGCCCGGACTAGCGCCGGCAGTCCTGTCAGATCGCCGGCCAGCCGTGTTACCTCCTCGGGGTACAGCAGGCCGCGGAGCCTCGCCAGGTACATCGCCAGTAGGGAGAAGGCGACTACCTGCGTGGAGAAGGTCTTCGTGGCGGCGACCGCAATTTCCGGACCCGCTCTCGTGTAGAGCACGCCGTCCGCCATTCGTGTGATCGAGGAGTCGACAACGTTCGACACGGCAAGCACCTTCGCGTGGCCCTGCCTTGCGAGCCGGACGGCCTGCAGCGTGTCCACCGTCTCGCCCGATTGGCTCACCCCGAGCACCAGGCTGCGGCCCGTAAGGATGGGGTCCCGGTAGCGGAACTCTGAGGCGATCTCGATCTCGGCCGGCAGGCCGGCCCAATGCTCCAGCGCGGACTTGCCCACCAGCGAGGCGTAGTAACTGGATCCGCAGGCGGCCACGAAGATCTTGTCCACCTCGCGAAGCTCGTCCTCTGAAAGCCTCATCTCGTCGAGCGCCATGCCCTCCGGCGTATTGAACCTGCCCCGGAGGGTGTCCGAGATCGCCTGGGGCTGCTCATGAAGCTCCTTGCCCATGAAGTCGGCGTAGCCCCCTTTTCGGGCCTGCTCCATGTCCCAACGCACGGTGATCTCCACAGGGTCACGGGGCTCGCCGTCAAGACCCGCCACGACGAAACCGCCCGCGGTCCCGTTCAGCTCGGCCACTTCGTCGTCTTCGAGCACGAAGCACCGGTCAGCCATCCCGATCAGCGCCGGGATGTCCGAGGCCGCCATCACGGTGCCTGTACCGCCGCCTGCGTCTCCGGAGATGCCGATGACGATCGGCGAAAGCCTCCTCGCAATCGCTATCGTGGGAAAGCCCGCCGCCACCGCCGCTATTGCGTACGATCCGGCAAGCCTTTGTGCCACCCGCCCGAGCGCTACCGCAAGAGGCGACAGGGTAGCCGGAGGAGATGAGGGCGCAGGGGGGGCAGGTGCGACAGAAGAAGACGAGGTCAAGGCCAGCTCCTCCTCCAAGAGGTGGGCCACCACCTCGGAGTCGGTCTCGGAGGAGAGCTCGTGGCCCTTGCGCTCCAGTTCCCCGGCCAGCTCGCGCCAGTTTTCCACGATCCCGTTGTGGACGATCGCCACCTCCGGGTAGGCACGCGGCGCCCCGGCTTCACCAGCCTTACCGGCTTGACCGGCTTGACCGGCTTGACCGGGCGGCGCCGTCGCACATCCGAGGTGCGGGTGGGCGTTCTGCTCGCTCGGCCGGCCATGCGTCGCCCAGCGCGTATGACCGATACCGGTTGTCGCTGCTGCGAGACCGGCAGGAGCCGAATCAAGGTGCTTCTTCAGCTCGTCAAGCGATCGTGACGCGACCGCTGCCCTGGCCCGGTAGATCGACTGGCTCGCATTGGCCCCCTCCAGGACAAGAGCGATACCGGCCGAGTCGTAGCCCCGGTACTCCAGCCGGGACAGGCGCTCGACCAGCGCCAGAGCAAGGCCGCCGCCGCCGCCGCCTTTGGACGTGATCGCGACTATCCCGCACATGAGCCGCGTCTCTCCGTAACGTGACCAGGCACAGGCACGCTCCCAAGACTACACGCCGCGCCTGGCGGCGCCGCCTCCTGCCCGCGCTTGGAGTGCCTCAGCGGTAACCGGAACCTGCCCTGGATGGATCGAGGCCACCCCTGGAAAGCGGCACCGGGCACTGAAGTGGAGGTGTCGGGGGAGCCGGAGCGGATCAGGATGGGGATTCAGAGCCTGGGGCGGAGACAGGCGAGGCAGCCGAAGCGGCTCCAACGACAACCGCGGCATCAACGACAGCGGCTACCAGCTCGTCCACCGACGCCGTCGCGGTCTCCTCGTCATCGCACTCGACCATGACCCGCACGAGCGGTTCAGTACCGCTCGCCCGGAGCAGCACCCTCCCGCTTGCACCGAGCTTCGCTTCGATCGCCGCTGCTGCCTCACGAACGGAGGGAGAATCCACAACCGCCTTGGGGTCGCCGGCGGGAACATTGACGAGCACCTGGGGTACCTTGTCGACAAGCCCGCGCACCATATCGTCAAGAGATCGACCCTCCCGCACCATGAGATCGGCAAGGAGCAACCCGGTCAGAATGCCGTCTCCGGTCGTGGCCTGGTCCCTGAAAATAACGTGACCGGACTGTTCCCCCCCCAACGACAGGCCGTGGCGGGCCATCTCCTCGAGCACGTACCGGTCGCCGACCGCCGTCTGGCGCACTGCTACACCCATCTCCTCGAGCACTCGGAGAAGGCCGAGATTGGACATGACAGTTACCGCCACCGTCTTTCCCGCGAGCCGGCCCCTGGCCTGCAGGTCCCGAGCGAAAAGCGCTATCAGCCCGTCGCCATCGACAACGGCCCCGGATTCCGACACCGCAACCAGCCTGTCGCCGTCGCCGTCGACTGCGAGCCCCAGGCTTGCCCCCCTTGCGGCGACCTCACGGGCAGCGTTGTCCGGATGCAGCGAGCCGCACCCCTCGTTGATGTTCACCCCGTCAGGCTCGCAGCCGGTAGCAGTCACATCCGCGCCGGCGCGCGACAGGACGTCAGGCAGCACTCGCCATGCCGCGCCGTTGGCGCCGTCGACCACGACAGGGAGCCCTCCCAAGCTGCGCCCCTCTAAGCTGCCGAGAAGATGGTCCAGGTAGCCCTCTTCCACCGCCAGGTCGTCGAGAATCCGGCCCACGCTGTGGCCGGCGGCAGGCCTCGGTCCTTCCCGGGCAGCATCGAGCCTGCGCTCGAGCTCGGCTTCTATCGACCTCTCGACGACATTGTCCAGCTTCAGCCCGCCCGCGCCGAAGACCTTGATCCCGTTGTCCTGGAAAGGATTGTGGGATGCCGAAATGACTGCGCCAGGTATGCCGTTTCGCTCGCAGTACCAGGCAACACCGGGAGTCGGGAGCACCCCCAGGTCCAGGACGTCTGCTCCTTCCGACACGAGGCCCGCCGAGAGGGCCGCCTGCAGCATCGCTCCGGACCTGCGGCTGTCCCTCCCGATCGCGAAACGCTCGGACAGCACCACTCGGGCGACCGCCCGCCCCACGGCCAGCGCCAACTCGGGCGTCAGTTCCTGGTTGGCGACTCCCCTTATGCCGTCAGTCCCGAAGGTAGCCTGCAAGCCCCGACTACCGCCCAGGCCCCAACTTCCGCACAGCCCCGACTACCCGCCCAGTCCCGACTACCGCTTAGAGTACTGGGGAGCCTTGCGGGCCTTCTTGAAGCCGTACTTCTTGCTCTCCTTCACCCTGGAATCCCGCGTAAGCAGACCTGCCTGCTTCAACGCGCTCTTCAGCTCGGGTTCGAGCTGCACCAGGGCACGGGATATGCCCAGCCGGAGCGCACCAGCCTGCCCGGAGATCCCCCCTCCGTCAATTGTGGCATCGATGTCGTACTTCATCTCCTCTTCCATGCCCGCCACCCTGAGCGGCTCCAGGGCGTGGTTCCGATGCGAAAGCGCGGGGAAATACACCTCCACCGGCCGCCCGTTGACGACCACAGAACCAGCGCCCGGGCGGAACCTCACCCTCGCCACCGCCTCCTTACGCTTACCCGTCACCTGGGCAACGGGCATTGGACGCTTCACTCTCTGGGTTCTTACGGCTTCCGGCACCTCTACTGGCCTCCTGACTCCTGTCCTGGCCCGGCAGCAACCCCGGCCGCCGCCTTGCCTCCGGCTGTACCGGCCCCGCCGGCCGTACCGGCATTCTCGCCTCTCGAAGCCGGCGACGCGTAACGAAGCCCGTAAGGTTGCGGCTGCTGAGCGGAGTGAGGATGCTCGGGTCCGGCGTACACGTGCAGCTTGAGCAACTGGCGACGTCCGAGCGTCCCTTTGGGAAGCATGCCCCGCACCGCGTTCCAGACGACCTTCTCAGGCTCATCCGCAAGCATGCGCTCGACGCTCCGCGATTTCAACCCGCCCGGGTACCCCGAGTGGCTGTAGTGAACGGCCTTCGCAGCCTTGCCCGCGGTCATCACAACTCCCGAGGCGTTCACTACGACGACATGATCGCCGGTGTCCATGTGGGGAGCGAACATCGGCTTGTGCTTCCCGCGCAGGAGCACGGCGGCCTCCGTTGCCAACCTTCCCAGCGCAACGCCGGCAGCGTCGATCACGTACCATCCGCGCTCGACATCCTGCGGTCTCGGCATATAAGTCTTCATCGTTCTCTCATCACTCTGGTTCCACCGACGCCATCGCCGGATTCAGCTTCACTGCCCACGCGAACGTGGGTCGCTGGCAGCGCCGGACGAACCGCCCACTTGCGGCCACACACCCGCCACCTTCGTACTCGTCGGCAACTTGTGTCCCGGTACCGCCAACGTCACCCGCCTCGATCCCGGTCACGTCGATGATCTCAATAATCGACGCGCATCAAGCAGAGCCCCTGAGGGGGAGCCACCGCGATTGCCCGCGAACGATCACCCGACCGAAGTAGAGAGTATACATCAGCCGGAGTACACCTGCCCAACGCCACCCACACGAGGGACCCTACAATTGAGCGGACCATCTGGTGACAGAAGCTGCGAGCGGAGATCTCGAAAACCACAAGGCCGCCCGCAACTCCGATTCCCTCGAGGCTCTCTTCGTGTAACGCCACGAACAGCACCTCCCTCACGATCGGCTCCCTGCCGTCGGGGCCGACGATCCCCTCCCCGGCGTCCCGACCCGCGATCAGCTCCCTGCCATCCGAGCCAGCCGGGCCATCCGGGTCGTCGGCCGAGCCACCGGATTCGGCTACCGCCACTCCCCCCCGGCTCCCTTTGCGCCTCTTGCAGAAGGCAGCGAAATCGTGTACTCCCACAAACGCGTCGGCAGCGCTCCTCATCGCGGCCAAGTCCAGAGGCGCGGGCACATTCCAGACTGAACGGGCAAGCAGCGGGTCGGCTACCGGCCCGTTCTGGATCAGGTACCGGTAGTGGCGAGCCTTCGCAGAGTGCCGGGCGTCGAAATCCGGCCCCACTTCCGCTACCTCGCTGACTACGAGCTCCGATCCGAGCATACGGTTGAGCGAACGTGTAAGGCGCCCGGGATCCACAGGTCCCGCCACGTCAACATGCACTACCTGGCCCCTCGCATGAACTCCCGCATCAGTCCGGCCTGCACAGACGAACGCCGAGTGGGTGATGTTCATATCGTCGAACGCCCGGGCGAGCTCTCCTGCAACCGTCCTCAACCCCGGTTGAGGAGCGAAACCCTTGAAGCCCCCTCCGTCGTAGGCCATAACCAGGCGAATCCTGGTAGCGTCGGCAATCCGTTCCCGTGCCCCGCCCGCTTCGCCGCCGCTGCCGACCTCGCCCTCGCACTCGCCATTGGCTCTGCCCGGCTGACCGGTCCCTAGCTCGCCCTCGCACTCGCCTTCGGGCGGAATCCGTCCATCCGGCTCTCTCCCGGCAAGAACCGGGAGCCTGGGAGGGCCATCAGCCTGCTCGCCGCCGGAGGAGCGATCGCCCGAGTTCATCTCTCGGGGGAGCGGCAATCAGACGAGCTCGATCCTCGCCATGGGTGCGTTGTCGCCGTGGCGCGGGCCCATCTTGATGATCCTGGTGTACCCGCCGTGCCTGTCGGAATATCGCGGCGCTATTTCTTCGAAAAGCTTGTGGACCATGTCCTTGTCCCGCACCAGGGAAACCACCCGCCGCTGGTCGTGAAGGCTCCCCCTCTTCGCCGCCGTGATGCACTTCTCCATGAACGGGCGCAACGCCTTCGCCTTCGTCTCCGTGGTCACGAGCGCCTCGGCTGCGATCAGCGAAGCTACCAGGTTGGCGAGCATCGAACGCTCGTGGGCCGCGCCGCCGCCCAATCTGGGTCCTTTTCTCGGTCTTCCTCTCAACTCGGCTCCTTCAGTATCCGCATATCCTGCCACCCGTCATCCATGCCCCCCGGCCGCCTACCTCCCGCCGCCTGCGGCATACTGCGGCCCGTCATGCAAGCCACCTCCTGCGCCGCCCGCCGGTCGCCGCCAGCTCGCAGTGCGCCGCCCGGAAGCCTCTCGCCTACCGGCGGCGAAGCGACAGTCCCCGCTCGTCCAGCTTCTCCAGAACCTCGTCCAGGGATTTCTGGCCGAAGTTCGTAATCGCCATGAGCTCTTCCTCGGTACGCTCGATGAGCTCGCCGATGGTGTTGATCTGCACCCGCTTCAGACAGTTACGGGGCCGCTCGGACAGCCCGAGGTCCTCGATTGCCAGCGTGAGGTCGACCGCGTCTCCACCCGGGGCAGGCTGCGCCTCTCCCATCTCGAGACCTACCGGCTCCTCCTCGAGACCCACCAGAACGCTGAGCAGCGACCGGAGCGTCTCGGCAGCGGAGGCCAGCGCGGCCCGGGGGGTCATCGAGCCGTCGGTGGTGATATCCAGAATGAGCTGGTCGTAGTCGGTGGACTGCTCCACGCGTACAGGTTCGACCGAGAACGCGACCCGTTGCACCGGCGAGTAGATCGAATCGACCGGTATCACGCCCACCGGTCCCCCCGTCTTGTTCTGCTCCGGCGTCGAGTATCCCTTGCCCTGCTCCACGGTCAGGTCCATGCCAAGGCGTCCCTTCGAGTTGACCGTGGCGATATGCAGGTCCGGGTTGAGAACCTCCACCTCAGCCGTCAACTGCAGGTCCTTGGCAGTCACTTCGGCCGGGCCCCTTACGTCGAGGCGGAGGACCTGGGGTTCCTCCGAATGCGACCGTACGACGATGTCCTTCACGTTGAGGAGAATGTCGATGACGTCTTCCTTGACCCCGTCGACGGTCGTGTACTCGTGAACGACGTCGTCGAACCGGACGCTCGTCACCGCCGCCCCCGGTATGGACGAGAGCAGCACCCGCCTCAACGAGTTGCCTACAGTGTGCCCGAACCCCGGCTCGAGGGGACCGAACGCGAACCTCTGGTGTCCATCCTCCTCTTCGCCCAATGGCTCAACGGATGGCCGCTGGATAATGAGCATACAAGCGTCTCCTGTGTTCTCCTGTTTGGTGTGCGATCTTGCTGTACTACTTTGCTGCGAAACTCGAGCCGTGGAGCTCGGCCAACCGGCCAACCGGCAGGCCCACGGGTCCCCGTTGCCCCGGCGCGCCCGCTCGCCGCCCTACCGACCGGCACCTCCAGTGGCGAGGCCTTGGGCTCCTACTTCGAGTAGAGCTCGACTATGAGCTGCTCCTGAATGTCCTCGTCGATCTGGGCCCTCTCCGGCTCGGAAGCTACCGTGAACTCCAACCTGGCGTCCCCCTGCTCCAGCCAGAGCGGGACCTGGCGATCCATCACGTCCAGATTACGCCGGAGGAGGATCATCTCCTTCGCGCGGCCCGAGGGCGTGACCTTGTTCCCTGTGGCAACCCTGAAGCTCGGGATCGTTACCCGCCTTCCGTTGACAAGGACATGGCCGTGGCGCACGAGCTGTCTCGCCTGCGCCCGGCTCGCCGCCCACCCAGTCCTGAAAACAACGTTGTCGAGCCGCTTCTCGAGCATTGCCAGCAACAACTCGCCCGTGATCCCCTGCCTCCGGTTAGCCTCCCTGTAATAGCTGCGGAACTGCTTCTCGAGCACTCCGTAGATACGCCTCGCCTTCTGCTTCTCCCTGAGCTGCATCTGGTACTCCGACCCGGTGCGCATCCGGTCCCTTCCATGCTGGCCCGGCGGGTAGGCACGGCTGTGCCGATCGGTCACCGCCTCCGAAACCGGGCACTTTAGTGAGATGCAGCGCTCGCCCTTCAGGAAAAGCTTGGTCCGCTCGCGCCTGCAGAGCCTGCAGACCGGTCCTGTGTATCGTGCCATCAGATCAGACCCTGCGCCTCTTCTTGGGCCGGCAGCCGTTGTGCGCCATAGGCGTGACGTCCTTGATCCCGACAACCTCGATACCTGAAGCAGCAATCGAGCGGACGGCGGTGTCCCTGCCCGATCCCGGTCCCCTCACATAGACGTCGACGCGCCTGACGCCATGCTCCATCGCCCTCTGGCATGCCGCCTCAGCAGCCATCTGCGCCGCGAACGGTGTCGACTTCCTCGACCCCTTGAACCCGACGTTCCCGGCCGAAGCCCACGAGATGACGTTGCCCTCGTGATCGGCGATGGTGACGATGGTGTTGTTGAACGAACTCTTGATATGGGCCACGCCGTAAGTGATGTTCTTCCGCTCCTTGCGGCGAACCTTGCGGACCTGGCCCCTCTTCTGCGGTGGCATCAGTGTTTCCTCGCCATCTTCTTCTTGCTCCCCGCTACCGCCCGCCTCGGTCCTTTGCGGGTACGCCCGTTGGTATGGGTACGCTGCCCCCGGACGGGCAATCCCCGGCGATGGCGCACGCCCTGATAACAACCGATCTCGACCTTGCGCCGGATATCCTGGGCCACTTCCCTACGCAGATCGCCCTCGACCCGAAGATTCGCGTCTATCCAGCTCCGGAGCGCATTGACCTCGTCATCGGTAAGGTCGCGCACCCGTGCCTCGGGGTTCGCGCCGGTCTCGGCGCAGATCGTCCTCGCCGTCGTATCCCCGACGCCGTATATATACGTCAGTGCCGCCTCCAGACGCTTGTCCCGCGGGATGTCGACTCCTGCTATACGCGCCATGCCGTCAACCCTGCCGCTGCTTGTGTCGCGGATTGTCGCAGATCACCAGCACCTTGCCATGGCGCCTGATCACCTTGCACTTGTCGCATATCGGCTTGACGCTCGGCCTCACCTTCAACTGTCATCTACCTCCGTGTCGGTCCCTCTGATCCGGGCCTGCAAGCGGCTACTTGTACCTGTAGGTGATACGGCCTCTCGTGAGGTCGTACGGCGTCACCTCGACCTGGACCCTATCGCCGGTCAGGATCCTGATACGATGCATCCGCATCTTCCCTGAGCTGTGCGCCAGCACCTTATGACCATTGTCGAGCTCGACCCTGAACATCGCGTTCGGGAGCGGCTCGACCACCGTTCCTTCCAGAACTATCGCATCCTCTTTGGCCTCGGGCAGGTAACCGGCCTCCTTCTAACTTCTCTTCCTTGCATGCCACCAGTGCCTACCTCCCCACACGGAGACGCAGCCACCGCGCCCCGCTCTATTGCCAGGCCGCGCCACGCTGCAAAGGCCACCCAGGCTCCTGCATCTCCACGCTGCTCACGTAACCACCTCGGGCGTGCGACTGCACGCCTTCCCGGCATAGGCACGCGCCCCGTTGGGCCACGTCAGCGGCACCGTCCGGGACACCAGAGCGCGCATTGGCTCCGCCGGGACAAAAGTAT
Organism: Actinomycetes bacterium; assembly: GCA_021816935.1. Taxonomy (GTDB): domain Bacteria; phylum Actinomycetota; class Acidimicrobiia; order Acidimicrobiales; family JAMCPL01; genus JAKAWR01. Next base: position 19,332 of record JAKAWR010000003.1, read on the forward strand.
ATCATGCCCGGCGGCATTCTCCGCAATCGCCCACCTAATACCTCTTTAGAGCGCTCCAGGCGCCGCGTCTCAGCGGAGCTCTAGAGGTTCGCTCAGGCGACCCGCGTCAGGATCTCCGGTGCCCCTTCGGTGACGACGACCGTGTCCTCGAAATGAGCCGACAGGCTTCCGTCAGCCGTCACGACCGTCCAGCCGTCGTCCAGAAGCTCGGTTTCGGCCCCACCGGCGTTCACCATGGGTTCGATAGCGAAGGCCATCCCCGGTGCCAGCTTCGGGCCAGGGCGACCCGGCCAGTAGTTGGGAACCTGCGGATCTTCGTGCATTTCGGTCCCGATCGCATGACCGACGTACTCCCTCACAACGGAAAACCCGGCCTTCTCGGCCACCTTCTGGACGGCCCGGCCCACCTCGTAGAGGTTCACGCCTGCAAGCATCCTTGCGATACCTGCGTCAAGTGCCTGCCTCGTCGTATCCATAAGGCGCTGAGCGTCCTTGCTCACGGAACCGACGGCCACCGTGCGAGCCGCGTCGCCATGGTAGCCCTCGACTATCGCGCCGCAGTCGATCGACAGGATGTCGCCCTCTTCCAGCATCGTCCTGCCAGGGATCCCGTGTACTATTACATCGTTAGGCGATGCGCATATAACGGCAGGGTACCCCCTGTACCCAAGAAAGTTCGATACCGCTCCCCTCTGCTCGATGACATCCCTCGCTATACGGTCCAGCTTCGCCGTCGTCACGCCCGGTTTCGCCTTCGCGCAGATGCGCTCGAGCATCTCGGCCACGACAAGCCCTGCCTTGCGCATCTTCGCTATCTCTTCCCTGCGCCGTATCATCACCTTCCGTCCACGTTCCGTCCCCAATTCCATCACCGTAGCGCGGCCGACTCTCACCTCACCGCCCCAGGTATCGCCGCAAAGGCTCGGCGTTGCTGTCGCATACGGACGATCAGGCCGGCTCGCTCCCGAGAGCCTTCAGCGTCCGGCGGAAAACGGCGTCCGGCGACCCCATGCCGTTCACCCGGATCAGCAACCCCTGTTTCTCGTACCATCCCAGCACGGGCAGCGTCTCGGTGTCATAGAGAACCAGGCGCTTGCGAATCGCCTCCTCCTTGTCGTCGTCACGCTGGCGCACCTCCCCGCCGCACACGTCGCACGACCAGTTTACCTGGGGAGGCTTGTGGGTCGAGTAGATCGCACCGCACGAGGCGCACACCCGCCTCGTCGTCATACGGCGGATTGTCTGCTCGGTGCTTACCTCCAGCTCGACGACATGCTCGATCCCGGCGGGACCCAGCATCTCGTCCAGTGCCATCGCCTGAGGAAGCGTCCTGGGAAAACCGTCCAGGATCCATCCCCTCTCGATGCAATCGTCCTCGCCGATCCTGGAGGCCACGACTTCCGTGATGACGTCATCCGGTATGAGATCCCCCCGCTCCATGATCTCCTTTACCTTCGCACCAAGGGGCGACTGCGACTTGACCGCCACCCTCAGCATCTCGCCCGTGGAAATGTGAGGGGCGGCGAAGTACCGGGAAAGCATGACACACTGCGTCCCCTTACCGGAGCCCTGCTTACCGACGATCAAGAGCCTGGTCGGTACCACGTCCTACTACCCCGTCAGGACGACAGGAATCCCTCGTAATTGCGCATCATCAGCTGGCTGTCGATCTGCCGCATAGTCTCCAACGAGACGCCGACCGCGATCATCAGCGTGATCCCGTAAAAGGGATACGCCGTGATGTGCCAGAGCCACATGAGCAACGCCGGTACTATTACCACCAAGGCAAGGTAGCCCCCGCCCGGCAAGGTGATCCTGTTGAGTATCCTCGCTAAGTACCTCTCCGTCGAAGGACCCGGCCTGATGCCCGGTATGAAGCCTCCCTGCTTCCGGATGATATCGGACTGCTGGTGCGGATCAAACGCAACATATACGTAGAAGTAGGCGAAGAGGAAAACCAGCCCGCCGTAAATGGCTATGTAGAGGATGCTCGTCGGCGTCAGGCGGCTATTGACGAATGTCCGGAAAGCAGCCCACGGCAGCACGTTCGACAGCAACACGGGGATATAGAGCAGCGAGCTGGCGAAAATAACCGGGATAACCCCCGACTGGTTGACCTTCAACGGGATGTAGGAAGACGAACCACCGTACATCTTGCGTCCTACCACCCGGCTGGCAAACGTTACCGGTATGCGGCGCTGACCCTGCTCCATGATCACGATGGCGACGAGCAGCACCACCGTCACGCCGACGATGACGCCGAACTTGAGGTTGCCGCCCTCAGCCAGCACAGCGCCGCCGCCGGGGACTATCCCCGCAACGACGCTCGAGAAGATGATGAGCGACATGCCGTTACCGATGCCTCGCTGGGTAATGAGTTCGCCGAGCCACATGACCATGGCCGTGCCGGCGGTCAGCACGAGGATGATGAAGGCCACCCTGAGGAATGTGAAGTCGGGGATCAGGTCAATCTTGGCATTGCCGAAAAGCCCACCGCCCCCGTTGTGGAAAAGATAGACGATCCCTGTCGATTGCATGAGCGCTAGTGCTACGGTCAGGTATCTAGTCGCCTGGGTCAGCTTCTTGTTGCCGACGGCTCCCTCGTCCCGCCACTGCTCGAACTTCGGGATGACCGAGGAGAGCAACTGGATGATGATCGAGCTGGTGATGTAGGGCATAATGCCGAGGCCGAACACCGCCATACGCGTGAGCCCGCCGCCCGAGAACAGGTTGAGGAAGCCGATGATACCGGCCCTGTTGGCCGTCGCCTCGAGTTGCTGGACCTTGGCAAAGCTGACTCCGGGAACAATGATGTTGGCACCGAGCTGGTAGAGCGCGATGATGACCAGCGTGAATAAGACCTTGTTGCGAAGGTCGGCAATCTTGAAGATATTCTTCAGGCTCGAAAGCACCTGTCAATCACCTATTCGCGTGGGCATTGCCCTTAGCTGGCGGCCTACCGCCCTTATAGGGAAGCGGGATCACGTCCACCGTCCCGCCGCCCGCTTCGATGGCAGCCTTCGCACCGGCCGAGAAGCCATGGGCCTTCACGTTTAGGGCACGATCGACCGGGCCTTTGCCGAGGACTTTGACGAACGTCCCCTCGCGGGCGAGACCCGCCTGCACAAGAACCTCGGGCGTAATCTGCGAAGGCTGCAGTCGTGCAAGATCCGCAATGTCGACCGGCCGGTATGCCACACGAAAGGGGTTGTTGAAACCGCGCAGTTTGGGGAGCCTCTGGGTGAGAGGAAGCTGCCCGCCCTCGAAGCCGGGGCGAATGTTGTTACGCGCTCCCTGACCTTTCGTCCCCCTGCCTGCCGTCTTGCCGCCCTTGCCTGCAGTGCCGCGGGCCACACGCCGCCGTGGGCGGCGTGCGCCGGCAGGCGGGTGCAGTTCGTGCAGCTTCATCAATTGACCTCCCTCACCTCGACCAGATGCGAAACCCTGCGCAGCATGCCCATGAGGTCCGGCGAGACCTTGTGGTTCCGCGCCATGCCGATCCTCCTCAGTCCGAGCGCCCTCAGCGTCCCCCGGTGCTTCGGTTTCACCGCAATGGCCGAGCGTCGCTGGACTACTTTGACAATAGACCCTGCCGCAAGCGAGTCGAAACCCGTTACGGCTGTCACGTCGCCGAACTTGCGTGGGTTCATGCGTCCACCTCCCGGTACAGACTGCGGGCCCTCTCGGTTTCCCGGTAGGCCCTGAGAACGCCTCGGGGAACAATCGAGTCGGCGGGCTTACCTCTCAGGCGGGCTATCTCGTCGGGTCGCCTGAGCGACTGAAGGGCCTTGACGGTGGCATAGGCGACGTTGAGCCCGTTCGACGAACCGAGCGACTTGGCCAGCACATCGCGTACTCCGGCCAGCTCGAGGATGGCTCTCGCCGCCCCACCTGCAATGACCCCGGTACCGGGTGACGCCGGCTTGAGAAGGATACGTCCCGCTCCGGCAATACCGATGACGGGGTGGGTTATCGTGGCTCCGGCAATCGGCACCTCGAACATGTGCTTCCTGGCTTCGTCGGCCCCTTTCGATACGGCCATCCCGGCCTCTTTGGCCTTGCCGAAACCGAGACCCACATGGCCATCCCGGTCGCCCACGACCGTGAGCGCGTTGAAAGAGAAGCGCCTGCCGCCCTTCACAACCTTTGCAACCCGGTTGACAAGGATCGTGTGCTCTTCGTATTTTCCGTCAGTTATCATCGGGCTTCCCATCCATCGACTTCCCGCTTGTGCGTCTCAACTCATGCATCAGAACTGAAGTCCCAATTCGCGTGCCGCATCTGCCAAGGCTGCAACCCTGCCATGATACTTGTAACCGCCGCGGTCGAAGACGACCCGGGAAACCCCGGCGTCTTTCGCCCTCGACCCGATCAGCTGCCCGACCTCCCTTGCCGCCTCGATGTTGCCGCCGTAATGCGAGCGAAGCGACGCCTCGAGAGTGGATGCAGCCGCCACCGTACGCCCAGCCGAGTCGTCTATGACCTGCGCCGATATGTGCCTCGACGACCGGAACACGGCCAGCCTCGGCACCTCCGGCGTTCCTGCGATCCTCGCCCTGACCGCGTCGTGGCGCCTCTGCCGGAGCCGCGCCCGCTCGCCGGAGACCCACAACCCTGACCTGCCCATCTACTTCGCCGCCTTTCCGGCCTTGCGCTGCACGTACTCACCCAGATACCGAATGCCCTTCCCCTTGTACGGCTCGGGCTTGCGTATCTTACGGATGTCCGCTGCAACCTGACCGACCTTCTCCTTGTCATTACCACACACGACGATGCGCGTCGGAAGCGGCACCTCGAAGGAGATTCCCTCCGGCGCCTCGACAGTGACCGGGTGCGAGAAGCCCAGAGCCATCTCGAGGACGGTGGGACTCTTGGCGGCGGCACGATACCCCACGCCCTGGATCTCGAGCTCCTTCCTGTAGCCGTCCGTCACGCCGACCACCATGTTCGCCACGAGCGTTCGAGTAAGCCCGTGCAACGCCCGCGAGCGCCGCTCGTCGTCTTTCCGCTCGACGAGAAGCGCAGAATCCTCCTGGCGCACCGTCACGTCTGCCGGTATCTCCCGCGCGAGCACGCCTCGAGGACCTTTCACTTCGACCGAGGCTCCATCAACCGTGACGCTGACCCCTTGAGGAAGAGGCACGGGCATCTTACCGACCCTGGACATGGCCACCTCCAGCCGCTGCCCAGCCGTCACCAGACATAACAGAGAACCTCCCCCCCCACGCCCTTACGTCTCGCTTCGGAATCGGTCATGAGTCCGCTACTGGTCGAGAGCACGGCAATCCCGAGACCTCCGAGGACTCTTGGCACCTTCCCGGCCTTGGCGTATATCCGCCTTCCCGGCTTGGACACGCGAGTGAGACCCGTAATGGTCCGCTCGCGCTGCACCGAGTACTTGAGGTCGATGAGCAGCGCTGGAGACCGGTTGGCCTCGCCCTGCTTCACCTTGAATCCCGCAATATAGCCCTGCTCCAGAAGAACGCCCGCAAGCGCGGACTTCAGCTTCGAGCCCGGCATGGCCACCGTGTCATGCATGGCGAGGTTGGCATTGCGGATACGGGTGAGCATGTCTGCAATCGGATCGGTCATCGACATGGGCTACACCTCACCAGCTTGCCTTTGTCATACCGGGCATCTCCCCGGCGTGAACCATCTCGCGCAGGCAGATCCTGCATATACCAAGCTTCCTGAAAACCGCCCTGGGCCGGCCACAGCACTTGCAGCGCGTGTAGGCACGGACCTTGAACTTCGGGATCCTTCGCTGCTTCTCGATAAGAGCCTTCTTGGCCATCGCGTCAAACTCCATCCCGTTTGAACGGGAAACCAAGCGCCTCAAGGAACGCTCTGCCTTCCCTGTCATTCTTCGCCGTCGTGCAGATCGTAATGTTCATCCCTCTCGGCTGGTCCACCTTGTCGTAATCGATCTCAGGGAATACGAGCTGCTCGGTGAAGCCGAAGGTGTAGTTGCCATGGCCGTCGAAGGCTTTCGGCGAAAGGCCCCTGAAGTCGCGGACTCTTGGTATGGCCATCGCGACGATCCGGTCGAGAAGCTCCCATCCCCTCCTGCCCCTCACTGTCACCTTGGCCCCGATCTGCATGCCCGCTCGCAGCTTGAAGCCAGCGATCGACTTCCTTGCCTTCGTCACGATCGGCTTCTGCCCGGTTATCGTCTCCAGGTCCCTGACCGCGCCCTCGATCAATGAGGGCTGCTGCGAAGCCTTCCCCACCCCCATGTTCACGACGATCTTCTCCAGCCTGGGAACCTCCATAACGTTGCGGAGCCCCAGGTCAGCAAGAAGCTTGGGGCGCAGCTCCTGGAGGTAGAGGTCGAGAAGCCTCGGCTGCGGCGCAGGCGTATCCACTTGTTTGCCAGTCATAGCCTCGTCATCCGAGATCGGTAGTGCACTTGTTGCATACTCTGAGCTTGCGACCCTGCTCGTCAAACAGAACCGCCGGCCGGACCGGCCCGCAGGCCGGGCAGACTATCGAAACGGCGGACATCGGTATCGGCATGTCCTTGTCGATGATGCCACCCTGCATCGTCTGACCGCGGGGTTTTGTGTTGCGCTTAGCCACGTTGACGCCGTCGACGATCACCCTCCATTCGGAACGCATAACCTGCTTCCGCATAGAACGGGCCTCGCCGATCTCTCGCAGCCGCTTTGACCGAGGCGGCAGGACCTTCATCACCTCGCCCTGCTTGCCCCGGTACTTGCCCGAGCGTACCTGGACTTTGTCGCCGCGCTTGACCCTGATCATATGACCTCCGGGGCGAGGGAAATTATCCTCGCGAACTTCTTGTCCCTCAGCTCCCTGCCCACAGGCCCGAAAATACGGGTACCGCGAGGCTGCATCTGATCGTTGACCAGCACCGCGGCATTGTCATCGAAACGGATGTAGCTCCCGTCGGGCCGGCGGCGCCCTTTCGCCGTCCTAACCACCACGCACTTGACAACCTCGCCCGACTTGACGCCGGCGCCGGGAATAGCCTCTTTTACCGTAGCCACAAAAAGATCTCCGATAGCCGCGTACCGCCTTCCCGAGCCGCCCAGAACCCTGATGCAGAGAACCTCCTTGGCACCGGAGTTGTCGGCAACCTTGACCCGCGTCTCCTGCTGGATCATCGCGCCTTCTCGACTATCTCTACCACGCGCCAGCGCTTCAGCTTGGACAGCGGCCTCGTCTCCATGACCCTTACCCGATCGCCTAGACCCGCCTCGGAGCTCTCGTCGTGCGCGAACAGCTTCTTGCGCCTCTGGACGATCTTGCCGTATTTCCTGTGCGTAACGCGCTCGTTCACCTCCACCACGACGGTCTGGGTCATCTTGTCCGAAATGACGATCCCCTCCCGCACCTTGCGTCGCGCCCGCGGTGCCACCGCTGCCTCCCCGGTGTCAGCGTCGCCCGTCATCGGTCTTCACCTCCGTCACCCTGCCCATCTTCCTGCGCCTCGCCTTCCTCCGATACTTCTCCGGCATCTTCTACATCTCCGGCCTCCCCGGCTTCGCCTGCATCCTCCGCCGAAGTCTCGGCCTCGATCGCGGCCCCTACCTCGCCGGAGCCTTCGCCCACGCCTTCGGCAGCTTGACCTTCCGCAGCGCCGGCACCCGGTGACGGCGCACCTGCCGGGGGTCCGTAGCGGACTGCGGCCTCCGCTGCCAGCCTTTCCCCCTCTTGCCTCGTATGCCGGGCCGTGGGCAGCGCCGCAGGCTCTCCGCCCTCCATCGCCTCTTCCCATTCGGATGCGATCTCGATCTCGCGGATCACGGTAAGAAGGCGCGCCACCCGCCGCTTCGCCGCCCTTAACTTCGAGTAATCGGTCAGCTGGCCGGTGGCAAGCTGGAACCTGAGATTCAGAACCTCCCGCCTGCCCTCTCCGAGCTGCGACCAGAGCTCCTCCCAGTCGTACTCCCGTAGCTCTACTGCCTCGGAACCCATCAGACCTCCACCTCCGGCGTGCCAAATGCTCCCGGGCGGATCACGAAACGCGCCTTAATCGGCAGTTTCTGGATAGCGCGCTCCATAGCCGAGCGGGCAAGACGAGCATCGACCCCTGACAACTCGAACAACACGCGGCCCGGCTTGACCCTGGCCACCCAGTGTTCGGGGTTGCCCTTGCCCGAGCCCATCCTGGTCTCGGCAGGCTTCTGCGTCACCGGCTTGTCCGGAAAAATCCTGATCCAGATCTTCCCACCGCGCCTGACGTGCCTCGTCATCGCGATTCTGGCTGCCTCGATCTGGCGCGCGGTCAGCCAGGCGGGCTCGAGCGCCTGGATCCCGAAGTCTCCGAAGGACACCTCGGTCCCCCCTTTTGCAGGACCGCTCATCCTGCCCCGTTGCTGCTTACGATGCTTGACCTTGCGCGGCATCAACATAGCTACTCAGCACCCTTCCTGAAGTGCGGAGTCGCCTCTTTGTGGCCGACCTTGGCCTTCTTCTCGAGGTCCTCCTCCTCGTCCATCTCGTCGTCGAAACTCTCAGGCATTACGGGATGGTCAACGGCCTCCCCGGATACGTCCTCGCTTCCGCCCGCTCCGCTGTCTTCGCCCTCCGACTCCGCCCCTGAGCTGCCGCCGGCACCCTCGGGTAACGCACCAAGTGCGCCATCGCCCCCTATCGCCTGCGGTTCCACCTCACCAACCGAGCCAGGTCCAGGTGAACCAGCCAGCCCCACCAGGCCTCCATCGCCTGGCCCGGCCTCCGGCGTCGCTACGGCTGAATCCGACTCCGCGCTCTCGCCGCCGGCCCGGATACCGGTTACGTTTCCGCGACCGGCCTCGTCAACCTCGCCCGTACCGGCCTCGTCACCGGAGTTCGCGACCGGTTGGCCAGCCTCTTCTGCTCTCCTGCGGCCGCCTCCCGCAACAATGAGGTGCCTCGGTCGGGAAGGCGCCTCCTGGCGGGCGGGCGCCTGAGCGGACCTCGCTACATGCCCGTCGCTCGCAGAAAGACGATACGGGACGATGTCCCCCTTGTAGATCCACACCTTCACCCCGATACGGCCGAAGGTGGTCTTCGCCTCCCTGAACCCGTAATCGATGTCCGCCCTCAGGGTGTGCAGGGGAACCCGTCCCTCCCTGTACGACTCCGTGCGGGCCATTTCGGCACCGGCGAGGCGACCGGAGCACTGCACTCTCACGCCCAGCGCACCCGCCTTCTGGACGGACTGGATTGCACGCTTCATAGCCCGGCGGAAAGAGACCCGCTTGACAAGCTGGTCGGCAATGGCCTGGGCAACCAGGGCGGCGTCGAGTTCCGGAAGCTTGACCTCTTCGACATTGAGCTGTATATAGTTCCTGCCAAGGCCGGTCATCCTTTCGAGAGCAGCCTTCAGCCTGTCAGCCTCCGCTCCCTTACGCCCGATCACGATACCGGGCCGTGCGGTGTGGATGTCAACCCGCAGGCGCTCCCGCGTCCGCTCGATCTCGATCCTCGATACCGCCGCGGTCTCCAGCTCTCTCCTCAGGTAACTTCGGATCCGCCAATCTTCGACCAGCAGGTCACCGTAGTTGCGATCGTTGAACCAGCGCGACTTCCAGTCTGTCGTCACGCCCAAGCGGAACCCGTATGGATTGACTTTCTGTCCCATACGGTTCAGCCCTTTTCTGTATCCGTCTCGGAAGGATCAGTCGTCGAACCTTCTCCCTTCTTGCCATCCGCGGCTGGCTCGAGTTCATCCGCTGCCGCTTCGTCGGCCGTTTCCCCCGCCGGTGCTTCGCCGGCCTCCTCTTCGGCCTCCCCATCCTCCTCTTCTCCGGATCCTGCTGCCCCGGCTGCCTGGACCTCCTCAGTCGCTTTCTCAGCCGCCTCCCCCGTCTCGTCGCCAGCAACCTCCCCGGCTGCCTCGAACTCCGCAAGCTCTTCCTCCGCTGTGCCGGCGGCAAGCTCGTCGGGCCGCTCTTCCCTCCTCCTCGAAGCACTCACACGCCTCTCACGCATCGCCGCCGCGACAGCGCCGCTCTTCCGCCTATAAGTCTCCAGCGCGTCCTCCGGCATCCTGGCCACCACAACAGTGATGTGGCAGGTACGCTTCCTGATCCTCCCCGCACGTCCCCTTGCCCTCGGGCGCCACCGCTTGATCGTGCCCGCCTCGTCCACGTAGCAGGAGTGCACGTACAGCTCGCCCCGCTCCATGAAGTCGTTGTTCTCAGCGTTGGCCACCGCCGACATGAGCACCTTCGTGATGACCGGCGCCGCGGAGCGCCTGGTGTACGCGAGCATGGTGCGGGCGTCCTCGACGTGCTTGCCGCGGATGAGATTCAGCACCGGTCTCACCTTGAAGGCGGACTGAGGGTGATGCCTGAGCACGGCCTTCACGCCAAGTGTGCCATCGTCGAGCCAGACGGCCATCCGCTCTACCGCCTCCCCTGGCGTTCCTGGCCAGCGTGGAACCGAAAAACCCTGGTGGGGGCGAACTCTCCGAGCTTGTGGCCGACCATAGACTCGGTTATGTAGACGGGCACGTGCTTCCTGCCGTCGTGAACGGCGATCGTGTGGCCAACCATGTCCGGGATGATTGTCGAACGGCGCGACCAGGTCCGCACGACCTTCTTGGAGTTCGCGGCATTCAAAGCGTCGATCTTGTCGAGCAGGTGGCCGTCCACGAAGGGGCCCTTCTTTATACTGCGTGCCATACCTACATCCTGTTACGATTAGTCTTTTCGCGCCGCTGCGCTCCGCGGATGACGCTGCCGCTCCGGTCCGTACCCATTATCGCCTCGACGACTTCTTCGGCCTGCGCCGCCGGACGATCATCCTGTCCGAATCCTTGTGCCTTGGCCTGGTCCGCCCCTCCGGCTTGCCCCACGGGGAGACCGGATGCCTCCCGCCAGACGACTTGCCCTCACCGCCACCAAGGGGATGGTCGACAGGGTTCATCGCCACGCCGCGGGTCTGGGGCCTCACCCCTCGCCAGCGGTTCCTGCCGGCCTTGCCTATGGAAATCAGCGACCATTCCGAGTTACCCACCTCGCCGACAGTCGCCCTGCAATCGATCGACACGCGCCGAACCTCGGTAGACGGAAGCCTCAGCGTAGCCTGTGCGCCCTCCTTGGCGATCAGCTGGACCCCTATCCCGGCGCCTCGGGCGAGCCTGCCCCCGCCTCCCGGTCGCAACTCCACATTGTGAACGACCGTACCGACGGGAATGTAGCGCAGGGGCAGTGCATTGCCGGGGCGGATATCCGCGTGCTGCCCGCTCATGAGGACATCGCCGACCTTCAACCCCTCGGGAGCCAGAATATAACGCTTCTCTCCGTCGTGATAATGAAGGAGGGCGATCCTTGCACTGCGGTTCGGGTCGTACTCTATCGAGGCCACCTTTGCCGGGACGCCGTCCTTGCTGCGGTGGAAATCGATTATCCGGTACCGTCTCTTGTTACCTCCGCCGCGGTGCCTGGCGGTCTTCCGGCCGTACGCGTTCCGGCCGCCGGTGGAATGGCTCTTTGCGACAAGGGAGCGTTCGGGCTTCGATCGCGTTATCTCGGAGTAATCCGAGGCGCTCTGGAACCTCCGCCCGGGACTCGTAGGGTTTCTCTTACGTATTCCCATTGCCCCTATGTCCTTCTAGCGTCGCGGGAGCGCCTGGCGCTGCTGTCGCCAGCTTCACCGCCGCCTCTCGTGAGCGTGTAGCCCGGCTGTCTCGTCGCGTCGTACCCTGTTGCGTCATGGCTTCGTGTAAAGGTCGATCCGGTCGCCGCCTGCCAGCGTGACCATGGCTCTCTTCGTCGCGGGGCGCCGGCCGTAGGTATTCACCCTGCGGTTGCGCTGCTTCTTGCCTTTCCGGTTCAGCGTGTTAACGCTCTCCACTTTCACACTGAAGGTGGATTCGACAGCCCGTCGTATGCTCGGCTTCGTTGCACCCGGGGCAACCTCGAAGATGTAGGTGCCTGTCTCCGAAAGACCATAGGCCTTCTCCGAGATGACGGGCCTCAGGAGGACGTGGGAAGGTTCGTTCACGCCTGGCCCTCCTCGCTCGATCCCCCTGCCACCGCCGGATTCTCCATTCCCTCGCCGTCCTCGGCCTTGACCTCACCGGCTTCTATCGCCACGGGTGCTACGGCCTCGGGAATCTCGCCCCCCGTCAGTGAAGCCATGGTCTCGTCGGTGAACACCACCCAGTCGTTACGCAGCACGTCATAGGTATTCAGCTCGGAGAGGGGAATCGTTTGCACTTGAGGCAGGTTGCGCAGTGAGAGCTCGGCCACCCTGTCGCCATCCCCGTCGGCCAGCACGACCAGCACCCTGCCCTCGAGACCCAGGGTGATGAGCGCATCCACTGCCGCCTTCGTGCTCGGCTCCCCGAAGTTCCACGCGTCCACGATTGCCACTCGCTCGCCAGCAGCACGGTCCGACAGTGCGCAGCGCAATGCCTGCCTGATCATCTTTCTGGGCGTACGGTGGCTGTGGTCGCGAGGCTTCGGCCCGTGAGCGATGCCGCCGCCGGTCCACTGGGCGGCGCGGTTGGAGCCCTGCCTTGCCCGCCCCGTTCCCTTCTGCCTGTAAGGCTTCGCGCCGCCCCCTCGCACTTCCCTTCTACGGAGCGTCGAATGCGTGCCAGCGCGTGCCGCCGCAAGCTGTGCCACGACCACCTGGTGCATCAGGCCAACGTTCGGGACCAGCCCGAAGAAAGAAGGATCCAGCTCGAAGTCTCCGATCTCCTCCGCCCGGATGTTCCGCCTCTTGACCACCCGCGTGACAAGCTCGGGGTCTTTCCGGTAAATCGTGGTGCTTCCCATTGCCGGCCGACCTGCCTACTCGCCCGCGGCCTCGGCCAAGGGGCCGTCCTCCGGATGCGCTCCCGAGCCTGCGCCGGCAACAGCGCCGGCAGGGGCCCTGATCGAATCCCTGACAATGACGACCGCTCCCCTCGGCCCCGGAACTGCCCCCTTCACGAGCAGGATCTGGCGCAGCGGATCAGACTCGACCACCTCCAGGTTCAGGATGGTCACCTTCTGGTTGCCGAGGTGCCCGGCCATCTTCGTGCCCTTGAAAACCCTGGCAGGTGTGGCACACGCGCCTATCGACCCTGGGGCCCGATGCTTCTTGTGGTTGCCGTGCGAGGCCTTCTGGCCCTTGAAATTGTGACGCTTCATGCCGCCGGCGAAGCCCTTGCCCTTCGAGAGTGCCGTGGCATCGACACGCATGCCCGGCTCGAAGATCGAAACATCGATCTCCTGCCCCTGCTCGTAACCGCCGATGTCGTCGAGGCGGAGCTCGACCAGCTTCACCCCCGGGTCGACTCCGGCGGCCCGGAAATGGCCCCGTTCGGGGGCGGTCAATTTCGACTCTCTGCGCACGCCCCACGTAACCTGCAACGCGGAGTAGCCCTCCTTGCGGGGATCTTTGATCTGAACAACGCGCAGGGGCGCGACCTTCAGCACCGTCACGGGGATGGCCCTGTTCCGGTCGTCGAAGATCTGGGTCATCCCGACCTTCTCGCCAACGATTGCCCTGGTCGCCACAACTCTCTTTCCAACTAGTCGAGCTTGCCGCTCGCGCGTTCACGATGCACCGGCCGCAAGGCGCGATCACCACGACGACCGTTGTCTCTCGGTATTGCGCCATACGCCCTGGGGCGCAAAACGCACGACTGCCTTGCACAGCGCCCGCAGGCTGCCCTTGCACAGCTCGGTACCGGCAGAGGCTCAGTGCAACTTCAACTCATGCTCCCAGGTCCCTCGCCCGATCCGGGCAGGCACAGGAAGACACTCCACATATCACTCTCCTGCACACCCGCCCGACCGAGGGCCGGACCCAAGCATGCACAAGACACTGCAGGCGGCGGCACACCTTACCTGCTACCCGGCGCCACATCGGGTCGCCGGAGGCCATCGCCTGATCAGTGCGAAGGAGAGTATAACACGCTTCCGCTACCCCGTCCACACAGGGCCGCGACAAAGGTGATCCGGCGGGCCGGGCACGTCATGCGAGCCTCAGCGGATAGGGAGGTTGGATGAGGCGGTCCGGTGTGCCGTCGAAAGGAAGGAGTGGCGAAGCGCTACTTCGCCCGAGATCCCTATACGCTGAGACTCTCAGGGAAAGAGGATCGAGAGCGTCATCAACACGGCGTCGTACAGGAAATGGGCGGCGATCGCCCTGGACAGGCGGCGGTGCTTCTGGAAGGACCGCGTGACGAAGTAGCCCAGCGGAATCGTGAGCACGAAGCCGAGCCCGTAATAGACGTGGTAGCTCGTACGCAGCGTCAGGCTCAGGATCAGTGCGCTGGTGGGCGTCCAGCCGAGCTGGCCGAGGCGAGTGATGAGATAGCCGTTTACGAGCACCTCTTCGGCTACCGCAGTCGTTGCCGACATGACAATGGCCAGTGCAATGTAGAAATGCGGCACATGACCGATACCGACCGTATTCACGAGCTTGCTCTTCTGGCCGGAGGATCCGAAAAGTGGGGAGAAGAAAGTCAGCAAGAGCCACTCGACACCGAATCCCGCGGCCGCAAGACCGAGACCCGCAAGGATGTCCATGCCGGCGGTACGCGACTTCAGCCCCAGTACATCCGCCGGTTTCTGTCCCGTCCGGGAAAGGAGGAAAAGAGCGATCGGGACGGTGGCCGCGGTGGGTAGGTAAGCGAACATGGTAAGCAGCATGTTGCCAGGTGTGTATCCGTGAAGCAGCTGCGGGAACCTTTCGGAAGTTCCTCCGCCCGCAAGATACTGCATGAGGACCACAACGGCACTCACGATGCCCGACGCAAGGAACGCCACCATGACATAGCGCGTCTCGCGAACGAGGTCCTTGCGGGTCGGCTCTGCCAGCACAACGGGTTCGTGCGCAGGCGGGCCGGGTGGGCCAGGCCAGTACCCGGGATAACCCGGCATTGCCGGCCCCCCGCCGCCGGGTGGTGGGCCAGGGACGTCGCCCCACCACCACCAAGCGCCGGACGACTCGGCTGGAGGCTGTGACCAGGCTGGCGGCTGCCACTCGGGTTGCAGGGGAGCTTGCACCTGTGGCTGCGTCCAGGACGGGCGGTCCGGCCGGGCGGGCGCCGGTGCCCACGGGCCCTCCCGGTACTCGGTCCAGACGGATCCGTCGAACCAGCGCAATGCGCCGGGTGTCTCGGGATCCGGGTACCAGCCCGCGGGAGCGCCGGGATCACTCACCGGCTCAGTCCCGCGTCGGATGCATCCAGGCAACCCTCTTTCCCCCGCGGAGCGCCGGGATCACTCACCGGCTACACTAACTCCCGCCGATTCAGGCCTGCTGGATCTTGATCTCGGCGTCGACCCCCGCCGAGATGTCCAGGCGCCGAAGGGCCTCGGTGGTCGACTGGGTCGGGTCCAAGATGTCGATGAGGCGCTTGTGCACCCTCATCTCGAAATGCTCGCGGCTGTCCTTGTACTTGTGCGGGGCACGGATCACCGTGTATCGGTGACGCTCCGTCGGGAGCGGGACCGGGCCGATCACTTTGGCCTGGGTACGCATGACCGTCTGGACGATCTTCGTCGTCTCGCGGTCCAACGTCTCGTGGTCGTACGCCTTCAGGCGGATCCGGATCTTCTGCTTCTGCGTCTCAGCCACGCCAGGACCAACCTTCCAATCTCAACACCGCAGGTACGTGCCGGTTCTGGCAGCCCGGGCTACTTGATAACCTTGGTTACCCGGCCGGAGGCAACGGTGCGCCCACCCTCCCGGATGGCGAAACGGAGCCCCTCGTCCATGGCAATGGGCTTCTGCAGCTCCACGATCATCGTCGTGTTGTCCCCCGGCATGACCATCTCGGTACCCTCGGCGAGCTGGATGGTGCCAGTCACATCGGTCGTCCGGAAGTAGAACTGCGGCCGGTAATTGCTGAAGAAGGGCTTGTGCCGGCCACCTTCCTCTTTGGTCAGCACGTACACTGCAGCCTCGAAGTTCGTGTGCGGCGTGATAGAGCCGGGCTTGGCGAGCACCTGGCCCCTTTCCACCTCCTCCTTCTTCGTGCCCCTCAGCAACACGCCGATGTTGTCGCCGGCGCGGCCCTCGTCGAGCAGCTTGCGGAACATCTCCACTCCCGTGGCTACCGTCTTCTGGGTGGGGCGCAGGCCGACCATCTCGACCTCCTCGCCGACCTTCAAGATGCCCTGCTCCACCTTGCCAGTGACGACAGTACCCCGACCGGTGATGGACATCACGTCCTCGATCGGCATGAGGAACGGCTTGTCGATCGAGCGCTCGGGGATCGGGATGTACTCATCCACAGCGGCCATCAGATCGATTATTCCCTGTTTGGCCTTATCGTCGCCGTCGAGAGCCTTCAGGGCGCTGACCCGGACTACCGGAGCGTCGTCACCCGGGAACTCGTACTTGTTCAGCAACTCGCGCACCTCGAGCTCTACGAGGTCGAGAAGCTCCGGGTCGTCCATCATGTCTTCCTTGTTGAGCGCCACCACGATGTAGGGAACGCCGACCTGCCTTGCAAGCAGAACGTGCTCGCTCGTCTGCGGCATGGGGCCGTCGGGGGCGGACACGACAAGGATCGCCCCGTCGACCTGCGCGGCACCCGTGATCATGTTCTTGATGTAGTCGGCATGGCCGGGCATGTCCACATGTGCGTAGTGCCGGTTGTCCGTCTCGTACTCGACGTGGGCAATCTGAATCGTGATGCCACGGGCCTTCTCCTCCGGCGCCTTGTCGATCTGCTCAAAGGGGACGAAGGAAACGCTGGAGCTCTTCTCGGACAGGACCTTTGTTATGGCGGCCGTCAGCGTCGTCTTGCCGTGGTCGATGTGACCCATCGTGCCCACGTTGAGGTGTGGCTTGGACCTATCGAACTTCTGCTTACCCATGATTTGCTATCCAGCTCCTTGATCTCCTCTGCGGAGGCCCTTCGCCTCCACCGATGGCGGTCCGACCGGTGCTGACCGGTTCGCCTGCGCCGGCGCGCTGCATCACGACGCCACCGGCTTGCATACTATACCCGAAATTGCGGGGCCCGAAGGCTCGAAGCCTCCAAGTATCCGGCGCTTTCTCCCATGACCGGCTCGTCCACCGGACTGATACTGGTCGTGGCTGCGCCGCTGCCTTCCTCTCGGACGTCCACCGGACGTCCTCGTTCCCGAGGCTCATTCTCCTTTAACCCGTGCCACTATATCCTGGCTGATCTGCGCGGGCACCTCGTGGTAGGCGCTGAACTGCATCGTATATCCAGCGCGCCCCTGCGTCTTGGACCTCAGATCTGTCGCGTAGCCGAACATCTCGGCGAGCGGGACGAGGGCCCGCACGTGATGGTTCGACCCGCGCTGATCCACGCCTTCTATCTTCGCCCGCCTGGAGGAAAGGTCGCCGACGACATCGCCGAGGTTCTCCTCGGGTGTCACCACCTCGACCTCCATCTGGGGCTCCAAGAGGATGGGCGTGGCCCTCTTCGCTGCAGCCTTGACCGCCATCGAACCGGCGATCTTGAACGCGAGCTCGGATGAGTCCACCTCGTGGTACGAGCCGTCCACCAGGATGACTCGTACGTCCACGAGCGGGTAGCCGGCAAGCACGCCCGTGGTGAGCGCCTCCTGGATGCCGGCATCCACCGCGGGGATGTACTCCTTTGGGATGTCGCCTCCGGTGATCTTGTCGACGAACTGGTATCCGCTGCCCGGCCCTGCCGGTTCCAGTTCGATCACCACGTGACCGTACTGGCCACGGCCTCCCGTCTGGCGCACGTACCGGCCCTCGACCTTCGATACGGCCTTCTTGATGGTTTCCCGGTAGGCCACCTGCGGCTTGCCGACGTTCGCGTCGACGCTGAACTCGCGCAGCATCCGGTCGACAAGGACCTCCAAGTGGAGCTCACCCATCCCCGAAATCACGGTCTGGCCGGTCTCCTCGTCCGAACGCACCCTGAAAGTCGGATCCTCCTCGGCAAGCGCCGACAGTGCCTTCGAAAGCTTGTCCTGATCGGCCTTTGTCTTCGGCTCTACGGCGACATGCACGACGGGGTCGGGGAACTCCAAGGCTTCGAGCACGACCGGCGACGACGGGTCACAAAGGGTGTCGCCCGTGGCGGCATGGCGGAGCCCGACGACTGCCACGATGTCGCCCGAGAAGGCCGCGTCCTTGTCCTCCCTGTGGTTTGCGTGCATCTGGAGTATGCGGCCCACCCGCTCCTTCCTGTCCTTCGTCGAGTTGAGCATGCTCGATCCCTTGCGCATGGTGCCGGAGTAGACCCTGAGATAGGTGAGCCGGCCGACGTACGGATCGCTCATGATCTTGAAGGCAAGCGCGGAAAAGGGCTCTGAGTCATCGGGCCGGCGCTGGACGACTTCACCGCGGGGCGTTGCCCCCTCAGCCGGAGGGACGTCCAGCGGGCTCGGGAGGTACTCGACGACGGCGTCGAGAAGGGGCTGCACGGCCTTGTTCTTGAAAGCCGAACCGCACAGCACTGGTACGATTCGTCCCTCGATGGTGCCGCGCCTCAGCGCTGCCTTGAGGTCCTGCGCCGTGATCTCCTCGTCGCTCACGTACTTCTCCATCACGAAGTCGTCGAAGGTGGAGAGCACGTCGACCAGTTCGTGACGGGCCACCTCGGCGGCCTTCGCCATGTCGTCCGGAATAGGCTGGACATCCCACTTCTCGCCCATGCCGCCGTCCTTCTGGCTGGCACCGGCACCATCACTCCATACGAGCGCCTGCATGGACAGCAGGTCCACAACGCCTCGGAAAGCTGCCTCGCTCCCAATCGGGAGTTGAACCACCGCCGGCGACGCCGAGAGCCGCTCCTTGATCATGCTCACGGTCCGGTCGAAGGACACCCCCACCCTGTCCATCTTGTTGACGAAGCAGATCCGGGGGACGTCGTACTTGTCCGCCTGGCGCCAGACGGTCTCGGTCTGCGGCTCCACCCCGGCTACCCCGTCGAAAACGGCAACGGAGCCATCGAGCACGCGCAACGACCTCTCCACCTCGACGGTGAAATCCACATGGCCGGGCGTGTCGATGATGTTGATCCACGTATCGCGCCACCTGCAAGTAGTCGCAGCTGAGGTGATCGTGATACCCCGCTCCTGTTCCTGGACCATCCAGTCCATGGTCGCGGAACCCTCGTGGACCTCGCCCATCTTGTAGTTCTTGCCCGTGTAGTACAGGATGCGCTCGGTTATCGTCGTCTTGCCCGCGTCGATATGAGCCATGATCCCGATGTTCCGGGTCCTGGCCAGCGGATATTCCCTTATCGCGAGTTTTTCTGCCATTTTCTCTGCCTACGTGCCGGTAACCGGCCTTGTCATTCTCGTTCCAGCTTGGTTCTCGGCCGGCATGCCTCTGATGTGCCCTGCCGCCATGTCACCCGGCGGTCCGACCCTATTGCACAACCCTTCAACGGATTGGCCCCCGTCCTGCCACGCTGCGGCCAGTCGAGCCGTTACGCCATCACCAGCGGTAATGAGCGAAGGCCTTGTTCGATTCCGCCATCTTGTGAAGGTCCTCGCGCCGCTTCACGGAAGCCCCAGCGTTGTTGGCCGCATCCATAATCTCTCCTGCGAGCTTGAGCATCATGGACTTCTCCCGCCTTGCCCTCGCATAGCTGACCATCCACCTTATGGCGAGCGTCGTGGCGCGACGGGGGCGTACGTCAACAGGCACCTGGTAGGTGGCACCTCCAACGCGCCGGCTACGCACCTCGAGCTCCGGCCGCGTGTTCTCTATCGCTTTCTTGAGAACACCCAGCGGCTCCTGGCCGGTCCTCTCCCTCACCTCGTCGAGGGCCCCGTAGACCAGGTGCTCGGCCACGGTGCGCTTCCCACACAGGAGCACCTTGTTGACGAGCTGGGTGACAAGGATCGACCGGTAGACGGGGTCCGGGGTCAGTTCGCGCCGCTGTGCGGGCCCGCTTCTAGGCATGGTTACTTCCTACTCTCGTGCCGCCCAACGCTGCAGCGTGGAGAGCGGCACTGCCGCCGTGCAATCTCACCACAGCGATTGGGTACGATCCCATTGGTCTCATCCATCTCGATGACTGCGACATGACCCTACGCCGACTCTCTCTTCGCTCCATAGCGGCTTCTCGCCTGGCGCCGCTGGCGGACTCCCGCTGCATCCAGGGCACCTCTGATCACCTTGTAGCGCACTCCCGGAAGATCCTTGACACGACCGCCTCTCACCAGCACTATCGAGTGCTCCTGAAGGTTGTGACCCTCACCGGGGATATAGGCCGTCACCTCCACGCCGCTCGAGAGGCGCACCCTGGCCACTTTCCGGAGGGCCGAGTTGGGCTTCTTCGGAGTATGGGTGAAGACGCGCACACACACGCCCCGCCTCTGGGGCGCTCCCTTCAAGGCCGCCGTCTTGGTCTTGGCCTGCTTTCTCTGCCGTCCTTTACGGACAAGCTGTTCGATCGTCGGCACGCGTCACTCCGTAGTTACTAATTGTCATGGGATCACACAACCCGCCTTGCAGGGTCGCTCACCGAGCCGGTACACCCGATCGTCGGGTCGCCGCGCCGGAAAACACCTGACACCCTGCAGAGCAGACAGGATACACTATACACGACCGTGGAACAACCGCGGCAAGGCAACGTACGTCCTTTCCGGGGCGTTTTCAAGCGAGAGGGGCTTCATGCCCGAACCTGGATGGCAACCGGATCCGGTCGGCCGCCACCAATACCGGTGGTACGACGGCAACGGGTGGACCGGTTACGTCGGCGACTTTGGGGTCACTTCGGTCGATCCCGTGCCCGCCACGGCCGTTGGGGCCCCGACCTATCTCGACGGACCGCCGATAACGGAGAGTTACGGCTCTCCCGGAGGCCGGCCGGCCGACGTTCCGCTGGACGACGGTTCCAGCATCTACCGTTCGGCCCGTGAGCGGGCACTCATGGCAGGCGGCGCTTCGCTGTCGACCCCGATGGCCCCGAGTCGGAGATCCAGGCACCCCGCCCTCCTCACCGTTCTCGCGTTGATAGCCCTCGGTGCCGGCGGCTTCGGGATCTACCGCCTCGTTTCCCGTTCCTCCGCCCCCGCCAAACCGGCTACGGCAAACGCTGTACCGGGCGAACTCTGTTTACCCAATCGCGCCACGACAAACCTCGCCTCCCCGGCTGGGAACCCCTCCTCCTGCACGAAGCAGCAAACGACCCTGGGCACTCCCGGAAAGCGCAAGCCTGGCACCGGCGCAGCCCCGCAGGGCCGTATACCGCCCTACAGGATGCAGGCCATCAACCCGCACCTCAGCACGGCCCAGATCAAGGCCATTATGCATTCTGCGAACATCCAGCTCGCCGACCTGCCCCAGGGGCTTCCCTCATCTCTCGCGTGGCACGCCTGCGGAGCAGCCTGCAACAGTGGCGGCGGCCCCAACCTCTCGCAAGCCCAGAGGCAGACCCTGACCAACCAGTTCGCCAAGTGCCTTCACCTCAGCGCGTCGAACCCGGTCGTACAGGGCCTCGTCAGAACATCCGGCAGCTACTTCGCAGCGGGATCAGGAACTCTGAATGCAGGTGGCCCCACTTTCTCGCCGGGCAGCTCTGCCAGTGGCCTCGAGGGAGTAGACCAGGTGGCTTCGGACGCCGAAGCCATCCTTCCGGGCACCGTGGCGGGTTCCGGACTGGCGCTGCTTCATGCAGCCGTGATGGGACCCAGGTTCGCAGGGTGCTTCAGCCAGATCATGGACGCAAGCGGGGCCGACCTTGCGCCCCAGCTGGCGAACAGCATCGGACACGGTGCAACCGCGACGGCTCTGCCGGCGAGCACGAAAGTCGTTCACGGCCCGGCGGGGATCTGGGGGTTCCAGGTTCTCCAACCGTTGCAAATCGAAAGCAAGGGCACGCAGATAGAGCTCTATTCCAACTTGGCCCTCCTCTGCGACCAGGACACTGCAGTTGGCCTTGAAGCAGCCACGATCGAGGTGAACCTCTCGGACTGGCCGCAACTGATCGCCGACGTCGAGGGGAGGCTGCCGCTCGCTATGTCGGACCTCGTCCACGGTATCGTGCCGGCGAACCGGCAAGAGGCCGCCTGAACGGACCAAGAAGGCAAGAAGGAGAGTAGATGCCAACCGACACAGGGCCGCAACAGGCAGGGATTCCGGACAATCCGGTGGCGGTAGCGCCCGGAACGGTAGCAGTGGTGACCGGAGCCGGATCCGGCATAGGCGCGGCAATCGCGCGGCTGCTGAGCCGCCTCGGATACACGGTAGCCGCAGCCGACGTGAACCTCGAAGGAGCGAACCGCACCGTTGAGGCCATTACGGCGAGGCCGGCGCCGGGGGGCGACGGGTCCCCCACCACCAGGCCGGAGGCCCGTGCCTACCAGGTGGACATTTCCGACCCCGAGGCCGTGAGAGCCTTCGCGAATCGGGTCCTCGCGGACCTCGGCTGCCCGGAGGCCATCATCAACAACGCTGGATGGGACGAGACGAAGAAGTTCGTCGACACCGATCCCTCCTTCTGGCGCAAGGTGCTCGACATCAACCTCCAAGGCCCCATTGCCGTGACCCATTCATTCCTGGCGCCCATGATCGAGGCGGGCCGTGGCCACATCGTGAGCGTCGCCTCGGACGCCGGTAGAGTGGGCAGCTCCGGCGAGACCGTCTATGCCGGCGCCAAGGGAGGGATCATCGCATTCTCGAAGTCGGTCGCAAGGGAGGTCGCCCGCTACGGCATCACCGCGAACGTCGTCTGCCCGGGACCCACCGACACCCCACTTCTCCGCAACCAGCCGGAGAACTACCAGGAGGCACTGCTCCGGGCGGTCCCGCTCCGGCGTTTTGCATCTCCGGACGATATAGCGTACGCCGTCGCGTTCCTGGCTTCGCCTTCGGCCTCCTACATCACCGGCCAGGTGATCAGCGTGTCAGGCGGCCTGACCATGCATGGCTGAGTCGCACCGGGTGCACGATCAGGCGCTCATCCCGCGCGCCTGATCGAACCGCTTGGACACGTCGGCCCAGTTGACCACGTTCCAGAGCGCTTTGACGAAATCCGCCCTCACGTTGCGGTAGTGCAGGTAGTAGGCGTGCTCCCAGACGTCGAACACGAGAAGCGGGATCGCCCCGTTGCCAACGTTGCCGTGATGGTCGTAGATCTGCTCGACGATCAGGTTGCCACCGAGAGGCTCGTAGGCCAGCGCTCCCCAGCCGGACCCCTGAACCAGGACCGACGCCTGGCTCATCTGTGCCTGGAATGCGTCGAAGGATCCGAAGTGCTCATCGAGAGCCGCCGCCAGTTCGCCTCCGGGGCGATCGCCCCCATCGGGAGTCAGGTTGTTCCAGAAAAGCGAATGAAGCACGTGGCCGGAAATGTTGAAAGCCAGGGTTTTCTCCAAGCCGACGAGCGTGCTGAAGTCGTTCTTCCCGCGTACCTCGGCCAGCTTGTCGAGCGTCGTGTTGGCTCCGGTCACGTAGGCAGCGTGATGCTTGCTGTGGTGAAGTTCCAGGTTCTCTCCGGAATAGTGGGGCTCCAACGCCGAATAGTCGTATGGCAGCTCGGGCAGTGTATAAGGCATATCCTCTCCTTCTCTCTCTCTCTCGTTCCCGTTGACCGGCATCGAGGGCCGGGTCCACTATGAGCCTCAGCGGGCGGGCGGGCTTGGGCGAAGGAGTGCTTCTCCATTCCTTCCTTTCGACGGTACAGCGGACCGCTACTTGTCGTGAATGGGCCGCTGTTCTTCCTTTCGGCAGTACAACGGCCTGCCTCATCCAACCTTCCTATCTGCTGAGGGCTCTATATCATGCTCGTCTCCCCGGGGTGGGCCCTCGAACCGGCAGCCTGCCAACGGGACGCAGGCGCTGACTCGACAACCTGTCGCCAGGTGCAACGCTCAACCGGCTACAGCGCCGGCTACTACGGCCCGCACTGTCACGTCCCAATCCATTATAGGAGGGATTTGCAATAAGACAAGCGCGGGCAGGCGGAACCCGCGAATTGGATCTGTCGACACGGACACCTGGCTGGGAACTCTCAGCATCGACAAGATCGGCATGGCGAGCCACGACTTCGTCCGAGATTCCTGATCCCTATCGGCTGGGGCAGTTGCGCTTAGGCCCTATGAAGAAGAAAAGTCCCCGTAGCCCTGGACATGATGCGCCCTCGAAGGTCTCTCACCTGGGCCTCGCCGTACGCAACGCGTCGAGCCATGCGCATGACATGGCCGCGGAACCGAAGGTCGTCCCCGGCATGAGCAGGGCGCATGGTCTCGGCCTTCATCTCCAGGGTCGCATCGGTCCGGTCGCGACCAGACAACGCGGCATTGATGGCGAAGTTCATCGCGGCATCCAGGATGACGGCATGGACTCCGGCCTGCACCATTCCGTGCGGGTTACACGCAACCGGGCTCGGTTTCCACGAGCCCTCCACCCATCCCCCGTCCTCCTTGCCTGTGCCGTACTCCTCGAAGGAGGCCCCGATCAACCCGATCACCTGCATCCCCCCGTCCCCGAGCCACCTGCTCATGTCTCTCGGGGTTCCCGATCTGCCCTCGGCCACGGCCACGGCGTCGATCGTACACCGGGCCGGAACTCGCGTTTGAACGGTCCGCCCAAGCTGCGGTAAAATCTTGACCAAGCGGTCAAGTTCTCGGGCCTTAGGAGGTCTGGCGGACCGTTACGTATAGGAGAACGTCAAGGAGACACCCCATGCCTGAAGCAGTAATAGTCGATGCCGTGAGAACCCCCGGCGGCAAGCGCAACGGCAAGTTGAGCGGCTGGCACGCCGTTGACCTCGCAGCCGAGCCCCTGAAGGCGATCATCGAAAGGAACAAGCTGGACCCTGCGACGGTCGACGACGTCATCATGGGCAACGTCATGCAGGTCGGCGAGCAGGCCCTTAACATCGGCCGTAACGCCCTGCTCGCTGCAGGTTTCCCGGAGACGGTCCCCGGAACCACCGTGGACCGCCAGTGCGGCTCCTCCCAGCAGGCCGTGCACTTCGGGGCTCAGGGCATAATGGCCGGCGCCTACGACATCGTCATCGCAGCCGGTGTCGAGTCGATGTCCCGTACGCCCATGGGATCGTCAATCGTGACGGACCTCGGCTTCCCGTTCGGTCCGACGATGATGAACCGGTACACCGACCAGGGTGGTCTGGTATCCCAGGGCATTTCCGCCGAGATGATCTGCGACAAGTGGAACATCACCCGCGAAGACCTTGACGTCTTCAGCGCCGAGAGCCAGAGGCGCGCCGCTCAGGCCACCGAAGAGGGTCGCTTCCAAAACGAGATCATCCCGATGAAGGTGAAGGTCAAGGACGCCGAAGGAGAAGAGACGGGAGAGACCTTAACAGCAGACGAAGGCATCAGGCCCGGTACGACGGCCGAGATCCTCGGGACGCTCAAGCCATCGTTCAAGCCTGATGGCAGGGTAACGGCGGGCAATTCCTCCCAGATCGCCGATGGAGCCTCAGCCGTCCTCATCATGAGCGAGGAGAAGGCCAAGCAGCTCGGCCTCAAGCCCAGGGCCCGCTTCGTCAGCTTCGCAGTTACCGGTGCCAACCCGGTGCTCATGCTGACGGCACCGATCCCTGCGACGCAGATGGCCCTCCAGAAGGCCAAACTCAGCATCGACGACATCGACCTGGTCGAGATCAACGAAGCTTTCGCCTCTGTCGTGCTTGCATGGGAAAAGGAGATACACCCGGACATGGCCAAGGTCAATGTGAACGGTGGAGCGGTCGCTATCGGCCACCCCCTCGGCTGCACCGGGGCCAAGCTCATGGCCACCCTCCTGAACGAGCTGGAGAGGACCGGCGGCCGCTATGGTCTCCAGACCATGTGCGAGGGCGGCGGCATGGCCAACGCCACCATCATCGAGCGCATCGGTTGACGATAACAGGCAAGGCGCTGTCCCGAATGCACGCGCCGCGGCAGCCCTGAGTCACTGACCGGTATGCTCACGGCTCGATACGGGAACGATCGTGCCGGCAGGAGCTTTGCAGGTCACCAAAGGTGGAGAACCCGGCCGATCGGCCGGGTTCTCTCGTCTGCCGGAGCCATCTCCCCCCGGTGGTGGGCGAGGGGGGACTTGAACCCCCACGAGGTCTCCCTCACAGGATCCTTAATCCTGCGCGTCTGCCTATTCCGCCACTCGCCCAATTAAGAACCTCAGCGGATAGGAATGTCGGGCGAAGGAATGCTTCGCCACTCCTTCCTTTCGGCAGTACAGTGAACTGCCTCATCCAACCTTCCTATCCGCTGAGGTTCGCATGCATTCAATCCATGCACTCAGCCATCCGGACCGCAGGCCAGCCCGGGCCCGCAGCGCATGCGAACCGAGTGTACCCGCGAACCGGACTCCTGGTCTACCGTGGCTGTGGCCTGAACCGCAACGCTGTCCCGGCCGGCGCCTTCGTCGTGGACCGTCGTGGGCGAGGGGGGACTTGAACCCCCACGAGGTTGCCCTCACAGGATCCTGAATCCTGCGCGTCTGCCTATTCCGCCACTCGCCCAATTCGTGCAGTCGGCCGTCCGGACTGCGGGTCGGTCCCGGGGGGAATCGCACCGGGCCGGCAACCCGGAGTCGTCCACGCAGCCCCTATGCCCTCAGAAGGCACATTTGCCACGTGTATATACCCCACGTGAATGACCGTTTACCAGGTCATAGGATACCGTATCCGCGCCGGCCCGCGAAAAATCACCGGATACCCGGTCCTGCCGGGTTGGCGGTACACCCGGGCAGTAGAATTGGCGCGGCATGGTACTTCAGAAGTTCGAGGAGCGCCTGGAGCGCATGGTGGATACCGTCTTTTCCACCGCATTCCGCGGTGAGCTGCAGCCGGTCGAGATCGGCCGCAAGATGATCCGCGAGATGGACCTGCGGCGCCGCGTGGCCGTAAAAGGCATCATTGCTCCCAACTCTTTCAAGATATATCTATCGCCGCACGATACAGAGCGCTTCTCCGGGTTCGAGGTCGCTTTCGTCAACGAGCTCGCCGCTGCAGTTAACGAGCATGCGGGCGAAGAAGGATACATCCTCCTCGGTGAGGTCCAGGTGGTACTCGCCGAAGACAGTGATCTGAAACCAGGGCGTTACGACATCGAGACCGAGGTGGTAGAGGGACTGCACCTGGAACGGGACGCCGTGGTTGTGCTTCCGGACGCTCACGAAGTCCTCATCGGCAATTTCCCTCTTGTGATCGGACGGGCAGCCGATTGCAACATCGTCCTTCATGACCAGAACGTGAGCAGGCGCC
Organism: Actinomycetes bacterium; assembly: GCA_021816935.1. GTDB lineage: Bacteria > Actinomycetota > Acidimicrobiia > Acidimicrobiales > JAMCPL01 > JAKAWR01. The sequence goes on from JAKAWR010000003.1 coordinate 46,441, forward strand.
ACGCCGAGATTCGCAAACGCGACAGCAATTACTTCGTCAAGGACCTCGGCTCCACCAACGGAACGAGAGTGAACGGAGATCATGTGAAGGAGCAGCGCCTGGGCGACGGTGATCAGATACAGGTAGGCTCTACCGTGCTGCAGTTCAGAGGGCTGTAGCAGCCTGAACAGAGTCGGCATCGCGCGCGCATCGGTGGCGCGTCCTACCGGCATGGTAGGTGGTCGAGAATAGTGAATGAAATAGCCGGAATCGTCACCAGCACCGTTGCGAGGAGCCTCGGAGTGCTGGCCATAGTCGTCATATGGCTTTTCTTCTTGCGCGTCATCAGGGCCGTCTGGGTCGAGATGAGGCCTCCAAGAGCACCGAAGGCGGCACGACCGCGTAAAGGATCGGCAAGCCCTGAGTCACATCAACCTGCGCCTGGAACCGGTGCTTACGTACCGGCTGTACCACTTTCTTCGGTTCCCATGCCCGGTCCCGGGGCGGTCCCGATCCCCGTCACGGCCTCCGTCGCAGGAGCCTTGATGGAGGCTGGTCCCGCGGCAACTATCTCGAGCGGCGACAGGGCAGGGCGTTCCGGGCCGCCGACCTCTGAAGCAAAGCGCGCCAAGCAAGCGGCTCCAGGGCGCGCGACGCCTTCCGGCCTGCGAGTCGTCGATCCCGAAGAGCGCTCCGGCACACATTATGCCCTGGGGAGCGAACTGGTCATAGGGCGGGCGGGCCACTGCGGGGTAATCTTGGACGATCAATACACATCGAGCGTGCATGCACGAGTCTTCTCGAACAAGGGATCCGTCTGGGTGGAGGATATGAGCTCGACAAACGGGACATGGGTGAACGCCCAACGGATCGCCCGACCTGTACGCTTGGCACCCGGTGACACCGTGCAAGTGGGCGGGACCGTATTCGAGGTGGAGTGATACAGGCGGCTCGGTGCAACATGATGGAAGTCTCATCGGGAACAGCGTCGGACCGGGGCAAGGTGCGCCCACGGAACGAGGACGTCGCCCTGGTTGACCCTCCCCTTTACGCGGTGGCCGACGGCATGGGGGGCCATGCCGGCGGGAGCGAGGCCGCACATCTGGCCATACAGATCCTCAAGGGTGCCTTCGAACGCGAACCGAGTACAGCGGGCCTCATGAGGGCGGTAGGCGACGCAAACTACGCCGTCTGGCAGGCGGGGACCCTTGACAGCGAGCTGGCCGGCATGGGCACCACCCTGGTTGCGCTTGCCCGAGTACGCAGTCCGGAGAACACGACCCCCGCCGGAACACCGCCGCCGCCTGCAACTCCGGCCGGCACGCGCACGACTCCCCCGAACGCCACACCCGCGGAGTCGTCCGCGGAGGCACTCGTCGCCGTCAACGTCGGCGACTCCAGGCTCTACCGCTACCACGACGGATATATGGTCCAGATCAGCCAGGACCATTCGGTGGTTGAAGAACTTGTACGCCGGGGCGAGCTGACGAAGGTCCAGGCAGAGCTGCATCCGCGCCGGCACATGCTGACCCGCGTACTGGGCATGGCTCCGGAGATCCCCCTTGACGCCTGGGAAATCCCGCTTGTTCCCGGGGACAGGTTCGTGCTGTGCTCCGATGGGCTCTCCAACGAACTGTCGGACGATACGATCGCCGCCATCCTGGAAAGCGACCTCGACGCCCAGGCAACTGCCGGCGAGTTGGTTGGTCTGGCCAAAGACCACGGTGGCAACGACAACATCACTGTCGTCGTCGTAGACATCCGCGACAGGGACCCTGAACCCGAACAGGCGGATGGCGAACGCGGCTGGCCGAACCTGCCCGGTACTCCGGTAGCAGGGCCGGCGGCCGGGCGAACGGACACAACCGGTACAGCCGGTCCGGCGCTGCGCTCCGCGCTGGGCGGAGGCGCCGAACGTCTTTCCAATCCCTACGTGGCCTCCGGCATGTCAACTGTAGGATCAGACACCGGAGCAACCGAGCCCAGCGGTACCGCGGTCGTCACACTGCAGGCAGCTTCTTCCAGCGATATCACGGGGCTGCATCAGCGGCAACGGACCCGGCAACCGAACGGGTCACAACAGACGCCGGCGCCGCCCGATCGGCCGGATTTGCAAGAGTCGAGCGCCCTGGCGTATCCGGTCGGCACCGGTAATGCTGCTCCTGGCCGAACCGATCGCCCTGACCGCAAGCCGGGCAGGATCGGCTATGCCGTCAAGCTCTCCAACATGGCACGGCACGCCGTTCCACCAGTTGCCGCATGGGTCGGCAGGCCCAAAGCCGCCGGAGCCGCAGCGACGGAGGATGAGCTGGCCCCTAACGGATCTATGGCCATCTCGGCCCCGCACGGCGACCGCGACTACCGGGCCTGGAAGCGGCAAGCCAGACGCCGCTCTCTGCGGTCCGGATTCCGTATCGGGCTATCGGCTCTTCGTATCACGATCTTTCTTGCGATAATCGGAGCGCTTGCCGCCGGTGGCTATATCTTTATACGATGGTATGCCAATGACTCCTATTACGTAATCCTTCAGCAAGGATCGATCCGGATATTCCAGGGGAGGCAGGGAGGAGTCCTCGGATTCGAGCCCCATCAGGTCCGCAATACCGGACTTACCGGCAATGACGTCGCCGGATATCGCATAGCGACTCTCAAGGCGGGCGTGGTCGAACCCGACCTTGCGGCGGCAGACGGGTATGTGCGAAGCCTCGAGGCCGAGAAAAGCTCGTTTGGGGCCTCGCCGGCTGCTACGAGCCCATCCGCCCCTACGAAACCGCATCCTGCCACGACAACGCCGCCGGCAACCTCGGCGCGTCCGCGGGCGCTGGGACCCGGCCGGGTGCCGGAGCGCAGAGGAGAACCGGGACAGTTCGGGGAGCCGGGTCCGTGAACAGGCGCATAAGGTGGTTGGGGGCGTTCGTACTGCTCTGCTTTCTCGGGCTCTTCGTCCAGCTCAACCATATTCAGGTCTTTCAGGCACACGCCCTTGCGACGTCTCCGAGCAACCCGAGAGTCGCGCAAGCGTCCCGTAACAACCCTCTGGGCATCATCGTCAGCAGTAACGGCACTGTCCTCGCTGAATCGGTCCCGTCGCCTGCGGGCAACTATTACCGATACCACCGCAGCTACCCGACCGGTTCACTCTTTGCCCAGATTGTGGGGTACGACTCGATCATCTACGGCACGACTACCGGCGTGGAGTCCTACTACCGCAACTACCTGGTCCCCTACAGCGTTCCCGCCCCGAAAGTATCGCTCCACAATCTGTCGACGCTCTTCGACAAGACAGGCAGCGCGACGAACACGCTGCGCCTCACCGTGTCGGTGGCACTGCAGCAACTGGCGGCAACAGAGCTGGGCTCGAGAACGGGTGCGGTCGTGGCAATCGATCCGTCAACCGGGGCCATCCTTGCCATGTACTCGAACCCGAGTTTCGATCCCAACCCGCTCGCCTCGCCAGGCACCAAGACGGAGAACGCCGCGTGGGCGTCCTACGAAAGCAACCCGTCTCAGCCGATGCTGCAAAGGGCCTGGCGACGGAGCTACCCGCCGGGATCTACCTTCAAGGTCATCACGACGTCCGCCGTCTACGATAAGGACCCGAGCGTCGCCACGAAAAACTTCCCGGCGGTCTCGCAGATAGCGCTGCCGGGGACGAGTCACCTCCTGCACAACTACGCCTACGAAGTCTGCGGCGGCACCATGGCGCAGATGCTGCCGCCGTCGTGCGACACCGGGTATTCGCTCATCGGCCTTGCCCTCGGGCCGGGCAACCTCGAAGCAGAGGCAAGTGCCTTCGGCATTGGCCGGCAGGTGCCACTGGACATCAACCCCCCGCCTGCCATCTCCTCCATCGCAAGCCTCTCCTACCTCGAGAGCGTGCCATCCTACGTCGCCTTTTCGGCTATCGGCCAGGGCAACGACCAGATGACTGCGCTACAGATGGCCCTCGTCGCAGGCGGGATCGCGAACGACGGCACGATCATGCGCCCGCACGTTCTCGACAACGTCCGGGATGCTACGGGCCGGATCGTCGACACTTACCAGCCCGCCTCGTGGCTGCATGCGACCAGCCCTGTAACCGCTAGCCAGGTAACCGGACTGATGACGCAGGTGGCCCAGCACGGAACCGCTGCCGGTCTGTTCTCCCCCTCCTGGGATGTCGCCGCAAAAACGGGGACTGCCCAGATCGGCCAGCACGGCCTTACAACCGACTGGATGATCGGGTTCGCTCCTGCCAACGCTCCGAAAGTGGCCCTGGCTGTCGTCGTCCCTCGCCAGGCACCGGGTGCCACCGGCGCATCCGAGGCAGGACCGATCATGGCAGCAATGTTCAACGCGATTTTCGGAGGAACCTCATGACCTCGCCTGTTCCGGCCTGCCGTGCCGCCATTGCGCTCCCTCATCCAACCTCCCTATCCACTTACGCTCTAGACTGGATCACCGGATGGAGTCAACTCTGATGCCCACTGTTCTGTCAGGGCGCTACGAACCTGAACGTCTCGTCGCAAGGGGAGGGATGGCGGATGTCTACAAGGCGCGAGACCGGCTACTCAACCGGACCGTAGCCCTCAAGGTTCTTTTCAAGGAGCTCTCCGTGGACCACGCCTTCGTCGAGCGGTTCAGGCGGGAGGCGCAAGCGGCGGCAGGCCTATCGCACCGGAACATCGTTTCCGTCTTTGACTGGGGCGAGGACGGCAGTACCTACTACATCGTGATGGAGTTCGTCAACGGCCTGCCGCTCTCCGCAACCTTGCGCGCGAACGGCCCTTTCGCACCGTTCAAGGTTGCGGAGACCGCAGCCGAGGTTGCCGCCGCGCTGTCGTATGCTCACCGGCACAACGTGGTTCACCGCGACGTCAAGCCCGGCAACATCGTCATTACCGAGGACGGCCAGGTGAAGGTGATGGACTTCGGCATCGCAAGAGCGTTCAACACCGAGGATAGCCTCACCCAAACCGGGTCGGTCATGGGTACCGCGACCTATTTCTCCCCGGAACAGGCCGAAGGCATCGGAGTCGACGGCCGCAGCGACATCTACTCGCTCGGTGTCGTCATGTTCGAGATGATCGCGGGCAAACCGCCGTTCGTCGGCGATTCCCCCGTCGCTGTCGCATCCAAACACGTACGCGAGCTTCCCCCTGCTCTGAGCGACATGGTGCCGTCAGTTCCCCCGCAGCTCGACAAGATCATCGCGCGGTGCCTCAACAAGTCCCCACAGCTCCGCTACCAGACGGCAGACGATCTCAGGGCCGACCTCATCAACTTCATTGAGGGGAGGGAGGTCCGCGGGGTGGACTCCCCCGATGCCACGACCGTGATCCCGGTCACTCGTCCCCCGATCGGCCTGGACGGATCCACCACAACCGTCATGCAGCCCGTGGGCCGCTACGACCAGGGTCTGCAGGGTGCCAGAGGGGGCCGCGAGGTGGAGCGGAAGAGCCGAACCGGCCTTTACAGCGGCATCCTTGTAGCCATGCTCGTAGCGTTGGCGGTCATCGTCGCGTTTCTCGGCCAGGCGCTCGGCTACTGGCACCTCGGCTCGGCAGCGGCAGTCAAGGCCACGGTCCCGCACATCTACGGCCAGTCGCTCTCCCGCGCCGAGAGTCTCATCAAGGCGGGTGGACTCAAGGTAGGAACGATCAACCAGGTCCCCACCGGCTCGGCCGCGGCAGGCACCGTACTCCGCAGTTCGCCTGCCGAGAGCTCGAAGGCTCTGAAGGGTTCGACCGTGGACCTGTGGGTAGCCGAGACCCCGCCGCAGGCCCAGGTCAAGGTCCCGAGCGTCGTCGGTCAGGACCTGCAGCAGGCGGAAGATATCCTTTCCAAGGCACAACTGTCGTACACGGCAATCTATGTGAACAGCGCCACCGCTCCCGCCAACCAAGTGACAAACCAGCAACCCGGTCAAGGAGCCTTGGCAAAGCCGCATTCCCAGGTCCAGCTATTCGTCTCCAACGGCCAGCCTCCGCCCACCTCGCTGATATCGGTGCCATCAGTTGCCACAGACACCGTCACCCAGGCGGCAGACGCGCTCGGCAAGGCCGGATTCAATGTCAGCTCTACCTACAGCTACGCTTACTCGCCCTCGGTCTACCAAGGATACGTAGTGGGTACCACGCCTCCGGCAGGTAGCCAGGAGAAGTCCGGAGCAACGGTCACCTTGATAGTGTCGGAGGGACCGGAGCCTACCGTGCCGAACGTCGTCGGCGACGATGTCAATACAGCCGAGACAGCCCTCACTGCCGACGGGTTCCAGCCCGCCGCCGTTTGCCAGTCGCCTACCGCCCCGGACAACCCGCACCACAAGGGAGTTGTCGTCAACCAGAACCCGACGGGAGGAACACCGGCGCCGTCTGGGTCTACAGTCACCATTTACGGCGACTTTCCCTCCAGCTACTGCTCGACGCCGTCTACGACAACGACCTCGACCTCGAGCTCGAGCTCGAGCTCGACTACGTCGCCTTCGACCACATCGAGCACTACCCCAATCGGTGGACTCCCTTAGAACCTCAGCGGATCGAGTAATCCGGGCAACCGGCGAAATGCCGCGCGATCTCCAAGAAGTTCCCTAGCATTCTCGGGCCCTCTTTCGTAAGTATCGACTCGGGATGAAATTGCACGCCGAATACCGGCAGATCCCTGTGCGAAAGGGCCATCACAATCCCATCCGGGGTTTCGGCGTCCACTACCAGCTCGTCGGGCAGCGAGCCCCGTTCTACCGCCAGCGAATGGTAACGGGTGGCCTCGAACGGGTTGGGCAGGCCCGCGAAAATACCCCGGCCAGAATGTGCGATAGACGAAGTCTTCCCGTGGACTATCTCCGGAGCCCTGGATACGGAAGCTCCATACGCTACCGCTATGCTCTGGTGACCGAGACAGACCCCGAGAATCGGGAACGTGGCTGCCAGCTCGCTTACCACCTCCACGCTGATCCCGGCAGCCTCGGGCCGGCCTGGCCCCGGCGATATCACGATCGCATCCGGCCTGGGGCTCGCCGCGGCGATCTCGGCAACCGACGTGGCGTCGTTGCGTGCTACTGTCGGTTCGGCTCCCAGCTCCCCGAGTTCCTGGACCAGGTTGTAGACGAACGAGTCGTAGTTGTCCACAAGTAGGATCCGCAGGCGTCGATCTACAGGCCGAAGAGACTCCCCGCCACTACCGGAATCCACGGGCCCCCGAGGCATCAGCGTATCCTGGCGGCAGCGGTATCGGAGGGCAACGGCACGCCCGGTTCGGAAGGAGGCAGCGTCGCGACAGGGATCGACGAATCGGCTTCGCCCAGACACCTGCAGGCAACCGGAGTGACGGTGGGTATCGATGAATCCGGAATGCCCGTTGGGATGGCAGCCATACTGTCATGTAGCATATAACCCATGGCATCGAGCTCCGGACCTGGATCCGCGACCAGGAAAGGGCGGTCCCAGGGACGCGTGACGGGGCGGGCGGTGCGAGAGTCGCTTCCTGAGCAGAGCGCCCGCTATACACCTCCCGTGCCCAGGAAATTCAAGAAGAGCCCCCTTTGGATGGGTATCACGCTGATGGCAATCCTGGTGGCGGGCGTCTTGATGATCATCCTCAACTACGTCAGCGTGCTTCCTGCTTCCCCGACCAACTGGTACCTCCTTGGCGGCATCGGCCTCCTCTTCGTCGGCGCCATGATGGCCACCCGCTACCACTGATCTGCTCTTTACAACCCCCGCTGCAGCCGGGGTTGCCCGGATTATCGTGCTACCAGCTCTGGTCGCATAACGCTGAGCCGCCCCTCTGGGCCCCGGTTTGATGTCACCAGTGGCGGCGCTCCCGTGTGGCGGCAGTACATCCATGCACTGCCCGCCTGCACATCGGCTCACCGTGAGTGGGCGCGCAGTGCGTGAAGTTGTCCCCCTCAGTGACAAAGAACCCGCATGACCCGTACTATCCTGGAGTCGAGGTATCGAGGAGGCAGGAAAACGACACCAGGCAGGTACATAGATCCTATAAGGGACACGATGGAGATCCCTGCGCACTCGCCACGAGCAGCTGGAGCAGCTGCTCCACCGAAGGGACGCGATCGATCAAGAGCTACCTTGGCGCGCAATATAGCGCCTCACCAGCCGTTACCCGGTTCGTACGGGGTGGACCCTGCCAGGTTGGCACGCCCACCCCGCCCGAAGGCACCTTTCCTACTAAAGTTCACCATGTGGTTGGTAGCCATCTGTATTGTGCTCGGAGCAGCCGGTCTCGCACTTCATCATTACCGGCCGCAGTGGCTGGCCGACATACACCTGGTAAGAACCCCTCGGACGCATCCATCCTCGCCCACAACAGGCGCAACGCAGCCTCGGAAGGGCCACTCGGGCCGACCCAAGAGTGGATCCCGCGGCGCGAAGATACCTCCTGAGTCAACCTCTCTCGTATCGATAGCGTCGCGCACAACGACTACAGTTTCCCTGCGGGTGAACGTGCCGGGCTACCGCGTTGCCGTCTCCGCTGCGAGCACCTGCTGGGTAGGTGCCACAGCACCGGGGTTGTCCGGCTACTTTTTCACGAGTACTCTTGCTCCCGGGCAGCGGGTCGTGATCACCCCGCGGGCCGGGAATCTGGAGCTCCGGTTGGGCATCACCGCGGTCACCGTAACCATTCTCGGGAAGTCCGGCACTCCCGTACCTGGATGGTCTTTCGGGCCGCCCCCCTACACGATCGACTTCGTGCCCGAGAGCGCGGGCTGATGACCGATCCCGGCTGGAAAGAGGATCCTGAGCGCAAGCACGAATGGCGCTATCATGATGGCTCGGACTGGACCGAGTGGGTAACGGATGGTGGAGCAACCTCCAGCGCTCCACTCGACGACGGTTCGGGAGAAGCCGCTCGAGAGGCCGGCAAGGCGCGTCGCGAACGCTCGGGGAGTGAGCACCACCGGCTACATCCGGCCATGGTCGCAATCCTTGCCATCGTGGTGCTGGCCGGAGCGGGATACGGGCTCTACAGGTACGGATCGAATTCCGACGCGACCCGGACGTCACAGCCGGTCAACACTCGCCCGTCGATCACAACGAAGCCGCCGGTTACCCAGACGTCGAGAGCTGCCATTGCCACGATTGTAAATTACGCCAACCTGAAGACGGCGGATTTCCCGGTGAGTCAGAGCTGGAAAGCCTGCTCGAGCTGCGGTAGCCCGAGTAGCGATGCCTCTGGTGCCGGCATTCGGATGAACGGACTTGGGCAGGCCATTCTCGCCTGCAGCAGCATCGCCAGGACAAGTCTCCTTGCCAGTCCCCTCCGTGAGGCGATATCGGGACCTCTCCCGCTGACGGGTTTCCCGCAGGAGGTGCTCCGCTTCTCTCTCGTCTATACACCGCAGCCGGCCGGCACGCCATCCCAGGGAGAGGTCGATCGTGCATTCTCGGCTGCAGGAGCCGTCCCGCGCTCCGATATGGAGGCTGTTCGCCAGGCCATCACGATCATGGGAAAAGCCGCATTCGGACGCTGCGTCCTGAAGGCAGTCCGAATGCTGGCGGCGTCCCGGGCAGGCTCCCACCTCCAGTTTTCAACTCCACCCGTTATGACCCCGATCCGGACAGCAGCAGGGGTGGTGGGTGAGAACATCCAACTAGCCGGCACCGTCACAGGTGCAGCCTCTCCCGAGACCGTCTACGTTGACTGGGCGTGGATGCACGACAACCTTGCGATAGCCTCGATGGCGGCCTACACCTTCGCTCTTCCCTCCTGTGCGCCCGGCCCGCTATGCTCTGACGCCGCCGCACGAGATATCCACGCTGGGCTACTGGCCCATATGGAAGCTCGCCTCCCCCAGGTACTAGTCGCCCTGGTAAAGCATCAGATCGGATCGGCAACGAACACCAGGTCGGCAAAGAAGGCGAAGCTCCGCCTCCCTTCTGCCACCTCCACGTCGACGACCTGAAAGCGGTATCCGGACCCGGGGTAGTTAACGCTTCGCTTGTCAACCCACACGCTTGAGAGCCATCCCGGCCCATGCGGAGGACCGGTATGCATCGTCACGCCGGCCTACCTCCTTTTTCTTCCGGCGTCAAACCTGTTTAGAGCCTCCGCTGATAGGGGGCTGGACCAGGGAGTCGTTCATCCAGGACTCGTGGGGCTAGCTGGACTTGAACCAGCGACCTCGGCATTATCAGTGCCGCGCTCTAACCAGCTGAGCTATAGCCCCCAGTGGCTCCGTCTCCCGGGTCAATCATACCGTCACAGCGAAGCTTTACCTGCAAGCGCACGGGGACTCCGGCGATGGCCGGCAGCGAACGCACCGCGTCGAAAGAGCGAACAAGGAATTGCGTTTCCACGATTGCCGCCATGAGCTATGACTCTGCACCGGATCATGGCCCCTATTGCCAGGCAAGTAACCGGTACCCGGGCCATAACCTTCCGGACCGGACGTGCCCGAATCGGGACTCAGCCCTCTTCCGAGCCGCCCTCCCCTGCAATAACAGTGGTGATGGCAGCCACTACCTGGTCGGACCCCAGGTGCATGATCCTGACGCCCGTCGCATCCCTACCCTGGCGCGTCACGTCAGACACGGCCGTCCTGATAATCGTTCCCCCGCTCGACATGACAAGGATCTCGTCCTCCGGCGCCACGAAAAACGCCCCGGCAAGCTCTCCCCGGGCCGGCGTCACCTTGATGGCCCTGACCCCCTGGCCGCCCCGGCCCTGCACGTTGAAGTGAGCCGCCTTGGTGCGCTTGCCGTAGCCGCGGGTGCTCACCAGCAACACGTCCTTGTCCGGATCGACCACGTCGGATGAGACCACCCGATCGCCCGAGACCGAGGTGAACCTCATCCCGATCACCCCCGCTGCGACCCTACCCATAGGACGCACGTCCCGCTCGGAAAAGCGGATCGCCTTGCCCAGGCGAGAGAAAAGGATCACGTCATCGTCGCCCCCGGTCGGCAGTACCTTTACGAGCTGGTCGCCTTCCTTCAGCGATATCGCAATCAGTCCCTCGCGGCGCGACTTGTCGTACTCCGCCATGCCCGTCTTCTTTACAAGCCCCTGCTCGGTAACGAAAAGCAGGTAGCCGTCACCCAGAGCAGAGTGCCCGCCCGAATCCGCGCCGGGACCGTCTCCTGGCGCAGCGGCCACACCTCCAGCGGCAGCACCCTCATCTTCGTCATCCGCAGCCTCGCCGGAACGGGAGCTGACGATGGCCTGGATCTTCTCGTCCGGGCCGATCGGCACCAGGTTGACCACCGGCGTGCCCCTGGCGTTGCGCTCCTTTACGGGAATCTCGTGACCGCGAAGCCGGTAAACCTTGCCGAGGTTGGAGAAGAGAAGGAGATACGCGTGAGCGCTCGTCTGCACCAGTGAGGTGATCAGGTCCTCTTCCTTCAGCTTCGTGCCGACAACTCCCTTGCCGCCTCGCCCCTGAGTCCTGAACGCCCCCTGGGGCATAGCCTTGACGTACCCCGAGCGAGTCAGGGTGACTACCAGGTCTTCGTCGTCGATCAGGTCCTCCACGGTCATGTCGCCAGGGTCGTTGATGATCCTGGTGCGCCGGGGATCGTGGAAGCGCTCCTTTATCGAGAGCATCTCCGCCACTATCTCCTCGCGCAGTTTGACCGGGTCCGCCAGCAGCGCCTCGAGGTGTGCGATCGTCTCTCGCAACTTCACGAGCTCCTCTTCCAGCTCGGAGCGACCGAGCCGCGTAAGGCGGGCAAGAGTCATGTCTAGGATGTGGTTGGCCTGGATCTCGGTGAACTCGAAGGGCGACGCCATGAGCGCCGTCCTTGCGGCGGCCCTGTCGTCTGACCCCCTGATCGTCTCGATCACCGCATCGAGCATGTCGATGGCGCGAACGAGACCCTCAACAATGTGCTCCCGCTCTCGGGCACGGGCCAGACGGAACTCGGAGCGGCGGCGTACCACCTCCGTCTGGTGATTGCCGTAGTGCAGCAGCATGTGGGCCAGGTCAAGCGTTCGCGGGACCCCGTCCACCAGCGCCACCATGTTGACTCCGAAGCTCACCTGCAGTGGCGTGTGCTTGAAGAGGTTGTTGAGCACCACCTGGGCGTTAGCGTCACGCTTCAGGTCGATGACGAGCCTCGACCGCTTGCCGGCGGACGCGTTCTGCCACCGGGCAATACCGTCGAGCGACCCGGCCTTGATTAGGTCCGCCATCTTCTGCTCGACTGACTCCACCGAGGTCTGGTAGGGCATCTCGGTGACGACGATCCTCGCACCTGACTTGACTATCTCGATCTCCGCTTTGGCCCGGATCTTGATCGACCCCTTGCCCGTCCGGAAGGCGTCCCTGATGCCGGCCCGGCCGAGTATCTCAGCGCCGGTTGGGAAATCTGGACCCTTGACGATCTTCATGAGGTCGTCGTTGGTCGTCTCCGGATTGCGCATCACCTCTATGGCAGCATCAATGATCTCGCCCAGGTTGTGCGGAGGGATGTTCGTGGACATGCCCACTGCTATACCCTGGGACCCGTTCGCCAGCAGATTCGGGAACCGCGACGGGAGAACGGTCGGCTCCTTCGTGCTGAAGTCGTAGTTGGGGACGAAGTCGACCGTGTCCTCGTCGATCCCCGCGAGCATGTCCAGCGAGAGCGGGTGAAGCCTGCACTCCGTGTAGCGCATCGCGGCAGGCCCCTCGTCGGGTCCGGTGCCGCCGAAGTTGCCGTGACCGTCGATAAGCGGGTACCTCAGGCTGAAGTCCTGGACCATTCGGGCCAGCGCATCGTAGATCGCCGTATCGCCATGAGGGTGATACGTCCCCATGACGTCGCCTACCACGCGAGCTGACTTGGTATACGGCCTATCCGGGCGGAACCCCTGCTCCGACATCGAGTAGAGAATCCGGCGATGGACCGGCTTCAGCCCGTCCCGCACGTCGGGCAACGCCCTCGACACGATTACGGACACGGAGTACTCGAGGAATGAGCGCTCCATCTCCTCCTGCAGGTCTATAGGCTCGATCGCTCCCAGCACCACCTCGGGGTCGATGCTCGTCGTGGCGGAACCGTTACGCCGATCCGGCAAGACAACCTCCTTCAGCTAAGAGCCTCAGCGGATAGGGAGGTTGGATCAGGGAGTCGTTCATCCAGGCGAGTAGGGCAAGGCGGAGGAACGAGAACGTCCGGTGGACGTTCGAGTACAGGACAGGGGCGAAGCCACGCAAAGCCCGGCCGGAAGGCCGGTGCAGGCTGGAGTGCCTGACTGCGCAAACGTCCGGTGAACGTTTGCGTGGAAGGCATGGCGAAGCTCGATTCCCCAACGCAGCAATGCGACGCCTGGGGGGCGACGAGCCCGAGATCCCTATCCGCTGAGGCTCTAAGAGCCGCGTCAAGCGTGCTTTCACCGTACACACCCTGGATCAAATATCCAGGAACCGGACGTCGCGGGCATTGGTCTGTATGAAGTGGCGCCTCCGCTCCACATCGTCACCCATCAGGACCGAGCACACCTCGTCTGCAAGCGCCGCCTGCTCGACGGTGACCTGCAGCAGCGAGCGCTTCGCGGGGTCCATCGTGGTATCACGCAGCTCCCCAAAATCCATCTCGCCGAGGCCCTTCAGGCGCTGGAACTCCGACCTATGGTCCTTGTGCTCCTTGAGGAACCTGTCCTTGGCCTGGTCATCAAGGAGGTAAATCTTCGACTTGCCGGTGACGGTCGAGTAGAGGGGGGGCTGCGCGACATAGACGTAGCCGGCCTCCACGAGCGTCTTCATCTGCCTGAAGAAGAACGTCAGCAACAGTGTGCGGATGTGAGCACCGTCGACATCGGCGTCTGCGAGGATGATCACCTTGTTGTAGCGAGCCTTCTCCAGCTCGAACTCCTCAGCGACCCCGCCGCCGATAGCCGACACAAGCGCTTGGATCTCGGTGTTCTTGAGTATCCTGTCAACCCTCGCCTTCTCCACGTTGAGGATCTTCCCCCTGATCGGAAGGATCGCCTGAGTATGGGGGTTGCGCGCGTCCTTGGCCGAGCCGCCCGCCGAGTTGCCCTCCACGATGAAGATCTCGGACTCCCTGGGGTCCTTGGAGGAGCAGTCGACCAGCTTGCCGGGCAGGCCGGCACCGTCGAGGGCCGACTTCCGCCGGGTGAGCTCCCTCGCCTGGCGGGCTGCAACACGTGCCCGGGAGGCCAGGACCGCCTTCTGGCAGACCTGGTTCGCCTCACGCGGGTTCTCGTCCAGCCACTCGGCCAACTTGTCGTTGGTCGCCCGTTCGACAAGCGACCGGATCGACGGGTTGCCCAGCTTGGCCTTCGTCTGGCCCTCGAACTGCGGATCGCGGAGGCGTACCGAGATAATCGCGGTAAGACCTTCCCGCATGTCCTCGCCGAGCAGGTTGTCGTCTTTCTCCTTGAGCGCGCCCCGGGAGCGAGCGTACTTGTTCACGGCGTTGGTGAGCGCCTTCTTGAATCCCTCCTCGTGCATGCCGCCTTCGACCGTAGAGATTCCGTTGGCAAAGGAGTAGAGCGACTCGTGATAGCCCGTGTTCCACTGGAGAGCGACCTCCACCTCACTGCCCTCCTCCTCCTGGGAGTACCAGCAGACCTTGCGGAACAGCGACTCCTTCGTCGAGTTCATGTGCTTGACGTAGTCGACGATACCGCCGCTGTACTTGTACGAGACCGCCTGCTCCTTGCCGGGTCGCTCGTCCTTGAAGTTGATCTCCAGGGCCTTGTTGAGAAAAGCCATGACCTGCAGGCGCTCTATGATCGTCTGCGCACGGAACTCGGTCTCCTCGAAGATCAGCGGATCGGCCCAGAACGTGACGGTCGTGCCGGTCCGCCCGCGAGGAGCGTTCCCCGATACCTCCAGCGACCTCGCAACCTGGCCACCGTCCTTGAACTCGGCGATGTGATGCTTGCCCTCCCTGTCGACCTCCAGCACGAGGCGGGCCGAGAGCGCGTTGACAACCGATACCCCAACCCCGTGCAGCCCCCCCGACACCTTGTAACCTGATCCGCCGAACTTGCCACCCGCGTGCAACGTGGTCAGGACCAGCTCGGCAGCCGACCTGTCCGGGTACTGCGGATGAGCTCCCGTGGGGATGCCCCGGCCGTTGTCGACCACCTTGCAGGCGCCGTCGCGCAAAATGGTGACGTCGATACGGGTGCAGTACCCCGCCATCGCTTCGTCTACCGCGTTGTCGACGACCTCCCACACGAGATGGTGGAGGCCGGTGGTGCCGGTCGAGCCTATGTACATCCCCGGCCGGAGGCGTACCGGCTCCAGCCCCTCGAGAACGGTGATATCGGCCGCGCCGTAGGAGGCGGGCTCGGCCGTGGATCCGTTCGATCCGCTCACCTCGACCGTGGTCATATCGTCATCGTGGCTTCGCCACCGTTCCTTCCATTCATCTCACCATCCAGGCCCACTCGATCATCGACACACCCCCGATCTCCCGCATTCATCCGACCATCCAAACTTGCCGGGCGGGCCACGCTAACCCAGCTGTTCGCGAGTACCCGGCTTTCCATGTGAGGGCTTCACGCCGGACCGCCACAAACCGGGGCGCGCAGCGGAAATCGTCTCGATACGCTGCACCGGAGGCCCCTCGCTCCGGCTCTCCGGACCGACGATCACGTTGACCGTGCACACATTGACCGTACGGGTCCAGTCTAGCAGAGCCCTGTTCCCGAACCGGGAATCCTCCAGCCCTCACGATGCTCCAACGTTCGCGAAAACATAGCGTTGACTAGGTGATTAGCGCGGAGCTTGCACTCGGTAACCCGCAGCGTGATAGTCGTCGCTACAGGGGCGGCAGGCGACGGCGACGGCGACGATCAGGAAAGCCGGTCGACGATCGCGGACGCGAACTCGGAACAGCTCACCTGCGTAGCACCCTGCATCTGGCGCGCAAAGTCATAGGTTACGATCCGGTCGGCGATGGTCTTCGCCATGGCCGACACGATGCTCGATCCCACATCGTCCCATCCGAGATGCTCGAACATGAGCACCCCTGACAGAATGACCGATCCGGGGTTTACCTTGTCCTGGCCAGCGTACTTGGGCGCGGTCCCGTGCGTCGCCTCGAAAATCCCGTGCCCGGTCACGTAATTGATGTTCGCCCCCGGCGCTATCCCGATCCCTCCGACCTGAGCCGCAAGAGCATCGGAGAGGTAGTCGCCGTTCAGGTTGGTGGTCGCTATCACGCTGAACTCGTCGGCCCTCGTAAGGACCTGCTGGAAGGTGATGTCCGCTATGTTGTCCTTCACGAGCAGTCTGTCCCCGGGCTCGCCTCCGCAGTCGTCCCAGCCGACGGCCACGTCGGAGAACTCCTCCTTCACAAGCTCGTAACCCCACTTACGGAAGGCTCCCTCGGTGAATTTCTGGATGTTGCCCTTGTGCACGAGCGTCACGGTGGGCCGCCCGTGCGCCAGCGCGTACTTGATCGCTGCCCGGATCAGGCGCTTAGACCCCTCCTCCGACACAGGCTTGATCCCGATCCCGGAGCCCTCCCTTATCTTGAAACCGAACTGGTTATAGAGAATCCCGCGGAGTTGCTCGACCTCCGGTGTGCCCGCTTCGACCTCCAGACCTGCATAGACGTCTTCGGTGTTCTCCCGGAAAATTACCATGTCGACTTTTTCCGGATGCGTCACGGGTGACGGCACGCCCTGGAACCACCGGACCGGCCGGAGGCATACATACAGGTCTAGGATCTGGCGCAGCGCCACGTTGAGAGACCTGATGCCGCCGCCAACGGGTGTGGTAAGCGGGCCCTTGATGCCGATAAGGTAGGTCCTGAACGCATCAACAGTCTCGTCGGGCAGCCAGGACCCGACCTCGTCAAAAGCCTTCTCCCCTGCCAACACCTCCTTCCAGGCGATCGACTTACCGTACTTCCGGCACGCTGCATCGAACACGGTCCGTGCTGCAGGCCAGATGTCGACGCCGGTTCCATCTCCTTGTATGAAGGGAATTATGGGTTCGTCAGGTACTTCGAGGCGATCCCCTTCGCCCATAACAATCGGTTCAGCCATAGCTGTAGCCTAACCCCGGCTCAAGGGATGGTTCCAACCCGCCACGTCAGAGCCTCGCAGTCGCACGGTTCCCGATCCCGGTAAACCGGCCGGGCAGCCCGCTTGCGTGCTAGCCTAGCCACTAGGAGCAACGACCCTGGCGTAGGGCCGGAACAGCCGATCGCAGGATTGGTGGGCGTCCCTGCGTACGACACCGAGGATGCTCCGGAAACTGAAAGGGAGGTAATCATGATAGAGTTCGTAAAGTCCCGGACGACGCTCCTTCTCGGGGTATCGGCCGCAGCGCTGGCCGCTCTCGGATACGCCCTCGTACTGGTCGGAGATGCAGTGATCTCCGAGGGTGGCTCCTCGGCTACCCAGAATCTCGTCACGGCAGGTAGCTGGATCGTATTCGTGGGCGTACTCGCAGCCTTGGCGGGGGTAGGCCACCTCGCCTGGAAAATGATGCTGGAGCAGCGTTGGAACGACATCTGGGAGGTTGCCGGTGCCACGGTTGCCACGCTGCTTCTTGCTATCGGGCATCTCCTGGCTGCCACCGAGGTCACCAGCGGATCGAACAGCGGCGCGGTAGTCGCTGCAATCGGCTACGGCGGGTGGGCTCTGGTAGCGCTGGGGGTGGCAGCACGCCGCTCCGTCGCTGAGCACAAGGCGTCGCAGGCGGTCCCGCAGTCGGTCTACTGGATCGTGGCCGCGGTCGCGCTCGTTCTCGTCGCCGTCGGTACCGGTTTGCCGCCCGCGAGCTTTGGCGACTCCACTCCCGAAGTTGTAGGCGGGATCCTCGCCGCGATCGGGATCGGCGGGATCCTCGCCGCGATCGTTGCCGCCAAGGCGCGAGGACAGGTCGTTACTCAGGTTTTTGGCACACTAGCGGCTTCGCTTGGCCTGCTCAGCCTGGCGAAGCTTGGCGTGGGCATATCGTCTGCAATTATTTACTCTGCTTCGACCAGCCTCACCGAGTTAAAGATCGGGTCGATCATTCCGCTCGCAATCGAGGTAATCGGCTTCATCGTTCTTGCGGTTGCGGCATTCCAGCGCTCAGTCGAGGTGCCGCAGCGCCAGAAGCTGGCGGCGGCCTCTCCCTCAGGTGGTTACCCGGGTATGCCCCAGCAGCCCGCATACCCGGCGGGTTACCCGGGTATGCCCCAGCAGCCCGCAGGCCCTCCAGGCAGTTATCCTGGCGCACCTCGGGGCCAACAGGCCTACCAACCACAGCAAGCTCCTTTCTCTGCTGGCGGCGAACCGGTCGCTAGCACAGGGCCGAGCGCTCCCGCAACGGCAGCCTGCCCAGCATGTGGGAATCCGTTGCAACCGGGCACGTCATTCTGCACCGGCTGCGGTACACCAATCGCTCAGTAGCAAGCGACGCCCCCTGGCCGGGCAGGCGATACTTCGCCGCCCTTGGATGATCTCAGTCGCTCCGGGTGTGGACAGGGCGCGACCGGGCAGTCATGCACCACTCGCAGGCGGCTCTGGCAAAGCGGCTGCGTTGCCGAGGCCGAGAGCGTGGACGATCTCGACCGTGGCGGCCGCGTCGTTCATGGTGTAGAAGTGCAGCCCGGGCACTCCCTCCTCGATGAGCCGGGCGCCGAGATCCACCGCCACCTCCACGCCGATTCGCCGGACCGCGGCGCCGTCGCCTGCCACCTGCTCCAGCCTGGCCGCCAATGGCGTCGGCACAGTCGTGCCCGACAGCTGTGCCATCCTGGCCACTACGCCGAACTTGGTAATCGGCATGATCCCGGGCAGAACCGGTTTCGAGATCCCCGCAGCCGACAGGTCGTCCACGAGACTCAGGTACGCCCCCACATCGAAGAAAAACTGCGTGACGGCGAAATCGGCAATCCTCATCTTCTCCACCAGGTGCCGCCGGTCCGTTGCAATGTCGGGCGCTTCCGGGTGCCCCTCGGGGTGGGCCGCGACCGCCACGCAGAAGTCACCGGCCTCCTTTGCCAGCTCCGCGAGCTCGACGGCGTGGGCCAACTCGCCCGCGGGCAGCGGGCCAGGCGAGTCGAGCGGAGGATCGCCCTTCAAAGCAAGGATATTCGCCACTCCCTCGTCTCTGTACCGTTCGAGGATGTCGACGAGCTCGCCTCTGGTGTGCGCCGCGCAGGTAAGGTGCGCCATCGACACGGAGCCCTCCCGGTGCAGCCTCACGACCAGATCGTGGGTGCGATCCCTCGTCGAGCCGCCCGCTCCGTAGGTGATCGTCGTGAATGCCGGACCAAGGGGGACGATCTCGCCAAGGGCCCTCTCCAACCTGGCTGTAGCCTCCGGCGTCCGCGGCGGCCACAGCTCCACCGAGAAACTGTCGCTACGCCCGAGCAGGTCTACAATCCGGCCGTCCGGCTGCCCCGGCTCGCCGGTACGACCGGCCGACTGTCCCCCGCTACCCGCCAACCGAACGCTCCGCCGCCTCGATCGCGTTGCGCAGCAGCATCGCCCGGGTCATCGGGCCGACCCCGCCGATCCGCGGCGTGATCCAGCCCGCGACGTCACCGACCGAGTCGTCGAGGTCGGACAGCAGCCTCTTACCCTCGAAAGACACCCCGGCCCCCACTACCGCTGCCCCCGGCTTGATCATGTCACCCGTGACGAGTCCGGCCTGACCGGCGGCAGCCACCACAACGTCAGCCCTGTACAGGTGGGCGGCCATGTCCGGCACGCCCGTATGCACTACGGTGACCGCCGCATTGCAGCCCGGCCGCTTCAACGCCGCCAGTAACGCCAGCGGCCGCCCGATGGTCAGGCCACGACCAACGATGGCAACGTCCTTCCCGTCCAGGCTTATGCCATTGTCCCGGAGCAGCTCGAGAATACCGGCCGGCGTACACGGCAGGACAGTCGGGTTGCCCATCACGAGCTTGCCCAGGTTCACCGGATGGAGACCGTCGACGTCTTTTGCCGGATCAACGGCGAGAAGGATCTCCTCCTCGTCCAACCCCGCCGGTAGGGGTAGCTGCACGAGATAGGCATGCACCGCCGGGTCGGCATTGAGCCCCACCACCACCCCAAGCAGATCGTCTTGCGAGATATCGGCCGGGAGGTGCCGATGGATCGACGTGATACCGACCTCGGCACAGTCGGCATGCTTCATATCGACATAGCGCCTGGAGGGAGGATGGTCACCGACGAGCACCGTCCCGAGCCCGGGCGTGACGCCGTGCGCCTCGAGCTGCTCGACCCGGCTCGCAACCTCCTTGCGTATCCGCGCCGCGAGCGCCTCGCCGTCGAGGATCCGAGCCGTCACCGTTCCGTCACCTGCCCGCTGTTCTTGGACGTGTGAAGTCGCAACATAGCGTCAAGTTGTCTCCCTTGGGTACCCACGGGGCGTGGCCCCCACTGGTCGCTTTGCTGTTCATTCCACCGTCAGCCGGCTCAGTGGCGGAAGTGCCGCTGCCCGGTCAGCACCATGGCAATCCCGTGCTCGTTCGCCACGTCCACGATGTCCTGGTCCCGGATCGAACCGCCCGGCTGGACAACTACCTTCACCCCGGCGCCAGCGATCACATCGAGCCCGTCCCTGAACGGGAAGAACGCGTCGCTCGCTGCAACGCCTCCGGCCGCACGCTCCCCCGCCTTCTTCACGGCTATCCCGGCGGCGTCGACGCGGCTCTGCTGACCCGCCCCGGCACCGGACAGCTGGAGACGGTTCGCAATGGCGATGGCATTCGACGAGGTGTGGGCGCAGGTAAGCCAGGCAAGCAACACGTCCGCCCACTGGTCATCGTTCACCGCCGCATCTGTGACCACCTTCCAGCCCTCCGTACTCAGCGACGCCGGATCACGGTCCTGCACGAGGAAGGCGTCGCCGATGCTACGGACCTGAAGACCTGCCGGACCCGGCGGGACCGCCTCGAGCAGCCTGGTCGCCTTCCGTTTGGCTGAGAGCACGTCCAGCGCCTCGGCGTCGTAGGACGGGGCGATGATCACATCGGCCTGGGGTCCCTCTGCGATCTCCTTCGCCGCCTCAGCCGTGCAGGGCTCCGAAAGCGCCACGACTCCTCCGAAAGCGGAGATAGGGTCGCTCGCCAGCGCGAGTCTGTAAGCCTCTCCGAGGTCCGCACCGAGCGCCGCTCCGCAGGGGTTGGCATGCTTGATGATCGCCACAGCAGCCAGATCCGTCCCGGAAGCAAGGGATCCGGAACCAGCCGCAATGGAGCCGCCGTGGGCAGGTGCCACTGGCTGCGCTCCGAGAGTCTCCGACAACGCTGCAGCTGTCCGCAGTGCAGCGCCCGGAATCGCCTTCATCTCGTTGGCAAGCCTCCACCCCGCCTCCGCGTCGAAAAGATTCAGGTACGACAGCTCCTTGCCGGCGTGCTGCACCAGCGTCTCCATCCAGCCGGAACCTCCCGAGGGCACGTAGAGCGCTCCTTGCTGGTGCGGGTTCTCGCCGTAACGGAGCGTCGAAACCCGCTTGAGGCTCAGATGCAGGGTCTCGGGCAGGATCGCACCCGCAGCCAGGTCCCGGTCGCCGGTTCCGGACGTGGCTGCTTCGGACGTCGCGCCACGGGACGCTGCTCCCCCGGACGCTGCGTCGGCGTCCATCCATTCGACAATTGCCGCGTCGTAAGTAGCCGTATGAGCGAACGCCTTTCTCGCCAGGGCCCTCCGCGTCGAGAGTGAGAGCCTGCCTGACGAGCGGAGCTCTGCGAGCACGTCTTCGTAGTCGCCAGGATCCGTCACAACGCCCACGTGCTCGAAGTTCTTCGCCGCTGCCCGGACCATCGTGGGGCCGCCGACATCTATCATCTCCACTGACGGCTCCGATGTGAACGGATACAGGTTGCAGACCACGAGGTCTATGGGGTTGATCCCCTGGCTTGCCAGATCCGCCATGTGCGACGGCACGTCCCGGCGGGCGAGGATCCCCGCATGCACCGCCGGATGCAACGTCTTTACCCGCCCGTCGAGCAGCGCTGCGAAACCCGTCAGCTCGGCAACCTCCTGGTGTTCGACCCCGGCCTCAGACAGCGCCTTGGCTGTGCCACCGCTTGCAAGCAGGTCCCATCCCATGCCGGTGAGCTCCCGCGCGAAGCCCACCAATCCATCCTTTGCGTACACAGACAGCAGCGCCCTCATCGACGCGTAACTCCTCTCACTTCGCCCCACCATTCATCACTTTGCCTCCCGTTCCAGAAATGCCCTTATCGTATCGGGATATAATGTCCGCTCGACCTCCTTGATCCTCTCGTGAAGCGACTCAACCGTGTCACCGGGAAGCACCTCAACCGCCCGCTGCGCCAGGATCGGACCGGCATCGACCGCGGGAGTAGCGATATGCACCGTACAGCCGGTCACCTTGACGCCTGCCCGCAGGGCGTCCTCAACACCATGCCACCCGGGAAAAGACGGCAGCAACGCCGGGTGGGTATTGAGTATCCTCCCGGGAAACGCCTCGTACGCCGTCTCGGCCAGAACGGTCCCGAACCCCGCCATGGCAACCACGTCAATTGACAGCTCTACCAGCTTCCCGACTACGGCCTTCGTGTAACCCTCGCGATCGAATCCGTTGCCGTAGCCTCCGTACGTCGAGCGATCGACAACCTCTACAGGTACACCCAGGCCGGTCGCCACCTCAACAGCCCCGCACGGTCGATCGCACAAGACAACCGCTATCCCGATCCCCGACGTCCCGATCGCGTGAAGGATCGTCCCGCTGCCAGAAGCAAGGACCGCAAGACGACAGCTAGGGGCCTCCTCAGACTCCGGCGCGGTCACCACAGCCCTACGATACCAAAGTGCCGCGCCGGGGCGGCGCGTGCGCCTGCTGCACCGGGGCGGCAGGCGGCCTTGACGATGAGACACGAAGCGGAGTATTGTTTCACCCTGCGCAAGAGCGGATCGCCGCGACGAAGGTTCAGCCGCTTCAGCCGTGCCGGGACGTAATCGAGGCCCCGTGCGCAATCATGTAGGTAGGAAACAGGAGGCATACTCACAACATGGCAACATACCCGTTCCTCAGCGATGAGTGGATCAGTGAAGCCCGCTCAATCCGGGCAGAGCTCGCAGGCGACGCGGAAGCCCCGTCGGGTGTCAAGGTCAAGGCCAACCTGGTCGTGACCGAAGTACCCTTTGGCAACAGCTCGATCGATGCTCACCTCGACACGACAGGTGCCGGCGTCGAAGTCGACACAGGCCACATCGACGATGCCGAGCTGAAGATCACCCTCGACTACAGCACAGCCAAGTCGATCCTCATCGAAGGGAATGCGCAGGCCGGCATGCAGGCGTTCATGGCCGGCAAGATCAAGGTTGAGGGCGACATGTCCAAGCTGATGGCTCTTCAGGCTGCTCCGCCTGACGCGACCGCCGAAGCGGTCACGAAGCGGCTCCAGGAGATCACAGCCTGATCGTTACGAACCAGCGCCGGCCGGAACAGGCGCCCGTCCCTCCGGCCGGTCGGCTCAGCGTCTTGCAATGAAAGCCGCTCTACTCGAGGAATACGGCGAAGTGCCGATCGTCTCGGACGTCGAAGAGCCGCGGCCCGGTTTCGATGAATCGCTAGTCGAGGTTACCTACGCAGCGCTGAACCCAGTCGACCTCCGTATCGCAACAGGCACGTTCTACAGTGGAGCACGGCCTCTCCCCTACGTGGTAGGCGCCGAGGGCGTGGGCAGGGTCGTGGAGTCCCCCGAATTCGCCCCGGGTACCCGTGTTCGCTTCACGGCGCCGGTTCCCGGAGCTATGGCCATGCGCGTGGCGGCCAGCAAGGGAAGGTTGGTCGCCATCCCGGAAGGGCTTGGCGATGAAGCTGCGGCGTCTCTCGGTATCCCGGGAATAGCCGCGTACCTCAGCTTGGTCGACGCGGCCGGTCTACGACCCGGCGAGTCGGTGGTGGTCCTGGGAGCAACGGGGGTGTCGGGACAGATCGCCGTACAGCTGGCGTGCATCCTCGGTGCCGGGGCGGTGTTGGCGGTTGGGCGCAACCTGGAAGTTCTGAGCGCGCTTGTTTCCACTGCTCGTGAGGCGTCACCAGACTGCAACATCGTGCCCGTCGGGCTGGCCGGTAAGGCCCCCGACGAACTGGCGCGCGAACTCGAGTCAGCCGCCGGTGGCGCAGTTGACGTCGTTTTCGACCCGCTGTGGGGCGATCCGGCTCTTGGTGCGCTGGCGAGCCTGAGCACCGGAGGACGCCTGGTGAATATCGGCGAATCGGCTGCCGTTTCCATGGACATACCCTCGTCCTTGCTGCGTTCCCGGAACCTGCGGATCATTGGCCATAGCAATTTCGCAGTCGCCGACGCGCGTCAGAACGAGGCGCTCTCCGCGCTGTTCGGCTACGCCGCCGGCGACCGCATCCGAGTGGATCACACGGTCTGCAGCCTTGACCAGGTCGCGACCGCTTGGAGGAAGCAGGCCGGCTCACCGGGCTGCAAGCTCCTCGTGTCCTTCGCTGGCTGACGCCCCGTGCCGAGCGCGTGGCCGCTGCGTGCCCCCGGGAAGTGCCAGGTAGTATCCAGTCCGATTATGCGCTTTCGACCGTGGTTACTCGCCGTCCTCGGCCTCTCGATGGTCATGCTCGCCGGCAAGCTAGCGGCTAGACCAGCCTTCGCCAGCGGAGCGTTGGCGGGAACACCCGCATCTTCCCCGAGCGCATCTTCCCCGAGCGCATCTTCCCCGAGCGCATCTTCCCCGAGCGCATCTTCCCCGAGCGCATCTTCCCCAGGCCCGGGCAGGCCGGGTGCCTTAGCCGGCGCGACCGCTACAGCCCCGGCCTGCTTCGACCCGAGCGCCCTGTACGAGTACGGAGCCACCGACGTCAACGCCGAAGTCGGCAACAGCTCGATAACGGCACTAATCAACGGCGGGGGAACGCTCACCGTGCTCCGCTCCGCGCCCGCCAACTATGACAACCAGGTCAATTTCTTTGCCTCCGGCTATAATCCGGAGACCGGCCAGGCCCTGGCCTCCCAACCGAACGACGGTGCCTTCATCGGTATCCGCTACGTGACCGGCAACGTGGCACATTTTGCGTGGCTCCGGAGCTGGGCGCATACGCAGTCCTACCTCTCGAACTCGAACCCGATCCTGGTGACGTCGTTCACCGGACCGGCCACAGCCGGTATATCGGTAACCGATACAGAGTTTGCCACTGCCGGCCCGCTTTCGCAGCTCGACCCGCAGATCTCCGCATCAGGCACAAGCGCGCTCGTCCAACGGCTCGCAGTCACTCGCACGAGCAGTTCCGCAGCCAGGGATGTCGAGCTCGTAGCCTACGGGAACTGGAACCCGACAGCGGCCCAGGAGACCGATGTCCCGCTATCGGACTCGGGCTGCAATGCCGCTCTCAACACGGCAAGAACGGCCACCTACGATGCAGAACGCACCGCTGTGGTCGCCGCCTGGAAAGGAACGGACAGCGCAACCAACCAGCAAGCAGGATCAGCCGTAGCCTTCGGCTGGTCGGGCGGAACCACTTCATGGCAAGTCGGCGGAGACAGCTTCGAGGCGCCCGCTCAGCAGGCGAACCCCCCCGATGCCTACGCCGAGCTCTCTTCGGCTCCCTACAGTCTGGGTGATGCGGGCAACGCAACGGGGCAGACTACGGCGGCAATCATGGCACGGGTTGCCTTCTCGGGAAGTAGCCGGGCAAGCCTCGTGCTCGACACCACAGCTGCCACAACACCGGGCGAGGCTATCGCCGAGCTGGATTCCGCCCGATCTGCGGGCTACGCCGCTACGCTGGCCGGAGTCGAGAGCGCATGGGCGGAGCTACTCAGCCGTGCTCCCGTGCCGGACACCCCTGATCTCCGGGTCATTGGCCTCGCACGCCGCTCCCTCATCACGGTGCTACTGGCAGTATATCCGGAAAGCGGGGCAATCGTAGCTTCCCCGGCCACACAGGGCCCTTACGGCGAGGACTGGGTTCGCGACGGATCTTTCATCAACACCATGCTCGATGACAACGGCTACAGTGCCATCGTCACCGCTCACGAGCTTTATTACGCGCATACGCAGAGCCAGGACCCGCACCCCATCCCCGGTACGCCCCCCGGCAACTGGCCGATGAACATGTACCCCAACGGCCCGCCGGGTGGCCCGATCGCCTACGAGATCGACGAAACGGGCTACGGGGCGTGGACCCTCTACGACCACTCGCTGTACCTTCAGCACGGCCAGGGCCGCCAATACCTGCAACAGGTTTTCCCGGCAATCACCCGCGCTGCGGACTGGCTGACCTCGTGCGAGGATCCGGCGACTCAGCTTGAATGCAGCGCCAGCATAGGCGACAGCTACACACCGACCATCTCGCTGCAGGGAGCCGGCCCCGTGCTGCTCGGGCTCCGTTCGGCGGTGAACGCCGCTCAGGCCCTCGGCGTCGCGGACAAACAGGTTTCCTCCTGGGAGGCTCGCGCCGGACAGTTGCAAGCCGTCATAGCAAAGGCTTATGACTCCCAGACCAACGACTACCGCTCTGAACCGTACCAGGGAGGCAAGCCGGAGGTCACCGGCTCGGAGGCAAGAACGGGGTACGAGAACGGAGGTGCACTGCTCTGGCCCGTGCAACTCCTCCCCTATAGCAATCCGCGAATGCAGGGCGAGGCTCAGGCGACTTACCGGTCCATGGAAGCCTCCTTCAGCGGGCGCTCTGGAGCATATGAAGGCGCTCAGCTTTTCGGGATATGCAACGCGTGGACACCGCTCACCCCGGCAAGACGCTCCGAGCTTGAAGCCGCGCTCGGTCAAGTAGCCAGCACGACTACCACTCCGGCAGGCCTGCTCGGAGAGGGATGGTATCGATGGGGAAACGGGACGGTGACTCCGCTCAACGACATGCCCCATACGTGGGAAAGCGCCCTTTTCGACATGAGCGCGCTCTGCATCTACGGTGCCACCACTCCGGCGGAGCCCGTGGCACCGTCCGGCTCGCCTCCATCATCATCATCAGCAGCAGCAGAGGGCGGTCCGGCGCCAGGCGGTAGCGGGACCGGCGGAGCCGGCGGGACCGGCGGGACCGGCGGAGCCGGCGGCACCGGCGGGCCGAACCAATCAGCAGAGCGCAAGCCGCCGGCCGGAAGCTACGGTGCGCCGGGTCCGGCCGGGGGGGCTGCACCGACCGGCTCACGCCCGGTGTCGATCCCGGCAGGCAAGCCGGCTGCGGCACGCCATCTCGCTGACGACCTGATTTTCTATGGCCTACCTCTGCTGATCGCAATCGGCGCGGCCCTTGCCGTCTTCGAGATAAGGCGCCGTCGCAGGCACCGCCTGTGAACCGGTACCGTCGCTCGCTTCCTGCAGCGTAGCGGAATCAGTAACGATACCGACTGGCTTGGCACGTCCCTGTGGGGAGGATACGCGCAGCACCAGTACCTGAAGCAGATCGGCAGCGATACCGACTGGCTTGGCAAGTCGGGGTATCCCCCGCAGGACGGCACGTACGCAGTACCCGTGGAATTAGGGGTGGCGCGTAAGTGATGCTCCCCTTCCGAGCAGGCCTGTTCGCGCGCACGATAAATACGTAACCGATAGATAGGCCTCGCCGCCGGTTCATGCCTTGATTGGCAGATTGCTCACGGCGAGCCATGGCACACAACCTGGCAAGAACGGGCCCCTATCACCGGCGAAGAACAAGGAGAGAAAACATGAACGACATGAACGAGCTCGCGAGCCCCGATAAGGGGAAGGAGCGCACGACGAACCGGAAGCCCGCGATCCTTAAGGGTCGTCTCCTCCTCGGCGTCACGATGGCATTGGCTGCGGGGGGCATCCTCGCTGCATGCTCGAGCACCCCGAGCGCTCGGCCCACTTCCACGTCTGCGAACCTGACGACAGCCTCTGCTGCTTCCCAGGTCCAGTCGTCTACTTCGAGCGGCGAATCCACGGCGGGCGCCGCTGACGTGATCCCGCTGATGATCCAGACCGAGGCGATCGGAGGCAAGAAGGGTTGGCCTCGTTACATCCCCTCCACGATCGCCATACCCGCCGGCAAGCAGGTTACCCTGATCATTTTCTGCTTCGACGACGGGAGCGCTGCACTACCCGCGGGATCGCCCTACAACAAGGTCGAAGGCGGTACGGAGACCATTGACGGCCAGGCCGTCACCTCCGTAAGCAACTCGATGATCGCGCACACCTTTACGATCGCGTCGCTCGGGATCAACGTTCCAATCCCAGTGGCAACGGACTCGGGCAATACGGTAATACCGTCAGTAGTGACCTTCACCTTCACGCCGTCCCAGTCGGGAACCTTCACCTGGCAGTGCATGACCCCATGCGGCTCCGGTCCCACCGGTGTCGGCGGATCGATGGCATCTGACGGCTACATGAAAGGTGTTCTCAAGATCGCCTGACGGGCGGGGCGAGAACGCCCGGCGGGTGAGGTAGTCCGCTGTGCAGCCGAAAGGAAGGAGCGGCGAAGCGCGACATCCCAGTCCGGTGAATGAGAAGGTCCGGTGGGCTTGCTCACCGCCAATAATCTGACTGCCATCGGAAGCCGTGGTGAGGAGAGATCCTTGCCACGGCTTCCCCGCGCCGGAAGCCGCCTCGATCCCGTTTCACGGCACGCCTGAGCGAGCCAGTACGGACTCCCCGGCCTGGCGGTGGGCCTTCCCCCGCAGCCCGGCCGCATGGCTGCAGTTGCTCCCGGACGAAGACCGTGTCCACCTGCGCCGGACTGCGCCGCTGGCCCGAGTCCGGTTCATACGGCAATAACGGAAAGACTAAGCGGCTGGAGAGCGAAAAGAGAAGGAGCGCCTGGAAATGCGTAGGTGTTCCGGACCGGAAATGGACTTTCTGGACAGCCTGACAGTAAGAGGCTGGTCACGCGACCCAACGGTGTGCTCAGCTGGAGCGGAAGCGGACCTTCGGAACAGCTTGGCCGCGCCGGGCAGCCTCGGCACGCAACCTCGGTTTCAGGACGCGACCTTTCAGCCAGAAATCAAGCGACGATCTGATCCGGCCCCCTGCCTTGCTCCAGTCGGCCAGCACGCGCGTCCCGGCGAACCGGTACAGCCCGGCTCCGCCATTCGGATCCGGCGACCCGAGCGACCCGACGAACGTACGGTTCTCCTGGCCCGTGAACACTTCCGGATGGCCGTGGAACGTCAGGCACGACGGCCCGCCCTGCAGCACCGGCGCGCCCGGGCCCAGCCGCAGAACGAAGCCATCGCCATCGAGATCCACCACCTCCACCGGCACGCACACCGGAAACCCATCCCCCGCCACGACGGTAAGGTCTCTCATGGGCAGCGCCACCAGAGCCTCGGCAGCGACCTCCCTCCAGGACGGCGCCGGTGCGAGCCACGCAGTTGGCGGCTTGCCTGCGGGCGGTGGATCCGAAGCCGGGAACTGAGCACCTTCCGACACCTTCCACTCCGATGGCGCGACCGAAAGCGAACGGTCCGGCCACCAGAGCATCCTTACCGGCGTCACCTCTATCCAGATGCGGGAGAAGTACCAGTTCATCTGCTTGAGTACGAACCTGGGAGCACCCTTTGTCGCATCAGGCAGCTTCCGGATGGACGCGGCAACGTAACGGTCTGCGTTCTTCTGGAGGTCGGCATCCCTTACGGCTGCAAAGCCCTGGACCATCACGACCGGTTGATCGTTGATCCGGCTTCCCACGGGATCGCCGTAAAGCAGGCACACCTTGGGATTGCGCCGTGCCCTTTCGGCCTTGGCAGGATACGACAGGCCCGTGGAGACGTCGAGGGTGCTCCCCGCCTCCCCTACATAAGGAGTTGCCGGAGCGGCAATCGGCCGCCCGGTCGCCGTCAGGCTGGCAAACTCCGCGGTGACGGACTCCTCGAACACGCCGGTCACCACGCCAGGCCAGCGGGACCCGGGCGCGGGTACTCCATCGGCAGCGGAAGGTACCGCATCGCCATCGGCCTGCTTTTTCGAGTCGGGCATTGACACAGCCTACCAATACAGTGGCTCAGGGCTACCCGGAACCGCGGGCCTGCGCCTCGATTGAGCTGATGAAGCAGGGGTCGTCCACCCCTTCGGCGCACCGTTCACTCTCCAGCTCGAGGGTTACATGCGCCACCGAGTAATCGGAATGCAGCAGGCGCTTCAGGTCGGCCACGGTTCTCTGAGCACTGTCGAGGGACGGGCTGCCCGAGACAACGACGTGGGCAGACAGCGCGTGAAGCTCGCTCGAGAGGCTCCACACGTGCAGATCGTGAACTTCTTCAACCCCTTCGACGCGTTCCATGGTATCGAGCATCGCACGAACATCCATGCCGGCGGGGGTCGACTCGAGCAGAACATGTACGCTGTGCCTCGAAAGGCCCCATGCCTGCTGGATAATGAAGCCCGCGACCAGGAGCGGGGCAAGCGCGTCGACAACGTACAGGGACGGCCTGGCTGACACGATTATCCCGGCAACGACTACAGCCAACGAGGCCACCATGTCGGTCGCCTGAAAATAGAAAATAGCCCGCATGTTAAGGTCCGGCTCGCCCTCCCTGAGGATCAGTGCCGACATGCCGTTCAGTACCACTGATGCTCCCGCGGCGGCGATGATGACAGGACCGTCGACCTTCACGGGATGAATCAGGCGCACGACACTCACGGCAATGATCGCCGCGCTCACCCCTGCAATTGCGGCGGTGTTCGCCAGTGCCACCAGTATCGTTGCACGGTAGTTGCCGTAGGAGCGTTTATCGCTCCGCGATCTTGCCGTAAGGACTATGGCAAAACTCGCGAGGCCGATCCCGATCGCATCTACCAGATTGTGTCCAGCGTCCGCGACAAGCGCTGCGGAATGAGCTACGACGCTTGCCACCGCTTCGCCCGCCACGAGCGCCAACTGTAGGAGCAGAGCGACGCCAAGGCGGCGGCGCCTGCTGAGATTGGTACGGGTCATGCTGACTTCTTTTCGCCCCGGCTGGGCCGGCGCCACCCGTAGCGGCACCGGCACCGAGTAGCCGCGCTCATCCCCGGGGACCGAACCACGACGGTTCAGCAGCGCCGTCCCGATAGCACGAGCGAAGGTGGTCGATCCAGGCGACGCTCTCGTCCAAGCCCCCGGGACGGTTGCGCCTCAGCCAGACCTCCCTGTAGTGGTCGGTAAGCTCGCCGGCTTCCCTGTCGAGATCCCGGCGCCGGTTCCCCTGAACGCTGCCTATGCTCCCATCCCCCTCGAGTCGCGCCACGGCGTCATGAACCGACAACGCCAGCCAGGCTCTCGTGATCTCGATCTCTTCCCGGATAACGGCGCCATCCGGAGCGCGGACAGCTCCTGCACGGACGACTCCCGAAACGGCGTCATCGCAGGCCTCCTCGACCCGACCCAGGTCATCGACGCTAAGGTTGGTCGTAAGGCCGGTACCTACGGGGAGCTGGGGTAGCAACAGGTTCAACGCCAGCGCGGACATGTTCGGAGGGCGCGGTGCCACCATGGCGGCAGCTTGCCCAAGCGTCGTGAGCGCTCCTGCGTAAGCCCCCGCCCGGCTGTTGGCCCCACTAACCTCAGCATCTTTCCCGACACCACCGCCCGCGGCCCCGGCCCCGGCACCTCCGGCCGGCTCGCCGCTCAGGGCCTCCTGGAATAGATGCAGAGAGAGCAACTCCGAGATGGCACCCGGATCGCACCTGCCGGCCGCCCCCGGATTCCACGAGCAGGCGGCCGCCGCGGCCACACCGGGAAATATCGTTGCAAGGGCCTGATGATGCCCCATGTCCCCCCAGTCGGTCATCAGCATACCCACCGACCCTGCTTCACGACCGGCGATGGCAGCTTCCCTGACGTTCCGGAGGGCATTATCCACTCGACCGGCGAACGAGATCCAGCTCGACGTCCCCGGTGATACGACACTGGCAATCTCTCGTTCGGCGAGACGTGCCAGCACCTGGGGCCAGGCGTGCCCCGCCTCGTATCCCCACTCGCAGACGGTCACACCGGCGAGCATCGTATCGAGAAGCGCGGGATGGGAGTCGAGGTAGTCGCCCCATACCATCGCGCTGCGATCCCGCACGCCGTCAAGGGCCAGCAGTCTCTCCAGCCAGGCAGTCCATTCCCCTGCCCGATCAGGCGAAAGCTCGAACGGCTCGTCCATGCCGAGATGGACGTACGGACTGGTAAAGTTCGGTAGCAGCTGCCCGAGAAGGCTGGCCACGAGCGAGAACGAACCCTCCTTGGCGGGATCAAGCGTCATCGGCTGCCTGAAGATCCCGAGCAGCCAGTAGAAGCCCTCCGGTGAGATGGCGAGCGATCTGTAGGGCTCGTGAGCGAGCCAGCGCTCCATGTGCCCCAGCGTGTTCTGGTGCGGAACGAGGTCAAGCCCCGCCGCCCGGCACAGCTGCTCCAGGTCCGCAATGTCCTCGGCCGTATATGGGTCGGCCTCTTCCCAGACGGCCTCGTGTCCCCTGTAGGCAAAGGTATGCTCCATGTACAGGTGAAGCTGGTTGAACTTCCACTCGCCGAGAAGGGCGATCATCCGCTCGAGCGTGCCGAGCGTCGGGACGCGGCACCTCGACACGTCGAGCATCATCCCCCTTATCCGGAACTCGGGCCAGTCGGTGATCGTGCAAGCAGGCACCATCGGGGGAGACGCCGATCCGGACAACGGCATTCCGGCAGGTCCGAACCCAGCAGGCAGGGCACCCAATCCCGCAAGGCGCTCCAGCTGGGCGAGGGTGGAGGTCGCATGGCGCAGGCCTTGGCGGTCTGCGCCTCGGATACGCACCCCATCTGCCCCGGCGGCGAGCCGGTATCCTTCCGGCGGAAGCGAATGGTCGATCTCCTCGCTCACCACCTCCGCAGGTACAAGCCTCCGCGACGGATCGATCGACACCTCGCGTGGCTGTGGCAGGAGAAGCAGGCCATCCATCCGGCCAAGCCTACCGCGGGCGCAGCAACCCGGCCCCGCTGGACCGCCGTAGCTAACAGTCGGTAACATGGGCGGAACCGCAAGCCGGAACACGCGCCGGCGTGCTTCGCAGAAACATTGATCAAGGGGCATGAGCACAAGGGGCATGAGCAGATGACACGAGCAGATGGGAGCCCGGCGAAACCGTCCCGGCGGCGCAGCGGCGAGAAGGCCCTCTCGCTGCTGGCAGCGCTGGTGGTACTCGCAGGCCTTTCAGCCTGTGCCACACACGGCACGACCAAGCCCCGAACAACATCGGCCCCTCCGCCGCGAGTCCATAGCCATCCGCCGGCACCCGTCGTGCCGATCCCAATCTCGGGATCGGGCGGGAGTCAGACTCAGACAACAGCCGGCACGATCCCACCGCTGCCTAGCGCGCCATCCCTTCTCATCCCAGTTGCCGGCAGTCAAGGGTCGTCCGGTGCCCCGCCTGCTCCTGCACCCGAACAGGCGGGGCCACCCGCTCCCACTCCCGCTCCCCCACCCCCGCCTGTGCCCCCCGGCCCGCCGGCACCTAGCGTCACGGGACCGGCGCCGTTCAGCGGCCACGGGTCGATAGGTGAGGCGTGGGCGGTTGGCGTGAAGCCCAACGCCAAGGTTCTCATCGTCAATGCATACGGCCGGATCGCGGAGACCGGGCAGGCAGACCCCCAGGGAGGGGTGGTGATCCGGGACATCCAGCCCGGGAGCGGCTATACGTTCAGCGAGGTTCTCGGCGGTGGGGTCCTGGGGACCAAGCCGTTCGCTGTTCTCTCCACCAGCGATACCCCTCCGGAGAGCTTCTACTCCTCCCAGCACATGCACCAGGGGCTCAATTACATAACCATGCGCGACGGGGTACAGCTTGCCGCCACGGTACGCCCGCCCGAGGGCAAGACCCTTGCCGACGGCCCTTTCCCCACGGTCATCGAGTACTCGGGCTACTCGATAGCTGCGCCCGGCAACCTGCTCCAACAACTCATCGATGAGTTCGTCACTCATACAACGGACACAAGCAGCCTGCCCGTTCCGGACAGCGCGACAGCAGTCGGATCCATCCTGGCCCCGTTGCTCGGCTTTGCCACGGTAAGCCTTCAGATGCGCGGCACCGGCTGCTCCGGCGGAGCTTTTGACTTGTTCGGGCTCCCGAGCATCTACGACGGCTACGACGCTGTGCAGATCGTCGCATCCCAGCCCTGGGTCAAGGGGCACAAGGTGGGTCTCGTCGGGATCTCCTTCTCAGGATTCTCACAGCTGTACGTGGCCGGAACCCGGCCGCCGGGACTTGCCGCCATCGCTCCGCTGAGCGTCACGAACGACCTCTATGCCACGGGCTTCCCCGGAGGCATGCTGAACAACGGGTTCGCCGCCCGCTGGCTGGCGAGCCGTGTCCACGACGCACAGGCCGCCCCCAACGGGCAGCCTTGGGCCAACACGATGATCCAGCTCGGGGACAAGCAGTGCCTGGCCAACCAGGACCTGCACGGCGAGGCTATGAGCATCACGACCCTCATGCGCTCGGGCGGCTTGAGGACGCCAGCCCTTTTCGACGAGCGAGCACCGTCGTACTGGGCAACCAAGATCGACGTGCCCACCTTCATGGCCGGAGCGTTCCAGGACGAGGAGACGGGCGGTCAGTGGACCTCGATGGTCGGGAGCATGTCGCAGGATCGCCACCTATTCGTCACGATGACCAACGGTACCCATGTCGACTCCCTCAACTCGGCGATCATCCCCCGCTGGATCGAGTTCCTCGACATCTTCGTCGGCGACCAGCTGCCAACGTCAGCCCAGGGCTCTCTCATCAATACCTTCAGTCCCGAGCTGTATCAATACCTAACCGGTGGAGCGGCCATCGGGACGATACCGTCGCTACTCTACGAGAACGAGCCGAGCGTCGCGGCGGCGCGCCAGGCCTTCGAGAAGGGCAACGCAAGGGTGACCGTGCTCTTCGACAACGGCGGGGGGAACCCGCCCGGGCAGATGGCGCCTGAATGGCAAGCGACCTACTCGACCTGGCCGCCCGAGAGCGCCGTTCCGACCACTTACTACCTCGGCGATTCGGGAGCCTTGTCGACGTCCGCGCCCGCGTCCGGCTCGGTATCGTTCAAACCCAACCCTTCCGCGCGGCCCGCTTTCGACTTGCCGAGCGGCGCCAACGTGTGGGCGGCCCTGCCTCCCTACGATTGGGCACCGATCACAGGCACTGCGGGAGTCGGCTTCATCTCCGGCCCGCTTACTGAGAATGTCGCCGTTGTCGGCCCTTCCAGCCTCAACCTCTGGGTCAAGTCCACCGCTGCAGATACCGACCTGCAGGCGACGATATCCGAGGTGAGACCGGACGGAGAAGAGATGTTCATGAACACGGGAGCGCTCCGCGCCAGCGATCGCCATCTGGATGCAGCGGCTTCGACCGCGCTCTCTCCGGTCCCGACCTATCTCGCCACCGACGCAAGCCCACTTCCACCGGGCCAGTACGTAGAGGTCAGGATCCCTATCATGGCCTTCGCCTACGTTTTCCGGAAAGGATCGAGGATAAGAATCACGATAAGCGCTCCCGGCGGCGACAGACCTGAGTGGGGTTTTGACACGTACCAGACCGGTGGCAAGGTGACCGACACCATCGAGCTCGGCGGGCCGCACCCTTCGGAGCTCGTGCTGCCCGTCGTTCCCGGGCTGACCCCCCCCGATCCCCAGCCCGCCTGCCCATCGCTGAGGGGCCAACCATGCCGCAAGTACGTTCCCGCCGCGAACGAAGTTCCGCCGGGGGCCGGCGAAGCCGGGGGGACCGGAGTGACTGGCGAAGCCGGGGTGGTGCCCGCCGCCGGAGTCAGTCGCCGGCGCGTGCGGGACCGCTCGGATCGCTTACTGGCTCCTGTCCGGCCATCACCGCTGCCACACTCGCTTCGTCCACATAACGGTCGGGCTCCACTCCGGGTGCAAACGGCTGCGTCCCGGTCCTCCCGCCCGTATGTCCGTTACTCTCTTCGCTGTCGACCATCTCGTCCATCCCGATCGGCCCTTTCGATCGGCCCTCCAGGAACTGCTGGACCACAGGGTCCGAACTCGACACCATCTCCTCTTTGGCGGCGAACTTGACAAGATGACTCCTGAACAGCAGCCCGATGTAGTCGGCGACCCGCAGGGTCGATGAGATGTTGTGGGTAATGATGACAAACGTTGAATCCGTCCGCTGCTGCGTAGCCAGAACCAGGTCGTCCAGGTAGGCCACCCTGACGGGATCGAGGCCTGAGTCCGGTTCGTCGAACAGGATTATCCGTGGATCCATAACGAGGGCCCGTGCCAGGCCGGCCCGTTTCCGCATCCCGCCGGAGATCTCCCCGGGAAGTTTCGCCAGATGGCTGAGGAGCCCGACCATCTCGGCCTTCTCGTAGACGATGCTCTTTATCTCCCGTTCTGCTTTGGAGGTGTGGTGGCGGAGGGGAAAGGCGATGTTGTCGAACAGGTTCATCGACCCGAAGAGAGCCCCGTCCTGGAAGAGCACCCCGAGCTTTCGCCGGACATTGTAGAGATCCCTCTCTCGCATGCCCACGATCGAATCGCCGTCCACGACGATGTCGCCCTTGTCGGGCTTGAGTAATCCGATGATCGTCTTCAGCAGTACCGACTTGCCCGTGCCGGACGGTCCGAGGATCGCGGTGATACATCCCTTGGGCACATCGAAGCCGATGTCCTCGAGCACCTTGTGGCTACCGAACGACTTCGCAACGTGCGACAGGGTGATCATAGGGTCGAGCGTTGCAGTGCGCCCTGCCCCCTGGTCCACCTCCTCCACGGCCAGCGCATCAGCCTCACGCTCCCCTTCCTCATGCCTGCGTGCCAGACGTCTCATTTCAATCACCTCCGCACCCCGAGCAGGTGCCTGGGCAGCAGCGGTCAGACTGCGAGGAGTGTCTACCCGACTTACG
This sequence comes from Actinomycetes bacterium, assembly GCA_021816935.1. GTDB lineage: Bacteria > Actinomycetota > Acidimicrobiia > Acidimicrobiales > JAMCPL01 > JAKAWR01. Next base: position 83,093 of record JAKAWR010000003.1, read on the forward strand.
CTGCCCAGGCATGCTCATTACCTATGCCTTCTTTCTCCGTCTATTTCCCGGATAGCGAACCAGACCTCAGGGAAGTGACGGCGCCGAGGGAGCCGTGTAGCAGAACTTGCCGCCGCTGGTCCCTACGGACAAGGTCATGCTGCCACCGCCGCCCGAGGCTGACAGGGTGTCACTGGCGGAATCGCCGCTAGGGGGCGAGGGCAAACCGGCCGGCGGGGTGAAGGTCTGGCAGCCGCTCGTCGGGAAGGGAGACCCGCCGGACCCGCCTCCGCCGCCACTGCCGGAAGACGGCTCCTTGTAGCAGAACTTGCCGCCGCTGGAGCCGCCCGACGCCGATATACTGCCGCCACCGCCCGAGGCCGACACGCTACCGGAGCCCCCACCACCCGGAAGTGAGGGTGAGCCTGCCGGCGGGGTGAAGGTCTGGCAGCCACTGGAGGGAGGCGGTCCCGACGGAGGCGAGGGAAGCCCCGACGGGGGAGAGG
>JAKAWR010000003.1:83587-255701 GCA_021816935.1 Actinomycetes bacterium
GCCGACACGCTACCGGAGCCCCCACCACCCGGAAGTGAGGGTGAGCCTGCCGGCGGGGTGAAGGTCTGGCAGCCACTGGAGGGAGGCGGTCCCGACGGAGGCGAGGGAAGCCCCGACGGGGGAGAGGAGGACGGGGCAGAGTAGCAGAACTTGCCGCCGCTGGAGCCGCCCGACACCGATATACTGCCGCCACCGCCTGAGGCCGACACGCTACCGGAGCCCCCACCACCCGGAAGTGAGGGTGAGCCTGCCGGCGGGGTGAAGGTCTGGCAGCCACTGGAGGGAGGCGGTCCCGACGGAGGCGAGGGAAGCCCCGACGGGGGAGAGGGAAGCCCCGATGGCGGAGAAGGCACTCCCGATGGGGGAGAGGGAAGCCCCGACGGAGCCGTGTAGCAGATCGAGCCGCCGCTGGGTCCACCTGACAACGTGACGCTGCCGAAGCTGGCCCCGCCTGGCGGGAGCGTCACGCTGTACGGCCCGGTGCTGTTGCTATTCGGGTAGCCGTGGCACGTGGGCGCCGAACCGCTTCCCGCGGTGAGGCCGGCACTCGGCGCTGGCCCAAGCGTTGTGCCCGCTGATAGCGCTCCACCAAGCGCTATCGATCCCAAGCCGACCATGAGCTTCAGGCTCGGCCTACTTCGTAGCTTGATCATCTGATTGCTCCTTTTCGATACCGACGAGAACCAATTGGTCCTTGTTGATCTTGTAAGCGGTAGTCCGCAGGGCCGAAACCCCCCTTCCTACCTTCCTCTCTGGTTACTTGTCCCACCATTTAGTAACGGTCCACGAGCTGCAATATTGCGGCCTGCAGCAGTGGTTCTCACCGTAAGGGCCCGTGTCATAATTAGTGGGATGATATCCGGCGAGTCAGGGGCGTCATCTGGCAAGGATGCGCAACAGTCCGGTGGACTGTTGCGGGACAGGCATGGCGAAGCACATTGTATGCATGTACCAGGGAGTACATCGAGGACGAGGACACAGCCAGGGGCGTCATCTGGCCGTCGGGATCGCTCAATTAATTATGACACGGGCCCTAACGGTCACTGCAACGTCGTAGAGTTCTTTCCTGACGGTGTGGCCGGGAGATACCACCCCGATACCAGCGGCGTTGGGCTACTACGGATAAGAGGGTCAGACCGGACGGCTACCTGCTGGAAGTTCGTGGGGGCGGCACTCGTGACCTCCCGGCACTTTCCACCTTTGGGGCAAGGGCTGAGAACCGGGCCCCAGCGACGCCGGCTGCGTGGGAACTCGTCTCAGGGCGTAGCGAAGCCTGCAGGCGACTGCAGGAGGGTCACCTTCCCCACCTTCCATCCATGGCTCGTGTCCGCCAGGCCCAGCACGAGCATAAGCTCGTCGGATACCGGGGATCGCACGTGCGAGTTGACGTAGGTCTGGTTCACGACGGCGTACACGCTCGCAGCTGAACCGGTCATGGATTGGATGTAAAGATGCTTGACCTGGCCTCTCGACGAGGCAGCGGCCGACTCCAGCTGGCCCCGGATAGCAGAGCCGAAGAACTGGTGAGCCTGCGTTCCGAACTGTCCGGTAGCGTAGCTCTCGATCCTCGAAAATGCCGTGCCGACTGTGTGCGAGTTGAAGTTCGTGAGCGCCAGTAGGAAGTTCCTGGAGACGGTCCTCACCTGAGACTCGCCGGTCGAGTTGGCCCGAGCGCCGGACCATGCCGCTCCGAACACTGCGGCAAGCAGAAGGCTGGCAACCGTGACCACGGCCAGCATGACCGTGGCCGGAAACGGGAGCCGTGACCCGGCAACCCGCTTCAGGAGACTTCGTAGGCCGAACTGACCTGAGCGGACCTCATCACCGCCTGTTGCTCCCGCGGCACCGGCACTGGCTCCCGCATCAACATCACCGTCGTGCCCACCGGGACGAACTTCGCCATCGCCGAGGTCGCCGTTCCCGCCTGTTGGGCGAGCTGCGGCGTTCCCGGCATCACGGTTCCGGTTCGCAGCACCGACTTCGCCGTCCTTGCAATTGATTTCCGCGTCGCCGGCACCGTTCTCGGCGCGCTCGGGCAATGTCGCAATACCCACAGCCGATACTGCCCCATCCGTTCCCATGACATTGCCTCCTTTGCCGCCAATGTCATCCTCGCTTCTGCCCATAGCATTGTCTCCTCTCTTGCCCATAACGTCCTCTCCTCCTCTGCCCATAGCATTGTCTCCTCTCTTGCCCATAACGTCCTCTCCTCCTCTGCCCATAGCATTGTCTCCTTCTCTGGCGACCCTTTCCGGTCCCACCCAGCTGAGCTCTCGCGCACCCGCGGCTCCTTGCTCACGGCCGCTTCCTGACCCTTCTTCATGTCCGCTCCCGGCGGACCCGGCCGCCTCGCGGCGCCTGCCTTCTCGACTTCCCGAAGGTGAAGAATCCGGCGAGTAGGATGTTCGAGATCCCGACCGCCAGCATCAGTCCGGTAAGGCCGGGTGGCACACCCTGGCCGTTACGGCTTGCGTATGCCGACAGCGTCCCTGATCCGGGTGGATCGTTCCCGGTGCCGGGCACGTTCGATTCCGAGGCAGGCGCCGGCTCCACCTTTGAGTACTGCCCGTAGGGCGCAAACCCGGCCTGGGTGGCGGGCCCGACTCCTGCTCCCAGTGCGGTCAGGCATCCGGCGCCAGGCTCCACCGGAGGTAGGTGTTTCTCCTGGACGTAAGGTTCGCCCTGCGGAAAGCCCTCGGGCAGGACCAGCCGGGTCCTCGCCCACCACTGCTCGGGTTTCGCCGGCGCGTTGCCCGCCAGGGCAATAGCCGGTCCCTGCCTCGTATCGACCTTGATGGCGCCAAAGAACCACTGGTTGAGAACCAGCGCGCCATTCAGGTTGGCGAAGTTCGCAGGCTGCGACAGGTTCGAGTTCAAGGCAGCGAAGTCGTGGATAACGCAGGCGAGATCCGGACCCTGAGAAGCGAAAAGGCTCCCTGCCGCGGATGCCGCCTGAGAGCCAGCGTTCAGGAGGTTGACAAGCTGGTACCGCTTGCTCGACAGCACCTGGAGGAGGGCCGCTGTGTTGACAAGCGCCTGGCGCAGCTCCGACCCCTGGGAGTTGATGGCATCCAGAACCGGCGGGGAGTTGGCGAGCAGAGCCTTGAAGGCTGCCTCGTACTGGAGCGCTTCATCGGCGTAGACCTGTCCGGCATCGACTATTGTCCGCATATCCGCGGCACGCCCGGCCAGGGCCGTGTACAACTCGTTTACCAGCTGGTTAAGAGATCCTGTCGGTATGGCCCTAGTAAGCCGCGTTGCGAGGTTGAGCACGTTGCCGATATCGGCGGGCGTCGAGTTCGGCCCGGCCGCTACACGGCTTCCGTTGCGAAGCGGCGGATCAGGCCGCCCAGGCGTGCTCGGTGCCGTCAACTCCACCTGCTGCTCACCGAGGTTGTTGGCTATGTCGACGGTCGCGGTCACGTCTGCAGGAATCGTCACATCGTGGTCGAGTGTCATGCCCACCCGAACCCCTCGTTTCACGAGCCGAACCGAGGTGATCGAGCCTACGTCAATGCCGTTCCAACTCACAGGGAAGCCCGTAGTAAGGCCGGATACGTCGGGGAAGACAGTATAAACCGTCGGTCGCGAGCCGAAGGGGTTGCCAAGTAGATCCACCAGCCCGTAAACGAGCAGGAGCACGACCACCGCTGCGAAAGCCACCATGTTGATCACTACGCGCCTTGTGATCATGGTGCCTTCCCTCCTCCGGCGCAGCTGAAGGCCGGATTGCTCGCGCTACTTCCCCCGTTCGGCACGCCACAGAGGACGATCGCGTCCAGGAGATCGAGGAAATGGTGGTCGACCACGGACGGTAGCGCTTTGTCGAAGGCAGGAAGCGCCTGGATCAACTCGGCAACCTGCTGTTGCTTCGATGCCAGCGTGGTGGCCGTCGCATCGAGGGCCTCCAACTGGGTCGTTATGTCTCCCGAATAGTTGCTGAGGATCGAGTGACCCTGTTTGGCAAGGTTGTCGAGACTTGCAAGCAGCGCCTCGAAGTGCTGCGACTCGCGTGCAAGGACAGCGGTCGCCTGCGCAAGGTTCACGAGCGCATCGGCATTCACCTTGGACGACGGTGCAAGCTGGGACGCCAGCTGCTCCATGGATATAACGAGAGACGATATAGCACTGGACTGCCCGGCATATCCATGCACGACATTAGAGAACCCGTCGAGCAACTGGTGCAGCGTGGCCCCCTGCCCACCGAATCCCTGAGCCCCCTCTGCAACGAGCGACGAGAGCTCGGAGTCGTTGATGGCACCGAACACCTGGGCCCCGGCCTGAAGCAGCTCCTGTATCCCCGGAACTACCTCAGTGCGGGCAATGCGTGCCCCGTTCTCCAGCAAGCCGGCTGGCGTTCCAGGGCCGGCGCCACTCGCGCCGGCCTGCCGCACGAGCGAGATCACCCTTTGACCCAGAACAGTCTGCCTTACGAGCTCTGCCGTAACCCCGGACGGGACTCTTGCGTTCCGGTCAACAGACATCGTGACCAGTGCCTCGTCCCCGTCCAGCCGGATCGAGGTCACGTTGCCGACCGTGATTCCCGCATACTGCACCGCAGCGCCGTTCACCAGATCACCCACATCGGTAAAGACCGCCGAAGCCGTCAGCGTGCCCCCGGGGCCTCCTCCGCATCCGGCGAGCACGCTCCCTGCAAGAACGCCCGCGACACCCACAGCAGCCAACCGCCCCGACCACACCACCCGCCCCGAAACCGCCGGGTGGGTAGCCCTCGCCATCCTGCTGGAAACCGCCATCCGGCCGGCCCTCGCCAAGAAGTGCCGCCAGGGTTGCACAGCCCAGGCGCCCATTCTCATAGCCAACCCCCCAACAGGTGGAACACCGCGCTGAACCCGCCTCCAACCTCCTGGAAGAACCCCTTGCTGCCAGGCCTGTCGAAGGTGAGCTTCGGCATGGGCGGTAGCGCTGCCTGCCCTCCACCAGACCGTGCCGAACCGCTCCCACCGGCCGCTCCGGAGCCCCCGCCGCCTGATGCGACCACGCGGGACCCTGAAAGGAGCAGGGCAGCTCTCTGGCCGGCGGCCAAGCCCGGGATCTTGGACAATCCGGCTGAGAACACTCCATCAACCGTGTTCGGCTGCGCCGCCCCCGGGACAACCTGTCCTCCGACAACGCCCGAATCGAATCCGGCGGGCCTCGCGGAACCACCTGCCCCGGCCTGGCTGCCGCCCGCAGCCTGTGCACTCGTAGCCGCCGGCTGCCCTCCCGCTCCAGATCCACCCGTGCTACCGTCGCTGGGAGGTATCACGCCGTTCAGGATCTGGGGTACCAGCCGAAGGACCGGGTTGAAGTACCCCGATGCCGGATTACCGCACTCCCCGAGCGTTGCCTTGGCCTGCTCGGAAAGCCCGGCCGAGTGGTGAACGAGAACACGCCTGCAGATCCCCGCAAGCCTGTCCGCCAACATGGCCTCGAAGGTCTGCACCTGCGTGGGAGACGAGAGCTGAAGGTTCTCAGGCAGCCATCCGTGGTTGAAGTCGTTGGTCCGCTGGGCGCCCGAGAAGAGTTTCACGGTGTACTTCAACCCGGCATCGATCGTCGACAGGTTCCTGTCGATGGTCCTGCCGGTAGTGGCAAGCACGGAGACGTCCTGCTTCAAGGGGCCAAGGTTGGGCGTAAGGAGGGCGGCGAGCTGGTTGCTCATGTTATCGAGGGCCGTCACGGCCTGGCCGAGCTGCTGCTCGCTCTGGGCAATGACGCCTGATACCTGATCGTAGGAGGATATAAGCGCTGCGAGCTCGGTATCGTGCGACCGCAGTACCCCGGTAACTTGTGCCAGGCTCTGCATGAGCTGTCCCAGCGTGTTGCCCTTCGCTGCCAGTAGCTGGATCGTGCCGGCGGCATCGTGGATCAGGCTGTTGAGCTGGAGGCTCTTGCCGGACAGATCCTGCGCGAGGTTGTCGATAAGGCTCCCGACCGCATGAGGATCTATCGCCTGAAGATAATTCTGCAGCTCCTTGAGCAGCTGGTTGGTCGTAATCGGCACGTAGGCTCTCGACTCCGGGATCATGCCGCCCGCCGGCATTGCCTGACCACCCGTGTAACCGGGAGACAGCTCGACAGACGGCTCTCCCAGGAGCTCGGGCGTCACGAGCGAAGCTGTGACGCCCGCAGGGAGTTTCACACCGTTCTGCACCGACATAGTCGTAAGGACGCCGCCTGCGGTGTCCTGAATCGAAGTAACACTGCCGACCCGCACGCCGAGCAATTCGACAGCGTTACCGGTGAACAGCCCCTGTGCGCTCGGGAACTCCACCCGCACGGCGTATCCCGGATCCGAACCGAAGCATCCTGAGAGCCCCACCGCGGTCAGCGCAATTGCGGCCAGCACGGCAAGGTAACGCCTCACGACCCGGCCCCCACCAACACGTCCCCGAAAACTACACCGAGAAGACCCCCCGCATTGCCCGCCCCTTCCCTGCCTGGCCGCAGGTCGCCACCCTTTGCTCCTCCGGCCTGCCCGGGGCTTGCCGCGCTGGGACCGCCCGAGTTGCCCGAAGCCTCAGCGACCCCAGGAGAACCGGCCGCGACGGCACCACTGCTGCTCCCCACGCCCCCACCGGCCCATCCGGACGGCGGCAACGGCCCGCTGCGCTCGCTGCAAGGCACCGGATCCGGTCCCAGCACCGCATTCATGGCGATGTCGATGGCGCCGCAGTTCCCGAAGACTGCCACGATCGGCCCGGCCGACCCGGCCGCGTTCTCGAACGCATTGGCCCAGCCGAGAAGAGTGCTACCGGACTCGCCAATGTCGGCAAAACCGTGGATCCCCGCTGCCATGTACGACAGGGCCTCAGCAAGGTCCAGCTGGTGCGCCGAGACCACGGAGAGCACGGAGTGAAGGTGGTCCAGGAGCTGCTGGAGCTGCGGCTCATTGTTCGCTGCCGCCGCCGCCACCTGCGTTGCCATCGCTTCGGTGTTCAGGATCAGAGACCGCACCGTAGACGATTCCGCCGCAAGCCCCTTCATCACGATGTCGAGGTTGTCGACAAGCGAGGCGAGCTGGTGATCCCCACTCGCCACAGCAGAGGACAGCGTGTTGGCGGCGTCCAGCAGGGAGCTCACCTGCCCGCTGCGCTGGTCCACCACGGCCGTGATCCGATCGAGCCCCGAGATGATCTGCGACACCTCCTGCTGCTTGCCTTTAGTGAGATCCGAGAGCTGCCCGATCAGCTGATTCAACGACTTTGCGTCGCTTTGCGACACCAGCGTCCCCGCCGCATCCTGGAGCTGGTAGAGCTCCACGGGCACCGAAGTATCGGTTATCAGTGCCCCTTGATGGAGCGGATGCGCCCAGCCACTCCCCGGTATCAAGGCGACCTGCAGAACCCCGAGCAGCGTCTCGACCTGAATGCTCGCACTCGTGTGGGCCGGCAGGACCGTACCACCGTTTATTGCGAGGTCGGCCACAACGCTGTTGCCCCGGATGTGGAGTCCCGACACCGACCCCACATTGACGCCCGCGAGGACAACCGCATCACCGTCTCCGATCCCCGCCGCTGACGAGAACCTTGCCTGAACCGTGTAAGAGCTCTGGAAGATCGACCGGTTAAGCAAGAGCGCCCCGGCCCCAAGGGCAAGGATCACGGCAACGGAAAGGAGACCCACCCGCTTCTTGTTGAATTCGGTAAAACTCTTCATCCCGCGCACGCCCGGCCTGCTCCGCCTCACTTCGCTCCACCTCCGCCACCACCGCCTGTAGCCAATCCCTCGAGTATCTTCGATAGCGCTCCCGTACCCGTCAGATCCCCTCCTGCGGCCCGCGCGACCGGCTGCCCGGGCACCTGAGGAAGACCCGGCGTTGCCGGAGCCTGCGGGCCCGATCCCGGCGGGGCGCCGAAAGGGCCCGATCCGGGTGGCGTATTGAGCGGCGAGTAATAGCTGCACAACTGCTGGCCTGCAATGCACGTGTAAACGGTGTTGAGCTCGAACCACTGCCCGAGCGCCGAGATTTGCCTGTAGGCGCCAGCCGCAGGCCCAAGCTTGCGGAGTCCCTGCGCAAGTGGGACATCGTTCCTCTCCACCTGCCCCGTGACGGTATCGAGGCCGTCAACGGCGCCGCTGATATTGTGCTGGTTGGTCGCAAGCAAGGTGGCAAGGTCTGCAGATACCTGCGAGAGGTCGGCGACCGAGCTGTCGAGCAGGATGTTCCTGGATGAGAGACTGCTGACCACCTGGTTCAAGTTCGATATCACTTCGGTGAGGCTGGACGAGTGAGCGGCCAGCGCGGGCAGGATCTGCGAGAAGTTCCCTATGAGGCTCCCCGCGGTGCCGGAAAGAGAACCGAGAGTGGACGACAACGAGGCGGCGCTCGAAACGAGCTGGTTGATCTGGGCCGTATTGCCCTGCACGGCATCGAGGACCGCCACCACGAATGCGTTGACCTCCTGGGGGTTGATCGCCTGCAAGAAGGGGCCGAGGCTGTTAAGGAGCGCTCCGACACTCGCGCTGGAGACGTCGTGACTCGACGGGATGGTAGCGCCAGCGGCAAGTTGCTTACCCGTCGTACCTGGGTAAAGGTACAGGTACTGCTCGCCGATAACGTTGTGCCACCTGAGACCGGCGTCGGTAGATGACCTGAGGTGGATGTCGCTGTTGACGCCGAACGTGACGAACGCAAGGCCGTGTCTCACCGTGACCCCGTCCACCGCGCCAACCGCAACCCCGGCTATCTTGACCTGATCCGACGGGACCAATCCGGTTGCATCCGCCAGCAGTACATGGTAGGTCGTACGGCTCTGGAAGAACGAGATGCTCCCCACCTTCGCTACCAGATAGCCCAGGAGCGCGATTCCCACAGCCACGAAGATCCCGAGTTTCACCGAGCGGGCGGCAAGAGCCGAAGACATATGAGCTCGCTGCAGGTGAAAGCGGTGCGTATGCCTAAGGGTTGCCATCAGGATGCCCCCACGCTTTGCGGTGCGCGGAACGCAAGGGGAGCCACTTACAACACCCCTCCCATGATCGTGCTGAGTGCCCTGCCGCCCGGGAGGTCAACCGGCACCTGCGGGTTCGACAGCGTCTGGTAAAGGTTCTGAGCGAGCCCCTGCAGCGCTTTCCCTATCGGCTGGGGCAGTTGAGCGGGAAGCGACGATGGTTGCTGTGTTCCCCCGCCGACCGGGTTGGAAGGACCGGCCACTTGCGAGGCACCGTAAGGGGCGGGCAGGCTCGGTGCAGGAGAAGGGATACTGCAGCCGAGCTGGTTGCCCGCCCCTTCCAATGCCTGCTGGAGCCCAGGTAACACGGCTCCTCCGCCCGGGCTGCCTGCTGCGCCAATGAGCTCGCACAACAGGTTCTTCAGATCACTGAACTCGACGAATGTGGCCAGGTAGGTGTAGTGGTTGCCGTTCGGGAGCACTCCTGTGCTCGCGCTGGCCTGCCTCGTTATGAATACCAGGAGACCGTCCACAACATGGCCTATGTTCTGCTGGCGCACGAGGAGCAGCCGGGATACGTTGGCGCCCTGCACCATGAGGGTGGCAATGTCCGGGCGGTACTCCAGCAGTAGTGCCGAGATGGAGTCGGACATCGAGGTCAGCGTCGTGAGAAGCCGATCATAGGCAGCCTGCTCGTTGTCGAAGAGCGGCAGAAGCTTGTTCTCGGACACAGCCATGGAGTTGAAGCTGGGCCCGGTCGGCGCCAGGTACCCTGAGAACGTGGCGAGCGAGTCGAGCGCTGCAAGCTGGGCCGGCAGGGTGGCGGAAAGGAGCGAAGCCAGCTTGTTGGTGGCCTGGATCGACGCGACGATCCGGGGACCCTCGCCGGCGCTCGCCTGGTAAAGCTCGGAGATCACGCCCGACAGCTTCGTCGCGTCGATCTTTGCGAGCAACGGATCCGCAGCCTGGAACAGCCGGCCCAATTGATCGGAGACCGATGTATTCCGTATTGCCTGTCCGGCTGCCAGATACGGCGGGCGGCGTCCAGAGGGCATCTCAAGGGATATCCGCTCGGCTCCGAACAGGTTCAGCGGCTCGATAATCGCGGACGCATCGGCGGGAACCTTGAACCCGGGATCCATGCTGAGGACTACTCGAGCCATACCGCTCCGGAGGCCGGCACTCAGGACCCGGCCAACCTGCACCCCCCTGTAGTCGACTTCGGTGCCCGCCTGCATGCCCGCGCCTGCGCGGCTGAAATATCCCGTGATCTCGTAATTGCCCGAATAGTCGCCGTTGACGGCTTTGACGGAGACAGTAATCACGGCAGCGAGTACCGCCACGATCACGACGCCCGTCAGAATCTTGGCAAACCGGCGGCTCTTGTGGCTCACGGGATCCGCCTCTCGCTCGCCGGGCGGCACTGCCCGCTCATCCGACCAACCTCGCCGATGAGGTGTTCAGGCCTCCGAACATGACCATCGACAGGAACAGGGAGATGATCACCACTCCTATGACGGAGATCCGGATTGCCCGTCCCGTAGCCTCACCCACCTCCGCTGGCCCGCCCTTCACGTGGTAGCCGTAGTAGCAGTGGACAAGGGTGATGAAGACGACGAAGACTATAGCCTTGATATAGGAGTCGAATACATCGAGCGGCGACAGGAACAGCTGGAAGTAGTGCTTGTACACTCCACTCGAAAGGGAGAAGAACTTGGTCGCCATCACCTCGGATGCGAGGTAGCTGGCGAACAGCGACGCCGTGTAGAGCGGGATCATCGTTATGAGAGACGCTATGACTCTCGTGCCAACGAGGTACGGGAGCGGGTCTACGCCCATGACCTCGAGGGCGTCGATCTCCTCCGATATCCTCATGGCGCCTAGTTGCGCCGTGAAACTGGCCCCTACTTGCGCGGCAAAAACGTCGCCGGCGACGAGGGGCGTGATCTCCCTCGTGTTGCCGAGCGAAGCTATGACGCCGGTGAGCGAGCCCGCTCCGATGAGGTGAAGTCCCGAGTACCCCTCCAGGCCCACGAGCGAGCCCGTGAAGAAGGTAATGCTCATCACGACGAGGAACGTGCCGCCCCCGACGACGAGTGCGCCGGCGCCCATCGTGATGTCCGACACGAGCAACGTGATCTCCCGCCTGTACCGGATCGCCCTGGGCAGCCCGGCAAACACCCTCACGCCGAAGGCTAGCTGATCGTAGGTGGCCTCGAAGAAGAAGAGGATGAACCGGGCGGGCGGCCGGAGGCTGCGCCTGATTCTCCGAATGGTGCCTGCGCCCGCCCTCGCCCCCCCCTGGTACGGCTGGGGACGGCCCGTTCGGCTTGCCAGGGGGATTTCCCGCCGGTCCGGAGGTGCCTGGATTGCCATCTCAGATCACCTTCTGCGGGATGAAGTTGAAGTAGAACGAGGTGAGAACGAAATCGACGGCGAAGGCGAGAACGAAGGAAATAACGACCGCCTGGTTGACCGCGTCGCCCACCCCCTTCGAGCCGCCCTTCGCGTTGAGTCCCTTGTAGCAGGCGACCATGGCCGTGAGCAGCCCAAAGATTGCCGCCTTGACCAGCGACATCACCAGGTCGGCGATCTGCGAAAGATCGCTGAAGGTGGCAAAGAAGCTCGCCGAGCTTATACCGAGAGAATGCTCAGCGAAGAAGAGTCCTCCGAGAATACCCGAGATAGCGACAACACCGTCCAGGATGACCGCCATGACGGACGCGGCGGCAAGCCGGGGAAGGACAAGCCGCTGGAGCGGGTTGATACCCATGACCTGCATCGCGGAAATCTCGTCGCGGATAACCCTGGAACCCAGGTCTGCCGTCATTGCCGAACCGCCCGCTCCGGCTATGAGAAGGGCCGTCGCTAGAGGCGCCTGCTCCCTCACCGTTGCCAATACCATGATGGCCCCGAGCTGAGCTTGCGCCCCGACCTGCAAGAGAAGCGAACCCACCTCGAGGGCGATGATCATCCCGAAAGGCACCGATATGAGGATGCAGCCGAGCGTCGTAACCCTGGCAAGGAACCAGGACTGGTCGACGAACTCGCCCACGGGAAAACCCTCCCTGAATCCCAGCCGCATTGCCTCCAGGCCCATGGAGAAGATTGCCCCCACCTCCCCCACCAGCCACGCGACTTTCCCCCCTGCGCTCACAATGGGCTTAGCCCCCAGCCCAACCGGTCGCGCACCGAGGGATGGATCCTCTGGGGGCTGCCCCGTTCCGTTGCGCCCGCCGGCTACGGCTACCGACTGTCCTGACGCACCCACATCGCTCATGCCCTTGATAACGCATGAAAACCCCCCATGTTGCGGATTCCGGTTCGTCATCGATGCCGGGGGGTCCGACCTCCATGGCCCGCGTCATAACGGGCCTCAGGAGACCCGGCGGCGATCAGCCGATTATGCCGGCGATCAGGCTTGTAACCGAACCCAGGCCTGACGCTCCCCGACAGGATGCGCACTTTCCGTGGCCCGGATGAGCGTGCGCCGAAGCGGACCGACCCGCGCCATACGACGAGCTCTCTGTCGATGAAGACGAAATGGCCAGTAGCGTCGGGACCGACGCCACTGGCGGCAGCCCTGATGTCCTCGTGACCTGTTTCAACACTTGACTCACCAGGTCGGTAGCGCTTGGTGGCGTCGGCGCGGGCGACCCGCCGGGGCGCGAGCCCTTCGGTTTGATCCCACTCGCCGGACCGCTCCCGCTTCCCGAAGGGGAGGTCTGTGATCGGCCACCGTCCGGAGAAATCCGTTCGGCAACCTCTGAGGCCGCTCCGGCGACACCAACGCTGCCCGAGCCCTCGGGATTCCCCGAGGGCGTACCGGACCCGGCGCCTCTGCCGGTGCCTGCAAGCGACCCCGACCCGTGCCCACTCACGCTGGGAGAGGCACCTCTAGGCCGCCCGCCCGCTTGATAGGTGGACCCGCCGAGTCCGGGGCCGCTGGTAACCGGAGGCGACTTCTCCGCTGGATTCGACGGCACCTGGCCGCCGCCGGAACCCAGAAAGGCGCCAATAGCCACTACTCCCGCCACCGCGGCCACGACGGCTGCAGTTGACACGAGTCGCGGTCCGCCTGAGCGCATCCAGGTCGCCGCGCCCGCAAGGACCTTCCCCACCCGCCCCGTACCGTTCTCTTCGCCGGACTCCGGGCCAGCCAGCGGACCGAGGGATTGACCGGACTTCTCGCCCGTGCCGGCACCGGGATCGGGCGCGTTCGCCACCACATCAGAATTCGCCGCCATATCCACAGGCGTCAGTCCTACGCCTGCGTCCGCGCCGGACAGGGTAGCAGGGTCTCGTTCCACCGCCCTAACCACGCGATCCGCTCCGGGTTCGACCGCTGCAACCACGCTATCCGCTCCAGCCTTGACAGGAGAAGGGGGCGCGGCAGTAGCAGGAAGGCGCGGCGCTATGCTCACCACCTTTCGCCTCTGCGAGCGACCAAGGTAAAGGCTCTCGTCGGCCTTGGCAAAAAGCCCGTCGAAGCTCTCCCCGTCGCCCGGGTAGGTCGCAACTCCCCAACTGAAGCGTGGAGCACCGATCCGGGTGGCACGATCCATCATGGAGGTAGCCTGGCGGCCAGCAGCCATGGGAAGGAGCACGACGAACTCGTCGCCGCCGATCCGGTAGACCGAGTCTGCCCCCCGAACCGCTCCCCGGAGGGCGCCCGCGAGGGCCTTCAGCGCCTGATCTCCGGCCGCGTGCCCCTGCAGGTCGTTGATCTGCTTGAGCCCGTCCAGGTCGACGACAACAACCGACAGGCTTGTGCCCAGCCTTTCCGCCCGGGCCAGCTCGTGAGCGGCCACCTCGTCGAGAAGCCTCCGGTTGCCGCAGCCAGTGAGCGGATCCTCGACAGCTGCTCCTGCCAAGTCCGATACGATCGCCCCCGAGGAGCACGTCATAGTGAAGTCGATCAGGTCGTGGAAACTTCCCACCCCCCCGGTATCGACAACGCCGCTCCAGTGGCCAAGCACCTCACGTAACCACGACAACCTGGTCATGGCCGTCTCCAGGTCTGGGTTGGCTCTTACCCACTGAACTGAGGCGTCACGCAGGACATCGATATTCCCGCTGCCGAGAGCCAGGCCGTGAAGGCGGCCTGAGCGAGGCGACCCCGCCTGCTCCGGGTTCCACGAGCCGCTTTCCGCACCGCGCTGCCACGGTATCGCGGTACTCGGGGGCTGGGATGTTAGGCACTGTGGCAACTCCCGGCCTTTGGGACGAAGGCGTCCGGTGCGAGGACGTCCGGTGGACGTCCGAGAGGAAGGGAGGCTGAGATGGCGAAGCGCGACCGAGGTCGGCGCCGGCTCCCCACTGGTGGCATAACCCACAATCGTCTCTACCAGCGCAAGCGCCGGGCGGGTGGACCATTGCAAGGGCGTACCCCGGTAATACTCCCGTTCGCGCTCGTCGCAAAGCAGGGCCCACTCATCGTAAATCTCACGGGCCACGCTAGTCGAGTTCACGGACCCGGCTCCTGCCGCATCGGCACCGCCAGCCACCGCACCGCTTCCGGCCCGAGGGACGCTGCCCCGGGTTCCCGCCAAAGCGCCGCCTGCCCGAGCAGTACTATCATCCCGGCGATCTGCTCGTTTCCCTGCGGAAGCAGTCACAAGCCGGCACCTCCATCAACAACACTGCCGAGGCTCGGTACCGATACTGCCGTGCCGGTGCTCCCGGTGCTCCCGGTGCTCGAAGTACTACCACTGGTTACCGACCCGCTAGATACCGTAGGCGTCCCCGAGAGGATCCCGCCCGAACCCGATGAGGACGAAGTGGAGGTCGGAGAGGTCGAGGAGGATCCCGAGGCCGGAGACGAGGTAGAGGTTGAGCCACCTGACGGCAGGGACGATCTCGACGCCGAACCGGATGTCGAGGTCGGCACGGTCGGGATAGCCGAGCTCGATACGGGTGTCGACGAGGTTGGGAGCGAGTTGGAAAGGGTCGAGGTGGACGATGGGACAGAGCCCGCGCCCGGAAGAGTCGACCCGGCGACCGATCCGGCGGATGGCAGGCTCCCTACCGGGAGCGCACCGGACACGAGATTGCCGGCACCACTCAGGACTCCGCCGGCCTGCTGAAGCAACCCGGATCCACCAGAGGTCACCGTCTGGTACAGGCCGGACAACGCCGAAGATCCGATGAGGTCCTGCACCGCTCCCTTGGCACCGCCAAGCGGCCCACCACCGACCCCGGTTCCCGGAGGCAACAACCCGGACACGGTACCTACCGCCCCGTTCAAGAGGGTGGAAGCAGGCGATCCGCCAGAGCCACCCGAACCGGCAGCACCTCCCGTAACGCCGTACAGGATCTGCAGCAACCTGCCAATTTCCTGCTGAATAGCCGGGTTGCCCGATCCCTCGCCCGTGCCCGCCGCTCCCCGGAATCGCAGCGATGCCCCAGTCGCCGGGTTCGAGGGAGCCAGACCTGAACCTACCGTACGACCGGCACTCTGGCCGGCTCCCTGTCGCACCGCCAGTAATGATCCGGGCAGCGGCGACCGGATCCCTCCGGCCGCATCGTGGGCCGGTCCCCCGGCAAAGTGCCCGGCGGCAATCGACGCGACCACCGCCACACCTGCCACCGCAACGGCTGCCGTCCCGGCAGAGACCGCCTTGACATGGGCGGCGAGCCGCACCGAGCCGTGCACCAAGCGCCGAGGTATGCCTCGTAGAGCGATCAGCATGGCGCCGAGAGCGCCCACCTTTGCCCGGCGGCCTTCCCGCTCGTTGCCTTCGAGCTCGCAGAACTCGCGCTTGAGAGCCTGACGCGCCCGCCAGAGGAGCGTCTGCACGGCCTCGATACCGATCCGCTCGTGATCTGCTATTTCCTGGTAGGACCACCCCCACTGCTCCCGCATCTCGAGAATGCGCCTGTGCCTCTCACGAAGCCTGGAGAACGCCTGCGCCGCAACGGCCGCGTCCGCTCCGGCCATGACAACCTCTTCGAGATCCTCTCCGGGCACCTGCTGCCTCGTCGCTACGAGCTCTATCTCGCCGCTCGGAGTAGACCGGGATCTCTTCCGCAGATGCCCGATACACAGGTTCGACGCAATCACCGAAAGCCACGGGAAGAACCGCTTGTCGCCGGCGAATCCGGGAAGAGCTTTGTACGCACGCTCGAATGACTCCTGGGCCACGTCCTCCGCGTCGCACCTGTCTCCCAGCCTCTTGAGGCACATTAGGTAGATCCGCCGGTAGTAGTGAGAATAGAGCAACCCGAACGCCCCCGTGTCGCCTCCCTGCGATCTTTCCACAAGCTCTCTGTCGCGATCCAGGTCCACGACGCCCTCCGGCAGTGGAACCGTCCTCAGCTCCGCTATGTCGCTCGCAAAGAGCGTCCCGCCGGCTCCGTCGCCTCCGTACTCACCGCGACCCGCAAGCGCATGGTCAGCGCTTTCGGCTGCGGATACGGGAAGAACCGTCACCTCCGCGAAACGCTCGGCGCGCTCTCCCTCCTTCCGGGCAGCACCTTCGGGTCGCATGCCGGCGCCTGTGGCGTCACGGGTACCGGCGCCTACGAGATCGTCGGTGATCATGAGGTCCCCGGACGGCCCGTTCTCGTTGGCTGACCTGCGATCGCCGGCTATCCTACGATCGTCGCGCAACCTCCGATCAACGACCCCGTACGCGCGGGATCCCGGGTCCTGGTGGCGCGCGCGCCGATCGTCGCGCTCACGGCGATCCGTAACGCTTCGCACGTCCGCAAGAAGTCGTCCCCCGTCACGCTTGCGCCCTTCCCCGAGGCAGCCCCTACTCGCTTGGGCATGCCCCGTTACCGGGATGCGCAGGTTCCGCCTGCGCTTCGCGGTGCCCGCCATATCTCCGGAGGCAGGCGCCATAGTAGATTCCTCGCCTGCAACGTCGAAATCAGTGTCGACCGCTGTCGAGTCGTGAAGAGGTCCCATCGTAACGCCCCTTTGTTTCACTCATCGTGTTTCCGTTCCAAACAACCCCCGCCGTGTCCGCCAACACGCCTGCCTGCCGGGCGAAGCCTGTACCACTGATCTTAGTGATACCGCCGACCCGATAAACCGTCACCCGAGCGGTTGAGATCCTCCCAAGAGACCCGCGCCGCTGTCCCTTGACTAGGAGATCGGCAGGATACGCCCTGACCTGTAGGGCCAACCCCTCGAGCCTCAATCCCCTGTTCACAACCCCGCCGTTCCCGTTTTCTCGCTGCCCGTCGCCGGGGCGAGTGCGCCAGTGGCAGGCCCCACGGGCAGGTCGCCGGTGGTGCCTTCCGTACCGCCCGTTCCGGTACCGCCCGTTCCGGTACCGCCCGTTCCGGTGCCAGTACCCCCCTCGGTGCCCGTCATGGGAGCAAGCGCACCTGTTAGCGGAGCAAGCGCACCTGTTAGCGACCCCAAGGGTGACTCGCCGCCTGTACCGCTCCCGGTCCCGCCTGTACCGCTCCCGGTCCCGCCTGTTCCGTTGCCTGGGCCGCCTATTGTGGATTCGCTCCCGGTCCCGGTCCCGGTGCCCGACACCCCCTTCCCGATGCCTGCGACCTGCGCACCGCCAGGTTGTCCCGGGGAACCCGGCAATGCCTGCACCCCTCCCGCAAACGAACCTGGCACCGGCGACTTCAGTCCGGATCCACCCGGCGCGCCGGATCCTGTGCCATTCTCGGCAGCGGCTGCCGCGCCAACAGCCGGGCCCGCCCCTTGCGCCCCGTGTCCCCCGGCTCCCGGTGGTACGGCTGCATTCACGTACCCGGTGCGATCCGCAGCAATCGCCCCGCCGGTCAACCCCTTGCCTCTCCCCTGCCCAGCCCCTGAAGCGGCCGCCCCACCTCCACCGGCGCGGAAACCGGGAACGTGGTAGGAAGGTGCCGAACCGCCCTGCAGGATCGCGGGAAGGGACACCGGTAGCGAGGCACCGAGGCCGCCCATGACTGCCCCCACGGAGAACGCTACCAACGCGCCTCCCGCCACCACAAGAGAGCCGCGGAACCTCATCACGCCCTCCTCAAGGTCCAGGAGCTGATCGTGAGCTCCGATCCGTTGACTGCTTCGGTCACCGTCTCGTAGTAGCTACCGGGTTCGGATCCGCCTGGCAAGGACACCGCCGTGGAGAGGGTCACCGACACCGGGGTATCCCCCTGGGCGTCAATCGCCACATTAAGCGGATCCAGCGCCTGCGGCCTGCCCGCTCCAACCAGCGCGCCCGGCGCTGCCACCCCCGGAGCGAGTCCCTGCCACCATGACGTCTCGTTTCCTGCCAGAGCGTGCAGCCCGCCGAAGTAGGCCTCCAGAGCTGCCGCCTCTACGGCAAGGGGGCCAGGCGACTGCGCCCATGCCCCGGACGACGAGCCGGATATCTCCATCCGCCCCATCGGAACCTCGTTAGCCTGCAGCGTAAGCCCCTGGGCTTGGAGCTGTACCGGGGCGGGCACCCCGGGCTCACGAGCGAAACCTTCCGCCTGCGAGACCAGTACCGCGCTCTCGGCCGGAGAGACGATCCTCGAAACGCCGATCTCCCGCGCCATCACCACGTAACGATTCGGTGTAAACCAGAGGGCATTGGTCGGCCAGCACGTGTCGAGCGCCAGGCTCGCAAAAGGTTCGCCGGGCAGCGCGGATCCCGCGTCAACCACCGCCTGCCGGTAGACCTGGAACCTGTAAACGGTGCAGTCCTGGCTGAAGGTCATCACATCGCCTGCGCGCAACACGTTCAGGCGCCCGAAATAGCTCACGTCATGGGCCAGCAGCACCGAGGTGCCCCCGGCCCCGGGCATCACTGTCGCCGGGTAATGCCCGACGGCCACGGAAAGAACGGAATCGGAGACACCCTGCTCGACCGGAGCTGTGACACCGAGCGCCGGGATCGAAAGAACCCCGAGGATGCTACCGGCGTCGGCGGGAGCGGCGATGCATGCATTCGCCCGGGTGCGGCGGACCTGGGCTGAAGCATCCGGCGAAGTGCGCTCCGGTCCCGATCCGCGCCTGGCCGCCTTCACAAGCTCCTTACCTGCCGTCTGCTGGTGTACCGTCCAACCGGTCACATAGCCCATCGCACCCAGGCCGCACCAGACGAGCAGGGTGCCCACGGTGCTCCTGATCCTCGCTGCATTCGCAATCATTTCCCACCTACCGCGAACCGCTGCCTGCCCAGCGCCCGGTACCCGTTGCCCGTCCGCCCGCCGGAGGAGGCAACCGCCTGCAGAGCACCGCAGCGAGCCTCGATATGCGCCTCCACTCGAGGAGGACAAGACCTGCGAGCACCATCCCCACCAGGTAGGGCATCGAGCCCGACCAAGGCTCACCGGTGTGAACGCTGGTTGCACCGGTTATCGGTGCGGCTGTCGCGCCGACCGCTGCCGGCGGGGTTGAAGCCGATACGGTCTTAGCGAGAGTGCTCGACGAAGGGGCAGCCGCGCCTGCCAAAGTGGCGTCAGCCGTGGCAAGTGACAGGCGCAAGCCGCCTCCATACGGATCTGACGCAGGAGCTCCCGCTCCCTCCGCCAGATCGACCGACAACCCCGACGATGATGCCAGGGCACCCGAGCCCGAGGCGCTGTGGCTGCCACTCGCCACCGTCACGGTGGATTGCAGCGGCGTGCCCGGGAGAACCGTTATCGACTGACCGGAAGCGACCTGCTCCGTCTTGGCGCCCGACGCCGGAGTGGACACTGTCACAGTCGCTATGGCCGGTGAGTCGCTCGAGGAGAACGTGCCGTTGACAGCATCGTACGATGCCGTTGCGCCAGCCACTCCGAGAGACACGCTGAGGAGTGGCAAGCCGTTCTGACCGGCTCCCGGCAGCAGGTCCAACCGGACCGCGTTAGCGAGAGCCGTGGACTTCATGCTGCCGTTGCCGCCTACGCTTTCCACAGTCGACGTGGCCGGCCCGCTCTGAATAGAGAGGATCTCCGACGACACCGGTATATGAAGAAGCGTGCCCAGGATCGAGGCGAGGGGTGCTCCGGTGAGCGGCAGGGATGGCAGCGTGCCGGCTGTACCGCCTCCTGCGGTCCCTATGCCGGGCAGTGAACCGCCGTTTGAGCCGTCGCCGGGAAGCCCCGCGAGGCGCTGCCGTGTAGCCGCCGGCAAAGCAGCACTCGGCAAAGGAATCGAAGGTATACCTCCGCCGGGCTGCGATCCACCGGTTGCCGGAAGGCCGATACCCGGCAGCCCCGTCGTCGGCAGACCCGATCGCGCTAAACCCGTGACGGGACCAAGCAGGTTCAGGATGCCTGCGAGCGAGAGCTGAACGGATGCAACAGAACCGCTCCCGGTCGCAGACACGAGCCCGTTCTGCGTGATCGAAGTATCGGCTGACGCACAGGCAAGCCCGGCATCGAGAGCCTGGCCGATCTGCGGCAGGGACGGTAACGTAGGTGTGGCACACCGCTGAGGCTGATTGTCTGAAGTGCCCGGTCCGGCCGATTGCGTGTGAGCGCTGCCGGTCAGGATCGGAAGAAGTTCTCCCATCCCGGATGCCGCTGCCGACGGATCGACTCCTGTGGTCCCGCCTGCGGATCCGGCGGCCGTTCCCGATGCCTTGCTCGCCCCCACCACCAGGGTCCGTCCGGCGATCTGGATGCTCAGCTCCCGGACTGACGATCCGGCTCTGATCTGAGTGATCTGCGCAGCAGTAGGAGTGGCAGCCGCCGATTGCGTGACTGCGCCGTAGCCAACCGCCAGCACGGCCGCTGCCGCAGGCACCGCTGCAATCGCCGCTAGCTTGCTCCACTTGCGGGGATCGAACCCGTTTCCCGCTGACCAGCTGTACTGCCTATGCACGGCCGGCCTCCCTTCACTTTCCGGCGCCCTTGCTCTCGCTGCCTTTTCCGCAAGCCGGCCTACATGTAGACCGGCAGCACAGGAGCCATTCCTTCAACGAAAATGAGTCGCCTGCCCCGGGTGAAGTTCCCTCGGATGCTCGACGCCACTAACAATTCAACGGCCCTGGCGGCAACTTCTTACGGTCTGGCGAAAACTTTTCGTAGTTTTTCTGCCACGCTCCGCTGCCCTCGGCGGCAGGCGTGCAGGCGGTCCTCGCAAGCAGGGATATCGGCGTGACCGATTATCTCGGATAGCAATAGCAGGGAGAAGGCAGCCATCCTCGAAGCGAGGCGATCGGCGTAGCCGATATCTCGGATAGCAGAGGGGAAGGAAGCCCCGAAGGGCTAACCTTCCCCTGGCTCTGCTATGGGGTGCGCAGAGAGCTTGGTTTCGCATGGGTGCCCGCATTCCGCAAGTACCCATGCGACAGCCACTGCATTGATGGGACGCATGTACAACGACCAACACCTCCCCTTCTTACGGTTCCGCCTGCAAACCCGCTCCGACGTGCAGGCGGCCACGAGAACTTCCTGCCCGGGGCTCGGCCGGGGGGCTGGTGGGGCGGCGGGCCGGGCAAGATTCTCCCGCAACGAACCAGCGCCCCCGTGCTTGCCCCCAGGAAACGTCGGACGGCTCACCCGCGCGGGGAAGGGCCAGCGGACTTCGGGGTTGCCGGCCTGCTCGGGGTTGCGGCCCGGCTCGCCAGGGCCCAGCCGAAGCGCCATACCGGCCTGCTGCTCGCGTGGATCGAGTCCATCACCTCGCAGAACCCGTCCATGAACCACGATATATCTGAATCGGAGATGATAAGTGGAGGTAACAGCTTCAGCACGTCCATGTTGTCTGCGGCCGTCTGGGTCAGGATGCGGTGCTTGCGGAAAAGATCGACCACGATCATCTCGGTCACGAGGCCTCGCCTCACCCTGGTAAGCAGCTCCCAGCGCGCCCTCGGGCCCCGAGAGCGCGGCCGCCCCAGTTCGATCCCGACGAGAAGACCCCTCCCGCGCACCTCCTTCACCATCTCGTAACGGGACGCCACAGACTTCAATTCCGCTGCAATTGCCTCCCCCCGCAATGCCGCGTTCTCGATCAGACCATCCTCCTCGAGCACGGCCAGCGTTGCCAGCCCTGCCACCATCGCCATCAGATTGGTCCCGAAGGTAGTGTCATGTACGAGGACCCGGTCCATCGAGGAGTAGACCTTCTTGAAAACTCTATCCGTGCCGAGGGTCGCGGCCACCGGCACGAAGCCTCCCGAGAGGGTTTTTGCAACGGTGACGAGGTCCGGTTCGGCCCCGTCGTGTTCATAGCTGAAGAACCTGCCCGTGCGGCCAGCGCCGGCCTGAACCTCGTCGCAGATCAGGAGCGCCCCCCGGCGGTGCAGAAGCTGCGTCGCCGCCACAAGGAAACCGTCCGGCACTACTCTTACACCCTTACCCTGAACCGGCTCGATGATCAACGCAGCCACGTCCCCCCGGGACAGCTCCCGTTGCAAGGCACCGAGATCGCCGAAGGGGACCTCCGTACCCGGCAGTAGCGGGCCGAAGCCCTTACGGAACTCCCTCCCGCCGTTGACCGATAGCGCTCCTGCCGTCAGCCCGTGAAACGCATGATCGCAATAGAGGACGCGCGACCGGCCCGTGGAGTACCGGGCGAACTTCAGCGCCGCTTCCACCGCCTCACTGCCACTGTTGCACATGTAGACCCGGTCAAGATGTGGTGCGCGCTTCAGGAGCGCCTCCGCGAACAATCCCGCCACCAGCGGCGTGTCCATCTGGACAAGGTCGGCCAGCTCCGAGTCGAGCGCTTCGTGCAAGGCTCTCCGCACCGACGGGTGGCCCCTCCCGATACCGAACGCGCCAAACCCCGTCAGGAAATCGAGGTACCTGTCACCGGTGTCGTCGAATAGGTACGCACCCTCCGCCCTTGCCCATCGGCGATCCAGGCCGATCGTATGAACGACGCGGGCCATCTGAGGGTTGAGGTAGCGGCACCACAACTCGGCGCCTTCGCCGTCCCGCTCGCGGATCGCACGCCGAAGTTCGAATGGCATTCACATATCCTCGCACGCGGGCACCCTCGCCTGCGCTGGCGACCCCCCCCCCCGCCCGCCCCCCCCCCCCCCCCCCCCCCCCCCCCCGGACCAAGCCCGGCGCTGTACCATTCTCGGCTTCGAGTCCACGCTCGCGGACGCCGGGCGCCAGGGAAGGCCCGCAGCGTGCAATCAACGAACGAGCGATACGGCGTCTACTACCACGAGCGAGACGACCATGACCATCACGGCCACGTAGACCGTTCCGACGGGCCAGCGCCACGGGTGGTTGACCTGCCAGAATCGCCGGATTCCCATTACGTCGAAGACGAGGGCAAGCAGGCCGACCGGAATGCCGATCGCGGGTCCTACACCCGACGCCAGCCCTGCTGTAGGAAGAACCACCGGCAGCACCACGTAGCTGAGGAGGCACCGCAGCGCCGAAAGCGCCATCGACACGCCGAAAATGCGGTGGGCTCGTTCTTCCGCCGCACCCTGCCATGCCCGATCAATCGGCTGCCCTCCCGCTCCAATCGCTTCCCACCTCCCATCGCCGGCCTGCGGGGCCCCATTACCCGGCTCCAGTCCTCCGGCAGGCGGCCTATGCTCTCCCCTCACGCACAGGAGACGACATACGAACTTATCTGCACGCGATATGTATCCGCTCCCGCGATGCTCGCCGCTTCCCTCGTGTTCCGCACTTTCCAGTACCCTTACCGGCCCGCCGGTTGGGTGACTCTCCTGCCCGCCGGCGCGCACGGCGACCGGACCGTTCTCCCGGATATTCGCTCGCATACCGGTCGCACTGCCCTCACGGCCTCCCGATGCTCCCCCCGCTTGCCGGGGCTCGGCAACTTCCACGCCGGCGTTCATGGCTCTGTGGGTGCCATCGCCATATCGTCACCCGCCGGACCGGTAGGCCTTTGCGTGACGGCGGCAAGATCGCTAAGGGTTCGCCGGGTCACGTGCCGCTCGACGGCGAATGCAAGAAACGGCAGGAACCCAGCCGCCACCACGCCCATGACCTGCCAAAGGGTCCAGCGTCCCCTCCTTGCCAGGTCGGCACCCGCTACCAGGTAGGCAATGTACAGGAAGCCGTGGACCGGTCCCACGATGCTCACCACCTCAGGCCGTCCGGCGGCGTATTGCAGCGGCATGCCCACGAAAACGAGGATGATGAGACCCGTACCTACGACGTATGCCATGATCCTGTACCTACGCAGCGCAGCCCTCACCGCCACCGGCGACACCGAACCCCTCAGAACGGACACCGCACTACCCATTGGCCAACTCCGCCAGATACCTGTTGTACGCCTCCAGCTCCCCGTCGCTCTCGGAGCGTTGATCCAGCCCCTGCTCAACCCCGGGATCGCTCCCCATGGACACCGGACCGAGCGCGGCCGCGACGGCCGACGACGCAGGCCGCGGCGGCGCAGGCGCCACACTCCCAACATGAGCAGGCTCAGCCACTCCCGATCCCGAAGAGGCGAGATCGGCCCCTGACATGCCCACGACATCCTGATCGCGAAGAAGCTTTGCCCACATGTAGACCGCGTACCCGGCGAACAGGGGCCACTCGAACGTGTATAGCCAGCTGAGCGTATTACCCGAGCGGGCTGCATCGAACTGCCACCACGCGGCCGCCAGGCAACCCGGGAAAACCACGAGAAGTGTGACATGGAGCCTGACCGCTCCCGGCGTCCGCCATCCGATCGCCGCGCCTCGATGCCGATCCTCGCCTCCCGGCTCATCATCGCCCGGCTGCATTGGCAGATCGTCACTCTGCCCGATACCAAACCGCCTCGGTTCCGCCCCGCCATCCCGACCAAAGTCGGCCTGCAGGCGTCTCACGTCGCCCCCTTCCGGCCCAGCGCAGCCCGCAGTGATACCGCTGGCTTATCCGCTCCCTTCTTGACAGTCATATCCAATGTCAAGGATACCGCACGCAGGAGCCGAAAACGGTCACGCGGAATTATTATCCTCTCGCCGCTCGAACACACCTGGCGATGGCTCGCGCGATTGAAACGAATTTCCGCGGTGGTTCAGGGCCGGATCCCCGAAAATCGGCTATCCGGACGCGCTGGTGATCCGGTCGACGAGGGCGGTAAGCCGGTTCCTCACCTCTGCCTCGCTCCCCTGCTCCGCTGCCTCGAGCAGTTCTTCATCACCCAGCAGGTCCTCGTCGATCATCCGGTGCCAATCGATTCCCTCCGTGCTGGCCTCCCTCTCGTGGATCATCCCGCGGGCCTCCCCGAGCAGCTTCGCCAGCACGTCGACGTTTGGAGGTACGGAGCCTCCTCCCTGGATGCGGTTGCGGAGCCAGACGGCGAGCGCCGGACTGGCGCCGCCGGTCGAGACGGCGACCGACACCGTACCGCTACGATATACGGCAGGCAGGAGCACGCTCGAAAGTTCCGCTTTGTCGGCGACGTTTACGAGAACACCGGCCCTCCTTGCGTCCTCCGATACGACTCGGTCCACATCCTCCACGCCGGTCGCAGCTACGACAAAGAAATAGCCGCCCGCCTCTCCCTCCCGGTAGGCGCGCCGTTCTATATGCAGGTTCGCCTCAAGCCCCCCTGCACCGGAACCCATCGGACCGGCCAGCTTCTCGGCGTGCTCCATGCGCTTCATGTGCTCGGCCGGAATCGCCTGCTCGGCCAGCTCCTGCAACGCAGGCGAGATCACCGGAGCCACAACCGTAACCTCGGCCCCGCAAGGCGCCAGCACCGACACCTTTCTGGCTGCAACAGCGCCGCCGCCGACGACGAGGCACGGGGAACCGGCTAGCGACAGCGCAAGCGGGAGAAGGCGGTGAGGCTCTACGTCCATGAGCGGGCCGCCGGCCGCGATGCGGTGGGCACCTGCGAGCGGACCGTATCCCCCGAACCGGCAAGCTCTCCCGAACCGGCCGGCGTCAAAGAACCGGCCCCGCCGGCCACCGCGCCCCGCACCATCCCTGCTGCAACGGTCGCATGCGTCACCTTGTCGATCAGGATGAAACTTCCGGTGTGGCGGCTGTCACCATATGCGTCTATCGCTACCGGCGTCGACGTCTCCAGGATGACCCTGCCAATGCCGTTCTGTTCCAGCCCCGAGGCGGGCACCTCGGCCACCGCGTCGATATCGAGCGAGGTGACTACCGCCTCGATCCTCGCGGGCGTCGTCTGCGTGCCGATTTTCACAAGGTACCCGCCTCCAGCAACCGCAGCCAACGAGTCAAACCAGCACAGCATCGATTCGAACCGCCGGGTTACATACGGTGCACCGGCACCATCAGCAATGACATCGCCGCGCTGGACCCCGACGTCGCCCTCCAACTCCACAGAGACGGACACAAGGGGGTGCGCAACTTCCAATTCGCCTGCCGGTCCGAAAATTCTCACCACCCGTGTCTCCACTCCGGCCGGCAGCACAACGACATCCTGGCCGCGGCGCAGTATCCCACCGGTCACCATCCCTGCATAACGCCTGGCCGAGCCGGTCCGGCGGATCACGTACTGAACGGGTAGCCGGGCCGTCGCCGTGAAGTTGAACGATGTGGTTTCGGACGCAACGTTCTCCAGGGCCTCGAGCAGTGTCGGTCCTTCGTGCCAGGCAAGCGCGCCGGCCCTGCGCACAACATTCTCCCCCGTCAGCGCAGATACCGGCACGACGGTCAGGTCGGCTCCGGCTATCCCCAATTTCACGCTGACGCTGTCGAGCTCCGTCCGGATTCGCTCGAACGCCTGCTCGCTGTAGCCCACTGCGTCCATCTTGTTGACGGCTACTATGAACTGGGAGATGCCAAATAGGAATGCGATCGCCAGGTGCCTCTTGGTCTGATCGCGAATACCCCGCTCGGCATCCAGGACAGCGAGGGCGAGATCGGCGGTAGAGGACCCTGTCGCCATATTGCGCGTGTACTGGAGGTGGCCCGGGCAGTCCGCGAGTATGAGCTTGCGGCCCGGGATCGAGAAGTACCTGTAGGCCACGTCGATCGTGATCCCCTGCTCCCTCTCGGCCATGAGACCGTCCGTCAAGAGGGAAAGGTCGAGCTCATCGAAACCCCGCTTCCGGCTCGCGATCAACGTTGCCTCCAGGTGATCATCAGGTATCTGGCCGGTGTCGTGAAGAAGCCTACCGATCAGCGTCGACTTGCCGTCGTCGACCGCCCCCACTGCCGTGAGTCTCAGGAGATCGCTCAAAAGTAACCCTCCCTCTTGCGCTCCTCCATAGCCGCCTCCGAGAACCTGTCGTCGGCCCGCGTGGCCCCTCTTTCGCTGAGACGCGCTCCCTTCAGCTCCTCTACGACCTCGCTGGGCGTCGTCGCCTGGGACCTCACAGCCCCGGTGCAGGTGGCGTCCCCGACAGTGCGGAACCTGACCATCTCCATCGTCACGGTCTCGCCTGGCCCCGGCTGCACCCACTTTCCCTGCATCAGGAGCATGCCATCCCTCTCGATCACGGGACGTATCGCGGCGTAATAGAGGTCCGGGATCTCGACTTCGTCCCTTTCGATGTAGGCCCACACGTCGGCCTCGGTCCAGTCCGACAGGGGGAAGGCCCTCAGGTGCTCACCGGGGCCGATGCGGAGGTTGTAGAGGCTCCACAGCTCCGGGCGCTGGTTTCGCGGGTCCCACTCGCCAAAGCTGTTGCGGAACGAGAGCACCCGCTCCTTCGCCCGCGCCTTGTCCTCGTCCCGTCTCGCTCCGCCGATCGCGGCATCGAATCCGTACTCTGCGATGCAGTCGAGCAGTGTGACGCTCTGGAGCCTGTTCCTCGAAACCCCGGGGCCCGGATCCGGCACCCTTCCGCGGTCGATCGACTCCTGCACCGAAGCAACGACCAGCTCGACTTCGAGCTGGCTCGCTACACGGTCCCTGAACGCGAGCACCTCGTCCACATTGTGGCCGGTGTCGACGTGCAGCAGGGTCAGCGGCAGTTTGGCGGGTTGGAAAGCTTTGGCAGCCAGGTGCAGAACAACGGCCGAGTCCTTTCCTCCGCTGAAAAGCAGCGCCGGCTTCCTGCATTCGGCAACCACCTCGCGAATAACATAGATCGCCTGAGACTCGAGCACATCGAGATCGCTGATCACGTCCTGGCTCCTCGTGCGGCTCTTTCCCGCAGCGCGACCTGTCGAGAAGAGATCTCGCTCTTCGTCACCAGTAGCCGCCGACTGCTCCGCCGGGGCCATCATTGCTACCATAACTGCCTTCAACTCCTCGCCGGTTACCCAACCCTCGCCGGGTCCGGCCCTTGCCGGCTACTACCCTCGTTGCACTTCTCACGCCGCCGCATTCCCTCCTCTCGCCACTCTCCCTCCCCCCAGCACCTCTCCCGCCGCTCCCTCCCCCCTGACCCTCTCCCGCCAGTACCTCTCCCGCCGCTCCCTCCCCCAGCGCCCTGAGCCGGATCGAAATACGCAAAACTTGACTGGTTTAGTCATATTATACTAGGATCCGACGGTATGCAAGCATGGAATGAGCGCACGGTGAACCGGGCATCGCTAAGGGGCGAGCCAGCGGCAGAGGACGGGATGGGGCCGGTACGGAACGGGGTACCGACGGCAGAGGACGGGATGGGGCCGGAAGGGGGCCGGAAGGTGGTGGCCGAGACCGAGCTGGCCGCGCTGGACAGGCAGTTCGACAGTGAGGAGCCCGGCCCCGAATTGGCCCGGAGGGTAATCGAGTGGGCGACCGGACGATTCGGCAGCGCAGTTGCACTCGCCTGCTCGTTCCAGGACTGCGTCATCGTGGACCTCGCCGCGGGGGTGGAACCGGGTATCGAAGTCATTTTTCTCGATACGGGATACCACTTCCCGGAAACCCTGCAGTTCGTCGACGAAGTGAAGAGGTTGTACAAGCTCAACCTCACGATCACCCGGCCGGGCGACTCCGCCATCGGTTGGCCCTGTGGAACTCAGCGGTGCTGCGAGGTCCGTAAGATCGAGCCCCTTATGCGGGCGATGGAGGGCAAGGCTGCCTGGATCACTGCTCTCAAGCGTTGCGATTCCCCTACGAGATCCGACATCCCGATCGTCTCCCTGGACGCCAAGTTCGCCAAGGTAAAGATAAACCCGCTTGCAAGTTGGTCGGATAACGATATAGCTGCTTACATCGATCAGGCCGGCCTTCCGGTCCACCCGCTCACCGTCAGGGGATATCCCTCCATCGGGTGCGCCCCCGTTACTGCCGCCGTCGAAAAGGGAGCCCACCCGCGATCGGGACGCTGGGCCGGGACAGGCAAGACGGAGTGTGGCCTGCACGCATAGCCGGGATATGCCAGCGGCTGGCAGCGGGGCAGCGACGGCGGGGCGGACAGGACGATCCCGGGTTCTCCCGTGCGTAGGCGAATCTCCTGCTGCAGAGCTTTTTCCCAGTTCGTTTGATGTATCGCACCCAACCGTGTAAACACGGAGTTCGTGCCGGCCAGTGCCGGGAGGAAGGCGGCCGGGTCGTCAGCCCGAATGGATTCACCGGTCAAAGTGCCGACCATCCACCACTCGCGGCGGCGATTGTTATAGGTTTAGCCTAGTAAACTTGCAAGGATGTAATTCCCCTCCAGGTGATCGGAATAACTGCTTGCCGGGTTACCTGAAGGCGCTGGCAATGAAGGTAGGTCAGGAGAGTTGGCTTTGGTAGTGCTCCTTTTGCTTGCACTCGTGTGGGCGGTAGTGCTTGGTCCTCAACTTTGGCGACGGTGGTCTGCAAGGCGGTCGACGAATTCGGTGTGGGCATTCCGGAGGCAGCTCGTCTCACTTAGGCGCCGCCACGACATCATGACCGCAGTCGAGGGCGACCGCTACCAGCGGGCCGAGCATCGAGCCGTATCGACCTACGAGACCGAGCAGGGCGAAGGCAGGGGGATAGCGTGGGAGCGGCACAGCCTCGCCATGGTGCGTGTGGTGGACACCGATCAGACCTCGTACCAGGGATCGTATCGGTCGTTGTCCCGCGACTCGACCGCCGGTAGCAGGGTCGATACGATTGCCTCGGCACACGAAAGCGAGTACATCCGCTCGGGAGGCAGCGGTGATAGCAACGCCATGTCTGGAGGCTACCATTCCGGAAGGGACGTGCGACGGGAATCCTCAGGCTGGCGCGGTGCCGGCCGGCCGGCCGCGGCGCTCTCCGCTTCGGGAGGTGCCGGCTATAGCAGGCTTTCGGCTTCCTCTCCTTCGCCAACTTCCCGCTCCTCCGGCAATACCGGATTACATGCTGGGCGCTCCTCCGGCGGTGCGAGCTCCGCACAGGGTCTACGAAGGCGCCGTGCGCTGGTTCTCCTCGGGACATCTGCACTTCTGGCGATGCTGCTCAGCCTCGTGCCCGGATTGGGTTTCATGCTTGTCCTCGGGCTCCTGTTCCTGGTTTTCGTGGTTGTGTACGTGGCCATGCTCGCTAGAGCCCGCCGGTCCGCTGCGGCCCGCAGACGAATGGCCTCAAGGGCTCGTCGGATGTCGGTTGGGTTGGGTCGGTACGGCTACGAGCGCTCTCAGGGAGTTGGTAACGTACCTGGAGAGTTCGGGAGTCCCGTGTACGGAGAATATCAAAGGCTCGTCGCGGCTAGGGAACGTTCCGCGTATAGGGTCGATCAACCCGGAGGTCGGGCTGAGTTGCCCGCAGGAACCGAGCCGGATGGCATCGCTTACGGATCCGGATACGCTACCCGCCTTGATCGCGAGCCGGTGCCCTCTGGCGGTGAGTGCTACTCGAATGAGCGCTACAGCGGCGACCCTTACGCAACCGATCGCTATGGCGGCGACCGGCATGCCCCGCGACGTGTAGCGTCCCGCTGATCCCTCCCACTCTGGAGCTGGCATCTCAGCATGCCGTGGATACCATGGTCGGCACCTACGACCAGCCTCTGAGACCCCGATCGTCATCGGCGCGAGTTAGAGTTGAGCAGTGCCAGATCCTTCTGATGCCGGCAGGCCGCCCGTTACCGCCAGATCGCCCGAACTCGCCGGGATTGCATCTCACCTGCTCGATACGCTGGAGAGGCAGCATAGGGCAAGGGAGCTGGCCCTTGGTGAATGCCGGATGACCATCAGGTTGTCAAGTCTCGCGATACGGTCCATTCACAGACAGGAGGAAGGCATCGACCGGAAGCTCGCCGAAGCGGGGTCGCACTTGCGATCTGCCCAGGACGCTCTGCGGCCCTACGCCGCACTTGCGTCAGCCGGCTTCCTCCACGATGCAGCCAAGGAGTACGTTGAAGCTTGCCTCACGTGGGCCCTCGTCCGCGGCTCCGCTCTCGACGGCCCGGAAGAACTGGACGTAGAGGTCGCCGCATGGCTATGCGGCCTGACCGAGGCGGCTTCCGAATTGAGGCGCTACTTGCTGGACCGGCTGCGTGAGGGGGATAGCCGCCAAGCCGAATCGCTGATGCGGGAAATGGAGGATGTGTACGACCTCCTCGTGGCGATCGATTACCCCGACGCCATTACCGGTGGTCTGCGACGCCACGTTGACGCCCTCCGGGCGGTACTGGAACGCTCCCGAGCCGACGTCACCACGACGATGCTCCAGGAGGCACTCAAGCGTACCATCGAGAGTTCCGGCGTCACGTGAGATCTCGGGCGGAACAGGCGTAGTGGCTCCCGGTTGCCGCTGTCCGGCGTCCGGGCTCCGGCGAGCGGGATAGTATTGTCGCCAGGGTCTGCGCAATGCCTTGCGTCAGGCCGTTCTCCCGAAGGTGCGCTGGGGGGCGCTACCCGCAAAGGAGGCCGCCGGACAGAATTGCTCAGTCCAGGAATACTTGGGGGTGTAGCTCAGTTGGAAGAGCGCTACGTTCGCAACGTAGAGGCCGCCGGTTCGAGTCCGGTCACCTCCACCGCGAGGTCTTCAGCTCCCCGCTAGGATCCGAAGAGCCGCTTTTCTTCTCCGACGTGCGCGTCGTCGCGCTGCTCCTCGAGTTCGGCGCCGACTCGATGCCCAACACCGAGTCCGTCACGCGGGAGCGGCGAGGCGCTCCTTCATCACGTCAATTGCAATTCAGGAGGAGCTGACGGGCCGGGAAAATCTGGAAATCATCGGGCGGCTTCACCATCTCAGCCGGGCCGAATCGAGAAGGCAGGCCGCCGAGTTGCTCGAACGTTTCGATCTCACCGACGCTGCCGAGCGAAGGACCAAGACGTTCTCCGGGGGAATGCAGAGGCGCCTGGACCTCGCCGCAAGCCTGGTAGGCAATCCCTCGGTTCTTTTCCTGGACGAACCGACAACCGGTCTCGATCCACGCGGCCGGATGGAGACCTGGGAGCTGATCCGTAACTTGGTGGCCGAGGGCACCACCCTCCTCCTCACAACGCAGTACCTCGACGAGGCAGACGACGAGGAGTCGGTCCAGTCGTTCGGTCTGGTGTGGCTTTTCCCGCTGACGTTCGTCAGCTCCGCCTTCGTGCCGGTGCAGACGATGCCCGGATGGCTCCAGGCATTCACCAAGAACCAGCCTGCAACGCACGTAATCGATGCCCTACGCACCCTGGCGCTCGGTCACAGCCCCCTGTAGACCAACATGTGGGTGAGTGCCGTCTGGATGGGAGGCATTCTGGTGATCTTCGTCCCGTTGGCAGTACGGGCATACCGGCGCGCCTGAGCCGACCGGACCTTGCTTGTAGCCGATAAGTATCGGGGGGCTGTCGGAGGGATCAGCGAACATACCGCCCGTAGGCACCCTTGACGCTCTGTCTCCGGCCGTCGTCACGACTTCGGCGACCCACCAGGAAGTCGACTGCCGAGGTGTCGATGGTGAGCATTGCGGCGGAGTCCGTCAGGACGTCGGCCACCGGAGCGTCTTTCCCGCCGAAGGCGACTGGTCGGCTACCGGGACACGTGGTGCCCGCTTTCGTAGGCGGCCTCCTCGGCTCTTACGTCCGAGACGAGGTTGCCGAGGGCTAGGTTGATGTCGTCCAGGTGATAGCCCCATGCCGGGCTCGGCGCCTCCTGTACCCGTGGGCGCCGGTCGCCTGGTGCTGCCTTAGCGCTGACCTGCAGCCAGGTGGCACCTCCCGCGCTGCGGCACTCGGCCGTATAGAGATCCGGGTAGGTGACCCAGGGGGTCTTCACCGCAGGTCGAGGCGGTGCAGACATCCAGACGGGAAACTCGGGGTGGAGTGCGGCCGTTCCACCTCCGATAGCCGCCGGGTTCACACAGGCGACCTGGACCCCCGTCTTCGCCGTCTGGCCCAGTGGAATGCTCACTCCCTGGCCCGGGCGGCCGAAAATCGACCCTGCAGGCGGCTCCGACGGATAGCTTGAATAAGCGATCGCGCACCCGGATTCGAAGGCGCGGGTGCAAAGCGGTACGTGGTGGAACGCTGCACCAACGTCTCGACCAGGCGGAACGGTAAGGTTGCCGCCTGCGATGATGGCCACCACCAATCTTGAACGCACAGCCGGATCCGAATCGATTTGCCTGGCGATCAGCTCGATGAGGATCGCCGCTCCCTGAGAGTGTCCGATTAGGATAATCGGTCTGCCCTTGTTGTAGTGAGCAAGATAGTCGCGCCAGCCCGACAGCAGGCTCTCGTAGGCGATTGCGTCAGCCTGCAAGTCCTTGCCAAGCCCCTTGTCGAGCGAGGCCATCGTTCGCTGCCGGTACATCGGTGCCCACACCCGGCAGACTTGGGAGAACGGTGCCACCTGCATCGTGGCCGTCATTTTCTCAATCGCCTGTACCTGAAGATCCGAGTTGTTGGCGGGCTCCAGGCTGACGGTCGGGTAGACATAGAAGCAATCGAAGGGCGAGCTGGCCACGGCGTGCGGGTCAATGATGGACCGCGAGCCGGAGGCGGGGACCACGGTGGTGGCAAGGCTGCTCGCGCACGGATCCTGCTTCAGATCGGGAGCGCAAAGCCAGACGGTGCCCGCTGGGTCCGGGCTGGAGGGTGGGGTAACCGTAGTTGTGGTCGCCCCCGGAGGCGGCCGGTGTTGTTGAGTGGAGGGCGACTCGCATCCGGCAAGCGTCGCGAGTGCGGCCAGGCCTGCCGCGGGAACGGCGACCCGTAGCACCCACACGAAGGGTATCCGACCCCGTGGGAGCCGACCGCGGTCAGGTAACCGGAGTAGGCCCGGGCGACGGAGTCGAAGAGTCGAGCGGGATCGGGCGGACCCGACGGTCTCTCCACAACGGAGAAACCGGGCGGCCCGGGCGGCCCCAGCAGGTCGGCAAGGCCCATTAAACGTATTGCGATATTGCATTACCAAACTCTTCTACAATTGCTATCAGCACGTCAACTGGGTCTTCCCCCCGCCGGGCGGGCGCATCATTGTGCGGCCTCCCACAAGGCCACACCGAGACGGACACATCACGAACAGCGTGCAGATCGGACCGAAGAAGCGACGTGGAGGTGAAGCCCGTCACGTCGAGTCGTGGCAAGCACCCGTCACGACTCGTTGTCGGCGTCCTGGTGGAGCGGCTTGGCTGGCAGAGGTCGAGGACCCGAACCGGGCTGCGAGCAAACCCCGGGTGGCGGCTCTGGCAACGAAGCTGGCGCTTGCGAACGAGCTCTCCCGGCGGGATTGCACGCGGAGCAGTAAGAAGCTCGTGAGCGACCCGGCGACGTCTTCGACGTCGATGCCGGCGTCGAGTTCACCCCGCTGGCGGGCGGCACGCAGGATGGTGGCCAAGGGCCGCGAGAGCGGGAACAGCAGGCGAGGATCGTTGGCATCGGTTGGCGGTCCGTCGGTGCGGCTCAGAGCTTCGAACATCGCGTGACCCAATGGTCGATGGCGGTTGTACCCTTCGGCGAGGCGTTCGAGGTGGCACTGGAGGGCATCTTCGAGGACCATGGTCTCGGCGTCTCTGGCAGCAGGGGTGGAAAGATCGCCGAGCCTCTCCGAGAAGACAGCGGCTGCGAGCACCGCCTTGGAGCGGAAGCGCTGGTAAACGGTGGCCGGCCCGACGCCCGCCCGAACAGCGATCGCCTCGACGGTGACCTGGTGGTAGCCCATGTCCAAGAACAGGTCGCAAGCCGCGTCGAGGATTTGCCGCTCGCTGCGGGCCCGCCGGGTCGCCGCGCTCCGTTCGCGCCACGTCTCTTTCGACGCCGAAGCCATCCTGCTCATAAGTTACCCTGGATCATATGCACTATGCTTCAGAGCGTATATGATCTGGTCAGTGAGCAGCAAGGCAGCGGGCAGGGCAGGGGGCAACTTGGAAGCACCGCCTCGCATCGGCGCGTCCCGGCAACGGTCGGTCGGTCGGTGAGAGCGTCCCTTCGATGAGACGGGCGTCTCTGCACGGACATCAACTGGTTGCCGCAGGCGTGAGTGCACTACTGCTCGCTGCTTGTGGCACCACGGCCACCGCGCCTCGCAGGGGCGGACCCACGCCTGTCGCCTCACCGCCCGCCACGACCACCACGACCACCACGACCATAACGACTGGCCCGTCGTCTACGGCAATCGTCTACGGGGTCGACGTCAACCAGTTCGACAAGGACATCGGCGGAACACGAGTGCCGCGGGTGCTTTCCATGATCCACCGGGTCGGAGCCACCGCGGTGCGCATCGGGGGCGACTGGCCGGCCGTCGAGCCGGCTCGCCGACGCTACGACTTCTCGAGCGTCGACCGCCTCTTCTCGCTCGCGCATGCCGATGGGCTGACCGTGCTCTTCGAGTTGGGAGACGAGCCGGGGTGGGACGCCGTGGGCGGCAACGAGAACGCACCTCCGAGCGATTGCGACACGCGATACGCGTCGTGCGCCTCGGTGGCGAGCTACGTATCTGCGCTGGTGTCTCATGGCGCACCGGAAGGCCTGCGCTACCTGATCGTGCGCAATGAGCCACAGAACTTCAACAAGAACTGGGTCGGCGGGAGCGCGGCCAGCTATGCCCACTTCCAGCAGGTAGTCTACCAGGCAGCTCACCGCGCCGAGCCGGGGATCGAAGTGCTCAACGGCGGCACCGAGTCGATCTCGGCCTCCCTCGCCCTGCTAAGAAACAGGATCGAGCCCCTCACGCCCTACGAGCAGCAAGTCAGCGCCTTCTCGCAAAGCCTGTACGCCAACCCCGCCTGGTGCGACTCGCTCGATGTGTTGGACATCCATGCCGGCGACCACGGGCCGGTCTACTCGCCGCAGATCGTAGACAGCTCCGAGGCGGCGTTGCAGGCCTGCAACGGTGGCCGCCACGTTCCGGTGTGGGTGACGGAGATCGGCTACCCCTCGATCGCCACCCTGCAGTCTTCGCGGGTATATCACGTCGAGCTGAACGGTGCCTATCAAGGTGGTGAGTCGGGCCAGGCACGCTTTCTTACGGACACCTTCGGCGCGCTGGCAAAGGACCCCAACGTTGTGGGCATCAACTGGACCTTCATGATCGACCCCAACACCACCGACACCGTCCCGCCTGGTGCGACCTACAACCGGGCGTTCAGCGCCGGCATGGGCGCAGGACTGGCCTACGCTTCTTACCAGACCAAAGCTGCCTACCAGGCCTTTCAAGCGGTCACCGGTGCAGCATCGTGAGATACCTCGTCCCCTGAGTGGCTGTTGCCGTGCTCGACGCGGGGATGGAAGACCATCTTCGACGAAATCGCCAGCGCCCAACCGGGCCGTGCTCCTACTCTCTGGCGCATATACTCCCGCCGGAGTGCCCGACGCGGGCGGCCCTGGCCGCTCGAAGCAAGACCGGGTGTGGCGGGTACCAGCAGCACCATGCCAACGACCACTTGGTCGGCTAACGAGGTCGGCGTCCTCGCCCAAGTCAGGGCTCAATTCGGCGGGAGCATGCCTTCGGCCCTGGCCGGCGTGGAGGCGGCAAACGAACCGACCATAGATGCCACCACCGTTCCGATGCTCACCGGGCCATCGCAGGAGAGCGTCGCGCACACGTCCCGGCGTTGTCCGGTAGCGGTACGTCAGCCGAGAGCTAGCGAGGAACCAAACGTTTCCGCGGGAACGTCCCACGCCAGGGCAAGTCCGAGGTGTATCATGGTGTCTTGAGAAATTCAACGACGACCCCCAGAGAGCCAGAAGACGAGCCGTTCCAGGAGCTGTCCGAATTGCCCAACTACGAGGTTCGCATCGACGGGGTGAACGAACGCATCGACGGGCTACCTTCGTCGGAGCTGCGGTGTGTGGAAGTCCCTGTACCTGGGGTGTACGATGTGATGGCGGTGCCGGCGTGGTTCGCGTCGAAGCCCTGCGATACCGAGACATCCGGCAGCGTACTCTAAGTATGCGGCAGGGTCCCGAAGGCTGGATCCCGGCGGTGCCGGTCGCATCTCTGCACGAACGGCTTGGCTTTCTCGAGCAGCTTTCGTATCCGGACGATTCCTTGAACCGGCCACTCACGGAGTGGTACATGGAGCGGGATGACGCGCCTATACTGCGCTACCTCTACAGGAACTTCAAGCCCACACGACACCTCGAGTTCGGCACCTGGGAAGGTACCGGAACGGTCTACTGCCTCCTCGAATGCGGAGCGACCGTCTGGACCGTCAATCTCCTTGCGGGCGAGCTGACCGCCGAAGGCGACCATGCTTACTACCACCGGCAGCGTACCCGGAGATTCGACAGGAAGGATCTCTCAAAGCGCGAGAGCGAGAGAAGATTCCTGCAGGAATTGCCTGACGCCGTTGCCACCGGGCCCAGCGCAGATGTGGAGACCGTGGTGTCGGATTCAGTCGGGTCGATCGGCCGCTTCTACTTGGAGGCGGGCCTCGGCCACCGGGTATGCCAGATCTACTCCGACAGCCGGGAATGGGATACATCTGCTTATCCTCATGGCTTTTTCGACAGCGCATTCATCGATGGCGGTCACGAAGCATCCGTAACCGAGAGCGATACGTTGAAGTCGCTTGAGTTGGTACGTACCGGCGGGCTCGTCATGTGGCACGACTACTGTCCAGACGCTTCCGTGCGTTCGGCTTGTGGATCGACGGTCGGGGTAGGCCGTGCTATCCGGCATCTTCAGAGGACTCTCGAGGGCGCGATGTCGGACTTGTTTTGGGTCGAGCCCAGCTGGTTATTGGTGGGGATCCGCGCCTGACGTTGGGTCCGGCAGGGCCGGTGGAGCCGGGGATAGCGTCCCATCAACGTCCCACCCCGTGGCAGCGCCCGGGCGCGCCAGCGCGATCCGGCCTAGCGCGACGACTACCGGGCTACCGGGCCCAAGGTCGAACGCAAGATCGCCCACCTGATGCGGCGCAAGCATGGCGGCCGCAGGGCACGCGTGCGCGGGACCGAGAGGATCGACAACGACTTCCGACTCCTCGCCGCCGCAGCAAACCTGGCGCGCCTTGCCCGTGCTCAGAGCGCGCGAGGGTGCGATATGGGCGGTTGCCAGGGCCTGAAGGGCCTCCTGGAGGCTCCTCCGGCCCCGGCGTTACCACATAGGCAACGGCCTGATAATTGTCATCGGTGTCCACGGAGTCTCCATCGAACCCGGGACGGTTCTGGTTGGCTACAGCAGGTGTCTCACCTCATGCCGACAGACAGGGGTCGCTGACGGTAACAGTGCGGATCTTCTGCTCGGCAGCAAACCAGTTCGCCGGTCCGCTTGCACCCGATTAGGAGGCCGAGCTGAATGACTTGCGACGTGTTTGGCGGGGTACCGCCCGGCCGGGAACGCCGCCCACGAAGGCGAGGGAAGGGACATCTGGCGAGGAGATCCTGCCCGAGAGCCCCAACCGTCGCTGTATTAGTCTGGTGGCGGCCAAGTGCTCGCGCCCGATAAGGGAGACGACGATCCCGTCGGCGCCGGCCCGCCCAGTGCGGCCCGAGCGGTGAACATAGTCCGTGGGATCGGCTGGCGGGTCGAAGTGCAGGACGAGAGGTACTGCGTCGATGTGGATCCCGCGCGCTGCGACATCCGTAGCTACGAGTACGTCGAGCCGGCCAGCGCGAAAGGCAGCCAGAGCACGCTCTCGCTGGTTCTGGCTGCGGCTGCCATGAATGGCAGCCGACTGGAGGCCGGACCGGCCGAGACGGTCGGAAAGACGGTCTGCCCCGCGCTTGGTCCGGCAGAAAACCACCGCCGGCCCCCGTGCCATGATCGTCTCAGCGGTAACCGCCACCCGATCGAGGGGCTCGACCCGCCAGAAGTGGTGATGGACCGTTCCCTGATCGCCACTGGTGGGAGCGACATCGTGGCGCGCAGGCTGGTGCTGGTAGTCACGGATCAGCTTGTCGACGGGTCCATCCAGCGTCGCCGAGAAGAGCAAGGTCTGGCGCGATGGGCTCGTCAAGTCCATGAGGCGCCGTACCACGGGGAGGAAACCCATGTCGGCCATCCGGTCGGCCTCGTCGATAACCGCGAGCTTCACGTGCGACAGATCGACCGCTCCCCGCTCGACAAGGTCGGCGAGTCGCCCGGGGCACGCAACGAGGATGTCGACGCCGTTGCGCAGGGCGGCGAGCTGCTTGGCATACCCGACACCACCGTAGATCGACGCCACACGAACGTTGACCGCCCTGGCGAGGGGGACCACTGCCCCCTCGATCTGGGCCGCGAGCTCCCGGGTGGGGACCAAGACCAGAGCGGAGGGATGCCGGTGCCCTCGCCGCTTGGCCCCGGAGGTGGCCGCCAGCTGGGATAGGATGGCCAGCCCGAACGCCAGAGTCTTACCTGACCCGGTGGGCGCCCGGCCGCATATGTCGCGGCCGGCG
Source organism: Actinomycetes bacterium (assembly GCA_021816935.1). GTDB lineage: Bacteria > Actinomycetota > Acidimicrobiia > Acidimicrobiales > JAMCPL01 > JAKAWR01. The sequence goes on from JAKAWR010000003.1 coordinate 122,905, forward strand.
AGGCTGTCGGGCAGGGTCGCTGCCTGGATCGGGAACGGGGTGACGATACCTTGGCGCTCCAAGGCCGCCGACAACGCTCGGGGCACGCCGAGGTTCGAGAAGCAAACAGGCGCGGTAGAAGTGGATAATGTAGATAATGCGGTCACTAGACTCCAGTCGGTTCGAGGGGGAAGACGGCCGACTCGATGCGATGTCTCGTGGGCCTGGCCGGCACCAATTCGCCGACCGCCGCGAGCCGAACTCGCGGTATCGGTATCAGTCTAGCGTGGAATCCCACGCGAGCGGGCCGAGATAGCGACTCGTTGGTTCCCCGCATCGCTATGAAGCATCCTCGGTTTGATGGAGGCTCTTTCTATTTGATTCCAACCAGTTCCTGGTCGGTCTGTTGAGCAGCGTATGCCGCCTCGAACTCTGTCGGTGGCACGTCATCCAGGTAAGGGCCCGTGTCATAATTAGTGGGATGATATCCGGCGAGTCAGGGGCGTCATCTGGCAAGGACGAGGACGCAGATGTACTAGGGAGTACATCGAGGACGAGGACACAGCCAGGGGCGTCATCTGGCCGTCGGGATCGCTCAATTAATTATGACACGGGCCCTAATCGTGTAGGCGCTCTGTATCCCACCAGTGCGCCCACGATAGCGTCGCGAACTCGACGTCATCGATCGTCTTCCACGGTCCCTGATCGGGACCTCGGATGCACTCGGTCTTGTACGCGCCGTTGACGGTTCAGTGGTAAGGTAATAGTATGACCGTCACCAAGGTGACAGTGAGCCTCGATCCCCCCGTGGCGGAGCGGGCTCGCCGTGATGTTGCTGAAGGCAAGGCCAAGTCGCTGAGCGCTTGGCTCAACGAGGCCGGGCGGGCGCGGGTAGAAGGCCAGGACCTCGCACAAGTCCTGGCCGAGTTGTTTGACGAGACCGGCGGGCCGCTGACAGAGCAGGAACTCGCCCAAGCCAGGAAGCGACTGGCGCTGGCTGAGCGACATTGAGCCTGTTGCTGGACGCCGGAGCGCTCATCGCCGTCGAGCGAGGTGACCGTGACACGGCAGCGCTCATCGAGGTTGCGCGCCAGGAGCACCGAGCGGTGATCGTGCCAGCGGGTGTGGCGGGACAGGTGTGGAGAGGAGGCGGCCGCCAAGTAAGGCTGGCCCGGCTGCTCAACGCTCGAGACGTCCTCGTCGAACCATTGACTGACGCTGGAGCACGGGCGGCTGGAGTGCTCTGTGGGGTGGCCGGAACGACCGACGTTATCGACGCGTCAGTCGTGCTCCTTGCACGTCGACACACTGCCACCGTCATCAGCTCCGACCGAGCCGACCTCGAGACTCTTGACCCGACGATCACTATAGTGGATTGCTGACCGACCACGGCCTGAGCCGGGTGCCGGCCCGCCGTACGCGCCGGCCCGCCGTGGTGGATAGCCCGTAGGTGGTTCCAACCAGCGCCGTTCGAGACAATAGGTAGTTATGGCAGCGGATAAGTCCTCCACGATCGTGGCGTTCGTCTCTGTAATCTCTCTTACGTACTCATGACAATAAGAGGAGAGGGGTAGAAGGGATGACCACCTTGAGTGGAAGCATATGTCCGAGCCTCCGGGTCGATTTGCCCGAAGTGTTGCCGGTGGAAGAAACGTTGGCCTCCGGACCGGTTGCCGGTGGGAGTAGGTACCTGCTCGCTCCTGCACCGGCTATGGCGTCCGGCGGAGAGATGCCGGGAGCGGCCATCCGCACGGCCGCCACCGGCCACCCGGTCTCGTCGGCCACCGTCAACCTCCGGGCAGTTCTCGTCTTCGTCAAGCCGCATATCGCCTTCACGTTCGTGCTCGTTGCACTGACCGGCAGCCTGCTCGGTCGAGCCGGCCGTATTGCGGGACCGCTGCCCGTCTCGTCTATCCTGCTCCTGTCCTGCTCGGTGGCCCTGCTCAGCTTCGGAGCCGAATGCTGGACGAACCTTCGCGACCGGGACATCGACTCCGTGATGGCAAGGACGGCCAAGCGCCCGCTCGTGATCGGCACCATTTCCGTTCGGGAAGCGGTGTTGCTTGCCGGCGTGTTCTCGCTGGCCGGCCTCGTCCTGGCATGGGAAGCCGGACCGGTCCCCTTCGTGTTCTTGTCCATTGGGTTCGTCAACAACGTCGTCGTATACAGCATGGTAACCAAGCGGGCCACACCGTGGAGCGTCGTGCTGGGCTCGCTCGTAGCCCCTCTCACCCTCTGGGCCGGCTACGCGGCCGTGCAAGTCCCCGTATCGCCGGCTGCCTGGTTGCTCGGTGGGATGGTCGGCATCTGGGTTTTCGTACACATATGGGTCATCGCCGTTCGTCACAGGGACGATTACGCCAAGGCCGGCGTGCCCATGGCGCCGCTGGTCTGGACGCGCGCGCAGCTGGCTGCGGCTCTGGCAGCGTCGGGGCTGGTGATGGGTGCACTCGCAGTCGGGGCCATACTGGCGCTGGGAGGGCCGGTTGCGCCGGTCGCGGCGATCGCCGTAGGCGTCGTCTCGGTGACGGTAACGGCCGTGGCTGCCGCCGTGCCCTGGAGGCGGAGCCTCGCCGGCCCGCTGATCCATGCGATCACGATCTACCTGATTCTGGTTCTGGGAGTGGCGATCGGATGCGCGTTGCGATGAGCCGCGGACGGGACAGCGGCGCCCTCGTCGAGGTGCCAATCGGGAAAAGGCAGGGAGACATCCATCGGTGATACCGGGTAAGGCAGGGAGACATCCATCGGTGATACCGGGTAATGGCGTGGCAGCCCGCCACGTTGCGATACCGCCCGCACGAGAAGCAAGCAAGCAAAAGGAGTAACCCATGACAGCAATCCCACCGGATCTCCAGGCTCCTGGAATTCGGAATGGCAACTGGCCGGAGGACAGCGGTCCCCGGCACAGTCTCGATTTCACGACGGTCATGGTCAGGCTGCTGATGGTCTGGATCGTCTTCGTGGCGGTGCAGACCTTCTTTACGGTCCCCTGGCTCAAAGCAGGCAACGGCGGTGATTTCACCACCTCTCAGATCTGGTTCTACCACGCCCTGATGATGCCAGCGGCCGTGCTGCTGCTGGTCCTGTGCACGAGGATCTTCCTGCTCCATTCATGGGTCAAGTATGTGGTCACGCACATTGCCCCGGTGGTGCTCTTCGAGGGAGCAGGGGAGCTGGTCCTGGGTTATGGTTCGGCGCACGGTGTGTCGTCGCTGACCAGCTTCGGATACTGGATCATCATGCCCTGCAGCCTGGTACTGCTCGGCGTTACCGCTCTCTTTTTCATCGACCTCGTCTGGGTTGCCGTCTCCGTCGCTTTCCGACCTGAGCGGCAAGCAGACCTGCCTCCGAGAAAGGCCGAGATCACGTGGGCGTTGTTCTTGGTAGGCATGTCGGTTCTCAGCTGGATCGTCTTCGGGATGGCCGCAGCGGCCAACGACGTAGGGGTCAGCTGGAAGTTCTGGGCTGGATGGCAGCACGAGTCCTACTCGACCCTCGTAGGCAACATCGTCACCGCACACTCTCATGGGATGCTGCCGAGCTTCATGGCCGGGATCGTGCTGGTCGCGGCCGAGGCTTTTGGCTACTCGAAAATGGTCGGTCCGAGGTCACAGGTGGCACGGGCGGGCGTGGGGATCATGCTGGGAGGCATCGCCCTCTTCTCCGGGGTCTACGCTGTAGCCGCGATCGGATCCTTCGCCATCCCCGCCTGGTTCCCCTTCGGGAAGGGAGCGGCGAACGGGATCGCCATGGACGACACCTTCACCGGGCTCGTGGGGGTCGGGGCGCTGATCCTCATGGGCGCTATGCTACCGGAGGTACGGGGGATCTTCGGTCGGGTGGGCGCGAGAACGGGGCGTGCCCTGAAGCGCATCAACCCGCTCAGAGTCGGAGTGTACCTGACCTACGTGTCGGCTGCCGTCGTCATGTTCTTCTACGGCTACTACATCGAGCTGAACGAGGTGCAGTACGGCTTCGGTCAAAGTGGTGCCCACATGATGGGAGACCAGGTGTTCACGAGGTCCCATCTGCTGTTCACGTTCGGTTCGCTGCCTGTTATCGCGGTGTTCCTGGTGGCTGTGGAGCTTACGGCGAGCGCCTCGCCTCGCGGTATCGCCGTCAGGAAGGCGATGGGTGGAGTGGTGACGGCGGGCATGTTGGTCACGCTTATCGGCATGGGGGTGTGGGTGTTCACCACGTCCGGGCACAGCGCGACCTGGTCGGCCGGCAACGCCGGCGAGGTGCTCTACATCATCGGCCAGGCATTGATACTGGTGGGTGCCATCGTATCCCTCTTTGCCCCGAGGGCGATCGAGCCGGCGGAGGAACCGGAGTCGAAGAAGGGGGCCACACTTGCCGAGGCCGCAGAGGTGCTCGCGCCGACGACGGCCTGAGTCGGGCGATCCCCCCTGGGTAGCGGAGCGCTGCAGGCGGCGAGCCTACTGCAGCAAGAGCCGAGACGGCGCGAAACCAGTGGTGCGCGGCAGTTAACAACTGGGGAGGTGTTCGGCCGCTGGGACGACGTCGAGCAGCTGGAGTTCGCCACGCTCGTGTAGGTGCAGTGGTTCAACCACGACCCCAAGAGAACAGGCTCCATTCGTCCCTCGGGTACGTATCCGGACGATCGAGTGGGAAATGAAGTACGCGTCGATGTGGGAGGCCGCATAATGATAATGCGTCGGGCCGGCGGGGAAGACCCGATGACCTCGTCTCCTTCGCCGTCGAGCACCTCCGCAAGGGCGTTCAGGCTGATGGCCGCCCGCTTGGCCAGGTTGTACCCGTAGTTGTCGTTCCTCCCGTATGTGATGACCGAGATCACCGCAAGAGTGCGCCAGTACCGCTCGCGTGGGCCGGCGAAAGCCGTGAGCAGGCGGTGGACGAGCCTCTTGCAGGGCTCCCTGTGCAATACGTGTTCCCAATGCCTCTGTTGCACCTGGCCCGTCAACCCGACATCATCCTCGACCTACTCGGGATCCCTCGGGGACTTTGCAAATGACCGTGCATCCGTACTACCATGACGCCGTGCGCACGGATGGTGGAGGTTCAGTACGCGGAAACCCCCGCCTGCTTGTTCTCGTAGTCGCGTACATGGCCGAGGCAGGCATCGAGTCCGTGCTGAGGCGGATCCCGAAGGACCTTGTCGATCGCTTGGAGACCGAGGTGCTCGTCATCGACGACGGCTCGCACGACGCAACCTTTGCCCGAGCAACCCGACTGAGCGAAGGTGGCGAGCTGCTTCCTACGACCGTCCTGCGTAACCCGGCCAATCAGGGATACGGCGGCAATCAGAAGGTCGGAATGCAGTATGCCATCGCGAATGGTTTCGACTTCCTCGTACTGCTTCACGGGGACGGTCAATATGCGCCAGAGGTCATGGGGGAACTGATAGAGCCTCTGGCTGCAGGCTCCGCCGATGCCGTCATAGGGTCCCGGATGATCGAGAAGGGTCGGGCGCGTGCAGGAGGGATGCCGCTCTACAAGCTCTTGGGCAACCGCGTCCTGACGCGATTCCAGAACCTCGTCCTCGGCACAAGGCTGAGCGAGTTCCACTCGGGGTACCGCGCCTACTCGGTGAAGGCGCTCTCCGAGATCCCGTTCTCGCTCGACACCAACGAGTTCCACTTCGACACCGAGATCCTGGTGCAGCTCTTCCTTGCCGGAAAGCGCGTTCACGAGGTGAGCATCCCTACTCACTACGGCGACGAGATCTGCTACGTGAACGGGCTCGAGTATGCCAGGCACGTGGTGATATCGACCACCCAAGGTGCGCTCCAGCGTTTCGGGATCTACTACGATCCCAAGTACGACGTGACCGCCGGCGCCGGTGCACCGGTCTACGAGTCGAAGCTCGGCTTCGAGAGCCCCCAGAGCGTGGCAGCGTCGCTCGTCCGCCCCGGTGATCGGGTTGCCGACCTCGGCTGCGGTCCTGGTGACTTCGCGAGCAGCTTGAGGGACCGCGGGTGCTACGTGGTCGGCGTGGACAGCGCCAATCAGAACCCGTCCCTTTTCGACCGGTTCGTCCTCGCCGACCTGGAACCGGATCTCGAAGGCGCGCTTCCTGTCGATCCCGCTGAGTTCGATACGGTGCTCCTGCTCGACATCCTCGAGCACCTGTCTGCTCCGGAGAGCTTCCTTGCCAAGCTACGCAAGGCGATATGGGCCGGAACACCCCCCGGGCCGAGGATCGTTGCCTCGACTGGGAACGTGGCGTTCCTGCCGCTCCGGCTCTCGCTCCTGCTCGGTGAGTTCAACTACAGCCGCCGCGGGATTCTCGACCTCAGCCACAAGCGGCTGTTCACGAAGCGAACGTTCCTACGCCTCCTGGGTCAGGCCGGTTTCTACGTGGACGGCTTCGTTGGGATACCCCCTCCACTCCCTATGGTAGCGAGTCACGGGAAGGGGGCCCGGGCGGCCTTCCGGATCTCAGCCCTACTCGCCCACCGCCTGCCGTCGCTCTTCGCCTACCAGTTCCTCGTGACTGCCCGCGCCCTCCCCGATCTTGGCTGGCTCGTTGCGGACGCGAAGTCGGAAGCTGCGAGGATGATCGCAAACAACGGCAGCTACCTTCGGCTACCGGCCTGCCCACCTGTACCTGACGCGGCTGGGAGCTGATCATCCGGCGCAGGGGGATTCGACAGGTGGTGGCGTTGCGCGAAGCCAAGAGGATCGAACACAAGCCTGCTGTGCGGCCTGCCGGCCTGCTCGCGCTGGTGGCGGCCGTGGTGGCAGCGGCGTGCGCCGCGTCGTTGATCGGGGGGATCTCGGCGCACGTCGTAGGTGCTTCGAGCGCGGCGAACGCGCTGGCCACATGCGGCTGGGTCGTCGTCGTGACGGCAGCAGCTGGGCTCACGTCCAGATCCAGGCTCGGCGCCGCGGTCATGGGTATCGCTTCCCTCGGTGCGGCCCTGCTCGGGGTGGAGCAAAGACTGCCGTGGGTGTCACTGATCGCTCTCGGGATCTGCCTGCTGTTCGCCCTCCAGTCGGCTCTACTCGGGCGTGAGCGTCCGACCGATCGCCCGGGCAGGGACATCATGTCTCGCTACTCCCTGCCGAGCGCCGTCCCGACCACGCTTGGGGCGGGGCTGGCAGTGACCATGCTCGCGCTCCGTCCGGGGGACTCGGCGAGCGCACCTGCCGTTGCGCTCGTGGTGACCGTCAGCCTGCCGCTTGCCGACGCCGTGATTTGCTTGGCAGGGCGGGTACTCCACCGGCAGCCTCTCCTCGCCGATGGAGCCGACCACATCGTGGATCGCCTGGCAAGGCTCGGCCTCCCGGCTCAGCTCGCGGGGGCTGGCTGGCTGGCGGCGGGCGTTGCAGCGACGATCGCGGGGTTCTGGTTTGCCGCCGTTCCCCCCGGCAGGGTGGCCATCCTGGCCGTCGCCGCCGTAGCGGCAGCAGTTTGGCTGCTACTGCTGGCGGTTCCGGTTTACGGCGACTCGCTCGACCGGCTCGTCGTGGAGCGCCTCGGCGGCAAAGCGCGCGGCCTTGCCTGTGCGGCCCGCCGCATTCTCCGGATCCCGCCTCTCGCTCGCGAGTCGACCGAGCAAGCCGACGCTGACCCGGTTGTCCGGGGTACCAGGCCACCGGGATTGCCCCGCCGCCTGTACCGGGATGTCGAGCGACGGGTCCGGCAGGCGGAGCCTGCCTTGCCGGTCGGTCCGCTTGCCTTCTGGGTTGGCGCCGCCGCCGCAACCGCGACGCTTTGCACAGCCTTCCTCACTCTCTGGTTCTTCGAGCGCAATCCTTGGGGATTTGACGACCTGGGCCTCTTCAATGCCGCCTACCTCTTCGCGCGCAGCGGCACGGTCGGCCTCCCCACCGCCCCTTACGGCGGGACTCTCCACTCCATGTACGCGCTGCCCCCCACCCACTACTTCATCCTGGGCCTCCTCATGCTCATGACACGGCTGCCGGCCGAGGCGGCGGCCGTCATTCCCATAGTCTGCTGGATGGCCCTCGGCGCGCTGGCCGTCGTGGTCGCACGTTGGGAGCTCCCCTGGAAGCTCGGTGCCCTCGCCGGGCTGTACGCGGGGCTCGTGTACTGGGCGCCCCAGGCGTACATCCGCCCCGACGCGGACATGGCGGGCGCGCTGATCGCCGGGCTGCTCCTCCTCGAAGCCGGGAGGAGCCGCGACTTCGACTGGCGGCTGCTCTTGCTCGGCTCCTTCGCCCTCACCCTGGCGAGCAGCCTCCACTACGTAGCGACGCCGGCGTTCCTGGGCGTGGGCGTCTATGCCGCCTGGGCTTGGCTTCGCCTCGGACGAGGAGCGCTCCGGCCCCTCATGGCGATAGCCGCCGGAGCCCTTGTTGTCGGCCTGCCGTACCTTGTCTTGTTCGTTATCCCGGACATCCGCGACATATCAGCGATTATCCAGGCCGCGAACGGCGGGCTGAACCCGGTTGCGGCGCTCCGAGCTCACATCGCCTACTACCGCGCGGCGGGCGCGGCCGGCCAGGGCGGCACCTTGCTGCACTACTTGACGCTCCCGCTCACCTGGTCGGGGATACCCGCGGTGCTGCTCACCACCCCGCTGCTGTGGTGGAGGAAGGAGACGCGCGGCGTGGCGCTCGCGAGCCTGCCGTTCCTCCTATTCGTCCTTCTCGTCTTGAGGGTGCCCGTGGCGGAAGGCGAGATCCACATGACTCCAGAGATCACGCTCTACCTGATCTGCCTGTTCGCCGCCGCAGCACTGGGCATCGACGCGCTCGCCAGGTGGGCGCTTTCCCGCCTCCGCCGTCCCAAGGTTGCCCGGGCCGCTGTGCGGCACCTGATGGTCGGGGTCGCAGGCATCGCCCTGATCTGGCCGGTGACCGCCGCCGGTAGGACGTACCTCGATGCTGCCTCCGGCACGCCGACGTGGCACCCGCTCCACGACGAGATGGGCCTCGCCAGGGCGGCCGGCTTCTCCATCGTCGGGCCGCGGGCGGTCGAGACCTCGTCGAACTACAGCCTCTGGTACATCTCCGGCGCGTCCGCGTGGTTCGACGGCATCGCGAACCTCGATGTCACCGATCCGAGCGCGCTGGACGTGCGAGCGTACGCCAGGCGGTTCACCGCCCTGCCCGAAGGCAACGTCGGCACCACCGCGGGGCTCGAGCTCGAGCAGGGCGTGCTCGGAGTGGCCGGCTTCTACCTGGACAGGAACGATCCGAGCATGGACTACGTCCTGGGCGAGGCGCGGGCACCCCGCGTGCCGGTCGGTTACATCCGCGATGGATTGTCGCTCCGCAAGGTACAGTTCGCGCCCCAGGGCGCATACCGCTTCGTCGTGGCCCGCTGCGCCGATGCCTCGGCGAAGTCCGTGTCGTCACGCACCTCGGTGGGCGCACAGGCCGAGTTCGTCACCTACCTTCCGGCCGAGCCTGGGGTGACCGGGTGGGGGCCGGTCAAGGGTGGCCGCGCCCTGGTCACCTTCGTGACCTCTAGCGGCCTGCTCCGGACGTGGCGTTCGGGCGGGGATCTGTCGGGCTGCAAGCTCCTCTACGACGTGCCTATGTCCGAAAGGAAGACCGACTCTGCCGCGCTGATCGCGCGTGAGCGACTGGCGGGATCGAGCCGGACCATACGGTTTCTCCAGGCTCCCCGCGCCCTCGATGCCCTCTACTCGCCCGGTGGGCCGCTACGCCCGGTCGGCGGCCTTGCCATCGGCCCCTCCGATGCCGTCGGGAACGGACGGGTCACACAAGCCCGCAAGAGTTGGCTTATCACGACTTCGGACGCCATGTGGTCGGAGGCGCTCCAGGCACCCATCCCCTCGCAGGACTTGCGGGCCCGGCCAGGCGGGCAAGACACCGGCAGCTCCGGTGCGTCCGGTGCGTCCCGCGTGTCGAGCGCAGCGCCATCCGCAACCGGTCCCGCGCCGCACTGGCTCGAGGTTTCGGGCACTGTGCGCTCCGGCAACCCCGGGCTCTGCATACTGGACCTGAAGAACAAGACCTGCCTCATCCGGCGCCAGCTCGCGCGCTCCCTTCCCGGTCCCTACTACCTACCGATTCCACCGTCGCCCGACCCGGTGGCCCTCTACATCGACAACGAAGGCCGCGGGCCAGCCCGGCTCCTCATCCGTTCCATCCAGGTCCTCGCTGCGGTCGGGTAGAGCTAGCTACCGCCGGCAGTACCGGCCGGCAAACTCATGACCGAAAATGCGACCTGCAAGCCCCTGGGTCGCCATGGGGAGAAGGGACGCTGGTGGCGAAGCCGCCATGAGATCCCGTCTAGTGATACACCCTGGTCGTATGGTGCGAATGATGTCGAAGCCCCCTTTACCGATCAAGCAGGCATGCGGCTGCTAGACGAGCATGTCTTGTCCTGAGACCATTAGCTCTCTCGCGCGGACAACGGCAAGGTCCAGATCGGGTAGGTGGCGCTCTACGGCTTGGCCGGGCGTAAGGAAGAGGAACGTAACCCGGACAACACGCTCCCCCGTCGCTAGAGCTGCTGCGAGTGCATACGCGGCGCCCTGGTTCCGATAGGAATCGACCCGGCGGTCGAGGTCTGCACTGGCGGGCGTCCCGGACGTCTTGTAATCGACGATCACGAGACCGTCGGGCGTGCGATAAAGGAGATCTATGTATCCTTCCAGCACACGCCCGGCAACCGGCACCCCAACGTACATTTCGCGCCAGTGGGGGCTTACAGCCGCCTCCCTCACCGACGGTGCTTCCAGCCCAAGTTCGACCAGTCGGCGCACATGCTCTTCGCAGCCGGCCGCGTCTTCGTTATCGCACTCCCGAGCAGCAAGCTCCTCCAGCCCTTCGCCGGTAGCGAGATCTATCTCATGGAGGATGCGATGCACAACCCTGCCTACCGCGCCGGCCAATCTGCCCTTCAGCGACGAATGAAACGAATCCCGGCCCGCATCGGATTCCGGGACGGAGGCGGGTTCCGGAGCAGATTCCGGTTGGTAGCTGACTGCAGTTTCCGGAGCAGATTCGGATTCTTTCCCGGGATCTGGGGTTCCCTCCTCCGTGAGATGGGTCGCGGAAACCGTGCGCCTCTTCGCCGCCCTTGCCAGAATTGCGGCACGCTCGTCCCTCCACTCGTCGAACGGCGGCAGCGGAGCCCCAGGAGACGGCGTGGAAGAGTTGGAAGGCGAGAACAAAGTATGTGAAGAAAGGGAGGAACGCCGCATTGCCGGGGTTGGGGTTGGGGTTGGGGTTGGAAGCGGGGTTGGGGTTGCTAGGGCATGGGAAGGCGGCTGGGCCGGCGGGACGGCAGGCTCCAGGGCAACCGGCGAAGCCGCGTCAGGCAGTCCTTGGAGAAGATCTCCCATTCCATCCACAAGAAGCTCGGCGTCGGTACGCGCGGCCGCTTCAGGTATCGCCGTCCGCGCCTTCCTGTGGAGCGACACCACAAGATGGTCGCGTGAGCGGGTGCATGCCACGTAAAGAAGCCTGATCCGTTCCCGGTACTCCGCCTCGTTCTCGGCTGGTTCCGCTTGCGTGTACTCGACCGTCCTGACGCCTCCGCTCAGCTTGTACCCCACCCCGCCGCTCCATGGGAAGAGCACCTTCGCCGGAACGGGGCGCGACCTTGGACCAGCGGACATGCCCGATAGGATCGTGACCGGGAACTCGAGACCCTTGGCCGCATGTATCGTCATGATCCGTATCGCGTCGTCGTCGGGCTCCGGAAGGAACGCTTCCTCCACGTGGGCATCTTCGGCTGCTTGAAGGCTCGTCCACGCGAGGTACTGGCGAAGGTTGCCGCCGGTGGCCTCATGCCATGCCCGCGCCTGGTCGATCACGAACCGGAGCCGCCTCCACGTATCCCGGGGCCGGCCGTCGACCATTCCGAGCTCGAAAGCCCGCCGGTCCTCAGCCACGAGAGCGGCCAGCTCGGGCGGTGCTGTCCACGCGCGGATCTCGTAGAGCGAGCGAAGGTAGGCGAGCCCGTCCCGCACCGGGTCACCAGTCTGGGTCGGGTCGCCAGTATCGGCCGAGCTGGCCCGCTCCCCGTCGAGGATGCGTTCCAGGTCTGCCCGATACGCTGGACCTTCCTCGGGTTGTGCGCTCTCTGCGATACAACAACGTTCCGGGGTAGCACTTGAGGGGTTGACGGGGGGCAGGCCCGCTGCTGCGAGATAGTCCCAACTCCCATGCTGCTCGACGTGATAGCGGAACAGATCGTCGTCCCCGCAACCTAGAAGCGGCGTACGAAGCGCCGAGAAGACGTGGAGCTCGTTTGTCGGATCGTCTACAGCCCTGAGCACCATCAGGAGATCGCGCACCGCCCGAGCACGGTAGACGAGGGAGCTCGATTCAGCCCGAAACGCTATGCCTGCATCACCGAGAGCGTTTTCGAGTAATGGGAGAGACGTCCTGGCCGGCACCAGGACGGCGATATCGCCCAGCCTCGCAGGCCGCCAACCCTGACCGTCAACGCCCTCGCTCCCGCTGGCGCCTTCCCCGCTGTACACCGTCCATCCTTCATTTACGATCAGCCTTATGGCGGCAACCACCTCAGCAGCCTCCACGGCTCGCAGCTCGCTGGCCGGCATCTTCACGTCCGGATGAGCGCTGCGTCCCAGGACGGAAACGGCCGGGCCCTTGCCAACGCCTACCCGCATCGGTGCAAGAGCGGAATAACCGGCCTGCAGGCCACCATCCGCACCGGCGCGACTTCCCCATCCCGCTCCCGGGCCACCGCCCGTGTCACCGCTCGCCACGCCAGCGCCCATGAGAGTGGCAAACGTCGTATTGACCCAATTCACGATCGGCGCCACGGTACGGAAGTTGGCAGTCAACTCGACTCTCCTCCCGTCCTCGCCGTAGCGCTTCACGGCGGCACGGAACATGGCAACGTCGGCGCGCCTGAAACGGTAGATCGACTGCTTCGGGTCGCCCACCATGAACAGCCGACCCAGAGCAACCTCCACCTCCTCCCAGGGCAGGCTGCCGCTCTCGCTCGCTCCGGGATCTGCAGCCGCTATCCGCACGGCGAGCTCGATCTGGATCGGGTCGGTATCCTGGAGCTCGTCGATCAGCAAGCGCTGGTACCTCTCGTGCAGGCGCGCCCGGACTTCTGGCCCGTGCTGGCGGTCGCGCAACAGCCTCCGGGCAAGGACCAGCAGATCGTGAAACTGGAGTTGCCCGGAGGCCTGGCGCTCGGAAGCGCCATCCAGCGTGAACTGCCGCATCCGGCTCCCGAGGCGCCGGACGCACGCAGCTCCTACGGTGTAGCGCGCATCCTCGATCTTCTCCCCAAGAGAGGCAAGGTGCTGCCTGGCGAGCGCGACATCCGGCCAAGCCTTGGCGCTGCCGATCCTGGCCGTGAAACGCGAGGGCGCCAGCGCTCGATCACCATCCGGGCCTATGGCCTCCATGACCTCGACGTCGTCATCCATGGCCGAGACGGCCTCGAGACGGCGCGCTATCTCCCGGATCCGGAGAAAGAGCTTGTCGTCGGCGTCTCGGCACGCCTCGGTCTCGGCCACCAGCTCCACGACCGCCGACAACGCCGGCTCGAGGAGGTCAAGCACAGAGGGTGGATCCGGAGCATGCTCCGGTACCCGCTCTTCCACGAGATCCCAGTTGTCCTCGAAAATCCTGGCGAGGTAGCGCAGCACCCCCGGCTTCGCCCCTGGGCCCAGCAGCAGGAGGGTCCGCTCGATTTCACGGTCGGCAAAGAGCTCGTCGCAGAAGGCTGACCAGCGCCGGTCGAATGCCACGCTGGCAGCTACCTCGTCGAGCACCTCGATCCTCAGGGGAAGACCCACCTCAATAGGGTGCTCCGAAAGGATGCGGCGGGCGAACGAATGGATCGTCCCGATAGCGGCCCCGTCGAGCTGCTCCAAGGCTAGGCGGCACCGGCCTACCTCCCAGCCGTCGCGGGGACGGCCTGCAATGAACGCATCGAGCTCGAGGCGTATCCTGGCGCGTAGCTCAACAGCGGCCTTGTCGGTAAACGTGATAGCCGCAATGCGCGACAGCTCGGCTGTACCGCTCGTCACGAGTGCGAGCACCCTCCCTACCAGTGCGGCGGTCTTTCCCGATCCGGCCCCCGCGTCAACGAAGAGCGTCTCGTCCAGCTCGGAGCCGATGCGATCTCGGGCCGGCTGATCGGCCGGCACCACCTCCCCGCTATTACCCGGCACAGCGTCACCGCGATCAGACATCAGCCACCTCGCCAACTGGCCTGTCCGCCTCGCCGTCCGCACCTTCGGACAGTTCAAGGAAGGCCGCCAAGCCGGGATCCTCACGCTTCCGCACCAGCTGCCTGCGTAGCTCGCCGGGACCCAGCGCGTCGGAAGCGCAATAGGGACAGCCGGCACCGGAAACGCCGGCACCGGAAACGGCGCCGGCGTCCTTCCTCTGGTACATGGGGAACACGCCTGCCTCGATGCCCGCGACCATCCGGCCTACTGTCCCGCCCACCCTCGACAGCACCTCGGAGGTGACCTCGTATCCCTGGTACCTGAAACCGCCCGACGAGGACACGAACCAGTAGTACGATCGCACAACGGCCTGCGGATTGCCCCCGTAGAGCCGAGCGGCAAGGGCATACACCGGAAGCTGGAGCTTGGTCCCTCGGCCGTCGGGATCCGTCTCGCTGAGACCCCGGTAGTCATCGTCCCTGCCAGTCTTGTAATCGATCACTTCCAGCTCGCCGTCCCCGGTAGCATCGAGACGATCAGCCACCCCGTGGAACATCACCCGGCGCCCGTCGGGCAGTGGAAGCTCTACAGCACCCACCTCGCCGCCTGGCAACCCGAAGGCCAGCTCTGCAGCGAGCGGCCGGGTGCAGTGAAGCGCCAACCGATCGCTATCCTCGCGAATGAAGCGCTCCATCACGGCCATCACCCTCCGCCGGTCGCGATGCCAGAACGCTGGCCTCCCGGTTAGCCCGCGCCGGTCGTATGCTTCGCAGATGTCTTGTGCAATAGAGCGCAGGCGGGACGCGTCCTCGCCGGACCAGCGTTCTCCGGGTGCCGACGAGCCACATCCTCCCACCGGGGCCGGTGCCTCGCGGATGAAACGCTCCAGGATCTCGTGAACGAGACGACCGAGATCGAGTGGAGACATCTCGACGCGGTCTTCGGGATTCTCCACAGGCTCGATACGCAGTATCTCCCTCGCGAAATAGGCGAACGGGCACACCGCCCACCTCGAGAGACGCGTAGCGGAGGTGACCACTCCCGTAGAGGTAGCCGTGCCAGTGGAGGAAGCCGCGACTGCGGACACAGCCTTTGTTGCGGGCGAGGGTACGGCCAACCCCGCGAGGTTGCCATCGAACCGGGTGAAGCGCTCGCTGCGGCGGGCAACCAGCATCGCGGCGCCGGCGGCGAGGACCGGGTCGGCGAGAGAACCACCAACCGCGGCGGCAACCTGCCGCGGCGATCCGGCATCAATCAGCGCGCGGAGCCGGTACTCCTGCGCTGTCGCCGGGTTGGCCGAATCCTGAAGTCCTGCACCAAAGGATGCCACGTGCCGGAGCCAGTGACCGCCTCCTGCCGGACCGCCGAGATCGACTTCCTCGCCTGCCGGCACAGCAGCGATCTCGGCAAGGAAGCGGGACGGATAGCGCTCGCCATTCCGGCGGAGGTCGCCGCGAGGAACGCACAGCAGGTGCGAACCCGCGCCTGCGAGCGTTGCCAGCAGGTCATGGTGCCGGCATTCGGTTGCTCCGGCGACGGACGCCAGCGCTCCCCCTGCCGCCTCCCGCTCGCCGTCAGACAACAGGTAGTCCTCCGGCTGAGTAGCCGGGAACGTTCCTTCGGCCAAGCCGAGAACGATCACCAGATCCACGTCAAGGCCGGCTCCGGTGTCTACGCGCCCACAAAGGATCCCCTTGCCGATACTACCAACACGCATCTGCTTGGCTTCGAGTTCGAGTCGCAGCGACCCTGCGAAAACATCGAGAGCAACCGGGCCTTCAACCAGGTCGAGCCCGGCGAGCTGCTCGATAACACGTTCAACGCGTTCCGCGGCCAACCTCTCGACGTCCGGCCAGCCGGCCCTGTTGCCTTCGCCGCCGAGCAGGCCGGTAAGCAGGCTGAGAGCCCAGGATGAATGCTCGGACCAGCGCCTGACCCGGGCGGCCGCGCTGGCAAGACCGGCGGCCAGGCCCAGCACGAAAGAGCGCAAGGCGCGTGCATCCGCTGCGGCCCCCGGTCT
Source organism: Actinomycetes bacterium (assembly GCA_021816935.1). Classification (GTDB taxonomy): domain Bacteria; phylum Actinomycetota; class Acidimicrobiia; order Acidimicrobiales; family JAMCPL01; genus JAKAWR01. The sequence continues at coordinate 139,003 of JAKAWR010000003.1, forward strand.
TTCGCAATCCCTTGCGTAGCCCTCGAGCAGTTTGTCCCACTGGTCGAGGCCGGCCACCACTCCCGCATCCCGGGAGATCCTCTCCCATGCCTCCAAGGGAACAAGGCGCTCCTGATGGACGACCCGGCTGCCCGAAAGCCACGCGAAAAGATCCGATCGGTGCATGCCTGTCCCCACCATCGAAAGGAGCCCGAGAATAGTCCGGCCGGCCATGCCCGAGCTGAGCCGCAAGGGCCCGACGCCGTTGCGGATTATGCCTGCCGAATCCATCTGCGCATGAACTATCCGCGCGTAGGGTTCCTCCGTTCCGTAGAGAACGGCAATCCGGTCCAATGGGACGCCGCTACGGGCGGCATCGATCACGGCCCTCACTGCGATGCGCACCTCCTCGTCGGCGTCGGATGCAGTTACGATCCCGGTATGTCCACTCGCCCCCCGAAGTCCCCACGAGCCGCCCTCCGGCGCGAGCGGATGATGATGGAGAGATTGCAGTTCAGGGGGAGATGGTGCCGGCGGAGGAGGGGTTGGTGGTGGTGGTGTCGACGACGGTTGGAGCCCGGCTTCCACGTCTGCCGGCCAGCTCGGGCGGGCTGACGAGCCGGGGCCCTCTCCTGCCTCCCGCAGGCGCCGGACCGAAGCGGCAACATGCGCATCTGCTCTGACGATGCCCGTAGTCCCGGCGATCACATGCAAATCCCCGTGACGGCCAATTGCAGAGAGCAGGGAAGCCTCATGAAGGGAGAGCAATTGCGGGAGGTACACGGCGACGGTACCGATCTCGGCCCTGGACTGTTCAGCCATCGACACTACTGCCTCGGCGGCAGCGTCGAGCAGGTCCTCGTCATCGTAGAAAGCAATCTTGAGTCTTTCACGGGCACCACGGCACAGGCGAACAACGTCGCCGGCACGACGGCTCACCCCTGCCAGGAGGTCCAGTGCCTCACTCGGCAGGTCCCGAAGTTCCCTGTAGGCACCTGCGAGCGCCACCTCCGTCGCCACGTGACCCCGGACCGGTGCAAAGATGCCAGGCTGGAGCGCCAGTGCGCCCCTCAGCGCAGCTGCGACGACCGACTCGGTTGCCGGTCGCCTGCCGGCGGCAAGCCGCCCGGCGCCCAGGCTCTCCGCCAGCTGGTGCAGCGTAAGAAACGAGACTGCGGCGATTCCCGTGCCCAGCGGTCCGTACCGGAAGAGCGCGTCCGAGGCAAGCAGCCGCCGGAGCGCGACACCCACTTCGTTCGAGGGTACGACCACAGTAACCGGCGATAGAGGATCGTCTGCCTTGGTCGCGGCTATGACCGCGCTCAGCGCACTGACTGCCGGGCGACCGTAGGGAACCCACTTCGCCACTAACGGCACGGGCCACCTCGCGATGGCGCCCACGTGCGGAAGGACTGCGAGCACATCATGGCTACCATACATCGGGGGTGTTCCCGATCCTCGGACCGCAACGCAACGCTCCGGGATGTATGATGTCAGGTGCCGTACCGCTGGCTTCCTACCGCGGGCGTAGCTCAATGGCAGAGTCCCAGCCTTCCAAGCTGGTCATGCGGGTTCGATTCCCGTCGCCCGCTCTCGCACGGCGCCAACTCCCCTCGCCGACGTTGCTCACCTGTCCCGCCCTATCTCCTCCCCCTCTCTCCCCAGACGGCCCTGGCCGGCCGAGGAGGAGGAGGAGGAGGAGGGAGGCCGCCGAGGAGGAGGAGGAGGAGGCCGCCGAGGAGGAGGAGGAGGAGAACTCTCCTTCCCCGGCGGCCTGGGCGTGGCGAGGCTTCACAAAGCCTTAACAGAATCCTCACAGAGAGTGAAGTTTCACCTGGCATAATCGAAAGCAGCGGTCAGTTCGGGTTGCCTGCAGCCTGGGTTTGCCGTTAAGGGTTCCCGGTCGCATACAAAATCCACGACCGGCAACAGTGGAACGGGTAAAATAGGTGGGTCGACCTGGGTCGGCGATGATCGGGATTGTGGTCGCCTATGCGTTGGGACCCGAGTACGTACGGAGCTGGCTGGCATGCCAGAGCGACATTTGTCTTGAATGCGTGAGCTGTGGCGGTGCCGGCTGGAGGAAGGAGTTGATCGAGCGATGAGAGTGCTGGTACTGGGAGGAGACGGCTATCTCGGGTGGCCAACGGCGTTGCATCTGTCGCGCGCAGGTCATGAAGTTGGTATTGTCGACAACCTGGTGCGGAGGCAGTACGACCTGGAGATGGGGGTGGACAGCCTTGTCCCTATCCCCAAGATCCAGCGGCGAGTGGCTCGCTGGCACGAGGTTTCGGGCCTGCGGATGGCTCTTTACGTGGGCGACATCACGGACTACATGTTCGTCGAGCGAACCATCAGCACCTTCGAGCCCGAAGCTATAGTGCATTTCGCCGAACAACGCTCCGCCCCCTACTCCATGATCGACCGCGCCCACGCCGTATACACCCAGACCAACAACGTCGTCGGCACGCTCAACCTCCTGTACGCCATCGCCGAACTGGACCCGGCCATCCATCTCGTCAAGTTGGGGACGATGGGAGAGTACGGGACGCCGAACATCGACATCGAGGAGGGGTTCATTGAGATAGAGCACAAGGGACGCAAGGACGTACTCCCCTACCCCAAGCAGCCCGGGTCCTTCTACCACCTCTCCAAGGTGCATGACAGCCACAACATCATGTTCGCGTGCAAGATCTGGGGGCTCCGGTCAACCGATCTGAACCAGGGCATCGTCTACGGCCAGCAGACGAAGGAAGTAGCCTTGGACGACGGGCTGGCCACCCGGCTCGACTACGACGGGGTTTTTGGGACCGTTCTGAACCGGTTCTGCGCCCAGGCGGTCGCCGGGCATCCGTTGATGGTTCATGGCAAGGGTGGGCAGACTAGGGGGATGCTCGATATCCGCGACACGTTGGCCTGCATCGAGCTGGCAGTCACGCACCCCGCGGACAAGGGCGAGTACAGGGTTTTCAACCAGTTCACCGAGGAGTTCTCGGTCCTTGATCTCGCCGAGCGCGTTGCTCATGCCTACGGTGGCGTGGAGATCGCCCACATAGCCAACCCGCGCGTGGAAGCCGACGAGCACTACTACCGGGCCGCCCACACGAAGCTGCTCGAACTTGGCCTCGTCCCGCATTTGCTCACGAGCGAGCAGATCGAGTCCCTCCTGGAGCTGGCAGAGCGCTACAAGGACCGGATAGACCTCGCAGCTATCGAGCCTACGGTCAGCTGGCGCAGCACGTGCAGCACTCTCACAACCGCCAGTAGCTCGACCGGCAATGCGGTTCAGGCAATGGCACTCAGCCTCGCCGAGGGCTGGAACCACCGCTAGCCGCGGCGGATCCCGGCTCGCTCCCGATCCTTATCCGGCTCCGTCCAGCGTCTATCGAAGCACGATATTCAGAGCTATTAGCGCGATAGTCTGCCCGCTCCTACGTGCTATCTTTTCTACGTGGCTAACCAACCGAGTTCCAAAGCGGCCAAGCGAGCGCGTCAGAAGGAGGCGCGAGCTGCCCGGATAGAAGCGGAGCAACGAGCAGCAAAGAAGCACCGGCAGGTACGGGCAACGCTGTTCGTCGTCGTCATTGGGGCCATCGTCCTCGGGTCAGTGGCGCTCGCCGGCGGGTTCGGCTCCTCGAAACCTAGTGCTTCCAAGAAAACGCCTCCCACCAAGCCGCCGGTATCCCCCCCGACATCCACCAAACCGCCTTCGAGTTCCACCACGCCGCGACCGGCCTCCACTACCCCTTCTTCGACCAGTTTGCCCGCCACCTCCGCTGCTCAACAGGCCGCCGATGCCGCTTCGGTGAAGGCCGGCTGCCCCTCGAGCCCGACCCAGCCACTCTCCAAGCCCACGTGGTCGGCTCCACCCCCGATGACGATCGACACGTCGAAGACCTACACGGCAACCGTGGTCACCGATGTCGGGACATTCACGATCGCCCTGGACGCGAAGGCCGCACCGGAGACGGTGAACAGCTTCGTTTTCCTCGCCGAGCACCAGTTCTTCAACTGCATGGCATTCATGCGGGTCATCCCCGGGTTCATGAACCAGACCGGAAGCCCCAACCAGACAAACGGAGGCACGGACTCAGGACCCGGCTACCAGTTCAAGAACGAGAACGACTCTCCGCCTGGCGGCTACGTCGCCGGAGACGTGGCAATGGCCAACTCGGGACCGAACACCAACGGCAGCCAGTTCTTCGTGGTCGCGGGGCCGTACAACAGTTCCGGTTATAATCTGTTCGGCCACGTCACATCGGGCATGAACGTGGTCATGAAGATCAACCATGATGGCACTCCGGCAGGAGTGCCGCCAGCCGTCACCCACCGGATGCTGTCCGTTACGATCCAGACCTCCTGATCCAATAGGGGGTCGTCGTCGCGGCATATCCGATCAGGTCTTGCTACGTCGCATTCCTGCCCCGACGTAGCAGCCGGGGTTGCTCTTCCATGATTGTTGCCATATCTATCTCCCATGCCAGGTGTCCGGTCAATTGGGGGATCCCCCGGGTGCTCCTGGCGGCGTCGTCTCCCCTGGGGTCCGCTTCGAAGGGCGACCTCGTGAGCCGGCACCGGTGCTGACCGGTTTACAGATGCTCGCCGCCGCGAACGTGTAGTATTTTTCGTACGGCAGTCTCTGCGGCGGCAGGGAACTTGACTGCTGATGCAGGCAGGCGAGGACGCGGGTTCCGAGAGGGGATCCGAATAGAGGAACGTCAAGGAGGAAGTCCATGTTCGTATTCCCCGTAATGGCAAAACCGGCAAGAGGGAGGGCCGGACTTGCCGGAGTCACAGCTGGCGACCGACCGGATCGTTCCGGGCAGCGTGCCAGGAGATTGATGGCAGCATGCATTCCGGCTTTGGCGGCAGCCCTGGTGCTTGCCGGGTGCTCCTCGAGTCCCCAGGGCGCGCGCTCCACCACCTCGCCCGGGTCGTCGAGCCCGGACGGTTCGCAAGGCGGCACAAGCTCCGTCACGGCCTCCGGTGCCGGTACGGGTGGCGCCGGCGCATCGGCTCTTGCCTGTAGGGCCACGATTTCCTCGCAACTCGACGAGGTGGCATCGGGCGGTGCCACCTTCCTGGCGAGTTCGAAGGAGCCGGGGAGGCCGATCGTAGCGAGCGGTGGTAAGTTCACCGCTTCGGCGGTCGCTAAGGCGGTGGCAGGGGCCAATATCTTTGTGAACGGGCTGTCCAGCATCTGCAGCATCATCACGACCTCGTATACGGCCCGGATGTTAATGATCGGTGCAGCGTTCTTCAGCACGAACGGACAGGGGGGAGGACCGGCGGGCGGGTCCTCGGGTCCACAAGTCACGTCTCCCGCACAGGCCGAGGCCCGGATGGTCCAGGCGGTGAAGCACCTTACCCCTACGCAGCGCACCCTACTCATCAATAACATCATGAACGGAGAGAAGACGCCGGGTACGGTTCGAGAGACTGTGACATCGGTCAACGTTCAGGTGCTCACATCGGCACCGGGCAAGGTGACGATGAACGTCACGACCGATTTTGCCGAACAGGGCGGTACCGGTAACTCCTCGATGCAGGTGACCGCGTACCGATTCGGTGATCGCTGGTTCGCTACCTCGTTCCAGTAGAGATTGGTCTCGTAAGAGGAAGATGTCCCCTCTGCCGTAGATTTTCGGATGATCCTCGGTGGTGATCATAGCTGGGGGTCTTCCCCCCGCGGGCCGGACACATCATTATGCGGCCTCTCGGACAGCTACGGGGCTTGGACGATCGAGAGAGCGTCGGGGTCGGTCGGCTGTCCGTCAAGGAAAAACCTGGCCTCGCCCTCTCCGGAAACTCTCCACCGTCCTTCCGGATCCCTGATGAGCGCCGTCCGCTCGTCGAGTCCGGCCACCACAACCTCTGGTCCGGCCAGGTGCAACACCCGGTGCATACGCTCAGCAGACTCCGTACCGTAATGAGGCAGGATTGCCAGCCGGCGCACGAGACCCAGGCCCACTGTGAGCGCTCCCCCTCGCGGATCGATCATAGGATCGCAGAGCACCATCGCACCTGCCGATGAACCGGCCACGACAGCACCATCCCGCCAAGCCGCAACGAGCGCGTCGAGGAGCTTCGACTCCTTGAGGACGGAGCGAAGGTGCAACGGGGAACCGCCACCCAGGTAGATGAACCGGGCAGCCCGGACCGCGTCGACGTTCCCGTCGGCCTGGGCATCCGAACGTGCAAGAACCATGAGCCCGCGAACCCTCGCACCAAGCGGCTCCAGCCAAGCTGCCGCCGTCTCTACAGCGCTACCGGGACGCCCGTAAGCCGCTGCGGTGGGGAGTACCAGCACCTCTTTCGCATCCGCGGCCGAAAGCAGTTCCTCATCGAAACTGCACCCGGCTGTCCACTCCGCTCCTCCGACGAGCGCCAATGTCCCGCAGGCGGTACCGGTCACCCTGTCACCGTCGAGACGGCACCATCCTCATTGTCGCCAACGGCACTGCTATCCTCACCAGCGCCGGCCCCTGTGGCACCCTCGGCACCCTCCACGGCCTCCACGGCACCCTCGGCACCCTCAGTGCTCCCCTCCTCGCTCGCATTGGCGCTCCCCCCGCCAACCTCGCCGCCTTCGCCATCATTGCCACCCTCACCGGCGTCGCTCTCGTTGCCGCGGACCCCGACACCCTGCAACCACTCCATCGATGCCTCAGCGCTCGACACTCCAAAGCCGGAGATGCCTGCGACCGGTCCTTCCTGGATGAACACCTGCGCATTCGGCAGGCTTGGTGCGTACTTGCGGTACCTCTCCATCCCTGTACCGGCCGGGATGAGCTTGCCGATAATGATGTTCTCCTTGAGGCCGTACAGATCGTCGGCACTGCCCTCGATCGCCGCTTCGGTGAGTACCCGCGTCGTCTCCTGGAACGAAGCAGCCGAGAGCCACGAATCGGTGGCCAGCGACGCCTTGGTGATTCCCATGAGCTCGGGGCGGCCTTCCGCCGGCCTCTTGCCCGCGCTCACCAGCGCCCGGTTCTCCTCCGCGTACAGCGCCGAATCGACCCGCTCGTCCGGCAAGAAGGGCGAGTCGCCCTGGTCGATGACGAGAACACGCTTAAGCATCTGCCTGACAATCAACTCGATGTGCTTGTCGTGGATCGACACACCCTGGTCCCTGTACACCGCCTGCACCTCGTCCACGAGGTACTGCTGGGTTTCGCGAATGCCCTTCACGGCAAGGAGCTCCTTGGGGTCCTTCGGGCCGTCGACTATCGGATCGCCGGCAGCGATCTCCTGCCCATCGGCCACTAGAAGGTGCGTTCGCGGGGCGATCACAAAAGGCTCCTCGGTGCCGTCATCCGCAATCACCGTCACCTTCCGCCCATCCCCGGCGTCCTCGATCCGGACCACGCCCGAGTGATGAGCGAGGATTGCGGCACCCTTGGGTGTGCGGGCTTCGAAAAGCTCCACCACCCTCGGCAGGCCATGGGTGATGTCCTCTCCGGCAATGCCGCCGGTATGGAACGTCCGCATCGTCAGCTGGGTTCCCGGCTCGCCAATCGACTGGGCCGCCATGACACCGACGGCCTCTCCCAGCTCGACGAGATGGTGCGCGGCGAGGGACTGTCCGTAGCACGACGCGCAGACCCCCTTGCGCGATTCGCACGTCAGCGGCGAGCGCACCCTGATCCGGGTCACGCTCGGGTCGTCCCGCAGCCTCGCAAGAAGGGCACTGTCGATCATGGTCCCGCCATCCACGGTCTCACCACCGATGAACGCCACAGGCTCGGCAAGGAGCCGGCCAATGGCTCTCGTCTCCAGATAAGACCGCCGGTGCGGCTCGTCCGGGCTAATGTGTTCGAGCCAGATGCCCCGCTCGGTCCCGCAGTCCACCTCCCTTACGATCAGCTCCTGCGACACGTCCACAAGCCTGCGGGTCAGGTAACCCGAGTCAGCGGTACGGAGCGCCGTGTCGGCAAGGCCCTTCCTTGCCCCGTGCGTAGAGATGAAATACTCGAGAACCGACAGACCTTCCCGGAACGACGACTTGATCGGCCTCGGTATCATCTCGCCTCGCGGGTTGGATACGAGTCCCTTCATGCCGGCGATCTGCCTGATCTGCTGCGGGTTGCCGCGAGCACCCGAAACCACCATCATGTCCAGAGGGTTGAAGTCCATGGATGCAAGGCTCTTCTCCATTGCCCGCCCGACCTCGGAGGTGGCTGACGTCCAGATCTCCACTTCCTTCTGGCGCCGCTCGTCGTCGGTGATAACGCCCCGGCGGAACTGCATCTCGGCCTTGTCCGTCTCCCGCTCGTACCGGTCGAGGATGACCCTCTTTTCCGGCGGCGTCCGAACGTCATCAACCGAAATCGTCAGGCCCGACTGGGTTGCATGGCGGAAGCCCAGCCTCTTTACCGCATCCAGCGATTCCGCAACCTGGTACATGTCGTACCGCGCCGTAAGCTGCTCCACGATCGACGATATCGGCGTGTTCTGCTTGCCCACGACAGTGTTGACAAAGGGGAACCCGGTGGGCAGTGCCTCGTTGAAAAGTACCCGCCCCGGCGTCGTCACAAGCGCCAACCTTCCGGTTCCCTCCGGATCCTCACCGAGAGCGCTCGCCACGGACCGGTAGAGAGCGGTCTGTGGCTCCGGAACGAGGGTGATCGCCTCCTGCAGTCTCAAGTTGCCCTCTTCGAGGGCCCGCTCCATCGTATGAACATGCCGGAAAATCCGCGCTCGCGCCGGGTCTACGGCTCCACCGGCGGGCGCTGCGGCCCTGCGGCCGTCCTTCCCCGAAGCGCCGTCGCCGCTCTGGCCGTCCCCGCTCTTCTCTTCCTCGACCGTCAGGTAGTAGATGCCGAAGACCATGTCCTGCGTGGGTACCGTGATCGGCCGCCCCGTGGCCGGCGAGAGTAGGTTGTGAGCAGACAGCATCAGGGTTCGCGCCTCGGCCTGGGCCTCCGCCGAGAGCGGAAGGTGGACAGCCATCTGGTCGCCGTCGAAGTCGGCGTTGAACGCGGTGCAGACGAGCGGATGGATCTGTATCGCCTTGCCCTCTACGAGAACCGGTTCGAAAGCCTGTATCCCGAGCCGGTGCAAGGTGGGTGCCCTGTTGAGAAGGACCGGGTGTTCCTTGATGACCTCCTCGAGAATGTCCCACACCTGGGGTCGCGCCCGCTCCACCATCCTCTTCGCCGACTTGATGTTCTGGGTCTGCTCCAGTTGCACAAGCCGCTTCATGACGAGAGGCTTGAAAAGCTCGAGAGCCATCAGCTTGGGCAGGCCGCACTGGTGCAGCTTGAGGTTCGGTCCGATCACGATCACGGAGCGTCCCGAGTAGTCGACCCTCTTGCCCAGCAGATTCTGGCGGAACCTACCCTGCTTGCCCTTGAGCATGTCGGAAAGACTCTTCAGAGGCCTATTGCCCGGTCCCATCACCGGGCGGCCGCGCCGGCCGTTGTCGAAGAGGGCATCGACCGCCTCCTGAAGCATCCTCTTCTCGTTGTTGATGATGATCTCCGGCGCTCCCAGGTCGAGAAGCCTCTTCAGCCGATTGTTGCGATTGATCACCCGGCGGTACAGGTCGTTCAGGTCCGACGTGGCGAACCTCCCGCCGTCAAGCTGCACCATAGGGCGCAGTTCTGGTGGGATAACCGGCACGTACTCGAGGATCATCGCCCTCGGGTCGTTCAGCCGCTCGCCGCCAGCGTTCCTACGGTTGAACGCCGCAATTATCCGCAGCCTCTTCACCGCCTTCTGCTTCCTTTGGACCGCCAGCGCCTTGCGATCTGCCGACGACTCGATCAACTCGCGAAGCTTCACCTCCTCCTCGTCCAAGTCGATCTCGTCGAGAAGCTTGAGGATCGTCTCGGCTCCCATCCCGCCGTCGAAATAATCACCGTAACGGCGCTTCAACTCCCGCCAGAGCATCTCGTCCTCGATGATCTTCCTTGGGTGCAGGCCCGCCAGCTCGTCGAACACCCGCTTGGCGACCTCGATCTCGGCGACGGCCCGCTCCCGGATCCCGGCCACCTCGCGCTCCATGGAGCGGCTCCTGGCCTTGACCTCCGCCTCCTTTGCACCCTGGGTCTCCAGCTCGGCCAGCTCCTTCTCGAGACCGGCCAGCCGCGAGGAAACCGAATCTTCGGCCTCCTTCTCTATCAGGGCAATCTCCTCGCGCAGCTCCTCTTCGAGCGAGGGAATATCCTCGTGAATGCGATCCATGTCGACACTCGTCACCAGATTGGCCGCGAAGTAGATCACCTTCTCCAGCTGGCGCGTCTTGAGCTCCTCCTTCGCGTCGGTCCCCATGAGCAGGTACGCCAGCCAGCTTCTCGAGCCGCGCAGGTACCAGATATGGACGACAGGCGCTGCCAGCACGATGTGGCCCATTCGCTCACGGCGCACCTTGGAGCGGGTTACCTCGACACCACACCTCTCGCAGGTGATCCCCTTGAAACGGACCCGCTTGTACTTACCGCAATAGCACTCCCAGTCCCTTGTCGGACCAAAGATCTTCTCGCAAAAAAGCCCGTCCTTCTCCGGACGAAGGGTGCGGTAGTTGATCGTCTCCGGCTTCCTCACCTCCCCGCTCGACCATTCGCTGATGTCGCGAGTGGTCGCGAGGTTGATCGTAAGCTGTTTGAACTCGTTAACGTCAAGCATCGTATGGTCCTCTGTCCGCCGGCATGAGCTCTGCATCCTCGTCAAACCCTCTTTCGGGCCGGCTGATGTCTATACCCAAGTCCTCTTGCGCCTTGTAGAAATCTTCGTCTATCTCCCGCATCTCGATCCGTTCGCCGCTTACCGATATAACGTTCACATTCAGGCAGAGCGCCTGCATCTCCTTCACGAGGACTTTGAAGCTTTCCGGGATCCCCGGTGAGGGTATGTTGTCCCCCTTGACGATCGCCTCGTACACCTTCATCCGCCCGACGATGTCATCAGACTTGATAGTTAGCAACTCCTGAAGCGCATAGGCCGAACCGTAGGCCTCGAGTGCCCAGACCTCCATCTCACCGAACCGCTGACCCCCGAACTGCGCCTTCCCCCCGAGCGGCTGCTGAGTGATCATGGAGTAGGGACCGGTGGAACGGGCGTGGATCTTGTCGTCCACCATATGTGCCAGCTTCATCATGTAGATGTACCCGACGCTGATGGGCCGGTCGTAGGGCAAGCCGGTCCGGCCGTTGTAAAGGGTCACCTTCCCATCGGCCCCGATGAGACGCAACCCACCTGCCCCGTCGGGACAGAGGCTGGCCAGTAGCTCGGTTATTGCGGGATGGCGCCCCTCCCTGTCCCCTGCGTCCCACCTGGCACCGTCAAATGCAGGCGAGGCAAGCCTCAGGGACGCCTTCGCCAGCGCATGCGTCTTGACCCTTGCGGCTCCGTTGACACCGGACGCCACTCGCGCCGTGTCGGCGGCCATGCCCTCCCAGCCCCAGCGGGCCACGTACCCGAGGTGCGACTCCAGCACCTGACCCACGTTCATCCGGCTCGGCACGCCCAGCGGCGAGAGAATGATGTCGATGGGAGTACCGTCCGCCAGGTACGGCATGTCCTCGACCGGCAGGATCTTGGAGATAACCCCCTTGTTGCCATGGCGCCCCGCGAGCTTATCTCCTTCCGAGATCTTGCGCCTCTCGGCCACATACACCCGGACTAGCTGGTTGACGCCTGGCGGGAGCTCGTCTCCGGAGTCCCTGGAGAAGACCCTTACGTCGATGACCTTGCCCCACTCACCATGGGGCACCTTCAACGAGGTGTCACGAACGTCCCGCGCCTTCTCCCCGAAAATTGCCCGCAAGAGCCGCTCTTCGGCGGTCTGTTCTGTCTCGCCCTTCGGCGTAACCTTGCCGACGAGCGCATCGCCTGGCCCCACCTCCGCACCGACACGGATAATGCCCCTCTCGTCGAGGTTGGCCAGGATCTCCTCGGGAAGGTTCGGGATGTCCCGGGTTATCTCCTCCGCTCCGAGTTTGGTATCACGGGCGTCCACCTCGTGCTCTTCGATGTGTATAGAGGTAAGCACATCGTCACGCACGAGACGCTCGGAGATGATGATCGCATCCTCGTAGTTGTAACCCTCCCAGGGCATGAACGCTACGAGCAGGTTCTTGCCGAGTGAGAGCTCGCCCATGTGGGTCGATGGACCGTCGGCCACGAGATCGCCGGCTGCGAGCTTCTGACCTTCCTTCACGAGCAGCTTTTGGTTGATCGCGGTGTTCTGGTTCGACCTGCGGAACTTCGCAAGCTTGTACATCCGCTTCCCGAGAACCTGTCCGGCAGCGTCCTTCTGCCCCGAATCGTACTGGATCACAACTCGGTCACCGCCCGCTTCGAGGACTACTCCGGATCCCTCCGCCATGACGACGTCCCCGGCGTCGCGCGCCACCCTGGCTTCGATCCCCGTCCCGACAAACGGCGACTCCGGCGCCACCAGGGGTACCGACTGCTTCTGCATGTTCGCGCCCATGAGCGCACGATTCGCATCGTCGTGCTCGATAAAGGGGATCAGAGCCGAGGACACCGACACGATCTGGGCCGGCGAGACATCCATGAGCTCGACCTCGCCCGGCGACACGTAATCAATTTCGCTGGTGGTGCCATACGTAGTTTGCGTCGCACCGACCCGCACCTCGGCACCCTTCGGGCCTCTCCGGACAAGCACCCTCTCCTCGATCAGGCGCCCGCCGTCATCCAGCAGGGCATTCGCCTGGCAGATAACGTAGTCTTCCTCTTCATCCGCTGCCAGGTAGACGATCTCGCCTGTAACGTGGCCGTCGGCAACCTTGCGATAGGGCGTCTCGATGAAGCCGTACCCGTTCACCCTGGCGTGAGTGGCGAGAGCGCCGATGAGCCCGATGTTCGGCCCTTCCGGGGTCTCTATCGGGCACATCCGCCCGTAATGGGAGCTGTGGACATCACGTACCTCGAAACCGGCACGTTCACGCGAAAGCCCACCCGGCCCCAGTGCCGAAAGGCGCCGCTTGTGGGCGAGGCCGGAGAGCGGGTTGTTCTGGTCCATGAACTGGGAGAGCTGGCTTGTGCCAAAGAATTCCTTGAGCGCAGCCACCAGCGGGCGGGTATTGATGAGTCCCTGAGGCGTGATGGCCTCCACGTCCTGGGTGGTCATGCGCTCCCGGACCACGCGCTCGATGCGGGAGAGGCCGATACGCACCTGGTTCTGGATCAGCTCGCCAACGGACCTGACCCTCCTGTTTGCAAAGTGGTCCTGATCGTCCAGACGGTACCCGGCCTGCCCGTCTGCAAGGTGAAGCATGTACGTGGCGGCAGCGAGTATCTCCGAGGGGGAGGGCACTGTCTGATCGGGTTCGGGATGGCCGAACTCGATGCCGAGCATCTCCGACGCCTTGTCGATCTCGGCTCCGAGCTTCCGATTGAGCTTGTACCGCCCGACCCTTGTGAGGTCATAGCGCTTCGGGTTGAAGAACGCGCCTTCGAGGTACATTCTCGCCGCCTCGTGAATGAGCGGTTCGCCCGGTCTGGCGCGCTTGTAGATGTCCAGCAGGGCCTCGTCTCTCGTAGGTGACAGGTCGCGCTCTTTTTCCCATTGGGGCATGAGGAAGTCGAAATGGTTCACCAGTCTCTCGAGGGCTGCCGGGTCATCGTAGCCAAGAGCTCGCAGCAGCGTGAAGAGCGATATCCTCCTCTTGCGGGCAACCCGGGCACCCGCGGTCACCTCGCGGGTGGCCGGGCGCACATCCAGGTCGACCTCGATCCACTCACCCCTGTAGGGATGGATCGTGCCGCCGACGATAACCCGGGCATCCTTCCCAGGCTGGAAAAGAACGCCCGGGGAGCGCACCAGTTGCGAAACGACGACCCGCTCCGTACCGTTGATGATAAAGGTCCCCTTGGCTGTCATGATGGGGAAATCCCCCATGAAGACGGTCTGCTCCTTGATCTCACCCGTGTCTTTGTTGAAGAAGCTTGCCTTCACAAAAACCGGGGACGAGTAGGTCATGTCCTTTTCGCGGCAGTCTTCCTCGGAGTACTTGGGCGGGCTCGTCAGGTCGGGATCTGACGGGTCGTACTTCAGCTGCAGGCTGAGCCTCTCCGAGAAATCCGTGATAGGGCTGATCTCGTCAAAAACCTGCGCAAGGCCGCGTTCCATGAACCACTTGAACGACCGGGTCTGAACTGCAACGAGGTCGGGCAGTGGCAGGACCTCGTCCAGGTTCGCGAAGGAAAAGCGTCCGGGATATGTCGTCGAAGCAGGCAAGAAATTCAATCCTCCGTATAATTCAGGCGCCGTAGCCCGACGCAATGTCTCCCGATCCCGAGCTCACCGGCTCGACCGGCGGCGTTCGCAGCGCGTTCAACCGGGCCCGTGTTGCTTCGCCACCGTCTTTCGTTCGACCGTCGACTCAGGCGGCCTCAGGACACGTCGCCCACCGACCGGACGGCAGGAACATGAAACAGGGTACGAGAGGCTTACCACGCGAGAATATGTGACGGCGCGGTAAAATGCCTCAGTGCCGATTTTGGGGGGGCGAAGGGCTGCACTTCAAAACTAAGTATACCACGTCCGCTGCAGGAATGCAAGCCGCCTGTGGAGACACTCTTCCGGGACCGTGACCGGGAGCGCCACTGCACTACTCGGGGCCCACCCGGGCAAGGGTTGCATCCCAGATGGCGACCGAAGCCGTGAGCAGAGCCTGCTCCACCCGGCGAAAGACTGCCTCCCGGCGATATCCACTCGGCACGCCGGACAGGGCCGGACGCCTGGCCTGCGGGACGCCGGCTACTCTCGAACTCAGCTACTTGAGCTCTACCGTCGCTCCGGCCGCTTCGAGCTGAGCCTTGGCCTTCTCGGCCTCCTCCTTCGCTACCTTCTGGAGCACCGGGCTCGGTGCCGCCTCGACGAGGTCCTTCGCCTCCTTGAGCCCAAGGCTCGTGAGCGCCCTGACTTCCTTGATCACCTGGATCTTCTTGTCGCCTGCCGAAGTGATCACCACGTCGAACTCGTCAACCTCGCCGCCGGCATCCGCCGACGCCTCGCCGCCCGCCGCTGGTGCGGCTGCGGCCGCCACCGCAACCGGTGCCGCCGCTGTCACGCCGAACCGCTCCTCGTACTCCTTTAGGAGCTGAGAGAGTTCCAGTACCGAGAGCGCGGCTATGCCGTCAAGTATCTCTTCTCTCGTAAGGGTTCTTGTTGCCATTCGTCTTGTTTCTCCTCTATGCCGGTTGCCGTGTTCGACTATACGTGTATCCATAGGGCGGGACAACGCTGCCGACGCCGTGTCCCTGTTGAGCCCTGCCTCACCCCTGTACGGGAGCCTCCTCTGTGCCGCCTTCCCCGCTGCCGCTCTCGGGTTCTGCGGAACTCTCGGCGTCGGTGACGGGCTCTTCCCCGCTAGTGCTCTCGGGTTCTGCGGAACTCTCGGCGTCGGTGACGGGCTCTTCCCCGCTGGCGTCTTTGGGCTCGCCGGCGCTCTCCCCCTCGGGGTTCCCTCCGCCCTTTACCCGCTCGAACTCCTTGAGCCCGTAGGCGAAGTTCCTGATCGGCGCGGCCAGCAGGCCGGCCATCTGACGCAGGGGAGCTGCAAGTGCCCCTGCAAACTGTGCAAGAAGCACGTTGCGGGACGGAAGCGCTGCCAGCGCCCGGATGCCGGCGGTGTCGATAAGCTCGCCCTCGTAGTAGCCGCCCTTGAGAACCAGTTGCTCGTGCGCCGTGGAGAACGTCCGCAGGATCTTTGCAAGCTCCGTCACCTCGCCGGAACAAAACGCAATGGCAGTCGGACCGGTCAGGCGGTCCGCCACGCCCTCGTACGGAGTACCTTCGATCGCACGCCGCACCAGCGTGTTCTTGTACACCTTATACGTCGTCCCCACTGATCGGAGCTGGGAGCGAAGCTCCTCCAGGTTGGCCACCGTCAGGCCTCGATACTCGGTAAGTACCACGGCCTGCGAAGACTCGAACCGCTGCTGCAGCTCCTCTACTGTTGCAACCTTCTCAGGTCTCGGATTGTCCACGTCGCTCTCAGGCTCCTCTCCCGCCCACGCCACCGGCGCTGTTCGCTCCGGCATCAACGTCGCCTGAAACGGACGCCGCCGCCCCGACGAGGGCGCCACCAACCATTTCGTCAGTGATCTCGCGCACCTTGGCCGGGTCTACCTTCACTCCCGGACCCATGGTCGACGAGACGGTCATGGTCTTCAGATATCTTCCCTTTGCGGCCGCGGGTTTCGCCCGCACAAGCTCGTCGATCACCGCACGAAAGTTGTCCAGCACCTGGCCGGTACCGAACGAAACCTTGCCAATGGGCACGTGAACATTGCCTACCCTGTCGGTCCGGTACTCCACCCGCCCGCTCTTGTACTCCGAGACGGCCTTGCCCACATCGTTCGTAACGGTCCCCGTCTTGGGATTGGGCATCAGCCCTCGCGGTCCCAGGATGCGCCCCAGCTTCCCCACCTGCACCATCAGGTCGGGCGTGGCAATGGCAACATCGAAATCTATCGATCCGCCTTCGGCAATGCGAGCAACCAGGTCGTCCGCTCCCACGTAATCTGCTCCTGCGGCTCTTGCCTCAGCGGCCGCTTCGCCTGCCGCGAAGGCAGCCACCTTTACCGACCTCCCGGTACCGGCAGGTAGTGACAGCGAGCCCCTGACCATCTGATCCGCCTTCCGGGGATCGACACCGAGCCGTACGGCCAGTTCCAAGGTCTCGTCGAACTTGGCGTGCGCGACACTCTTCACCAGCTCGATCGCTTCTGCCGGCGCGTAGAGTTGCCGGCGGTCGAACCTACCGAGCGCATCCGCATATGCCTTTCCCTTGTGCAATTCCCAACCCTTTCCATCGAGCCGACGGGCGACCCGGTGAACTCCTACTACTCCTACAGCCCGGTCCCGGATGCCGGGCGGGGGCACGGGCAATACCACTCCCGACCACCACTTGCACGCTGCCCACCTCCGGGCCCTACCTCGGGCCCTACCCTGAACACCGGGTGCCCAACCGGGCCGCCGCTCCGCTTACCGGCACTCCCTACCACGCCCCGCGTGCGTAAAGACAAACCATGATCCGGCGGTCCTGGGCAAGCGGGAGCATGCCCGTCGGCGGTCAGCTTACTACAGCTATGCCCATCGAACGCGCGGTGCCGGCCACCTGCTGCTTTGCCTGCTCCAGGTCATCCGTATTCAGATCCGGAAGCTTGATCCTGGCAATAGAAGCTACCTGCTCCCCGCTCAGCGCGCCAACCCGGTCGCGACCCGGCGTCGACGATCCCTTCTCCAGGCCCGCGGCCTCACGAACAAGCACGGCGGTTGGCGGCGTCTTCAGGATGAACGTGAAGGACCTGTCCTCGAAGATACTGATCTCCACCGGCACAATCGATCCCCGCTTGTCCTCTGTCGCTGCGTTGTACTGCTTGCAGAACTCCATGGTCTGGATGCCGTGAGGTCCAAGCGCTGTCCCGACAGGCGGCGCGGGAGTCGCTCCTCCGGCCGGAAGCTGGATCTTCACCACTGCTACGAGCTTTTTCTTGCGGGGTGGCATGACTTACTCCTGACTCCTGGATCCTCGCTAGTCGCTACAGCTTGTCGACCTGGCTGAAGTCGAGTTCCACGGGCGTCTCCCTGCCGAAAATGTTCACGAGCACCTTCACCTTGAGCTGGTCTTCGTTGATCTCGGCTACCTCTCCCGTGAAATCGGCAAACGGCCCCTCCTTGACCCGCACGGTCTGGCCGATTTCGTGTTCCAATCTCGTCCTTGCCCTCCGGGAACGGACTTCTCCCGTCTGTTTCACCTGCAGGATCGACTCCACCTCAGCCTTTGTCAGGGAAGTGGGCTTACTCCCCGACCCGACGAATCCGGTCACCGCCGGAGTGTTACGAATGACTGCGAACGACTCATCATCGTCCGCGCACCTGCAGAGAAGGTAGCCCGGGAAGACCTTGCGCTGGACCACCGTCTTCCTCGAACTCTTCAGCTCGACCACATCCTCTATCGGAATGACGACCTCGTATATCCGGTCCTCCATATGCATCGTCGTGATCCGGCTCTCGAGATTGGACTTCACCTTGTTCTCGTACCCGGCATAGGTGTGAACGACATACCACCGGCCAGGACGGTCGTAAGGGCTCTCCGCAGGCTCCTCGGCCTCTGCGAAATGCTCCTCTTCGCCTTCACCTGCAATGGCTTCATCCTCATCGAGAACGAGCGGCTCCTCGTCCGGGGTTCCGGCATCCGGCGCGGCCTGCTCTCCTGGAACAGCCTGCTCTCCGAGTGCTTCGACCGACAGTTTCTCGTCCGTCAACATCTGCTTGTCCGGTTCTCCAATGCTCATCTGTGCCACCGACCTGAGTCTCTCGCTTGCGGCCCACCTGCTGTCAGGCCTTGAAGAGGTATACCACGCCCTTCGCGAAGAGATAATCAAGAAGAAAGATCAACCCTACCAGTAGAACGAGGGTGATGAGCACCACGGCAGACGAGTTGACGACCTCCAACCGCGTCGGCCAGTTGACTTTGAGAAGCTCCTCGCGCACTTCCCTGGCGAACTGAACGACGGAGGAGCCCCTTTCGGCCTGCGGCTTCTGCCTGGGCGCCCGTTGCGGCTCACGCTTCGCCACCGGAGTGCCATCAGCATCAACCTGGCCCTGGCGCTGCATCAAGCGCCTCATCTCTCTGTTGATCATCTAACCCGGAAACACCTCTCACAAAGCCGGACACGGCAGCCCGGCGCGCCACATTACCATCCACCACCGATGTCCTCGCACAGCGGCACGCGGACCCGCAGGGCAGGAGGGACTCGAACCCCCAACCGCCGGTTTTGGAGACCGGTGCTCTACCAATTGAGCTACTGCCCTATCGGAGAGGTCCGGCAAGCCGTCCGCTGGTTTCGGACGCGACCGTCGCCGACCCCGCCGCCCCCGATTATACCGCCAACGAGTCAGACGGGCGGAAACGGTTCCGTAACTGTTACCGGCCTACCGGGTCTCCTTGTGAAGGGTGTGGCTCCTGTCCCAAGGGCAGTACTTCTTCATCTCGATGCGCTCCCGGTCGTTAAGCTTGTTCTTCCAGGTAATATAATTCCGGCGCTTGCAGACTTCGCACGCAAGCGTGACATGCACCCTCTTCTCGCCCTTTGCCATCTACATACTCCTGTCAAGTCTCGTACATCCTGGCGGTAGCGGCGGCGGGACTCGAACCCGCGACTTCACGATTATGAGCCGTGTGCTCTACCAACTGAGCTACGCCGCCCTGCCCGGCCCGCCCGTCCGACCATCCGGAACGGGAGCCCGGTGAGCCCCCTGTCGGAATCGAACCGACGACACCAGCCTTACCATGGCTGTGCTCTGCCGACTGAGCTAAGGGGGCAAAGATGGTAAGACCCATCCCTGACCGCGCTACATCATACCTTCCGTGACCGGCCCCCGGTGACATGGCAGAGGGCGACCCGGTACGGGAGTCCGGGTCCTACCCGCGCTTCTTCCCTGGCTGATCGCGCCGTTCGGGTTCCCCGCCTCCGGCCCTTGCCGGATAGGATCGGCTCGTGGAGATCCGCGCAGCTACCGGTAGCGACGCAAGTCAGATCATGGCCATCTACAACGAGGCGGTCACCTCGTCTCTGGTTACGTTCGACATAGCTCCTCGCAAGATCGACGAACAGCAGGAGTGGATACAGGACCATGGCGGCAGCTATCCTGCCCTGGTAGCGGTCGAAGGCAGCCGCACAATCGGCTTTGGCGCACTCTCGCCCTATAGGGATCGCGCAGGATACAGGACCACCGTCGAGGACTCCGTTTATATAGCCACGGAGAATCGCAGGCGGGGAGCCGGCCGAGGGCTACTGGAAGCGCTGGTCGCACACGCAACGGCTTCCGGATTCCACGCGGTGATCGCCAGGATGCACTCACTCAACGAGGCCTCGATCGGGCTCCACCGATCGGTGGGCTTCTTCGACGTGGGGACCGAGAGGGAGGTCGGCCGAAAGTTCGGCAAGTGGCTGGACGCCGTAGTCATGGAGCTGATCCTCGCTTGAGAGCCTCAGCGGACAGGGATCTCGGGCGAAGTAGTGCTTCGCCACCCCTTCCTTTCGACGATCAACCGGACCGTCTCATCCAACCTCCCCATCGGCTGAGGCTCTAATACCCCGACCCAACGGCATTGGCGCGCAACATTCTTCCGGTACCGGGGTGTCCGACCCGGTGGCAGTCGGAACAGCCTGTTCGTCCATGCCGGCACCCTTCGACGAGCCCCCGGGGACCAGCGGCACGGTGAAAGCAAGCAGTAGACCGAACAGCAGGAGAGCCAGCAAGAGTGGATCGATCGTGAGCATGCCCGATAGCAATTGATCGGCGCCGGGCAGGGTGATGAATGCGGCGACCATCGAGAACCAGATGAGTACCGACCTGGTCTTGCCGTACGCCACAGCAAGAAAGCAGATAACGCCCCACGACAGGTACCATGGCTGCACAACCGGCCCCAGGAGAACGACGGCCAGGAACGTGATTCCCATCGCCCGCAACATCCCGTCGCCGTTGCGCGCGACGGCGAACCGGGCAAGCTGGCGAATGCCAACGACAGCCGCCACAAGCATGCCGGCTGCCCGGGTGACACTGAGAACCGTCCGGAGGGCATTGGGCCCGCCTGCCTCATGGATCAGCCATGAGGCCAGCATGCCGACGCCCGTAGCCGGGGCTACCCAGGAGCGAACCGTGCCGGGCGTGAGCAGGCTGGCGACCCAGCTCCAGCCGAACCCGTTCCAGAGCGTCAGGACCTCCAGGCTGGCGAAGAGCAGGATGGCGGCGGCAACGATCCTCGAGATGTCTAGGGACGCCATGACGGCACGCCACCATCTGGTAAATCCGGTGCCCTCGCCGCGGTCACCATCCCCAACCCAGCCGTCCGTCGCAACCACCCTGCCTCGGGAAGCGGCGCTCCGCCTCGCCCACTCGACTGCAATGTAAACCACGCCCAGCGCAGCCGGCACCTTCACTGCTGTCGCAAGGGTGGTAAAGAGAATTGCGGTTACGAACCTTCCCCGCCGAGCGAACACGACGCCCGCTAGCAGTAGGCCGAGCATCAGAGCATCGTTATGGGATGCACTTACGAGATCGAACAGGACAATGGGATTCAATACAAGGAGGGCAAACATCTCGCCCTTGTCCCTGCCAAATGACCGGGCCAGCAGTGGCACGAACGCGGCAATCATACCCACGCCGACCAGGGCCATCAGCCTCACCAGCACTACATTCAGGAGCAGGTGATGCGCCGAGATCGAGGTCGCCCAGCCGTCCAGAATGAGGAACAGCGGGCCATACGGAGCACCGACGTTGCCCCACAACGGATCCACCAGGGAGGCGTACTGGCTGCCTCCCAATACAAATGGTCCGTACTGGTACGCGCTTATATGGCGTGTCACCATGTCCCCCTGTGCGACGTATGAGTAGACGTCTCGGGAGAAGAGAGGGGGAGCAATGAGTAGAGGCACCACCCAGAGAGCGAGGAGGCCTGCCACATAGGCAACGGGAATGCCGGGGCGCCTTACCAGGGTCCTCACCAACCCGTACCAGACCCGCATGAACACGACGAGGCCGCCGTAGACCAGAACGATGCTGGCCAGCGAATCGCCTGGAACGTGATTGTAGACGGCAGCCGGCAGTGGCTTGCCCATGGGCAGGATGCTACCTGCCGCCGGAACACCGAAAAACCATGCCCCGGGCAATTTCAGGGAGAACGGCGACGACGGGAGGCTGCCGCCAACGCTGATCGCCGTAACCGCCAGCAACCCAAGAATGGCCGGACGTTTGAGAAGCTGGAAAGGGCTCTGCACGGCGAGGGCATTCGGACCGGGTTCGGCGACAAGCCCCGCAAAAGGCCAGCGCGACCTGAGGGCCATATCCCAACCATCGATGCGGCTCCAGACCTTGTCGCCCACCTCTGAGATCAGGCTCGTGACGCTACCGAGCGCGCTTGTGCCGGCGCGAGTCTCCACGTGGGCCGGGACGGATTCGAACCGCCGTAGGCTGCGCCGGCAGATTTACAGTCTGCTCCTTTTGTCCACTCAGGCACCGACCCAGGGTAATGATAGCGCAGAGAAACACACGGAGAACGGCGGCGCCGTACACGGCCGCGATGGGTCCCCCGCCACCGGTATGATTGTCCCGTGCCGACTTTCGACGTGGTTTCAGAGGTGGATTTCCAGGAAGTACGCAACGCCGTCGATCAGGCAAACCGGGAGGCATCGACGCGGTTCGACTTCAAGGGGACCGATTCCCGGATAGAACTATCCGGTAACGAGCTGACCATCTTCTCCTCGACCGATGACCGGCTGAAAGCGCTGCAGCAGGTGATGGAAGAGAAATTGGTGCGAAGGAAGGTCTCACTGAAGGCCCTCGACCCCGGAAAAGTCGAGGAGGCAGCGAAAGGAACGGTGCGCCTCCACATCACGATCCGCGCAGGTCTCGAGGCCGACCACGCCAAACGGGTAGGTAGGATCGTCAAGGACATGGGGCTCAAGGGTGTATCGACACAGCACCAGGGGAACGACGTACGGGTCAGCGGGAAGAAGCGAGACGACCTGCAGGCCGTGATCGCCGAACTAAAGGAGGCAGATCTCGGGATCCCTCTGCAGTTCACGAACTTCCGAGATTGATCGGACCGGCAAACCGCGGGAACCCCGGAACCCCAGCACGGGTTGTCAGTCGGGGTTCCTCTCGCGAAAGAAGGCGTCGAGAGCATCACCGGCCTCTCCGTGTCCGTGCCGCCTGGCATGCTTGCCCCTGCGATAACCTCCCCTGACCGCATTTGCCAACCCGCGCCACTTGCTTCCCGAACCGGACCCGACAGGGGTGGACCCGTTCCCGTGCCCGGTGGTGCCCACGTCGACATGGCCGAGGTCCGCAAATCTCGCCGGTTCTGTCAGTTCGCCACCTTCTCTACCTGTCTCCGCCCGCGGAGCAGGGTCATCCGCCGTTTCGCAGGCTTCTTCCACGTCGGCGGCCCCGCTGCCGGACAGCGCCGCAACGTGGGGTGCGTGACGGAATATCAGGTTGTTGAGCGTGAACTTGGCGACCCAGAGGACGCCATAGGTCGCAACGTTCGCGCCCTCGACGACGACAGTGGTCTCGAAGTGGGCGTAGTGGTGATGGGAGGCCCAACGCGAGGCCGCCCACACCACGCCGATCGAAACGAAAAGACTCCCGAACGACAGGGCCCAGAACGGCAGGATCTCCTTCATCACGTGGGACCTTCCCGTCTTTCCCCACGCCCAGGCCCTATTCAGGTAGTACGAGGGCACCGTGGCCACTGCGTTCGCAAAGATATTCGACCAGACCGGCGACCAGACCTTGTAGACCCCGAATACGAGGGTAAACGTGACGAACCACACCGCGGTGGAAATGACGGAAACCGCGGCATACCTGACCACTTTTCGAACGGGCGGTCTCTCATACATCTCCAGCGCACGGCGCCAGAGCGACTTGAGCATCACAAAGACGTTAACACGATTGCCCTCATGGCAACAGTTTCGGCACCCGTCGACAGGTCCTCGCGTGCGTGCCGGATCACCTGCTTCGGTCAGCCGAAACGCTTCCACACCCCCAACTGTCACGATCCCCCAGACGCGCCCGGCACGCCTCGCTACTGGCAATGTGACTGGTGGATGCCGTACCGCTATCCTGTTCATCGTGACCACGCCACTCGACGGACTTCTGAAGCTCCTCGACATCGAACAGATCGAGGTGAACATTTTTCGCGGGGCCAACCCCCACGATGACCGCAAGAGACTCTTCGGCGGCCAAGTCGCAGCCCAAGCCCTCATGGCGGCCGGCAGGACGGTGACGAAGGGAAGGGTCCACTCGCTGCACTCGTACTTCTTGCTCCCCGGTGACCCGGAGATCCCGGTGCTGTACGAAGTCGACCGCATCCGGGACGGCAAGTCCTTCACCACGCGCCGGGTGATCGCTATCCAGCACGGCCGCGCCATTTTCAACCTGCAGGCCTCGTTTCACGAGGACGAGCCAAGCGCGATCGAGCACCACGGCCGGATGCCTCAGGTGCCGCCCCCGGAAGACCTGCTCCCGCTTGCCGAACGCATCAGGCAGGAGGGTAGCGAGGAGCTCAACAAGAGCTGGCTTGCACGGCCCTTCGCCGTCGAGCACCGCTACGTGGGCGTACTACCCTGGTTCGAGGCTCACAGCGTGGAACCGGTGCAGAACGTCTGGGTGAAAGCGGCGGGCACCCTGCCGGACAACCGATTGCTGCACGCCTGCGTAATTGCGTTCGCATCCGATCTGGCGCTGCTTCCTACGGCGCTCCTGCCGCACAACGTAGAGTGGTCCCGCGTCATGCTGGCCACCATCGATCATTGCATGTGGTTCCACCGACCGGTCAAGGCAGACGAATGGCTGCTGTACACCATGGACAGCCCGAGTGCCTACGGGTCCAGGGGGCTGACTCGGGGGATGCTCTTCGACCGGGAAGGCACCCTGCTCATCTCGCTCGTCCAAGAGGGACTCACCAGGCTTCTGAGCTGACCGCTGCGCCCGGCCACTGCTCGGCACTGCCGGGCAGTGGCCGGTGGCAACCCGGCTACCGACGCTCTATTGGCACGTAGTCGCGCTGGTCGGGTCCGATGTAAATCTGCCTCGGCCTAGCGATCTTCTGGTCCTGGTCAAGCATCTCCTGCCAGTGCGACAGCCACCCGGACATCCGTGGAATGGCGAAGAGGACGGGGAACATCTCCATCGGGAAGCTCATCGCCTGGTAGATCAGCCCGGTGTAGAAGTCGACATTCGGGTAGAGCCTTCTCGAAATGAAGTACTCGTCACTCAACGCCACCTCCTCGAGCTTCAACGCTATGTCGAGAAGCGGGTTCTTGCCGGTCACCTCGAAAACATCGTACGCGGCTTTCTTGATGATCTTCGCCCTTGGATCGTAGGTCTTGTAAACCCTGTGGCCGAATCCCTGCAGAAGGGCGTCGCCGTGCTTCACCCCGTCGATGAAGGCGTTGACGTTGTCCATCGAACCGATCCTCTCGAGCATCCTGATCACCGCCTCGTTTGCGCCGCCGTGGCGCGGCCCGTAGAGGGCGGCTGTGGCCGCCGACGCAGCTATATAAGGATCGGGGTGCGATGAACCTACGATCCGCATGGAAGTCGTAGAACAGTTCTGCTCGTGATCGGCATGCAAGATGAAGAGGATGTCGAGAGCCCGTACGAGCGCGGGGTTGGCGTCGAACCGGGGCTCGGCTGTCTTCCACATCATGGAAAGGAAGTTGGAGACAAAGTCGAGCGAATTGTCCGGGTAGACGAACGGCATCCCAACGCTGAATCGGTACGCTGCTGCAGCAAGGGTCGGCATCTTCGCGATCAAGCGAACGACCTGCTTGTGACGCGACTCCGCGTTCGTAATTTCCTTCGCATCGAGATAGAACGTGGACAGCGCAGCCACGGCGGAGACGAGTATGCCCATCGGGTGCGCATCGTAGTGGAAGCCCTCCAAGAACCTCTTCCTCACGTTCTCATGGATAAAAGTGTGGTAGGTGATCTCGTGAACCCACTCTTCCAGCTGCGCAGCCGTCGGAAGTTCGCCGTAAAGGAGGAGGTAGGCTACCTCCAGGTACGTGGATTTCTCGGCAAGCTGCTCGATCGGATAGCCCCGGTAGCGCAAGATCCCCGCCTCCCCGTCCAGGAACGTGACAGCACTTTCCGCCGGTGCGGTGCACATGAATCCCGGATCGTAAAACCAGATCCCCGGTAGCAATTTCCGCCAGTCAGCCGACGACACGCCGCTGTTGATGATCGGGATCTCTATCGAATCGCCGGTCCTGTTGTCTGTGATGGTAATGCTCTCTGACATCCAGATCGCCTCCTTGAGGGGTTGCCCTGCAACCTCCTGGCCAGTTTCTCTGCTGACATCTCCGGCCCGGCACCGCCCCGGCCGCTACGACAATACCTCTCGATCGGGCCGACGATGTCGACCCGGTCCGGAGAACCGATCCCACAACTTATTCTAGTACGCACGTCCCACGACGCCAATTCGCCGTGGGCGCACCCGTTGGAAACGAGCCCGAGATCCCTATCCGTTGAGGCTCTGGACCCGGTCAGCCATCGGCCACAGTGAATGACACCGACGCCGACGCCGGCGGGGTGGAAGTCGCGACCGAGACGCTCAGGGTGTAGGACCTGGGCACCGTCACGGCAAACGCCTTGAAGGAGAGCGCCACCGATTGCCCGGGTTCGAGCCTTACCACGGGATCGGCCCTCTTGATCGCCATGTCCCTGCCGGCAGCATGCACCGGACCCGTCCCGCCGACCATTTGAACTGCGGCGACGAGCGATCGGATCTCGGTGTTGCCGGTGTCGGCCACAACCAGCGTAAGAGCGATCCGGGAGGTGGGGATCAGGATGAACGCTCCCGGGGAGGACGAGGGCAATGGCGCCGGTGTGATGTCGTAAGAAGTGATGCCGGCACCGGGCCTCGCTGCGAGACCCGTTGACACGGCGGCTGCGGCGATCGCGCCGTCGAGATACGCCTCAGTCCAGATGCGAGGGACAGGAGGAGGAGATGGGTTTGTGGTGGAGGGGGTGGAGGGGGTGGAGGGGGTGGCATACGCCGCGAGGGCAGCCGTGCCGGTGAGCGGGGTGGTGGTAGGCGACGGCGTAGAGGTGGTCGTGGTAGGCGACGGCGACGTGGTCGTGGACGGGGCGGGTGCCGGAGGCGGGGTTGTCGACGTGGTCGTAGGCGGCGGGGTTGTCGTCGAGGTCGTGGTAGACGACGGCGTAGAGGTGGTCGTGGTAGGCGGCGGCGACGTAGTCGTGGACGGCAAGCGTTTCGTGGTGGGATGCTGGCGAGGCCCAGGCGGCGGCGAAAGGCCCGGCCCCTCTGCATCCACCCATCCCGACACCGGAAGCCTGGCTCGGCCCGGTGCGCGTCGCAACTTCGAGGCGCAACGGTTCCACATGTGGTCCGATGCCGTCACGAGCATCACGGCCTCATTCAACCGGGAAAGAACGGACGTCACGGGTTCGGTACTCTGGCCCGTTGGCCCGCCGAGCACTGCGGAAAAAGCCCCCTGCACAAGGGAGACTGCCGAGCGACGGTCCGTCAGCGCCGCAATACAGGTCTTCCCGATCTCCCCGGGCGGCCAGGGCGGCCCAAGACTGTTCGCTGCTGCGGCCTCTGCCGCTGCCTCTGTCAGGTCACTTTGTAGTCCTTGCATGAAGGCCACTCGCTGGAGAGATGGCGCCTTCGACACGTTCTCGGCAAGGTCGCGAGCCGTCGCGTTCGACTGCAGAGCCACATTCTGCATCATCGCAGAGAAGCTGAGATCGATGGAAGTGGCGTAGGGACCGGGCCTGCCCGCAACTACCGCCAACCCGCCTGCACAGACGGCGACCACCGCAAGCAATAGAAGTGCGACGAGTGCGGTGCCCTTCCTCCGTTTGACAAAGGCAGCCAGCCGGTGACCGGTTCCCCGCCGTATCGGATACCTCCCAGGTACGACGAAGCTGGTGCGCCTGCGTGGAGTCATCGCCAAACCTCGGGTTCTGTCACAGGGAACACATTAGACCGGTGCTACCTCATCGGCGCTTCCGTCCCAGGCCCGATACGTGTTTTCCTCATCAGGAATCCGCTTCGCAATACAGGCAGTGAAGGCGCCCTTCCAGAGCTGCCCCCGTGAGGTAAGATCGGTAACCGTGTCTCAGACCCAACCCCCGCCCGATGGCCCGCGCGGCGAGGGTCGCCACCTGCGCTCCGGAAACTCGCCGTCTAGTCGCAGAGCCGCGCCCTCGGGAGGACCGGGGAGCACTCGGAAGCGGCGGCGCTGGAGACGCAGGCTGCTGCGCCTTTCGATCACCTTTGTAGCACTCCTGCTCGTCGTCGCTGGCTTGGGGCTGGGGTACTACGAGTACAGGAACGGCCAACTCCATCATGTCGTGGTGCGCCATCTGCATCACCAGGCCCCCGGCCGACCCGAGAACATCCTCATGATCGGAAGCAACTCCCGGTGCGCCCTCAATGGCAAGCAGGCGAGCCAGTTCGGCACGTGCAGCGAGGTCGGCGGAGCCCGCAGCGACGTCACAATGCTTCTCCATCTCGATCCGGTGCACCACACCGCTGCCGTACTGTCCATCCCCCGCGACCTTTTCCTGCCGATTCCGGGCAAGGCCGACGCCAACCGGGTTGACGACGCCCTGAACGCTGGACCGTCGCAGCTTGTTCAGACCATCGAGGCCGATCTCGGGATCCCCATCAACCACTTCATCGAACTGAATTTCGACACGTTCCAAGGGGTTGTGAACGTTCTCGGCGGAGTCAGCATGTACTTCCCCGACCCACTGAAAGACTCGTACTCCAACCTGAACATCACGACCACCGGCTGCCAGCACCTCAATGGCACCCAGGCCCTGGCCGTGGTCCGCGCACGCCACCTCCAGTACTTTCAGAACGGCACGTGGAATTACGACCCGACCGGCGACATCGGGAGGATCTCACGGGATCACGAGTTTCTCCGCATCCTGGCCACGGCGGTCAAGAAGTCCGGCTTGGGCAATCCGCTGAGGGACAACGCTCTGGTGGGCTCGGTCCTGCCCGATCTCACCGTCGACAGCGGGATGAGCCTGAAGGACCTCGCGTCTCTCGCCTTGACCTACCATTCACTGAACCCCAACAAGGTTCCCACCAACACCCTGCCCGTTATCAACCGGGCCACCACCTACTACTACAACGGTGCCAACTACGGCACAGTCGTCATGCCCTACCAACCGCAGGACAGCCAGGCCATCAACAGCTTCCTCGGCACCCCTGACCCGGCCGGGAGCAACGTCACCCCCGGCAGCGTGACCGTCGCCGTCGAAAACGGCAGCGGGACGCCGGGACAGGCCGGCTCGACATCCTCGGCCCTGCAGGCCCTCGGCTACGACGTCGTGGGGACCGGCAATACGTCTCCCGTCTCCACCTTTGCCGAGACAACGGTCTACTACGCGCCAGGCAAGATGGCGGATGCTCAGAGCGTGATGAACAACCTATCCGGCGTCGCAGCTATGGGGCAGGGACCGACGATCGACGGTTCCGACGTCACAGTGGTAACGGGCTCCTTCTTCCAGGTAGCGAGCCCGCAGGCCTCGACTACCTCGACAAGCACGGGCAGCTCTGCATCTTCCGGATCCTCCTCAGGGTCCGCGCCGTCGTCGTCACCTGTCACCTCGAGCTCGTCGACCGTATCAACCAGCTCGAACGGCTCTACGAGCTCTTCGAGTTCCACCGGGTCCGGAAGCTCGGCTACCACCTCGGGAACGGCCCCCGCCGCTGGTGCGCCGACCTCAACCGGACCCGCCAGCAACTGGGTTCCGGTGCCCGGTCTCTCTTCATCGGAGTACTCCCTCATAACCACGACCCACCAGATCCCCTCCTACGACCCGAGAGCCTGCCCCGCGTCGGGGTAATCGATCTCGCCCAGGGTCTGCTCGCCTCAGCGGCAGGCCGATTTGGACCGGGGGGCAGACCTGCCACTAAGCTCTGCGGTAAGTATGGCAGTGACCGGCTCGTCGGCAGTGACCGGCTCGTCGGCAGTAACGGGTAGCGTCGGCATGAATCAACTCGCAAACGATAGTGGGGTGCTGTGAACGCCTCCCCGCAATTGGCTTCTGCTCCCGGAGCCCGGCCCGGCGAGGGCGCAGGCGCTGCCGCAACACTCCGCTCATCGAGAGACCTCGTGGTCCAGAAGTATGGCGGCACTTCGGTAGGCGATGCGGCCCGGATCAGGGCCGTGGCCGACCACATCGTGCGCACGGCCAAGAGCGGCAAGGACGTTGTAGTCGTAGTGAGCGCCATGGGCAAGACGACCGACGACCTTCTCCGCCTGGCAGGCGACGTCAGCAGTGTGCACCCTCCCCGGGAGATGGACATGCTGCTCACAGCCGGAGAAAGGGTTTCGATGGCCCTAATGTGCATGGCGCTTGCAGATCTGGGCATTGACGCGGTCTCGTTTACCGGGAGCCAGGCCGGCATCATCACCGACACCATCCACGGAAAGGCGCGTATCCTCGAGGTCAGGGGCGACCGGATCCGGGAAGCGCTCGCAGCGGGCCGGGTGGCGGTTGTTGCCGGCTTCCAGGGGGTGTCCACGGACAGGGACGTGACGACTCTCGGCAGGGGCGGATCGGACACGACAGCGGTGGCACTTGCGGCCGGGCTAGCTGCGTCGTCTTGCGAGATATATACCGACGTGACCGGAGTTTTCAGCGCGGACCCACGCATCGTTCCCGGAGCAGCCAAGCTGGCACGCCTCTCCTTCGACGAGATGCTCGAGATCGCCGCAACGGGGGGACGGGTCCTGGCGCTGCGGTCGGTTGAGTTCGCGCGCAACCATCATGTGCCCCTCCAGGTGCGGTCCAGCTTTACCTGGGAGGCTGGAACGACGATCGACGAGGAGGAACCGTCAATGGAGCAGCCGCTCGTAACTGCAGTAACCCACGACACGTCGGAAGCGAAAATCACCCTTCCCACGGTACCGGACAAGCCCGGGATCGCCGCCAAGCTGTTCCACGGTCTTGCCGGAAAGTCGATCAACGTGGACATGATCGTCCAGAACAGCTCGCTTCACGGGACCACCGACATCTCGTTCACGCTTCCGAAGGCCGACCTCCAGGCCGGGATGCAGGTAGTCGAAGAGTTGGCATCCGAGATCGGTGCCGAACCGCCGCAGGCCGACGATGGCATTGCC
The DNA here is from genome assembly GCA_021816935.1 of Actinomycetes bacterium. Taxonomy (GTDB): domain Bacteria; phylum Actinomycetota; class Acidimicrobiia; order Acidimicrobiales; family JAMCPL01; genus JAKAWR01. The sequence goes on from JAKAWR010000003.1 coordinate 169,645, forward strand.
AAGGTGTCGCTCATCGGTGCCGGCATGCGCACCCATCCGGGCATATCGGCAACGATGTTCGAGGTACTCGCCGCGAACGGTATCAACATCGAGATGATCTCGACGTCTCCGATACGGATCTCCTGTGTGGTACGGGTCGGAGCGGTTGAGCAGGCCGTGCTGGCACTCCACGCTGCATTCGATCTCGAAGAAGATGGAACCGGGAATTGAAGATGAAATCGGCCCGGTGGTGAGAGTGGCCTGGAGTGAAGAGGACTTCGGAGTGAAAGCATTACAATGGTAGCCGTCGGAGTGGTGGGAGCGACGGGGCAGGTCGGCGAGTTGATGAGGAAGGTCCTTACTGAAAGGCGCTTCCCCGTTTCGAGCATCCGGTTCTTCGCTTCGCCCAGATCCGCCGGCACCGAGCTCGAATGGGATGGTGGCAAGGTGGTGGTCGAGGACGCGGCAACCGCCTCCTACAACGGCTTGGCGATCGTCCTAATGTCTGGCGGCGCTCAGACGTCTCGGGAACTGGCTGGCAAGATCACGGGCGAAGGGGCGATCGTCGTGGACAACTCCTCCGCTTGGAGGATGGACCCCGAAGTGCCGCTTGTCGTGAGCGAAGTCAACCCGGAGGCCCTTACGAGCATTCCGAAGGGGATAGTCGCCAACCCTAACTGCACGACCATGGTGGCCATGCCCGTGCTCGCGCCGTTGCATGCGCGGGCTGGCCTAGAAAAGATGGTCGCGGCCACCTACCAGGCTGTCTCCGGGGCCGGCAGGGCCGGCGTCTCCGAGCTTGCCGACCAGCTCGAGACCACGGCAGGCCACACCGAGGAGCTGACCTTCAACCCCGCAAGCCTCGATTACCCTCCTGCTGCCGAGTTCGCCGCGCCGATCGCTCACAATGTGGTGCCCCTGGCCGGCAAGCTTGCAGGCGACGGAAGCCTGGAGACGGACGAGGAACAGAAGCTCCGTAACGAGAGCCGCAAGATCCTGGGTATCCCGGACCTAGCGGTCTCAGTCACCTGCGTCCGGGTCCCTGTTTTCACAGGTCATTCTCTGGCTCTGCACCTCGGATTCGCCGAGGCGCTCGGCCCGGAGGAGGCGACATCGATCATTTCGCAAGCTCCGGGAGTACGGCTGGAAGAGATCCCCACTCCCCTCCTCGCCGCCGGCGGTGACGTGACCGTGGTGGGACGCATCCGACGTGACCAGGCGCTGCGGAACGGTCTCGCCCTCTTCCTCGCTGGCGACAACCTCCGCAAGGGCGCCGCCCTGAATGCGGTTCAGATAGCGGAGCTCATCGTCGGCATTCGATAACCCCCTTCCCGGAGGCGCCCCCCACTAACTCGCCTCGCGGCCAGTACACCGTCTCATGAATAGCGTGATGATAATCGGCAAGTCAGGGACGCTACCTGGCAAGGATGCGCAACAGTCCGGTGGACTGTTGCGGGACAGGCATGGCGAAGCACATTGTATGCGCGTACCAGGGAGTACGTCGAGGACGAGGACACAGCCAGCGGCGTCATCTGGCTGGCGAGATCGCATGGTTACTCATGAGACGGTACGCTAGTTCCTCAGCCTGCGGCTCCTGCAATACCCTCGACGCGGCGGGCCAGGTTGACCGCGTGATCGCCGAAACGCTCGTAGAACCTTGCGACCAGCGCCGCCTCTATCGCCACTGGAAGGGACATGGAGCCGCTCGCTATCTCGGCGGTCAGGGTGACGTGCAGCTCATCCATCTCGTCGTCCAGCGTCTCGAGCTCCTCGCCGCCTGTGGGCGAACGGTATGCGAAGGCTTCAGTCGCCGCGCCCCACATCGAGATCGCCACCTCGCCCATCCTCTCGACCAGCCCCCGGGCCCTGTGAGACAGTTCGACACCCAAGCCTCTTATCGCCCGCCGGGCAATGCTGGCGGCCAGGTCTCCGCTCCGTTCCACCTCGGGAAGCAGCCTCAGGATCACGACCATATGTTTCACCCGTTCGATATCGCTACCCCGCCTGACAAGCTCGGCAAACGCAAGATCCTCTACCTCCCTGTAGAGCGCATCGACCTGGTCGTCCCGCTCCGCCACCGCCCGCGCTGCGTCCCTATCCCCTGCGAGAAGCGAGTGAGTGGCGCCGGAAAGGGCCTCACCCACGAGAGCGAAAAGCCGTATGCAGGCGCTGTCGATCTCCCCGACGCCTGTGAGCGATGCGGGAGGTGCGGACAGTGTAGGCGGCTCGTTCCCCGGCAACTCGGTATCCATCGCAATCGACGCTACCACCACGCCCAACGGATCGTTCTGCCTGCGGTCGGGGATTGGGGGATTTGGGGGATTGCGGGCTGGACGAGCAAGCGGGGCAGGCATTCGGGTCATAGGGCCGCAATGCAGGCAAAGCGGCCGGGCCGCCGCCCCGTCAGGAAACCAGCCGATCAGATGGTCTGGCAATCAACTGGGCCAACTCGGAAAGCAGATCGAAGATTTCGATTGCGCAATCGACATACACCTTCCGCTCCCATTCGAGACGCTCCGCCACGGTCGGGTACGGCGGCGGGGTGGCCTCGGCCGGATCCGCCACGTCGCCCTGAAGACTCAAGTCGAGACAATCGAGCTGGAGGCTGCCAATCCGAGGTGGTGTCAGGTCCAAGCCGGTAGGTAGATTCCGCGCCAACCATCGGAGTGTCGCAGTCTTCGGCGAACCTGAGGGGTAGCGAACCCGGACATTGTTCACATGGTCTTCTTCCATGGCGACGATGAGGTCCGCGTTTCTCACATCCTCGGCGTTGAGCTCGTGTGATCTGTGGGTCTGGGGAATCTCCATACCTATCGTCGACAGCGCATGCCTTGTGCGGCTGCCGAGCGGAGCGCCCTCCATTGCGAGAGTTCCGGCCGAGACGGACAGGATATCCGGCCGTAACTGCGCCATGATGCACTCTGCCATCACCGACCTGGCGGCATTGCCTGTGCAGAGGAAAAGGACTGTCGAATTGCCCGCTGGAACCACGGTCACCGCCTCGCCAGAGGAGGGTGCGGATCCAGTACCGGACTGTCCCGGAATCAGGTTCGGATCGGGAGGGTACGCGATCATGGCCTCGACCGAGGGCTCTGCGTGAGTGACGGATCGGTTACAACATGTCCCTTGAGGATCTCGTCGATACGTCCGGCCAGGTCGTCATCAATCTCCAGCTCGGCAGCCTTCGCGTTCTCCGCGACCTGTTCCGGCCTCGTAGCACCGATGATCGCGGCCGATACGCCCGACCGTGACAGCACCCATGCGAGCGCCATCTGAGTCATGGACATCCCTGCCTCGGTCGCCAACGTATCGAGGCGCGACACCGCATCCAGGATGCCGGGTGAGAGAAACCCCCCCATGAACGCCCCTGCGCGAGCATCGGCAGCCCTGCTTCCGGCAGGCGGCGACTCGCCGGGCTTGTACTTGCCCGAGAGGACTCCCTGGGCAAGTGGCGACCAGACGACCTGGCCGATGCCGAGGTCCAGGCAAGTCGGGATCACCTCGGCCTCGATTACCCGCCAGAGCATCGAGTATTGCGGCTGGTTGGAGACTATGCGATGCGTGCCAAGCTCTCTCCCCAGGCGGGCTGCCTCCGCGATCTCGCCGGCCTTCCATTCCGAGACGCCCACATAAAGAACTTTTCCCTGGTGGACCAGGTGATCGAACGCAAGGAGCACCTCGTCGAGCGGCGTCTCGTAGTCGTAGCGATGTGCCTGGTAGAGGTCGAGGTATCCGGTGCCCAGGCGTCGTAGCGATGCCTCCACCGATTCGATGATGTGCTTCGCCGAAAGCCCCCTGTCGTTATGGCCGGGACCGGTGGGCCAGTACACCTTGGAAAAGATCTCGATCGACTCGCGCCGAATCCCTTTGAGTGCACGACCTAGCACCTCTTCGGCCCGGGTATCGGCATAGACATCTGCCGTGTCAAAGGTGGTTATCCCCGCGTCGAGGGCAGCATGGACGCAACCGGCAGCAGCATCCTCGTCCACCTGTGCGCCGTGCGTCAGCCAGTTCCCGTACGCAAGAACCGATATTATGAGCCCGCTTGTCCCCAAGTGACCGTACCGCACTCACCCGAGGTTACCAGCAGACGGCCCGGCTCCGGTGGCGTCAGCTTAGAGCCTCAGCGGATAGGGAGGTTGGATGAGACGGTCCGCTGTGCGACCGAGAGGAAGGAACAGCGGCCCATCCACGACAAGTATCAGTCCGCTGTACGGCCGAGAGGGAGGAATGGCGAAGCGCTGCTTCGCCCGAGATCCCTACCCGCTGAGGCTCCTATATCCTTTTCCGGGCTAAAGCCCGGGCCTTGCGCTCGCGGTACTCTGGTCAGACGTTCGGATCGCACGCTGCCGACGGATCGGTCGGTGCCCCCGACGAGGAAGTGAGGATCTGAGGACCCCAAAGGTTGTAGGTCTTGCCGATCCACTGCGTCCCTCCGAAGAGCCTCGCGTTGCCCGCCAGACCGAACCCTCCCTGCACTCCACCGCAGACAGCCCACCATGGGCTCCCGCTCGTGGTCAAAGCGATTCCGGCGGCCTGAGCCATCGGACCCGCCTGTACGTCGGGACCTGCGAGATCGTACGCCAAGAAGGCGACCTGCGCCCAGAGATTGGCCTGAACCTCTGCGCCCGCCTGCGCCTGTACGCTGACGCCGCCCGCCGAAATGCAAGCCGTACCCGACTCCGTGCACTTGACGCTGCCGGTCGAACTCCACTGCCCGTTAACCAGCCCCGCCTCGAAACTCATAGTAGCACCCTCGTTGAACGGCTGGCCATTGGCCCCGGAGATTGTTGCACCGGCCCCTGCCGCGCCCGAAATGGTCGCGTAAACCTGCAGGGCCGGCACGATCACGACGGGGATAGGCCCAGCCATCACGGTAATCGTCCCAAGCGGCTGCGAGAGGAGGGGGAATGTCTTGCTGAACGTGACGGGGCCACTCACGCTCACGTTGAACTGGGCCTGTTCGCCGAGGGAGCCGCCCACCTGGAACTGGCTCACCGAGAACCCGGAAAGGCTCAGGCAGACATTGGCGGAGGGCGCCAGCGTGACTGACGGAGCGTTGAGGCCAACCGTGGCACCGAGATCGTTCGAACCGCTGAACGTATGCGAGAGCGAAAGGTTGTTGAACGTCATCTCGCCGGGGCTCCACACGTGGCAGCCCTGCGGGGCCTGTTGGGCCACGTAGGTGAACGTCTGGCTACAGAAGAGAAGTGTCGTGAAACATGTTGATGAGGTTCCGCCCGCTGTCGTAACCGTCACCTGGACTTTGCCGCCGAGGCCGTTCATGATGGCCGGCTCCGGCGGAGCGGTCACCGTGAGGGAGGTATCGGACGTTACGTTGATGTTGGTGCCCTGGGCAGTCCCGAAGTTGACCGCCGAGGCCCCCGTCAAGTTGCTGCCGTTTATGGTCACTACCGTGCCACCCGTCACGGGTCCGCTGGAAGGCGAAACGGAGCTGATCGTCGGTGTTCCTGACGAGCCTCCCAGCCCAAGAAGGCTGCACGCAGACGATACCAGCGCAAGGCCGATCAATGCCACGAGAATCCGGCTAGTCCTGATACGAAACCTGCGCACCTCTTGACCTCCAAACTTTTCCTGCTGAGCCCTGTGGCTCGTGCCCAATTGAAAACCTTTTCTATCGAAGGACCCACCGTCGACGCCCGCTCTGTCTGCGACCGGATCGCATGGCCCGAAACGGCCCTGACCACTAGTCTCAGACTGCTCCTTCGGACGCCAATCGCCTGCCAGCGCGCGAACCAGGATTCAGCTACTGACCAAACTAAACACTGAGGTCCCTAGCAGTAAAGATATCCCACCGGCAAGCGAAATGCAACTTATTTCCGCACAACGTTCAGCGCTCAGAACCATCGTACGGCATCAGTCCGGCCACTCACACGGTTGGGGTGCGCAAGCTGCCACGTTTTGTGAACACGGTCCAGCCCGGGCTCGCTCGCGCCGGCCAGATGGCGTTCCTGGCTCGCCGAATAGCATCGCACGACTTGGTAGACGCTACGCTAGTATTCTCAGTGATGAGTAGAAAAATCTGCGTCGGGCCATCGACCGGGAGCGGTCGGAACCACTTGAATTACGAGGCTGTCCGCGAAGGCGGGCGTGGCACGTTGCACACACGTTCCGGCGAGCCCTACTCGACGGGGCGCAACGAGGCTTGCGCCGGCAGGCGACGCGGGGACCGGCCGGCGACGCTTGCCGCCGGCATGACTGGAATGCACAAATGACCGAAACTGCAACTACGCTGCGCCAGGATGTGAACCCATCCGTGGCCGGTCGCGAAACGGGAGCAGGTGCCCCGTTGACCGCGCCAGCCACTGCCATCGACCTGGATCTGGGCCGTTACCAACTCGGATGGGCCGACGAGGAGAACTACATCTACAAGCCGAAGAAGGGGCTTTCCGAGCGGGTCGTCCTTGAGATGTCCGAGATGAAGGGGGAGCCTGACTGGATGCGGGACTTCCGTCTCAAGTCGCTCAAGCGCTTCATGGCCAAGCCAATGCTCCCATGGTTCGCTGCCAACATGCCGGATCTCGACTTCGACGACATCTACTACTACATCAAGCCGACCGAATCCATGGTGGATTCATGGGACGATCTCCCTGACGCGATCAAGTCCACGTACGAGCGGCTGGGCATTCCCGAGGCCGAAAGGAAGTATCTGGCCGGCGTCACAGCACAGTACGAAAGCGAAGTGGTATTCCATCGTAATCGGATGGACCTGGAACGCCAGGGGGTCATCTTCTCGGACATGGACTCGGCGGTCCGGGAACACCCGGATATCGTCAGGCGCTGGTTCGGCACGGTCATACCCCCCAATGACAACAAGTTCGCGGCACTCAACTCGTCGGTATGGTCAGGGGGATCCTTCATATACGTTCCTCCAGGCGTAAAGGTCGAAATGCCCTTGCAAGCCTATTTCCGGATCAACGCCGAGAACATGGGGCAGTTCGAGCGGACCCTCATCATCGCCGACGAGGGATCCCAGGTCCATTACGTGGAGGGTTGCTCGGCACCGGTCTACTCGACTGACTCACTTCACTCGGCCGTCGTGGAGCTCGTTGCGCGGCCCGGTGCACGGATCACCTACACGACGATCCAGAACTGGTCGACGAACGTCTACAACCTCGTCACCAAGCGCGGCCGTGCCGAGGCCGAGGCAAGGATCGAATGGGTCGACGGGAACATCGGCTCCCGGCTAACGATGAAGTACCCCTCGGTGTACCTTGTGGGCCCGAAAGCGTCGGGCGAGGTTCTCTCGGTCGCCTACGCAGGCAGGGGCCAACACCAGGACGCGGGTGGCAAGATGATTCATGCGGCTCCAGAGACGAGTTCCACCATCATCTCGAAGTCGATATCGAAGGACGGTGGGATCTCGACGTACCGGGGACTCGTGCACGTGGACGAGGGTGCGACAAGGTCCAAGAGCTTCGTGAGGTGCGACGCCCTCCTGCTCGACGACACATCGATCTCCGAAACCAAGCCCTACATGGAGGTGTCCGAGCGGGACGCTCAGATCGGGCATGAGGCCACGATCTCAAAGGTGCGCGACGACCAGCTTTTCTACTTGATGAGCAGGGGACTGTCCGAGCAGCAGGCGATGGGCATGATAGTGAACGGCTTCATAGAGCCGGTGACCCGAACGCTGCCGATGGAGTATGCGGTCGAGTGGAGCCGCCTAATCGAGCTCCAGATGGAGGGATCCGTCGGGTAAGGTGAACCGCGGCGTCCTCGCTTCCGGGGATCGCTCCCGCAGCCCTTCGTGATCAGGCGGTTTCGAGGCCGCCGTCGAGCGAGAAGCGGCGCCAGGCGCCGGACGCCCCGCCGGACTTCTCCCAGACCGCTAGGTCCACCACCCGCATCGTCTTGTCAATCGACTTGACCATGTCGTAGATGGTGAGAGCAGCCACCGAGCAGGCCGTCATAGCCTCCATCTCGACTCCCGTACGATCGATGGCCTCCACCCTCGCCTCGACCTCCACGTAGTCATCGCCTATCGAAAAGTCGATCTGGACAGCCCCCACGAGCAACGGATGACACAGCGGGAAGAGCTCCGAGGCCTTCTTGGTCGCCTGGATTCCCGCCACTCTTGCCGTGGCAAGCACGTCGCCCTTCTGCACGGCGTTAGAGGCAATGACGGCCGTAGACTCGGGGAGCATCATCACCTTGCACCTTGCCAGGGCCCGCCGATGGCTTACCTCCTTCGGTCCGACGTCCGCCATGCGGGCTCGGGCAAGGGGATCGAGCTGCGCCAGCGAGCGCTCGGGAACCATGGGGCAAGTCTAACCGAACCTCGCACTCCCTCTGCCAAGAAACGCGTCAGCAGCCGTTAATTCCGAAGTTGGCCATCACGGACGAATCCGGCATCCCCTCCACCGGAGCGTGCGCCGGTGGAGGTCGCAGCGTCGGCGGCAACGGCGTCGCTGCATGGGACCGCCTTATTGTCGATATTGTCGATCCTCGGGCTGGCACGAGCCGACCGATGATCGGCGTTAGGTGCGGGGGCGGGGCCCCACGGGCGGTATACTGGAGCTATGCCGATCTATGAATACCGGTGCAGCGCGTGCGGCGAGCACCTGGAGGTCGCGCAATCGTTCAAGGACGACCCGCTCACGACATGCCCGGCGTGCGGAGGGGCTCTCAAGAAGGTTTTCAGCTCGATCGGTATCGTCTTCAAGGGAAGCGGCTTCTACAAGACCGACAACCGATCTTCATCGAAATCTCTCGGGAGCAACCGGAAGGCGGCGGGAGACGGGGCTTCGGCGGAGACGGGCGGCGAGGCGGGGGCCGGCGGCGAGACCGCGGCTGGAACAGGCAAATCGACGGGGACGGACAAAGGCGGCGCAGCAAGCGGCAATTCCGGTAAGGCCGGCAAGACTGCCACTTCCGGAGGCCAGACCGGCACATCCACTTCCTCACCGAAGACCGCCTCCGCCGGGGCCTCCTGACCGAGTTCAACCGGCAACGACGTTCACGCCGTTGCGCATCCGGGAAGCGGTCGTGCCAAGCTCTGCCTGCTGCTCAGGTCCCCGACAGCATCATCGAACCTATGGCAAGCGTCTGGCCCGCAGCGATGCCGGGCAGCCATTGCACATCGGCACCGGCATACAGGACCGCGATGAGCATCTTCTGCAGGGTGGACGCTACCGTCGCCTCACGCACCGGCTCCGCGAAGGCGCCGTCCCTCAACCGCAGCCCCTCCACCCCGACCGAGAAATCCCCACTGACAGGATTGATCCCCGAATGAGCGCCTGTCACCGACTGGACATAGAGCCCGTCTCCCACTCCGACAAGGATGTCCGGGGCACTCATCCCCGGACTTACGGTGTCCGACAGGAGAAGCGCCCGGCAGGATGCCACCGGGCCCGAGGAATAGCCTGAACGCACGGCGGAGCCTGTGGAGGGGCAGCCGGCCCGCTTGCCCGCCGTCGAATCGAACACGTAACCCCGGAGCACGCCGTCGGCCACGAGCAGGTTGGGCCGGGACGCCAGACCCTCGCCGTCGTAGGGGCCGGCCGAGAGAGCCTGCGCGTCCGTCGGATCGTCCAGGAGGTCAAGACCTGCGCGCATGACGGCCTCGCCTACCCGGCCGGCAAGGAACGACCGCCCCTTGGTAACCGACTCCCCGGAGAAAGCCGCCGCCAGAACGGACAGGAAGGTCGAGGTCACCCTCGGATCGAATACGACCGTACACTCGGCCGTGGCGGGCTTGATCGCGCCGAGCAACCGAGTCGCCCGCTCGATCCCCTCTGCCGCAATCGCCTCCGGTTCGAGCCCCACGATACCTCTTGCGACCTCAAATCCCGTGCCGCTTTGCGACGAATCACCATCTCCGGCGACCACCTGGACCGAGAGTGCCGCATAGCTGTACTCCGAGAAAGCCCGGAGCCCGGTCGACGTGGCAATCGCCTCGCATGCCACCACGTCGTCGTAGTCTGCCGACTCGACCTTGCGCACCCGCTTGTCCGCGGTCCTGGCTGCGGCCTCGAGCTCGAGTGCCAGCTCGACTTTCTTGGCCGTAGGAACGTCCGCCATAGCCGTGTCAACCGTCACAAGCACAGGCGCCGTCACTCCGTCAGGCTGCGCCACTGATGCGTACTCGTCCGCCCCTGCGAAGCGCGCGTTCTCCCGCGCCTGCGCCAGCAATTCCACCGGAGACACGTCGGAGGTGAACCCTGCATACGAGAATCCCTGCCGGCCGTCGCTGATCACCCGCACCCCCACGCCTGACGATGTCGACGAGGAGAGCTGCTCGATCTCGGCCTCGTAGGCTCTGATCGAGGTGGAAACGGAGCGCGACGCGTACGCCTCGACGGCCTCTCCCGCCTTCGCCAACTCGGCGATCCGGCCCACCAGCGTCGCCAGATCCTCCCCACCCTCGTATCCCGCTCCTGCCTCTTTCCCGGGCCCGGCAACGTATCCGGATCCGCCCTCCCGTCCTCGCCCGTTCCGCTCAGCCATCTGCCGTACCTCCGACCGTGACCGACGCTATCCTCAGGGTCGGCTGGCCGACACCGACCGGTACGCTCTGGCCGTCCTTGCCGCACGTGCCCGCCTGCATGCCGAAGTCGCTCGCAACGGCGTCGATGAGCGACAACACTTGAGGCCCGTTGCCGATCAGGTTGGCATCCCTGAGTGGCGCCGTGATCCTCCCTCCCTCGATCAGGTACGCCTCCGTCATGCCGAAGACGAAATCCCCGGTAGTGGTGTTGACCTGGCCTCCGCCGAGCTGCGCCACGTAGACGCCGTGGGGGGTCTGCGCCACTATCTCGTCCGGATCGCTCTCGCCCGGCAGGATGAAGGTGTTCGTCATCCTGACCATCGGCATGTACCTGTACGACTGGCGCCTCCCGTTGCCCGACACATCCCGCCCCTCTTTCCCGGCCCTCAGCCTGTCCCACATGTAGTCCTGGAGCACACCGCCTTCGATGAGGACGCTCCGGACCCCCGGATTGCCCTCGTCGTCGATCCCGTAACTGCCCCACTCCCCCGCCTGCGTACCGTCATCGACGAGGGTGACCAGCGGGCTCGCCACCTGGGCACCGATCTTTCCCACATAGACCGAGACGTCCTTGGCGATATGGTCCGCCTCCAGCCCGTGACCGCATGCCTCGTGGAAGAGCACACCGCCGCCGCCCGACGCGAGCACCACCGCCAGCTCGCCAGACGGCGCCGGACGGGCCGAAAGCTTGGTCACTGCCCGCGAGGCAGCCTTGGCGGCGAGACCCTCCACCTCCACACCGCCGAAGTGCTCGAACCCGACAGTTCGCGCAGTCGTCTCGTAACCGGTCTGCAGACCGCCGTCACCCGAAGCAACGCAGTTCACCGAGAACCTGGTCCTGACATGCTCGTCGGACACGAAAACGCCGCTCGTCGACGCCACAAGTATCTCGCGCCGCGATTCGCCGTAACCGGCACTCACCTGTTTGATGGCGGGCCTGCCCGAGCGAGCTGCCTCGTCGGCAGCGAGCAGCAACTCGACCTTCCTCTCCCTCGGCACGCTCTCCGGCAGGATCTCGACTGCCGAGGGGTTGTGGCTCTCGCCTGCGGAAAGGCTCACCCCGGACGGGGGAGCCTGCACGCCTGCTCTTGCAGCACCCGCTGCAACCGCGGCCGCCCTCAGGAGACCCTGCTCGCTCAGGTCGTCAGTATGTGCATAACCGGACGTCTCGCCAGCGACGACCCGGATGCCCGCCCCCCTCTCCCGACCGTTCGCAACCTCCTCGACATGGCCGTCGTCGAACGACGCCGAAAGACTCGACCTGTCCTCGGCAAAGATCTCGGCCCACTCCGCGCCCTTCACCATGGCATGTGACAGTGCCCTCTCGACAACATCCTGATCGATTAACACATCCGCTCACCTGCCTGTTCGCTCTGCCTCCGGTCCCCACCCCGGCTTCCGCGGTATCGCCTCGCACTTCCCGCAGCCCGAGCGCACACATAACTACCCGGCTTCCATCTCTCGCGGTGCCGGGCGGGCGCCAATCGCCGGACGGAGAACACCTTAGCGGTCGCTCCCCCGGGGAGATGTCCGCGGCCACGATCTGCCGTCCCGCTCTCCGGTCCGCCGGTCAAGAGGCGGCCGCACCCCCGACGCGCATAGGCTGTTCGTAATGGCTGTCACAACGGGTCTGCACGCATCCGTACCGCTACGGGTTACCGATGAGGACACGGCAGCCCACTTCCGTTCCGGTGACGTCCCGGTGCTGGCTACGCCGCGTCTCGTCGCCCTGTGCGAGGAGGCCGCTTGCAGGGCCCTGGCTCCCAAGCTGAGCACAGGGCAGACCTCCGTCGGCCTGCGGGTTCAACTCGACCATCTCGCACCCAGCGCCGTTGGCTCCAGTGTGACCGCGGAGGCCACGCTGGAAAAGATGGAGGGCCGGCGCCTCACCTTCACCGTCAAAGTCACGAACAACGACAGCGTGGTATGTGCAGGGTTCATAACGAGAGTCATCGTCGACAGGGACGCTTTCATCGCCAAGGCGCGCTGAAGCGGTCCGCCTAGGCAAGTCTTCGATGATCGGCAACTTGCAGGTGGCGGGCCTGAGCCCCGGCCCAGGCAGGAATGCCGGATCGCGCGTGCCCATGCGGCCGGAGAGAGGATGCCTTGGCAACTGAGCCTGCGAACGCGTCGGAGCTGATATCGGAGATCCTCGCACGCGGGGCCCGCAAGCTGGCAAAGGCCGACCGCGCGATGGAGCCCGAAAGCGCAGTGCCGCGGAGGGAACCCCGTGCGCGAGAACAGACCACAGCCAGCGGAAGGAAAGCCGGACCCGCCAAGGTGGCCCGCGCCGGAGGCGTTGGTGCTGCGAGTTCGACCGGCGGGGACGGGGCGCCGGACTCGACCGGCGGGGACGGGGCAAGCGGCACGAGTGAAAACACCGATACCGATGACCAGGATCGCGATCCGGTCCACGCTCTCCGGGCGGCAATGCGGAGGATGAGGGCTTACCTGCGGACCTTCCGCCCGTTCCTGGATCTTCAATGGTCCACCGATCTCGCGGTCGATCTACGCTGGTACGGCGGCTCGCTCGGAGCGGTCAGAGACCTCGACGTCATCTATGCATTCCTCGCCGGGACACGCCTGGAACCCACCTGGGAGCCCTTTACGGGCGGAGTGGACCGGCTGGCGGAAGTGCTGCTTACGCAGCGGGCGGCACGCTATGCGGACTTCCTCGAGATCCGCGCCAGTACCAAAGCAGGCGATCTGGCTGAACGTCTCGCCCGATGTGGCGACGGCATTCCCCTGGGCTCCAGGGCCGACGGTTCGCCGGGAAAACTGCTTACACCCCTTGTCCGGCGAACGCGGCGCGAAGTGCAGGACGCCGAGAAAGCTATGCGTGCCAGGCCGACCCTTGACAACCTGCACGACTTGAGAAAGAAGGCGAAGAACCTCCGCTACGTGTGCGAGTCGCTCGACCCGGTCCTCGGCAAGCAATGCACAAGACTTTCGAGCGAGGCAAGAGCTACCCAGGATCACATCGGACCCGCGGTCGACGCCGCTTCCCGCGGCCGCTGGCTGGAGGATGCCGCCACCTGGAAAACTCTCGGCCACGGGGGCAGGCTCTCAGCCGGCGCTGCACAGGCGATCTTCGCGGCCGGGCGGCTGTCGGCAGAGGCGGCCGCAGAGGTCGAAGCCGCCCTCGCCGCCTGGCGCTGAGTCCAGCCGATTGCCCCCGCCGGCCGGACTCGGCAACGTTCGCAGACGGGGTCAGACGATGGGGCGCTTGCCCTTGGCCGGCGGCACGGGAGGCCAAGCGTCGTAGCTGCCCGTCCCGAATCCTCCTGGCTCTACGGAGAGCTTGCCGACCAGAAGGCGCAGCGTGAGGAAGATGGCCGTCCCGGCCATCGCGCCAAGAAGGGCGATGAGCCCCAGTCTCAAGAGCCTGGACATGGCTGCCTTAGAGCCTGCCGGATCCCCGCAGCCGTCTCCAGTGACCACCCTCCAGCGCTCCGCGCTACCCGTAGCGACTGATCAGATCGCAAGGTTGTCCCCCCCGAAGATCTCCGACACGGACGCCTCTTCGAAAACCGCGTTGATGGCGTCGGCAATGATGCGGGCAACGGAGACAACCTGGAACTTGGCCGTCATCATCTCGTCGGGCAACGGCAGCGTGTTGGTCACGATCACCTTCGAGATCGCAGAGTGTTCAAGGCGCTCGATGGCAGGACCGGACAGGACCGGGTGGGTGGCCATCGCCCACACCTCGACAGCGCCCCTCTCGGAAAGCAGGTTGGCTGCCGCGCAGATCGTGCCCGCCGTGTCTATCATGTCGTCTACCAGCACACAGCGCCTTCCGTCCACCTCGCCGACGACCTGGAGCGCCTCCACCTCGTTGGCGGTCCCCTTTGGCCGTCGCTTGTGCACCACCGCCAGATCCGCTCCGAGATGCTGGCTGTAGCGCTCCGCAACCTTGACCCTGCCGGCGTCGGGCGCAACAACTACGAGGTCCCCGGGTGCCATCTTGCGTATCTCGCCCTCGAGAACCGGCAACGACGTGAGATGGTCGAACGGAACGTCGAAGAAGCCCTGGATCTGACCCGAGTGCAGATCGACGCTCACCACCCTGTGCGCACCTGCAACCTGCAGCATGTCTGCAACAAGCTTGGCCGTGATCGGCTCCCTCCCTGTGGCCTTCCGGTCCTGCCTCGAATAGCCGTAGTAGGGGCAGACGGCGGTTATACGCTTGGCCGAGGCCCGCTTCGCCGCGTCGATCATGATGAGCTGCTCGATAAGCGCATCGTTGACGCTGCGGCCGTGCGTCTGGACGATGAAGACGTCGGCACCGCGCATCGACGCGTCGTATCGGCAATGGATCTCTCCGTTCGCAAAATCCCGTAGGTGCGTTTTCGAGAGCTCGACGCCCAGGTACGCCGCTATCTCCTCTGCGAGGACAGGGTGCGCCCTTCCCGTGACGAGCACCATCTGGCTGTGCACAACACGCTCCACAGCGACGAGAATAGCAGATCCCGATTTCGCCGTCACCGGTCAGGTGCCGGGTAAGAGCCTCAACTCAAAGGGAGGTTGAGGCCGGGGCTATTGCGCCGAGCTACGCCCCGCTCCAGCGC
The DNA here is from genome assembly GCA_021816935.1 of Actinomycetes bacterium. Taxonomy (GTDB): domain Bacteria; phylum Actinomycetota; class Acidimicrobiia; order Acidimicrobiales; family JAMCPL01; genus JAKAWR01. Next base: position 184,702 of record JAKAWR010000003.1, read on the forward strand.
CGCAGCACAGGCGCTGCAGTGGACGCCGTTCAGAGGTGCTCGCCCGGGCCGGCAACGTCGCACGCCGCGAGGCGCGCACCTGGCGGCAGGACCGCGTACGGCCCCACCTTGGCATCGTCCCCAACGTAGGCACCCTCGACCGTGGAGCTGCGAACCACAGCCCGCTCCCCGATCACGCTGTCCTCTATAGAGCTGTACGGTCCGATCACCGCTCCCTCCCCGACAACGCACGTCCCCTTCAGGACTACGCCGGGCATGAGGGTCGCATCCTGACCAATGACCACCGACCAGTCGACATAAGTACTCGTTGGATCCACCATCGTGACCCCGCGGCTCATCCATCTCGAACAGATCCGCGATCTGAGCGCTGCCTCGGCGTTGGCCAGTTGAACACGGTCGTTCACGCCGATGGCCTCTACGGGATCATCCACCGCGAAGGACTCCACCGCATAACCCGCCTCGTAAAGCACGCCGTACAAGCTCATAAGCGACTCTTCGCCGGCGGGCGCCTGCGGCTGGACCCTGCGCAGTGCCGGGGCAAGCACGCTACGGCGGAAACAGTGAATGGCCGTCGCCGCCTCGTACCCCTGCTCGCAGGCAGCCTCATCCTGCTCGCGGGCTACGTCCCCGTCCTTCACCTCGACTCCGGCAATGACCCGCCTGACCCGACCGGATCCATCTCTTTCCACGTGATCGAACGCTACCGGGTTGGCTTCGCGGGCAGTGAGCAGGGTTGCGCCCGCGTCCGAGGTCCGATGCCAGGCAACGAGGTCGGCAATGGTCTCAGCCTTCACAAGTGGGGTATCGCCCGGAAGCACTACCACGTCCCCGTCGAGGACGGCGGGATCCTCGCCCAGGCTGGTGAGGGCCATCTTGAGGGCATCCGCAGTACCACGCTGGACAGGTTGCTCGACCAGCTCGATCTTCAAGCCCCTAGGCGCCTCGTTCATGAGCTCTTTGCCGACCCACTCGCCCATGTGCCCTACCACGACCGCCACCTCGTCGATCGGCAATTCTGCAAGCGCATCGAGAACGTAGAGGATCATCGGTCGGCCGCAGATCGGATGGAGCGGCTTCGGAGTAGATGAGCGCATCCGCGTCCCCTCGCCGGCGGCCAGGACAACGGCTGACAGTGGCCTGGCGCCGGTCCGTGGCCTGGCACCGCCACGTGGCCTGGCGTCGGTCCGTAACCCCACATTCGTCCGTGATCTGGCGCTGGTCCGTGTCATTCCACTCACCTTATGCCGCGCTGTCACGCGACACGCGGATACCGCATTCCAGTACGAACCCGATGCGAGTAGCGCAGGCACGACCGGATATGATACACACGCAACCGGGGATCGGAACGGTAAATGATTGTAGGACGGATGCGAGGTGACATCCGAGATGGATATGAGGTGGCATGCCGCAGGTCATCAAGACAAGGATCGACCCGTCGTCGGAAACGTTCCAGACGAACCTGGAGGCGATGGAAGAGGCACTCGGCGAGGTCAACGAGCAACTCGCTCTCACGCGCGTCGGCGGCGGCGAGCGATACACCGCCCGGCACCGGGGACGGGGCAAGTTCCTCGTTCATGAGCGCATCGAACTGCTGGTCGACCCCGATTCGCCGTTTCTGGAGCTCTGCCCGTTCGCGGGTTGGGGCACACCTTTCAACGTCGGAGCGTCACTGGTACTCGGCATCGGGATCGTCAACGGCGTCGAGTGTCTTATATCGGCAAACGATCCGACGGTAAAGGGCGGCTCATCCAACCCCTACACCCTGCGCAAGACCGCCAGAGGCTCCGACATCGCAATGGAGAACGGCCTTCCCAGTATCAGCCTCGTCGAATCCGGCGGTGCCGATCTGCCGACCCAGGGGGAGCTCTTCATTCCCGGCGGGAGGATGTTCAGGGACCTCATCCAGAGATCGGCCAAAGGCTACCCGACGGTGGCTCTGGTATTCGGCAACTCTACGGCCGGCGGTGCCTACATCCCGGGGACCTGCGACTACACCGTCATGATCGACCAGCGCTCCAAAGTGTTCCTCGGCGGCCCGCCGCTGGTCAAGATGGCGACGGGCGAGGAGTCCGGAGACGAAGAGCTGGGAGGGGCCGAGATGCACGCCAAGGTATCGGGCCTCGCAGAGTACTTCGCGCGCGACGAGCTGGAGGCGATCAGCCTGGGACGCGATATCATCTACAGGCTCAACTGGCGCAAGAGGGGACCGGAACCGAGCCTGCCGGCGGACGATCCCCTTTACGACCCCGAAGACCTTCTCGGGATAGCCTCCGCCGACCTGCGGGTGCCGTTCGACCCACGAGAGGTCATCGCCAGGATCGTCGACGGGTCGCGCTTCGACGAGTTCAAGCCCCTTTACGGTACCAACCTCGTCACGGGATGGGCCTCGATCTACGGTTACCCGATCGGAATCCTCGCGAATCACCAGGGCGTGCTGTTCAGCGAAGAGGCGCAAAAGGCAACGCAGTTCATTCAGCTCGCGAACCAGGTCGACACCCCCCTCGTTTACCTCCAGAACACCACCGGGTACATGGTCGGAAAGATCTACGAGCAGGGGGGCATCATCAAGGACGGGTCGAAGATGATCAACGCGGTGGCCAACTCGACCGTGCCTCAGTTCACCATCATGATGGGGGCCTCCTACGGTGCGGGCAACTACGGAATGTGCGGCCGGGCGTACAACCCCCGGTTCATGTTCGCATGGCCATCCGCGCGCTCATCGGTAATGGGGGCAGCCCAGCTGGCCGGCGTGCTGCAAATAGTCGCCCGGCAGAACGCCGAGTCCAGAGGGGTGAAGTACGACGAGGAGACTTCCGAGATGATCCGGAAGGGTGTCGAGGACCAGATACTCGCAGAGGAGAAGCCGCTCTTTCTCTCTGCCCGCGTCTACGATGACGGCATCATAGACCCGAGAGACACACGAACCGTTCTCGGCATGTCCCTGTCGGTGGCTCACAACGCTGAGGTGCGCGGGACACAGCACTTCGGCGTTTTCAGGATGTGAGGAGGATCGTAATCCGATGAGCATGAACCAACCGGGAGGGCAGCGCCGGATCAAGCGTCTTCTGGTGGCTAACCGCGGGGAGATAGCCCGCCGGATCATACGCACTTGCCGCGAGACGGGCATCTCGCCGGTGACTGTCTTTTCCACGCCAGACTCATCGTCGCCCCATGTAGCCGAGGCCGACGCGGCAATTCACCTGCCCGGCGCGAGCGCCGCCGAGACGTACCTTGACATCAAGCGCCTGATCGGAGCGGCCGAGCGGTCCGGTGCCGATGCGATCCACCCCGGGTACGGGTTTCTTGCCGAGAACGCCCAGTTCGCGGAGGCGTGTGCCTCGGCGGGTCTCACTTTTGTTGGCCCGCCGGCACGCGTTATCGAGGCGATGGGGTCGAAGCTCGCAGCCAAGAAAATCATGGCGGATGCCGGAGTGCCCGTGCTGCCAACGATTGAGATAGGTCCCGATATCCTGGGCGCAGGTCAAGGCGGTGGCGATGGTGGGGCTGGTGGGGCCACCACGCCAGGAGACATCGAGCAATCGGTTGTAGCCCAAGCCGAGGCACTCGGTTGGCCGGTCCTGGTCAAGGCATCGGCAGGGGGGGGTGGCCGCGGGATGCGGATAGTCGGGGAACCCGGCGCTCTCGTCGAGGCCATCCGCTCCGCTGCAAGAGAAGCCGCTTCAGCTTTCGGGGACGGGACGGTATTCCTCGAACCCTACGTCGTCAACCCCCGCCACATCGAGGTGCAGATCCTCGGGGATGCCTACGGAGACGCCATCCACCTCTTCGAGCGGGAATGCTCGATCCAGCGGCGTCACCAGAAAATCATCGAAGAGTGCCCCTCTCCGGCCGTCGACGACATGCTCAGGCGCGAGCTCGGCGATGCGGCGGTGAGGGCGGCCAAAGCCATCGGATATGTCGGAGCAGGTACCGTCGAGTTCGTCATGCGCCCGGACGGCAGTTTCGCGTTCCTGGAGGTGAACACCCGTATCCAGGTGGAACACCCGGTAACGGAGATGGTGACCGGACTGGACCTCGTACGCTCCCAGCTGGATCTCGCCATGGGGTGCCCGATCGGCCCCGAGCTCCGCTCGGCCACAATCACCGGGCACGCTGTCGAGGCGCGCATATACGCTGAGGACCCTGCGCATGACTGGCAGCCCTCGACGGGAACTCTCTACACCTTTGATGTCCCCCATCCCCCCGGCATCAGGCTGGATAGCGGGGTAGAGAGCTCGTCCGTGATCAGCCCCTACTACGATTCCATGCTCGCCAAGGTCATAGCCCACAGCGATACCAGGGAAGGCGCACTGGCGCTGCTCGCATCTGCTCTTTCCGGCGCAAGAATCCACGGGCCTGTCACCAACAGGGACCTGCTCGTATCCGTGCTCACGCATCCGGAAGTGATCGAGGGCAGGATCGACACGGCCTTCCTCGAAAGATTCTCCCCGGCCGAGCTCGGATCCTCTCCGGTGAAGATGGATCAAGTCCCGGTGTATGCGCTGGCAGCCGCACTGGCGGCGCAGGCACGGAGGCGGCTGGCCACGAAAGTCCTCGCCGGTGCGCCGAGCGGATGGCGCAACAACCCCACGTTGCCCCAGATTGTCACCTTCGATGTCGAGAGCACATTGGCGAACCGCCGGGGCGAACCGGCCGGTGGCGGTGGGGAAGGCGCGGTCGGTGGCGCCGAGGTCGTAATGAACGGGGCACGCGGTAAGACCAGCGAGGGAGGCAGGAGCGAGGTCGGTAAGAGCGGAAGCGGCGGCGATAAGATTCGGGTCGCGGTAGGATATGAGTTTGACCGGTACGGGAAGGAAGCACGGTTGTATGCGGAGGAACCCGGCGAACCTTCGGAGGGCCCGGACAGCGCTGCCGACCAGGGTCAAGGAGAGGCTCGGGAACCGGTCGACAACATGGCCTATCCTCCCAAACTCGCCGTGCGCGACGACCTGAAGTTTGTCTCCACGTCTCCCGATGAGACTCTTATCGAAGACGCGGGGCTACTGGCCCGCTACAGCGTCGGATTCGCAGGCGGGAGGATTTTCGTGGATGGACCGGCCGGATCCCTGGTGCTCACAGAGGCAGATCGGTTCCCGTCTCACGAACCCGGCGAGGATGAGATCGGTTCGCTCCAGGCGCCTTTACCGGGGACGGTCACAAGGGTGATCGCGTCGGAGGGCCAGGAAGTCGAGGCCGGAGATCTCCTGCTGACGCTCGAGGCCATGAAGCTCGAGCACGAGATCAGGACTCCGCACGGCGGTATCGTGACCACACTGCACGTCGCGGTCGGGGACCAGGTTGAAGCGGGTGCGCAGCTCGCTGTCGTGAGCAACGAGAACGAGGATACCCACTGAACTGGCCGGAATGGTCGTAAAGGTGGCGACTGGTGGCGACTGGCAGGAATAGCGACAGGACACCCGCAGGCGACAGTTCGGCGGGTTGGCAGAGAGACGAGGTGACGTTATGGCAAGAGACAAGATAATCATCGCCAATGCTGGGGGCTTCTGGGGTGACGACCCCACGGCGGCACAGCGCCAGGTGGAGGGCGGGCCAATTGACTACCTCGTCATGGACTACCTCGCCGAGATCACCATGGCGATCCTTCAGAAGCACAAGAGTCGCAACCCGGAGGCCGGGTTCGCCACCGATTTCGTCATGCAGCTGGCCGCGGTGCTGCCTGCATGCCTAGAGCGCGGCATTACCGTCATCGCTAACGCTGGCGGGGTCAACCCACTTGCCTGCCGGGCGGCGGTGGAGGCGCTGGCCGAGCAGCAGGGCGTGGCGAGCAAGCTTCGGGTCGGAGTCATCCTCGGCGACGACATCTACGGCGATCTGGACTCGATACTGGAATCCGGCGAGGCGCTCGCGAATCTCGACAACGGGGCACCCCTCAGTCAGATCCGCGACAAGGTATTGAGCGCGAATGCCTACCTGGGCGCCGCTCCCGTGGCCAAGGCTCTCGAGATGGGAGCCAACGTCATAATCGCCGGAAGGGTCACTGATACTGCCGTTACCCTTGGCCCGATGATCCACGAGTTCGGATGGAAAGACGACGAATGGGATCGGCTGGCAACAGGAATCATAGCGGGCCACATCATCGAGTGCGGAACCCAATGCACGGGAGGCAACTTCACGGACTGGAAGAAGGTGCCCAGCTTCTCGAAGATCGGCTACCCGCTCGTCGAGGCGCATCCGGACGGCACATTCGTGATCACCAAGCACCCGGGCACGGGAGGCCTCGTCACCTCCCATACCGTCGGTGAGCAGCTACTGTACGAGATGGGAACGCCGAGTTACCTCGCTCCCGACTGCGTTGCGCATTTCGACTCGATCCGGCTCGACCAGGAGGGTCCCGACCGGGTCCGGGTGAGCGAGATTCGGGGCGATCCGCCACCGGAGAAGCTGAAGGTATCGGTCAGCTTTGCCCAGGGATACAGCATCGTCGGGCGCCTGATGATCTCCGGCCCCAACAGCCTCGAGAAGGCATCCAAAGCGGCAGAGATCTTCTGGGGAATGGCCGGAGGGCGCGACTTCTACGAGCGCACGTCGACAAGCTTCATCGGCTGGAACGCCTGCCATCCCCCTCTATCCGAGTACGATCCAAGTGAGACTCTGGTCCAGGTTGGAGCCCGGGACGCGGACCGAGCCAAGCTGGATACCAGGTTCGGGCCGTTCGTGATTGCCGGAGCCCTTGGCTCGGTACCCGGCCTCACCGCGCCGGGCGACCAGGGACGTCCCCGCTCCTCACCCGTTATCGGCTACTGGCCTGCCCTTATCTCGCGTGACAAGGTCAGGGTGACCGTACACGTCGGCGACGCCGAGGAAGAGGTGTCCATGGCGGTGCCGTCGGGGCAGCCCGGCGGGGCAGTGCCGCCACAAGCGGCGGGGTCCCGGACAACCTACGTCGACGTAGGCGCCGAGGCGGCGCAGGGTGGGCCGCAGGTGACCGTTCCGCTTGGCCGCCTTTGCCTTGCACGATCGGGCGACAAGGGCGATACCTCCAACGTAGGTGTTATTGCAAGGACCCCAGCCGTATACAAGTGGGTGCTCCAGAACCTGACCACCGACTTCATGAAGGATCGTTTCGCGGGCCTCTGTGAGGGAAGCGTCGAGCGCCACGAGCTACCGAACCTCCTCAGTGTCAACTTCCTTCTCCATGAGGCACTCGGCGGGGGCGGGACCCTGTCGGTTCGTTTCGACGCGCAGGGAAAGACCTATGCCCAGTACTTGCTCGCAACGCCCGTTACCGTGGACCAGGGGCTGCTGGACCAGATCGGGGATTGAGGCCCCACGCAGCTGAAGGGGTTGGCGCTATGAGGCGGGTGTGTCCGCCGGCCTGCTAGCCGATATCCGGCGACGAGCCTCCGAGCGGCGGGCGAGGATCGCCTTCCCGGAAGTGGACGATCCCCGGGTCATCGAGGCCGTTTCGATCCTGGCAAGCGAGGGCCTCTGCGAGCCGGTGCTTGTCGACGCCGAATGCCGGGCCGCCAACCTGGAACGCCTGAGCCACGCCTACTACGAGCGGCGGGCAGCTCGCGGCACGACGCTCCCTGAGGCACGCGAGGCACTCAACGACCCCTCGCTCTTCGGTGCCGTGATGGTACATGCGGGTTACGTGGACGGTTGCGTTGGAGGAGCGGCTACTACAACGGCGGCTACGGTGAGGGCGGCGCTGCTCGGGATCGGCCCGGCACCCGGAATATCGGTCGTGAGCAGCTTTTTCCTGATCGTGTTCCCCCGCTCGGATGTGGGAGAGAACGGAGCATTCCTTTTCGCCGACTGCGGGGTGCTTCCGGACCCGGCGTCCGAACAGCTGGCGGACGTGGCCATCTCGACAGCCGCCAGCGCCCGCGCCATCCTCGGCTGCGAGCCGCGGGTGGCCATGGCCAGCTTCTCGACGAAGGGCAGCGCCAACCACCCACGCGTCGAAAAGATCATCCGGGCTACCGGCCTCGTGGCCGAGCGCGAACCGGGCCTCTGCATCGACGGCGAGCTCCAGGTGGACGCCGCCGTGGTTCCCGAAGTGGCCGCCGTCAAGGCCCCGGGCAGCCCCGTCGAGGGCCGTGCCAATGTCCTGATCTTCCCCGACCTGGACTCCGGCAACATCGCTTACAAGATCGCGCAGCGACTAGGCGGCGCGCAGGCGTACGGACCCATTTTGCAGGGTCTGGCTAAGCCGATGAACGATCTCAGCCGCGGTTGTTCCGCTGAAGACATCGTCGAAGTTGCCTGCCTCACGGTCCTGCAAGTAGGTTGATTGCCCATGGACTTCGAAGAGACCTCCGAACACCAAATGCTCCGGGAGGCAGTGTCCTCTATAGCAGCAAAGTACGGCCATGCCTACTTTGTCGACCAAGCCCGCTCGGGCGGCAAGGTGGCCGAGTTATGGGGCGAGCTTGCAAAGGCAGGATATATCGGAGTGGGTATCCCCGAGCAGTGGGGCGGCGGGGGCATGGGCATATACGAGCTCTCGATAGTGTGCGAGGAGTTGGCAGCGCAGGGAACGCCCATCCTGCTGCTCGTCGTCTCGCCTGCCGTAAACGCTACCCTGATCGAGCGCTTCGGAACGGACGACCAGCGATCGCGCTGGCTCCCACGCTTTGCAGACGGCTCGATGAAGATGGCCTTCGCAATCACGGAACCGGACGCCGGGTCGAACTCTCACAACATATCGACTGCCGCCACGAAAGACGGCGACGTCTACCGCCTCAACGGTACGAAATACTACATTTCCGGTTGCGATGAAGCTGAAGCGGTCCTGGTGGTCGCGAGAACGGGCGCCGACGAGCAGACCGGGCGGGGCAAGCTGTCGCTATTCGTCGTCGACCTCGACGCCCCGGGCGTCACGTACACCCCGATCCCGGTGGAGATGACCGCTCCCGAGAAGCAGTTCACCGTCTTTTTCGACAATGTCGAGGTGCCAGCATCCAGGTTACTCGGGGCCGAGCACGAAGGGCTGCGGGAAGTTTTCTTCGGGCTGAACCCCGAACGAATCATGACGTCCGCGATCGGCGTCGGCATTGGCAGGTACGCACTCTCCAGGGCCTCCGAATACGCTCGGAACCGCTCCGTGTGGGGCATGCCTATCGGTAGCCATCAGGCTGTTTCGCACCCGCTTGCCAAGGCCAAGATCGAGTTGGAGCAGGCGAAACTTATGCTGCAGAAGGCCGCTTGGGCCTACGACCGGGAGAAGAACGGTGCTGATGGCAGCAGGGGCAGCGGGGTGGACACCGGCGAAGCCGCGAACATGGCCAAGTACGCCGGGGCCGAGGCAGCGATCACCTGCCTTGATGCCGCCATCCAAACTCACGGTGGCAACGGGATGGCCAGCGAGTACGGGCTTGCAACGCTCATGGGCAACGCTAGGCTGCTCCGCACGGCTCCGGTATCGAGAGAGATGATCCTGAACTTCGTGGCCCAGCACTCTTTGGACTTGCCGAAGGGATACTGACCGACCAAGCCCGGGTAGGCTGCGAATGTGCCCGGTGTAAACGAGCCATGGTTCCCCTACCCTCACGGGCAAGTGGCGAGACACTCGCATCCCGCAAGACGCGAAGGTAGAGCATCGAGAAGCACCGGGCAGCAGTCTCACGAACGGTGGGCGCCGCGGCCTGCGCTGGTGGTCGCCGCGGTAATAGTGCTCGCTGCCGCAGCGGGCCTAGCCATCTGGAAGCTTGCCAGCAGTCCCGGCTCTTCACAGGCAGGCCCCAGGCGCGCCATCCCCTCCGCTTCTGCCCTGCCGCCAGGGAAAAGCCACGGTGGCCGGGCGCTAGGAGACGGAACTCGCACCACAGCTAAGACCAACCCCCCGGCGCCACTGCGACCGGGCCACACCGTACGGATTCTCCTCGCCGGAGATTCCCTCGCTCGCACCCTGGGAGCCGGCCTTGAAGATGCCGGCGGCCCCTACGGAGCCAAGATCACCACCGTTTCCGTGCCGGGATGCGGCCTGACCGGGCCGGGAACGTACTTCTGGGGCGGAATGGTGACGGCGTCGCCGCCATCATGTGCCGGGCTTTTCGCCAACTTCAGGGTAGCGGTAAGGCAGTTCCACCCGGACGTTACGGTCCTGCTCGCCGCTAAGCGACCGGTTGCCAACGTGTTATGGCACGGCCGGTGGACCGACCTCGTGGACCAACCGCAGTACCGGTCCACAGTATCGGCGGGAGTGGAGCAGGCGATTGCCGCCCTTTCGATCGATCACACCCCCGTCGTGGTCCTCACCGTGCCCTATTTCGCCTACGCCACCGCTCCGTACCAGGCTCCGGGCACCAAAGCCTGCTCTCCCGCCTGCAACCAACACTTCCCCGAGGACGCTTCGGCCCGGGTCAGCCGGTACAATCAACTGCTGCGCCAAGTGGCAGCGCAGCATCACGCCCCGATAGTGGACTTGTTCGCCCGCGTCGACCCCGGGGGCCGGTATGCAGCCTCGATCGACGGTAACGAGATACGCGACCCCGGTGGGGTAAACTTCGACGTTCCGGCAGCCGGAGAGTGGCTGGCTGGCTGGCTGCTGCCAAAGCTAGTGCACCGTCTCATAAGTAACCATGCGATCCCACCAGCCAGATAACGCCGCTGGCTGCGTCCTCGTCCTCGACGTACTCCCCGGTACGCGCATACAATGTGCTTCGCCATGCCTGTCCCACAACAGTCCACCGGACTGTTACGCATCCTTGCCAGGCGGCACCCCTGACTTGCCGATTATCATCACGCTACTTATAAGACGGTGCACTAGTCTGCTGAGACGGCGGTCGTTCTCAGGGTATGATGCGCTCGACCCGGGCGCCACCCAGCGCCACAAGCTTACCTTCTAAGTCCTCGTAGCCGCGATCGATATGTTCCACCCCGGATACCACGGTTTCGCCGTCTGCGGCCAATCCCGCCAGGACCAGGGCAGCGCCGCCCCGGAGATCGGGCGCTGCAACATGCGCGGAGCGCAGGCGATCGACACCCCGCACTACGGCATGGTAACCCTCGTTGCTGATGTCGGCACCGAGCTTCCTCAATTCGTCCATGTACCTGAACCGCCCGGGAAAAAGGTTCTCGCTGACAATCCCTACGCCGTTTGCGCGCGAAAGGATCGCCACGATCAGCGGGGCGTAATCCGTGGCCACCCCTGGATAGGGAAGCGTAGCTACGTCTACGCTGCTCGGTCTCGAGCGCGAAACGGCCCGTAGCCCACCTTCTCCCCGCTCGATCTGGACCCCCATCGCCGCCAGCTTGCGCAGGAACATCTCCATGTGCTCGGCACGTGCGTCCACCACAGTCACGTCTCCCCCGCAGATGGCCGTGGCAGCGAGGAACGTAGCGGCCACAATCCTGTCAGGTATCACCCTGTGGCGAGCCGGTTCGAGCTTCTCTACTCCATCCACCACGATGCGGGACGTCCCCGCGCCGCTAATCTGAGCCCCCATGCTGATCAGCATATTCACCAGATCAACCACCTCTGGCTCCCGAGCTGCATTCTCGATAACCGTTCTGCCCCTGGCAAGCACTGACGCCATCAGGATGTTGTCCGTCGCCGTGTGGCTCGGGTAGGCCAGCGACACGCGGGTCCCATCGAGCCTCGCCTGCGTTACTCTCCCTTCCACGTAGCCGTCCGCCATGCTGAACGCAACCCCCAAGTTCGACAGTGCCTCGATGTGAATGTCGATCGGTCTCTCGCCGAAATCATCGCCTCCGGGCATTGGCACCCGCGCGTAACCGCACCGGCCGAGAAGGGGGCCGAGCACCACTACAGAAGCCCTCATCTTCTCCACAAGATCGTACGGCGGCTCCGGCCTCAAGTCCCCGGTCACGTCTATCACCAGATCACTTCCGCCGGCTGCCCGTTCGACCCGCGCTCCCATCTGTTCGAGAAGCTCGGCCATGATGTCCACGTCCGTGATGCGGGGAACCCCCTCCAGTACGTGACGACCCTCGGCCAGCAGGCAGGCGGCCATGAGCTTCAGTGCCGAGTTCTTGGCCCCTCCGGCGACAACCCGACCGGCAAGGGGCCCGACCGGCCTCACCACCAACACGGACGAAACGTTCGCGTCCATCATCTCCTCCTGAGCCCCTTGCGCTCGCCCATGGGAACAGCGTGGTCTCCCGAAACGGCGTGGCCCCTCGAAGCAGCCACGCGAACCCCCAGGACGGCTCCGGTAATAGCGCCCCGCACTCCCTCAGCGGACCGGGACCTCCGGCACGCCACCTCTAACCGGACCTCCCGCCCTACGCCGATCCTGGCAATCCCCCCGCTCCAGATCCGCCGCACGTCACGCTCAGTCGAAGGAGACCTCGGAGAACTCCCTGAGCTTGCCTAGCCGGTGATGCGCCTTGACAAGTCTCACGGTCCCCGATTTCGAACGCATGACCAACGATTCCGTCGTGGCTCCTGACTCCGTATAACGAACGCCCTGCAACAGTTCGCCATCCGTTACACCGGTTGCAGCGAAGAAGCAGTTTTCACCCCGGACGAGATCCTCATTCGTCAGCGTCTTGTCGAGGTCGTAACCTGCATCCAACGCAGCCGTACGCTCCTCCTCGCTACGGGGCCACAGCTTGCCCTGCAGTTCACCACCCATACACTTGAGGGCGACCGCGGCAATAACTCCTTCGGGCGTTCCACCGATGCCGAAAAGAACATCGACACCGGAATCCGGCCAAGCCGTGGCAATCGCCGCCGCAACGTCGCCATCGGTGATCAGCTTGATCCTGGCCCCCGCCTCGCGAACCTCCGCTATCAGATCCCTATGGCGATCCCTGTCGAGGATGACGGCTGTAACGTCCCTTATCGCCTTACCTGTCGCCACCGCAACCGCCTTCAGGTTCTCGGTGGGCGTCGCATTGATGTCTATGTATCCGGACGCCTTCGGCCCGACAGCGATTTTCTCCATGTAGAAGCAGGGCCCCGGGTTGAACAGCGTATTTCGCTCAGACACCGCGATCACCGCAAGCGCCCCGCCGCGCCCGAGAGACGTGAGTGTCGTCCCATCGATCGGATCAACCGCCACATCGGTGCCCGGGGTCTCGCCGTTGCCCACGGCCTCACCGTTGTAGAGCATCGGGGCGTTGTCCTTCTCCCCTTCTCCTATAACGACCACGCCATCCATGGAGATGGTACGCAATACCACCCTCATCGCATTGACGGCTGCACCATCGGCGCCTTCCTTGTCCCCCCTTCCCATCCAGCGGCCCGCGGCCATCGCTGCAGCCTCCGTCACTCTCGCTAGATCGAGTGCAAGGTTGCGATCAGGTGCTTTCTGTGTAGAGACCATCAACGTCAATCGTACCCTCTCCGGGCAGGCGGTGCCGGGCTGTCCTGAATCAGTCCTGCCGGGGTCTGGCTCGTCCCGGGACCGGCCGGTATCAGTTGCCGGTGAAGTGCGGCTCCCTCCGATCGATGAACGCCGCAATGGCCTCGACGGTATCGTGGCTTGCGAAATTGATCGCCTGTGCCCTCACCTCGTGCTCGACCATCTCCTCAAACGAAAAAGAAAATGCACTGTTGAGCAGGCTCTTGGTCATGGAAAGAGCGAGCGTCGGACCAGATGCCAGGCGCCGTGCCCACTCCGCCACGGCATCGTCAAGCTCTTCCGCGGAGACGACCCGGTTCACAAGGCCTATGGCTGAAGCCTGGTCCGCTGAAACGACATCCCCGAAGAAGGTAAGTTCCTTCGCCTTCTGAATACCGACAAGGCGCGGCAACAGCCAGGACGACCCGCCATCTGTCGAAAGCCCTCGCTTCGGAAATATCTCGATGAAACGGGCTCGCTCGGACGCCACCACAAGATCGCAACAGAGGGCGACGGACAGCCCGGCACCGGCTGCGACACCGTCCACCTTGGCGATAGTCGGGATCGGCAGCCTGTGTAGGGCAAGTACGGCTTCGCCCAATTGCCTGAGGCCGTGGAGCGCATGCGGCATCGCTTCCGGCTCGGGCTCGGGCTCGGGCTCGGGCTCGCCCGCAGAACCTCGAGACGTAAACACCTGGGACACGCTTCCCGGCGACCCTTTCGCCTTCACCGCCAGTCCTGCAAGCCCTGAAGGATCCACCACGTCTGCACCCGACGAGAAATCCCCTTGCGCCCCCGTCACCACGAGCACCCTGTCGCCAGGGCGCCTCCGGACCTCGTTGAGCATCTCGAGCAATCGCCCGAGCATTCGTGAGTCGATGGCATTCTTCCGCTCTGGCTTGTTGAATGTGACGGTTACGATACCGCCACTCCGCTCGATAATGAGCGTGTCGTCGCGTTGGTGCATCTCAACAGGTTAACGTCCCGCCCTACGCGACCTCTGCCAACAAGTCGCGCAGTGCGCAGGCCAGGTGGTAAGACTCCTTCTCTACCGAGTCGCGCGCCCCCGGGCTGGCTCGAGAGCGGCCGGGAAGCCTTGCGCATGAATGGTTGCACTTCGCCCGGTATCCCTATCCGCTGAGGCTCTCAGCAGCTGTTCGAGCTGGAGGCACAGAGCTCGCTTACGTGAAACCGGACGTTCCGGAAGGACACTATCCGACCGACGTCGAGCTGGATGACCGCGTGTCGCAAGAGGGGTACTTGCCGGGGATTATAACGGATCTCCCGGCCATTCAAGAAGGCTGTCACCTTTCCCTTGGCCGGCCCGACCTGATCCGGACCGAGTGGCTGGCGCCAGATGTCGAAGAACTGGCCGAGGACAAAGACCGCCTTCGCCGGTGCCTCCACATGGATCACGTCATCTGCCGTGTGAACGTGCAGCCAGTATAGGCAGTCGCTCGGCCCTACATCATAGAAAAGCCCGGACGGGAAGTGCTCGGCAAGCCTCGGGGGTGTGATCCCAATGCCTGCCGGGAGGCGCCGCTGATCACCGTTCACGTAGATCGCCAGATGAACGTGAATGTGATATGCAACCACCTGGTCCGCATCCCGGCGGCAAGTTATCCCGTCGACAGGACGCCCTGAGGCCATGGTATCGGCGGAGGCAAGCGGCGGAGCATCGATCAGAGCCACTCCCTCGGGACCAGGAGGTCCGCTCCCGGACGCTCCGGGGACAGCACCGCCGGCACCATTGAACGCCACCCCGAAACCGAGACCAAGGCCAAGCGCTGCCAGCAGCACGGCCAGGGGCAGTGCATGGGTCACCACTTTGGAGGATGCCTTCATGACTGCCAGAACCTCAACTGATCAACCTGAAAAGTGCAGCTCGAGCCGCTTCCGATCTTGCCGCCTCGCCGGAAAGCCTCTCCGCGAGCCGCCTGATCCACTCATCCGCCTCCAGCTCGCTATGGCTGATCTCGATACCGCCCACCACCTTGGCAACGACAGCCTGCATACGGCTGTGCTCGATTCTGATGGAGAAGTGATCTCCCCCCAGATGGACATCGACGGACGACACTTTGCCCTTCCCGAGCATTCCGGAACGTTTGACCTCCACGGCACCAGGCCACGCATCCGACAAGTTCTCCGCGAGGAACCGCAGCAGGAGCTGGACGTCCTTCGCCTGATCCGCCAGCACGCGGGCAAGGGCCTCGACCTCGTAGCCCGGAATCTCCCCTGGTTCGTCAATCGACGTCATCCCACACCGGACTGCCGGGACAGCGGCAGCGTAACACCCGAAACCACGACGATTCGCCCCGTGCTGGTTCCGAGCAACCCGGGGGTCCCCGTCACTGGTGCTCCCTCACGATCGAAGACGGCGACGTACGCACGACGGTGTCCTCCAGTGGTACCACGAGGCGCGGAAGGAGCTTGCGATGCTCGCTGCTCACCTGGCGGATGGCGGTGCCCAGCACGAAGAACTCCGTAATAGACGCCGACCCCCAGTTGTGGGCCGCCTCGACCATTTCAACTCCAACCACGCCATCTGCGCCGAGCGCGATCACCTCCGAC
Organism: Actinomycetes bacterium; assembly: GCA_021816935.1. Lineage (GTDB taxonomy): Bacteria > Actinomycetota > Acidimicrobiia > Acidimicrobiales > JAMCPL01 > JAKAWR01. Next base: position 200,550 of record JAKAWR010000003.1, read on the forward strand.
TGCATACGTTCCATGGCAAGCTCTCTCGCCGTGTACAGGGCCTTGGTGAACGTCTCGAGCTCCATGTTCTTCGTGTTGGCAACGGTGTTGACGAACGACTGCGCCCTCGCGTAAATCACGCACGAGCCGATCACCACGTCGACGGGCATGTAGCCCGCCTGTACGAGCAGGTAGAAATCCTGGCCGGAGAGGTGACTCATGAACGGCAACCGGGCGTGGTCTGCAAGACTCCTGGCGGCAGCGCTGTCCGGTCCGATGGCAGTCCCGATCGCCAGGAAGCGCCTGGTCGCACCGGTCTCACCGAACGAATCCGAGGTGATCCTCACCCCTACCACGCCAACCCCACCCGATGCCGAACAGTGCTCACCGAGGCGTCGCAGCGCCAAGCGCCTGCCATCCCGCATCGCCGCCGAAGTAGCCTCAAACTCGCCCCCCCATGCACCTCCCAGACCGGCCATACGAGAAGCCCCGGCGGGACCCGGCACCATCATGCCGTATCCCGGCCCGACATACGAACTGCCTGTATGGTAGACGCAGGACCCAATCACGAATGCACGCGCCCCGAAGCCCGCGCTCTCGACAAGCAGCGACTCGTCGACGCTCAGATCGGACGAGAAGAAACCGGTGCCCGCCGGCGGCTGCCTGCTCACGACTGACCTCCCGTGCCACCGACCTGCATTCTTTTCCTGTCAGCAAGGCGCATGATTGCTAGCGGAAGCCGAAGAGAATCGCCATCTGGAGCCGCGCCGGAGACTGCCGCATCAACTCTTGCTACAGCCGTCCCGGTTGCAAGAGCCTCCAGGAACGGCGATCCAGCCGTCACGCCTGTGGTAAAGGCCTGCAGGCGCGAGAAGCCTACGTTCAGCTCCACACCCACCACGCCGTCCCCGATTGCCCGCGCGTCACTCTCCATCCTCTCGACCGCCAAGGAAGTGCACCTGTCAAACACCTGGCTCAGCTGGGTGACCTCCGTGTTCCTCCAGGACATCATCTGCCCTGCTGTGGCCCAGCCCTCGTATGCCCGTACGGCGGCAATCCCCAGCACGAACCCTCTCGGTTCGTAACCCCTCCCGATCAGCTTCGCAAAGTCCTGTCCGGAAAGGTGAGAGCTGAACGGCATCTCGGCCGAGGGTTCTCCCGGCCGCACGACTGCGGTGCCCGTCACGAAGAAGTCCACGCCCGGAACAGGAGTTCCGATGTGCCGCTGCCTGATCCGCACGCCGACTATACCATGAGCACCGTAATCCCTTGCCTCGGCGATCATGCGATCCAGCGCCAGCTGTGACGCCTCGACAATCCCAGCCTCGTAGTCTTCGAGCTCGACCGTGACACCCGCGCCGTAGTATCCCATTGCCATACCCTGCCCGATGCCAAAGCCTCCAGTCGCGCCTCCAAATGAACCACCCCAACCCGTAAACGGGGCACCACCGGGAACCCCTCCCCCGCCTGCACCGGGCACAGTCCTCGTCCCGAGCCCACTGGTAGCTGCAAAGCGATACACCGAGGCCCCGAGCACGAACCCTGCAGGCTGGTACCCGGCACCCCGAATGGCAGCAAGCTCGGGAACCGAAAGGTTGGAGGACCACGCTCGACGCGATCCGCCGCCGCCCGAACCCGCGCCGCCATCCGAAGCCCGGACCCCGCGCGGTGTGGGCACGGTTCCGGACGTCTCCTCAGCGCCCGGCGAGGCGGGATCGCTCGCAGGCATGGGATATCACCGATCCAGTGAGAGGGTCATCTGTGGCCGCTCGATCACGTGGTCGTCCCGGATCGGCCGGATTGCGGTCCCGACAGCCAGGAACTCGATCACGTGGCTTCCCCAGAAATGCGACTTCTCGACAAGCTGCACCCCCACGATCCCTTCGGCGCCCAACCGCTCAGCCTCGTCCTGCATCCTGGTCATGGCCAGCTCCCTCGCTTCGTAGAGTGCCTGGGTGAACGGGACCACCTCGGTGTTGGAACCTGTCTGGCCGACCGTAGCCACGATGCTGCGATGGCCTATATGGTAAACACAAGTACCCATAACCAGACCGAGCGGCATGTACCCCGCTTGGACGAGCGTCCAGAAGTCCTGACCCGAGAGATCGCTCGTAAAAGGCGCCCCCGCTGCCGTTAGCCACTGGCCCGGCTCGTCGCGCGCACTGACCGCCGTGCCTACCGCTATGAACTCGGCCGAGTGCGGTCCCCAGTCATAGAAGTTGATGTCCAGGCGCACTCCGACAACGCCGTCCGCGCCAAGCACTTTCGCCTCGCTTTCCATACGCGACATCGCCAGCTCCCGCGCGGTATACATGGCCTGGGAGAGCTTGGTGAGCTCACGATTCTTGGACCACGACCTTCCTTGCAGCCCGATGTGGTAAATGGAGCTGCCGAAAACGAGGCCACGTGGATCAAAGCCGGCCTCCTTCACGAGGAGGAACTCGTTCACCGAAAGGTCGGAAGTGAAAAGCCCGGGCTTACCCCCCGCCCCGGGTGCCAGCTCCCCGAGCCTCCTCAGCGCATCCTCGGGAAGGCCCACGGCGCTCGGATCGAGTGTCGCCAGCGCCGCCTGCCTGGCCGGGTCAAGCTGCTTATCGACCGTTCCGCTCCTGTCCTCGCCGGTCACCTGCTGATCCGCTCCGTCTTCAACCACCACTTCTCTCCTGTCGCTCCTTTACCTACCCTCCGCTGGAGGATCTGACCCGCGGTTCGTGTTACCTGCCCGCGGCCGCAAACTCCAGCCTGCCACAGTCTCACGCTCTCGCCGCGCGGGAGGAAAGGCTCTTCGCCGCGAGATCGACCGCGGTGGACGCGCCGGCCGCCGCAATGGCGTACAAGGAGGTTTTCGACCAATGCCTCATTCCCGTACAGCCTATCCGGCCGGCCCCCAGGCGGCTATCTCCGCCCGCTTCCAAGTAACCGGGGCTCGCGGTTCCACCCGGCCGGCCGCCCAACATCTAAGATCAAAGGATGGCCTCTCTCTCTACGATCTGCACGGGCATCCGCCGGAATGCCGATCGTATCACGATGAAGTACGGCCATTTGCCATTGCGGGCCCGCCGAACGATATACGCTCCCATCCAGGCGATGTGTAACACCCGCAAGACGCGCAGTACCGATTGCCGGTCAGCCGGGGACCGGTAATGGCTCGCGACAGCAGGGGAAGCGGAGGTGGAGGCGCCGGGGCGATCGTGCTCTTTCCGGGCCCGAGAGGCACTTCGGACGAACGGGCCATCAGCCTGCTCCGCACGGTGGAGCAACCTGAAGCCCACCCCGTTCCGGTCATCGAAACCGTCCTCGCCACCGTCGGACACACTCCGGACAGCCTCGGCCTCGTCCCGCTCGAGAACCCCCTCGAAGGTGAGCTCGCTCCCGTGCTTGATCGCATTGCCTTCGACACGGCCAACGTCTTCATCCGGGAGACCGTTGTCCTGGTCGAGCAGATGGAGGCGTTCGGCCTTGCTCCGAAGCCTACTGCCCGCACTGTCGTGTCCCACCCCTTCGTCCTGGCGCTGTGCGCTCCGTTCATCTCCCGACTGGGCCTTGCGAGTGTGACTGCAGCCTCCACAGCCGATGCATGCCGGATGGTAAGGTCCGGAGGCGGCGAAGGCCTTGTCGCCATTGCCCCGCAGGCAGTCGGTGAATCGTTCGGCCTCGTGCCGGCTACGAACCGTGGCTTGACACTGCCCGAGGTGAGAACGCGCTATGCGCTGATCGGCAGGGAGGTGTGCGCCAAGACCGGTGATGACCTCACGTTGCTGGTCATCACGCCGGCCGCCGACAGGTCCGGATCGCTGGAAACGGTGCTTCACAGCTTTTCGGAAAGGTCGCTCGACCTCACTTCTCTCCGCAGCCGCCCTGTTGTCGCCGGTACCACTGAAAGCCACTGTTTCTTCATCGAGGTCCGAGGCCATGTATCGGACGTCCCGCTGCGAGAAGCCCTTTCGGAGCTGCTCTCGCAGGATGCCAGGCTACGCGTTCTCGGAGCCTACCCACGTTGGCCCGGGATGGCGGTGATGCCACCCTACGCAGGGCTACCGGCAGCGAGCGTCAGCCGTGAGTCGGACGCGGATCTCCTCGCCGCTGCTCTCCACCCGCCAGCGGCCGCGCTGGCGGGTGGAGAGCGACCCGCGCGGAGGGCTCAGGCCAGGAGGGGGGGTTCGGGGTGAAAGCATCCCGCCTGGCCTACCTAGGTCCCGAAGGCACGTTTGCCGAGGAGGCCCTGTCGAGTGTCAAGACCATCGACGTCAACGGGCTAGAGACGTGCTCTCCGATGCGAAGCGTCCAGGCGGTAATTTCATCGATCGAGGCAGGTACCTTCGACTACGGTCTGGTCCCGATCGAGAACTCGGTTGACGGCGAGGTCATGTCCACCCTCGACGCATTGGTCTTCGCCACCTCCCGCTGCCTCATCAGGGAGGAGGTGATCCTTCCTGTAAGTTTCACGTCGCTGCGGCGGGTCGGGGACACCTCCCCGCCGAGAGTGGCGATCAGCCATCCGGCGGCACTCGGGCAGTGCAGGAGCTACATCGAGAGCCGGTCGCTCGAAGAGCGCGCCGTTGCCTCGACGGCGGAGGCGTGCCGTATAGTCGCCGGTGGGTCGGAAACCGGGTTGGTGGCAATCGCCTCGTCGAGGAGCGGCCTGTTGCACGGGCTCGAGACCGCCGAAGAGCGTATCGAGGACTTCCCGGGCGCATCCACCCGTTTCGCCCTTCTGTCAAGAGAGTTGTCCCCGCTTGCTGGTAGCGAAAACGCCGGCTCGGATGTCAAGACCTTTTTCGTGCTGACGCCGCCGGAAGACCGAACCGGGATTCTTGCAGACATGCTGAAGGCATTCTCGGATAGGGGCCTCGGGCTCGCCAGCATCACCTCGCGCCCGCTCAGGTCCGCTCTCGGGACCTACTGCTTCCTCCTGGAGGTGCGGGCGGGACTGGGGAGCACAGATCTCATCGCGGCAATGAAAGAGCTCTCTTCTCTCGGGTGCGCAGTCAAGTACCTGGGCACGTACGCGGCCTTCGAGGGGGAGAGGGTGACCACGCCTTTTGCGGCCGGGCCGGCGGGGTCCCTCCCGCCGGGCGACCCGGCTTCCGTCGATGCGCTGGCAAGCCGGGTCCTCACGGATCGGAGCGGAGATTGACGACACATCTGCCGGAGCTCGGGCCTAGGACCGTACCGGCGGGGCACCGGCGGGGTTAGTCGGGTGAGTGCAAGCGCCGACCGCGAGGTAATCCGGTCCGGCGGGGGCATCGGCGCGAGCTCCAGCGGCGGGCTGGGCCGCGTGGGCGTGATCGGGCTGGGGCTGATCGGCGGCTCTATAGCGTTGGGCCTCTCCGGCAACCATGACGTCTCGGGCTACGACTCCGACCCCGGCGTAATGAGTGACGCCAACGGCCGGGGCATCCCCACGGCGAGCCTCGACTGCATCATCAGGCGATCCGACCTAGTCGTCGTGTGCGTTCCCGTCGACGCTATCAGGCGCACCTTCCAGAGTATCTCCGAAGCAGTTGGCCTCGATTCGGGAAGGACTCCATCGCAGCCTCCCGTGGTCACCGATACCTGTCCGGTTCAAAGGGAATCGGCTGCCGCATCAGCAGTGCTGGCAGGCATGGGGGTGCCTTTCGTCGGAGGACATCCGATGGCCGGCAAGGAGGTCGGTGGCTTTCGTAACGCCGAAGCCAGCATTTTCAGAGGCAGCCCCTGGGCTCTCCTGCTGGACGACGACACGAGTCTCGATTCTTACCTTCGCACCATGGTGCTTCCGCTTGCGCTCGGCGCCCGTGTGGTTCCCGCCCGCCCCGAGCATCATGATCGCGCGGTTGGCCTGGTCAGTCACCTTCCGCACGTGATCGCGGCCGCGCTGGCCCGGCTCGCCGCCTCGAGTGATGTACTCGGCCTTCCCGCAGCACTTGCGGGCGGTTCGTTTCGCGACATGATCCGGGTGGCTGGCGGATCGCCCGAGATGGCGGCCACCATGTGCAGTTTCAACTCGGACATGCTGAGCGATGCGCAGCGTCGTTTCGCAATGGACATTGAGGTGGCCATGAGCGACTCGCAGTACGATATGCTCCTCGATTACTTCATGACTGCCACGCTATCCGCAGAGCGCCTTGTCCGGATCCGGACCGGAGGCCCTGTGCCTTCCCGCACTCAGGAGGCACCCGGCGGTTCCGTTACCTGGCCGGCCGGCAGGCTGGAGCCGATGCGTTCCTGGCTCACCGACCTCGGCCTTGCAGGTGGGCACGTAACCGGTATCGACGGCGACGGTGCCTCGGGCGTTACGCTATCGTACTGGGCTCCACCTGGGAATTGAGCGCGCAAGAGGACCGGCCTCTTGGGCAGCGCCGCCTCGGAGGACCAGACTCTCAGGAAATGCCTTGCGCTGGATAGGGGTCGCCCTCGGACGGCGCTGCCTCTCCGGGCCTGGCCCGCGCGGAGCCAGCTGTCACGGCTCCAGCAAGGCTGAATCCACTAGGGCGACCCTCGCGTGATAGCTGCGCGCCACCGAAGCAAAAAGCCTGCGGCGCCGCTCCAGGGTGCCGGGGCCGGGCGCCGTACTGCGGAACTCGTACAAATCAAGCGCGAACTCCACGTCCTCACCAACCGGTGCTCTGCCGAGATTCGCCGCGCGAGCTGCCGCGATCTCGCCAACCCCGGCGACTATATCCTCCTCGTTCTCGCCCTCGTGGAGACGCCCCTGCGTGGCCACGGCGTCGTGGGCCAACTTGAGCGCAAAGCCTTTGTCCGGCCCCGGTCGGCCCCTCGACCTGGCGGCTCCATGTCGGACCGAGACGCCAGGCCCCCCGGGGGAACCACGTCCTCCGCGCTCACCACCTCCGGTACCCCCCGGCAAACTCGCCGCCCCCCCTTCTCCTGGACGGTGAACCGTCCAGGACGCGGGAACGGCAAGGCTGCGCGAACTGCGAACCCGGTATCTTCCCTCGACCGGTACGAACTCTGGTTGTGTCATACGAGCAGCCTCCAAAGTAAAGGCACGATTATCCTATTGGCTGCGGATCGCCTTTCAGCGACGCCGCGCCCGCCTCGGTGCCGTCCACTGCGCACCGGTTGCCTCATCGCCGCCGTCTTCAGAGCCAGCCACGACCGGTGCCGCCCCGGCGCACAGAAGTCCGCACATAATCGAATCATCCAGCGCCTGCCACGACGCCTCGATGATGTTTTGCGACACCCCGATCGTCGTCCAGACTCTATCCCCGTTGGTGCTGTCTATCAAGACCCGGGTGGCGGACGCAGTTCCCGCTGCGCTGTCCAGCACACGCACCCTGTAGTCGACGAGATGGATACCGGCAAGGTCGGGATAGAACCTACCTATTGCCTTCCGAAGAGCGCCGTCGAGGGCGTTGACCGGCCCGTTGCCTTCCGCTGCGGCGATCACCCGCTCGCCTCCGATCTGGACTTTCACCGTTGCCTCAGTGACCCCGCCCAGTTGGTGCTCGGAGATGACCCGGTACGATTCCACCGTATAGAAGTGCGGTTCCCAGCCGCTCGACCTTCGCAACAGCAGTTCCAGCGATCCGTCAGCCACCTCGAAGTGATATCCCTCGTATTCCAGCTTCTTGAGCTCCGACAGAGATCTGGAGAGCCCATCCGGACCGAGCTCGATCCCCAGTTGCTCGGCCTGGAGAGCAATCGTCGAGCGGCCGGCAAGCTCGGATACGACAATTCGCGTCCCGTTGCCTACGGTCTCGGGATCGACATGCTCGTAGGCCGTCCTCAGCCTGGCTATGGCGCTCGTATGCAACCCCGCTTTGTGGGCAAAGGCCGCGGTACCCGTATAAGGCTGCTGCGGGTGGGGTGGGATGTTCACGAGTTCGGCAATGTGATGCGAAACGGACGTCACCCTGGAAAGACGGCCTGGCGGCAGGGCCTGGATCTCCTTCTTGAGAATGAGGTTCGGAATGACCACCGCCAAGTCCGCGTTGCCGGTCCTCTCACCATAACCGTTGATGCATCCCTGAACGTGCACAGCACCCGCTTCTACCGCCGCAATGGTATTCGCGACGGCACTGCCCGAATCGTTGTGACAATGGATCCCCACCTTCGTTCCGCACGATGCCGCGACCTGCTCCACCACGCCTTTCAACTCGCCCGCCAGCATCCCACCGTTCGTGTCGCACAGAACCAGGGCATCAGCTCCACCCTCCTCGGCAGCCCTCAGTACCCGCATTGCGAACTTGGGATTGACCCGGTATCCGTCGAAAAAGTGCTCGGCGTCGAACAGCACCCTGAGGCCCTGAGCCACCAGGAAGGCGACGGACTCGTAGGCCATTGCCACCGCCTCGTCAAGGCTGGTCCGAAGAGCCTTCTGGACCTGCAGTGCCGAAGCTTTCCCCACGATGCAAACCGTTTCCGTCTCCACTTCCACCAGGTTCCGGAGAATTTCGTCATCTGAGGCTCTTGCTCCCGGGTGCCGCGTGGAGCCGAATGCCACAAGGGTAGACGTGGTAAGCGGAAGCTCCTTCTTCGCACGCGCGAAGAACTCGCCGTCTTTGGGGTTGGCTCCCGGCCAACCTCCCTCTATGCAGTCAACGCCGAGGTAGTCAAGCTGCTCGGCAACGCGTAACTTGTCGTCGACACTAAGCGACAAGCCCTCCTGCTGAGACCCGTCACGCAGCGTCGTATCCAGAACCTCTACCTGCTGCGCCTTCACTTCTGGCACGTATACGCCTCTTGCACTCATCCGTCTCTCGATTCCCTCCACTACTGCCACTGCAGGCCCTGAGGCCCCCTCTAGTCCACCAGGTCGAGCCAGTCCTTGTACCGGTCTATCTCGCCACGCACTGCTGCAAAATACTCAGCCTGGATCCGGGTTGTCACAGGTCCGGGTAAACCGTCACCGACCACTCTGTCGTCAACCTCCCTGATCGGCACTACCTCGGCAGCTGTACCTGTCAGGAAGGCCTCATCGGCAAGGTAGAGGTCCGACCGGACCATCGCCTCGAATGCAACGTCGTACCCCAGATCCCTCGCTATCATTTGCACCGAGTCGAGGGTTATCCCCGACAGGGCGCCAGCCTGTGAGATCGGTGGCGTTACCAGCCTACCGGACTTGACTGCAAAGACATTCTCCCCCGTGCACTCGGACACCTTCCCGTCCGGAGCAAGAAGGATCGCCTCGTCATATCCCGCTTTAATGGCCTCCGCCTTGGCAAGAGAGGAGTTCACGTACATGCCGGTGATCTTCGCCGCGGTGGGCATGGCGTTCGGATCGTGGCGCTGCCACGAGGACACCTTGACCCGAATGCCGCTCTTGACGCCCTCGTCGCCTAGGTACGTGCCCCACGGCCATGCAGCAATGGCAACGGTCACCCCGCATGGCAAGGGATTGAGACCCATCTCGCCGTAACCGAGGAAAATGATCGGCCTGATGTAGCATCCCTGGTCGAGGCCGTTCTCACGCACCACCTGCTTTGTAGCGGAAACCAGCTGATCGGCCGAGTAGGGCACGTTCATCATCAGCACTCTTGCAGAGGCGAGCAGCCTCCTGATGTGGTCGCGCAATCTGAACACGGAGACTCCCCGCTCCGTCGGATAGGCGCGAATGCCTTCGAAAACCCCACCGCCATAATGAAGGCTGTGGGTAAGCACGTGAACCCGCGCTTCACCCCACGGAAGCAGATCTCCATCCATCCAGATTTTCTCGGTCGCCGTAATTGGCATGCAAACAGCCCTTTCTCTTGGCCGGGTCAACACAGCCTTTCCGCGCCACAACTCTAGTCTTTTCGCAAGACGTAAGAATGCGCGAGGCTCCTTGATGGACACCGTCGTATGCCGATAGCATTGGTTATCGTGAACCCGTTTCCCCCGGCCGGCCCCGACGACCAGCCCACGTCGGCGTCAGCACCCGTCGCTCCCGGACAAGCGTTCCCAGGAGGTTTTTCGCAACAGCCGCCCCCGGCGGTACAGCCTCCAGCACCGCCTCCTCCCATGGCGCCCCCGCCGCCCCTTGCGCCGCCGCTACCAAGCTCACCCCCCGCACCAGCACCGCCTCCTCCCATGGCGCCGCCGCCGCCCCTTGCGCCGCCGCTACCAAGCTCACCCCCCGCACCAGCACCGCCTCCTCCCATGGCGCCCCCGCCGCCCGCTCCTCAGCACGCTAGCGGGCAAGTGGTCAGCCTCGAAGATCCCGCAGATCCGATCAGCCGTCCATTGTCTATGCCAGGCGCTTACCTGCTAACCACTGATCCGGAGGGCAACCAGATCGCTGTGCCGAACCTCACACTCACCGTGGACAAACTCGGCATGAAGGTGGCCAGGCAGGACGGTAGACTAGCCGCCCAGTTCACCTGGAAAGAGCTTTCACACATGGAAGGCGTTGACACGGTTGATGCACCTGACGGCAGACCGGCGCTACTCCTCGAGATCGCCAGTAAAGAGCGCATGCACAGGTTCATCGTGCCTTCTGCAGGCCCAGAAGAGCTCACCTCGATGATCATTCCTTTTGCGAATCTTTGCACGGCCAAGTCGCGTAACAGCAAGAGGGGAACCACTACCGGCAAGTTCAAGCATCCCGTGTCGACAGCGATACTGGCGATCCTCCTACTTGCGGTAGTTGTCGTGCTCCTTCTCATGAGCATGCAGGTGATCCATTTCTGAGGCTTCACCTCCCGCCGTGATACCGCGGGCAAGTCAACCTTAACGATACTGCTTGTTACATGCGATCCAAAGTCATTAACTTGCGATTCGTGCCGCTTGCAGGCCCCACACGCGTCCTGAATCCGAAGCTGATGACGAAGAACTACCAGGTCATCATCGAGGCCGCGTGCCGTCGAACGCCGAGGTAGCAAAAGTTCACGAAGCTGTAACCCGGATGCTGGGCAGTCGTTGCGTCCGTGAGGCAGAATAAGAGTATGACGGTAGAACAGGGTACGGAAATCGTGATCGAATCGTGTAACAGTAGGTGGGTGTTCGACTCGAGCCGCAAGCGCTTCAAGCGAATCGTCAAGGGCATCGACCTCGATCCCAGGCTTACGTCGACGGGTTGGCGTCCGTTCTACGGGATCGAGATCGACGAGTTCAGTGATTCATTCGTAGTGCACCTCGATCCCCAGGGGACCCGGTTGCTTCGCTCCTGGAGGCATGCCGACGACGGAACTTGCCCGCAGTGCGGCGAGGAGTCCACCACCGAGCTGCGGCTCGAAGAGTTGCGTCTCGGCGCTCGCGCCTGACGCGGTTCGCTACCACCTGTCCAACACCCCCGCCACGGATCGGCAAAGGGTGCGAATGTTAGAGCCAGAAGAGGTCGGGCTCGCTACTCGGCTTCGGAGTGCGCCGCATCGCCGTGAGCGACGACTCGCCGATATTGACATTCCCCCTCCCCCGATAGTGGAGCGTGTACATCGATTACATCATCGCGAGCAACTGTAGCGGGACCAGGAACCGCCGTACCGGTGGCGGTACCTTTTCCCAGGTCCGGACCTCCGGATTCTTCGTCAAGCGGCGAGCCACCAGGCAGGACGGGCACAGACACTTCCAGGAATGTGCCCTGACCGCGCAACGACTGCAAATGAAAAATGCCGCCCAAGAGGTTCGCACGCTCCTTCATCCCGAGCAACCCAAGGGTGGTAGGGCGGCCGGCGGAGGTAGAGGAATCGCTCGGAACGTCATGGGACGTTAGATCGAATCCGCAACCGTCGTCCTGCACACGTAAGTGAACCCAATTCCTGATCCGCTCCAGCTCGACTCGGGCGTGACCTGCGCCGGAGTGGCGTTCCACGTTGGAAAGAGCCTCCTGGGCAATCCGGTAGAGGGCACTTTCCATGTACGGCGACAGTCTCGAATCGATATTGGACGATACCATTTCAGTAACCACCGGAGCTCTCGACTCCATATCAGTGAGGATCCGACGGATGGCTGCCTGCAAGCCGAGATCATCGAGGATGGAAGGTCTCAGCCCGCGCGCAATGGAGCGCAATTCCCCCACCACTGACTCGGCAACATCTCTCACCTGCTCCAAGGCGTTCCGATCGACTTCGCCGTCCGTCACCGCCATCGCAGCTGAAGCAACGTCGACCTGACGACACAGGTGAATCAGGGACTGCAGCGGACCGTCGTGGAGTTCCTGTGCGAGCCGCTTGCGTTCCTCCTCCTGAGCCGTCATCAAGCGGACAGCATAAGCTTCCGCGCTCTGGCGCCTGCTAGCGTCTGCGGTCACATCCTCCAGCACCACCTGGACAAAGCCGGACGACCACTGGTCTTGCACGTACGTGGCCACTGGGCGGAAGAGATGCACGCCTGTACCGAGCCCGATCTCGACAAGATCAGTGTCGCGGCGACCAACGAAGTAGGGGCTACTCCCGTCACGCGGGTCGCGCCTCCCCGCGGCCTGTACCGACCCAAGCAGCGCACCCGCCACATCACGCCCGACGAGCTCGACGAAAGCACCGGCCAGCGACGCAGCTTGGGCCGCGCTCCCCGGCGCAGGTGCCTCCTCCGGCAACGGTATCCCCGCTGATCGGACCCGCGATCGGTCCGCGACCAACGCTCTGGCCGCCTGGTTCAAGTCGACGGTCGCGCCCGAAGCATCGACAATCAGGATAGGGGAGGCATTCGAGTCAAAGAGCTCGTGATACCTCGCCTCCGCCTCCAGATGGGCCGCTCTTGCGCTCTCAGCGCGCTTCCTGAGCTGGCGCTCTCGATCCACCCCATTACCTACGAGCGCGACGATCGCGATCAGTACCGCGATTTCAATGACTTGAGCCCATACCCCGACGAAACTCTGCTCCTGGTAGTAGGCAACGGCCCGCGGGATGCTGATCAAAGCGAGAAATATCGAGCCGCTCACCGCCCCCCTGGTGGAAATGTTAAGAGCAACGTAGAGCAGGGGGATCAGGAACAGGGCGAGCGTTGTGAGCTCGGGCTCGGCTGAAATGGTGGAGCGCCGTACCACCTCGGTCAGCGACAGTCGCGCCGCGTAGAGCGCCACGATCACGAATACGATGATCCAGAAACGGCCGTCGCGCCAGTACGGACGCTCCATGCTGCTCGCTGCCAGGCTACCGTTCACAAGACCAGAAATATCGCACTGCGCCATTTGTCACGTGGCCATCGCCCGGACCGTCGCGCTGGCGTAGCGCCCGGCAAAGGGACCTATCCCTGCGACCCGAGGTCGGCAAGGCCATGAGCTATAGCATAACGAAGCAGCTCTGTCCGTGACGAGAGCCCCAATTTCGAGAAAACGCGGTTGAGATGGCCCTCAACCGTTCGCACGCTGATCACCAATCTGTTCGCTATGGCCTTGTTGCTGAGCCCCATGGCAAGAAGGCACACGATCTCCTGCTCCCTGGACGTGAGCAGGCTGCCCACACTGACAGCCCCCGTATCGAAGTCTGCCGGTGGCGACGCACTGGTGGAAAAGACCCAGGGTTCCTGCCCGGCAGCGTAGCCCGTACTCCGACCGGTGCGGGAGATCACGTCACGCATCGGCAATACGTCTCGTGCTCGTTGCCGGACGAGCCGTTCGGTAATGGAGGGGTCGAGCACCGTCACTCCTCCTGCAACTGCCTCCACCGCCTTGACCAGCTCATCACCTCGAATCGTCTTTAGGAGATAGCCAGCCACGCCTATCTTCAGCGCACTTTGGAGGTAGTCGTCATCATCGTACGCCGAAAGAATGATCACCTTTGTCTCGGGCCAGGTTTGCATGATCCGGCCTGCCCCGTCGAGACCGCTGCCATCAGGAAGGCGAATGTCCATGAGCACGACGTCCGGCCCGGCTATTGCCATGACGTCCATCGCCTCGGCCAAGCTCCCGGCGTCACCCACGACCTGTAGGAGCTTCGATTGATCCAGCATCTGGCGAGTCCCCAGGCGCAACATGGCGTGATCGTCGACAACCAACACCTTCGCGACATTGGTCGCCACTCCGGCACCGCTCATCACAAGGAATGATAGCACTGAACAGCGGGGGAGCCACTGAACAGGCCATGGACGCTCTGCAACCTGGGAAAGTTCCGTCGCCGCAACTGCGCGTCTGATACAACATCGCGCGGACAGTACGCGGTATGCTTAGGTGGGTTCGGATCTGGCTCTGGTTGGATGTTGCCTGGTCGCGTCATGCTACTGCAAGTCGGAGCGGGCGCAGGTGCGTCCAGGCACTAGGATGAGGTGTGTTGTTCGCGTTGCAAGGCAGTGCACGAAAGTGCAATCCTGACATGAGACCCGTGACTCGGTTTCGCGCCGCGTATGGTGTCATCCGTACAGGAGAGTGCAATAACCGGATGCGATCCGGCAGCGAGCGCCGGATTCTCTTCGCGCCGGACATCTACGAGAAGGCAGTTCCCGAATGAGATTCAGGACAAAACGGCGGCGTGCTCAGGAGGCGGGCAATTTGGAACAATTTCGCGGTGAGGGCGTCATGATCGAGCCGGCAAGACCCACTGAACTCGTCAAGTCTATGGCGCTTTCCTCGGCTGAGCTGTGGCACGAGCTTCTCGACCGCTTGATTCAAGTCCAGCAGGGCCAGGAGGCCCTGGCAAGAGCAGTCAACGAGCTTCGCCTGGTAGTCGGCAGCATCGTCCCTGGGGGGAGCGGGGCACTGCCGGGAGGGCCGGGGGCACTGCCGGGAGGGCCTGCTCTGCCGCCGGCAATGCCCGGCGCGCCTGGCGGCGGAGCTACCCAGATCGCATCGGCGTCGGCATTCTCAGGCTCACCGGTCGCAGCCGGTCGGCCGCCTGCACCAACTACGCCTGGCGTTCCTCCCGCTTCGCCGCCACCGTCCGGCATCCCTTCTTCCCCTGGGACATCCACCGGACGTCCTCACCCCTCGCCCCCTTTACCTCCTCCCGGCGTAACTGCACGCCCAACTCCTCCTCACGAAGTTGGGCGGCCGGTTGCAGGGCCTGAATCCGCCAACTCAGGTCCCGTTACCACCGCGATTCCGGACCTCCTCGCCGGAATAAGACCCATCGGCCCGACTCCACCATTGCCTCCGGGAGTACCCGCCGGGCCGGCTCTCGCTGCAATGGGCCTTCCGCTCACGCCTCCGGTAACACCTCCACCCCCCGGCGCTCCGGCGTTACCGTTATCCTCTCCGCCGCCCGGACCCCTGCCGGCAGCGCCACTCGGATCACCCCTGGCTGGTCCTGGCCGCCCCCCGGCAGCAGGGACCAGGGCTGCACCGGGCCGGCAAGGCGCAGGCGAACCCAAGGGTGGCGAGCCACACCTTCCCATGTCCGCTGCGGAAGCCCCGGAACCGCTCTTCTTCGTCCCGCCCCTGCTCGGTGGCGAGGTCACTCCTCACTCGCTGGCTGGATCCGCTGCATCGCCAACGGCGCCGTCCGCGCAGGCGCCGAGCGAAGGAACGCCGCTCTCTCCACCCGCCCCTGCACCTCCACCCACTGGCATCTTGCCACCCGCGGCGTCACTCCCGAGCGCCATCGCAGTCATGCAGCAGCGGGCAGCGCCACCTGGGGGCGACGACCCGCTTGATACGATCATGGCAGCGGAGTTCGGCACACACTTCGTACGGGGCGACCACGCGTTCAACACTGGCACAGGCGAACCTCCTGCCATTGCCCTGGCACTTGAAGGATCTGCAGCTGCCGGCGGCACGGCGCTATCCGGCAACCCCCAGGGAACCGGCAACACGAGCGGCGGCTCCCTGGGCTTCCGGGTAAGCACGGACGACCTCCTTGGGGGTGTACCGGGCGCCCCACGGCCGACTCCGCCGCCGCCGCTTCCGACCCTAACTTCGCCTCCTCCTGCGCCGCCGCCGCCGCCGCTTCCGACCCTAACTTCGCCTCCTCCTGCGCCGCCGCCGCCGCCTCAACCCGCCGTACCTCCTCTCGTATTGCCTCCGCCTCCCACAACATTGCCTCCGCCTCCGCCTGCGCCCGGTGGCGCAGGCGGCTTACCCCCTGGCTTCCCACCTCCCCCGCCGGGCGGATCGCCGGAGGCTGGGGGCATCCCGCTCGTGTGGGAGGACCAGCTCACCGGATCGCCGCCGCCGCCGCCGGATCTTCCCCCTCCTCCGGGAGATACGCCGGAAGAACGCGCGCGGCTGTTCAAGCCTCCCATAGTCATGCCACCCCCGCAGCGTCCGGGCATGCCTCCCGCAGCCATCGGCTTCGAGATACCGGAGGAGATGATGGTGGCCGGCTCAGGCGCACCGGGCTCCAGGACCTCCTTCGACGAAGCAAAGGACATCCTCGGCGCGGTTAACGAGGCTGCAGCCGAGGCCGAGGAAGAGAAGAAACCCCCGGAACCTCCGATCGCAGAGAACATCACCCTCGCGGGGAAGCGCAAGGGAATGCTCGGACGTAAACGGTAGTGTTCGTGCGCCACGGACCGCCGGCCCGCAGGAGAACCCAAGCGGCCGCATCAAGCCTGGCCGCTCTCGCAACCCTGGCAACTCTTCTTGCGGCCTGTGGCTCGTCGGCCCTGTCCCGCCCGCCGATACCTGCCAGTCCCGTATCCATCGCCGCTGCCGCCGCACGCACCGTCGCAATGCATGCGGCAACCATGACAGAGACGCTGTCCGGGGGCGTCAACGGCCCGGGGGCCCCGGGGGCCGCCACAGGAACCGTCGACTTCTCTGCCGGAGTGGCAGTCCTCGATCAATCGTCTGCACAGGGCGGCAAACCCATCATGTACTTCAGCACTGCCGCGGTCTACCTGATGAACAACTTCCACACCGGAGGTGGAACGCGCTGGATCGAGTACGTTGAACCCGCAAGAGGTACTGCCGGTGCAGACAGCCCCAACAGTCAGCTCCTTGCAAACGCGCTGTACAACCCTCTCTGGATAATGAATCTCCTGAAGCGGCCACTCCCTAACAGGGAGCGCGCCCTGAAGCCGGCGACAGTGGCGGGAACCAGCACCTACGAGTACACGGCAGTGTTGAGCCTTCCGCAGGCAGCCGCTGCCACCAGGTCGCTCGCTACCCTCTTCACCCAGGTGAAAAGCTACATCGGCAACCCATTGATCCCGGCGATCGTCTACGTGGACGCTCGGGGCATCCTGCGAGAGATCTCCCTGCAAGTGCCCGTTCCCGGCTACAGAGGCTCTGCTCAGTCCCCCCTGGCGGCTACCCGGGTCAACGTTACATTTTCTCAGCTGGGCTCACCTGCCAAAGTGAGCCTACCGGCACCTCGCACGGTGGCAGTCGAATCGTAAAGCAGGGTGGATCCGGGCGCATGTGCGACTCCCCGGGAATCCCACCGCCAGGGGGCGCTACTGCCGTCGGCGCGGGTCGATCGGACAACGGGACGGGTCACTCGGACGACGGGACGGGTCGATCGGACAAGTTGACCTTGACTGCCCCGATGGCCCCGGAATGTCCGACCTCTCTTTCTGCCCACGGCGACGTGAGAATTGATCCATGGCACTGGCTCCGCGACGCAGAAGATCCTGAAGTCATCGATCTGCTCGAGAAAGAAAATGCGTATACCTGGTCGGTTCTCGGAGGCTTGGCCCCAACACACGCCGAGCTTCTTGCTGAACTCCGGTCGCGGGTCGCCGAGTCCGACTTCACCGTGCCTGCGAGGAAGGGGGAATGGTGGTACTACACACGGACCTTCGAGGGTAGGTCTTATGCCCAACACTGCAGGATCCGAGGGGATGGAACCGTCCCTCCTGAGCTCGATCCACTCCGAGTAGGCGACGACGAGCAACTCCTCTTGGATGAGAACCACTTGGCGACCGGGCACGACTACGTGGCCGTCGGCGACCTCGCGATCAGCCCCTCCGGACGGTTGCTCGCGTACAGCGTGGACACAGAAGGAAACGAGCGCTTCTCGCTCTACGTCAAGCGGATAGACGCTCCATCATTGCAGGAAGACCCCGGTCCGGTTCCGATCGCAACCGGCGTATCCTACGGACTGGAGTTCGGTGATGAGCGGACGATCTATTTCGTGCGGGCCGACGAACAGAACCGCCCGTACAGGATCGTACGCAAAATGCTTACGGTAGAACCAGGCACGGCCCGCGAAATAACCGAAGAGGTTCTTTACGATGAACCCGACGAGAGGTTCTTCGCCGGCATCTCCAAGACTCTAGATGAACAGTACCTGTTCGTTGAGATACACTCGAAGCAAACCTCCGAGGTCATGGCGCTACGCCTATTGCCCGATGTGGAAGCAGGAACGCCCGAACTACCTGCAGCCGGCCCGCCTCGCGGCCCAGCGCTATTCACGCTCGTACCGCGGCGCGAGGGGATCGAATACACAGTCGCGCACTGCAACGGATGGTTCCTCGTGCTCACGAACGACGACGCCCCGGATTTCAGGTTGATAGCCGGTCCCGCGCCCGCTTCACCCGGTTATGGGCCTGAGGCGGCCTCCATTGAATGGACCGAGGTACTTCCCCACCGGCCCGGGACCCGTCTCGAACACGTCGAGGTAATCGGACATCACGCGGCACTCCAACTCCGCCGGAAGGGTACGCCGACCCTGGTCGCCGTTCCACTCGGCTTCACCCGGGGCAACGGCGACGCCTCCCGGCATGCACCGCGAAGCGACCCTCGACCTCCGGACGCTTCGGCATCCCTCGACCCCGGCCCATCCAAGTCTTCCGACGGTTCGGCATCCCACCGGCCCAGCCGGCCCAAGCCTCTGGACCTTGCGGCGTCCCTACGGCCCGTGGAGCCCGAACCATTATCAACCTGCCGTATCGGCCTCAACCTGGACGAAGGTGCGACCAGCCTGCGTTATACAGCTTCCAATCTCCGGACGCCACTCCACACTTACGACCTCGACCTCGCAACGGGAACTGCCCATCTTCGCAAGATCCAGCCGGTACCCGGCGGGTACGATCCCGATCTCTTCGAGACGGCTCGCTTGGCAGCGATCTCGAATGACGGTACGGAGATACCCATATCCATCGTTCATCCCCGGGATTTCGAGCGTGATGGCACCCAACCCTGCCTTCTATACGGCTACGGTGCCTACGAGTACAGCATCGATCCGCTGTTCAGCCCCCTGCGCCTTCCCCTCCTCGACAGGGGATTCTCCTTCGCCATCGCTCACGTGCGCGGAGGTGGGGAGAAGGGAAGGCGCTGGTACGAAGAGGGGCGGCTGGCCGCTAAGACGAACACGTTCCACGACTTCATAGCATGCGCACGGCATCTCATTTCCGAACGCTGGACCAGCCCCGAGAAACTGGTCGCACGCGGGGGGTCGGCGGGCGGTATGCTGATGGGTGCCGCTGCCAACATCGCGCCCGAGCTTTTCCGGGCCGTGGTAGCGGAAGTTCCGTTCGTGGACTGCCTCACCACGATGATGGACCCGTCCCTTCCCCTGACCATAACGGAATGGGAGGAGTGGGGAGACCCCCTTCACGATCCCGAGGCATACTATCGTATGAAACTATACTCGCCGTACGACAATATACGTACAGGGGCCGCCTACCCGGACATCCTCGCCACCGCAGGCTTGTCGGATCCAAGAGTCGGCTTTTTCGAACCCGCCAAGTGGGTGCAACGCCTCCGGCGCTCGAGCCCGCACAGCCGCGTCCTCCTACTCGTGAACATGGAGGCCGGCCACGCTGGTCCATCTGGGCGCTACGGTGCCTGGAAGGAGGAGGCGGCGATCCTCAGCTTTGTCATCGACGCGGTCACCCGCCCTCGCCGAACGCGGTAGGCGCCGGGCCTCGTCAGCCCCTGCCAACTCGTCAGCCCGCGGGAACCGACCCCGAACGAGAATCGACCACCTCACCGCCAACTCGTCAGCCCCCAGCCGACAGCAGGGTCACCGTAAAGGGCCACTGGTAGCCGGGCGGGAATGCGAGCGCCTGCTTCGCAACGCTCACCTGGGCTCCCGAAGCTGCTCCCAGCACGATCCTGAGGGATCCCGTCGCCTGCGTACTTACCGTCTGGCCCGGCTCGGCAATCCCCTCCCAGAGAACCTGGCCGCCAGTGGTCTCGGATACCTCGATCCAGCAACGCTCGCCGGGAGCGATATCCACCGGATAGCTACCGGTAGGTGCGGTGTAGGACCCGGAGCTCGCCGTGAAAGCAACGGGCTGCAGCTGGCCCCCACCCAGCGAACCGCCGCCTCCAGACGCTGACGGCGACTGGCTGCTCGGGCCGGCCCCGCCCCCGCTGCCAGGTTGCCCGGCGTGGGTGCTTCCACTATTGCGTGAGCGCCTGCCGGAGCGATGACTGCCCGAGGATGTCGAGGCGCCGCCGGCCCCCCGGTGGTCCTTCGCCGCTGACCGCACACCAATACGACGACCCTGGCGTCCCGACCCACCCTGGCCCCCGACGATCAGCGCGCCAGCCAACACAAGCAGCGCTGCGGCAAGCACAGCAACCGCCGATCCGGTCAGGCGTCTGCGGCCCTGTCGCGCATGACGTGCCCGCAACTGCCGCCCAGCCGAGTACGAGTTACGCGCCATCGGCCCGTTCGCCACTTCGCCGTCCCAAGTGCCGGTCCCCCCGGTAGAAATCAACAACTCACCATCAACAGCGCCATCGGTTATGACGTAGGCGATATGTGCCGGCACTTCCCCGGAAGCTTCATCTCCCGTCGCATCCCACGAAGCTGCACGAGCCGCCACCTCTTCCTGATCCTCGAATGCCGGGACCACAGCCGTATCCTCGGAGTGCTCTCCAGAAGGCACCCGCACCTCGGTCTCCCGACTGATCGGCATCCATCGAGCCGCCTCGATCGACCGATCCTCGATGGGCGAGGATATGCCACTACTGTGCGATGAATACTCCCCAATGATGTGAACGGCTTCAAAGCGAGGCAGACTCCCCCTTCTCGCTCCCAACCCAACGGAGCCGGATCCCCCGGTGGCAGAATCCGAGCGTGTCGCGTTGCTCGCCTGCCCAAGGGTCTTCAACGCACGCCTGTACCGTTCCACCGCTTTGCGATCGCGGCCCACCATCTGGATTCCCTTCCGCGCCAGCAGGGCGGCCGCCACAGCCGATACCACAGCGAGAGCGATGTCCATACATTCATTGAACATCCCTCCGGGGCGGAGTGTTACGCGACCCTATCGAGAATTTCGCCGGGGCCTGCCGCCTGCGCTCCAAGGTGCAGGCAACGGGATATCGAGCCATCCGGTCGTTGCTGGCATCCTCCCCCGAACTGGATCCCGCGGCTTACGCTCGCGGTCCGCTGGTCAGTAGCGGGGAAGAAGGTGGTCAGGAATCTCCTCACGCTTCGGATTCTGGCGATCTCGCTCCGAGAGAACCGGATTGTCAAGTCCCCAGTCCGCTTGCACTTCCTCTGAGCGCCAGGAGATGCCATTCTCGTCGGTAGGATTGTAGTAGCCGTCAACCAGGTACGTAAGGAGTATGTCGGTCAGCGCGGCAAACCCGTGAGCCACACCGGGAGGTATGTATATGCCTGTATCGACATCCTCGCTAAGGTCTTGGGTCAGAGTGGCACCTTCGGTGGGCGAGCCTATCCGGAGATCGAAGAGGACTGCCCTGGCGTGCCCGCGCAGGAGATACCAGTAATCCGCCTGCTTGAGATGGTAGTGCAACCCTACGAGCGAACCAGCCTTCCTCTCGGCGCGGTTGCCCTGAAGCATCTCCCGTCCCTCCGGGAACCATGACCGCCGATACGTCTCCACGAAACGACCCCGGTCGTCGCCGAACACCCGCGGCTTGACGAGCAACACTCCGTCGATCTTCCGCGAGGCTTCGATCTCCACCATTTCAACCATGGACACTCCTATCCCCAGACGCCGTCGCCATATGGACGGTGCCGCGAGGGAAGGGCCTCCCGCTTCCAGACCATCACCTTCCTGCGGAAATAACAGACCTCTTCGCCCCGCTGGTTGAATGCCTTCGTCTCCACCGTCACGACGGCGCGATCCGGCTTCGACTTCGACTCGGCCTTGTCGAGAACCCTGGTCTCCGCATAGATGGTATCCCCATGAAACGTCGGGTGACGATGTATTAGCGACTCGACCTCCAGATTGGCGATGGCCGCTCCCGAAACGTCGGGAACGCTCATACCGAGCGCAAGCGAGTAGACGAGGTTACCCACGACTACGTTCCGACCGTGCACGGTCTCCCCCTCAGCGAACCACTCATTGGTGTGCAGCGGGTGGTGGTTCATCGTGATCATGCAGAACAGGTGATCGTCGGCCTCGGTAATCGTCTTTCCCGGCCAGTGCCGGTAGACGTCACCCGGCTCGAAATCCTCGAAGCAGCGCCCGAACGGGCGCTCATGTATTGCCATCACTTCCTCCTGGTCATGGCCCGGTAAATGTTAGATCTCAGGACAGGCCGAACGGATCGTCCGCGCCGCCCGGCTCGCCGTCGGCACCCACTACCGCAGGTCGGGTAGTGAAAGCGACGATCCAATCCTCGTGCTGGTGACCGTCTATCGTAAGCCTCCAGATATAACGGGATCCAGGTTTGAGCGGCAGGGGCCCAAAATTGACAGCGAGCGCCACATCAACCGGCGTACCGGCCGGCACCCCGGGGGGCCTCCCGACCTCGATGTCTCCACGTACCTCGATCGGCTGCGCCCCTTCGGGCGTCTGCACGATCACCGGCTGGCCGTCCGCGTCCTCTATCGCAAGCTCCCAGTGATGGATCTTTCCGGTTTCGTTCCAGTCGACATCCAGCTTGAGGGCGATGGCGCTGGGCGAGGGATCGGGTCCGACCATCGACCAGCCTCCGCCGAGTATGAACAGCTTTCCCTCCGCGACCTGGGCAGCGTCGCAGAGCATCATCGTCGCCTTCATGGCGACGACGTTACCAGTTCCGGCCGCATCGTGGCCAGTGCACCGGTAGTATCGTGCTGTGGTATCAACCGGCCTGCCGCCGACCAGCAGGAGGGCCGTTCTCACCGAGCCGGGAACGATCGTTGTGGAGGAGAGGCCACTCCCCAAGCCTGGACCATCGCAGTACCTCGTAAGAGTAGACGCCGTGGGAGTCTGCGGATCCGACGTCCACTACTTCGAGCACGGGCGTATCGGCAAGTACGTGGTCGAAAAGCCGCTGGTCCTCGGCCATGAGGCCGCTGGCGTCATCGTGGCGGCCGGACCGGACTGCGACAGGGGACGGGTCGGCAAGCGGGTCGCGATCGAGCCCGGAGTGCCGTGCGGCCGGTGCCCGCAGTGCAGAGCGGGCGCCTACAACCTCTGCCCGGACATCCTCTTCTTCGCGACCCCTCCGGTGGACGGAGCCTTTTGCGATTACCTGGTGCACGACGGTGATTTCCTCTTCGATGTACCCGACACGCTGCCGGCGGAGGTTGCAGCGCTGTGCGAGCCGCTCTCGGTCGGCATCTGGGCATCGGCAAAGGCGGACGTGCGTCCGGGAGACCGGGTACTGGTCACGGGATGCGGCCCCATCGGCCTGCTTGCCGCTGAGGTTGCAAGGGCGCGTGGAGCGGAGGTCGCACTCTGCGACTCCCTGCCCGAGCGCCTGCAGGTGGCCCGCGGCCTGGGGTTCCACGAAGTTGTCGAAGCGGGCGCGCTGCCTGGGGGGAGCCGGCTCCCCATTGCCCCCACCGTCCTCATCGAATGCACGGGTGCACCGCCTGCAGTGCATGCCGGTCTTCGCTCCCTCGAACCCGGCGGACGCGCCGTACTCGTCGGGAGCGGCCCCGTTGAGGATCTCACTCTGCCGGTATCCTCCATTCAAACCCGTGAGCTGCACGTGACCGGCGTCTTCCGTTACGCCAACACCTACCCGGTCGCAATTGGGATGCTCGCAGGGGGGTCTATCGCCGTCGAACCCTTCCTCGGCGCTACGTTCCCCCTCGACCAAACTGCGACCGCCCTCCATGCTTCAAAGGCCGACCCACGGTGCATCAAGCCGATGGTTATCCCTTCACTCCGGTGACAACGCCGCAATGCGACGCTTGGGGGCGACGAGCCCGAGATCCCTGTCCGCTGAGGCTCTAACCTGGTAAGTTCGGTATATGCTCCCGGATCGGACCCTGCGCGATGACGTCTATCGTCGCCCCCTCGCAACGGCACTGGAGCGCATCGGGGTGGCCGAGGGATGGTGCTGCGTCGACGTGGGGGCCGGCGGTGGTGACGTATCCGTCGCTTTGGCGGAGGTCGTGGGCAGGGCGGGACGGATTTACTCCGTGGACATAGATCCGCACGCACGCGACGAAGTCGCATCCAGGGCTGCGGCCTTCTCGCAAGTGCTGGCCATCACCCAGGCGGGAGAGGACCTGCTGCTGCCCGAAGAGGTCGACCTTGCGTTCTGTCGCTTCCTCCTCATGCACGTGGACGACCCGGTGGCGGTCCTCGCCCGGATGCGCAAAGCCGTGCGCCCGGACGGATACGTGGTCGCCCAGGAACCCATAACGTCGGCAGGAAGGGTTGGAGGTGTCGCGATGTCCTTCGATGGAGCCATCAACCAGGACGTAGGCGCTGAACTCCCGGACCTGATGATCCGGGCGGGCCTCGATCTCGTCGACTGCTGGGCGGAGTCGCAGGCGTGGGCGGGACCCGGCCCGGTGGCTGGCTACCTTGCCCACCTGACCGGCGTCGACCCCGGAAACGATCCCGTCGTACTGCCGCCACTGGTCACCGCAGTCGGGCGCGCCCGCAAGGATTAGCCGGCTGGTGTCGAGGAGGTGTTTCCGCGGAGATTTTCGTCACTCTCGGCGACAAATTGCCGGCAGGGAAACTGCTATGCTGCGGCGGTTAGAACCTCAGCGGATAGGGAGGTTGGGTGAGACAGTCCGCTGTACCGTCGAGAGGAAGGAATGGCGAAGCACGACGTTCGGTCGCCGGATACAGGGAGTGGCGAAGCACTGCTTCGCCAGAGATCCCTATCCGTTGCGGCTCTTAGGGCCCGTGTCATAATTAGTGGGATGATATCCGGCGAGTCAGGGGCGTCATCTGGCAAGGACGAGGACACAGATGTACCAGGGAGTACATCGAGGACGAGGACACAGCCAGGGGCGTCATCTGGCCGTCGGGATCGCTCAATTAATTATGACACGGGCCCTTAGTGGTACTCGAGCGATAGACGCAGGCCGCGTAGTACATGAAAGGAATGCCCGCTTGACCGACCCCGCACCCGACCCTCTCGCCGATCTCGACGAGGCCGCTCGAATCGCCGACCTCGCCTCTTCGGTCGTGACCGATGCGGTACGGCACATTGCAACTCACGGGGGGATCGACGCCAACCAGGCCGTGGCCTACGATCTTGCGCACAGTGCATCCGCTGTCCGCGTTGCGCTCTCCGCTATCGACTTCGGCCGGCGGAGCGGAGAGGACGAAGCGGCCGTGGCGTGTGCGTTCACCGCAGATGTGGTCGCAGACCTCTTCTCGAGAATCTGGGGCAGGGAGAATGCCTGGGGCGCAAGGGCCGAGTCGCTCGTCTCTCCGGAATCACTCTTGCCGATCAGGCGCTTCACGTCGCTCTACCGCAATCCCTCCTTCCTCGAATCGACCTGGGAGATGAAGGCGGATCGCAAGCTCGGCGAGGAGTACGAGCTGGCTCGTGAGACTTTCCACCGTTTCGCCGAAGAACGGATCCGGCCGCTCGCCGAGCAGGTTCACCGGCGCAACGAGGATGTGCCTGAGGAGATCATCTCGGCCCTGGCCGAGCTGGGTGGTTTCGGTCTATCGGTTCCGGAGTCCTACGGCGGCTTCGCCACCGGTAGCGAAGGCGACTACCTCGGAATGGTGATCGCGACGGAGGAACTCTCGTGGGGCTCGCTCGGTGTGGGCGGATCGCTGATCACGAGGCCGGAGATCCTCACGCGGGCGCTCGTTGCAGGGGGGACCGAAGAGCAGAAAAGGCGCTGGCTTCCGAAGATCGCGTCGGGAGAGCAGATGGTTGCCGTGGCGGTTACCGAGCCCGACTACGGATCCGACGTGGCCGGGATCACCTGCGCCGCCAGGAAGGTGGAGCGCGGTTGGCTCGTCTCGGGGGTAAAGACGTGGTGCACCTTCGCCGCTCGCGCGGATCTACTCATGCTTCTCGCCAGGACCGACTCCGATCGCGCCAAGGGCCATCGGGGCCTGTCCCTATTCGTCGTAGAGAAGAGTAGGGCCGACGGGAGCGGCTTCCTCTTGAGCCAGGCGGCAGGCAGCTCGCTGGGGGGCGACGCGGGTAACGCCTCGGGCGACACGGCAGGGAACACCGCAGACGGCACGTTTGGCAGCGCACCGGCCGGCAGCGGGCGACTCGAGGGTAGGCCGATAGATACCATCGGGTACCGGGGGATGCACTCCTACGAACTCTCCTTCGACGAATGGCTTGTACCGGATGACTGCCTCGTCGGCGGTGACGCCGGCGTGGGAAAGGGCTTCTACCTGCAGATGCAGGGGTTCGAGAACGGCAGGCTGCAGACGGCCGCCAGGGCGCTCGGGGTCATGCAGGCTGCCTACGACGAGGGCGTGAGCTATGCGGCCGGCAGGAAGGTATTCGGCCGTCCGATCATCGACTACCAGTTGACCAGGGTCAAGCTTGCCCGCATGTCAACGATCATCCAGGCAACAAGGCAGTTCGCCTACGCGGTTGCCCGAATGATGGCAGCCGGAGATGGTGCCCTCGAGGCATCGATGGTCAAGGCCTATGCCTGCAAAGCCGCAGAGTGGGTCACGCGGGAAGCGATGCAGATCCACGGCGGGATGGGGTATGCGGAGGAGTTCCCGGTCAGCAGGTATTTTGTCGATGCAAGAGTGCTATCCATATTCGAAGGGGCGGATGAAACACTCGCCCTCAAGGTAATTGCAAGACGCCTCCTCGAACAGGCCACGTCCCAATAGGAGGGCTTGCGCTGCATCAAGGGAGCGGCACCAAGGGAAAGGAGCAGCGATGCCCACTTCGCAGACTTTCGTAATCGTCGGGGCAAGCCTCGCCGGCGCAAAAGCCGCTGAGGAGCTTCGGCGTGCTGGGTTCGGTGGTCGCATCGTCCTGATCGGCGAGGAAGCGGTCCGGCCGTACGAACGCCCCCCTCTCTCCAAGGCCTACCTTCAAGGGGCGGCCGGTTTCGACAAGGCAGCCGTGCATGACGAATCGTGGTACACAGACCACGATGTCGACCTCCTCGTGTCCACTGCCGTCATCTCAATCGACACCGGGACCGCCACGGTGGCACTGTCCACCGGAGAGTCTGTCCGCTACGACCGCCTCCTCATCGCAACCGGGTGCTCGCCCCGCAAGCTGTCCGTACCCGGCTCGGACCTGCCGGGCGTCCACTACCTGCGCACGATCGAGGACTCCGATGCGATACGCCAGGCGATCGCAGCCAACGGCCATATTGTCATCATCGGAGCCGGATGGATCGGCACTGAGGTGGCCGCCTCAGCGCGCCTGGCGGGCGCCGAGGTCGATCTGGTGGATATGGCCTCCAGCCCGCTGGAGGCGTCCCTTGGTCCGGAGATCGCCGCTGTCTACCGGGACATCCATCTGGAACACAGCGTCAGGATGCACATGAACACGACCGTAGAGGCGATCAGGGGAGCAGGCGTCGTCGAAGAGGTCGTGCTGGCAGGAGGCAACACCGTGCCTGCTGCGGCGGTCGTGATCGGCGTGGGCGCAGCACCGAGAGCGGAGCTCGCGCTTGCAGCCGGCATCGAGGTAGAGGACGGGATCGCGACAGACCAGTTCATGGAGACAAGCGTCCCCGGCGTGTACGCAGCTGGCGACGTCGCTTGCACGTACTACCCGTTCTACGGAACCCGTATCAGGCTGGAGCACTGGGACGCTGCCATCAACCAGGGCAAGGCCGCGGCCCGGTCCATGCTCGGGGAGCAGGAACCCTACGACCGGATCCCGTACCTCTACTCCGATCAGTACGATGTCGGCATGGAGTACACCGGTTACGCGCGGACGTGGGACCGCGTAGTCGTCCGTGGAGACGCGTCCTCGAGGGAGTTCATCGCCTTCTGGATCAAAGATGGCCGCGTTGCCGCCGGCATGAACGTCAACATCTGGGACGTAGCCGACCGGATCGAATCGCTTGTGCGCTCGAGGCAGCCCGTGAAGGAATCCCGCTTGGCCGATCCGTCCGAGGACCTCACCTCCCTCGTGCCGGAAACCTGATCTCGGGTAGGCATCCCTATGGTCGCCCGCGTTCCGAACCGGAGAGTGGATATGGTGGTCATGCCTTCAGCGGGCGGGCGCCGGAACAGGAGTGGCCCAGCGACGCGGCGACCTCATGGGTTCGCGGGGAGTGAGGTGCCGGCTACGTTTTCCTGATGCTTACGCGCCCTGCGTGACGCTGTCCTCTTCGCCGGCCTCCTCTTCACCGGGCTCCACCTCGTTGGCCCCATCCCTGCACACCTCTCCCTCATCTCCGAGCCCGGGACTATCCCCGTCAGCTCGCAAGCCGAGTGGCGCGCCCCCCGGATCGCCCCTTCCCCGGAGCCACAGCCAGGCGAACCAGCCAGCCCCCGCAGCAAACAACACGAGCCCCGCCACCTGTACGAGAACCGATCCGAGATGCCCGGGATAAGCAAGCCACAAATGCTCCTCCGTGGCCCGCTCGATCCCCCACAGGCCGACCGTCGCCGATACGATCAGGCCCGCTGGAGCGACCAGCGCCACTGGCATAGCGCTGCGCGACGATATGCCCGCTCCTCGCTGCGCCGACGGTTCGCTCTCCTCCCTCACCGCCTCATCTTCCTCGACGCTGTCCACGACCTCCGTTGCCGCCCCCCCAACCGCGCCGTCCGCTGCCACTTCCGGCGCCCCTTTCAAAGAGTCCTCCGCTACCGCCCTATCCAACGCCAGCTCTGCCACCACCTCTTCCCCGCTGTCCGCATCAACCGCCGCCGGCCGCCGCTGAACCAGGTACCTCTCGAGACGGATCACGACGAGGAAGATCGCGAAGCTGAGGACAGCCTGGAAAATCGGCACGGGCAGGCGCTTGCCGGCCTGGTCCGCGTAGTACATACCGAACCACCGCGTGGTCGGATGTCCCCCGCCGGCGATCATGAGCTGCGGACCAAGAAGCCTGCCGACACCCCATGCGGCAATCAGCACAGGAGCCACCATATCGGCCAGCTGGACAAGCGTGAGATCCTTGAAGCGCCGCCGTGCCATCACGAACCCGACCGGTATGCCCCCCAGCAACCCCCCGAAAGAGGAGAGGCCACCATGCCAGACCTGGATGATCTGGCCGGGACTGGCTTCGTAATACGATAGGTTCGCCAGCACATGCATGGCTCGTGCCCCAACCACCGCCGCTATGATCACCCCTATGAAAACTCCCGCGACCCAATCGGACGGATAGCCCCTCTTTCTCAGTCTCCGGCAGAAGTAGGAGTACGCGAACCAGAACGTGACCGCTAGGCCGATCCCGTAAGTATGCACGGCAAGGGGTCCGATATGAAAGACCACCGGTACAGGCTTCACCACTCCAGGCTACAACACCCATACGGCAGCTCACGGTCGCAGATCCCGGAACGCGGAAATCCCCCGCACCAGGACGGATACGGGGGATTTCGTTGGTACAAGGAGAACTATGCCGCCTGCCGGCCCCTCCGATCAGTTGTCCGTTGACTTGGTGGAAGACTGCGATCCGGACCCATGCGAGCTGTCCCCCGAGCTGTGGTCAGTGCTCGTCGTTGAAGACGTTCCCGATCCGGATGAGCTGTCCCCCGAGCTGTGGTCAGTACTCGTAGAGCTGGTCGTATCTGACGAGGAGCCGGAGCCGCGGTCCGTACTGGTCGAGCCGCCATGGCCGCCAGAATGCGTCTCGGTCGGTTCCGTCGTCTGGGGCGGTTCGTGCTGAGTAGTCTCGGTCGGTTCCGTCGTCTGGGGCGGTTCGTGCTGAGTAGTCTCGGTCGGTTCCGTCGTCTGGGGCGGTTCGTGCCGGGTAGTGTCAGTCGGCTCCGTCGTGGTGCTCGTCGCTCCTGAGCTCGACGAGCTGTTCCCGGGCGTCACGCCTGCACACAACTGACCGACGCTCTCGCCCGCGGCAGCGGCAGCCTTCTCCAGGTTGGCCTCTGCCTGGTCATGCGAGCTGGGGTGGCTGGCGGCAGAGGAGTAGGCCTCGCAGAGGCCGTACTTCGCAGGACCGCTTGCATCCGGCCCGCGCGCTACCGTTCCACTGCTAGCGCTAGACGTTGACGGCGCTCCCGGATTGCCGCCCGGCACGCTCCCGTTGCCGGTAGTGTCCCTGGTTCCATGAGAGTGGTTGGGGTTCGGAACCGAAATCCCCACATGCGACAGAGCACCGGAAACGGCTGACTGCACAGGGGCAGGAAGCGCCCCCACGGCTGCAGCCCCCCCTCCGCCGACCACCGCAACTGTAACCGCTATGCCGGCCACCTTGGCGGCCACTGTATGTCCGAGTACTGCTTTACCTATCATTGTGTGCCTCCCAATTGCACGTCTCCCGAGCCGGGCCAGTCCTTTACTGACCGGAGTGCCGGGGATACCACGGACAGCACCGGTCACCGCAGAAACGGCATGCTGGCGGCCTGCCAGCTCGGCAGCCTGAGCGGGAGCCTTAGCGGCTCTCGCCAGTGATGCCACCCTGGCAAGGCCTGGGGGTGCGTCCTCGGGGTGCATGAGGCCACTCAGAAGCCGTTCTATGGTGGTGTTGTCCAGTGGTATCCCGGCCATCACATATTCCAAACGAACGAGGGCCACAATGCGTTACACATTTCTCGAGATGTCCCGCGGGCCGGCAGGATTACCGAGCCGTTCATCGGCTTCCCTTCCTCTCGGGAGACTGCCGGGCGATCCGCTCCAGCGCGCGATGCGTGAGCACTCTCACCGTTCCCGGCCTCTTGCCTATGATCCTGGCAACCTCAGATACGGAGAGGCCACCAAGCACCCTCAGGACGATGACTTCTGCCTGGTCATGCGCAAGCCCCGCGGTCAGCTGAGCCACGGCCTCCTGAGCAGTCATATTGGCCACCAGCTCATCGGCGGGATCTCCCGTGCCGGCGCCGCCAGCCCCGCCCGCGTACCCGTACAGCACTTCGGGCTCCACGAATACGATCCTGCTACGCGCCATCCGCCTCCGGTGATCAACCACCCGATGCCGGGCGATCGTGAAAAGCCACGCCTTGAAGTGCCGCTCGTCGCCCTTGAACCGCTTGAGGCTCTGAGCAACAGCCAGCCACACGTCACCCTCGAGATCTTCTGCAACGTCCGGCTGCTCCCACCGCAAGTACCGGATGAGCAGGGGATGGTATGTCTCGTAAAGAGATCCAACCGCTTCATTGTCACCGCGCTTTGCCGCTTCCAGCACGGCGGCAAACTCGCCGGAACCGTCGTTTCGGATCACCGCTAATCCTCGGAACCTGAGGACCTCAACCTGGACGTTTGCAGCCGGGGCAGCCTGCAGCGCTGGCTGCGGCTGTCCCACAGCGCCCCGGCAAGGGCCACCGCTATCGACGAGTTACGCAGGGCCAGGTTGAGGTGGTAAACCTCGGTCCAGTACCATGACCAGGCACGCGAGTAGCTCTGGATAAGCGTGAACGTGATCGATGCATCCACGAAATCGACCAGTCCTGCGACCATGATCCCGGCATAGGTCCAACCGGGCCATCCTGCCATGAGGCCGAACACGAGGATCCACACCATGTACTGCGGCGAGAACGTCTTGTTGAGAAGGATGAAGAATGTGAAGGTCGCGGCGGCAGCAACCTCCGCGGTTGCCCGCCTGTGGAGCACCCTCCAGATAAAGAAGGCGGCGAACCCACCGACCAGAACAGCGATCAGCGCATCGAACCCGGCGATCGGCCATCCGGAAACGATATGGAGCTCATAGAGAATGCCGCTCGTGTCGTGTCGCGTGGCATTGAAGCTGTAGAAATCCCCCCATTTGACCGGATTCAAAGCGACAAACGGCAAGTTGACAACGGCGGCGAAGGCAACCGACCCACCAAGGAGACGAACGAGGTTGCGGCGCGCCGCACTGCCTTCCGGTGGTGCCGCGACCCGTCCCGCCGCCGGTGCGGCGACCCTCCCCTTCCGCGTTTGCGCCGACCGTTCCTCCCCCCATAACTCGGCCGCGCAGAAGAGCAACAACACCGCCGGGAAGAGCTTCGCGAAAGTACCGGCCGACAGCCACACGCCGGCAAGCAGGTAGCGCCTGCGCCGGTAGGCGTCCCAACCGAGCAACATCAGAGCAATCGCCAGCATGTCCCAGTTGAGAAGCGCGTAGAAGACAAGGAGCGGCGACAGGGCGAAAATCCATGCCCGGCGGGGAGCCGAGCGGTAGAGCAGCCAGACCGACACGATCACGCAGATCCCGAGCCCCGCGGCACTGGCTGCAAAATACCCCTGCACGCCCGGGAACCAGGCGGCGACCCACATGAACAGGCCGGTCAGGACCGGATACTCGATGGCGGTATGAATATAAGGTGCCGCGTGGTTGTACAGGGCATGCACTCTGTAAAGGTGGAGCACATCGGAGTAGGAGAGGTGGTGCCAGGACCACCTCTCGTAAGCCGCCAGATGGTGCGCCGTCACGGACCGCGGAGGGCGCAGGCGTAGATACGACCATAGCGTCCATCCGCCAGCCGCCAGCGCCGGAGCAACCCACCCGTACGATCCACGCAGGAACGCCTCGAACCTGTGTAGTACCGTCACGCCGTCGCCGGGAATCGCCGCCTCTCTCTCTTCGGCGTCGCCACGGGCACCGGCTCCCACTGGCGCTCCTTACGGCTTCGTGGAACTCAACGCCGCCACCGGCGCAGAAACCGTCACCACCTCGCCGTCGACCTCGACAAAGCCTCCGGAAGTGAGCATGGCCTCCATCTCGCCTGCTCCGCCGGCAGCGGAGAACCGCACGGAGGCCTCCTCGACCACAGCTCCGACAAGAGGGATGTGGCCAGGCAGGAACATCGCGTCGCCTTCGGCCGTCCGGAGCGCTACGAACTCCACCTCGCCGTCGAACAGGACCTCCTCGGGCGTATAGAGCCTGCCCTGCATCTTCAAGCGCTCTCCTTCTCCAGTTCCCGCGCCTTTGCGAACACAGACTCCACACCACCTACGTTCAGGAAGGCCTGCTCCGGGATGTCATCGAGATCCCCGTTAACGAGCGCCTCGAACGACTCCACGGTCTCATCCACGGCCACATACACCCCCGGGATGCCGGTGAACACCTCGCCGACGAAGAAGGGCTGCGAGAGGAACCGCTGGATCTTTCTCGCCCTCGTCACCGTGATCCGGTCCTCCTCGGAGAGTTCGTCCATACCGAGGATCGCAATGATGTCCTGCAGCTCGTTGTTGCGCTGGAGGACCTCTTGAACGCGCCTGGCAACGGCGTAGTGACGCTCTCCGACGACCTCCGGCGAGAGGATGTTCGACGTCGACGCCAGAGGGTCGACCGCCGGGTAAATGCCCAGTGACGCAATCTGGCGCGACAGCTCCGTGGTCGCATCCAGGTGGGTAAACGTGGTGAACGGGGCGGGGTCGGTGAAATCGTCAGCGGGAACGTACACCGCCTGGAGCGAGGTGATCGAACGCCCCCTCGTCGACGTGATGCGCTCCTGCAGCTCCCCCATCTCGTCGGCGAGCGTCGGTTGGTAGCCAACGGCCGACGGCATGCGCCCGAGCAGTGTAGACACCTCGGAGCCGGCCTGGACGAAGCGGAAGATGTTGTCCACGAAGAGAAGAACGTCCTGATTCTTGACATCCCTGAAGTACTCCGCCATCGTCAGGGCCGCAAGCCCCACTCGCAGCCGCACGCCCGGAGGCTCGTCCATCTGCCCGTAGACCAGGGCAGCCTTCGATATGACCCCCGACTCCTGCATCTCCAGCCAGAGGTCATTGCCCTCCCTGGTGCGCTCACCCACTCCGGCAAAGACCGATACACCTCCGTGCTGGGTCGCCACCCGATTGATCATCTCCATGATAAGGACCGTCTTGCCCACGCCTGCCCCTCCGAACAAACCGATCTTGCCCCCCTGGACATACGGCTCCAGGAGGTCGATAACCTTGATGCCCGTCTCGAACATCTGCGCCCGCGGCTCCAACTCCTCGAAGGAAGGGGCGTCGCGCCTGATATCCCAGGTGTCCTCGGGCGTACCGATGTCATCGGTGTCAAGGGGCTGGCCGAGGACGTTGAAAACATGGCCGAGAACCGCGTCGCCAACCGGTACCGCAAGGCCACGGCCCAGGTTCCTCACCGCCGTGCCCCTGACAAGGCCGTCCGTCGGCTTCAAGCAGATGCAGCGCACCCGCCCCCCGCCGATCTGCTGGGCAACCTCTGCCGTGATAGTGGTCGTCTGGCCGTCGACGACCAGGTCGACCTCGACGGCGTACTTGATCTCCGGCAGCGCGTGAGGCGGGAACTCGACGTCGATGACGGGGCCCGTAATGGCCACGACCCTGCCTTCCGGTAGTTTCACTGCTGTCTCGCTCACCGCACGATCCTCTCACTCATGGGCAGGGTTCCACCCACCGTTATCCTCGCCGACGGGGATTCCGCTCGGCCGGCTCACTCCTCCTCCGCCTCCCGCAACGCCTCCGCGCCGCCTACGATCTCCATTATCTCGGTCGTGATCGCATCCTGGCGAACCCGGTTCACCGCTCTCGTAAGGGTCTTGACGATCTCCTCGGCATTGTCCGTCGCTGCCGCCATAGCCCTCTGCCGGAAGGACAGCTCGCTTGCCGCCGCCTCCAGTAGCGCCGCGAAAACAGCCGCCTCGACATATCGTGGCACGAGTAGACTTAGCAGGTCCGCTGGCTCGGGTTCTGTCTCGAGGTATCCCGATCCGGCACGCAGCAGGGCCGATCCCCGCCCGCCCGGCGCGCCGGAGGCCGGGGCCGTCTCGGCGCTGGCACCCATCGAACCGCCGGCCTCGGTCGGCCCGCTCTCGGCCGGGTTGTGCTCCGCAGAACCACCTCCCTCGACAAGCACCATCCCGAGAAGTGCGGCAAGTTCCGGCGGAACGCTGAGGGGAAGCACCTGACGCGCCTCTACCGCCTGTGAACCGGCTGAACGGTATCGCGTCGACACGATGACCACCTTTGACAACTCGCCAGCCATGTAAGGCTCGACGAGGGCCGCCGCTATCCGGCTCGCGTCCTCGAAACCTGGCTTGTCCGAGAAGCCTGTGAACTGCTCGGTAATCTCATACCCCCGGAAACGAAAATAAGCAACAGCCTTCTTCCCCACGGTTACAAGCCTGTAGCGCCCGCCGGAGCCGCCCGGGACAGCACTAGCCGCACTCGGACTGCCGCCTTCGGCACTCTCCTCTCCCGGCCCTGCGAGACGCTTCAATTGCCCGGTTGCCGCCCTGAGCACCGACATGTTGTAGCCGCCGCATAGACCCCGGTCGGCAACCATCACGCACAGCCCCGTAGGCCCGTCGCCGGAGACTTCCGTAAAGCGCGCCCCGTCCCGGCCGGCCTCGTGCAGCACGCCGGCGAGAGCGCTCTCCAGTGCCGACTCGTACGGAGCGGACGCTTTCAGGCGAGCTTGGGCCTTCATGATCCTCGACGCCGCGATCAGCTCCATCGCCCGCGTGATTTTCATCGTGGCCTGCACGCTCTTGATACGCCGGCGCAGGATCCTTTCCTGGGCGCCGGGCATCTACCGCCGCCCCTCTCGCGTCGACCGCATCAACGCCGGACTCGCCCGCAGAGCCTCAGCCAACCGCCTCAAGCCTCCGCCTTGAAGCTCGCCTTGAAGCTCTCGAGCGCCTCGACGAGCTTCACCTCATCGGGCAGCGTACCGTTCTCCCTGATCTGGGCAAGCACCTCGGGACGGCTCGCCCGGAGGTAGGCGAGCAGCTCCTGCTCGAACCGCCTCACGTCCGAAACGGGTATCGAGTCCACATACCCGTTCGTACCCGCGTACACCACCACGACCTGCTCTTCAACCGGCATCGGGGCGTGCTGAGACTGCTTGAGCAGCTCGGTGAGCCGGTAACCACGCTCGAGCTGCGCCTGCGATACCTTGTCGAGGTCCGCCCCGAAGGTAGCGAAGGCCTCCAGCTCCCTGAACTGCGCGAGGTTGATCTTGAGCGTACCGGCCGTCGCTTTCATCGCCTTGATCTGCGCGTTGCCACCTACCCTGGAGACTGAGATGCCGACGTTCATGGCCGGGCGCACGCCAGCGTAAAACAGCTCCGACTCCAGGTAGACCTGGCCGTCGGTAATCGAGATCACGTTCGTGGGTATATACGCTGAGACGTCGCCGGCTTTCGTCTCGATGATCGGCAACGCGGTCAACGATCCCCCGCCCATCGCGTCGGAGAGCCGTGCGGCTCGCTCCAGTAACCTCGAGTGGAGGTAGAAAACATCACCCGGGTACGCCTCGCGGCCCGGCGGGCGCCTGAGGAGTAGGGAGAGCTGCCTGTAGGCCTCGGCCTGTTTCGAGAGGTCGTCATAGATGATGAGGGCGTCCTCTCCGGCCTCCATCCAGTGCTGGCCCATTGCACAGCCGGCGTAGGGGGCGAGGTACTTGAACGGGGCCGCGTCCGACGCCGGAGCGGACACCACGACGGTGTAGTCCATCGCGCCGGCCTCCTTCAGTATCGCAACGGTCTGCGCTACAGAGGAGCCCTTCTGGCCGATCGCAACGTAGATGCACTTCACTCCCTGGCCGCGCTGGTTGATAATCGTGTCCACAGCAACCGTCGTCTTCCCGGTCTTGCGGTCGCCGATAATAAGCTCGCGCTGGCCGCGCCCTATCGGCGTCATCGAGTCGATCGCCTTGATCCCGGTCTGGAGCGGGACCGACACCGGCTGGCGATGTACGACTCCCGGTGCCTGGACCTCCATCCTGCGCTGCGTGACGCCTGCAAGCGCTCCGGCGCCGTCAATGGGCTCGCCAAGTGCGTTGACCACGCGACCGAGAAGCTCGTCGCCCACAGGAACCGCCAGGATCCGGCCCGTCGATCTGACAATCTGATCCTCTTCGAGCCCGGAGTCGCTGCCGAGGATGACCGCTCCGATGAGCCCCTCTTCGAGGTTCAAAGCGAGCCCCTGGGTGCCATCCTCGAACTCGAGAAGTTCGTTCACCATTGCCCCCGGGAGCCCGGATATCCGGGCGACCCCGTCACCGACCTCTACAACCCTGCCGACCTCCTCCACCGAAGCGGCGGGCAACTCTCCCTCCAGATGCCTGCGCAGGGCATCCTCGATCTCCTTGGCGTCAATCAATAGATCTGCCATCTGGTCACTCCTTTCAGTGGTCCGTCCCGCCCGGCACCCCGCTCCGGATCACCCGGTAGGCCGCCTCCTTGCCCATCAGCCGCTCTCCGAGCATCTCCAGGCGATGGCGCGCGCTCCCGTCCACGAGCAGATCGCCGATGCTCACGGTCACCCCGCCAAGCAGTTCCGGGTCCACGGTAACCTGGAGTTCCACCGGTTTACCGGCAATACTCGCAAGCACCTCGCTCAAGCCACCCCTCGCCCCCGGCGCCAGCTCCATACCCGACACGACCTTCGCCACACGCCAGCCCCGTGCGGTGGCCACCACCTCGGCAAGCCACTCCAGGAGGCCGGCAAGGTCCCGCGCCTTTACGGAGAGGCTGTGGGTCGCGATTCGGATAACTGCCGGCAGAGCCTTGCCCTCCAGTAGCCCGTGAACCAGTTTGCGGCGTGCCCAGAGCGGCACCGACACGTCTGCAAGCGCCGAGTGAAGCTTCCCCGAAGACGCCAGGATACGGCCGAAACGAAACAGCTGATCCTCTATCTCGGAGAGCGCCGAGGTATCGGACAGGCGATCCAGTATCCCGTCGCAATAACCCGAAAGATAGTTCAGCCCCTCGGACCTCGATAACCGTGACTCCTCCGCTTCGGCCAACGCTGCCATGACTCCCTCGCTGTCGCGACCATCCACCAGCCCCGCGATCCAGTCGCACTCGCCCGCCAGAGCGGTCCACGCCTGCGCCACGCTGGCTGCCGGTTCCTTTACCACGGCCCGCGTCAGGATCGCCAACGCATCACCGTCAATCTTCCCGGACAGCACATCCGAAAGGATTGCCGCTCGCGCGGGTGCTGAGGTCCCCTGGTCGGTCATCACGCGGGCGAGCCGGGCATTGACAGCCACGGCGTCCACTGCGGAGCGAAGATCGGAGGCCAGTGTCACAACCGCTTGGCGACCGGCAGCGTCCTCCAGGACGGCGTGGGCGTATCCCCTGGTGGCCGCCTTCAAGAAGCCTCCCCCAGCGGGTACGCTCGGGGGGCCTCCCGCTGCCCGTCTTGCCTGGTGCTCCCGTTGCCCGAACGCGGCCATGCAACCGGTCCATACTGCTTGGTCGTCATCGGAAGGTAGCCATCGTCGCTCATCGCAGCCGGTGTCAACTGGAGCTGGAGCTCGTGGCCGGCGTCTGCGCCCCGGACGAAGAGCGGGCACGGAAGGCCTCGACGGCTTCGGCCACGAGATCCTGGTGCAGAGCCGGATCGACCTCTCGGGCAACTACCCTCGCAGCCAGCGACATCGCCAGCTCGCCGACGCGCCCCGAGAGCTCCTCGGTCAGCCTTGCGCGTTCCCGGGCAATCTCGGTCTGGGCGTTGGCCACGATCCTCTCGAACTCCTCCTGGCCGCGCCGTTCCCCGCTTGCTTTGAGCTGCTCGGCGGTACGGCTTGCCTGGATGGCCAGCTCACGCGCCTCGCGCCTCGCCTCATCGAGTATGCCGTCACGCAGGCGGCGAGTCTCCTCCGCTTCGCGCTTGGCCTCGTCGGCAACGTTCAGCGAAGACTCGATCTGAGCCTGGCGCTTCTTGACCGCGCGATCGAGCGGGGGGAGTATCCACTTTGCCAAGACCCCCAGCGTCAGGAGGAACGCCAGGACCTGTACGATCAGCGTCGCATTCGGAACGAGCAGGTTGGAAGCAAGGAGCTCCATCTCAGGCGCCTCGAGGCCGTATCACTTCTTGTAAAGGGAGAAAACGAACAGCGCCATGAAAGCAAGATTGATGAAGTACATCGCCTCCACCAAACCCACCGTCAGGAACATAATCGTGAAGAGCCTGCCCTGCGCCTCAGGCTGGCGGGCCACTCCGGCGATCGTCTGGCTGCCCGCGAGACCGTCACCGATTGCGGCCCCGATGGCGCCACCGCCGAGAGCAAGTCCACCTCCTATCATTGCTCCGGCCAGCTTGATCGCCTCGGCCTCGCTACCGCTTGTCGCAGCCATCAGTCACTCCTTTTCCTGGGAACATCAGCGGGTACGGGTTCCGCTTCTGTTCTTGGTCCGATAAACCTACCTGGTGGCGGGGTATGCCGCCGCCCTCCTCGGCCACGCTTCGCCATTCCTTTACCCGCTCGAAGGTTCCCCGGACCATCGAGCCGCCGGACACCAACGAATCGTGGCTACGCCGCTGTTCTTCCTCTCGACGGTTCGCCGGACCATCTCACCTCCAACGTGCGTAAGTAATATATGCCCGAGCCCGCTACGCGTGCAAATTCCCGCTCAGTGACCGGCCTCCATTGCCATCCCAAAGTAGAGGATGGTGAGCAGGGCGAAAATGAACGCCTGGATTATGCCGATGCCCATGTCGAAGACTTTCCAGGCGGTCGCCACGGGAACCGACAGCGGCAGGAAGAAGAGCGGGAGAGCGCCGATGAGCGTCAGCATCAGCCCACCTGCGAACATGTTCCCGAAGAGACGGAGGGGGAGGGTGAAGAGCTTCGCTATCTCCTCTATCAGGTTGATCGGGAAGAGCGCCTTGTACGGCTTGAAGTAGTGCGAAACGTAGCCCTTTACGCCCCTTGCCCTGACCGAGGCTATGTGGACCAGGATAATGACCACAAGGGCATAGGCGAACGTCGTGTCGACGTCTGCGGTAGGGGCGACAAAGATATCGGGCTTCACTACGTTCGGCAATACGTCAACCCAGTTCTCTATCAAGATAAGCAGGAACAGGCAGATGGCCAGCGGCACAATGGCAGCGCCTCTGGACCCGACCGATCCCTCCACCTGACCCCGCGTCTGATCGACGAGCGCCTCCCAGAACACCTGGATCCGCCCCGGCACGCCACTCGTAACCCGCGCTCGGAGAACGAAGCCGAGCGTTAGGACCACTGCAATTGCGATCCCGGTTGCCCACAGGGTATCCAGGTTGAGCGCGATGCCCCCGATCCTCCTGACGACGTGCTGACCCACTTCGATGTCGACCGCAAGGATGGAGCCGAACGCGCGACCGGCCGCGAGCCCCGCGAACATCACGCCGGATCTCCCTGGGCCTTCAACTCTCTGATGAGCACGACGAAGAGGTTAGCAACAAACATCAGCTCGAACAAAGCCACTCCGGCGAGGACCCCGGCACCGAGCGGTGGTTCAAGAAGGAGGAGGCCAACCCCGATGGCCGTGACGGCCCCGAGGCGGCCGAATGTGCCGAGCGGCATCCTGTGGCCCTGCCCGGAGGGCCACACCGATCTCCAGATCCCACCGGTCGCCCTATCGTCGTCTTCGTCGGCGTCGCCATCGCCGCCACCTGCATCGCTGCCACCAACCGTGGCGCTCTCACCCCACATCTCGCGCGCTCTCCCGCTGGCACCGTTCCCGTTGCTCCCGCCGGTCCCCTCGGCGGCGTCCCCGCCAGTACCGTCGACCTCGTCCGGCGACCTGCCATGTCGTATCTCCGTGGCAAGCGCCGCCCCCTTCCCCGCCGAGCGCATGGTCATCCTCAGGTTGACGACACCGACAAGCATCCCCAAGCAGCCCCCGGCCCCTGCCCACACCCAACCCATAAGGGAAAGCACGAGCAACCCGGCGGCACCAACCGTAATGGCGCCGAGCGCGGTGCGGCGCGCCACGCGTGACACGTCCGCCAGCGCCATCATCGACAACGCATCCTTCACTGGTGCCTAACCACTCCGGTATACAATCCTCATGCCTCGTTCTCGGGCGGCGCGGGCGTCGCAGGCAATGGCGACCCAACAGATGTGGGCGCGCCAGTGGCCGCATTCACCCGGCCGTCGCTACGCCGGCACGATTGTAGCGTCCGCGGCACCACCCCTTCCAAGTGGAAAAGTCAATCCGCTCCCACCGGGCAAGGCGGGATCGCCGTCGGGTGCATGAGCCGTCCCGGCTAATACGACTTTCCCGGTTCCGACGAGGAGGGCCCGACCTGACGATGTCTCCGTTTCAGTAACGGAGCATCGAGCTACTCGACGCCTCGAAGAGAGCGCCGCGGCGGGCGGCACAGGGACCGCTCGCCCGCCGCCGGGATCACCGCCACAGCGACCGTCACCGCCGCGATGCGCCGCGGTCCTCCTGCCATGCAACGGACTCTACACGGTGCCTCTCGCAGGCGCTCGGCTAACCGGGAAGGGCTCTCCGTTTAGAGCTGCCCGGACGGGGCTATCCGGCGTGCGATCCGAACGGGGCTATCCGGGACACCACCCGGGAGGCAAGGGCAAGATACGCTCGCGGAGAGATCCTGTGAAGCACCCACACCGGGACGACGTGCATGGGGATCGAGACGACGATCGATCTAGGGCGCCTCAGAGCGGAGAGAACGTCCGCTGCGACCCGCTCGGGTGCCGCTCCCCTG
Source organism: Actinomycetes bacterium (assembly GCA_021816935.1). Classification (GTDB taxonomy): domain Bacteria; phylum Actinomycetota; class Acidimicrobiia; order Acidimicrobiales; family JAMCPL01; genus JAKAWR01. The sequence continues at coordinate 241,852 of JAKAWR010000003.1, forward strand.
CGAGAGAAGAACCTCCCGGCCCGGGAATGAACCGCTTCGGCGTGGCCGCTGAACACCGACGCCGCGACTATGCCGGTGTCGACCACTCCGGGACAGACCGCGGTCACCCGCACGCCTCGTTTCCGCAACTCGACATCGAGAGCCTCGGCCATCCCCACGAGCGCGAACTTGGTCGTGGTGTAGGGCGCCAACCCCGCAAGCGGCACGAGCCCCAGGCCCGACGCAGTGATGACGACATGGCCGGTCCCCCGTTCAAGCATGCCCGGTACGAACGCATGCACGCCTGCGACGACCCCCCACAGGTTCACGTCCAGCACCCGGCGCCACTGCTCCATGGTGATGTCCTCGATCCGGCCTGCATGGCCAATGCCCGCGTTGAGATGCACCACATCTACCCTGCCTTCCTCTGACAGGATCCCGGTTGCGAGCGCTTCCACGGCGTCGGCGTCGGAACAGTCGAGAACGTGGGCAGACGCGGTACCGTTGTCCCGGCGGATGCCCGCCACGACGTCCTCACAGCGCTGCCCATCTATGTCGACGACGTGGACCCTGGCCCCCTCCCGTGCGAGGAGCAGCGCGGTGGCCCTACCGATCCCCGAACCCGCTCCGGTAACTACCGCCACCTTCCCTGCGAGGCGGTCCGTGCCCGACCGCGGCCGGCCCCGGCGACCCGTCATAGCTGGAGATCGGTCCCCGAGGGGCCACCGGTGTCTGCAAAGGATCCGAACGCCGGTGGTGGGGCCGGAGGCGACGAGGGCGGCATGAGATGCGGAACAGTGGGAGATGGAGCGGGCGACGCGGAAGTTGGCGTAGGAGCCGAGGACGGCGCTGAATAAGACTGCACGCCGATCGACTCCCCGGTCTGCACGCGGCTCTCCGAACGGACCACCTTGCCACCCGCCAAGCGCATGTCGAACTCCATGTACGTTGACGCGATCATCGTCCCCACGCCAAGCCGGTGTATCGGGTCGATCTCCGACGGCGAGTCGTAGGTGAGCGACCCCGGACCCGTAAAGATGAGCTCGTCGCCGGCACCGTCGCGATGCAGAGCGATCTCGCTGGACCACTCGACCAGCTCGTGGACAAGCATCCCTCCGGGAGGTGCGGGGATATGGCGTAGCGAGAAGAAGGGGGTCCCGGGAGCAAGCACCGCCTGCACGACCGCCGGATCAAGGCGCGCAGAAGGTTTCACCGTCAACGTCGCAAGGCGCTTGCCCGCAGGTCGCTCAATCGTCCCCTGTACCACGTCGTAGGCGTCTGCCAGCTCTATCGCAGCAAGCTTCTTCGGTGCCCCCAGGACCTCGCGCCCCGCCGCCATCGCCGCATCACCGGTCACGTAAATGTAGGGAATGTACATGCCGACGCGGCCATCATCCGCAATCACCTGGACGAACGTGGTGAGCTCCGCGTAGCGCCCGATGGTCGAGCCCCCGTACTCGGCGATCATGACCATACCGATCGGCTCCGGACTCGCAGGCCCGAGCCCTTCCGGGATGAGCCGCGTCACCTCGCCAGTGACCGTGAAAACAGCGGTCAGCGCTCTGCAGTTCCAGTATTCGACCCCACGAACGGGGTCTATATCGTAGAGCGGTGCATCGATCGGCATCCCTCTCGTCTCGTCGTTCATTGTCGCTTCACCTCCTGTGCCGCCATGACGCCCTGTGGATTGTAGGTCTCCTTCTCGTAGTTGTCTACGAGGTCGCGGGCCGCGTCGAGGCTCAGCACCTCGAGCGTTCCGTCCTCGATGAGCAGGCTGCGAGCATCCCGGAAAAGCTTCTCCGTCAGCGACTCTCCGCTCAGACCATAGGCACCGCAGATCTGCACCGCATCATGCGCCACCTCGTATGCGATCCGCTTGGCATAGACCTGTGCGGCCCTCGTATGGCGGGGCGAAGCAAGGGGAACGCCGGTTGCGGCGTTGGCACGAACATGCGTGATTGCCTGGCGGGCATACGCGCGCGCCGTCTCCACTTTCTCGAACATCGAGTAGAGCGTCAGCTGGACGTTCTTGTGGTTCGCGATGACCGTTCCGCCCTGGATGCGGGTGCGAGCATACGCGAGCGCCTCCTCGAACGCCGCCCGAGCCACGCCGACGGCGATACTCGCCACCGAGACGCTGGTCGCGCAGAGAAGCTGATCGACGAAGACGGGATAGAAGGGTCCGGCCGGCACGAGAACATGGTCACCCGGCACATGAACGCCATCGAAAAAGAGCGCGCCCTGCGGATCGTCCCGGGCACCGAGCATGTCGATCGGCGGCCCCCGTCGCACGCCCGGCAGATCGAGCGGCACAAAGAAGAGCATACCGTCCTCGAAGCGCGTACCGCCGGCAAGCTGCGCATGCAGCGCACAGTGGGTGGCCGTCGGCGCGGAGCTCAACCATGGGGATTTCTGGCCGGTAAGGATCCAGCCGTCGCCGACCGGTTCAGCCACGACCTGCTGGTGACCCGGATCGCCCATGGAACGGTCGCGAAGCCATGCAATCCCGTCGCTCCCGTGGTCCGGCTCCGTAGCGCCCCAGCAACCGTGAAACGACACGCCGCCGCTCGGCGCTCCACCCGCCAGCCAGCGGGGCATGACCGACTCCTTCAGGCTGGGCACGGCGAACTTCGCAACGAGGATGAACGGCAGAGCGCCCACGGCCAGTGCGGTCGCAAGGCCGAGGCTCCCCCAGCCAAGCTCTTCGAGAAGGATCGACTGCGCTACAGCTGACGGGCCGGGTGGTTCGGAGGGGCCTGGTAATTCGGATGACCCGGACGGCTCGGGCGGCCCGATCAGCTGGTGGTAGCCCAGCTCGTGAAAGCGCTCTATTACGCCGAAATAGGGCGATCCTGGTTCGGCGCGGCCTGCGGGGGCCATGCGGTCGAGGACTCGTGCAGCTGGCCTCACGATCTCTTCCGCGAAACGGTGAGCCGCTTCCTTGAGGATTCTCTCCTCCTCGCCCAGCCGGGATATCTCGGGATAAGTCGCCACCGTACCCATTCTCCACCTGTAGCAGGTCTGGGCGCAAGACGAGGGGGGTAACGGGGGCTTGGCGCGTTCGGGGCGAAATCCCGCAACCGCGGCCCCATTTATGCAACACTGTGCGAATGGCACCACCCGGCTGGAAGAGCCTTTGGCACAAGCATCCCGGGGTACGGTCCGGCAACGAGCTGACAATCGGCGAGCGCGCGGCTGACCGGATGCGCAACGTGATGGGATCCTGGCCCTTTGTATTCTCCTTTTTCGCGGTGATGATTGCGTGGGCCGTGATCAACACGCTCATACTTCAGCACGTACTCCATCACAAGGCCTTCGACCCCTACCCGTACATCCTCCTGAATCTTTTCCTTTCGATGCTTGCCGGTGTCCAGGCCGCGGCACTTCTCATCGCCGCCAAGCGGGCTGATGCCATCTCCTCCGAAGTGGCCCTTCACACCGAGAAGAACACCGACGACATCAAGCTGCTCATCCAGGAGAACACGACGCTCACCGAACAGGTGAAGAGGAACACCGACCTCCTCGACGAGATCCACCGTCACGTAGCGAGTATTTCCGACAAGCTCGACGCAGGACCGTCGCATCCGAAGCCTGCCGGCTGATCGCACTGCCGGCGGAGCATCCCCGCCGGCACTCCACCGCTTTCCCTGGTGCCAGGCCCGCTTCCCGAGGTCTTCTACCTGGGAGCCGAGGACTGGCCGTTGTGTACCGCCACGCGTTAGCCTCTCATCATGGCACTGAGCCGCTTCGGCACCGCCAACGCGTTCACCGCTGCCATCTGCATCGTCACCGGCGAACAACCCGCTGCCGTGTGTAACTCGCCCGGCGCCACGGCGATTGCCAGGGCCCTCGGCCTCTGACGGCCTGCCGGACTTGACCAGGATCCCGTTATCCCGTACTAACACGGCAAGGTGACCGCCCGGAGTGCTCTTCCCGACAATCGACTTCGCGATCTTCTTCGGGATAGTCTTCGTGCTCAACTGGGCGTTGGCACCATTCCGGACCCCCTGGAAGGTATTCATGATCCTCGCCAGCTACGTCTTCTACGGTTGGTGGGATTGGCGTTTCGTCCTGCTTCTCATGGCCAACACAGCGATAACGATCGCAGGCGGCCGGCTGTTACATCGTACTACGAGTAAGCGCGTCCGCAACGCCGTGCTGGCCGCCTCGATCGCCGGCGAGCTGGGCCTGCTCGGCTGGTTCAAGTACTACGGTTTCCTCGCCGTAAACGTCGACAACGCCCTTCACGTACTCGGGCTCGGGAGGCTCCTGCCGCTCCTGCAGGTGACCCTGCCCGTCGGGGTCTCCTTCTTCACCTTCATGGGCCTCTCCTACGTCATCGATATCTACCGCCGCCGTCTCGAACCTTCGCCGTGGCTCGATGTCGTGGCGTTCCAGGCGTTCTTCCCCCACATCGCCGCAGGCCCCATCGTGCGGGGATCGGAGCTGCTGCCACAGATTTCCCGAGCTCACGAGCGCGACCCGAACAGCATCGACATTCCGAAGGCTGCGTACCTTATCTTCGCCGGGCTTTTCAAGAAGGTGGTCATATCGAGCTACGTGTCCTCGGCAATCGTGGATCCCGTCTTCGCAAACCCGGGCCACCATTCCGCGCCCGAAATCCTGCTCGCCGTCTACGGTTACGCAGTGCAGATCTACTGCGACTTCAGCGGCTACACCGACATAGCGATCGGCGTGGCGATGCTTCTCGGGTTCCGGTTCCCGCAGAACTTCGACCTGCCCTACACCGCGAGATCACTGCAGGACTTCTGGCGCCGCTGGAACATGACACTCTCGTTCTGGCTGCGTGACTACCTCTACATCCCGCTCGGCGGTAACCGCGGATCGAGGCGCGAGCTGTACAGGAACATCATCATCACGATGGTGCTCGGGGGCCTTTGGCACGGTGCCGCGTGGACCTTCGTGGCGTGGGGAGCTCTGCACGGAGTCGGGCAGGCGGCCGGGCACTGGAAACGGGCCCGTCGGCAGGCAAGAGGCGTGCCCGTCCAGCGTGAAGGACCATTGAGCGTGGCCTGGCAGCAGTTCGCCACCTTCCAACTCGTCTGCCTGGGGTGGGTTTTCTTCCGGGCCCAGTCGTTCTCGGCCGCGGCCACGATGCTCGGCCGCCTCGCAACGGCTTGGGGACCGTCGCCAATGTTCCGATTGCCGGTCGTAGCCGCCGTTATTGCTGGCATCGCCATCCAGTACATACCGGCACAGTTCCCCGAGCTGGCGCGCCAGGCTTTCGCCCGGCTCGGCATCGCCGCGCAGGGAGCCGTCCTCGCCGGAGCGCTCCTCGTCATCACGACCCTCGGGCCTGCCGGGGTCGCTCCGTTCATCTACTACCGGTTCTGAGGGTGGGTTTGATGCGACGCTACAGGCAGGATCACGATCACCGTGGTGACGGCGGGGGCGGGGGGGCGGCAGCGGGGGCGGGCGTAGTGGCGGGGGCGGGCCAACAGCACCGGGGTCGCCCATGACCGGCCTCGCAGACGAAAATACAGCAAACGGGAACCGGCACTCCACCACAGCCAATCCGCGCCGGATCCTGCTTGTCGGGCTCATTTGCTTCGGCTTGTGGCTGCTGCTCGATGCACAGCAGCTCTACCGAGCGGCCGACGCCTCGCCGTTCGGTACCCGGCGCAGCGTAGCGATGGCGATATTGTACCCGATTGCCGCCTTCGACCGGACGTTCCATCTCTCGGGTATCGTCAATACCGCAGATGGCCTCCTCGGCCGGAGCGGCACGGTCGGCGGATCAGCCGGCAGCATCGTGGCGACCCCGCCCACGATCCATCCCACCGCTCCGGAACGAGCCGGCAACGGCACGCGAGGAGGGAAAGGCGGCGTTGAGCGAGGTGGGAAGCATACGCTCTCGCCGGAAAGCACACCCGCAAGCACGACCCCGCAGGTCTGGCCGCCTCCCATAGCAGGCCCGAGCGCGGCACACCCGATCACCGTTCTCGAGATGGGGGACTCGCTTGGCGAGGACCTCGGGTTCGGCCTGGCCGACGTGATCACCAACCCCTATGTACACGTCCTGCAGAAAGCTGTCGGGGACACCGGGCTTGCCCGGCCCGACTACTACAACTGGCCTGCCGAGCTGAGCGTCCTGCTGGCCCAGTACCATCCCCAGATCGTCATCGTCTTTCTCGGCGGCAACGACGCCCAGTCGTTCTTCCAGAATGGCCGGATCTTCAGCTTCGGGACGCCGTCCTGGAAGGCCGCGTACGCGACCCGGGTCGGAACCGTGATGAAAGAGGCGACTGCCGCGGGAGCCCATGTGCTCTGGGTGGGCATGCCCATAATGGCAAGCGGAACGCTGTCGTCGGACATGCGAACGTTGAACTCGATCTTCCGCAGCCAGGCTGCCATCCATCCCGGAGTGACCTACATGTCGAGCTGGAAGCTCTTCACGAACACATCGGGCGCCTACAGCGCCTACCTTCCAGATGCATCGGGCAACGAAGTGCTCGCCCGTAACCCCGATGGGGTACACCTCTACCAAGCAGGCGACGATCGCCTCGCCCGCGCGAGCGTGGGGGAGGCGAAAATGGCCTGGCACGTGGATCTCTGACCGGGGACCGGGGACCGGGGACCGGGGACCGGGGACCGGGGACCGGGGACCGGGGACCGGGGACCGGGGACCGGGGACCGGGGACCGGGGACCGGGGACCGGGGACCGGGGACCGGGGACCGGGGGCCGGGGACCGGGGGCCGGGGACCGGGGACCGGGGGCCGGGGGCCGGGGGCCGGCGGCCGGGGGACCGGACCTGCTGAACGGTATACACCCTCTTGATATCCTGAGTGCTGACACATCGGGACAGGTAATGGCACTCGAGTTAGGTAAGGATATGGCTGCAGGGCTGATCATCGGCATCCTCGCCGGCATGGCATTGGGAGTTGTAATCGGGTTCCTGTTCGCGGCTCAACGGGCCGCTGAACAGGCCGACCCATTGCGCGCCAACCTGGCCGACACCAAGCTGCAACTGCAGACTGCCCTGATCGAGTTGGACGGAGAGCGACGCATCGCCGCCGAACGTGCCGGATCGCAGCAGGCCACCGAGGCTCACCTGCAAGAGCAGCTGGCTCAGATGAAGGGTCAGTTCTCGGAGCTCTCGAGAGAGGCGCTAGACGCTGCCGGTACACAGCTCCTCCAGACGGCGGAGCTCAGGTTCAACCAGAGCCAGGAGAAGGTCAGCGGCCGTCTGGAGTCTTCCGAACAGAAGATCGGTACCGTGGTGGAGGCTCTCGGTAAGGAGCTGGAGAACGTCCGCACCCAGGTCCAGCAGCTGGAGAAGAGCCGGGCAGGTGCATATGAGGGTCTCTCCGAGCAAATCAGGCACCTCCTCGATTCCGAACGCACCCTGCAGTCGGAGACCGGCAGGCTCGTCACCGCCTTGCGAACGCCGGTGGCACGGGGGCGGTGGGGCGAGCTCCAACTTCGCCGCACAGTAGAGCTGGCCGGCCTGGTCGAGCATTGCGACTTCGACGAGCAGGTGACAGTATCAGGAGGAGATGGTACCCAGTCGCGGCCCGACGTTGTCATACATCTGCCCGGAGCGAAAGACGTCGTGGTCGACGCCAAGGTACCCCTCATCGCCTACCTGGACATGCTGGAAGCACCCGACGAAGCCCTCAGGAAGGAGGCGCTCGCCCAGCACGGGAGGCAGCTTCGCACTCACATTTCCGGCCTTGCCAAGAAGGCGTACTGGGACCAGTTTGCATCCGCCCCCGAGTTCGTTGTGGCCTTCATACCGAGCGAATCCCTGCTCGGCAGCGCGTTCGAGGCCGATCCCGAGATTTTCGAGTACGCGCTGTCGAACCGGGTTCTCCTCGCCACGCCGGTTACCCTGATCGCCCTCCTTAGGGCTGTCGGCTACGGCTGGCAGCAAGAGAAGATCGCCGAGTCCGCCCAGGAGATCCAGCAGCGTGGAAGGGATCTTTACGACCGGCTCGTTACTTTTCTCGAGCACCTCGCAAGGGTGGGGAAGGGCCTCGACAGCGCAACCGACGCCTACAACAAGGCAGTGGGATCACTCCAGACCCGCCTGCTCCCGCAGGGCCGCCAGTTCGCCAAGCTCGCCATGGCCTCCAGCAACGACCAGGATAGGCTTCCGGAACCATCACCGGTTGACAGAACTGCACGCGCGATACAGGCACCCGAGGCGGCCGCCTGGCCAGCCAACGAAGACGAAGCAGGTACCGAAGCTCCAGCCGAGGGTGGAAGGGCCGGCGACACAGGTGGGGCTCCATAGGATAGCCGCGGCGCACTTGGGACAGCGGCGGTACGCCCTGCGCCAGCGGCAGGCTGCTTGGCGACACCACGAGCGCACATATCGCCACAGGGCAACGCGAACGGCCCGCACCCAACCGGTCCGAGCGCCGGTGGCGCTTTGCCCTGCGACGCTAGATTTCATCGCCCGACATCCCTGTCTACTGAGACTCCTGGGCGTTTCTGGGTCTCAGCGCCGGTAGCGCTTTGCCCTGCGACGTGACCCTGCGCTACTGCACCCATCGCATCGCGGCGCCCATGGAGCACACGGCCCGCCGCATGAGCGGCACCTGCCGAACCGGGAGCGGGGGATCTCCACCGCCAGCAACTCCCCCACTCTTGCCGATGCCGCCTCCTCCAATTCGGCCGCCTCATCGTAGGCCACGGGTGTGCGCCGCGGAAAGGCGAGGGCGAACCACCGGAGCATGGACGCCACCCTTGCGAGCTGCTCTGCCCGTTGTAATGATCTGATTCGCGAGGTGTCACGCAATGCAAGCCAGGATTCGAGACCGGGTTCCGGGTGAGCATCCCACACGCGACCGCTCCGCAAGGCGGCACCGACGGCCGGAGCGGCAGCGCCTCCCGGCCCGGTCCTGCGCCGATTGCGGCCAGCGTTTCCCAATCTCAGCCCGGCACTGCCGTCGGTACTACCCCTCGGGCTGTCACCTGAATCGGTCCTGTCCCTCGGGCTGGAACCGGCACCGGTGTCGAGAAACGGCGCAAGCAGCCGCGCCACATGCCCGTCCACGGGATCGTCAGCGTCGATCGGGCCATGGCACCAACCCCACGCGTCATCCTTCGATACTCGGGAAAGATTCACCTCTTCAGAAAGCAGGTCCAGGCGTGCAAGGTACGGGGCGATGGGTTCTGGCTCCAGCCAGGACATCTTCTTCAGCGCCGGCCCCGCCTTTGCGTGCCATGCTTCGATTGCGTCTGCGATTTCCTTTGCCCCGCCAATGGCAAGATCGCCCAGCCTCGGACCGATCACCCCGCGCTCGACACGCTGCCACCCGAGGACACCATCTGCAACTTCTACCATTGGTCTCAGCGACTCAGCCACGAGCTCAGGATCTGGATCGAACCCAGCAACTCCGGCCAGGATACGTACATAGCCTTCGTCAACATGACCGTAACGGCCTGCCCGCCCCGCTATCTGAGCGATCTCCCAGGGTAGGAGGTCGCGGCGCCGGGTGCCGTCGAACTTGGACGTCTCGGCGAACACAATCGTCGCACAAGGCATGTTGATTCCGTGCCCAATCACATCCGTGGCCACCATAACATGAGCGCCCCCGTCAAGGAACCTTCCGATCTGGGCACGGCGGGCCACCGGGGGGAGCGCACCGTAAAGGATCGTAACCTTCTTCGGGAAAAACGCCTCCAGGTCCCTTGCCAGGGAGATCACAGCCTTCCTGGAGAAAGCGACAACGACCGTGCCCGGAGCGAGGTCCGGCATCCTCACCTCCCCCGCCCACGTCAGCGGGCAGAGGCGCTCGTTGGAGACGATCTCGGCTTTGGGGAATGCGGTGGCCACGAGCGGCCGAGCATCATCAGCCCCCACCAGCCGGATATGCGCGAAATTACCCGCCGCCATGAGCCACGACCATGACGAGCCCCGCTCCAGGTCCGCAGCCCAGTGCACTTCGTCGAGCACGAGCGTGTCACCCGAAGCCGGAGCCATCTCAGCCGTGCAGCACATGATGGGTGCTCCGTCGTTGATCCGCTCCTGACCGGTCAGAAGCCCGACCTTGTGATCACCGGCCATCCCGGAGAGACGCTGGTGCGCCTCGGCCGCGAGCATCCGGAGCGGTGCCGCGTAGACCCCCTCTCCCTGACCCGCAAGAAAAGCCAGGGCCTCGTACGTCTTTCCCGAGTTGGTTGGCCCCAGGTGGGCCACTACGCTTTCGGGCTCGGCAGTCCTCTCGGGGAGCCGAACGGAGACAGCTCTTCGTGCTGCCGCTTTGCCGACCTCACCTGAACTGCGCTGCAAGCGGACCGGCGGCCGCGAAACTGATCGTCCTGCCACAATAGGCATCGTACCAGCAGGGGCCGCGCTTCTTGCCACGACCCATCACCACGATGCCGCAGGCTCCGGAGTTCGAGTACGTCCCGCGAGTGCCGGCACGGGCCGCTCCGGCGCGCCGGCCACCCGCTCTCGCAGCACTGTCGACGGCACCGGGCCGGATCCAATATCATGTGAAGTGCATGCCTGGGTAGCTCAGTGGTAGAGCAGCGCACTCGTAATGCGCAGGCCGTGGGTTCAATCCCCACCCCAGGCTCCACGTATGTGCAGGTCAGAGGCCATAAATACCGTAGTGGTAATTAGACGGGAGATAGGCGTGCCTAGCACGCGCCTGACTTGCCATCGGCGTTCGTCCACTGTGCGTTTAGCTTTCGTGTAAGTTCCTCATCCAGGCTGGGCAGCAGGTGCCCGTAGGTGCCTAGCGTGACCGTGACGCTGGAATGCCCCAGGCGCTCCATTATCGCCCGCGGGTGAGCGTTTGCTGCGATCATGAAAGAGGCAGCGGTATGGCGTAGATCGTGAAACCTAGTTGTCTCGGGTAACCCCGCTCTCAATACCGCAGGCTTGAAATGCCGGTTATAGACGACTGCCATCTACATCTATGTAGCGGACTTGGAACTTGCCAGACGGCAGTTGGCGGATGGTGCCAAACCGTCTATGGAGGCTCCAAGCGCTCACGCCGCATGATACATCACTAGAGCGGGTGAATATAAGGTCAGTAGGCTAACGGATACTAGGCCAGTTCAACCGCCGGGGTAGGTCACAGCGCTACGGCTGCTTCCCGTTCTCCTTCGGGACCGATCACCCCTATGCCAACCCGCCTTGCTTCTGCGTACGCGTCAGCGTAGACGAGCGTGCCGTACACATAGGCGAGCACTTGTCCGTCGTAGCCCTCGTAGAGGTGCCTTCCCCGCCACGTCTCGTCGGTCACCCGGCTCGCCCACTTCTTCACGTCACTGCCTCGAAGCCGCGACTTCGCCTCCGCGAGCACGACCACCTCGCCTTCCTCAGTCGAGAACCTACCTCGCACGTCCACCTCGCCCTCTCCTACGTCGATGGGGCCGGGATCGTCGATGGCGGTCCAGCCCTTCATCTCCGCAACTGCTCCCAGCACGGCTGCGCACGACACCTCGACGATCTCGCCAAGGTTTTCCTCGAGTTTGCCCACTGCCGTTGCGAGCTTTCCCACTGTCGCCTCGAGCCTGCCCACTGTCGCCTCGAGCCTGCCCACTGTCGCATCCGTTCGCTTCTGAGCTTCGGCGAGTTCGGCAATCGCCCTCGTGTTGGCAGCGACAAGCGCCGGTAGCTCCAGTATCTCGTCGCCCAGGAGAACCGCTCGCAGAGAGGCGCGCAACGCGGGATCGCTCTCTATCTCCCTGATGATCTCCAAGGTGTCCACGCCCCCATATTACCCCCAAGGTTCCTCTCCGGAGAAAATGCCCGCCGGCACATCAATACCGTTGATCCGGCAAGCGATCGCTCGGAGGGCCGACATCGGTTTTGGGGGTCTTGCGGCATGAATATGGGTGATGTGACCTGGGGTTTATCCTTGTAGGAGAAGGGTCCTGGGCGCTCAGGGACGGGGCGCTGATCCGTACCCGTTTCCTGCCCGCGCTCGGATGGCAGTCGTTGACGTCGCACATGGGAGCATCCGCGTGGCACGCACGGGCGGTCTCTAAGGTTTGGAGTTTAACTTCCAACCTTTCCAAGGTTTGGAGCCTCCATCAAACCCAGGGCGGTTCTACTGCAGCGTTGCCCGGCTAGACGCTCACCTGAGACGATTCCCCTCGCATAATCTCTGCAGCTTCTCCAGCCCTGGTTGCCCCAACATCTCGATCACCGCGTAGACGGGTTTCTTGGGGCCAGTCACCTGCTCCAGGGCTTCTGCTCCCGCACTACCTCGCGTCGGAGCATCCGTTGTCAAGAGAATGAACGGCGTATTGCCCACTTGCTGCAGCACGGCAGCCTTCCCAAGCGCCTTCCAGAGTATGTCAGCGCGCTTGAGCCCGGCTCGGTGGCTGGTAAAGCTCCCGGCCACGTCGAAGAACCACAACCGGCCCAAGTTGTCCCGGCCAGTGAAATTGACTTCGACCCCTCCCAATTGACGTTGGTCTTTCTGAATGTCGTGGAAGCCTGCTTCTTCGATCACTGACCGCGCGATCGCCTTGGCGGCCCTTCCCTCCCGGACGGCTCGCGACTGGGAGTCCTCTTCCTCCGAAGCAGGCGTCGGTACGGCCGGCACGGCGACGTGAACAGGAGTGTTGGACGAATCCCGAGTTAGCCGCTCTCGCTCTTGCTCAACCCGGTCCTCGGCAAGCTTGACGTACAACTCATCGAGGTCGTAGCCCGCGAAATTTCGTCCTGCTCGCACCGCTGCGACTGCTGTGGTTCCCGAGCCAACGAAGGGATCGAGGATCAGGTCGCCGCGATAGGTATACAGCTCAATAAGGCGAGCGGGAAGCTCGATCGGGAACGGAGCTGGATGGCCGATTCGAGTGGCACTTTCGGCAGGTATCTCCCACACGTCGAGGGTGTTCTCCATGAAGTCGTCACGCGTCATCGAGGACTCGGAAGGTAGGCCTCGGCGCGCTCTGATCTTGGCAGGAACCGCTCGATCGAATCGACCCTTGCTGGCGACGACGACACGCTCCGTCAAGTCGCGCAGCACGGGGTTCCCTGGCCGTTGGAAGCTGCCCCACGCACATGAGCCGGAAGAGCCGCGCTGCTTCACCCAGAGAATCTCGCCTCGCAGCAACAGTCGCAGGTCGTCCTGGAGAATGCCTATCACGTCCGCCGAAAGGGAACGATAAGGCCTGCGCCCGAGATTGGCCACATTCACCGCAATGCGACCACCCGGCTCCAGCGTCCGGACGCACTCGCTGAACACATCTCGGAGTAGGTCGAGATACTCCAGGTAGGTTGCCGGGACGGTGCCCTCACCCAGCGCTTCCTCGTATGCTTTACCTGCGAAGTAGGGCGGTGACGTAACAACCAGGGCAACTGAAGCGTCGCAGATCTCGTCCATGCGACGAGCGTCGCCGACGATCAGCTTGTCGACCGCCCTGTGGTCTGCTACCTTCGACTCGGCCGAGAGGTATGGTGGCGCAAATCGGCGGTAAAAGCCGCTGGCATCGTGGCTCTCCCGCTTTGACACGCCGAACGCCGAGGTGGAAGTCGACCGTCTCACCATTGCAGGGTCAGCCCGAATGCACGTCGCCTGATGGGAGGGGCCCCAGCCGGCGAACGTCCTTCCATGCAACAACTGTACATTCCAGGTGTCGACGTTAAGCGGACTTCCGTTCCTGAAGCCATGGAACTCTATTCCGCAGTAGCCGGGCGAACACTACTCCCGTCACCGGCGCCGGAAACCGCACCCGGGTACGACGCGACATCGCTGAGCGTCACCATGTCTCCGACCGACAGTCCATACCGTGCGGCAGCACTGCCCTCATTGATGTGATGAAGGAGCGCCTCGCCGCTCCCGCGTGACGGACTCGGTGCTGGGCATCGAGTCGGCGCCGAACTCGAGGAGCAGCGCGATGATGCGCACGTCAGAGAAGGAAAGCAAGGTCCCCT
>JAKAWR010000004.1:0-26424 GCA_021816935.1 Actinomycetes bacterium
CCCGGTCCCAGCGCACCTACGCCACCACCGTCGCTGACGTGGCGAATCACCAGATCATCGAGATCCTGCCCAGCCGGAACTTCACCGATGTCGCTCGGTGGATGGACTCCCAGCCCGCTGCCTGGAAACAGCGCATCCGCTACGGCGCTCTCGACATGAGTTCCGCCTACGCCGCCGTCTACACCGTGGTGCTGCGGGCCGTCACCCATGTGATCGACCGGCTCCACGTGATCGCGCTGGCCGTTGACAATCACCTGCCCGGCGTGTGCGCTTGGGAGCGCCTACCTCTCATCCCGAGGCAGAGGTGCCACTGCACCTTCCCTGTCGGATCGACGGTCCTGCGGCGGCTGCGCAACTCGCTCGCGACCTGCTCCAACATCAGCGTGAGGAGATCACGCTGGCGCTCTACCTCGACGACCGGCACTGCCTCGTCGGCGCGGCCATCGTCGCCGTCGGCTGGGCGCAGGCAGCTCGCCTCTCGGCACGGCCGATCCTCTCAGGGTCCCAGGCGTGCCGGGCGACCGGCGTCGTTCTCGTCCGCTATCGCCGCTGGGGCGCTCCCAGCGCCACGGAACCGGAGGATCGCACCTTCCCGGTCCATCGCTGCGACGTGCAGCCGGTACGGGCTCGTGGCGGTCGATCACGTCGTCGTGGTCGCTGACGGCGCGCGAGCTAGCGGTGGGTCGTGGTCACACCCTCGCCGTAGGGTGCCGCCTGTGCTCCCTACTCAGACACATCGAGAATCCACCACTTACGCTGGCAGCCCGACTAGTATTCGATCGTGAGTCTCGCTGGACCGGAAGCGACAGTCGCCGAGCTTCGGAAGTCCAGAGGGGCTTTCTTCACCCCACCGGAACTGTGCAACTACATCGTTGAGTGGGCCATCCGGGACGCCAGCGACGACGTATTCGAGCCGTCGTGCGGCGAGGCAGCGTTCCTGCTTTCAGCAGCAGCTCGGCTCCACCGTCTCCGTGCCGCAACGGGGCACGGGAGCGGCACCCTTCATGGGGTTGAGCTGCACGAGGAGAGTGCCAAGTCTGCGCTCGCCCTAATGCGCTCGCAGGGATACGACGCCGAGGTTGAGGTCGGCGACTTCTTCCGGGTGGACCCCGCACCACGCTATGACGCTGTGGTGGGAAATCCACCCTACGTCCGGTATCAGGACTTCGCCGGTGAGGCCCGGGCTCGGAGCCGTGCAGCCGCACTCCGAGCCGGTGTTCCGCTCACGGGGCTTGCATCGTCGTGGGCAGCGTTCACCGTACACGCTGCGCTGTTTCTCAAGCCAGAGGGACGTATGGGGTTGGTGCTCCCTGCGGAGCTGCTTACTGTCAACTATGCGGCGGAGGTTCGTCGCTACCTAATGCAACGGTTCGCACGGGTTCGACTCGTGCTGTTCACCGAGCGGGTGTTCCCCGGCGTGCTCGAAGAGGTTGTGCTGCTCCTGGCGGATGGTGTCGGTCCCACCGACCACTGCGAACTGTACCAAGTTCGGAAACTGAGTGATCTTGGCTCATCGGGAGCCGCCCCCCGCCATTGGCGACCGGAACACCCAAAGGGCAAGTGGACGCCAATCCTGCTCCCACCAGTCGCTCTCGAGGTGTACGCAGAAATGGTGGCGCACGATTCGTTCACCACACTCGAGGCGTGGGGAGATACGACGCTCGGCATGGTCACCGGGAACAATCGGTATTTCGCACTCAGCCCCGCTCGAGCGAAGGAACTTGGGCTGCGTGCATCCGAGGTCATTGCGCTGTCGCCACCGGGTTCACACCATCTGCGGTCCCTGATGTTAAGCAAACTTGCTTGGAAGGAAATGGGGCAAGCGGATCGGGCAACCCTCTTGTTTCGTCCGCCCGCTGCGCCGTCGTCAGCCGCCGCTGCATACATTGACGCGGGGGAAGCTGTCAACGTGCACACGGCGTACAAGTGCCGGGTGCGCACGCCATGGTGGCGTGTGCCGCTCGTGGAACCGGCTAACATGCTCCTCACGTACATGAACACCGATACGCCCCGCCTATGCGCCAACAAGGCACGGGTGCACCATCTCAACTCGGTGCACGGGCTGTACCTCAAGCCGGGCATGGTGCGGACGGGTATGGACCTGTTGCCCATCGCTGCGCTCAACTCCATGACGCTGCTCGGTGCCGAGACGGTCGGGCGAGCGTACGGGGGCGGGATGTTGAAGCTCGAACCGAAAGAAGCGGACGAGTTGCCCGTGCCGACCAGGACAGTGCTCGAAGATGCTCAGGACGCCATCTCCGCTCTGCGGCCGGAGATGGCGCAAGCGCTGAGGAACGGACGGCTTTTGGAGGCTGTCCGGCTCGTCGATGATGTGCTCCTGGTCGGACAGCTCGGTCTGTCACGGGCGAAGGTGAAGGCGCTCCGAGAGGCGCACGCCGAGCTGAGCACCCGGCGCACCGCTCGAGGAGCCAGTCCCCGTGGTGCGGGTTGACGATCTCATCTGCGCAGCACTAAAGGCGCTGCCGATGAAGCCGCCAGATACGGCGACTCGAGAGGCGAAGCGGGCCTACTCGGAAGCCATGAGCGCCAGGGTTGCGGTCACCATGGCGGACGAGCTGCGAGAGCGAGGCATGAAGGAAGCTCGCCCGTCAGGACCTGGCGACGTGGGAACGTCCGGCGCTGAGCGACAGCTGGCCGGTAGCGTCGGAGCCAAGAAGGTTGATGTCACCTGGACCACCGAGGATTCCGGGCTGCCGCTCGGGATATCCGTGAAGACGATCAACTTCCGTGACGGACGCTCGAAGAACTTTCATAAGAACCTCACCAACCGCAGGGGCGACATGGTTGGCGAAGCCCTCACCCTGCATCGCTGGTTCCCCTACGCCGTCGTCGCTGGCTTCCTGTTCCTGGACAAGGATGCGAAGAATGACCAGACGACACAACGCAAGTCCACGTTTGACAATGCGTTCCCTCGGCTCCGCATTTTCACGGGCAGGCAAGACCCGGCAGGGCGGGACGAGCAGTTCGAGCGCCTGTATCTGCTCCTGGTGGACGCCAACCCGTTCACGCCAAGCATCGAGTGCTACCAAGTGAGTGACCCGACGGCCGAGCTTGCCCTGGATGCCGTTCTTGATGAGCTGATAACCCTTGTCGCAGAACGGAACTTCGACTTCTACGAGGCAAGCGATGGGAAGGTCCGCCGTGCCTGAGCGGGAGGATGTCTTCGACTCGTTCGACAAGTTGATTCAAGCACGGCCAGACAGCAATCCGTGGCAGGTTGATGGTGTTACGGGACGGGCGACGTACCTCCCGGATCACGAGCTGCTGCAAACCCTCATCGGGATACCCATCGG
Source organism: Actinomycetes bacterium (assembly GCA_021816935.1). Taxonomy (GTDB): domain Bacteria; phylum Actinomycetota; class Acidimicrobiia; order Acidimicrobiales; family JAMCPL01; genus JAKAWR01. The sequence goes on from JAKAWR010000004.1 coordinate 3,315, forward strand.
GCAAGGGCAAGGGTCCCAATCGGGACGGCTCGCAAAGGCAATCGACGCTTGGGTTGCCCACGAGCTGCGCCGTTCCGGCTTCCCCCCGGATGAGGTGTGGCCGAGATTGACCAAACCTCGGGTGCTTCCTCGTGAGCTGGGCCTGTACCTGAGCAATCTCCCCAAGAGCTTGCAGGCGTCGGCATATGAACAGGTGCTCCACAACAAGCCGGCAGCACCGTCTGATGCTCGAGTGCTCGGACGGGCCTACGTGAAGCAGGTGGATGTGCTCGTTGCGCAGTGGTCCCGTGGACCAGAACTGCTCATCTCCACCAAGAGCATGGTTTCGTCGTTTCGAAACAATCTGCCCAACCGCTTCGAGGAGTCGTACGGCGACGCCAAGAACCTCCGTGGCCGGTATCCCTTGGTTTCCATGGGATTTCTGTTCGTGCTGCGCTCCACGGTTCTCGAGGAGCGGGGCACTTTCGAGCGGGCGATCGACATGCTCCGCAAACTCCGGGAGGAGAACGACGTGTACGACGCCACGTGTGTCGTGCTCGCCGAATGGAGCGATGCGGCCTTCTCCCGCGTGACGCTCCGGCAGGATGCCGTCCCCGACGACTTGCGGACGGATGCTTTTGTTGCCACCTTGGTCGATCGAGTGCTCGAGCGCACTCCTGTCGAGATGCACGTTGAGGTTCGAGAGCGCAGGGAGCACCGTGAACTGCCGCTCGAGGAGGACCACGAGCCGGACGAGTAATCTCCGGACGAGATGACACAGGCACCTGGGGGAATCGGTCCATGGTGCAGATCAACAAGCAACACATCACCCTGGGAGGCGGTCGCCTGGTCGGAACCCTCTCCGTTGATGGCGGGGCCTGCCGGGGCGAGGCCCTCGTAGATAACCCCGGACGCTTCGGGACCGTAGAGACCCTCGGGCTCGACGAGACGCTCATGGTGAGAGTGGGCCCCTACCGGCGCCAGGAGTTCTCCACCCAGATCGTCGACGTCGGTGCTCGCCAGCTGCTTGACGTCGTCCCTGGTCGCAGTGGCGCCGAGCCCATGGCCTGGCTCGCTGCCCGCGACGTCGCTTAGCGTAATCAGGTGCGCTTTGCCACCTTGGACCTCTCGGGCCCCTACCGGCACGTCTTCACCTTGATGACTCCCGGTGCGCTTCAGGTGGCCGATCCGTTTCACCTGGTGAAGCTAGCCAACACGAAGCTCGATGAGTGCCGCAGGCGTGTCCAGAACGAGACACTGGGCCGTCGCGGGTACAAGGCTGATCCCCCTTACCGCTGCCGACGGCTTCTCACCAAAGCCGAGGAACGGCTGAGCGAGGACGGCCGAGAGAAGCCCATGGGCCTGCTTCGCGCCGGAGACCCCCGGGGGGACGTAGCCACCATGTGGCACGCCAAAGAAGCCGTGCGCGAGCTGTATTCCCACGACGATCCCGAGCTCGCTCTCGAGTGGGTGACCCAGCTCGGACACGACCTCCAAGACGGCGACTATCCCCCAGAAGCCCATTCCCTCGGGCGCACGCTTATCCGCTGGCGCCACGAGATCGCCGCCTGGCACGAGGCCCACGTGAGCAACGGCCCCACCGAAGGCACCAACAACCTCCTCGAGCGGGTGAAGCGCGCCGCGTTCGGATTTCAGTGCTTTCGCAACTACAGGGTGCGGACTCTGCTCTACGCGGGTCGGCCCAACTGGTCACTGCTTCACAGCGTCGTTCCTCGCTGAGCGCTCTGGAGCCTCTTCGGTCCACGAGCCTGCTGCGCACCCCGGTCTCGGGCACTTCCAGCGGCGCAACCGCCATGACAAGACGACCGGACGGCCGAAGACCGGCAAGCCGGGCCGTTCGAGGTAGGTAGTGCCATCGAAAGTCGCTTCGCCTCCGCAGACCGCACAGCGGGCGCTGCCGCCCGTCGTCTCGATCTCGATGCGCACGCCGCCGGGGTCTTCCTGCACTTCGAGCACCCGGGTGCGAGGGATACCGAGCATGATCGTTGCCATCCGGTCCGGGTCCGACTCGTTGGTGCGGCACCCCACACCAACCAGTCTACGACCTCACCCCTGATCGACAGTCGGACCCCCTACAGATCCGAAGTACCCCTTTGCCGAGCCACACCACCCCTTCCAGCGCGGAACCAACGAGACATTCAACGGCCTCGCGCGTCGATGGCTGCCGAAGGGCACCGACCTCTCCATCTACTACCAAGAGGACCTCGATGAGATCAGCAACCAGATCAACGACATGGCGCGCGGGCTATTCGACCGGGAGAGCGCGGCACAGTGCTATGATCGTGCTCTCGTTGCAATGACCGGTTGAATTGGCTCAAAAAAAAGAAGAGTACCATGTCTTGGCAGCCCGGATGACGCCTGGCCGGTAGGTGACGTGCCGGGAGCCGTGCCGGAACATCGATGGGCATGGAGGATCGAGATGGGCGCGAAGAAGCAATTGAGGGCGGCGCGAAGTTATTCCGGGACCGGTGGCACCTCCCCGGCAAGGTCTTCGTCGCCTGCTGGCCGCCAGATCGCTGTCATCGCAAGTGTTGCCAGCCGGCCGGCTGGCCGTGCTGGCCTTGTCCTTACTACCGTCCTGTTTCTTGCGGTCGCAGGCATCGGAGCCTATGCTGGTGCAAGTACGGGTACGGGTTCGTCCAGGCCGGCCCCTGCGCCTCCGTGTGCTCCGGATCAGGTCCGAGCTGTTATCGCCGGATACCGCGTGAACGCGTTTTCCAGTACGGGCTATACCTACGGAGGCCGCAAGGTCGCTGCCATGTTAATGTTTCTCCAGAACAAGACGGCGGCGGCCTGCGAGATTGCCGGCTATCCTGACGTGAAGTTCCTTTCAGCAGCAGAAGGTGGCAACGTAGAATCGCATCCCGTCGGGAACAGCAAGGGATACGGCCCCTCCTTGCCCGTTCACTTTCGCGATGGGCTCTTCTGGTACCCGAGAGCAAGCTTCCATCCCCTCTTGGTCCTGAAACGGGGTTCTCCTGCATCGTTTGCCATCTTCTACCCCTACGGATCGCCTTCGCAAGAGAATCACGGTGGTACGGGCATACCCGCCGTTAGTCAGCTATCGGGCATACCGGCAGGCTGCGAGAAGGCTGCGGCTCTGTCGATTACCATACCCGAACCCTATACCCCGCCGACCCAGCCTCCCCCGACCCCGCCTCTCTCGCCCGTCGACTTGCCGGAGGGAGAGGCCGATCACTGGACTCCGTGTCCAGAGGTAGCGGCCGTGACGGCGCTCCAGGCCGGCACCGATGCGGCCGGTGCCTGGCCGCCGACGGCGTTCCTGACAGAGACGCCGCCCCCGCTTCCACCTCAGCCTCCGCTCTCCCCACAAGACCTGGCGCCGGTACCGATTCCTGTATCGACGACGCCATATTGGATCGACTCGGGCATTCTTCAAATTGCACCCGGCCCCGGGATTCAAATGCCGGCCGCGTTCTTCTTGCCGCAGTTGAATCAGTGGGCGGGGGTAGTTGGCAGGTTGTGGCTGACAGTGACGGCCGGTGCCCAGCCGGACAATCCTGCAAATACCGAACGCAGTGGCAGCACAGCAACGCTTTACATTACCTACGACGTCGGCGGGATCGACTATGCTTATGATCGGATCAATTTGTCCGCCGTCACCTCATCGGGAGAGGTGGGTCAGGCCTTCTACGACAACACTGAGATCCACAATCCGGTTCGTATAGTGTCGGTAACGGGTGTCTACATGCATGTCGAAGCGGTGGCCGGGCAGTTTGCTCCAAATGCCGCAGGGGAAGATGTATTTGTCGGGACTCCGACCGGTGCAATGTACACCTTCGATCTCCAGACGCTTACCTGGCAATGAAGGTATCCATTCACGTCCGCGACGATGCGGTCCGGGAGGTATCCATTCACGTCCCGTGGCTTGCCGACCAGTCACTCCGTCGGCGGCCCGCCGTCGCGGTCTGCTGGCGCCGACCGACATGACGGCGATCCGGGCTGTCAGGCGGGAGAGGGTGCGGGAGATGCCGGCACCCTCCGCTGGGTCGAAGCGAGCCGCCGGGATGGAGCGGGTATGACCTCGCGAAGCAAGCCGTCCCACAGCGTCCAGTCTGCCAGGGCGCCCCTCCTACAGAGTGGAACACCAGTGATCCGATAGTTCGTGCCCAGCGCGAACTGCTGGTGATCGTGTATCTGTGCTATCCTACAGCCAGTAGCTCACACGTAGATGGAAGTACGGGATTTATGATGTCTCGACCGGCAGGGATCAGTGGCAGAGGGCGAGCCGAGCTGGCACGCGCACTTGCGCCCGGCCGCACGTTCCTCACGCCGAAAGATGTTGCTGAGGCGCTGGACGTGGACGCAGAGACTGCTGCCAAGAGGCTCTCCCGATGGGCAGGAGAGGGTTGGGTCCGTCGAGTTCGACGTGGGCTGTACATCGGTGTACCCGTCGATGCGACGAATCCGGCAGCCTGGTCGGAGGATGCACTGCTCGTCGCCTCAGCCGTCTGGTCGCCCTGCTACTTCACCGGCTGGACGGCTGCACACCACTGGGCGCTCACGGAGCAGGTCTTCCGGACGACCGTACTGAAGACGACGGAACGGGTTCGCAGCTCGTCTGTACAGATGCTCGACCACGACTATCTGGTGCTGCATGCCGGTGCCGACGCTCTCACCTGGGGGCTCACGAGCGAGTGGAGGGGAGGGACGCGGCTTCGGTTCGCCGATCCCGCTCGCACGATCGTAGACGTTCTGGACACGCCGAAACTCGGCGGGGGCATCCGCCACGGGGCCGAGGTGCTGACGTCCTACCTTGATGAGCACGATCCGGCGACGCTCATTGAGTACGGCGACCGACTTGGAAATGGCGCGGTCTTCAAGCGCCTCGGCTATCTCGTCGAGGCACTGGAACTCGACCTGCCGGACCTCATCGCTGCGTGCCAGGAGCGGGTGTCCAAGGGTGTCTCGGCCCTGGACCCGGACGGGCCGCAGGGAGGTCGCCGCATCATGCGCTGGGGACTACGCGTGAACGTTCTGGTTGTAGGGGAGGGTGCCTCATGATTCCGCAGCGGGAGCTAGCAAACCTGCGCGCCGAGTGGATGCTCGACCAGAACGTCATCGAGAAGGACTATGTCCTCGGATAGCTGCTAGCGGGGATAGCGCACCATGAGGAGCTGGCGCGCACCTGGGTGTTCAAGGGCGGCACGTGCCTGCGGAAGTGCTACTACGAGACCTTCCGATTTTCGGAGGACCTCGACTTCACCATCATCGACGGTGGCCCAGAAGAACCAGGTGATCTGATGAAGGTCTTCGGTGCAAAGGGCGGCACGTGCCTGCGGAAGTGCTACTACGAGACCTTCCGATTTTCGGAGGACCTCGACTTCACCATCATCGACGGTGGCCCAGAAGAACCAGGTGATCTGATGAAGGTCTTCGGTGCAATCGCCGAGCTATTCGGTGAGAAGCTCCGGGCGCTCGCTGAACGCTGCCGTCCGCGCGACCTCTATGACGTCGTCCACATGTATCGCCATCCGGACCTCATTGGACTAGTAGGCGCTGTCCGGAGCGTGCTCAGCGAGAAATGCGCACGCGCAGGGATCGATGTTCCCACTGTTGAAGCAATCCGGTCCTCTCCGTTTCGTGCGGAGATCGAGAGCGAGTGGGAGAACATGCTCGGCCACCAGCTCCCGAAGCCGCTCCCACCATTCGAGAGCTTCGCTTTGTAGCGAGCGGCGATGTGGAGCATAACCGGGGCGTCGCCGACCATCTGGATTAGGGGATAACCTGGATAACCCGGCAGTGACCGCGATGGAAAACGAAAGGGAACGACCATGCAAGAGAGCGTTGGTGACTGACGCCACCATGGAATCGAGCGAACAGAGCGCGGGATCTGGCAGGGAGACGTTAGAGGAGTCCACTTTCCCGCCGGCAGCATCACCAGCCAGCCCGACCGTTCCTGCGTCCCGGCAACCGGATCGAACGGAGGCGGCGGCCGGTCGCACGATGGACGCCGACGCAGGCGGTCCGGTGCTCGGTCTCAGCCATCGTCACATCCTGATGGTCGTCGGGGCGTTGATGCTCGGGATGTTCCTTGCCGCTCTCGACCAGACGATCGTTGCCACAGCGCTCCCCACGATCGTCGGCGATCTTCACGGAGGAACGCACATCGCTTGGGTAATTACGGCCTACCTCATAGCGTCGACGGTCTCCACTCCGCTGTGGGGCTCACTCGGCGATCAGTACGGCAGGAAGGCTTTTTTCCAGGCCGCAGTCGTCATATTCCTGGCCGGTTCGATCCTGTCCGGGCTGAGCCAGTCGATGCTTGAGCTCATCCTCTTCCGTGCCGTCCAGGGGCTGGGTGCCGGCGGGCTCATGGTGGGTACGCAGGCAATCGTGGGCGATATCGTCTCGCCCAGGGAGCGAGGGCGTTATGTTGGGCTTTTCGGAGCGGTGTTCGGGGTGGCGAGCATCGTCGGCCCTGTTCTCGGAGGGGTGTTCGTGGACAACCTCTCCTGGCGCTGGATTTTCTACATCAATGTGCCGATCGGGGCCATAGCCCTTCTCGTGATAGCCGCTCAGGTGCCTGGGCATCTCCGCCGGACGCCTCATGTGATCGATTGGGCCGGAGCAGTCGTGCTCGCCGTATCGGTCACCGGGCTCGTCCTGCTGACGAGCCTTGGTGGCACGACCTATGCATGGGGATCAGCCCCGATCGTCGCCTTCGGAGTGATCGGAGTGGTCTTCACCGCGGTATTCGTTCTCGTCGAACGGCGGGCGGTGGAGCCGATCCTGCCGCTCCACCTGTTCGCAAACCGCACCTTCTCGGTCACGAGCGCTGTGGGTTTCATCGTGGGATTCGCGATGTTCGGTGCCATAACCTACCTCCCGATCTTCCTGCAGGACGTCGGGGGCGCCACACCGACGATGTCGGGGGTCCAGCTACTCCCGCTCATGGCTGGACTGCTGGTCGTCTCTATCACCTCGGGGCAGCTCATCTCCAGGACGGGCCGGTACAAAGCCTGGCCGATCGCCGGTACGGCCGTGATGACCTTCGGCTTGTTCCTGTTGAGCCTGGTGGGACCCCACACCTCCTACCTTGCCGAATCCCTCTTCATGGTGATTCTTGGAATGGGCATAGGGGGCGTTATGCAGGTTCTCGTGATCTTGGTGCAGAATGCCGTTCCGCACTCGGAACTCGGGGTGGCGACCTCCGGTGCAACCTTCTTCCGATCGATTGGCGGATCCTTCGGCACCGCTGTCTTCGGCGCCGTCTTCTCGAACGTATTCGTGGGGAGACTTGTCCACGACCTGCCGGTAAAGTTCAACCCCAAGCAGGTCAACGTTGCGAGCGTGACGCCTGGAATCCTTCGGCACCTGCCGCCCGCCATCCACGCAGGTTTCGCTCTGGCGTTCTCCCAGTCCCTTCGGACCGTTTTCGTGGCGTCCGTGCCGATCACCGCGCTCGCCTTTATTGCCGCGTGGTTCATTCCGCATGTGGCGCTGCGCAGGTGGGACGAGGCGCATGCCAAACCCGGCCATGCCCCCGCAGGTGCCGCAGCGTAACTTGACCGGGAGGACCCGACAGGTGAAATATAGATCCTCGGCGGGTAGGGAGGTTGGATGAGGCAGTTCGCTGTACCGTCGAAAGGAAGGAATGGCGAAGCACTACATTCGGTAGTGGAAAGGGTAGCGGCGTAGCCACGACCAATTTCATTCAGGTGAGTAGGGTTTGCCGATGTAAGGACGGCGCTCAGCAGGGAAGATGAAGGGGGTGCGAGGGCAACCGGAGGAGGGAGTGTTCGGGAGTGTTCGTGAGAGATCGAGAGGAATAAGTGCCTAAGACCATATGTGAAATGCTTGGGATCGAGTACCCGGTGGTGGCCTTCAGCCACTGCAGGGACGTCGTTGCAGCGGTGTCCAAGGCCGGTGGGTTGGGCGTGCTCGGAGCGGTCAGCTATACGCCTGACGAGCTCGAGGTGGAGCTTGGCTGGGTAGAGGACCAGATCGGCGATCGACCCTACGGAGTGGACGTCCTGATACCTGCCAGCCTGAAAGGTCTGGAGGATGTGAAGCCGGAGGATCTGAAGGGCATAGACATAAAGTCGCTCATGCCGAAGCGGCACGTCGCGTTCGTGGAAGAGCTGTTGGACAAGTACGGGGTTCCGCCGCTCCCGGACGGGGCCGAGGAAGGGGGCGGCGGAGAGCTGGGCAGGTTTTCGCTGCCGACGACGTTGGCTGACATCACCTTCAAGCACCCGATCAAACTCATTGCCAGCGCCCTCGGGCCTCCTCCGCAGTCACTGGTCGAAACGGCTCACGGTCACGGGGTGTTGGTGGCTGCCCTTGCGGGTACGAAGGAACACGCGCTGCGCCAGAAGGCGGCCGGTGTCGACATAATCGTGGCGCAGGGCACGGAAGCGGGTGGGCATACGGGAGAGATCGGCACCATGGTCCTCGTTCCGGAGGTCGTGGAGGCCGTGTCGCCGACTCCGGTGCTGGCGGCGGGGGGCATAGCTACCGGGAGGCAGATGGCGGCAGCGATGGCGCTCGGAGCGCAGGGCATATGGACGGGGTCGGTATGGCTTACCACGGAAGAAGCCGAAACTACTCCCGCCGTAAAGGAGAAGATGCTCGCGGCCTCCTCGAGCGATACGATACGCTCCCGTTCCCGCACCGGCAAGCCCGCTCGCCAGCTGAAGAGCGCGTGGACTGCCGCCTGGGAGTCAGCCGAAAGCCCTGGCACTCTCGCCATGCCTATGCAGCCGCTATTGGTGCAGGAGGCGATCGAGAGAATAGACAGAGCTGCGGCTTCCGGAAACGCTGGGGCGAAGGAGTTGGCGAACTACTTCGTCGGCCAGGTGGTTGGCTCGCTCGCCTCGGTCAAGCCCGCGAGGCAAGTGGTGCTGGACATGGTGAGCGAATACGTCGATACGATCACCGAGCTGCAGGACCTGCTGAGTTAGTAGCACAGGAATTGCCGGCATGGAGACGCCGAGGCGCTGGGGTGCCGGAAGGACTGCCCTCCTTGTGGCGGTACGGTACTCCTGCTAGTGTGAAGATACTTTTCAGTAAAGAAGAGCCGTAAGGGGCAATGGGCGCAGGTATTGATACCGAGACGAATGAGCCAGGGGCGCGAGGCGACCTCGGCGACGTGACGAGCAGGAGTGCCGGCAGACCAAGGCCGGGCGCCCGCAATCTCGCGCTCGGCATAGCCCTGCTTGTCGCCGTTGCGGCCGTGATGCTGTTCGTCCCGAAGGTTCGCCAGGTTACGTCCTCCACCGGTACGGACTCCGGCGGGTCACTTCTACCCGTAGCACCGGGTACTGCCGGTACCACGGCGTCCGGATCCAGGTGCGGGCCGGGAATCCATCAGATACCGGGCAATACCTATACCCCGATATGCCTACCGAAGTTTACCGGCAACAATCACGGGGCGACCTCGCCCGGCGTCACGCACACCAAGATTACCTTGACCTACAGGTATGCGACCTCAAGCGTTCTTCAGGAGCTCTACGCTCTTGTCCCGCAGGACATAATCGGTACGAACAGTAACACCGTGCACACGATGGAGGAGTACATCAAGTACTTCAATTCCACCTTCGAGCTCTACGGTCGGAAGGTCGTTCTCCAGCAGTACCAGGGCAAGGGCAATTTCATCGAGGAGGACACGGGAAGCGATCTGTCCGATACCAATGCGGATGCTCTCAGCGTGGCCGACCAGTACCACGCTTTCGCCGACATGTCGATCATCGACTCGAGCCTGGCATACGAGACGGACCTGGCGAGGAGCAAGGTTGTCTCCTTTGGTCTCTATCTTGAGCCCCAGAGCTGGTACCGGCAGAATCAGCCGTATGCGTACACGCCGGGGCCGAACTGTACCAAGGGAGCCCAGGCAGCCGCTGCCGTCCTGGGCAAGCAGCTTTCCGGCCTTCCTGCAATTTATGCCGGCAATGCTTCCCTCAGGGCCAAGACGAGGAAATTCGGTCTCATACAGCCCAATCAGCCGACCGCAAACACGTGCGCCCAGGACATCGTGGGCGATCTCGGCAAGTTCGGGGTCGGTATCGCTACGCGTTACTCCTTCAACTTCAATCTTGCCCAGCTGATCCCGGAGATGCAGTCGGCTGCCGTGGCCATGAAGAAAGCGGGCGTAACCACCGTGATCCTTTCGTCGACGGATCCCGTTAGCCCGATCTTCCTGATGAGTGCGGCAGCCAACGAGAATTATTATCCCGAGTGGTACATGGAATCGTACTTCGGCGGGCCGACTAGCAGCCTTGATGCGATCATCCGCAATTACGGACAACAGGCCCACTCGCCTAGAGAGCTGCAGGGGCTGATCGCGACCGGCCAGGCGGCATATCCGGATAGGCAGCAGCCCGGCTACCAGATCTATGTGAAGGAGAACGGCTCCGCGAACGGGATCACTCCGAGTTTCAACTTCGTCTACAGCTCGTTGCTCTTCTTCTACGACGCCCTCCAGGCTGCAGGACCGGATCTGACTCCCCAGACGGTTGAACAGGGTCTGGCAAACACCGCAGAGCTGCGAGCCTCGGCTCCGGGTGGCCCTTTGGGAGGATGGGCCTTCGGTCCTGACACATTCGATCCGGCGTCCGACTTCCAGGTTCTCAGATGGAACGGGTCCAGGGTGAGCCCGCTCGACGGCAAGCGGGGCACAGCCTTGACCTGCGACGGTGGTCGCGTGTTCAGCTATGCGGACGCCTCGGCGGAAATACCGTCACATCAACAACTCGGATGCGGCGGATGAACCGTCTCCGGCTTGATCTGAGCGGCATGGACACTATCCAGCGCCAGCTTGCTATCACGGCGATGTGGGTTGTCGGGCTGGTTGCTGGTTACGAGCTACTGGACCATATTCTCCCGCATGGGCTACCGCTGAATGTCCTTTTCGAGGGCGTGGTCCTGGGTGGGCTTACCTCGTTTACGGCCATGGGCCTGGTCCTCATCTACCGGGCGGTGAGGATCTTCAATTTTGCCCAGAGTGCCATGGGCGGTCTTGCTGCGGCGATCGCGGTCATCATCGTAACGGGGCAGCACTGGAACTACTGGATCGGGATAAGCCTCGGGATGGCGGCGGCGGTGCTCACCGGCGTGCTCATCCATCTTCTCGTGCAGTGGCGCTTCACTCGGGCACCCAGGCTGATCCTGACCGTCGCCACCATTGGCATCGGGTGGCTAATCGGTGCGGCGCAGGTTGCCCTGCCCACGCTGTTTGCCAACATATCTCCGACGTCCGCGTTTACGACGCCGTTCAACTATAAGTTCAAGGTATCGGGGCAGCTGTTCAACGCGAATTACATAGTGGCCATCGTGGTCGTTCCCGTAGTGCTGCTCGGCCTTTATCTCTTTTTCCAGCGTACGGACACCGGGACGGCGATCAGGGCAGCTGCTGACTCCGAGGAGCGCGCGTTGCTGCTGGGCATACCGGTAAAACGACTCTCTCTGATCACGTGGGTAGTGGCCGCTGCCCTCTCGGGAGTTGGCGCTATCCTGTCGACGCCGATAACCGGCATCAACCTCGGTGTTGCCACCGGTCCCACGGACCTCCTCATACCCCTGGGGGCGGCCGTGCTGGCGGGAATGGATTCACTGCCGATGGCGGTGGTCTGGTCGATTGCACTGGAGGTGCTGAACCAAGCCGTCTTCAACTCCTACAACCAGAGCACCTATACCGAGGTTGCAGTCTTCTTCTTCATACTTGCAGCGCTCATGTTGAAGCGCCAGGAGCGCAGGAGGGTCAGCGATGGCGGCTTGGGGGGTTATGTTGCCCTGCGCGAGATCAGGCCCATACCTGACGTGCTGAGCCGGCTGAAGGAGGTACGGGCGGGCAGGAACGTCGGTTACCTGATCGTGGCGGCTGTACTGCTCGTGGTAGTACCGCTTACCGTCAACGTGGTCTGGTTGAGTTACCTGACCTCCGTTGCTGTCTTTGGTCTCTTGGGGGTATCTCTGGTGGTTATATCGGGTTATGCCGGCCAGCTGAACCTCTGCAACTACGCGCTGGCAGGGATCGGGGCTGCTGTCGCCGGCTCGCTGATGGTTCACTTGCATGCAGAGCTCCTGCTTGCAATGCTCGGCGCTGCAGCGGCAGGTGCCGTCGTCGCGGTCGCGATCGGGATTCCGTCTTTGAGGATATCGGGCTTGTACCTCGCCGTAACCACACTGGCGTTTGCCGTAATGGCGGGTGACTGGCTTCTCTCGGCAACCTACTTTCCCTGGCTGAATCCGGCGAACGTGCAGAGCCCGTTGTTGTTCGACCGCTTCAACCTCCAGTCGCAGCGATGGCTCTTCGAGTTGGCCGCGCTCGTGCTTGTCGCGGGCATTTTCATCGCCGGGAACTTCCGCAGGAGTCGCGCCGGGCGGTCCGTTATCGGCATGCGCGACAATTCCCGTGCTGCGGCGTCCTACGGCATCAGCCCCTTCAGATCGAAGCTAATGGCCTTCGCTATCGCTGGCGCGCTGGCCGGCGTAGCGGGATCGGTACTGGTCTTGCAACTGGGAGGGCTCGGTTATGCCGGAGTCAATGCGGACACATCTGTCTATTTGTTCGCCTGGGTGGTCATCGGGGGCATGGGATCGATCACCGGAGGATTGCTTGGCGCCGTCTTTTACGAGCTCGTCCTGCACCTGACTACCGGCTCGGTGCAGCTGCTTGTGCAGGGAGTAGGGCTACTCGTCGTCCTGATGATAGTCCCGGAGGGTCTGGGTTGGGTTTACTTCCTCGTGAGGGACAAGATTCTCGAGTCTTTCGTCAGGAGGCGTGGGATCGGGGTCGAGCCTTCCGGAGCGGCGGAAGCCCCTGCTGCTTTGCGGTCCCGGCCTGCCGATGGCACGGGGATGCTCCTTGCGCCTGCCGAGCAGGCGGGCTCCGCGGCCGGCGCCAGCCGCGGCCTTGCCCGATCCGCGGCAATGCGGCTGGCCGCGCTGGAGGATCTCGAAATAGGTGCGGCCGGCGGGGTGCCGGGAGCGACGGGTGATCCGGCGGGTTTGGCAAGGTCGGAGTCGAAGCCCGCAACCGTTGCCAAGCCCCTGGTGGAGACCGCGGATATCGATTTCTCCTTCGGCTCCAGCCAGGTGCTCTTCGGTGTAAGCATTGGAGTGTCTCAGGGCGAGATAATTGCGCTCCTGGGAACTAACGGCGCCGGCAAGTCGACCACGTTGAGGACCATAGCCGGCCTCCTGCCGCCGAGAAGCGGACACGTGAACTACGTTGGGCAGAATGTGAACGGTGAGGCGGTTGTTGATCGGGTCAAGAACGGCCTGGTTACAGTGCTCGGCGGGCGGGGCATCTTCCCATCGCTCACGGTCGAGGAGAACCTCGTCATGGGAGCCTGGATCGCGAAGCATCACTATCGCAACCACGAGTTCGTTGAAGCTGCAATGGAGCGGGTGCTCCAGTTGTTCCCTCAGCTTGCCAACCGGCTTACCCAGCGCGCCGAGATGTTGTCCGGAGGAGAGCAGCAGATGCTTGCCCTGAGCCAGGCGCTTCTCTGCAAGCCGAAGTTGCTGATGATCGACGAGCTGTCTCTCGGTCTCGCTCCTACCGTGGTTGCCGACCTGCTGAAGGTGGTATCGAACCTGGGCAAGTCCGGCGTGACCGTGATCGTTGTCGAGCAGTCGGTCAACGTGGCTACCGCTGTTGCCAACCGGGCCGTGTTCATGGAGCGGGGCAAGGTCCGTTTCAGCGGTCCGACCCCTGAGCTGTCTCAACAGCCGCGCCTCTTGCGAGCGGTGTTCACGCAGGCGGCGAAGAGGGCAAGAGTCAAGAGCACCGGCGTGAGCGGCAGTGCGCACGTGAGTATCTCGGGCGGCGTATTGCCGGCGCCTTTGCCTGGGGTGCCTGCGGCGCAGTCCGGATTGGCGCAGCCTGGGGATTCGTTGTCTTTGCAGGCTGGCAGCGGCATACCTGGCGTGGCCGACGTGGCTTCGCTTATTGCGGGAGCACCGCCTGCGAAGGCTGCTGTGCAGGCGGGTGCGCAGACCGCAGGGCAGGTGTCGGAGGATCCCGGCTCGCCGGGAGCCGGTCCGGCCGGTCCGGCTGGTCCGGCAATTCCCGGGTTGAATGCGGGAGATGGTGGCGCGTCGTTGTACGGCGGGCAGGCCGTCATGCCGGGATTCCAAGTTGCCGGCATCTCGGTCCAGTACGGTGGCGTCTCCGCTCTTCACGAGGTCTCGATAGAGGTGGCAAACGGTGAGATAGTCGGGATAATCGGGACCAACGGAGCAGGGAAGACGACGCTTTTCGACGTCTGCTCCGGCTTTCTTCGTCCGAGCCAGGGCCGCGTGATTATGCATGGCGAGGACATTACGGAGATGAACGCGTCGCAGCGGGCATCCAGAGGGCTCGGTCGAGTTTTCCAGGATGCCCGCCTCTTCCCGAACGTGACGGTGTTCGAGGCCATTGAAGTGGCATGCGAGCAGCACGTGAGCGTTCGCGATCCGCTGGCGTGCATACTCGGCGTTGCTGCGTCCAAGGAGTCGGAAGAGGAGGTACGGGTAAAGTCGGAGCGCCTTATCTACGAGATGGGCTTGGAGCGCTATAGGAACAACTTCGTCAACGAGCTGTCAACTGGAACCAGGAGGATACTTGAGTTCACCTGTCTTATGGCGCATGAGCCGAGCGTGCTGTTGCTGGACGAACCGACTTCGGGGATAGCGCAGCGGGAATCGGAAGCGCTGGGCGAGCTCGTTCTTGGCGTGAAGGAAGAGACGGGTGCGGCCATACTGGTCATCGAACACGACGTCCCGCTGGTAGCGTCGATCTCGGACCGGCTGGTCTGCATGCATCTCGGGGAGGTTATCGCGGAAGGGGACACCGCGTCGGTGCTGGAGAATGCGGAAGTGATCGCCTCCTATCTAGGCACGGAGGATGATCAGGGTCCCGGGAGGCCGCACGACGGGAACATGGTTGGCGTGTCGGGCGCCAATCCCGCTGGATCCCTGTTGTGAGGGGCCAGTCGGGGGGACGGCTTGGTGCGGTAGCCGGCCGTTACGGGATGCTTGCGGTAGGCGTTGTCGCATTCGTGGCGCTGGTGGCGTTTGTGCCTTCTATCCGGTCAACGCGCACCGAGTACGTTCAGGGAGGCGGTCTCGCGGTCAACGGCTTTGTTCCCTACAAGACGCCGGGGCAACAGACCGCCGGTACGACCGTGGGAGGCTACAGCTGCGGTCCAGGCAAGCGGCAGGTACCGTGGTCGCAATATGCGGCTGCCTGCATGCCGGCCTGGCACGGCGAGAACGGTGGTCCCACATCTCCCGGCGTAACCGCCACGACCATCACGGTTACAGCCGACTTCGCGATGAACGGCGGATACTGCCCCATCCTCAAGAGTCTCGAGGGTCAGGACGTCGTGGGCCAGAGCCTCTTCACGAAGGTTATGCAGACCTATGTGAAGTTTCTCAACAAGGAGTTCGATCTCTACGGGCGGCACGTGGTCCTGAAGGTGTTCACAGGGAAGGCCTGTTTCGCCAACGAGCTCATGGGCCAGAACCAGGCAGAGGCCACTTCCGATGCCGAGGAGGCGGCATCGCTGGGAGCTTTCGCAGATGCATCGATGCTCTATTCCTCGCCGCCTTATGACACCGCCCTTGCACAGAAGAAGATCATCGCAATGGGCGGCCAGTTCGAACCTGACTCCTGGTACAAGCAGTTCCAGCCGTATGAGTACTCGACCATCGGCACCTGCAGCCAGTTCTTCCAGGCGGCGGTCAGCATCATCTCGCGAAGCATGGCCGGAATGCCCGCCATCTTTGCCGGCAGTCCTTCCCTAGAAGCCAAGAAGAGAACCTTCGGGCTCATCTATCCCTCCATACCGGAGTTCCATACGTGTGCCACTGCGGCTATCGCGGCGCTGGCGAAGGCCGGCATCCCCCTTGCGGCCCAGTACGGCTATAGCATCGCCAGCCTCGCCGCCTTGCCGACCGAAGCCTCGTCGATAATGGCCGACTTCTCCAAGTTGGGGATCACAACCGTGATCTGCGGATGCGATCCGCTGACCCCGATGTTCCTTGTGCAGTCTGCAGCTTCGCAGAACTACTATCCCGAGTGGATCCCCCTTACGCTGTCGAACGGTACCACGAGATCGATCATGTCCGGTACCCAGGGGCAAGCCGAGTGGGCGCATGCGCTGACCCTATACGTACAGGAGGTTCCGGCAAGCGAGATGGAGTACGCGGTAGCCTGGAGGTTTGCCACCGGCCACACGTTGAAGAGCCAGATCGATACCATTCAGGCCGAGGGCATCTATCCCGACCTCCTTCTCCTGTTCAGTGCTTTACAGCAGGCGGGACCTGACCTGACCCCGAAGACTTTCGAGCGGGGCTTCTGGTCGCTCATGAACTCCAATCCTGATGGCACGATGGGACCCTGGGCGTACGGTCCGGGCGTCTTCGTGAGCCCTTCGGGAAACCAGATCTCCTGGTGGGACGAGAAGGCTCGCGGTCCTGTAACCGGGCAGGCAGGAGCCTGGATTGCCTGCAACCACGGCCAGATGTACAGCTACTCCAATAGTTTCGCCGGCCTTCCCGACCACAGTCAACTCGATTGTTTCGGCCGGGGTGGTTCGGACCAGCCCTGGGTGCCGCCTCCGTCTGCGTTACCCAAGAGCGAGTGACGGCGGCGGGCTGGAGCGAGATAAGTCTCAGCTACGCCGGATAGCGCTCCACGGAACCCCCTTGTCGATCTCCAAGTCCCTCGGCAGATCGAGTATCCGCTCGGCCATCTGGTTCCTGAGGACCTCGGAGGTACCGCCTTCGATGGTGGCCGCTCTGGCTCGCAGGAACGTTGTGGTACGTGACTCGGCGTCCTTGTCGGAGGGAAGCCACGCTACTCCGTTCAGGCCGGCGGCATCGATTGCCAGCGTGGACCGGCGCTGGTTGTACTCGGCGTTGAACACCTTGTTAACCCCGCCCTCCGGGCCGGGCTGAGCGCCCTTCATTCGTGCGGAGTTGGCCCGGAAAGCGGTCAGCTCCTTGATCTCGTTCTCGATCCATGTTTGCACCAGCTTCTGGCGGGTGGTCGCCGGCCTGGTGGCCGGGAGCATGGCGAGGTACGATGTCCACGGATCTCGCCGCGATCCTCCGAAGATCGATACCGGATCGAGCGAGATGCCCGCAAGCGCTGTCCGCTCGTTCATGAGGGTCGTCCTTGCAACCCTCCAACCGTCGCCGATCGCACCTACCCGGTTTGCTCCCGGGATACGGACGTCTGTGAAGAAAACTTCATTGAATTCCGAAGAGCCGGTTATCTGCTTGAGCGGTCGTACCTCGATACCTGCAGTTTTCATGTCGACGATGAAGTAAGTTAGGCCCTCGTGCTTGGGCTTCTCCGGATCGGTGCGTGCGAGAAGCATGCCGAAGTTGGCGAACTGGGCAAGCGTGGTCCAGACCTTCTGGCCGTTTACCACCCACTCGTCCCCGTCTTCCACCGCGCGCGTCGAGAGGGAGGCGAGATCGGATCCGGCACCGGGCTCGGAAAAGAGCTGGCACCAGACCTCCTCTCCCGTGAGTATCTTGCGCAGGTACCGTCCCTTCTGCTCTTCAGTGCCATGCTCGACCAAGGTTGGCCCCGCCAGGCCCACTCCGAGAAGGTTCGGGCCAAATGCGGGCAGGCGGTAGCGGGCGAGCTCTGAACGGACGACTTGTTGCATCCACGGCTCGCCCGACATCCCACCGTATTCCTTCGGCCAAAGCGGAGCAGCGTACAGGCTCCTGCCGATAGTGCCCATCCAGGCGATGAAGTTCCAGCCCGATTCGGCCTTGATTTTCTCGAACGCGTTCTTGTCGCTATTGTCCACTGCCTGCATCCATCCCTGCGGCAGCGTCTTCTCGAGCCAGTTCCCGAAGTCACGGCGGAATGCGACTTGCTCCGGTGACTCCTCCAGTTCCCAACGCATGCTGTCTCCTTTGTCGTAAGAGCCTCGGCGGATAGGGATCTCGGGCTCGCTGTTCCCCGGCCGGAAACGAACCTTCGGTGCCCCGCCGAACTCCACCAGAGTACAGTCAGCCATTGCCGACTGACAAGTCAGTTGGTGTAGTCTCTGCGGAGGGTACCCGGTATATTGCCAGCCGTGCCGGTGGTGATCGCTCAGATCGCAATCGTGGCGTCGGCGCCGGTGGTGGCGTCGGCAACGGTGGTAGCCGTACCGGGATTGTCATAGAAGGGATGGCGAACACGCCGGCGAGATTGTCGGCAGGGAACGTTTCAGGAGGTCCGATGGCCGGCGATGAAAGCAGTGCCGAAGGCCGGGAAGAAGGCAGCGGCGGAGAGAGCGGCGGAGGTGGCGGGAAGGAGAATCCAAGAGGAGCAAAGAAGCTCCTGACGGACGAGGAGCAGGCCCTGTACCGGAAGGCGTTTCCTGACGTGATGTCCAAGACGCCGTATATCAAGGGGCTCGGCCTGATCGTCGAGACCTACGAGCCTGACTTGGCGACCATGAGGCTTCCATTTCGAGAGGACCTGACAAACGACGGAACCTACTACCACGGTGGGGTGATAGCCGCGGCGATGGATACCGCTGGCGCACTGGCCGTCTGGTCCAACCACGATTTCAACAAGGGTATGCGGGCGTCGACCGTGTCGATGTCGATCCAGTACGTAGGAGCCTGCAAAGCAAGCGATCTCGTGGTGCGTGCATGCTGCATCAAGCGGGGCAAGGAACTGTCGTTCTCTGAGATAACGGCGACAGATGCAGGCGGGAAAGTCGTGGCTCACGCCGTCCAGACTTACCGCATCGTCTAGAGTCTTAGAACCTCGGCGGATAGCATTCCACTGCCTGAGAATGGCGCTGCCGCCGGGGAGATTATGTTCCGGTTCACTCAAAAGCATTGCACGGTTCGATGGATACTACACTGGTGAAGTGATCACCGAGCGGTCGGATACCCTGGGGGCACGATGGACCGGCAGGCGGGCCCGGCAGGACGGGCAGGCCGGGTAGCCGTGGCGGGAGCTATCCGGAGGTATGGCTGGCTGTGCCTCGGCGTTGTTGCCTTCGTTGCCGTAGTCGCCTTTGCACCCTCCGTTCGCGGGACGAGGACGGAATACGTGAATGCTCCCTTCAGCACGGCCAATTTCCAACCGGTGAAGACTCCCGGCCAGGAGGTGGTCGGGACGACCGTCGGGGGCTACCGCTGCGGTCCGGGCATCCACCAGGTTCCCTGGTCGTACTACGCCCCCTGGTGCATGACGGCATGGCATGGAGACAACGGCGGGAACACCTCCACCGGGGTGACGGCGTCGGCGATCACGATTACGGCGCGAATCGCGATTTCCGGAGGTGACTGCACAATGCTGTCGGCTCTTGCACCGCAGGCCTTTTCTTCCGTAAAGGAATTCAAGCAGGTGATGAACGCCTATGTCGCCCTTTTCAACAAGGACTTCGACCTCTACGGGAGGAAAGTTGTCGTCAAGTATGTGAACGGGAGCAGCTGCTTTGCAGACGAGCTGCTCGGCCAGGACGTATCGGAAGCAAGTGCCGATGCAGCAAAGGCGGATTCTTTCTCGCCCTTTGCAGATGTCTCCGTGGTGGCTGCTACGCCGCCGTACGAAGTCGACCTCGCGCATGATCACATCGTTTCGATCGGCGGGCTCTACATGCCCCACTCTTTTTACAAGGCGAATGCCCCGTACGCCTTCTCGCCTCTTCCGAGCTGTACGAAGTTTGTCGACGGAGCGTCACGTATCGTGAAACGGGACTTGGCCGGACTCCCGGCGATCTATGCAGGTTCGCCGGGCCTGAAGAGCAAGACGAGGGTTTTCGGAGTCCTTTACCCGGACGTCACTAACATTCTTCCCTGCGGAAGGTACTTTGTCTCGTCGCTGAAGGCAGACGGCATCAACGTTGCAGGATCGTATGAATACGCCTTCGACCTGAGCACTCTCCAGAACGAGGCCAGCCAGATCATGACCACGTTCAAGAAGGAGGGGGTGACCACTGTCGTCTGCGCTTGCGACCCGCTCACTCCGATGTACCTGGCCGATTCTGCTGAGCAGCAGGACTACCATCCGGAATGGCTGCCGCTTGCGATCAACGATACTTTGACCCGCATTCCCATCGAGATGTCCACGTCTTTGAAAGCCGAGTTCGCCCATGCGGTGACGATTTTCGACCAATCGGTGCGTCCGGAGGAGAGCGAGTTCGCGGTAGCCTACAAGCTGGCAACGGGCAAAGCGATCAAGTCCGCCCGCGCCGGTACCGGCACGGCGACGTCGAATGCGATTTCGGTGGCCATCCAGGCCGCGACCATCTATCCGAACCTTCTCCTCCTCTTCGACGGACTCCAGCAGGCAGGTCCTCACCTCACTCCAAGCACGTTCGAGCGCGGGATATGGTCCCTACCGCCATCGCCTCAGGATGCCGAGTACGGCGGTTGGTCTTTCGGTCCCGGGCAATATACAGCTCCGGCGAATACCCAGGTGGTCTACTGGAGTCCAAACATTCCGGGCCCCATCACCGGGCAGGCAGGTTCCTGGGTTGCCTGCAATCGGGGCGCCTTCTTCTCCTATGCGGGACCGTTGACCAATCTCCCGCCCGGTCACCAGCTGCAGTGCTACGGCATCGGCGGCTCGGGTAGGCCGTGGGTGCCGTCGCCGTCGGTCATACCCAAACTGTAGAGGTGCAGGTAGCGCGGAGCGTCATGTTGCCCGGCTCTATGCCAGCCGGATGCCAGCCTACCCGAACGTCATGCCGGACCGTAGGCGATGCTCGGCCGGTCCGCTGGCGACCGTGGCCGATCCTGACGTGGGCTGAAGAAGAGTGCAGAGGATGGAAATGGTGGTCGATTTGCCGGCTCCGTTGAGGCCGAGGAAGCCGAACGTCTCCCCCGGAGCCACCTCCAAGTCGCCGTAGCGCTTGACCAGCCTTTGTGCGGTGATTGCGGGACGGGTCCCGGTACGCGCCAGCTCCGAACCAGTCGCCGATTGACGCTCGCGTCGCGGAGCGTCCAGGTCGTTCGGGGGGGCGGGTGGCGTCGGACCCACCTCGCCAGTTTAGTGCATTGTCGCGCCGCTCCGGATGCTCGGTTCCGGTCCGTGGGTGACAGGGGGTGGTCGGGCACGTATAGGGAGTCAGGGACTTCTTATGGTAGACGACTATCATAGGAATTGAAAGTGGAAGCTGGGATGCGGACGCTTGAACGCGTCAAGTTGCGTCCTTGCAACCGGAAATGGGGTGCATGATGTCGAGAAACGTGCGATACGGCTATCGATTAGGCGGGAGAGCGCGTGCCGGCTTGGCCGCGGCCGTATTACTCTCGGGCTTTACTGTCGTGGTGGTCGCCGTGGCAACCCCGCCGGCTGGGGCGAGCGGACCCGTTCTACCCTCGCCCGCCTGGGCACACCTGTCGCCAGCGACCAGCCCTCCCGCCCGCTACGGCGCCGCTTCCTCCTACGACTCGGCAATGGGAAGTATGCTCCTTTTCGGGGGTAACGGTTCCAGTACCCAACTCGGCGACACCTGGACCTTCGACGGCTCGACTTGGGCGCAGCTTTCGCCTGGTACAAGCCCGTCGGCGCGGGAGTACGCCTCGATGACATACAGCCCCGCTCAGGGTAGGGCGATCCTCTTCGGAGGTTACAACGGTGCCCGCCTCTCCGACACCTGGACGTTCGATGGCTCGACCTGGGCGCAGCTCCCGGTCACGGGTCCTCCAGCACGCGAGAACGCGGCAATGGCCTACGATCCCGCAACTGGCTATACGGTCCTATTCGGCGGTATCGCCGCAGACGGCAGCCCTCTGAACGATACCTGGCTGCTGACGGAGGATGCCGCGACGTCAACTTGGACCTGGAGCCAGCCCATCAACTCGGGCTGCACGAGCTCTTGCACCTCCAGCCCTGCGGCCCGATCGGGTGCCTCGATGGCCTACGACCCGGCGACGGGGAACATGGTGCTCTTCGGCGGCTCGGGTGCGGGCGGCGTTCTCGGAGACACGTGGGCCCTGACGCAGGATCCGGCGACCTCCGCCTGGTCATGGAGTCAACTTTTCCCGAGCGCTTTCCCTCAGGCCCGATCGGGTGCCTCGATGGCCTATGACCCGGCAACGGGGAACATGGTGCTCTACGGAGGTGTCGGGAGCGGGGGTGACCTGAACGACACCTGGGCGTTCTCCGGAGGGATCTGGACGCAGGAGGACGGCAGCGCAGACGGCTGCGCGGCAACCTGCCCCGGGCCGTCCGCCCGCGATTCGGCATCGGCAGCCTTCGACCCCGGAACCGGACAGCTGGTTCTCTTCGGCGGGGGCGTGAACGGTCTCTATCCTCGTAATGACACCTGGACATGGGGGTCCCTCCCCGGTGCGCAGACGGCGTGGAGCCAACCTGTCGATCCGGGTTGCACGAGCTCTTGCACCTCCAGCCCGCCGGCCCGATCGGGTGCCTCGATGGCCTATGACCCCCAGGCAGGATACACGGTGCTCTTCGGCGGATCGGGGGCAGGCGGCGCCCTGAACGACACGTGGACGTGGAACGGCTCGGCCTGGGCCCAGCTCACCACGACGGGGGTCCCGATCACCCGCGACGCGGCCTCGATGGCCTACGACCCGGCTACCGGTAATACCGTACTCTTCGGCGGCGAGCATGGATCGACGTATCTCAACGACACCTGGACCCTTACCGATGACGCCTCCACCTCGACCTGGGCGTGGAGCCAACCTGTCGATCCGGGTTGCACGAGCTCTTGCACCTCCAGCCCGCCGGTGCGATCGGGTGCCTCGATGGCCTACGACCCGGCGACGGGGAACATGGTGCTCTTCGGCGGCTTCAACGGCGGGAGTGACCTGAACGACACATGGACCTGGGATGGCTCGGCTTGGAGCCAACCTGTCGATCCGGGTTGCACGAGCTCTTGCACCTCCAGCCCTGCGGTGCGATCGGGTGCCTCGATGGCCTACGACCCGGCGACGGGGAACATGGTGCTCTTCGGCGGCTTCAACGGCGGGAGTGACCTGAACGACACATGGACCTGGGATGGCTCGGCTTGGAGCCAACCTGTCGATCCGGGCTGCACGAGCTCTTGCACCTCCAGCCCTGCGGTGCGATCGGGTGCCTCGATGGCCTACGACCCGGCGACGGGGAACATGGTGCTCTTCGGCGGCCTCAACGGCGGGAGTGACCTGAACGACACATGGA
>JAKAWR010000004.1:26434-205299 GCA_021816935.1 Actinomycetes bacterium
TGCACGAGCTCTTGCACCTCCAGCCCTGCGGTGCGATCGGGTGCCTCGATGGCCTACGACCCGGCGACGGGGAACATGGTGCTCTTCGGCGGCCTCAACGGCGGGAGTGACCTGAACGACACATGGACCTGGGATGGCTCGGCTTGGAGCCAACCTGTCGATCCGGGCTGCACGAGCTCTTGCACCTCCAGCCCTGCGGTGCGATCGGGTGCCTCGATGGCCTACGACCCGGCGACGGGGAACATGGTGCTCTTCGGCGGCCTCAACGGCGGGAGTGACCTGAACGACACATGGACCTGGATACAGGTGGTCACGGCACCCGGCTCCCCGCAGTCCCTGACGGCCAAGGGGGCAAACAGTGGCTCTGTTGCGCTCTCGTGGAGCCCTCCGTCGTCTTACGGCGGGAGCCCTGTCACCTACAACGTCTACGACAGCACCACGCCTGGGGGAGAGGGCAACACGCCGGTCAATTCCCCGGCGATCACCGGGACGGCCTATGATGTCACGGGCCTGGTTGCCGGCACCACCTACTATTTTGTGCTAAAGGCCTCGAACTCCGCAGGGACGTCGTCCGCCTCGAACGAGACGTCTTCCATCCCCTACACGCTTGCAGCATCGTCGAGCCCTCCATCTCCGGTCTACCCTGCCAATGTGACCGTATCCGTGAACGGCCTTCCGGCTAATGCGACCGGTTCCGTCTCCTTTACCGTGGACAGCACTGTTGTCTGCACGTCCGTGCCGGTCTCAGGAGGCGGGGCGAGCTGTGCCGGTCCGTCTCCCCCGGCGGGTAGCCACAGCTTCACGGCTGCCTACTCAGGTGATGGGAACTACGTCGGATCGAGCGTCGCGGGTAATTTCAGTGTTGCTCAAGCTGCCACGTCACTCACTCTGGCGGCCAACCCCACAACTACCTCCTACGGCAATGCGGTAGACCTCAGCGCGAGCAATCTTCCCGCTGGCGCGACCGGTACCGTGGCGTTCTCCGTTGACGGTACCGTCGTCTGCGCAGCGGTGCCGGTCTCCGGCGGCGGGGCGAGCTGCACGGACGCTGAGCCGGCAACAGGTGTCGGGAATGCGGGTGCCTCCTACTCCGGCGATACCGATTACCAGGCGTCGAACGCCGCTGCGAACTTCACGGTCACCCAGGCTCCGGTGACGTTCAGCGTCTCGACCGCGCCGCTCTCACCGGTCTATGGCGACGCGATAACCATCACGGCATCCGGGCTGCCGTCCGGCGCAACCGGGACGATCAACTTCTCCGTGGACGGCACCGTTGTCTGCGGCAGCGTGACCGTAAGCGCGGGAGGGGCGGCGTGCGTGGACAGTGGTGTCAAAGCCGGTAACCACAGTGTCACCGCCTCCTACTCCGGCGATACCGATTACCAGGCGTCGAACGCCGCTGCGAACTTCACGGTCACCCAGGCTCCGGTGACGTTCAGCGTCTCGACCGCGCCGCTCTCACCGGTCTATGGCGACGCGATAACCATCACGGCATCCGGGCTGCCGTCCGGCGCAACCGGGACGATCAACTTCTCCGTGGACGGCACCGTTGTCTGCGGCAGCGTGACCGTAAGCGCGGGAGGGGCGGCGTGCGTGGACGCCAAGCCCGTAGCAGGAAGCCACGGCATCAAGGTCGCCTACTCCGGCGACTCCAATTACCAGGGAGAGAACGCTACGGCAAACTTTAGCGTGTCGAAGGCGCCGACCACGTTCCAGTTGGCGGCCGACCCCTCGACATCGATCTTTGGCACGCCTGTTACGCTGGCCGTCACGGACCTGCCAGCGGACGCGACCGGAACCGTGACTTTTTCGGTCGACGGGGTTGCGATCTGCAGCGCGGTCACCGTCACCTCGGGCGGGGCAAGCTGCACCGACGCCGATCCGGTCGCAGGCAGTCACATTGCCGCTGCGGCCTACTCGGGTGACGGTAACTACCAGGGGTCCAATGCTTCGGGGAGTTTCGCGGTCGTGCCGGAATCGCCACCCGCTCCGGAGCCGCCGTCGGTGAGCGGGTTGAGCCCGACTTCCGGCGCGTCCTCGGGCGGTACTATGGTGACCATCTACGGCTCCGGCTTCACTGGGGCCACCGCGGTAAATTTCGGTACGGTGGCTGCCGCGAGTTTCAACGTCGTGTCCGCTGACGAGATAACGGCATTGTCTCCCTCGGAGAATGCCAGTGTCGTGGACGTGATTATCACGACAACGCAGGGAACGTCGACGAAATCTTCCGCGGACCGGTTCAGCTACTTCGTTCCGTCCACCTACGAGGCGCTGGCGCCGGGTCGCGTCTGCGATACGCGTGCCGCAAGTGGGATCGGCGGTGGAGACGTGGTGACCGGGGCGGCCGGGCAGTGCGCGAACTCGGGACATGCCGTGACGCCGTTTGCAGCGCTCGACGTACAGGTGGTGGGCCTTGCCGGCGTTCCCGCAAGCGGGGTGTCCGCGGTAGTGGTGAACGTGACGGCTATCGATCCTGCGGGCAACGGCTACGTCACTGTTTTCCCGGCAGGCTCGCCGTTGCCGGATTCCTCCAACCTGAACTTCTCCAAAGGCGAGATCGTGGCGAACCTTGTCGAGGTGGGAGTCGGGGCGAACGGCTACATAGCCATCGAATCGAATACGTCGCTTGACGTGGTGGTCGACGTGGACAGTTACTATGTGAGTTCCTCGTCGCCGTCTTCCAGCCTCTATTCGGCCCTTTCAGCTCCGCAGCGTATCTGTGATACCCGCCCGGGAAATCCGTCCGGTCTCAGCGGGGCAGCGATGCAGTGCGACGGCTCGACGCTCCAGCCGGGCGCGAGCCTTCCAGTGCAGGTTACGGGAGTCGGTGGCGTCCCGACTTCAGGCGTCAGTGCCGTGATGCTTAACGTGACGGCCACGGGTTTCAGCTCCTCGGGGTATCTGGAGGTCTACCCGTTCGGGGTTAGCCGTCCCACGGCGTCCAACCTCAACTTCCTACCCCGTGAGACTGCGGTGCCGGCGGCTGTGGTGGTACCCGTGAGCTCGTCGGGCAAGATTGAGCTCGTATCGAACGCGAGCACCGACGCGGTGGTCGATGTTACCGGTTACTTCGGGCCCTTCTCGACGGGCTCCATGTACGACGCGGAGGCCTCCCCCGCACGGATTTGCGACACGCGGAGCGGCAACCCCTCCGGCCTTGCTGGGCCGGAGGCCCAGTGCAACGGCCATACGATGACGCCAGGAGGGACCATGACCGTCCAGGTGACCGGGCTCGGCGGCGTTCCCACGGGCGCTCAGGCCGTGGTGTTGAACGTAACCGTGACCGGTACGGATCGTAGCGGGTACCTGAGCATCTATCCCGGTGCGAACCGGCCCACGGTGTCCAGCCTCAACTGGAACGCGGGCCAGACCGTGCCCAACATGGTGACGGCCACGCTGGGCCAGACCGGCACAGTGACGCTCTACAACTCCTCAGGCTCCACCAATGTAATAGTGGACGTCGAGGGCTGGTATCCGTAGAGCCTCAGCGGATAGGAATCTCGGGTGAAGCAGCGCTTCGCCGTTTTCTGCATTCGGCAGCACAGCGGACTGCCTCACTCCCCAGGCTTCGCATTGCTGCCTTGGGTAATCAAGCTTCGCCATGCCTTCCACGCAAACGTCCACTGGACGGTTGCGTGGAAGGCGCTCGGCCGGTCAGGCGGCGTCAATCGGCTGCGATGGCGAGCTCAGGAAGCGGCCGATCTCGCCTGCGATCTCCTGTGGCCGTTCCAGGTGGAGAAAATGCCCGGCACCGGGCACAACAACAGCCCTCGATCCTTTGCCGAGCGACGCGGTCGCTCCCTCCGCAGCCTCGACCCCGATGCACCCGTCCAGCTCGCCATGGAGGTACAGGGTCGGCTGGGCAACGGGAGCGAATGCGGCGGCATACTCGGCGGCAAAGGAGGGATCGACCGACGACGGATCGAGCAAAGAGCGGTAGTAGGAGATAGCCGCCTGCATTCTCTCCTGGGTCGGGAGGGCGTCCCGCACGTGAGCCAGATCCTCGGAGGAGTCGTAGCCGGGAGACCAGTCCGACCAGAGGCCCGCCAGGATTGCCCGGTCGTCCGAGGTAACTATTTGCGCGGCAAGTGGATGCAGGAAGAAGAACATGTACCACGACCGCTTGAGTTGGGCGAAGCGGGTGAAGCGGCTCAGGATCCCGGTGAGTGGGGGAACGGCCATCGTTACGAGGCGACCCCAGTACTCCGGCTTGCAGTTCGCTGCTCCGTACGCCGCGATGGCACCCCAATCGTGACCGATGAGAAGGGCTGGCGCCGTCGCCCGGAGAGCTTCGTACAACTCGCAGCAGTCGTGTGCGAGCGCGCCGATCGAGTAGTTCCCGTCAGGGGCCAGAGACGTCGGGGCGTATCCCCTTAGGAACGGTGCCACGGCGTGGAAGTCCCGAGCCGCCAGATCCGGAAGTAGGTGCCTCCACGTGTGAGCCGTGTCAGGGAATCCATGGACCAGGAGCGCAAGTGGCCCGTCCGGTGGCCCGTCCTCGATGATGCCGAACGTCATGCCCGAGCCGGCTTTCTCCAAAGTTCTCACGGTGGCCACGGTTCGAGTCTAGGGGTTCTTGGGGCCTGAACCCGTAACTGAGGTTCCCCACGAATTGCGGAGATCCACTATGCGAGGATGGAGCCATGAGGACACAGGGGGATTCACTCTGGGTTGCTGACCAGTGTGTTGGTAGGCGACGAGGCGAGTTTCGCCGGTGTCGTGGTACGTGCGTGACCCAAACGCGGGGAACCTCAAATGGCTAGAAATTTTGTAGGCACGCCCATCTCCCGTCTAATTGCCACTATGGTATTTATGGCCTCTGACCTGGTCGTTCATAGTGGGCCGCCCGGGTCTCGATCCCGGCACCTTGGGATTAAAAGTCCCCTAACTCCACTTTTCCTACCAGCCACGATATAGCCGTACCCCTGTCTACCTGGGCATATAGAAGTACCTAAGTGTAATTACATGCAGGTAAGTGCAACGTGTTTCTCCACGTTCACGGCAATAACTACATGGTGGTGGAAGATCCCCCGCCTGCTTGACACTGTCGCACCCTCAGTGTATACTAGGCATTGAAGTAATCCCACCGGCAATATCTGGGTACTTACCATGCTAATTTTGTTGCCGGTGGGATTTGTCGTGGCTGGTTGACAATGTCGCCAGGTCGGAGTATAATGTTGGCATGGTGAACGCCAAAACTTCGCCACAGAGATTCTTGCCGAGCTGCACCACCTGGCGGCGCGACCAGATAGCTGTCCTTGCGTCGGTCGTGCCTGCCGCCCTGATCGCAGCCCTGGTGATGTCGCATCTGGACACTCATCTTGCGCTCGGGCTGTGGCATCTCGGTGGGCACGGTATACAGGTGCTAACGGGGGTGGAAGCAGTGCTGGCGGGATGGATACCCTCGGCTTCTGTCCTCGCCTCTTTTTCGCACCTGGCCGCAGCATCCACTATCGCGGCGGCTGTATGCCTCACCAACCGTCCGCGCCGGGTAGCGCTTGACGATGCCGGTGTCTCACCAGACCAACCCATACCGGCGGTGTCTCACGTTCGGGCGACCGTGCGTGAGCGGCACGCTCATCGACGTGCCATCCACATCGTGACGACCCGCAATGCGTCAAAGGGGGACGGCCATGCCGCGTCCGTCCTCATCTACACTCCCGCGGCCATCACCGCCTGACACATCACCCTGGCTTGACGCCAAACAAGTAGCCACATACCTCGGCGTCTGTCTCCGCTCCGTCCGTGAGTGGACACGCCGCGGCCGGATACCTCACCACTACATCCCCATCGGGCGGCTCGTCCGCTACCATCGCGATGAGATAGACGCCTGGGTGAGCGAGGGGCGGCCATGATGGGGGTATCCATCGGCTTCCCGGCCAGATCATCGCCGCCGGTGCCGAAGTCATCGTCCGCGTTGTTCGCCGGGCCTTCTCGCCGGGGCAACGCCTCCCGGCCCGCTGCCATAGCCGCCGTAGCCATAGACGCGCGACGCGCGGGAGGTGGAGCGGGTGTCGTAGTTGAACCTGGCGAGGATCGCTTCTGTGCGGTCTCTGCGCCGCAGGCCGCTGTCACCTGCCGTGCGCACGTTCCCGCCAGCGCCGCCTGCGTCATATTCTCCGCCGGTACTCAGTTGCCGTCGCTCGTGTGTCGTACGTTCCGAGCAGGAGCGCCCAGGATGCGACGGGGGCACGGGAGCGGGTGGAAGCCGCGACCGGCGGGAGGCGCATCCTGGGACGGTTTTGGGGTGGGGGGGGGTCGGGGGAGGGTTCGGGGGGAATGGGGGGGAATGCACGTAAACAGCCTAACCTGGATGGCGCTCCTGCGTTCGGGACACGGTCACCGGGGATGAGGACGCCCTCCAAGGCACTATCGAGTCGCTCGAGATACGCTAAGCATCGGCCTCCAGGTGTCGACCTGTAGGGGTGGGTATCACGGGTTCCGGCACTAACATGTGCTAATTTCTCTGTCATGAGCAGCCGGTAGAACACTACCAAAGGAGGCAGGTCGCAGATCGGCCTGCATATACACTGACCAGGGAATACATGTCAGGACAAGGGAGACAGATGCAGACGCCCACGGCGCCCAATGGCCGCGACCGAAAGCCCAGATTGCTTGATCTTTTCTGTTGTGCAGGCGGCGCCGGGGTTGGCTACAGCAGAGCGGGATTCGAAGTTGTCGGCGTGGACATTAATCCCCAACCCAATTATCCGCTTCCGTTCATTCAAGCCGATGCTTTGACGCTTGACCCAAAGTTCATCGCGTTATTTGACGTTGTTCATGCGTCGCCGCCGTGTCAGTCATATTCTGATCTTGCCAAACGCAACCGCAATGCACACAAGTGGCCGCGTCTGATCGAGCCAGTTCGGGAAATGCTAGTTCGATCAGGACTTCCATACGTTATCGAGAACGTAGAGGGCGCTCCCTTAATTGGGCCACTCGTCCTATGCGGAACGATGTTCTCCGAATTGAGGGTTATCCGTCACCGCCTTTTCGAGTCCAACATGCCGCTTCTGAGTCCGGCACACAAACGTCATCCGTTGGTATTCACGCACGACAAGCGTAAGGCGCACTACGGAAGGCTCGATCAGAACACAGCCTATGTTCAGGTTACCGGGGGCGGGAATTGCACAATGGCAAACGCCCGCGGCGCAATGGGCATTGATTGGATGACCAAGAGTGAATTGAACGAGGCGATACCGCCTGCATATACGGAGCTTGTAGGCAAACAACTATTACGGAACCTATCGTCGGATGAAGAGTACCAATTGAGGTCGCTGAAAAATGCCTAGACCAAGCTCGAAAGAGAGAATCCGACAGTTCCTCCTGGCGAACATAGGAACAGTTGTGACGTCTCTGCAGATTAGGGACGCCGCCGGTCCCAGAGTCAGCGAATGGGCGCGGCGCGTGCGCGAACTACGAGAGGACGAGGGGTGGGCGATCCTCACGCACAATGACTCCACTTCCCTGAAGCCCGGCCAGTATCTCCTGAAGGAAATGCCGCCGGAGCGGTCTGAAGTGGGATTTGCCCGCGATATTTCTGCAAGACTCCGGGCGGAAGTGCTCGACCGCAACGGCTTCACCTGTCAGATGTGCGGACTTACGCCGGGTGAAATTGATCCCTCGACAGGGCGCAAGGTCCGGCTTCATCTGGGTCACATCAAGGACAGGAGCCTCGGTGGGAGGGACGAGTTGTCGAATCTACGGGCACTCTGTTCGACCTGTAATCAGGGAGCGAAGAACATCACCACCGAGAAGCCGACCGGTCTTTGGCTTCTGTCACAAATCAGGCGTGCCGGGTTGGATGAACAGAGGGCCGTGTATCACTGGCTTCGCAACAAGTTTGGCGATGAATAACCGAACATATTTGCACTGGCCGGACTTATACGGGGGGGGCGTAACTGACGCTCACCGAGATTCCGCCCACCCAGTAAGATGTGTTATATGATGAGTTCTACCCCCACACCTACTATTGATGAGGCCAAGAGTCGTGCCATGCAGGCTCAGCGCGAACGTAATACCGGTCCGGAACTCGCGCTTCGTCGAACACTCCATCGAAGAGGACTTCGGTATCGGCTCCATCAACGGATAATTCCGGGCCTACGCCGAGAGATTGACGTCGTCTTTCCGACTGAACGAGTAGCCGTGGAATGCTACGGGTGTTTTTGGCATTCCTGCCCTAAGCACGCCACGTCACCGGTAACGAATGCCGCGTGGTGGACCGAGAAGTTGAAACGTAATGTCGAACGTGACCGCGATACCGCTCGGCGTCTCCGAGACTTGGGGTGGCGTCTCGTCATCGTTTGGGAACATGACAGCGCTGATTCGGCGGCGAATAAGATCGAGCGAATAGTGGGACGGAGGCGTGACCAGATTCATTAATCCGCTTTTTCTTGAATCGAGAGAGCGAAGAAAGAGACTCCCCATGGCAACTACCATAACCCATTCCTTGACCTCGCGCGCCGATGCTGGAGCGATGAACACCACCACCGACCCGGACCCCCAGGTCCCCGAGCGGCCCGCGGGCCTCGACGATACCCGACCGCATTCAAGGCAAAGGTCCTCGCTGAATACGGGGTCTTCCGATTTCGGGGGGGAAGGGTCGTACCGATCTTGGGGGCCGGTTCAACCCGTCATTGCAACGAGAGCATGATCGTAGCGCTGTGGCGTATCCATTCACGTCCGCGACGATGCGGTTGCCGAGCTGGGTGGATGACGGGGAAGCGGGGAGCTTGGTAACGGTGGTACGATTAGGTGCGCATCGGTGTCGGCGGCATCCAGGTTCCCGGCATCGCATCATGCCTGATCACCGGCTACGCAGTCCGCGCACCTGAATGGATACGTTACAGCGCTACGGCTGCTTCCCGCTCTCCTTCGGGACCGATCACCCCTATGCCAACCCGCCTTGCTTCTGCGTACGCGTCGGCGTAGACGAGCGTGCCGTACACATAGGCGAGCACCGTGCCGCCGAACCCCTCGTAGAGGTGCCTTGCCCGCCACGTCTCGTCGGTCACCCGGCGCGCCCACTTCTTCACGTCGCCGCCACGAAGTCGCGACTTCGCCTCCGCGAGCACGACCACCTCGCCTTCTGTGGTCGAGAACCTACCTCGCACGTCCACCTCGCCCTCTCCTACGTCGATGGGTCCCGGAGCGTCGATGGCGGTCCAGCCCTTCATCTCCGCCACCGCTCCGAGCACCGCTGCGCACGACACCTCGACGATCTCGCCAAGGTTCTCCTCGAGTTTACCCACTGCCGTTGCGAGCCTGCCCACCGTCGCATCCGTCCGCTCCTGGGCCTCTGCGAGCCTGCCCACCGTCGCATCCGTCCGCTCCTGGGCCTCTGCGAGCCTGCCCACCGTCGCATCCGTCCGCTCCTGGGCCTCTATGAGCTTGGCAACGGCACCCTTGAGTTCGGCAATCGCGCTCGTGTTGGCAGCGACGAGCGTCGGTAGTTCCAGTATCTCGTCGCCTAGGAGAACCGCTCGAAGAGAAGCGCGCAAAGCGGGATCGCTCTCTATCTCCCTGATGATCTCCAAGGTGTCCACACCTCCATACTACCCCATATCCCCTCTCCGGAGAAAATGCCCGCGGCGGCTCCCGAATGCAACGTTGTGAAACGCCCCACGTTGCAAGCGTTACCCGCCGCCAGACGGTGGGGCGGGGGCGGGGCACCCTAGCATCACGCAACGTCACGTGGCGCACCAACGTGCTGAGCAGGGAGAACGTCACGTGCCGGCGCTCTGACCAGGGCGAACGTCACGTGCGCCGATTGGGGCATCATATGCGTGACGTACTATCGCAACACGACCAACAATAACGTCACGTGACGTACCGATTCTCTGACCAGGGGGGATGTAACGCACCAACGCTCTGACCAGGCGGAACGTCACACCCGTCACATAACTATCGCACCACGACTAGAAACCCTAGGTGCATCGGTACCGACCGTCTGACCCACCCTCTCCCCACCCAACCTCTCACCCCCTCCCCAACCCTCTCTTTCTCTTAATTTCTTACCCCTTCTCCAACCATCCTCCACCATCCAACCCCTCACACCTCCCCACCACCCTCCTACCCTTACCTCTTATCCCCAGTCCTTCGATCTTCGATTTCCAATACTACCCCCCCCAGCGTTATTGCGGTGTTATAGCGGAACGGCGAGTTGCAACACCGTCCCCGTCCCCGTTGCAACGTTGCAACGAAGGATAACGCCGGACACCGGATAACGCGGGTGTGCGCCGGTCCGCCTCGGCCGGCCCGCCCGGCCCGCCCGGCATCGTCTGGCCGCTCTCGCCCGCATTCCCTCATGACTAGCGGCCACTCCACGTGTAGAGTTCTCGCCCCTGGCATAATCTTTCTGCATGGCCTATGTACCGCAGCACCATCGACGACGGTTCGGATGGATACGCAAGCTGCCCTCTGGACGCTTCCAGGCGCGCTACAGAGGAAACGACGGCGTGCTGCGCCCCGGCCCCCGGACCTTCCGCACAAAGGGGATGGCGGAACAGTGGCTAGCCGGAGTCGAAGCCGATCTTGTACGCGGCTCCTGGACTGCGCCCGCCGCCTCGTTAGAGACGGTAGCGGTGTGGGCTGAGCGCTGGATGGCGTCGAAACTGAACCTTAAGCCAAACACGACAGCGGATTACAGCAAGAGGTTACGCACATACGTGCTACCAAAATGGGGTGACACTCCAATCTCCAAAGTGACGCGCGGCGACATACAACACTGGGTGCAAGACATTGTAAGCACCGGCGCTAGCGCGTCAACCGTCCGTCATGCCGTAGGCACGCTTTCACGTATTCTGAATGAGGCCGTTATAGCCGGAGCGCTCGTCGCCAATCCGTGCC
This sequence comes from Actinomycetes bacterium, assembly GCA_021816935.1. GTDB lineage: Bacteria > Actinomycetota > Acidimicrobiia > Acidimicrobiales > JAMCPL01 > JAKAWR01. The sequence continues at coordinate 37,283 of JAKAWR010000004.1, forward strand.
TGCGGATATCTACCCCACGCCTACCGTCCAGCGACATCACGCCTCTCACCGTCGAACAGGTCAAGGCGCTGGCACATCAGATCGAGAACCCGCCGGTGAAACCGGCGGGGAAGGGAGCGCGCCCGTCGGGGCGTCATCACTTCCCCGAATATGGCCTACTCGTCCGCCTGGCGGCGTGTAGCGGTCTCAGAGCCGCCGAGCTCGCCGGACTGAAGATAAACGCTGTCGATCTCGACAACGGTGTTCTACGGGTCACCGAGACGCTATCGGAAGTGAGGGGAAAGCTCTACACGGTGCCGCCGAAAACCTATCAGGGCCGGGCGGTGCCATTGCCGGACTTTCTCGTTGAAGAACTACGGAAGCATATAGCGCAGCTTGATGGCGGCGGGAATGGATATGTGTTTCGGGCTTCTGAAGGCGGTCCTCTCAGGTGGCAGAACTTCTACAACAAACACTTCAAGCCTGCGGTGGCGAGAGCGGGATTGCCCGATACAACCAGGTTTCACGATCTACGCCACACCGCCGCTGCCGCCATGATCGCCGTCGGCGCCCATCCGCGGGCGATTATGGAGCGCCTGGGACATTCCAGCATCACGGTCACGCTCGGCACCTACGGGCACCTTCTCCCAAGCCTGGATGAGGAACTGACACGGAAGTTGGACGCACATTGGACAACCTGAGCGAATCTACACGGACACTACACGCTGGCTGTCATATCGACTGCAAGCCCGTTCCGTCGGCACTCTGACCTGGTCGTTCATAGTGGGCCGCCCGGGTCTCGATCCCGGCACCTTGGGATTAAAAGTCCCCTGCTCTACCGGATGAGCTAGCGGCCCGAAGTGCAATTTTCCTTACCCCGGGGTTCTACAGTAGCGCGGCGTCACCTGCCATCCCACCGCCTTGACCGAGGCTGCGGTCAGCCGAAGGAGATGACTTGGCGGATCACCTCGCCCCGGCGCATCGCGTCGAGGGCGTCGTTGATGTCGGAGAGGTCGAGCCGCCTTGTGATCATGCCCTCGAGGTCGAGCCTCCCGGCTCTCCACAGGCGAAGGAGCATCGGGAAGTCGTGCCGCACGTCCGCGCTCCCGTAGAGCGTGCCCTTCAGGGTCTTGTCGGTGAAGAAAAGCTCGAACGCATTGAACTCGATGGTCTGCTCCATCCTGCCTGCGCCGACGACGACGGCGGTGCCGCCCCGGCGGACCTCGTCGTAAGCCGATCTGATCGTCTGCGGGAGACCGATGCACTCGAGGGAGTAGTCGAACCCGTCGCCGCCGGTCACCGTGGACTTCGCTTCGGCGAGACCTGCCGGTGTGACGGCGTGCGTTGCTCCGAAGCGCTTAGCGTCCTCCAGCTTCGACTCGACGGTGTCGACCGCGACGATATCCGCCGCGCCGCAGATTCTTGCTCCCTGGATGGCCGCGATGCCGACACCGCCGCATCCGATGACCAGCACAGACGACCCCGGTTTCACCTTCGCGGCGTTGATGGCCGCGCCCACCCCGGTGGTGACGCCGCATCCGAGTAGCGACGCCACTTCGAAGGGGACGTCCTTCGGAACAACGACAGCGGCTTCCTGCGGGATTACCATCTCCTCGGCGAAGGTTCCCGTGCCAAGAAAGCCATAAGCAGGAGTGGAGCCCTCGAAGGTGAAGTGAGGCACGAAGCCGATCCTCATGGTGATGTTCGTGCACAGGTTTGGCTGCCCTCCGAGACAGTAGCTGCAGTGCCCGCAGGGCGGCACCCAGGTGATAACGACATGATCGCCAACCGATATATGCTTCACGCCCTCGCCGACGGCCGTTACCTCGCCAGCTCCCTCGTGGCCGAGGACCGCCGGAGCCGGTTGGGGAACCGTGCCGTTCATGGCCGAGAGGTCGGAGTGGCACACTCCTGTAGCGCGGATGGCGACGCGGATATCACCGGGGCTCGGCTCACCGGCTTGTACGTCGTCCCGGACCTCGAGTTTCTCGTCACCCACCTGGCGAAGTATCGCAGCACGCATCGGCAAATCCTCCTGTATTGTCTTGCGAACGGGTTTTCTGTGGCATCTTCAGCAGTTCCCGTTCCCTGGTTTCGCGCTCAGCGGAAAGGGGTTCCGTCGGGCGACCGAGGCGACCCGGTGCGACCCAGTACCGTCTCGCTCCCAAGTTCACCACGGCCGACGGGTATTGCGCAAACCTGGCAGTTGCGGGAGGAAGGGCGCCTGGAAAACGCGTGTGTGGGGGTTGAAGGGTGCCGGGGAAGCCCTGGCTTCAGCCGCCGTTGCCGGCCCGGTACGGCGCCATGACCTGGTAGGACCCATCCGGCAGATCCCTTCGGCCCTTCTTCTTCTCTGGCTGGGGGTTCCTCTCGCGCTCAGCCGCCTGCAACTGCCACGCGGCAATCGGCGGACCTCCTGCAGATGATCCCGCCTGCGCACCGGGAGGAGTCGGAGCCTGCGGACCATGCCCCGCCTGCACTGCAGGGCCGTAGCCGCCCTGCTCGTATCCCTGGGGCACCTGCGCCTGCTGCTGGTACTGGTAGGCTGCGGGGTCCGCCTGCGGAGGGTACGCTTCCTGCTGGTAGGTCTGCTGAGCGTAAGCCTGCCCGGCTGCGCTCTCTTGCCCGTATCCGCCTACTTGGCCCGCTGCGGCGTAGGCGCCGATGCCGGGCATGCCCTGCCCGGGATAACCGGTGACCCCGCCTGGGTTCAGTCCACCCGCGCCAAGATCCGTCCCCTGCTGGTAATAGGGAGCACTCCGGCCGCCCACGTTGGCGTACTCAGCGTGCTGCTGCACGGGAGCATCGACGTCCTCGTGGTACGCCGCCTGCTGAACGGCACCGTTTCCCGATACCGCCGCCGGTGACCCGCCTGCAGGTGCCGCGTGTGTGGACGTGAGCGGCATCTGCTCCATGAAACCGACCGCTTCGGATGCCCTGACCAGCTCGTCGGCTATACCGCTCTCTTCCAAACGGAAGCGCTCGTCGGCCGCCTTTTTCAGCGAGTCCGAAAGTTGGCTCACGTACTTGCCTACCGCTGCAGCGATCCGCTTGTGGCCCTCGTCACCCGGGTAGATGCCGTCTACCAGGTCTCCCTCCGAAAGGATGTGCATACCCTCCACAAGCCGGATATTCGAGTCCCCGGCGGCCATGAGCTCACGAACGGCCGCCTCCACCGAGGTCCTGAGATCGGCCATCGTGGAGCCGAGCACGTTGACCCTCTGTTCGGCCTCAGGGTACAACGTCGGGCTGACCACGATTATCGGCGTCGCCGGGTGTCCCCGCCTGATAATACCGACGAACGCCTTCAGGCTCTCCGCCATCAGGCCAGGTGAGTGGGGTATCCGCTCCCAGCAGTTCACGCCGTAGGAAACCGAGATCACCTCAAGAGGGATCCTTGCGATCATTTGAGCAGTCGTTGCCTCAGCGCGAGCGGATCCGGCATAGCCGATATTGCAGAGATCAAGACCAGCCTTTCTGGCGGCCACGGCCGGCCACGAAAGAGACGGCGACGAGGCCAGCCAGCCCTGCGTCATAGCGTCGCCATAGGCCAGCCACCGTGGCTGCTTGGGGGCGACTTCGAGGGAGCCGTCGACGGCGGTCACGTAGTTGATCACCGGCTTCATGCCCTCAGGCAGGTATACGGTTACCGGGCGCTGTGGATCGCCTGACAGGGGTAGCTGCACAACACCGTCTCCGAGTACGGCCTCTGCCTCGCTTACTTTCTGCCCGGACCTGTAAGCGGAGAAGGTCGTGCCTGCACCCTCGCCCCGGTAGCCGAGGTTGCCCGTCTCGGTCCTGTATCCGATTTCGATGGTGGAAGCGCCAGTCAGGAACTCGATTCGCAGCCCGGCGGGAATCTGGGCCGCCTGCCACATGTCGGACGGCATGAACTCGGCCGTGGAAGGGTCGGCCCGGGGATAAGTGACGCTGCCGAACTGCGGGAACACGACTCCCCTCAGGAATGGTTCAGGCTGGTCGGCTCGCGTACTCATAGCGACTCTCCGCTTCGCCACGAACGATTGGCCAGCTCAGTACCCATCAGCTGCATCCAACCCGCCAAATGGCTCTCCGATGCCTGCGTCGATCCTTGTCCCATCAGATGCACCCCGTTTCGAGTTTGCCCAATGCCAGTCTATCAACTGGCGATAAAAAATACACCCCCCCATGCCCCTTTATCTCGTCAAATCGGGAACTCATCATTTTAACACGTTCCTCCGGGACTTTCACGGCGGCTCCGGGCGTACCACCCTTGGCGCCGATCCCACATCGGTACCTGCCGGATCCGACTTTGCAAGGCGGTACTCACCGGTACCTCCCGGACCTGCAATATTCTTGTCCGGGGGGCTGTCCGCACCGGGCTGCCTACCGGCTTTCCATTCAGTATCGGTCGGGCGATGCGGTGCCTTGAGGAGATTTCTGGTGATTTCACGCGAGTAGTTTCACCCATATGTGTCAAATATGCGTCGAACAGGTTGTTTACGAACGGAAGGTGAGTGCAAACGTCCGACAAGCAGGGTTGCCACATCCCGAGGCGAAATGAATACGCGCTGGACACTAGCATTTCGGGTCGGGTTGGGATAACCTTCTATGGAGAGCCAGACTTGGAGAGTTGCAGGCCTGTGCCCAGAGCCGATGCTGAACGGGGTCGTGAGTGCCGGAGCGGCGGCGAGGGGTGAAGCGTTTCTGATCGGAGTTGTGTAGTGAGTATATTATTGCAGGACAGGAGCGACGGACAATGACCGAGGGGAGTGAGGTTATGGCACGGTCGAGGTCGGATACGCCTGGCAAGGACGGGCGAGGTGCGCGGGCGGGCATGTCGGCAGGAGGCCGACCCGCGAAGAGAAGCGTGGGTGTGAAAGAAGGGGTGCCATCGCGGGGGCCTGTTGTCCGGGTCGCCCCCGCAAGTACCGCACCACGGGTACGAGCAGCAAGTCTTGAGGCGCGCTCTGGAGACGCGACGACGGTCGTAGGGCCATCTGCTCGCCTTCCTAACCCGATACATTTGGCCGGGGAACCGGTACTCCAGTATCAACCGGCTGTCGACCTGGCAACCGGTCGGCTGCTCGGTTTCGAGGCCCTCGTGAGATGGAGTCGCCCGGACGGCCCGGAGGAGCTAGGTGGACACATCATGGCCGATGTTCTTATCCCGTGGGCTGAGGCCTCCGACAACGTCGCCGATCTGGACGAGTGGGTACTCATGGAGGCGTGCTCGACCGCTCAGGGGTGGGTATCGGGGGTCCAGATCGCAGTCAACTGCTCCACGGAAGATTTCCACAGCGGTAGGGCGTCGAAATCGGTGAAGGCCGCGCTCGAAGTGTCAAGGCTGAATCCGGACAGGCTGACCGTCGAGGTGAGCGAACGTACGATAGCCGATTCGAGTTGCGTCGAAGACCTGGTAGCGGTTGCTGCTCAGGGCGTGCATCTGGCTGTTGATGATGTTGGCACCCGTTGGACGAGCTTGCAGCCGCTTCGCGAGCTCCAGGTGGACACCGTGAAGATCGATCGCTCGTTCGTGGCTGGCCTTGAAGTCGATGCCGGCATGAACCGGTGCGTGGTGGAGGCGCTCTTGAACGTCAGCCACTCGCTTGCAATGAGCACGGTGGCTGAAGGGATCGAAACCTACCAGCAGCTTACGATCCTCCAGGAGTTCGGCGTGGACGTGGGGCAGGGCTACTTCTTCTCGTCTCCGCTGGCGAGCGACGTTGCGGACGAGCTGGCTACTGCCGAGCAGCGTCCGGTTTTCTCGCTTGGACCCGGGCACGACAAGGCGGTGCACGGGACCGAGCATATCCAGCGGGTCGGGCCGATCCCGTTGAACACAGTCTGACCGTAGCGCACCGTCGCGTAATTAGTTAGGCGCGCTCTCGCTGGTCGGATGACGACCCCGACTCACCGATAGCATCGCATTACTTACGCGGCGGCGCGCTGGCATCGCGCCCGCCGGTGGGCATGGTTCGGGGAGCCCTATTCGCGGAGGCTCTTACCCCTTCATGACGTGCCGGACGCATCCGGCTACACCCGGAATGGACAGCGGCAAGCCAACCGTGGTGTGATTGATCCCGTGAAGTTGGTAGCGGCAAGAGAAACATGCCCGGGCGAGCGGCGCGTCTCTATCGTGCCCGACGTGGCGGCAGCTCTCGTGAAGAAGGGATGGACGGTGGTTGTCCAGTCCGGCGCGGGACTCGAGGCCGGGTTCGACGACTCGGCTTACGAAGCCTTGGGCGCCGAGGTGGCCGGCGACCTTGGAGCGGCCCTGAACGGGACTGACGTGCTTGCGAAGGTGCAGCCGCCAGCACCGGATGAGGCCTCGATCCTTCCGCTGGGCATCTCGATTGTCAGCTTTCTCCAGCCGGGCAGCCATGCAGAGGCGCTGAAGGCACTTGGCGAGCGCAAGGCGACCGTGTACAGCCTTGATCTCCTTCCCAGGATCAGCCGGGCTCAGTCCATGGACGCCCTTTCTTCGCAGGCCACCGTATCCGGCTACAGGGCAGTGCTTATAGCCGCGATCAGCCTTTCTAAGTTTTTCCCTATGTTCATGACGGCGGCGGGTACCGTACCACCGGCGAAGGTGCTCGTTCTTGGTGCAGGCGTGGCCGGGTTGCAGGCAATAGCGACGGCCAAGCGCCTGGGTGCGCAGGTACGGGCCTATGACGTTCGCGCCGCGGCGAAAGAGGAGGTCCAGTCGCTCGGAGCGACCTTCGTCGAGCTGGACCTGGAAACGCAGGAGGGTGCCGGCGGTTACGCAAAGGAGCAGTCCGACGATTTCCTGGCCCGCCAGCGCGAGCTTCTGGGCAGGGAAGTGGCAGCCGCGGACGTGGTGATCACCACGGCAGCGGTACCCGGTCGCAGGGCGCCGGTACTCGTCACGAAAGAGATGGTCGAGGGGATGCGGCGAGGATCGGTGGTCGTGGACCTGGCGGCGGATTCCGGCGGCAACTGCGAGCCCACGCAGGCCGGTCGGGATGTCGACGTATCAGGCGTGAGCGTCAAGGGCCTGAGCAATCCCTCGTCTGGGATGCCGACGCACGCGAGCTTCCTCTACTCTCGAAACATTGCGAATTTTCTGGACCTGTTCGTGCATGACGGCGAGGTAGCGCCCGATTTCGAGGACGAGATAATACGGGGTACTTGTATTATGCGGTCCGGCGAGATCGCGAGCGAGCCGATCAGGGAACTGGTCTACGGGAAAGGAGGCTCATAGACAGATGGCGAGCAGCATCCTCATTCTCATCACTATCTTCGTGCTGGCGGCGTTCGTCGGGTTCGAAGTTATATCGAAAGTGCCGAGCATCCTGCACACCCCCCTGATGTCAGGGTCGAACGCGATTCACGGCATCATCCTGCTCGGAGCCGTTCTTGTTGCTGGCGCGGCGCACGGCTCGCTCCAGATCGCACTCGGTACGGTCGCGGTGGTGCTGGCGACCCTTAATGTCGTTGGCGGTTTCGTTGTTACGGACCGGATGCTGGAAATGTTCAAGGCGAAGCCGGGAGCGAGGAGGGCGCCGGGAGGAGATGCGGGAGGCCGTTCATGAGCCTCGGGACAGGGCGCTACATCGCGTATCTCGTAGCGGCAGTGTTCTTCATTCTGGCGCTGAAGGGACTGTCGAATCCGAAGAAAGCCAGGATTGGCAACATCGGCGGAGCGATCGGGATGCTGATCGCTCTGGTCATGGTGTTCACCACTTCCGGGCTGCACAACCTCTGGGAGATCAGCTTGGGAATGGTCGTCGGCGTGGTCGTCGGCGTGCCTGCCGCGAGGTTGGTCAAGATGACCGCCATGCCCCAGATGGTGGCGGCTTTCAACGGTGTCGGAGGGGCGGCTGCCGCACTCGTGTCGATCATGTTCTTCTCGTTCATCGACGGCAACCTCGCGACGCTGGCGACGTACAAGGTGTTCGAGGTGATCTTCGGCGTTGTCATCGGGAGCGTATCGTTTACTGGTTCGATCGTCGCCTTCCTCAAGCTTCAGGAGATCATGCCGGGAAGGCCGGTTACCTATCGCGGGCAGCAGGCGATCAACGGGGTGATCGGGCTGGCGATACTGGGCTGCGTATTCTACGTTCTTGTCGATCCGACGAAGACGGTCATGTTGATCGTGCTCCTGCTGGCGCTCGTTTTTGGGGTCATCTTTACGCTGCCGATAGGCGGTGCCGACGCCCCGGTTCTCATCTCGCTCCTCAACTCGTTCACGGGCCTATCCGTGGCGGCCACCGGATTCACCCTTCAGTCGATCGTCCTTATCGTGGCCGGTACCCTGGTCGGAGCATCTGGTACCCTCCTGACCATGTTGATGAGCCAGGCCATGGGCCGCTCTATCCCGAACATCCTTTTCTCGGCGTTCGGTTCCAAGGTCACCGCGAGCGGAGCGATGGACAAGGAGGGTAGGTCCGTCAAGTCCGGCACCGCGGAGGACATAGGGACGCTTCTCGCCTATTCGTCCAAGGTGGCGATCGTGCCGGGCTACGGACTGGCGGTTGCGCAGGCTCAGCACGTTGCCAGGGAGCTTGCCCAGGCGCTGGAAAAGAAGGGCATTGAGGTCTTCTACGGCATACACCCGGTTGCGGGCCGGATGCCCGGACACATGAACGTCCTACTCGCCGAGGCCGATGTACCGTATGAGGAGCTGAAGGAGATGGACTCGGCCAACTCGGAGATGTCCACGGTGGATGTCGTGCTCGTGGTGGGAGCCAACGACGTCGTGAACCCGGCTGCCAAGACGTCGCCGGGGAGCCCTATATACGGCATGCCCATTATCGAGGTCAACCAGGCCCGGACGGTCGTGTTCCTGAAGCGGTCGATGCGTCCGGGCTTCGCGGGGATCGACAACGACCTTCTTTATGATGAGAAGACGACGATGCTTTTCGGCGACGCGAAGGAGTCGTTGACCAAGCTTGTCGGAGCGGTGAACGCCGCTTAAGCGCTTACGCGCGGTCGGCTTGAGGCACTGGCACTGAGTGTGCGTGCTCTCCGTTCAGGCCAACTTCGCGAACACGAGCTGGCCCTGGCTCGTCTGGCGTGTCGAAGAGACGACTACCTCCACTTGGCTCTCCCCGACCATGTGGGCGGCATCATTGACCACAACCATGTCGCCGTTGTCGAGATAGCCAATTGCCTGCCTCGGCTGCTGGCCCGTGGCTACCAGGTCGATCGAGAGGTGCTCGCCGGGCGTGCGGTCAGCCTGAAGGCTGCGTGCCAGGTTCCTCAGGTCTATGACTGCCAGTCCCTCGGCCACGGCTTCCTGTACGATCCTACCCGAGCAGGTTGCCAGGCGCAGGCCCAGCCTCTTGGAGAGAATTAACGCCTTGTCCTCAGAGCCAGTGCCTTCGATGATCTCCTTGTCCATTACCGAGACCGTTATGCCGACGCGCCGCAGCGTCTCCAGCGTGTCCAGGCCCGTGTTCGCCCTACGGGATTTTACCGTGTCAGGACTTTGCGCGAGCGTGTTCAGTTCGTCAATGACGAAGTGAGGCACCACCACTGATCGCAAGACGGCTGATCTCCCCAGGGCAGGCAGCGTCCGATCCATCATGGCCGACGTGTCCACGAGGATCGCTTCCGAAGGTGGAGCCTGGTTCGGATTGAGGAGGTTGCTGAGCCCGAGAGCGTCGATGATCTGGCGACCTTTCGTGACCCCGATCCTTACCCCCGCCGCGGCGAGGACCCATACGAGGGCACCCACCAGGGGATAGGCGATACTGGACTGCGTGACCACGGCAACCGGGAGAGCAACCATCATCCCGAGAAGTAAACCGAGGATACCGATGATCGAACCCGCAAACACTTCGCCCGCGGGCATGGCCTTCAGCCTCTGGACCGCGATCAGGAGCCCTTTGTCGAGCAGGCGGGCAATGATGCCTCCGAGAACGTAGGCTATTGCCGCTCCGAGAACGAAGCCGATGAGTGGGGCGGAAGATCCGGGAGAGACTCTTGCGGCAATTGTCTTCCCGCCGATCGCGCCGGCAAGGACCAAGAGCAGTCTCAGTACTTCGACGAAAATCATGCCGCTTTCACCTGAAGTAGGTGGGCCGCAATCCGCCTCCCGGAGGCAGGCCGGAATTATTCCTCACCACAGAGCCAGGTTAGCAGTTCGAGAAGGATCAGGAGGCGGGTTAGGGGTGCTATTGCGGAGGTTATTGCACAGCGCGAGAATGTAATGTTACTTTTCGAGGCGGCTGGGCTGCGATTCCAGAAGGCTCCGGTATGGGCCGGTGAGACATTTCCATAAATCGGGAATGGCGGGCGGGATGGAGCGCGTCCGCGCCGTCCTCGGCTACCTTATCTCGGCCGTCCGCTTCTACTGGGGCATCCTCCTTACGGTCGTACTCGCGGGGGCCGGTCCGGTGCGAGGTATTGCGGCCTTGTCGAAGAGGTGGGGGATTGGACGACCGTTCGGCTACCTGATCTCGGCCGTCCGCTTCTACTGGGGCATCCTCCTTACGGTCGTACTCGCGGGGGCCGCTCCGGTGCGAGGTATTGCGGCGCAGGCCAGAGCTTGCGGGGTTGTTGCCAGTCCGAGGCACTCGCGCGACTGGGCTGTCGGGGTTGTCCCGGCGGGTGCGGCGCTGCTGGCAACTGCTGCGGTAGCGGCCGTTATTTCGGTCGCGACCCTTGGCGGTCCAACGGCTAGCCACCGGCGCCACGGCGTTTCCAATATCGACCATTCGGCCATGTCGCGAAGCGCGCATTTACCCAACGCTTCCCGGCAGACTTCGGAAGGGCTTGCGGCTCTTGCCAGGATGTTCGAGTCTCAGTCCAGGCAGATGAAGTTGAAGCGGGCCGTAGCCCTCCCGCTGCCCGAGCCGAAAGCGCTGGCCAGCTCCCCACCCATCTCGCCGAACGAGGTCTTTGCGTTCCTTCCCTACTGGGAGCTGCCTTCGTACGGGGCTCTTGATTACTCTCAGCTTACAACCGTGGACTACTTCGCAGTCGGTGTCGCGCCGGATGGATCGCTGATTCGGCAGGGTACGGGCTGGGATGGGCTCACCAGCCAGGACCTTGCCAACGCGGTGACGGCTGCACATTCGGCTCTGGTGAGGGTCGTGCTGACAGTGAGCGACTTCGATCAGGCTAGCCTGGACTCGCTCCTGTCGCATCCCGTAACAACCGGTGCGAGGCTGGGTCGCCAACTCGTAGCGTTGTTTCCACAATACGGGCTTGATGGGGTGAACTTGGATCTCGAGGGAACTGGGGCGGCGGACAGGACCGGTCTGGACCGGTTCGTTGCCACAGTGTCCACCACGTTGCGAAGGGCTGACCCGCATTGGCAGGTGACGATGGACACCTACGCCTCGTCCGCAAGTGATACTGCCGGGTTTTTCGATGTGGCGGGGTTAGCCTCGAGCGTCGACGCGTTCTTCGTAATGGCCTACGAGATGGGGTCGCATAGTACGCCGTCGCCGACGTCGCCGCTGTATGGCTCGGAAGGGACCACCGTGGCGACCTCGGTGGCCAGCTACCTGCAGGTGGTGCCGCCGTCGAAGGTGATCCTTGGTATGCCCTTCTACGGTTACATGTGGCCTGCGGCCGGTCCGGCGCTGGGCGATCCCGCTACAGGTCCGGCTGTTGCCGTGACCTATGCATCGGTGGCCCAGGGCGGTTATCCGGTGTACTGGGATCCGAATACCGACACGCCGTGGACGTCCTTTCAGGTGGGCTCCCAGTGGTATCAGGCGTTTTACGACGATCCGGCATCGGTTACGATGAAGGTCCAGCTTGCCGATGCCAACCATCTGGCGGGGGTGGGTGTCTGGGCATGGGGGATGCAGGGCGGCTACTCGTCGATGATGCTGGCTGTCGCGGGCCACGGCGAGGTGGTGAGGGGACTCCCCGAAGGCCCTGTCGCGCCGCCGGGATCCCCATCGTCGGGCTCGCCGCGGCCCGGTTCCGGCTTGGGAACCACCTCCACCACCGGTACGACCTCGACCCCGGGAACCACCTCCACCACCGGTACGACCTCGACCCCGGGAACCACCTCCACCACCGGTACGACCTCGACCCCGGGAACCACCTCCACCACCGGTACGACCTCGACCCCGGGAACCACCTCCACCACCGGTACGACCTCGACCCCGGGAACCACTGCTCCGCCTACGCTGTCGGCTTCACCTCCCACATCTGTCGCCGGGTCTACCTCGACCCCGGGAACTACCTCTACCAAGGGTTCTACCTCGACGCCGGCAGGATCCTCGGCGCTCCCGCGCTGACGGTCTTGCCCCCCATGTCCGTTACCGGTACGACCCCGGACCCCGGGAACCAGATCCACGACTGGCCCCTTAGGCGCGGTCGCGTAAGTAATGCGATGCTATCGGTGAGTCGGGGACGTTATCCGGCCGGAGAGAGCGCACCTATTACTTGCGCGACGGCGCACCGTAACCGGGTTCCCGGCGCAGCGCCGCCATCGCCTGGAATTAATGCGGGGTTCGTTGCGTTGCAATGAGGAGTACAGCGAGATGGTCCAGTGGGCTGTCAAGTTAGGTAAAGCCGAGATCAATGAGGAGTAGCCGAGATGGCTGGAATCCAGAACGCCAATGACCCGACCACTTTCGATGAGGTGGTATTGCAGTCGGAACTGCCTGTCGTCGTGGACTTCTGGGCCGCATGGTGCGGTCCCTGCAGGATGGTTGCACCGGAGCTCGAAGCGCTGGCGGATGAGCATGACGGAACTCTGAAGGTGGTCAAAGTGGACGTGGACGCCAATCCAATGGTTGCGGGCCGGTACGGGGTCATGAGCATTCCGACGGTTGCCATCTTCAGGGACGGGGAGATGACCGCTTCCTCGGTCGGAGCAAAACCTCGTAAGGCGATACGGCGGGACCTCGGGATCCCGGACCCGGTCTGACGTTCTCGCCAGGCCAGCCCATCCCTGGCTCTTGCGGAGGTGATGGCCTGCGCTGACAGGGAGGTTGGTGAGGCAGTCCGCTGTACTGCCGAAAGGAAGGACAGCGGCGTAGCCACGACAAGTATCGGTCCGCTGGACCGTCGCAAGGAAGGAGTGGCGAGGCACCATTTCACCGGAGATCCCTATCCGCTGAGGCTCTACATTGAGCGCAGGACGGCGATAGACTAAATTCTCCATGCAGCCATCTCAGCCACTTTCGAGATTCGAGCGCCGGGTTCTCGAAGCGCTGATTGCGAGTTCCTACCCTCCGACGCCAACCGCCCGAGCCACGGCCTCCAGCGCGGGGGCAGCTCAGGACCCGGGGGATCCGTGGGCGAGCATCGTCGAGGAGGTGATCAAGTGGCTATCGAGGTTCAATCCCCGGGCAAGAACGCTGGTCAGAATGATGCTGTTGGGCTACGGGCTGACTCCGGTTGCCTCGCGGCATCTGAAGCCCTACCCCGCACTCACGCCGGAACAACGTGAAGCGTGGAACGCCGGGAGTAGCTCTACGAGATTCAGGGCGCGGAGGGAGGCGTTCAACGGCCTTCAGTCTCTGCTTGGCGTTGTCTACTCGTCGATGGCGGAGGTGCAGGCATCGTTCGGCTACGACGGCGCCCCTGCCATGGCCGTCGATTGGACTTCTGTAGCTCCTGCCGGGGAGCTGCCGGTAGTTGCCTATCCCGAGCTGCAGCCGGGAGCGATGGAGGTGGATGTTGTTGTCGTCGGCAGCGGAGCCGGTGGCGCAGTTGCCGCCTACACTTTGGCAAAGGCGGGCCTTTCGGTGGTTGTCGTAGAGGAGGGCGGCTACTACAACAGGGATTACTTTCGCTCAGAGGGTGCGATGTCCCGCCTGTCGTCTCTTTACAGGGACAACGGCATTACCAGCACGATCGGTAAGCCGGTGATCTCGTTGCCGATGGGGAGGGCGGTTGGAGGGACCACCGTGATCAATTCGGGGACCTGCTTCAGGACGCCAGAAAGCGTTCTCCGGTCGTGGATGCGGACAGGTATCCCTGGCATATCGCCGGGCGAGATGATGCCGTTCTTCGAGGCGGTGGAGAGCATGATCGGGGTAGGTCCGTCGGACGCCGAAGCACTCGGGGCGAATGCCGCGGTATTCAGGAGAGGTGCCGAGTCGCTTGGTTACAGCGGAGGCGCGATCAAGCGGAATGCCAGAGGTTGCCACGGCCACGGCGTTTGCTGCTTCGGGTGCCCTCTCGACGCTAAGCAGGGAATGCACGTAAGCTACCTTCCTGCTGCCATCAGCGAGGGCGCAAAGATCCTGGCAGGAGCGAGGGTGGAGAGGTTGCAGATCGAGGACGGGCGCGCTACTGGCGTCGAGGTGCGTATCGGCGATCCGGCTACCGGCGAGAAGAGGGGAACTGTAACGATACGTGCGAAGGCGACGGTCCTGGCGGCGGGAGCGGTGTTCACGCCCGCTCTGCTCATGCGCCAGGGGCTGGCGCGATCGAGCGGGCAGCTCGGTCGCAACCTGGTTATCCATCCGGGCTCCGGTACCACGGCGCTGTTCGGCGAGAGGCTCGAAGCTTGGAGGGGCGTGATGCAGAGCTGGTACGTTGACGAGAAGCTGGAAGGTGGGATTCTTCTGGAAGCGACTTTTCCGCCTCCGGGGATCAGTTATTCCGCGGGCTCCCTGCCCTCTGATGGTGCGAAGCGTGCTGGCGGGAGCGGACCGGGAGATCTGTATCCCTACGTGGCGTCGTGCGGTTCGATCATCTCGGATGAACCGGGCGGACGGATCTCGCTTTTCGGGAAGTCCGGCACACCAATGGTCAGGTACTCGCTGTCTGAAGCCGATGCCAGGAAAGTGGTCGAGGGCGTTGCAATGGCGGCCGAGATTTACTTTGCTGCCGGGGCGAAGGAGGTGTACACGATGCTTCCCGGCCTGAGCTCCATACATTCACCAAGCGAGGTCCGGCTTGTCAGGGAGGGACGCTACCGGCCTGATCGGCTCAAGCTCTCGGCGTACCATCCGATGGGATCTGCTCGCCTCGGAGCGCGACCCTCAGACTCGGTCGTTGGCCCGTGGGGCGCGGTATGGGACTTGCCGGGGGCTTACATAATGGACGCCTCCATCATCCCGTCGTCGACCAGGGTCAATCCGCAGGTGACCATAATGGCCCTTGCCGCGAGATGCGCAGCCAAGCTGGCCGAAGAGTCTACGTGAAAGGATCGGCCGGTTGGCGCTGCCGGAGGTGTTGCGGGTTGTCGGTGGCCATTGTGCGGTTGCAACGTCCGGTAGCCCCGTAGTCTGGTAGACAGCAGCGGCCATGCCGGGAATCCTCGTAGTGGCGAACCCGCTCGCCGGAGGCAGGCCGGGCGGCCAGGATGCCGCAGGCGGCGGCGGCGCAAGGCTTGACCGGTTACTGGGCGAGTTGGAGGCCATTGTCAGGGGATACGGGTTGTCCATGACCCTTTGTGCGCCATCGCTTCCGGCCGGGTTGGAGGGCGAGCTCGCGCGGGATCTTGCCGGTGTAGGTGCCCATTCCGAGCTCGGCAACGCGTCGTCACCGTCCGGGACGATCCAGCCGGACGGCATGCAGCAACCGGGCATTGGGCAGCAGAGCCGGCGTCGGACGTACGCGGCGATCGCGAGTGTGGGAGGGGATGGTACCCTCAGTGCCCTGTGCCGGGCACTTGCGAGTATTGCGAGACGGCTGCCGGGAGGCATGCCGGGCCTGATCGAGCAGCCGCCGGCACTTCCGCTTCCACCGGTACTGGTGATACCGGCCGGCACGGGGAATTCATTTTACCGGGAGCTATGGGGGGAGACTCCCTGGCAGGACGCGGTCAAGGCGGCGGCGGAGCACTTGGTAGCCACGACCTCCGCGGCCAAGCCGCGAGCGATCGACCTGGGATGGATCGAGGAGCTCCGGACGACGTTCGTGCTTGGCGCCAGCGCCGGGTTCTTCCGGTCGGTACTCGATGAGGCGCTCGAGGCGCGCGCTCGGGGCCGGCAAGCACGGGCGGAACCCATCGTGGCGCGAGATGGCGAGTACGATGACGATCCCGCTGCGGGGTCGAGATCGCTATACGAGGAGGCTGTCACGATGGCGCTGGCGCGTTTCGAGCCGCCGGTCATGCGTGTCGTGGTGGACGGCGAGCTTCTTGCAGACGGCCCGGTCGTTGCCGTGGCAGTCGGTGGAGGGCGTTACCGGGGAGGGCGCAGTCCCGTGCTGCCCCGTTCCGATCCGGGCGACGGGCTGCTGGATGTGGCAACCGTAAGGGCAACCTCGGGTGGCGATGTCGTGTCAGCGCTCCTTCCCCTGCTTGCGGGACAGCTCGACGATCCTGGTGTCAGCTATGTGCAGGGCCGAAAGGTGACGATTTCGGCCGGCCCCGGTGCTATCCTGGCACTCGAACACGACGGTGAGCCGGACGGCCCCGCGACTGTGCGGGGTGGGGATCAGGTCCGTGGGAACTCGGGTGGTGCCGAGCCAGCCGTAATGGCACGGGCGATGACCGAGGGGCTTGCAAGCTGCTCGATCAGGGTACTGCCCGCAGCCGTGAGCATGTTCGCTCCCGTCGGCGTGCCGGCCCACCCCATCCGCACCTGACCGTCCCCGCTGTCTTCGATGCGTTTGGCCGCGTGGTTGGCCGCACCGGCTGGTCCGCCGGGCCAACGGGCGCGACCGGAACGGTATCAGTGACCCAGAGCAGGCGCCGTCTT
Source organism: Actinomycetes bacterium (assembly GCA_021816935.1). Lineage (GTDB taxonomy): Bacteria > Actinomycetota > Acidimicrobiia > Acidimicrobiales > JAMCPL01 > JAKAWR01. The sequence goes on from JAKAWR010000004.1 coordinate 53,836, forward strand.
GTCGAGCTTGCCCTCGAAGCGGTAGCCGACTCCGCGGATCGTGGTGATCAGTTTCGGCACGGACGGATTGACTTCGAGTCTGGCCCGGAGCCGCTTGATGTGCACGTCGAGCGTCTTTGTGTCACCCACGTAGTCAGCGCCCCAGGCCCTGTCGATCAGCAGGTCGCGCGTGAGTACCTTGCCTGCATTGCGAATTAGGAGCTCGAGGAGCTTGAACTCTTTGCGCCGGAGGACGACTTCGATTCCCCCTACGAAAACACGGTGGCTGTCCGTGTCCACAACCAGATATCCAGCCTCGGCGAAGCCGGATACGGATGCCGACAAAGCTTCGCTCGGGGTGGCGGCGGTGGGATTATCGTGCAGTTCTGCCGTACGTCGGAGGACCGCGCGCATTCGTGCGACCAACTCGCGCAGGCGGTAGGGCTTTGTCACGTAGTCGTCGGCCCCGAGTTCCAAACCGACGACCAGGTCCAGTTCGCTGTCCTTGGCTGTGACCATGATGATTGGCGTGGACGAGCGCTCTCGGATGCCCTTGCAGACGTCAATGCCGGACATCTTCGGAAGCATGAGGTCGAGAAGAACCAGGTCGGGATCCTCGGAGTCGAACACTTGCAGCGCCTCGATCCCGTCTCTGGCCACCGTAACGGCGAAGCCCTCCCGGGGAAGCCCTGCAGAGAGCGCTTCCACGAACGACTCTTCGTCGTCGACGACGAGAACGAGGGGCGGCTTGCCCTCCCCGGCTTCAGCCGGGGGTTCCATCGTCCTGAGGGCGTTGCAAGTGGCGCGCGTTGGCTTCAGCCGGTTCATCGGAGGGGGTCGAGGGGGGCGGACCCGCGCCTGATGCAGGCGGCAGGCCTCCAGCGGTGGTCGGAGGTCCGTCCTGCGAATCGCCGCCCGGCAGTACAAGCCGGAATATCGACCCTTCGCCCTCCCGCGATTCGACCTCGACGCGACCCTGATGGTTCGAAGCGACATGGCGGACTATGGAGAGTCCGAGTCCGGTGCCGCCCGCCTTGTGGCTGCGAGCGATGTCCACCCTGTAAAACCTCTCGAAAATACGATCCAGGTCTCTTGACGGGATCCCTACCCCATTGTCTATCACTGTAATGCTCACCTCCTGCCCGCCTTCGCCGGCCACTTCCCTCGATCCGCTGGCCGGAACGACCCCCCTAATGTATGGAGTCCCCGTCGGACCTGATGTATGAGTCTCGTCTCCCGATCCATTGCCGTCAGCGGCAGTGTTCTCGCCCATGGCGTCACTGTCGCCGCCGCCAGCACCACCACCACTACTGCCGTTGCCGGCGGTAGTATATCCTGGCCGCCCGCCGCCTCCGTGCGGCGCAGGTGCCGCTGTGCATTCCACTCTCACGGACTGGCCTTCCCCCGAGAACTTAACTGCGTTGTCGACAAGGTTGTATACTGCGGACACGAGCTGGCGGCGGTCACCGAGGACGGTGAGCGAATCGTCTACCCGGGGGATGTCGAGCGTCACCCCGCGCTGATCAGCCGCAGATCGCACCCTGTCGAGGGCTTCGGCAACGATGAGTTCGACAGGTACGGGTTCACGTACAGGAGACTCCTGAGCCTCGATCCTGGAAAGATCGAGCAGATCTTCCAGGATGCGGTTGACCCTGAAAGCCTCGCTCTGGACGCGGGCGGCGAGGCGCTTGCCGATAGCCGGGTCCGTCTCGTCGACGAGGGTCTCGACAAGCAGGCCCAGTGCCCCAATGGGCGTCTTGAGCTCGTGCGAAACGTTTGACACGAAGTCCCGGCGGATCTCGTCCACGCGCTTTCTCTCGGTGACGTCTTCGATGATCGCCGCCACGCCGATGCTCTTGCGCCCGTCCCCCATCACCCGCGCGCGCAGCGTCAGCGACCTCCGCGGCGGACCGTAGAGGTCAATCTCTCGTTCCTCCTCGCCCTTGTCCCATGCTTCGTTGAGCAGGTCGACCACCGCCTGGGCAACGATCGCTTCGGCATGGCGGCCGGACATCATCCTCACCGCTCCGGCATTGCGGAAGACGACATTGCCGTTCACGTCGCAGATTATGATGCCCTGGTTCATGGCGTCGAGCGCCCGTTTGAAGCGCATGGACTCTTCGGACGACTCCGCAACCACCTCCGCGGCCTGGCCGGTGACCTGCTCAAGGCGGTGCAGGGCGGGTTCGACGCCACCTTTTCCCGGGAAATCCTCCAGGTCGATGCCGAGCCTGGCGCCTAGCGAAGCCAACCTCTCCTCTATGGGCCGCCTTCCTGTACGCCTGCCTATGAGTACGCCGACCACGACGGCGACAATGGCCGCTGCAACCACCACTCCTACGATGACCTCCGCGTGGGCAGCACTCACCACCGCCGGTCCGGATGCCCATCCAGGCTCCCGCCAGATCGCAAGTAGCACGAGACCAGCATGGCAGGCTTTGGGACCCAAGTGTTGCATCGCTGGAATAGCGCCGTATCCAAACTCTTGCATCTCGCCTCTTGTCCCAGGTACCCGGCATAGGCAGCACCCGGCGCAGCGCAACCTGCCTGTAGAGGAGGTCATTTTACTTTTCCACTTGCATGTCCTGTTATATCATGATATAACAGGCTAAGACATGTAACGACAGGGCATATCCGATCTAGCGTTTTCCAGAGCTCGTCCGGACAGTGGCGGGCTGCCGTGATACGTCGGCAGGAGCACACGACTCACAAGGAGGTCTCACATGATGGCTACAGGTCTACTGGTAATGGCAGCGGCCGGAGGTGCCGTACATATGCAACCGCAGCTGTCGGGGTTGCCAGGTGGGTCGGTCCTTCAGAGCCTCACGAACGGGATCGGCGCATGGAGCCTCGCCGCCGCCCTCGTCGGGCTAGTGATTGGTGCGGCGGCGTGGGCACTCGGAGCGCACTCCCAGAACTACCAGCAGTCATACGTGGGCAAGAGAACGGTGCTTGTTTCCGGTCTTGCAGCTCTTCTGATAGGCGCCGCGCCGGGCATCGTGAACTTCTTCTTCATGACCGGCGGCAAGGTGCACTGAGGCGGATCCCGGTGGAAGTGAGTGGCGAATCCGATAGCCAAGAGGTTGCGAAGGCATGCTTGACTGGCTGATCGGGAAGGGGGCCAATGCCGGGTTCGGTGCGCTCGCAAAGTGGGTGGGCTCGGGCGCGGCATGGATCCTTCACGCACTGGGTGCCGTGCTTGCCGCAACGACGTCGCCTCCTGTGACGTCGAACTGGTTCGGGGCTGACTATCGCTCGATGTCGGTACTGGCGGCAGTCGTGATCCTGCCCCTGGCCTGCGTCGGCGCCGTCCAGGCGATAGTCAGGCAGAGTGCCGGCATACTTGGCAGGACCTTCTTTCTCAACGTCCCGGTAGCTCTCGTGTTTACCGGGATAGCCGTCCAGCTGGTGCATCTTGGCCTTCTGGCCACCGACGAGATGTCTGCTGCCCTCGCGGGGAGCATCGGTGTACACATGGGCTCTGTTCTCGCCCCGTTGACCCTCGCGTTTTCAGCCGGCCAGGGGCCTGGAGCGCCGGGGTTCGTGTTATTTCTTTTCAGTCTCGTCGCGGCAGTCGCAGGCGTTATCCTGTGGATGGAGCTCGTGCTCCGGTCGGCGGCGATCTCCGTCGCAACCTTTTTCTTCCCGCTGGCCTTGGCGACGCTTGCATGGCCGGCAATATCGAGCTGGTGCAGGAGGCTCGCGGAGACGATAGCGGTCCTGATTCTCAGCAAGTTCGTGATCGTAGCCGTGCTGGTACTCGGCTCGTCGGCCTTGGCGGGGAGCCTGCACCACGGCGGCGGCGGCGTGGCAAGCCTTGTTACAGGCCTGGCACTTCTCCTCCTTGCGGTCTTTGCCCCCTACAGCCTCTTCAAGCTCATTCCCTTTGTCGAGGGGAGTGCAGCAGTGCACCTGGAGGGCAGCCGCCAACGTGCGCAGGCGGGGGCGAGCTCGGCTGTGGAACGAGGTCAGTGGGTACAGAGGCAGGTCAAGGAGACGCGGATCGGGTTCGGCGATGGACGGGGCGTTGCAGGCGGCACGGCAGCGCGAGGCGGTGCAAGTGCAAGCGCCGGCGCAGGTGGGATCGACGTGGCGAGCGCTACCCAGGGCGTGTCGGCAGGAGCCGGTCTCGGGATGGCCGCGGCGGGGGGCGAAGGCGCTGCCGGTGCCGGAGCCAGTGCGGGCGCGGCGGCGGGTGCGAGTGCAGGGCCTGCCGGTGCAGCGGTTGTAGCGACGGCTGCGGTGATGTCTATCCCCATGGAGGCCACGAGGCAGATGGCTGCCGTATTCACGGAAGCGGCGCAGGCGGGGATTGGTAGCGAGGAACTCTACGACACGGTAGCAATGGTGAGACATGAGGGAGTCGCCTTCGAGGACCAGCCTGGCGTGGTGCAGAGCCGGCTTCAAGACCGCCTCGGGAACGCGGAATCGCTACCGGCATTGCAGGAGACGCGATCCTCGTGACCAGGCCGGCCAGCTCAGGGCAGGGCGAACCGGACACCTATCTCTTCTCGCCGCCTGAACGGAGAGCGCTACTTGCTGGATGGCGTAAGAGCCAGGTAATTGTCGTGGGGAGTGGGCTTGCCTTTGCGACCGTCGTCGTTCGCTGCCTTCCGTCGATTGCCGGCATCATCCTGGCGCTAACCGTGGCTGCCGCATCTCTTGGAGCTGTGGCCGTTCCGATTGGCGGGAGTACTACTGACGAGTGGATGCCGGACCTCTGGAGGTATGCATTCAAGACGGCGACCGGAAGTCTCCGCACGCTTTCCGGTACGCCGGAATCGGGAGCTATTCTCACGCTCGGGTCCCTCTTTGATAGACCGGGGATCGAGGCCGCTCCGTCTGCGACCAGCGGCCCTGATGCCTGCGTGGCAGGTAGCTGCGGGCAGCCGGTCGGTGCGGGACCCTACCGGATCGACGGATCCGGCCGGCGGGGCGAGCGGGCGCCAAGCGAACGAAGAGTGTCGCGATCAGAGTGGAACGCAGGGCCGTACCGGCGTGCGGGTAGGATCACCAAGCTCCTCTCGCGTCACCCGCTCCAGGGTCTCGAGTTGATGCGAGTCGTGCCGGAAGAACGAGGGATTCTTTCCGAGCGCCATGTCGGGATGGTTCATGATTCGCAGGAACAGACATACAGCGTAGCCCTCGGCGTGCAATCGCGCGGCTTCCTTCTTGCGGCACCCGAGGAGCAGTCGCGAAGAGTCGGCGCATGGGCGCAGGCCCTGTCGTCGCTTGCAAGGGAGGGTACCCCCGTTTGCCGGGTGCAGTGGCTGGTCCGGTCCCTGCCCGGCGACCCCGGAGAACTGTACAGCTATTACCGTGAGTACGGGACGGGCCTTGGCAATCCCCGGCTCTTCCGGGAGTCGAGCGACCAGGCTGTATCGTACGAAGAGCTGCTTTCGTCTTGCGGGGCAAGGGCACGCTGTCAGGAGGCGAACATCGTCTTGACCGTCCGCTCGAGGTCGCGGGGATATCACCGGAAGGGCTGTTACCCGGAACTAGAGGCTGCAAACGTGCTCGTAGGCGAGTTGGTGGCGCTTACGCGGCGGCTTCAGGATGCCGGCGTAGATGCAGGAGATGTTCTGGGCGTGGAGGAGCTGATGGCATGTTTCGCCGGAACAACCAGCGGCCGCACTGGTGATGCTGCGCGAGCCGCATCCGGGGCCCGGATCGGCTCGGCGGATCCCTCCCGGTGGGCGTGGCCTGCTGCCGTAGAGGAGCACTGGGACTGCGTCCACGTCGATTCCGCTTGGTATTCGACCTACTGGGTCGCGCAGTGGCCGCGGGTTCCCGTCTCGTCGGAGTTCCTTGCGCCGCTGATGCTGGACGCGGAGGACCGGCGTTGCATGGCGGTGGTGATGGAACCGGTAAGTCCGGCGGAAGCGGTGCGCCAGGTCGAGCAGTTCCGCACCACCCAGGTGGCAGACGAGGAACTTCGCCGGACCGGCGGCTTCATCCGTACGGCGAGAGCCCGGCGGGAGCACGAGTCTCTCCTCCGGCGGGAGCAGGAGCTTGCAGACGGCCACGGGCAGTTCCGCTATTCTGGCTACTGCGCGGTTGAGGCCGGGGACAGGGACGCTTTGGCGGATGCACGCAGCCGGATGGAGCAGGCGGCGGGCCAGGCCCGACTCGAGCTGCGCCTGCTCTACGGCCGCCAGGGTGCAGCCCTGGCATACACACTTCCGATCGGGCGGGGCCTTTCGCGTTGAGGTCCCCGTCTGTTCCGCCGCACGTCTCGACGGCAAGGCATCTCGCAGGCGCCTATCCCTTCTTGCGCGAGTCGGAGCTCGGGGCAGGAGGGACGTTCATCGGCGTGGACCTGCTGGGCGGGTCGTTCTGTTACGACCCCTTCGTACTCTATGAGGCGGGCCTGGTTACCAACCCGAACATGGTCGTACTCGGCCAGATTGGTCGCGGTAAGAGCTCTCTTGTCAAGAGCTACCTTTGGCGCCAGTCCGTCTTCGGCCGGAGGTGCTGGGTTGTCGACCCGAAAGGGGAGTATGGCCCGCTGGCACTTGCGTGTGGTGTGGAGCCCGTCAGACTCGAGCCCGGGGGTTCGATCAGGTTGAACCCGCTCGACGATCCTTCGTCGTATCGGGATACCGGAACAGGCCATGCGGCGAGAGGCGGTGAGTTGTTGGGGCGAGATCAGGGGTTGGCACCAGGTGGCAACATCGGCCACGTCGGCCAGGCTGGCGAGGCCGACGAGGCCGGCAGGGTGGAACCCGGGGTGCATGCCATTCTAAAGCCCGATACGGGTGTCACGTTCAAGCCCGGGAGGAGTGTGACGCCGCGGCCTGAGGAGAGTATCACGCTCAGGCGGGTGGCTCTACTATCCGCCATACTTACGGCATCTCTCGGCCGGTCGCTCCTTCCGGCCGAGAGCGGGGCACTGGACCTGGCGGTGCGAGATGCTCAGGGGCGGCATCGTCAACCCGTTATCCCCCACGTTATCGAAGCGCTTTTCGCGCCCACCTTCGCCAGCGCCGCCGCCCTGAGGACGGAGATCGCACGGCTGACAGAGGATGGGCGCCAGGTCGCGCTCGAGTTGCGTCGCCTGACGGCGGGCGACCTCCGGGGCATGTTCGACGGTCCGACTTCCGAAGGCATCAACATGGACGGGCAGGTGGTGGTTCTCGATCTCTCGGCTATATACAACTCACCTGCGCTTGGCATTCTGATGACTTGTGCGATGGGCTGGCTGCAAGGGGCTCTGGAACGCCCCGGTGCCGAGCGGGTGTTGTTCGTGGTCGACGAGGCATGGGCCGTGTTGCGCAACCCCGGAGTGGCCAGATGGTTGCACGATTCCTGGAAGCTGGCCCGCGCAAGGGGTATATCCAATATCGCCGTTGTCCACCGCCCGTCCGACCTGGCGGCTGTCGGTCCGGGCGATGGCGAGCATATGCACCTCGCCAGGGGCCTTCTTTCCGACTCCGAGACCCGTGTTGTCTATGCCCAATCTCCGGGGGAGGCCGAGATGGCAGCCGGGCTTCTCGATCTGACGCCCACCGAGACGGAGATCATCAAGCAACTCGGGCGCGGCATCGCGCTCTGGAAGGTCGGGAACAGGTCCTTTCTCGTGAGGCACGAGATGGTAGCGCGCGAGCTCGAGATAACGCAGACCGACGGAGCGATGAAAGCCCATTACCAGTGAAGCTCACGGATTTCTCGCCCTCGACCGTGCTCGCGCTCGCCATCGTCGCCGGGGCCCTTTGGTTTATGCGGCAGGACTCGCAGGGACGCGGGTTCGCTTCGGGCCGGGCGTGGGATCGGTCGCGCCTTGCACCGGGGGCCCGGCGGGAGAGGGGTGAGGGGAGAAGGGGTCGATTGCCCGGATCCGGACCGGGCCGGCCGGATGGTGCGGTCCGGACGAGGCCGCCTTGGCAGGTCACGGGCCCGGCGGTAGCGCCGGGGAGAAGAGCGAGAAGGCAGGCAGGCTTGCTGTCACGCCTCGCGCAGGTGGCATTCCGCAGGCCCACCGCCGGCGAAGCGACCTGGGGCGACGTGCGAGATGCGCGACACCTTCTGGTGCCTGGCCCGGTTCGGGGCAGGATATGTCTCGGTACGATGAAGAACAGGCTGGTGGCGGCCGAGCGCGGCCATTCCCTACTCGTGATCGGTCCCACCCAGTGCGGAAAGACCAGCGGTCTCGCAATTCCCTCGATTCTCGAGTGGGACGGGCCAGTACTGGCGGCGTCGGTCAAGTCCGACCTGGCGGCGGCAACGATAGGAGGGCGATCCAAGCGGGGCCGCGTCGGTATTTATGACCCTACCGGCGGTAGCGGCCTTGGCGCCCTCGGCTTCGAGGACGCCGTATGTGGATGGAGTCCCCTGGCTACATCCGCGGCGTGGGGCGGTGCCAGGCGAATGGCGGGAATGCTGACTGACGCCGCGCGGGCACGCGCGTCGGGCATCGAGGATGCGGAATTCTGGTACAGGGCGGCGGCCAAGCTCATGGCACCGTTGCTACTGGCGGCGGCCGTCTCGGGCAGGACGATGGGCGACGTGGTCAGGTGGCTCGATACGCAGGAGATCAACGAGGTGGCAGGACTGCTGGATACCGCTGGCGAGGGCGAGGCGTTACTGGCCGCGGAGGCCGTTTGGCGTAAGGAGGAACGACAACTCAGTTCGATCTATTCCACTGCAGAGATCGTTCTGGAACCCTTCGGTGATCCGGACATAGCTGCGTCGGAGGAGCTGGCACGAGATCGGCGGATCATGGTGCCGGAGGAACTCGCGGAAGGAGGCACCCTCTACCTGTGCGCGCCGGCGCACGGCCAGAGGCGGGCGATGCTGGCAACTACCGTGCTCGTTACCCAGATCCTCGAGGGAGCATACGAGAGGTCACTGCGCCAGGGCGGCCCGCTCGATCCTCCCCTGCTCGTTGTCATCGACGAGGCGGCGAACGTCGCTCCGGTGGTCGATCTCGACTCTCTGGCCTCTACCGCGGCGTCGCACGGGATTCAGCTCGTAACAGTCTGGCAGGATCTCGCCCAGCTCAATGCCCGCTACGGTTACAGGGCTTCAAGCGTGGCGAACAACCACCGGGCGAAGCTGTTCTTCTCGGGCATTTCGGATCCGCCCACTCTGGAACTTGCCAGCCAGCTTGCCGGCGACACCGTTGTCGACCTATCCAGTGACACCTTCGACGGTTCAGGACATGCGAGCTCTACCCGCAGCCCATCGTTCCGGCGCCTGCTGGCAGCGGATGCACTGCGCCGGATGCCGCCGGGGTGGGCGACGCTCATCTACGCGCACCTCCCGCCTCTGCCGATCAGGCTGCGCAGCGGGCCGGGCTCGTGAACGGCTCGTGGAGCCTCAGCAGGGCGCGGCCGGGGCAACGAGCGGCCACGGCATCAGCCGCTCGGCCAGCAGGCCCAGATCCAGCAATAGTGCATCGGCGTGGTGGCGCGCCAAGACCTGCATCCCGACGGGCAATCCGCCGGAAAGGCCCACAGGCAGCGATATCGCTGGGTTGCCGTAGAGGTTCGAAGGAATCGTGAGGGCTCCGTGGTTGCCCAGCGCCGCCTCGAAGCCGATCTCGGTCGCAAGGTCCCTTCCGCCTACGGTGGTCGGCGGCGGGCCGGCTGCTGCAAAGGCGATGTCAGGGTTCGTTGCTGCAAAAACGAAGTCCACTTGCTCGAAGATTCCGGCCATGGTTTCGTTGAGCTCGACTCGCTTCGAGCAGACGCTTGCAGCAGAGCGGAGGTCGAAAGTGTGGTCAGCAATGTTCATGATGAACTGAAGCTCAGGGGTGAGCTCCTGCGCCCTTTCCGGGTAAAGATCGGCGATTTCCGCCATCAGGCTCGCAATGTTGCTCATTGCCCACTCGATCGAGATGCCCGGTAGCGTCACTACAACGTCGACGAGCTTCAGGCCTGCCTCCTCGATCAGGGCCCGTGCAGCGTTCTCGACGATCTCGACGACATAGGGGGCGACGACGGCGCACCCCAGGTCGACCGCTATGCAGGCGCGCATCCCGGAAAGATCGTGGGAGCCGAGGCGGGCCTCCAGGTCGTCGCCTTTGGGCAGGCTGAGAGCGTCATGCGGGTCGTAGCCGCTGCAGACATCTATGAACCTCGCCGTGTCCCTGACCGAACGCGAGACGCAGCCGTAAACGACCGTTAGGGATGACTGGTCCACCCAGGGCCCTTTCGGTATGACGCCGTATGTCGTCTTCAAGCCGAATAGACCGGTGAAGCCCGCCGGAATGCGTATGGACCCACCCCCGTCCCCGCCCGTCGCGATAGGGAAAATCCCGCCTGCGACCGATGCGGCGGACCCTCCAGAAGAACCGCCTGGCGTCGCCTCGGTATCCCAAGGATTCCTTGTCGTGCCGTGCAGCGGGGTGCTCGTATAGTTCATCGAACCGAATTCACTGGCTGTTGTCTGGCCCGCCAGGATCGCGCCGCTGGCCGACAGGCGTTCGAGCATAGTGCGGGTGAAGCTGCCCGTTCTCCCGGCGAAAAGCTTGGACGCCTCAGTGAACGGCCATCCGTCGACCGGATCCAGTTCCTTTACTCCGAAAGGCACGCCGCCGAACGGCAGCGAGATGTCGGCCGCCTTGGCCGCCGCGTGCGCCTCCTCCTCGTCGATGTAGGAGATTGCGTTCAGCCCGGATCGGCCGGCAGCCGTCAGGGCCGCATCCATGATCTCCTCTGGTGAGGTTTCGCGTTTCCTGTATGCGTCGACAAGAGCGCACGCGTCTTCGGTCCAGATATCAGTCACGGCAGAGTGCCTCCTTTACTCGGTCCGGCCCGCAGGTGCTCTCTCCCGGTTCCCGGCGCACGGCTGGGCCTGCGGGTTCTCCTGCCATGGTCGTCTCCGTGCAGGAAGTCCCAAGACTACCGCGAGGCGGGCAGGCCTTGCTACCGGCTGGTAGGGGCAGCTTCAGCGGTTCTCCGCCGTTCACGGTTGCGTAGGGTTCGGAGCGCCGGGCGTGCTACCGAACCAGGGGCGACGGTGCTCTCCGACGTTTGGTCTGCCCGGTGGTCCGCTCACGTGGAACACCCGCTGCGTATGATGAATCCGATGGCTGATATGCGGCAACCGGAGGTCGAGGTGCGCGCCAGCGCGCGACGCCGCAAGACGGCCAGCGCCTTCTGGCAGGATGGGCACGTTGTGGTTGTGGTGCCGGCGCGCTCTTCAGCTTCCGAGCGCGCCAGGTTGGTCGAGACCCTCGTAAAGCGTGTCATGCGTCGCCAGGCACTGACCGCTTTCCCGGAAGACGAACTGGAAGCCCGTACCGCGGCGCTTGCCGATCGGTACGTGGACGGTGTCCGGCCTTCGTCGGTTCGCTGGGCGACCAATCAGCGCACGCGGTGGGCCTCGTGTACGGCTGTGACGGGAGAGATCCGGGTTTCCAACCAACTGAGGGCGGTTCCTCTATGGGTTCTGGACGCGATTCTCGTTCACGAACTGGCGCATCTGATCCAGCACGGCCACTCGGCCCGGTTTCACGATATAGCGAATCGTTATCCCCGTGCCGCCGAGGCAAGGATGTTCCTGAAGGGTTATGCTCTCGGGATGAGCCAGGCTGATAGACAGTACGGCGATCCCGTTGTCGCCGGCGACGGGGATCTTTGCGACGGAGGGAGGGATTCCTGTGAAGGCGGGAACGATGCGGATCGTGAGCCCGCAGGGGGCGAGCAGGGCCGGCTCCTGCCTTTCAGCTCGCCCATTTCGCCCTGTCCGGTTTCGTCACCTGCCAGAGGATCGCGCCGGTAGGTACGGGAACCCGGGCAAAGGGCCGTCAGCCCCAACGCAGCTAGAACCGATCGCATGAGCATCAACCATCTTCTCTACACCTACGGCTACGGGGCTGTTTTCGTCCTCGTGGCGCTGGAGAGTCTAGGCATTCCGGTGCCCGGGGAAACCATTCTCATATCGGCCGGTACCTATGCGGGCGTGACCCATAAGCTCAGCGTGTGGGTCATATTTACCGTCGCCGCAGCAGCAGCGATCATCGGGGACAACATCGGGTTCTGGATAGGGGTCAAGGGGGGCTATCGGCTCGCGCGCCGCTACGGCCACTATGTCCGTTTCGACGAGAAGAAGATGAAGATTGGCCGCTACATCTTCGATCGGCAGGGAGGCAAGGTCGTTTTCTTCGGCCGCTTCGTGTCGGTCCTGCGCGCCTACGCGGCATTTCTTTCCGGGACGAACCGGATGAGCTGGCGCAAGTTCCTCGTGTACAATGCCGCGGGCGGGATCGTCTGGGCGGCGCTTTGGAGTTTCGCCTCGTACTACGCCGGCAACGCCATTCACAAGGCCTCGAAGCCCGTCGATTTCGGGTTCGCCATCGCCGCCGTGTTCGCTGTCGTCGTCTCGATCCTGGTGGTGCGGGCACAGGCGGGGCGGCTCGAAGCCAAGGCCGAGGCTGCCTACCCGGGGCCGCTTGCCGATGGTGCGGAGACGGATAAGGGGGCGGATGCCTCGGGGCGGCTCTCAGCCGACGATTAGCGGGAGAGTCTCGTCGATAGGGCCGCGCACGACGACGGTAGCGAGGCCGTCCATTTCCGTGGGCCCGCCGTTCACGATCACCACGGGAGCGCCATGTGCATAGCACCGATGTGCCCAAACTACCATCCGGTGCCAGTTCCCTCCTGCGATCGCCCGCTTCTTCCGGCGTCCTGGACGCGTCGAGCCCATTCACCGGAAGTTAACCGAGAGATCACGCCGATTTCGACCTCTGGTAGCCCGGCGTTCACGTCGCCTCTGTACCATGAGCCACGTGACCATGACGAACACTTCACCGGACGCACCGTTGCCGGTTTCAGTCAACTCGAACGAGGCTCTCCATGTCATGAACCAGAACCTGAATGTGAACATGTCCACGACTGCCCAGGCGACGGTCGAGGTGCAAACCGGTCAAACCGAGCCGTCAGCGCCGGTGCTTGCAGCCCGGAACGCGAGCGTTGGCTTCGGAGGCAAGACTGTCCTTACCGGCGTGGGTGTCGATTTTGCAAAAGGGACGATCACCGCAGTGATAGGGCCGACGGGATGCGGGAAGTCGACCCTACTTCGGTCGTTCAACCGGATGAACGACAAGACCAGCGGCTACTGGCGTACCGGAAGTATCGAGTTGGACGGGTCGGATGTGAGCAGGAAAGGCGTTGACCTGCTGGATCTTCGTCGGCGGGTCGGTATGGTCTTCCAGAGGCCGAACCCGTTCCCGATGTCGATCCGGGACAACGTCGTCGCCGGCGTCAGGGCGCACCGGATGGCTCCCCGGCGCAAGCTGGCGGCGACAGCCGAGCACTACCTAAGGCAGGTAGGGCTGTGGGGAGCTGTGTCGGAAAGACTCGGCGACTCGCCCTTCCGGCTGTCCGGTGGCCAGCAGCAGCTCCTATGCCTGGCGCGGGCGCTTGCTGTCGAGCCGGAGGTCCTTCTGCTGGACGAACCGACCTCCTCGCTGGATCCGATTGCCACCGAGATGGTCGAAGACCTGTTGCGCAAGCTCATTCCGGCGATCACGATTGTGATCGTGACCCATAACCTCCACCAGGCCCGCCGCCTTGCAGGCAGGACTGCATTCCTGTACGACGGACGCCTGGTGGAATCCGGCGACACTGCCGAGATCTTCAGCTCCCCTCGCGAGCCGGAAACTGTGAGCTATATCGGCGGGAGGATCGGATGACCCGACCGACGGGGCGAAGACGTCCGGTGCGAGAACGTCCGGTGGACGTTCGAGTACAGGACAGGGGCGAAGCCACGACCCGAATCGGTCCAGTGAACGTCTGAGAGGAAGGAATGGCGAAGCACGACCGTTCGCCGAGGAAGAAGTGCCGAAGCCCCATCTTGCCTTCCGCTCCCCGGCGAGCTCGCACAGGGTTATGAAGTCCGTTCCGCCCGGGCGCCGCGGACACTCCGAGCGCCCAAGGCACGGCCGGGACGCATCAACAGATCTGACGGAAACCAGACAACAAGGAAAGGGAAAGGAGCTTTACCTCCAATGAACAGATATCTCGAGATAATTGCGTTACGCCGGCCACCCGGCGGGGCGAGGCAGTCCGGTGGTGAGGTAATCCGCTGTACTGCCGAAAGGAAGAACGGCAGCGTAGCCACGACAAGCATCGGTCCGCTGTACGGCCGAGAGGAAGGAATGGCGAAGCACGACGTTCGGTCGCCGGATACAAGAAAGCGGCGCAGCCACGACAAGTTTGGCAGTGGCGAAGCCACGCCAGGAGCGCGCGCTCGTCGGCGCAGCTTGCTGAGCGTAGTCTCCCTACTTGGCGCAGGTGCTGTCGTGTTGGCAGCCTGCTCTTCCTCGCCGCCGTCTACCCCCACTACGCCGAGCAGCATGTCCACCAGCGGCGCCCACCCGGGAGGTGCCGTATCGCTCGCATCGCTGGAGACGCCGCCGCAGGGCAGCGTCTCTCTTAACGAGACCGGATCGACCCTTCTCTATCCCCTCTTCAATCTCTGGGGACCCGCCTATAGCAAGCTGCACCCGAACATCAGCCTGACCACGGCCGGGACGGGTTCGGGTACGGGGATCTCCCAGGCGTCTGCCGGCACGGTCCAGATAGGGGCCTCCGACGCGTATCTTTCACCGGCCCAGGTGCAGAAGGACCCGGGACTTCTCAACATACCTCTCGCGATCTCCGCTCAGATGATCAACTACAACATCCCGGGATTCTCAGGAACTCTGAAGTTGAACGGTAAGGTTCTCTCGGCCATTTACCAGGGCAAGATCACGCACTGGAACGATCCGAAGATCGGGGCCCTCAACCCGGGAGCCTCGCTCCCGAATGTGACCATATACCCCCTTCACCGTTCCGACGGTAGCGGCGACACGTTCATCTTCAGCCAGTATCTCTCCAAGCAGGACCCGAATGGCTGGGGCCAGAAGATCGGGTACGGCACCACGGTGGGTTTCCCCGGCTTTTCGACCGCCCTCGGCGAGCTTGGCAATGGCGGGATGGTGACGGGATGCGCAAAGACGCCGGGCTGCGTCGCCTACATTGGCGTCAGCTACAGGACCCAGACCCAGGCAAAGAACCTTGGAGAGGCCGATATAGAGAACGGCTCGGGCAACTACGAGGCACTGACCTCGCAGACGGTTGCGGCGGAGGCAGCCAGCTTTGCCGGCTCGACCCCTGCTTCCGGTGCCATTTCCCTGGTCGACGGCACGAGCGCAGCGAGCGGGTACCCGATCATCAACTACGAGTACGCGATCGTGAACAAGAGGCAGTCGAGCAGTTCGACGGCGCAGGCTGTCAAGGCTCTACTGGCCTGGACCATGGACCCGAACGGCGGATCAGCGAGCTCGTTCCTGAACCAGGTGGCGTTCAAGTCCCTGCCGGCTTCGGCGGTGGCTGTCTCGATCAAGCTGCTGTCCGAGATCCGGTAGCGGTAGCGGGAACCCACGACCAGGTCGGTCGGACGCTGATGTCAGTCGTGCTTTGCCGCGCCTTCCTCTCAGACGTCCACTGGACCGATTCGGGTCGTGGCTGCGGTGCCGCCGCCCACTCGGACGTTTACCGGACGTCCTCGCACCGGACGTCCTCGCCAAGATGAGGATGGCTCGGCCCGGTGGCGGAAATGGTTGGCAACGCTCGCGATGCGATCTCGTAGGCGGGGCGGGGTGGCTGCGAGGGTGGTTTCGGGTGGAGCGGCCGGCAGGGTCTGGCGGGTGTCCGGCACGGCCGGCCGGCCTCGGCAGGGATTGGCGGGAACCGGCGGAACGGGAGGGGGGGTGATGACGGTCGACCGGAGCGCCGCCTTGGACGGGTCGGGGCGATCCAGAGTACTGGCGGTCATCAGAAAACTGGCAGGCCGCGCGCCGAAAACCTTCCTTTTCGGTTGCGCGGCCGTGCCGCTCGTGGCGCTTGCCTTTGTCGTCGTCGCTCTCACGGTGAAGGCTATGCCTGCTATCAGGTACAACGGCTTCGGGTTCTTCACGCGCCGCGCGTGGAATCCGGGGTCGACCTATGCACAGCTTGTTACCACACACGGCGTCCAGCATCCGGTCGGGGCAAGCTACGGGGCGCTCCCGCTGATCCTCGGGACGCTGGAATCCTCAGCGATTGCGCTCGTCCTTGCCGTCCCGATCGGCATCGCGGTGGCTGCCGTTGTTGTCGAGATGCTGCCGGCGAGAATGTCATCGGCAGTGGGCTTCTGCCTGGAGGTGCTTGCCGGTGTCCCGAGCGTGGTCTACGGATTGTGGGGAGCGTACACCCTTGGGCCTTTTCTGGCCCGCCACGTGTCGCCGCTGATTGCGAATCATATACCGGACGTCCCCGTTCTGCGGTTCTTCAAAGGCCCGGTCGGTGCCGGAGAAGGCCTGCTGAGCTCGGGAGTAGTGCTTGCGATTATGGTCGTTCCGATAATCGCGGCCACGACCAGGGACCTGCTTCGTCAGGTTCCGCGGGACAGCGTCTACGGGGCTACGGCTCTCGGCATGACCGGTTCCGAGGCATTCCATGCGGTGAGCTTTCGCTGGGTACGCAGCGGTATCGTGGGAGTCTCGATGCTCGGTCTCGGCCGGGCCCTCGGTGAGACGATGGCAATCGCGATGGTGTCGGGCGCCGAACTGGGCGTGAACCCGCATAACCTCTACCTGACGATGACCACTATTGCGGCGACGATCGTGTCGCAGCTCGATTCAGCGTTCACGGACGCGAGCGGGCTCGCCGTACGTACGCTCGGCGAAGCCGCCCTGGTTCTTGCGGCTATCACGCTCCTTCTCAACGTGGCCGCCCGGCTAATGGTTCGCCGGGTGTCAGCGGGTACGGCGCTTCCGGTAGGGCGCGGGATATGAGGATGGGAATGAGGTCAAGGCGGGCTAGCGGTGCCCTTTTCTGGGGCGCATGCAGCCTGGCGCTGGCGTTCGTGATACTTCCCCTGGTGTCGGTGATCTGGATGCTGACTGCGCACGCCCTGCCTCACTGGAGCTGGAGCGTACTGACCGGTACGACGTCGGGAGTGGGAGGCGGCCTGGCCAACACGATCGTGGGCACTTTCGTGATAGCCGCCGGAGTGGCCCTTCTCGCCGGTAGCGTAGGGATTGCAGGAGGGGTGTATGTAACTGAGGTTGCCCCGGCCCGGATGGGATCATTTCTCCGCAGTTCATCCGAGGTGCTGTCCGGGATCCCTTCAATCGTACTCGGATATGTTGGTTACATAGCACTCGTCGTGGCCTTCGGGTGGGGCTTCTCGCTCGCCGCAGCTCTCGTCGTTCTGTCGATCATGGTCATTCCCTACGTGATGAAATCCACAGAGGTGGCCGTACGCCAAGTGCCAACGTCCTACAGGGAAGGCGGCGAGGCGCTGGGGATGTCGGGATGGCAGGTGATGAGGAAGGTCGTAGTCAAGCCTGCCCTGCCGGGCATCGTTACTGGCCTGATCGTCGCCCTGGCAATCGCTGTCGGGGAGACGGCGCCGCTGATTTACACGGCAGGGTGGAGCAACAACTTCCCGAAGGCACAGCTCACCCATTCGCCGCTCGGGTACCTGCCCTATGCCGTGTGGGCGTTCTACAACGAGCCGTACGCTTCCTCGGGGCGGATCTCGCATGTGGCGGCGCTTCTGCTCGTCCTGATAGTGGTGCTGTTGATCGTCGTCTCGCGGGTGGTACTCGCAGTGACCCAGCGCTACGCGCCGGGCCGCATGCGCCGTTCCGGCGGCCGCGGACTCGGCCCGTTCCGCCGACCCCACCGCGTTGGCGCGGTGTAGCCTGCCCCCGACCCTCTGGCGAGATTCCAAGCTCCTTGCGCCGTCAAGCTAGTGCACCGTCTCATGAATAACCATGCGATCTCGCTAGCCAGATGACGCCGCCGGCTGTGTCCTCGTCCTCGACGTACTCCCTGGTACGCGCATACAATGTGCTTCGCCATGCCTGTCCCGCAACAGTCCACCGGACTGTTGCGCATCCTTGCCAGGCAGCGTCCCTGACTTGCCGATTATCATCACGCTATTCATGAGACGGTGTACTAGCGTTTCACGGAGCGGGCAGTCAACGGGATGCGGATTATTCAGGAAACGGTAGCCAGCGGACCGCGATTCGATGGAACCTTTCGCCTCGCCAGCGCGTCATTAATGTACAGGAGGTGAAAGGTGCACATCTGTGCGTGACGACGAAGCATTCACACGGTTCGTGATGCAGGCCTACCCGGGGCTCCTACGCCGGGCGTTCCTACTCGTGGGCGACCACGGGCGAGCGGAAGACCTGGTGCAGACCTCGTTGGCTTCCGCCTACGGCCGGTGGGGCCGTATCCGCCAGCCGGAGGCGTACTTGCGGACCGTGATGACGCGTCACGCCGTCAGATGGGGTGCCCGGCGCTGGAACAGGGAGTACCCAACCGGTAATCTGCCGGAACGCTCCGTAGGGGCGGGTACCCCGGCAGACGTCGATCTTTCGGTCGCAGTCCAGCGTGCGCTCATGTCTCTTCCCGTCGAGCAGCGAGCCGTCGTGGTGCAGCGATACTTTGACGGCTGCACCGAGGCCGAGATCGCCAAGGCGCTCCGCTGCTCGCCGGGGACCGTGAAGAGCCGCTCCTCCAGGGCATTGGCAGCGCTGCGCGCTAGCGGGATGCTCGACGGGTAGCTCGCTGAGTAGTTCGATGGGCTACTCGATAGGCAGCTCAACGGGTAAGGAGTGACGATATGGCAGATGGCGAGATTCCGGTGCATGGAAGCCCGGCGAATGGGGGGCCGGTAGGTGGCGACGAAGCCCGGTTGAGGGAGTTGCTGGATGGGGCAAGCAGGCAGGTCGTACCGGGGGACGCGCTGGCCGCGGCATTCGGGGCGCGGCACAGGGCTGCCCGCCGCCGGATGCGGCGCGCCTCCGGGGCCGTTGCCACTCTCGCTGTGGCGGCGGTCGTGGTGCTTGCCGGCGTCGGGGGTTATTTCACGCCGGGGGGCAGCGGCAAGCCGGCGGGGCCGGGTGGTGGCCGGCATCCGGGCGTGGGGCCCTACCAGTTGACCGGCGCCCTCGTTAGCTTCAACGGCTGTCCCGGGTATCTCGCCTACGTGAAAAAGCAGGCGGAGTCGATGGTAGGGCCGTATGGCCTGCAGGGGGCAGGGATGGCGCCGATTCCCATGGGCGCTATGTGGAGTCCGGCTCGGTTGAACGCGGCGGCAGCTCCTGCCGGCTCCACTCCCACCGGGACCGCGGTGGCGGGCACGCCCGCGCTGGCCCATTCCGAGACCACCGATCAGGTCCCGGGCGTGGACGAGCCCGACACGGTAAAGACGAACGGGCGCATAGTCGTTACCCTTACGGGATCGACAATGCGCGTGCTCGACACAAAGGCGCACGTTCTTGGCAGCCTCCAGCTGAAAGGTGATACCGGAGGAGGCATGCTCCTCGACGGTAATACGGTGGTGGTACTGTCGACGCCGGCCCCGTCCCCCTCCCTTGCGCAGTTCAACCCCGGGGTGGCATACTCCATGCCGGCCGATTTCCCGTCGAACGGCTACTACCAGACCGGGTCGAACCAGCCTCAGCAGGGCCAGGCTGTCATCATCGACCTATCCGATCCTTCGGCGCCTCGCATCGTTCGCACCTTCCGCTTCGACGGTTCGGTCCTGTCTGCCCGGCTCGTTGGCAGCCTGGTGCGGATCGTGCTCCGGAGTGACGGCCCGCGTATCACATTCGAGACGCCCGACTCCACCGGCGGCGACGCAGCGGCCGCCACGGCGGCGAACCGGCACCTCATCGCTACGAGTACGCTTACCGACTGGCTGCCCACGTGGCAGGTGGTAAAGCCCGACGGGAGCGCGAGCTCGCGCGGGTACCTTGCAAGCTGCAATGCGGTTTCCCGGCCCCGGCACGCCACCGGCATATCGACGGTGAGCGTGTTCTCGCTCGGCCCGCGGGCTTTCTCACCCGGTCCGGCCACGTCTGTCGTTGCGGCAGGCGACGTAGTGTATGCCACAGCGGGCCACGTTTACGTCGCTGGGGAGACCACCACGCCGGCAGCGCAAAGCACCTGCCCCCCCTCCGAGCCTGTTTCAGTGCCGGCGGGGCCGTCAAGTGGGGGTTCGGCTCCGGCAAGTTCCTCTCCGGCACGTTCGAGTCCGGTGAGTTCGTCCCCCGCTGAGCCGTGCCGGCAGGTCTACACGCCACCGTCCGTCACGACCCGGATCTACGATTTCGCGACGAGCGGCGGCAGTACCCCGCGTTTTCTCGGCGCGGGCTCGGTTGCCGGAACGCTTCTCAACTCCTACTCGTTGGACCAGGGTACCGGCGGAACCCTGAGGGTCGTGACCACGCTCGAGCAGTACGCAACGACGGGGGCCGGCTATGGCGGGCCTGGAACTGCTGCCTGCGTTAATTGTCAGGATTATCCCTCGGCGGCGACCAACTCGCGTATCACGGTGCTCATGCTGGAGGGATCAGATCTCGTCAAGATCGGCACCGTTTCGGGCCTCGGCGATGGTCAGCAGCTTCGCGCCGTACGTTTCATTGGCCAGATGGCCTATGTCGTGACCTACCGATCATTCGATCCGCTCTACGTTGTCGACCTGCACAACCCTTCCGCTCCCAAGGTGACGGGCAAGCTGGAGCAGCCCGGCTTCTCCGAGTTCCTCTACCCCTTGCCCGGTCAGCGCCTGCTCGGCGTCGGGGTGACGATCGGTTCGGACAATGAGGTCAACGGGCTCGTAGCCGCTACATACGACGTCTCGAACCCCGAGCATCCGGTACGGATAGATACGACACCCATGGCGAAGGGTTTCGAGCCTGCGAACGAGGGTTATGATGCGCACGCTTTTACCTGGTGGGCACCGGCAAACCTGGCGATTCTCGCCATACCACCTGCGAGCTTCTACGGATCGGGGATGCAGCCGGTGGGCGGCCTTCCCGGAGCGGGCGCCGTCGCGTATCACATCGGCAGCGATGGTCACCTGGCACAGGTAGGTGTGCTGACCCACGGCGACATGACGACCACCCGAACCGCCGTGATCGGCAACGAGGTATGGGCATTTACGGCTGGCGGGGTGATCCTTGCGAACCTCTCCAGCCTTCAGAGCGCCACTTGGCACCCCTACCCGTCCTGACTGTGGCCAATGGCAACGATCAGATCTGAGGACTCGCCACTTTCGGACCAGCTCCGAGCTGGCACAACGGGGCACGTGGCGAAACCCATACGACGCCTGCCGGCATCGGGGCTGGTCGTCGTCAGTGCGGCCGCCGGTTGCCATTATTCTCATTGCGCGCGCCCCTCTTGCCCGCGACGGTGTCGAGGACCGCTTGCACACGGCCGTGTGCAACGGCGAGGTGATCCTTACAGCGGCTCAACAGGCGATAGCGGCCAACTGGGTGACGGCGGAGGCCGTGCTGGGCGTGAAGCCTAGGCCGTCGTAAGCAGTGTGACAGTGGGAGCTCCCATGTTCTGCCACTCCCACCTGGAGCGTGTCACGGCTGAGAGAAGCCTTTCTTGCTTGTGCCTCGGTCCAGGTGGAGAACGGACCCTCGATGAGTCGCAGGGGGAGGTTGCTTGCGGAGACGATGGCCCCGGACACGGCGCCATCAGGGATGTTAAGATTCGGCCAACAGGTGCTGCGGCGCTCTGTCAATCAAAGGAGATCGGTTTCCGGCGGGCTCGGGGTGGCCCACGTACGCGCTGAGAGGATCGCTATGTCCTACGTTGTGGATTTCAACGCCGTCTCGACCGTCGGGCTGGAGACGTCGCCGGTCGCGGCCGCGCTCGCCGGGCTGCGGGCGAACGAAGCTCGCTACTTCAAGAACAAGTACGACCATGTCTTCACGGTGGAGCCTGCGAGCAACGCCAAGGCGGCCATCGACTTCGTACACCGGATCCTCAAGGAAGAACGGGACATCGTCATCTCGTCCCCCGCTCTCGAGGCTACATCCTTCCAGGTCGAGAACATCCGATGGACCTACGTATTCTACGAGAGCGGGCTGTCGATCAACGTGCTGTACAGCGTCGACGACCCCAAGAAGCGTGCCGCCGGGTTCAAGCTCTCCGAGGGGATGGAAGTTCCCTCGGAGCTTGCCGAGCGATTCAAGTTTGCGAGGCAGAAGTCGAAGCTGGCCGGTACCATCCGCGGGTCCTTCTTCGTGATCAAGAACGAGTACTGACGCCGTCAAGTATCGACCTGGGCGTCTCGGCCCGGCGTGTACGATCCGTTCATAGGAGCCTCTTGGGGCACATGCGGCGTCCGACCTCGCAACGAACTTGAGGCCCTGTCACGTGGGATTGACAAGGCGCTCCTTCATCACATCAGGCCCCCGGCGCTGTCCGGGAGTCGGTGGCGGGCATAGTTAGGGGTTCTGAAACGTACATATATGTAAGGCGCCTGCCGAATTCGCCAATCGGCGTAGCCGGGTTGAGGGAACCCGGTAACCGGCTCGGTCGGGGCAGCGCAGCAATTATTGGCCCATCGGCAAGGAGACCAACCGTGAGCGAACCGAATAGCGAAGTACACGTACAACTTGACCTCGTTGATGGCGCCTACGGCATCCAGCTGTCGTTCCCGCAGGGGAACCGCACTCTGCTGGTCGACGAGCCAGAGCCGCTCGGGAGAGCTGCCGGTCCGAACGCCTCGGCCGTTCTCGGTTCGGCCGTGGCGGCATGCCTTTCGGCTAGCCTTCTATTCTGCATGCGGAAGTCTCACGTCGATGTCGGCGACATCAGGACTGACGCCACCATCGCCATGGAGCGCAACGAGCGCGGTCGTCTGCGGATAAGCAGGATAAAAGTCGACCTTCACCCCGTGCTCGACCAATCGGCCGAGGGCCGGCTTGCCCGCTGCGCCGATCTTTTCGAGGACTTCTGTGTCGTGACCGAAAGTGTGCGAAAGGGGATCGAGGTGGAGGTTGAGCTCGATCCCGTATTCGGCGCCGAACGCGCCGAGCCTCAGAGCCTCGGAGGATAGAACTCCCGGTCACGTACGGGGCTTCGATTGCCGGACGCGACGATCCGTGGGCGGCGTCACGGCTGCAGCAGCGTCCGGACAAAGCGACGGCCCCACTCGGGCCAACGCATCGAGAGTACATGTCCTCAAACGTACGTTCGTAGTACGATTGGTCCCGTGAGTGCCCACTCGGACCGTCCAAAGGTCGAGCTCGAACCTCCAATCTCCTGATCCGTGGTCGCATCACCAGGCGTTTCCCTGCCTGCACACTTATACGACCGCCCCAGTGACCTGCGTAACTACATATTTATCCATTTCGTATGTGTTAGCTGTCCTTCCTCGTCAAGGGCACGATATATCGTGATACAATGTTATATTGCGATGCGAAAACGGGGCCTGGCGCCACCTCGGCCTCGATCCACCAAGGGATTCCACTTCGGGATAATCAATTAGGGACTTACGACCCTAGCAATAGCAAGGGAGGGGCGATAAACTGAATATAAATCGTATTGATATTAGATAGGGACAATAACTAGACATTAGCACACGAAGTGCTGGTCAAATACCACACAAGTGGCCATGGTCATAACAGGTGTAAGGGGAGATTCTATGGGCAGCGTAAGTGGAATACGGTGGAATATCTCGCGAAAACATGCGGGATCGTGCGAAGGCGAACCGGTTCCAGGCGAAAGCGGCGCACAGGTGGTAGGGAATCGTAGAGCAAGGCGCAGTGACGGCAGCCCGGGAGATGGCGAGTCGTTCGTCAAGTGCTCTCGTCCCGCCCGTCGTATTGTCAGAGCCGGAGCGCTGTCGGGTGCGGGCGTTCTTGCAGCAGGCATCGCCATGGTGCCGGGGAGCTCGTTGGTGCCCAAAGGCACAGCCGCAGCGACTTCGAGCCTGCCTCCGCTTGCGTCACCGGTACCGGCCCCCGGGCCGAACTCGGTCGCCAATCAGTCGGCACTTGACATCTCGACGGTGATCAACGATGCCACGATCATCTTCGGCGGCAACTACGCCGGAGCCTGGGTGGACAATTCAGGCGATCCCGCGGTTCTTCACGTTCTTGCCAAGACCAGTGGGATCGACGCCATCGACCAGACGCTCGAGACGGCTTTCATGGGGCTCGTTCCATCGTCCGTAAGGCCGATGATTGACGTATCCTTCGATAAGTACTCCGAGTCACAGCTCGAAGGCTTCGAGAGCACGCTTGTCAATTATGCCGGGTCTCATTGGACCAATACCACGAACCACCCCCAAGACTCTGTTCAGTTCTTCATCGATACCATTGACGACGCGGTAGGAATTGGGCTCGATCGGAAGGACAGCTCGTACCTGCCGGCGCTGCAAGCGTTGATCCCGAGCGATGCGCTTAGAATTCGCTGGACTACCGGAAACGCAGTGCCCACCCAGGCAGGGCCTGGCTGGAGGGCGGGCGTCAGCGACTGTTCGTTTCCCCCGTACCGGGCTGGTCTTGCGCTATTCGATGCTACGTTATCGCGGGCGGGTACCACCGGATACCTTCTCGAGGCTGGAGGCAGGTACTACGGTATGACCGCAGGCCACATAGTCGGCGCATTCACCACCAACCTCTTTGGCAACGGCACTTACGACGGTGGTTGCAGCTATGGCATTATGGGTAAAGGTGTCGGCATCTACAGCTACGGGACTGGTGATGATTCGGCCGTATTCGAGCTGGTGAAGCAGGGTCAATGGACTCCTCAGATCCTGGCGGAGTGGAACAGCACAGCAGGCTTCATCGACAATGTGGTTGGCCGTGTCCCCAATGACCAGCAGCTAATTGGTACAGGAGAGTGTGAGGCGGGCGTAACCACCAATGCGGTGAACTGCAGTACGGAAATCTCGACCTCTGGCAGCACGGGCGTCCTTTTTTGCGGAATGTTGTGTATCAAGCTGGTTGGAAATCTAGCTTGTGGCACAGCGACGACGAAGGAAGGTGACAGCAGTGGTCCTGTCTACGAGCCTGTTCCTGGAAACGAGGGCAAGGCGATGGGGGATAATAGTATCGACACAAGTGTCGCCGGGGTAGGCTATTCGTGTTGGTCGACGATCGACTCTGCCTTGCAGGGCATTACAAATCATACTGGCTACAACGCCTATGTGGTCGGCGCGCTCGGTACCAAGTACTGAACACATGGGTCATGGCCGCGTCCACCGCTCGGAAGGTATGCCCTGATGGGTCTGGCGATGATTGAGGCGCACCGGTGATTCGATGAGCTCGGAGAGGTTCTGGAAGCGTTACTGGCCTCTCTGCGTCCTCGGAATCTGCCTGATTCTCTTTGTCTTCTTCGCACGTGCCTCTGTACAACCTCTCATAGTCTCGCCCCACGCATTCGACAAAGTAGCTCAGTCATACGACGGCAACGCGATGCTCAACGCGGAGGCGTACTACCAGCAGGCGGGCACGTTTCGAGGGTTGACACCGGCAGGCCTCGAACGGATGGAACCGGACCTCCGCTTTTCCTCTGGGCCCCCTGGCTCAACTTCCGTCGACGTGGGCATCAACGTCTCCGCTTCAGGCAAAGCTGTTGAGTTCGGCTCGTGGTCCAGAACTGGAGTGTGTTGGTACGCCATTCGATCGGAGGCCGAAGGCACCGGGACGAGCTTGGGACTGCTCGCCAATGCGCCTGCTGGTATGTGGTACGGCTGGACGAAGCACCGTTCTCCGTCCGGCTGTGCCGGAGGCACGGCCGATTCCCCACCCGCAACAGGCCCCGGTGCCTGGAGTCAGAAGGGCTGGTCGCCTCACGTCGTACATAAGACAGGGCGAGTTTGACGGCGGCCATGGGAAACTCCCCACGGACGGACACGAAAAGTCCCCACGGACGGCCATCGGAATTCCCCAGGGACGGACACGAAAAGTCCCCACGAGGATCCACCAGTTCGAGGTTCCCCCATGGCATTGATGGAGCCAGCCAAATCGGCCCATCGACACCAAGGAGGATCACACTATGTTGCCAAAGGAGAAGCAAATGGACGTACTCGAGGCCTTTGACCTCACGAAGTCCCAGAGAGCCGCCGCCCAGCTGGTCGGCGTCGACCACCACACGGTGGCCCGGTTGGTTGCCGGCCGATCAGCTGGCCAGAGCCAAGCGGAACAGGTCTGCCCACCGAGCGTCGCGGAGCCCTTCTGCGACAAGATCTCCGAGTGGATCGAACGCTCCGGCGGTCGCGTCCGCGCGGACGTCGTCCACGACAAGCTCGCGGCGATGGGCTACACCGGCTCGCCTCGCACCACGAGGCGGGTGGTGGCCGTAATGAAAGAGACGCATCGCCACGATCACCACCGCATCTACAAGCCCTGGGTCACCGAGCCCGGCATGTGG
The DNA here is from genome assembly GCA_021816935.1 of Actinomycetes bacterium. Lineage (GTDB taxonomy): Bacteria > Actinomycetota > Acidimicrobiia > Acidimicrobiales > JAMCPL01 > JAKAWR01. The sequence continues at coordinate 79,986 of JAKAWR010000004.1, forward strand.
CTGCAGTACGACTTCGGTGCCGGGCCGGTGGTATCGGGGGGTCAAGACGGTTCTGTTCTGCGCCTGGCTGGCCTGGAGCCGCCTGCGGTCCGGCATCAGCACGCAGGACTGCGTGACGAACTTCTCAGCCCGCGTGGCCTGAGAGGCACCTCGCCTACCAACCCAGTTGAGATCCTGGTGTAGTGTTCGTCACATGAGCGCGCGCCACCCGCTGTTCGCCCGCTTCTACGGGAAATGGTGGGCGGCCGGGGAGAGCCCTGAGGCGGCCGGACAGCGCGAAGAGTTGCTCGCCGCGGCGTACGGAAAGGTGATCGAGGTGGGTGCGGAAAACGGCCTCAACTTCGCCTCCAGGCGCTCCTCCACGTAGGCGGCCAGGAGCGGGTCGGCCTCGAACACGGTCTGCCTTGGCCGCCTGGACTTCTCAGACGCCAGCCTGTGCGCGCTCGAGGCACAGTAGAACCCGCGCCCACCGTTGTGCTTCACCTCGCGGCTGATCGTCGAGGTCGGGCGCCGGAGCCTGAGGGCGATCAGGCAGAACCCCTCGCCACGCTCGATCCCCGCCCTGATCTCCTCACGCTCGTCCATCGTAAGCCTCGCGCCTGGCATACTGGTACCTCCACTGGTAGTTGCATCGGGTTGACCCAGCCATTATGGCTGGTCCGTTGCAACGACCGGTGGAATTCGCCCCCCAACAGGGATGCGGAGCGCTCCATCATGGCGGCCGGGTTCACGATCGAACACGTACGCCCCTTCCATTTCCAACCCAATCCCGTCTATGGGCTGGTTGCTCCGCACGTCATAGGTCGCGCCAAGATATCCTGCCTGCATTCTTCGCACTCTACATATTGAAGGCCCACAGCCGAACAGACCTCGCTCATGACCCGCTGCCCGTAGAGCCTGCGGTATCGCGTTTGATTATAGTATGCACACGTATACAGGGTAATTACCGCTGAGTCTCATCGGTCAAGAACGGCAGCCGTTCGGTAGCGCAAGGTGGAGCTGTATCACAGGTGAGCCACCAGGAGGCACACTAATACTGTTGCCCGCAATAACAGTACCGTGGGCATTAGCTGACCAGACACCCACCTCCTCATTCGTGATGATGTTGCCGCGCACCTCCGTACCGACAATAGCGCCGGCGGCTCCAAACATGGCGATACCAGTTGACCGGCTTAGTCCGCAAATGGTATTTCCAGCATCATGGCTGAGAGTATTCCCAATTACCTCGTTACTCTGGACAGTGTCCCCAGCCCCACTGCTGCGCAATTCTATGCCGTTGAGCAGCGAATTGACCACGGTATTATCCTCGACCACATTCCGTGACGCAAGTGTATCCGCTGTATCCGATGCAACTATAATACTACCGGGCATCGTATTATCTGAGATCGTGTTATCAATGACACCCTCGCCCGGGTTGTAGGCCGCTAACACGATCGAACACTCGGTCACGAGAATCGATCCTGATATGTGGTTTCCCTCGACCAGATTTCGGGTAGCAGGGCTCGGTATACCTGGGTTGATTGCAGCTCCTGTAATCGCCCCGTTGTCCACAATACCGATGCTAACGACCCCATTATTGTCTATAATTCGCGCATCAGTGGTGCCCACCAACTCAATCGCCTTGGCCTGGCTCAGCAGAATGGATTCGATGGCATTCGGACCAATCGTGCTATCATCGACCGTACTGCGCTCTATTGTAGTGCCGGAGGTATCGACAACCATGATGCCATGAACATTGGCTCCGGTGATCGTGGCACCAGAGACCACTACCCCACTGGTTCCTGATCCCACATAGACACCGACGTCGCAACCGTAAGCATCGACCTTGCCGGTGATGTGCTGCCCGACGCGTGCCACCACTCTCGCCGAGAGGCCACTTTGTCCGGCTGGCACACAACGAGGCTTGGGGCCGTCGGCCCGGCCGAGTATGGATATCGACTCGTTCGTAGATGGATGGGTTCGCGTACCGGTAGATGCGAGCAGGGTAAGCGTAAGAGAGAGGTGAAAAGCTGGATCGGGAAACTGCAGAGTGTTCCGCGGCGGTGCCGAGAAGCGCGAAAGTCGAATGAAGCGTATCCTTACCAGCTTTCCTGTTCTATCCAGCCATATTTCACCCGCAAGATATCTGGTGCCGAAGTAACCAGCGAGCCACTTCATGGCTGCGCGCTGCGCGTGACTGGATGTGCTGGGTACATCTCTGAGATTGAAGATGACGTCGTATCTGTAGATATGTCCGCCATTGATCAAAGAAGGAACCCCTTTCCCCAACGGGTTGGAACTGCTACCCAGTAAACCGATCCAGAAAGCGGGGTTGACCACCACTGCCTCGTAAGTCTCGACAGGATCCAAGTATCCGGCTGGGACGATGCGGGAAAACAGCACCTCTTCATTCTTGTTGAAGGGCCCACCATTTGCACCACCAGCCACCGGAGGAGACCCGGATGTGATCGCAGAAGTCGCTGGAGAGGTTGTAGCCGCAGCAAACGGTTGAGATACAGGGGTCGTAAGGATGCTGCCGCCTGAATTCAGCGTCCACGACACTGAAGGCCCAGAATCCGGATCAACAAGCCTGAGTGACCCAGTGCCGGCATGGAAATCGAAGGTACCCTTGTAGTAAGGCCATGGGGCCCCTCGCATGGCAATGCTGGTACCCGGTAGGTAATCGTAGAGCGTCACCTCGGTCGATTCCACATGCTTCATTGCCGCAATAATCTGCGAGACATGCAACCCCTGGATAACAGATTCTGGCGCAACGGTATGGATTCCCGAGGAGCATCCTGCCAGGACAAGTCCCGCAAGCACAGTTGAAAGTGCTGCACGGCACTTGCGAAAAGGGGACCTGCCCCTTCCGAGAGGCGCGGATGCCGCAGGACCATCTATAACCATCTTCGGAAGACCTGTGCACTCAGGGAAATTACTACTACTCAACTTCTGAAGCGAAGAGGCATGTCGCCCCGCAGGTAATTCGCTGAGGGAGAGATTGATCCGGCTGGTTCGCACCAGCTCGGTGGAGGTCATGCTTCTCATGGTAATAAGTCTTCCCGGCGCATGTCAACCGTTCGGGGTGCGCGGCGTAGGCGGTAGATGACCTTGGCCCGTTGTGATCGGAGGAGCTTAGCTCGGCCGAAGCGGGCGTCAGCGGGCGTGAAAAAGCCAACGACCGGTTGAATTTGCCACCGTTCTGGACGAAGCGACGGTCGCGGTTGCAATCCCATAACCCGATCCCCGATACCTAGCCGGTGGCGGCTGCAAGTCGCTCCTGCCCCAGCCGGAGCCCCAGGACCACCCTGGAGGACCCCGTTGTCACATGCCACGTTCCCGAGGCTCGCTCTCGCCCCTTTTACCTGCACGTATGTGGCTGGCGGGGGAGGGCTCGAACCTCCAATCTCCTGATCCAAAGTCAGGCGTTCTGCCATTGAACTACCCGCCACTGATGTGGATTGCCGGGAGGCGGCCACCGGCGGTGCCGTCCCTACCCTGTAGGTATCGTACCGCTGCACACGCGCCCGGCGGGCGGTTCCTCCCCTCTCGCCCTTTCGTCCTCGCTGCGTCTTGCCCGCCCACTGCAGCGCCGGCCCGCCATTCACTTCACCGTTTTCCCCGTCGTACCCTCGCGAGTGGCGCGCCATGCCGGGGATGGGCTAACCTCTCCCACACCATGGGATCGCTTATCAAGAAGCGCCGCAAGCGCATGAGGAAGAAGAAGCATAAGAAGCTCCTGAAGGCCACCAGGTGGCAGCGGCGCGCCGCTGGTAAGTAGCGCGCGGGCCTGGCCGGGTGGGTACGGCCGGCGGGTTGACCGGTTGGAGTGGCTGGTTTCGCCGCCTGCGGTAGCGGCGGGTAGGTCTTCGGGCGGGTGCAATCTGCCTTCCGACAGGTGGCCACGACCAGCCGGTCGACTGGAAGGAATCGCTTGCGGTCCGTTGGGTGGGGAGGTCGACTACAGGATTTAGTGGTCGGCCTGATCAGGCGGATAAGCCGAAGGCAGGTAGAGTCGATACCTCGACAAGCGGCGCGTGGGCTCCCTTGAGGACGAGGTAGTCGCGACCATCGAGCTTTAGCGACTTGCGCGTGCCCTCGATGAAAAGTGTCGACCCGCTGCCTGCCAGCCGAGGCTCAACGCCTGCGGCCTTGGCGAAAATCTCGTGCCATAACGCCAGTTTCGGTTCGAGCTTGATTGCAGCCTGCTCCAAGTCGTTCGGCGGGCGCGGATCGTTCTTTGCCGCGTGCCTCTGGGAGTCGGGAAGCCGGTCCCACGCGGCGTATACGTTTGCCGTCCTCAACCCGAAGGGAAGCAGCAACAACACGAAGTGCCTCTCTTCAAACGGGGCGGGACGGACGGTCTCACCGATCCCTGTCACCTTGGCGCTCCCACCGCGCAGGCAAAAAGGCACGTCAGCTCCCAGCCGTGCAGCAACTGAGGCGGATCGGTACCCGTCCCAGCGCAAGACGGCAGCCGCGTCAGCCGAGCCGCCGCCGAGTCCTGCACCGGAAGGTACGTGCTTGACGAGCCTGACTCCCACTTTCCCGCCCACCATGTCCAGGGCGTTGGCAACCAGATTGGCGTCGCCTGCCGGCACGTCCCTCAGGCCGAACCCTCCTACGACCTCGTCGACCACCTGCAGCCCGCAGCCCGCCTCGAACGTCAGCTCGTCTGCCAGGTTGATGGTGACGATCTGAGCCCTGATCTCGTGGAAACCGTCGCCCCGGACGCCCAGCACCTCGAAGGAAAGCGTCAATTTCGCCGGAGCAGCCAAGGTCAGCGGCACCCGCCTCTCCCGGTCCTTTACCACCTGGCATGCCGCCAACTCAACGAGTGCGTCGTTCATTATCGCCACCTCACTGGATACTGCCGTAGCCCACCTACACCGTAGCCCAACGTCCGCCCCACCGCAGCTGCCGGTCTACGCGGGACAGGTCCCCCGTCCTTGCCCGCTCTCTTGCCCAGACTCAGCTCGAGTCCAGGCTACTGCAAGGCGCCGCCAGTCCTCTACGTCAAGTTCTTCTGGCCTGGAGCTCCCCGGCACGCAAGCCTCCTCGTAGCATCGCTCATCCACGAGGCCGGACAGCGAACGCCTGAGCATCTTCCTCCTCGTGGAGTATGCCCGTTTCAACAGCGTCACCACCGTGGCGTACTCATCTCCCGAGGGGTCAATCGAGAGATCGTCGCTCAGTCGCCTGACCTCCAGAAGCGACGAGTCCACCCCCGGCCTCGGAAGGAAGACGCTCCTGGATACCTGGCCCACCACGCGCGCCGAGCCGAGGAGCGAGACCATTGTCGCGGCAGCACCGAAGGCAGGGCTGCCTCTTGCGGCGGCAAGACGCTCCGCCACCTCCCTCTGGACCATAACCACCATCATCCCGATGCTGGGTACCTCTCCCAAGACCCTGATGATGAGTGGTGCCGCTATCGAGTAGGGCAGGTTGGACACGAGCTTCCAGCTGCCTTGCCGTGAAGGGTTGCCAGGTGGCGGCGCCGGGGTGGAGTTTCCGGACGGGCGCTCAGAACGGTCGCGGCTCGGCCGGAGGCCGGAAGCGTTTCCCCGGAAACGCGGCAAGTCGCCGGCCAAGCGATCCGGCCCGGTGTGATTCGGGGGCTCCAGATTGGTCATTGGTGGGGACTCGGGGGAAAGTATTGCGTCCGAGCAGGCCAGAAGTTCCTCGATAGGCAGCCGCATAGCATCGCCTTCAACAAAGCGAACCCGTGCGAAATCTTCGTTCTCCCGCAATCTTCGCAGTAGCGCCCGATCCAGCTCGACGGCCGTCACGTCAGCCTCCGCGTCCAGCAGAGCCCGGGTGAGCGCCCCGGTGCCTGGTCCCACCTCGAGCACGCGATCACCCTGACGGACGTAGGCGAGGTTGACGATGCGCCGCAGCGTATTCGGATCGACTACGAAGTGCTGGCCGAGAGCGTGCTTGGGATGGGTGCCGGGCGGCACGAGAGAGCGAAGACCGTTTGCCCCCCGTACAGAATTGCTGGCAGTTGCGCCGTCGCCACCGCGACCACCGCCACCGCGACCACCACTGTCGCAGGCGTCGCCGCCTGAACCCTCCGGCGGCGCAGGATTACCCGCCTGCTGGGTTCGTTCTCGTGGATCAGGACTCATTACGTTGTCCGATATTTCGGTCTTCCCGAGCGCGGGAGGGCGGGGCTCGCCAGGTCACTCCAGAGCGAAGGCCCGCCGGGCGTTCCCCAGCACCGTATCGCAAAACGAGGCCTTGTCTTCGCCGCGCAGTGCTGCCACCCGGGCTCCGGTGAGTGCCACCCAGCCGGGACGGTTGGGCTTGCCCCTGTGCGGGACAGGGCTGAGGTAAGGGGCGTCCGTCTCCACAAGTATGTGATCGGCCGGGCACCTTCGGGCGGCCTCCTGCACCTCAGGGGCGTTCTTGAACGTCACAACGCCGCTGAACGAAACGTAGGCCCCGGCCGCCAGGGAGCGCTCGAGCTCCGCCGGCCCGCCGGTGAAACAATGCATGATAACCCGATCGGGCAACTCCGTACCATCAAGGATCGCGAAGGTATCGTCCCAGGCATCCCGGGAATGTACAACGAGGCTCAGATCGTAACGGCGGGCGAGGTCGATCTGAGCGATAAAGGCGTCTCGCTGAGCCGCTCGCTCGGGAGGGCCGTAGTGGTAGTCGAGGCCGCATTCGCCGATGGCGACGAGCTCGGCCGCGCGGTGGCCCCGGCGACCGCCAGCGCCCCCGGCCACCAACGACCCTATTTCGTCCGCGACCTCGGGCCATGTGCCGGCGTTGTGGGGATGTACTCCTACGGTGTACCACAGCCCGAACTTGCCGGAACGTGACCACAGATTGGCGGTTAGCGTCGATGCGTCCCGGGAGGACTGCAGGTCTGTGCCTACGCAGATGCCCCCCACGACTCCTGAGGCATGGGCATCGTCGATGGCGTCCATAGGGTCGTCCCACTGCTCGCCGTAGTCACCCTGAAGGTGGAAGTGGCTGTCGAACCAGGGACCGTCTCGTCCTCCGGGATCGTCGCCGGCGACTACCCGGTTTACGGTGTTCATCGCCGTCTCGGGAAGATCGGCTCAGCGCGGAGCACCTCGAGGCCTCCGGGGTAGCCTCCCCACCCGGTGAGAGCGAACGAAGGGGGCTCACCTGCCAGCCCGATCCTTCGCCATATTTCAGCGGCAACACCCGGCATTGCCGGGGCGACAAGGATGGCTATTATGCGCAGCGATTCGAGCGCCGCCCCCATTACGGCATCGACCTCGCTGCCGGGTTCGGCCCGCCAGGGCTCTGCCTTCTCGAGCGCGGCATTCGCCTCTCTGATCAGCGTCCACACCGCCTGAAGGGCTTCGTGGGGAGCGGCTCTTCCGTAAGCCGCGCCAGTCTCCCGCACCGCGACGGTAGCGTGCCGCGCCAGGGCCGCGACGGCTTCGCCAATTACACTCGGCCCCCCTTTCTCGTCTCCCGCACTCAAGCCTTTGTCCCCAGCTTCACGGCCGAGCGGTTCGTCGCAGGGAGGCGCGGCGGGCCCTATGCCTCCGCACTTCGAGACGACGACGGTGGTAATCCTGGACACGAGGTTGCCGAGGTTGTTCGCCAGATCCGCGTTGTAACGCTCTACGATCCTCTCGTAGGAGAAATCCCCGTCGGCACCGAGCGGAGTGTCCCGGAGCAGGTGGTACCTGAGCGCGTCGACTCCGAAGTCCGCAGCCAGGTCGGTCGGCGCGATCTGGTTGAGTCTCGACTTGGACATTTTCTCTCCCGAGACGAGTAGCCAGCCATGCACCAGAACCTGTTTGGGCGGGGCTATACCGGCAGCCATGCACATCGCCGGCCACCATACGCAATGGAAGCGCAGGATGTCCTTACCTATGACGTGGCGCACCTCTGGCCACAGGCGCTCGAAAGCGGCATCCTTTTCCCGGTAACCGATTGCTGTCAGGTAGTTGACGAGAGCGTCGGCCCAGACGTAGAAGACGTGGTCGGTGTCCCAGGGTACGGGTACTCCCCAGGAGATCGATCTCCTCGTGATGGAGATGTCCGCAAGTCCTCCCTTGATGAATCCCACCGCCTCGTTCCGCTTGGTCACGGGTACGACTGCGTCAGGGCACCGGTCGTACCACTCGAGCAACGGCTGCTCGAATCGTGAGAGTTCGAAGAAGTAGTTCTCTTCGTCCATCAGCTCCGGAGGGCGCTTGTGATCCGGGCACGTTCCGTTTACCAGCTCGCTCTCGTCGAGGTACCTTTCGCAGCCCACGCAGTAGAGGCCTCGGTAGACGTCCTTGCGGATGTACCCGTTCTCCCTTATCCGGCTGAAGAAGTCCTGTACGCACCCGTAGTGGCGCTCCTCGGTCGTCCGGATGAAGTCGTCGTTGGTGATGCAAAGCTCCGACCAGGCCTGCCGGAAGCGAGCCGACGTGGTGTCGGTCCACTGTTTTTCGGTGAGGCCATGCTCGCCAGCTGCCTCGGCGACCTTCTTGCCGTGTTCGTCGGTGCCGGTGAGGAAGTGGACCTCGTCGCCGCTCATCCGGTGGTACCGGGCAAGGGCGTCAGCGAGGACCATCGTGTAAGCGTGGCCGATATGGGGAGCGTCGTTCACGTAGAAGATAGGCGTTGTGACGTAGAACTGCGGCACCTATGTAGCGTACAGCCTGGCCGAAATGCCGTGGTGCGGCGAGGGCTCAGCCGCGCCTGGCGCCCGGCTCCTTCGCGAGTGCCAGCGCCAGAGAGTAGGCGCGACTCCTCGGGACACCGCGCTCTGCAGCGATGGCACGTGCCGCCGCGGACAGGGCGACGCCTCGATCGAGCAACTCTCCAAGACGCCGCTGGAGCTCGGCGTCCTCGACAGCGACGCCGCTGCCACGCTGCCCTTCCAGCACGAAGACCATCTCGCCCTTCGGGTCCATATCTCCGATCTTTTCCTGAACCTCGCCGACGGTCCCACGCAACACCTCTTCGTGGACCTTGGTCAGCTCCCGGGCAACAACGATTTGCCTGCCGGCATCGCATAGGCTTGCTAGGTCGCTGAGCGTTCTTTTCGCACGGTGCGGCGCCTCGAAAAGTATCGTGGTACGTTGATCCGCGGCAATGGATTCGAGACGCCCCTTTCTCTTTGCGCCGCGGACCGGCAGGAACCCCTCGAAGGAGAACCGCGATCCGTCCATCCCACTGATCGCAAGTGCAGCGGCAGCGGAGTCCGGCCCCGGGAGCACCGTTACAGCCGCACCCTCTTCGACCGCGATCCGCACCAAGATCCGTCCCGGATCGGAAAGGGCCGGCATGCCTGCATCGGAGACGACGACGACCGCTTCCCCGTTCTTCGCCATTGCGGCGACGCCGGGCGACACGTCCGCCTCGTTGTGTTCGTGTACAGCGATCAACCGTTTCCCCCGGATGCCGTAGTGCGAAAGGAGCTTCCGGGTGCGCCTTGTGTCTTCGCAGCAGATAGCGTCTGCCGACTCGAGCGCCTCGCGAGCTCGAACGGTCAGGTCGCCGAGATTGCCGATCGGAGTTGCGACGAGAACAATCTGTCCTATTACGGGCGGTACCGCCCGCCCTGGCGCGGAGCCGGCTGGCGTGCCACTTTTTCCGGACTGGACCGAATCTGGACGCGCGACCCTCCGGCGATCCGCCACGCCTGACCGGCTGGTGCCGGGAGCCGGAGCCGCGACCCTCCGGCGATCCCCCCTGCCCAACCGGCCAGCGCCCGGAACGTCGCCGACGACCACGCCATCCCCTCTCTTGCTTTCAGTCTCCACGCAGTTCCAGGATATCCCCGGCCCTGAGCTGCCACCGCTCGAAAGCTCCGGCCTCGGCCTCGAGCACGTAACGGCCGTGCCGCCTCGGTAGCCCGATGCGCCATGGCTGCATAGTGCAGGTGTCCAGGACCGCGAAGTCAGCATCGAGGAAGGCTACGTCTATGGCTATTCGTATTCCGAGCGTGTGGACGGCGCGAGTGCGGGGCAGCAGCATGGCCCCTTCGAAGGTCGCCCGCCCGAGGAGTCCTTTCGAGCGAGCAAACAGGCTAGCGGCCACTTCCACGGAGGCAAGGACGTCCCCCTTGCGGACCAGCCAGCGTTGGCCTCCACGCGCTGTCACCCAGTCGCTTCTATCGCCGGCAGCCATACGCAACAATATTACGCTGCGTCCTGCCCCGAGGTGGAGTGGGCGTCCCGGACGCGAGTGAGCCGGCGCGGCGAGCGGGGAAAGGTGCCTGGGGTTGCGGAAGTCAGACCGGAAGCGTGGTTCCACCCGATGGCGCGGCGTTGTTGCCGGTAGGTATGTTCCACGTTGCGGAAACGGTATTTCCCGGATGCCATCCCGGCGACCACGTACGTAGTCGCCGAGTGGAACCCTGGCCGGGAGTCACCCGTGAAGATGCAACGAGACCCTTCTCTTGCAGGGGGCGCAGTCGTACCATGGTCTGTATGCAGCAAGCGCAGCCTGACATGCAAAGTGTGCATGAAGCGGACTGCAGGCAAAACCTGTTCCGAGCAGAAGACGGGTCGTACATGCCGGGCGTCAACAGGTCTACGGTTTATTGCATGACAGAATCGGGCCATACGGCTCCCGACGCAAGGAGCGAGACATGAACAGGCTTCTCATACTCGGAGGAGGAACCGCAGGGACGATAGTGGCCAACCGTCTGAGAAGGCGGCTCGATGAGGATTCGTGGCAGATCACGGTTGTCGACCAGGATGATCGGCACCTCTACCAGCCGGGTCAGCTGTTCGTCCCGTTTGGCATTTACCAGTCTCGGGACATTGCAAGACCACGCCGTCAGTTCATACCTGACGGTGTGGACCTGGTCATGGGTGAGATCGAGCAGGTGATTCCGGATGAGAGCGTTTGCCGTCTGATCGGCGGTCGCGAGTTGCCCTACGACTACCTTGTCATCGCCACGGGGGCCTCACCCCGTCCCGATCAGACGCCGGGATTCGAGGGTCCCGAGTGGCGCAAGTCCATTCACGAGTTCTACACGTTTGACGGGGCTGCGGCCCTCGCGGCGAAGCTTGCGCAATGGGATGGAGGCCGGATGGCAATCCATATTGTTGACATGCCTATCAAGTGCCCGGTTGCGCCGCTCGAATTCACCTTTCTCGCAGACGCTTTTTTCTCCGACCGCGGCATGCGTGACAGGGTTGAGATGGTCTACGTGACTCCTCTCGACGGGGCCTTCACAAAGCCGGTCGCCGCTCGGCATCTCGGAGGCATCCTCGAGGAGCGTAAAGTGGGGATAGAGAGCGAGTTCGCTGTTGAGCGGGTTGACGTGGAGGAGAAGAAGTTGGTCTCCTACGACGAACGCGAGGTTGATTTCGATCTGCTCGTCACGGTCCCACTTAATATGGGGGCGGACTACATCGAGCGCTCGGGACTTGGCGACGATCTCAACTATGTACCGGTCGACAAGGCGACGTTCCTGTCAAAGGCGCACGACAACGTCTTTGCAGTCGGGGACGCGTCCGATATCCCGACTTCGAAGGCTGGATCCGTGGTCCACTTCTCCCTCGAGCTCTTCGAGGACAACTTCGTGAACCATGTCCATGGTCGCCAGATGACCAAGGCTTTTGACGGCCATGCCAACTGCTTCATCGAGTCGGGCCACGGTAAGGGACTGCTCATCGACTTCAATTACGACACCCAGCCGTTGCCCGGCAGGTACCCCTTGCCCGGGTTGGGGCCGTTCAGTCTGCTGCGTGAAACGGAAGCCAATCACTGGGGGAAGATGATGTTCCGCTGGGTTTACTGGAACCTACTCCTTCCGGGCAACAACCTGCCACTGGACCCGCTCATGTCGATGGCGGGCAAGGAAGAAGAGGAGCCGGCATGATGGCAACGGGCGTCACGACGCCTTCAGCGGGAACCGCCCCTGCGCCAACCCCCCCGTCCAGGGTCGCCCTGGAAGGCAAGGCCGGGGCCGCAGCGGAGGAGCGATCTCGTGCGACGGTGGAGGAGCGCTTGGAGGTCATGGCCGACCAGCTCGCGGAGATTACGAGAGAGTTGCGCCGCCAGCGTATCGATCGAGGCCGCTGGTCGGAGCTCGCAGATGATGCCGTGCCAGTTGCCAAGGCGGCCCTCGACAAGGTGACCGCCCACTTGGAGGAGGATGCCTGCCGTTTCGAGGGCGTGGCGAGCCTTGCGCACGGTCTGATCCGCAATGCCGATGTGTTCGAGTCGTGGCTGGGTCCGCTCCGGAAGTTGACGGCGCTTGCAGAAGAGCTCGGGCCTATTGCGACCCCGGCAGTGTCCAGCCTGACCAATCACCTGCAGCAGCTCGACGAGAAAGGCTGGTTCTCGTTCGCACGCGAGGTCGCTGGTGTAGCGGACAGCGTGGTCACGTCGTTCAGCGATGAAGACGTCCGCCAGCTCGGCGACAATATCGTGCTCATCCTGCAGACCGTCAGGCAGATGACGCAGCCCGAGATCATGGGGATGCTTGGCCGAGTCGCCATCACCCTCAAGGACGGGGACTCCGATGATGCGGAGAAGGTTCCGTCAACGAGGGCGTTGCTCAGGCAGATGCGGGAGCCGGAGGTGCGCAGGGGCATGGCGAGGCTCCTTGCCACCTTGCGGGGCATCGGCGCTGCACCCTCGGCGAACGGGGCAACCCCTGCGGCCCTGCCAGCGGGTGAGACCGCCGCGCTGGTCGCTAGAGCCCCGAACGGCGGTAGAAGTGCAGAACCGTCATGACGGCTACCACGGCTATCACCGCTACCACCGCTACCGTGCCACTCGGGCGCGCGGTGCTGCGGTCAAGCGGGACCGGAGACACGCGACACAACGAACGCGTGGCACAGGAGGAACATGGGACGGAAGGCACGTATGGTGCCGCGAACGATTACCCTTGAGGTGGGTAGCTGATTTCAGGTGAGCGGCCGCAGGCGTTGAGCGCTCGGTCGAATCGCCCGCAGGGGCCGGGGTGAATCCCGGCAACGCCGGAACGGGGAACGGGAGGCGGATGGAGACGGGACGGGTGATATGGAAAGGAAAAGTCAATGACTAGCAAGCTCCTGGCAGGACAGGACGTAGAAGTGGATCCCGAGGGGTTTCTCGTTGACGCGTCCCAGTGGAACAAGGACGTGGCGAGCGCCATCGCCAAGGAGGAGGGTATTGACGACCTCACCGGCCAGCACATGCAGGTCATCAACTTCATGCGCAGCGAGTACATGGCAAAGGGAACGGCTCCCAACATCCGTCTCCTCGGCAAGACGTCAGGCGTGACCGTGAAGGAGTTGTACCAGCTCTTTCCCAAGGGTCCGGCGAAGCTTGCCGCAAAGATAGCCGGAATCCCCAAACCGCACGGCTGCATCTGAGCCGGAAGGCGCATAGGGCGCACCTATCACTGCACAGGAGGCACGCAATGAGCGATCCCATCGAGAAAGTCTCGATCATCATTTCCAAAGGATCCCTTGAAGGGGTCTATCCGGGCCTGATCATGGCGAATGGCGCCAGAGCCGAAGGGATAGAGGCGAATCTTTTCTTCACCTTCTTCGGTATGGATGCCATTCACAGGAAGCACTGGTCCAAGATGAAGGTGGCAACCGTCGGTAATCCCGGGATGCACATCCCGACGGTGGTCGGCGGCATTCCGGGCATGTCGGCCATGGCGACCAAGATGATGAGCAAGAAGATCGAGAAGCTCGACTTCCCGTCTATCCCGGAGTTCGTGGAGATGATATCCGACACGGGCGCGGGCATATACGCCTGCCTCGCTTCTGCCGATCTTTTCGGCTACACGAAGGACGACTTGGTCGACCAGGTCCAGGGAATCATAACCGTGGGCGAGTTTTACGACATAGCCGCCGGAGGGCAGATCATCTTTACGTAGCGGCGGCGGGCCGGCGGCGGGGTGTCCCCGTCCGTCTAGACGTTGAAGCGGATCTCCAGCACGTCGCCGTCCTTGACGATGTAGTCCTTCCCCTCGAGGCGCAGGCGGCCGCGATGGCGTGCCTCGCTCCACGACCCGATCTGGAGCAACTCCTCCCAGCCGATGACCTCTGCCTTGATGAAGCCCCGTTGCAGGTCGGAGTGGATCACGCCCGCACATTCGGGGGCCGTCGATCCCGCCCGGAACGACCAGGCGCGCGACTCCTTCTCACCCGTAGTGAGGAAAGTCTCCCGGCCCAGGAGGGCATAAGCGGCCGCTGCCACCCTGGCGAGAGCCCCCTCGCCCATCCCGAGCCCCTCCAGCAGCTCGCCCCTTTCCGCAGGGTCGACTATTGCCGCTTCGGCCTCCAACTCGGCGCAGAGCCCGACAACCTCGCCGTGCCCGCCAAGAGCCTCGGCGACCCCGGCCACGACCCCGGCCGGTACCCCCGCGCCCGATTGTGGCGCGCTATCGGATCCGGCGCCGGTACCCGATCCGGTCAGGGCCTTCTCCTGCACGCCGGTACCCGATCCTGATGCGGAGTCCAAGCCTTCGCCAGCACCCGTTACCGCCTCCTCTCCGAGGTTGACGACCGCCAGCACCGGCTTGTCGGTCAGCAGGAAAAGGTTGCGTCTCTGCTCCCTCGACCCGATCGCCTCCTCGGAGCGGTAGAGAGGTTCTCCGGCCGAGAGCGTCTTGTAGGCGGTCTCCATTGCCTCGATCTCCCCAGCCCCGGCAGCGTCCGGCTTGACCGATCTCGCGGTCTTGCGGCGCCGTTCCAGCTGCCCTTCAAGGGAAGCCATATCGGCAAGGATGAGCTCCATCTCGAGCACGGCAAGCGCTTCAGCGGGGTCAGACTCCCCTGGTATCTCGGGGTCGTCGAAGGCCCTGAGCACGAGGCAGATGGCATCGGTCTCCCGGATGCCGGCGAGGAAGCGGTTCCCGAGGCCCTCGCCGGAGGAGGAGCCCTTGACGAGTCCTGCGATGTCAGCGAATTCGACTCCCGCCTCCACCACCTTCCGGCTGGCGCTCATTTCGGCAAGTGCAGCGAGCCGCCTGTCGGGCAGGTGTGCAATCCCCGTAGCGGTCTCGGTTGTGGTAAAAGGGTGCGCGGCTACAGGAGTCGCCGCACCGGTCAGCGCGTTGAAGAGGGTCGACTTGCCCGAGTTGGGCAATCCCACGAGGCCGATATGTTCCACCCCTGCAGGATACAGCAGCCGGCAGGGCGGGCCCCACTCTCATCGCAGCCTGGGCTTCGAGCAGTCCCGGTGGCACGGTCCGTTAGACTCTTGCAGGGAGGGCAGGGAGGGGCGGCTATCCGGGACCAGCAAGGAGGCAGCAATACTCACGGCAGGCGAGAGGCAGCAGCGGGAAGACGCGCTCGCGGCGGTGATGGATGTCATGCGATGTGCCATCCAGGCCGACGGAGGCGATCTGCAGCTCGTATCTCATGACGTCGAAGCGGGCAAGATCGAGGTCCAGCTGACGGGAGCCTGCTCGTCCTGCGCCATCTCCTCGGTTACCCTGTCGGGCGGCGTCGAGCGGATCCTCCGGGAGCGCCTTTCCTGGGTGACCGAGATCAAGAGCGGGCTCGACGAGTCGGTGGATCCCCTGGAGAGCTCGTATCTCGGCAAAGGAAGCTACGTGCCCGCCTGGTCCGTTGCTACGACGAGGACCCGGGTGCCGATCAGGTCCGGCGGAGACGGCGGAGCTTCAAGCGGGCGCCCGGTCTGAACGGGCCCTAGGCCCCGCCCGGTCAACCGCGGGCGGTTAACCGGGCGGGTAGCTCGGAGGGGCATCCTGCGGGGCGGTGCCCCAGGCCTTGTCAGGGGTGCTCCCAAGGTTGAAATCGAGCGTCGCGCCCACCATGGCAGCTTGTGCGGGTAGGAAGGGTTCGTTGCTCGTCTGACCGTTGACCGTGAGGCCATGCACGTACTCCGTACCGGACGCCGCTCCCTGAGCGTTGATCGTGATGCTGCGTCCCCCTGCGAGATGCACCTGCTCTGACGGGAACGCCGGGGAGGCAAGCACGAGGGTAGCGGTGCCCGGGACCTCGGGGTACATGCCGAGCATCGCCCAGACGTTCCAGGCGCTCATTGCACCGAGGTCGTCGTTCCCGGGTTCACCGCCCGGAGTGGGGCCATACAGCGTGGTGCTGATTCTCCTTACGACTTCCTGGGTGAGCCACGGGGCACCTGCGTAGTCGGCCTCCCAGGGTATCTCCATACAGGTCTCGTTGCCGGCCCAGTCGTAAGGTGCGATCGGTCCGGCGTTCAGTTGCGTGAAGAACGCCTGGAGACGCGCCACCACGGCAGCATCGCCCCCCATCTTGGCGAAGAGACCGGCGAGGTCTTGCGGAACGGCCCAGCTGTACTGCCACGTGTCTCCCTCCTGGAATCCGACCTGGCCGGTACCGCCGCCGTTGAGCTCTTGCAGCGCCCTTGCCACGGCCAAGCTGCCCTTCGGCCATCCGGGAGGGAACGAGCCGCCGGCCTGGCGGGGAGCCATCCAGCCGGTGGCGGGATCATAGAGGACGCTCCAGTTGCCTGAGCGCCGCAGGAATTCGGCTGCAGTAGGCGAGTTGCCGAGGGCCTGGGCCAGCTGCGATATGGCGAAATCGTCAACTGCATACTCCAGGGTGAGCGAGGCCCCGTCGGGCTCCGTCGAACCGGTCTCGTGGGTGATTTCGGGCGTGCCCACCACGTATCCGTGTTCCATGTAGGAGGAGAGCCCTGGGCGCTCCTTGTAGGCCACGGGCCCAACCCCAGCCGCGGGTGGCAGAACCGTTGCGCCCTTGACCATCTCGGAAAGGGCGGTGGCGGCATCGAAGCCCCTTACGCCCAGGGCGTACGCACTTGCGATCATTGCATCGGAAGGATCTCCTCCCATCATGCCCGTGTAGCCGTTTGCAACCGGCCATCGGGGGAGCCACCCACCCTGCTCGCCGTCGCGAACGAGCGACTGCATCATGGCTGCGGTCTCTCTTGGTGCGATGATGGCAAGCAGCGGCATCTCGGCGCGGTAGATGTCCCATCCCGAGAAGTTCGAGTACTGCGGCAGGGTGCTGGCCACGTGCACCCGGCCGTCGAAGCCCATGTAGCTGCCGTTGGCGTCGCTGAATACCGATGGGAAAAGCAGGCAGTGGTACAGATCGGTGTAGAAGGTGACCATCTGGCTGTGCGTGCCACCTGACACGGAGATGCGCCCCAGGAACCTGCTCCAGGTTCCTGCGGCGGCTCCGGCGACGCCGCTGAAGTTCCAGCCGGGCTGCTCCGCCCGGAGATTGGCGAGGGCATCCGCGGTGCTGGTGAAAGAGATCCCCACCTTGACAAGCAGGTTCAAGGGGCTTGTAGACCTGGCGAAGCGTAAGTACCCACCGTCGCCGCTTCCGGCCGAGGAGTCCCAGCTGGAGGTGGAGCGCAATCCTTCCCCCGCACCCGAGACCGACCTGCCTGCCGATATGGTGGATCCGTTCCACACGTCTATGCCGGCTGGCGTTGTGTTGAGTTCGGCGGCGAAGTGGACCGTATAGGTGTCTCCGGAACTACAGAAGTTGCCCGAGGTGGCGTAACCGGTCATGAGGCGTGGACCCGCCATCTCGAACGACGAGCCAGTTACGCCGTTCTGGCTTCCGCTCACATCTACGAGGAGTCCGGGCTTCGATCCGGGGGGAAAGCTGAAATCGGCTACGCCAGTGCGGGTCGTGGCGGTAATGGCGACCTTCACGCCGCTTGCCAGCTTGACGGAGTAGTAGCCGGGCCATGCCCGCTCGTTGGCGTGCGAGAAGCTGGAGTAGTAACGCTGAGGGTCGGATGCGGGGGAGGCGGTCAGTGTCTTCGTGATGGGCATGAACGGCACGTCGCCGTAGGTCATGCAGCCGGCACCCGAGAGATGAGTGAGACTGAAGCCGTCTATCCGGGGGACAGAATACAGGTAGCCGCCCGCAAGGGAGGGGGGCTGTTCCGGATCGGGCGTATCGGGGCTCCACTGGACCATGCCAAAGGGCACGTCGGCACCCGGGAAAGTCTCGATCCGGCCGACGACCTTGCCACCAGAACCCGTTCCTATGAACGGGTTCGCGTAACCGACCGGCCCCTGGGGTCGTGGAAGGTCGAAGGGGCTGGGACCGGACGCGGCCGGCGAGCCGGCTCTTCCGCAAGACGGCAGGATCGCAAGCGCTGCAACTACCAGCGTCCCGATGGGAACGAGTCGCCTCTCAAGCATACGGGGATCCACTGTACAGAAGGGGTGTTGCCCATTGCCAAGCTGCAGCCGAGACGGCCGCCAGAGACCCGCCGCTTGCAACGGAGCTACGCCAACCAGGCGGGCTTGCTGCTCTGCCGCCTTGCCAGGCGGGCTTGCCCTCGGGAGCCCGGTTGCGAGAGACTCTAACGTTATGGCAAATAGCCGTGCGTACGGGACCTGGTTCAGCGTGCCTTCGCGCGCCAAGAGCCGCTGCCCGGAGCCAATTCCTGCAATACCCGGGCAGGTGCCGGCGTCTCCTCCCGCACCGGGAGGGTTCCGTGTCGCGTTGCTCGTTTACCGGGGGAACCCGCAATGCGGCGGCCAGGGAGTCTACGTCAGGCATCTGTCTCGGGAGCTGGTGAACCTCGGTCATTCAGTGGAGGTCTTCTCTGGCCAGCCCTGGCCGGTTCTCGACGAGGGAGTGGGCTTCACTCCCGTGCCCGGCCTCGACCTGTACCGGGAGCCGGACCCGTTCAGAACCCCAAGGCGCGACGAGATCTGCACGCCGATCGACGTTCTCGAGCTACTCACCTTGTGGGCAGGGGGCTTTCCGGAGCCGAGGACCTTCAGCATGAGGGCGAGGAGGGTGCTCGGGGCCAGGTTGGGTGATTTTGACATCGTTCACGACAACCAGTGTTTCGGTTCGGGCCTACTCGGGATGATGAACGATGGCTGGCCCCTCGTGGCAACCTTCCATCACCCCCTTACAGTCGATCGCGAGTTGGCGATCGCCCATGCGGAGGGATTCTGGAAGAAGCTCTCGCAGAGGCGCTGGTACGCTTTCCTGCGCATGCAGGCGCGCGTGGCTCGCAGGGTGCCGAGGATAATTACGGTGTCCGACTCGTCACGTCGCGATATATCTGCGCAGGTGGGCGTCCCGATCGACGCCTTGAGGGTTGTTCCTGTGGGGGTGGACCATACGGTGTTCCGGCCGGTGCTCGGGGTGGAGAGGGTGCCGGGCAGGATCATGGCCACCTCGTCGAGCGACGTGCCGATGAAGGGGATCGTGCCGTTACTGAATGCTGTCGCGAAGGTGCGGACGGACCACGAGGTGGAGCTGGTGATCGTGGGCAAGCCGAAGGAGGGCGGTCGCGTGGCGAGGGCGATCACTGAGTTAGGTCTCTCTTCAGTCGTGCGGCACGTCAGCGGCGTCAGCGACGAAGAGTTGGCTCGGCTTTACTCCGAAGCGGAGCTTGCCGTGGTGCCGTCGCTTTACGAAGGTTTCTCGCTTCCTGCCATCGAGGCGATGGCCTGCGGAGCTCCGCTCGTTGCGACTACGGGAGGGGCATTGCCTGAGGTGGTAGGGGAAAGTGGCAGGACCTGCCTTCTGGTGCCGCCCGGAGATCCGGAAGCCCTCGCGGCCGCGATCCGGCGCGTGCTGGACGATCCGGCGCTTGCAGAGCGCCTTTCCGTAGAGGGGCGGCAGCGGGTACTGGAGCGGTTCACCTGGCGCTGCACGGCCGAGAAGACCGCAGAGCAGTATCGCGAGGTGCTGGGGATATGTGCGCCTCCCCAGGTGGCCGAGCCGGCTATCGTTGGGGTGGCGGCCGGCGTTTCTACCAGGGTGCCGTCGCATGCGCAGCCTGCCGTGCCGGGCGCTCCCGTGGGGGAGACCGAGCCCGGCTATTTGCTCCAGGGCCGGATGGACGATCCGGCGCTGCCCGGACGCATCACGGCCGGGGATCTACCGAGCGCGGCCGTTGCTGACTGTTGACTACGGTCGCCTGGGGCTCAGCCCCGGGGAGCTCCTGCTCGATCTCGGCTGCGGCGCTGGCCGCCACGCGTTCGAAGGCCTGCGTGGCGGGGCACGGGTGGTAGCCCTCGATGCATCGTATAACGAAGTGCTGTCAACGCGTAACATGTTCCGGGCGATGGGTGCGGAGCGTGAGGCGGCGGAGGGATCTGTGGGATCGGCCGTGCAAGGCGACGCGCTCCGCGTTCCCTTTCGCGACGGTGCCTTCGATCGGATCATTGTTTCCGAGGTGCTGGAGCACGTGAAGGACGATACGCTCGCTATCGCCGAGCTCTCCAGGGTACTGAAGCCGCAAGGGGTTCTCGCCGTGACGGTTCCGCGCTTCGTTCCCGAGCTCGTCAACTGGCGCCTTTCGAAGGAGTACCACGACCAGCCGGGCGGGCACATCCGCATCTATCCGCGCACGGTTCTCGTTGACAGGCTCGAGAAAGGAGGGCTGAAGGTCGTGGCGTCGCACTATGCCCACGGCTTGCACTCGCCCTACTGGTGGCTTCGCTCGGCGGTTGGCCCGGCAAACGACCGGCACCCCGCCGTTGCGGCCTATCACCGCCTGCTCGTGTGGGACATCACGAAACGACCGCTCGTGACCAGGTTGGCCGAACGGGCTCTTGCCCCACTGATAGGCAAGAGCCTGGTCCTGTACGCAAGGAAGAGGGATGAGCATGGATGAAGGAACGGAAGCTGCTGCAGCGCCGTTGACGCCGGCCGAGATGCGCCGGAGCGCAGAGTCGATTGCAGAGGTCCAGTGCCGGGACGGCATGATCCCCTGGTTCGGAGGCGGCCATTGCGACCCCTGGAATCACGTGGAGGCCGCTATGGCGCTAGCGACGGTGGGGATGTTCGAAGAGGCGACGAAAGCCTACGAATGGCTGGTCTCGTCCCAGCTCCCCGACGGATCCTGGTTCAACTACTACCTGGCGGGGTCCGGGGTGAAGGACCCGCGCATCGACACCAACGTCTGCGCCTATATGGCCACGGGAACCTGGCATCAGTATCTCGCAACAGGGGATATCGGGTTCCTGGAATGGATGTGGAAGGTGCTCGATCGCGCGATGGAGTTCGTGCTTCGCTACCAGCGGGAAAGCGGGAACATCACCTGGTCGCTCGATCCGGACGGCAGGCGGGGGCGCTACGCCCTCCTCACCGGTTCGTGCTCCATCTACCATGCTCTCGGTTGCGCTCAGATGTGCGCTTCCGTGCTCGGTTACGAGCGTCCCATGTGGGCGGCCGCGAGGAGGCGGTTGCGGACGGCGCTCTCCACGCCGAGCCGCGGCTTCGAGCCGAAGGACGAATTCGCGATGGACTGGTATTACCCCGTGCTCTCCGGTGCGCTCGTGGGCAGGCGTGCCGGAGAGCGGCTGGACTCGCGCTGGGACCGTTTCGTCATGGAGGGGCGCGGAGTCAGGTGTGTGTCGACGAGCCCGTGGGTAACGGCTGCCGAGACGGCCGAATGTGCCATTGCCCTCGACATCTCCGGCCGACGGGAGCAGGCCGGAGACCTGCTGGCGTGGTCCCGCGACCTGCGGCTTCCCGACGGGTCCTACTGGACAGGCCTCGTATACCCTGAGCGGATGCCGTTTCCCGGCGGCGAGCGCACCACCTACACCGCGGCCGCAGTCATCCTGGCGGTGGACGCGCATATCGGCCGGAGCCGCACCTCGAAGCTTTTCGGTAGGCGCCCGCAAGGCTGAGGCTCTTACCTCAGATACGGCGCAGGATCCGGAGGGAACCTTCGCCAGCGGTCTCGACCCAGTTGCCGGAGGAGAGCGCTGCGGAGTAGATCTCGAAGGGTGGGCGTCCCCCCTCCGCCGGTTCCGGGAAAACGTCGTGGATGGCGAGCAACCCTCCCGGCTGGACGTGCGGACTCCATCCGTTGTAATCCCCCCATGCGGCGTCTTCTCCATGGCCTCCGTCTATGAAGCAGAAGCAGATCGGTGTGTGCCAGGCGGCTGCGACTCTGCGCGAGTCGCCCACCACGCCGATCACGCACGACTCCAGCCCAGCGGCTTCGATCGTGCGCCTCCAGGAAGGCAGCGTGTCGATCCTGCCGCTGCGTACGTCGACAAGTGCCGGATCGTGATGGTCCCAGCCAGGCTGCTGCTCCTCGGAGCCTCGGTGGTGGTCGATGCTGAACAGGACCGAGCTGGCCGCGGCAGGCGTCCCCGGGCCAACGGCTGCCGCCGCAGCCCCCAGATAGATGGTCGACTTACCGCACCAGGCTCCTATCTCGATCATAACGCGTGACGATCCTTCTTCGTCTGCCGCCGCCCAGGCGGCCTCGTACAGGGCGAGACCTTCGACTTCCGGCATGAAGCCCTTTGTGGCAGCCGCAAGTTCTATCAGGCGCGTAGGTATTGGTGGCGCGCCGTGCGCGGACCGTCTATCGAGGGGAACCGGTTGCGCGGTCATCGCCCTGACGCAGCGGGGCCGGCTATCACCGGGTCCGGTCTTCCAGTCGGGTAATCCCCGCGGCCAGAGCGTCCTCCAGTTCGCCTGTATCGAGCATGCGGCTGGTTGCCGCGCGGTTGACGTGGAGCTTCTCCACGATCTGGCGCACGGTCTGACGGCCGGATCGAACGGGATGATCGTTTATGAACGCGGCGATCTCTGCAACCAGCACATCCGATTTGCAGAGCCACTTCACGCCGTCGAGCATCCGCGGCACCGTATTGGGTGGGAGGCGATCCACGAGCTCTTCCCAATTCTCCGTGACCTTGGCCCAGACGGCTTCTCCGGAGCTGTCGTTGGCCAGGAGCTGCTGGATCAGGAACGGTGCGTTCTGGGTGCGTACCTCGGTCAGGGCCATACCGAATGCCGCCAGCACCAGGTCCAGGTCCTGGAACCCGGCGAGCGAGTAGAGATACCTGTTCTCTTCCTGGGGTGTCGCAGGATGGCGGTAGCGTTCACACAGGTCGTCGAACTCCGGCCTCCCACCGCGGAGGGTCACTATGTGCAGAATCGCCGACGCGAGATCCGGCTCGAGGGCCGCTCCTTCGGTTGCCAGCGTTCGGTAGGCGTTGCCCGCCCATTCGGTTACCTCGGGATCGTTGCCCCTGATCCCGAGGATCGCAATTACCTGCGCCCGCAGTACCGCTACGCGATCTTCTTCTTCGGGATCAGGATCGAATCCGGCGGCGGCAAGGACTGGGCCCGCGAGGAGGCGAGTGTAGCCGGCGAGCAAGGAGGCGACCCGGGATCCCGCTGGCGCCACATGGCCGAAGAACGAGAGCGCGCGAAAAGCCACCGACCAGACGTCCGGATCGTTCTCATCTGATGCCACAAGAGCCTCGAATGCCCGTAGCAAGGTATCTACCCGGTACCGACCGGCCAGGAACAGGGCCCACGCGTCACTTACGATGTCGAAACGCTCCAGGGTCTCCAACTGGTGCATCCGGGCTGTGATCGCTGCCAGACCGGGAGGGGAGTATGCAACCCTGTAGAAGCCGGCTCCGCGGGCGTTGGCCAGGAGCGGCGCGGGCAGTGCGGTCGTCACGGGCTCGGACCCGAGCAGGAGCCTCTCGTCGTCGCCATTGCTATCCTCGCCACCCTCCCGACCGTCTCCCCGTCCTTCGCGCCCGACTCTTTCGCGCCCACCATCAGCCCCGCCCGGTTCGCCGTCGACCCCGGACCCTCCTCCCCCCAGTGCGCGTACCACCACGGGAACCGACCAGATCGTACTGCGACCGGCATCGCGCTCCGCCGGAGGAGCCGCGTCCTCGTCGAGGTACCGGAAGACCTCCTGGGCGAGAACAGCCGGTCCCTCCGGCACCGCCTGCCCATCCGGAGCCTCTTGCCCCCCCACCGCGGCCTGTTCGCCTGCCGCGACCGACACGAGAGGATACCCTCCGGTGAACACCCACGACTTCATCACGGAATGCACCGGCTGGCCAGATGCCTGCTCCAGGGCCGCCCAGAGATCGGAGGTTTCAGTACTGGAATAGGCGTGTTCGGTCAGGTAGCGCCTGATCCCCTCCCGGAAAACCGGCGGACCGAGGTACTGTTCCAGCATCCTCAGCACGGAGGCGCCCTTCTGGTAGGTGATCACATCGAACATGCCCTGGGCCTCTTCGGGCGGTCCCACCGGGTACTCGATCGGTCGCGTTGTGGCTAGCGAGTCGATGTCAAGGGCCTGCTCCCGTTCTATCCCAAACGTTACCCAGCGCTTCCAGGCGGGCCGGAATGCATCTACGCATAGCATCTCCATGAAGGTGGCGAACGCCTCGTTGAGCCAGATTCCATTCCACCACTTCATCGTGACCAGGTCGCCGAACCACATGTGGGCTATCTCGTGGGCGATCACGTCGGCGGCGCGTTGGAGCTCCTGCTGCGATGAACGCTCAGGGTCCAGAAGCAGGATCGATTCGCGGAACGTGATGCAGCCGAGGTTCTCCATTGCTCCGAAAGCGAAGTCCGGGATCGCTACCAGGTCGAGCTTGTCTCCGGGATAGGCGATGCCGAACCAGTCCGCGAAGAACTCGACGGCATGTACGGCAACTTCTAGGGCATAGGAGGTCAGAGCCTCCTTTCCCGGTACGTGGACTATCCGTACCGGCACCCCTCGTACGCTGCGTTCAGGGCCGAAGACCAGGTTGCCCACCACGAATGCAACCAGGTAGGTAGACATCGGGATGGTATCGGCAAAGGTTACGCGGTGCCTCCCCGGTCCCGGTCCCGGTCCCGATTCCGGTCCCGCTGCGGCGAAGTGCTCGTCGATCTCGACAGGCCAGTTCGAGACGGCGTCGATGTTCCCGTCCAGATCAAGGGTGATCGAAAATATCGCCTTACGATCAGGTTCGTCGATGCAGGGGAACGCCCTGCGGGCGTCGGTGGCCTCGAACTGAGTCGTTGCAAGTGTGAGCTTCTCGCCGTCTGTACCGGTGTAGGTGGAGCGGTAGAAGCCCCGCAGCTTGTCGTTGAGCGTGCCCTCGAAGTCGATCGACACCACAACGGCGCTGCCCGGCTGCAGCTCGCGGTTCAACTCAATGGTGACGGTCTCGGCCTCAGCGTCGCTGGTCAGTGAAGCGGGATCCATAGCGACGGGTTCTGCGCCCGGGCCCGTGCCGACCGTGAGGGTGGTCCTGCCTATCGAAAGATCGGCCGCATGGAGAACAATGTACGAGGCCGCCTCTTCAATTATGCCGGCAACATCCACGTGACCGCTGAAGGTCGCCCGATCGAGATCGGGCCTCAGGAGCACTGCGTAGCGTTCGGGACGGAATGTGTACGGTAGCCTGAAGGGAGCGGAAGCATCCCTGCTCGCAGAAACTTCGTTCAACAATTGTCCTCCTTCGCTGTTGCCGGCATACAGCTCCGTACCCGTGCGTCGTCGTGCCTCAATACCTTAGAGCCTCTGCAGCTATTTCGCTGTTTGGTATACTTGTGTGGTGGTGTCAACAAGCGTACCGGTGTATCGCAAGGGGCACCTCTTCGACGTCATCACGGTCGGTCACGCCATTGTCGACATCCTGGCAAGAGTTGATGACGCTTTGTTGGATACCTTAGGGCTCGTGAAGGGCCAGATGGCTTTGGTGGACCGAGATTCTCTTGCGGCGATCCTCGGATCTGTCGAGCAGCTGGCTATTGCACCGGGCGGATCCGCTGCCAATACCGCGACGGTTCTCACCTCGCTCGGGGCTACGAGCGCACTCCTCGGAAAGGTGGCCCGGGATGCTCTGGGCGACTCGTTCGTCTCCGCTGCGGCCGATCGGGGGATAACGTTCTATCCGGGTCCCGACGTCCGGGCGGGAACAGCAGATGAGGACGGCACTGGGGGGAAGCGTCAGGGGACGGCCGCCTGTGCGGTGCTCGTTTCACCTGATGGCGAACGTACGATGGCGACCTATCTGGGAATAGCCTCGTCGCTCGACGAAGGGGACGTGACGGCCGACGTCATCGTCGGTGCTACCCTCCTCTATGTCGAGGGGTACTTGCTCGATTCTCCGACAGGTGCAATAGCCTGCCAGAGCGCAGTCGCTTACGCGTTAGACGACTCCACCGCCGTCGCGCTGTCTCTCTCCGACGCGGCGTGCGTGCGCCGGAACAAACCGGTCTTCCTGGATCTGCTCAGTCGAGCTTTTCTCGTATTCGGCAATGAACAGGAGGTGGGCGAGCTTTTCGGCACCAGGGAACCCGAGAGCCTGGCGCGGCTTCCGGTCGAGCTTAATGCGACCGGCGCCACCATCGTGCTCACTTGCGGGGCACGAGGCTCGTTCATCATCCAGCAAGGCTGCAGGCCATTGCACGTGGATTCTTACCCTACCGAGAAGGTGGTGGATGCGACAGGTGCCGGTGACGCTTACGCAGGGGGTTTCGTCTACGGATGGATGAGAGGACTGCCGCTGGAACGGTGTGGCCAACTGGCCAGCCTCTGCGCAGCGGAAGTGGTTTCCCACGTGGGAGCTTCTCCTGAGGTCGATCTGGCGGGGCTCGCGCGTGCCAACGGACTCATCTCCTGATCGGTACTACGGCGAGCCGGGGACATGCAGCGCAGGAGCCGGCCGGACACGGGGAAGGTACTGGGGCGTCATCCGTTGCCTTTGCGGCCGCCGCCGGCCTGGTTGCCGGATACCCGACGCTGGACATCGGGCGACCGCAATCCCGTTCGGTAAGGGACGGCTCAAGGGCGGCGAAAGTCTTAGCGCTGCGATACCTCCGACCGCGAGAGATGGTCGGCGGGCTCAGGGGTTCTTGAGATGGCTCCGTTCAGGAGGGG
Organism: Actinomycetes bacterium; assembly: GCA_021816935.1. Taxonomy (GTDB): domain Bacteria; phylum Actinomycetota; class Acidimicrobiia; order Acidimicrobiales; family JAMCPL01; genus JAKAWR01. The sequence goes on from JAKAWR010000004.1 coordinate 106,536, forward strand.
ATAGCCTGTTTGGGGAGTTCCGCGCCGTCCAAGCGTAATGCGCCATGTCGGCGGGGCACGGAGGCTCCAGGCCGGTGTGGCGCAGCTGGTAGCGCAGGCGACTTGTAATCGTCAGGCCGTGGGTTCGAGTCCCACCACCGGCTCTCCAAGCCCAGGTGATTTCGCGTCCGGCCAGATGCCTGCATCGCCGTCAGTCGAGGATCGTGGCCGAATGGAGTGTTCGTTCCCGGCTGTTCGTCGTCGGTCCGACCCGTTGTAGACCGGATCCGCGGAGGAGAGGCAAGCTGTTATAGGCTGCAACATGATGGGGCAGATGCGCCGGATCGCAGCGGTATTCCTCTTGGCAGCAGTGGTGTTTACAGGGTTGGCTGGGACCAGCGGGGGAGCGGCCCGGGGGGTGCCGGTCCCGACCGGTCGATCCGGGACGGCAACCGGCTCGGGCAGCGGAGGTCAGGTCGGTCAGGCGCATGTCGGTCAGGCGGGAGGCATGCCGGAGATCTCGTCTATGTATTCGACATTCCTCGCGCGCCATCCGAAGCTCGGTCCGGTGACGGTAGTCGATCTGCAGGGCACCACTCAGGACGAGCGCCTCCTCGCAACCACCCTGCAGGGTATCGTTAACCGTTCCACGGCCCAGATGTACCTGATCGACACCGGCGCCACGGACGGAACGCCGCAAAGTCAGCAGTTCTGGCTCTCGCAGTACGAGAAGGAAGGTCTTGTCCAAGTGAAGGCGATGATGTCGTTTTCCCAGGCCGTTACCACCTTCGCCCACTACGGCGCGGGATATGTCCTGGCCTCCTACTCCGAGCCGTGGACGATCGACGTGGCAACGACCATTGCCGCCGCGGACGGCGGTGTAGTGGCAACGGACGCGACCGTTCCGGAGTTGCAAGCGGCGGGGCTCGAGCAGCTGGACGATACCGTCGGTCGCTGGAGCGATGCGGGATCTGCATACAGTTGGGAGGTCGGGCAGTACAAGGGCAAGCTGCCCTACGACGGAGTGGCAATCCTCGGCCCCCAAGTGAACCGGCTCAGAGATTTTCTGGTTCAGCAGGGGATCCTTGCACTGTACGCGCTGCCTGGCGATTCGGACTTCGACCAGGTCTACTCGCTCATCAATCAGTATCCTGCCGACCATCCCATTTACGGGTACATCGCCCAGACCGGTCTCCAGGAGTTGCTGGCCATCAACAAGCTTTCGAGCGAGAATCGCATGATCGAGGCGTCCGACGCCATTTCGGACCTTTCGTTCCACGTGGCAGTCGGCGATCCGTTCACCCCGCCCGCCTATGCTCCGTCGCCGGTCCCCACGACGGTTCCATGTACCTCGAAGACCGTCAATGTCGTTGTGGCAATCACTGACGGGGATGCTCTCCCGGCGACGATGAACTTCGAGGCCCAAGCCGACGGCTGGCTCGATCCTCTGCGAGGGTCGTTGCCTATCGGGTGGAGCATGGCTCCCGCATTGGACGTGCTGGCTCCCGCCGTATGGGACTACTACGCACGAACAGCCGGTCCGAACAACGAGCTCATCGACATGCTCGGCATCGGTTATACCCGCACGCAGTATCGTACGGACGCGCAATCGTTCTTCGACGCCAGTTTTGAGGCAATGAAGGAGCTGGGGCTCAGGGCCTTCTGGTCGCTGGATTACGGCCTCCAGCCGACCGCTCCGGTCACCGCCGCACTTGCTTCGGCAGCCGGCGGCCGAGTGAGTGGAGTGCTTGACGGCTATTCCAACCTTGGACAGCCCGCGGTCTCGGAGGCGCCGGGAGGGCTGACGATCCTGAACAGCCAGGTGCTCAGCTACACTGACAACCCATCGCAAATAGCTGACCAGATAGCCGCGCTCGAGACGGAGCCGGAAGCGTTGCGCCCGCTCGTGTCGTTCTTCTCGGCGGGTGTCTGGACCAATCCGGCCGGCCAGTTGATCGCGACGCTGGATCCTCTCGCCAAGCAGGGCGTGAGGTTCCTTACGCCGACCCAGGCATTCACCTGCCTGGGGAGCTCGGGCACGGTCATACCGCCGCCGACGAGCGTGCCTACGGCAGTTCGCAGGTCGCCGCAGATTCCACCCTCGTCCGGTACCTCGACGACCTCCCGGGCGACTTTCCAGGCAAGCTCTTCTGTGGCGGCCGGGACAGCGACGGCCGCAGCGGGAGCGATAAGGACGGGTCATGGCGGGAGCACCGGGATTGGCGGGCCGGCCCGCTCGAGGGGCGGAGCCGTTGCCATCCGCAAGAGCGCAAGCGGGTCGTGGGGGAAGAAAGAGGCGATGGGAAGCAAGCGAGGACCACTGGGGGTTGTGCGCAGCCGGCATCCAGCAACGGGAGCGCTCTGGCTGTGGCTGGGTCCCGTCCTTGCCATTCTAGCGATCACGACCGGCGTGACTGGCGTTCTCCGGAGGCGCCGACGCCGTTTATAACCTCAGCGGATAGGGAGGTCGAATGAGACGGTCCGGTGAACCGCCAAGAGAACCGTCGAAAGGAAGGAGTGGCGAAGCACTATTTCGCCCGAGATCTCCATCTTCCGCGGCTATTGGTCCGGCTTGGGGACCGAGCAACTGAATCTAGACCGGCTGCCAAGACCGCCGCCGAATTCGCCGATCGGTCGGATCGCGAGGTGCCTACATAGCGAAGCTGCTGTCGCCGGCTATGGCGGTCGCTACCGCGGTTTCGCCGAAAAGGGCCACTGCGTGCGCGTGAGCCAGGTCCTCGATCTGGGTGTTGCTCTTCGTGAGGGTGCCCCGCGCTCCGAGAAGCATTTGCAGGGCCTTCAGGTGCCGCTGGTAGAGGTCGCTGATCTGCGCAAGCGTCGGTACCGTGCCCTCGAAGGGGTGGTACGCCTCCAGAGAAGCGGCGAGCTCCCGGGCGCCCGTCAGGATTGTCGCGACACGATCGCCGTACTCGTCGTCGATCTCTTGCCACTGTTCGTCCGTGAGGGGGAAACCGTCCTGAAGCACCGTTACCGTTTCCCGATGATCGCGGAGGCCCTCTGTGCCGCTGAAGGCCCTATACCTCCAGTAGGCGGCTTGAGGACTGGGTAGGCGCCGCAGCCAGGAGTCCACGGCCGCCGCAGGATCAGTCGTTACTTCGCAGGTCATGGTCCCCTCCTTTGAAAACATTGAAATGTCGGAGGCGACGACGGTTCCGAGCGCGCACGCGACGCCAGCTCTTCAGAAGGACGGAATCTATTTCCAGATGGCCGGAGGCCGGGCGGGCCTCGATGACACGAGACGCCATGACAGCGCCGAGCAACTACCGCCACTACCTATAACGATAACAGATCGAGATCTCAATTGTGTGGATAATGCGGCAAAGAGCCACATCTGATGACAGTATCCGGCCTGGGGAACGGACGTGGGGGGAGGGCGGTCTGCGCATGGGCGGGGGTCATGGGGAGGGATCCGGGGATCCTCAGGGGCATGCCCGACGGGAAAATCTCCTACAGGATCGCTAGAGTTGGTGTGATGCCGCAGGACCCTCCAGTAATCACCGCCTGCGGCCGCATTGCCCGGGCAGTGACGGTCGCATCGATGCTGGCGCTTGTATCGGTTGCAGCGGCAGCGTGCTCGGCCAACACCGGTAATACGGGAGGAAAGCTGACGGCGCCCACCAGCACTCCTGCCACCACGTCTCACTCGCACTCGAGCGGATCCGGCAACACGACGACGACCTCGTCGACTACCACCACGCCTACGACCACGACGGGGCGCGCCGTTCCCGCACGCTGCACGGCGAGCCAGGTGACGGCCGCTTTTACCCAGCTAGGGGCATCTGCCGGCACGGTATACGCCAGCTTCACCCTTACCAATTCGTCCGGTTCGACGTGCTCGCTCAACGGGTATGCGGCTCTGGAGTTCTATGACGCCTCTGGTAGCTTGCTGGCCACGGAGCTGGTGCATAACGGGACCTCCGCGGTTACCAGGTTCATGCCCGTGCCGGTAACCCTCGAGCCTTCGGCCTCAGCGTCGTTCAACGTCGCCTACAGCGACGTATCGGCAAGCCAGGGCTCCTGCAGCGCTTCTTCTTACGTAGCGATTGCTCTGCCCGGTGGGACCTTTCATTACCCGACGCTGCTTACCCTGAGCGAATCGCTGGCTCCGTGCTCGGGGCGGCTGAACGTATCCGCCCTCTATGCCGGGCCGTCACAGCATTGACGGAACGCCAGTCATCGCCGGCGTCCCTATCCGCTGAGGCCCTAAGCCACGGGAATTCCGGTCCTTTGCGGCTCGGCGGTCTGGGGCTGGTGCTCCCGACGTTTGCTGTAGATCGTGCGGAGCTCCCGAGTGCCAGGCACCTTGCCTCCGTCGCGGCCGAAGCTGAGCGTGCCGGTGCGACCGGGATCTGGAGCTGCGACCATCTATTCTGGCGCACTCCGTTGATCGAATGCCTGTCGTCGCTGGCCGTCGCGGCGACATCGACGCAGGGGAGCGTGCTTGGAGCCAGCGTGCTGCAGGTGCCACTCAGGTCTGCACCCGTGATCGCCAAGCAGGCGGGCAGTCTGCAGCAGCTGAGCAACGGCCGTCTTGTTCTCGGGGTGGGCGTCGGTTCTCACGAGCCGGAGTATGCCGAGGCCGGCGCCACTTTTCGCTCGCGGGGCAGGCGTCTTGACGCGGCGATTGCAGAGCTGAGGCGCCTCTGGGACGGGGGGCACGGCCGCCCGGGATATGCCCAGCTCCCGGTTCCCGATCCGGCCATTCCCGTGTTCGTCGGCGGTTCGAGCCCGAGGGCGCTTGCGCGGGCGGCGGCGGCCGGCGACGGGTGGATCGCGAATTTCGTCGATCCCGAGGAGTATTCAGCGCACCTCGCGGTGCTGGAGGACATCGCTGAGGCGAGCGGGAAAGATCCCACTCTAGTCCGCAGGCTCGTCCTGCTGTTCGTCTCTGTGGGTGGAGAGGATCCTCGTGGGCGGGGGCTCGCATGGATGTCGGCCCTGTACGGCCTGCCGGAGAAGGCGTTCGGTCGCCACTTGGTGCATGGTAGTCCAGGAGACTGTGCTGCTCGTATTGGCGAGTACGTCGAAGCGGGAGCCGAGCACGTGGTGGTGTTCTACGCAGGTGACGATCCGCTGGCACCGTTCTCGTCGCTCGCGCTGGCTTCCCGGAAGGCCGAGCTCTTTACGGCGGGTGGTGCGGATTCGCTTTCATCCGGTGCCGTCCCCCACACTGGTGATGCTGCTGGAGGGAGCACTAATATGACTGCAAGGCGGCGAACGCCCGCGCTGGCCGATCGCCTGCCAGAACGGGTATTGCCGGAAAGGGTGGGATCTGCGTATGGGACTGCACAGCGGGATCGCTGAGGAGTTGTGTAAGCACAGGTACCCGGCCTCAGGTAGATCGGGTCGCTTCGATTCCATTTGGGCAATCCGAGCAGGATAGGCAGAGCGAAGAGAGGAAAGCGGTGGCGGCGCAGGTCAGCATAATCGGCATTGGAATGACCGAGATGAGCACGCGCGATCGTTCGGTGAACGCTCTCGCGGTGGAGGCGGTAGAGGAGGCTCTACACGATGCCGGACTGGCACCGGGCCAGGTCGGGCTTGTCGTGTTCGCGAATTCTCTCGGCGGGAGGCTTTCGGACCAGGGATGCATCAGGGGTCAGGCGTGGCTCAAGGATGCCGGTCTCAGCGGCGCGGGCGTCGTCAACGTCGACAACTCCTGCGCCAGCGGCTCGTCCGCGCTCCATATGGCCTTTCTCGCCGTTCACGCCGGCGAATCTCCTGTTCTTGCAGTGGGCGTCGAGAAAATGTGGACGGGGGACAGGGAGGCGACTATCGGAGCGATCGAGGATGCGCTTCCGGCAGACGAGAGGCCGGACCTTAGGGACCGTCTTGCCGTTGAGGCCTCCGGCAGCGTTTTCATGGGTTTCAATTCAATGTGGGCGAAGGAACAGATCGCCTCCCGCGGTACGACGTTGGATGAGATGGCGGCTACGGCATCCAAGGCGTATGCCCTGGGTGCATCAAACCCGCTGGCACAGCATCGCAAGCCACTGGGCGCGGACGAAATCCTGGCATCGAGGGTCATCGCGCCCCCCCTTACGCGGCTCATGTGCTCCTCGTTCACCGACGGTGCGGCGGCGGTCGTGGTAGCCGGTGGCAAGGTGGCAGGAGCTCCCAGGATCCGTGAAAGCGTGCTCCGGTCCGGGTCGGGAGAACTGGAGTACCACGCTCGGATGGCTCAGGTTCTGAGCGAGTCCTGGAATCTGGCGGGTATGGAGCCGGGCGATGTGGATGTCCTGGAGGTTCATGACGCTACGAGCGCGGAGGAGTTGTATGCGCTGGAGGCGCTCGGTTTCTTCGACACGGGCATGGCGGGTGCTGCTACCGCTCGGGGAGAGACGCTGCCCGCGGCCACGCGAACCTGCGTCAATCCTTCCGGTGGGCTTGTGGCACGCGGGCATGCCCTTGCGGCTACGGGGATCTGCCAGGTGGTGGAGCTGGCTATCCAGCTGCGGGGCCACGCGGGAGAGCGCCAGCAGCCCGGTGCGAGAATCGGCGCAGCGGTGAATACCGGAGGGATAGTGAGAGGTGATGCCGCAACCGTGGGTATTCATGTTCTGGAGCGGGGCTGAAGGTGTCGAGTAGTCCAAGGGAAGGTCGATGGCCGGAGCTGTAACCATAGGATGGGGATCGAGCGTCCCCGACAACGTGGTTACGAACGACGACCTTGCGAAGCGGCTCGACACTTCCAACGAGTGGATACTGGAGCGCACCGGTATAAGGGAGCGCCACATGGGGGGCGTTACGTCGGAACTTGCGATCGCGGCTGCCAAGGAGGCGCTTGCTTCGGCAGGGATGGAGCCGGGGGACATCGACCTGCTCGTGCTCGCGACCACGACTCCCGATGCACTTGTGCCGGGCACCTCCGCTATCGTCCAGGGCGCCCTCGGCACCAGGGGAGGAGCGTTCGATGTCAATGCCGCGTGCTCCGGTTTCATCTACTCGCTTGTAGCGGCGCACGGCTTCGTTCTCGCCGGGTCGAAACGGGTCCTTCTGATAGGTGCCGAGACCCTGTCCAGCATTACCGATATGAACGACAGGACCCTGGCGGTGATAGTAGGCGACGGGGCTGCAGCCGTGGTCCTGGAGGCAGTGCCCGGGCAGGGGGAGCTACTGTCATGGAACCTCGGTGCCGACGGGTTGCTGCGGCACCTTCTCTGCTGCGAACACGGCGGTTACCTGTTCATGGATGGCAAGGAGATTTTCCGGCGAGCAGTGAGGATCGTAGTGGACTCTGCCCGTGAAGCTATTGTCGCGGCAGGAGTGACTTCGGAGCAGGTCGACCTGTTCGTGCCCCACCAGGCCAATGTGCGTATCATCGACGCGGCGAGGGAGAGGCTCGGTATCCCCGAAGAGCGGGCGATGGTCACGATTGACCGGTACGGCAACACGTCGTCTTCCTCGATCCCCCTTGCCCTTGTCGCAGCCATAACCGAAGGCAGGTTGCACGCAGGAGACCTAGTCCTGCTCTCGGGTTTCGGAGCCGGAATGACGTGGGGAAGCGCTCTGCTCAGGTGGGGCGGCTGACAGCCGGTGTGCGGCTGATGCGCACGCGATCGGAACGGCAGAGCGCGCCTTGATCGTCGTCATGCTGGCTGCCGGTCTGGCGACGCGATACGGAGGGTGCAAGCCTCTTGCGCCGGTGGGACTCGCCGGTGAGGCTCTGGTTGACCTCACCGCCTCCGACGCGTTCCGTGCCGGGTTCGACCATCTTGTCATTGTCGTCGGTCCTTCCACGGGTCCGGCCATCCGCTACCATGTCCGGCGGCTCTGGCCTGGCGATCTGGACGTTGACTTCGTCGAGCAGGACGTCCCACTCGGGACGGCCCACGCGGTGCTCTGCGCTGAAGCGGCGCTTCGGGGCCAGGGACCGTTCGCCGTAGTCAATGCCGACGACATCTACGGCGAAGCTGCGCTGACGCTCCTGCAGCGGTACCTGAAGGAGTCAGCTGGCCATGGGCTCGTGGCCTATGCGCTGCGCAACACGCTCTCATCCGACGCCCCGGTTACGAGGGGGGTCTGTTCGTCGGTAGGAGGCGGCAGTCTCGGGGCGGTCACGGAAAGGCGCCTCGTCCGGCGTGAAGCTGATGGGCGCATCACGTCGTCGGACGGGTTGGACCCGGTCGAACTCGACCCCGATGTCTTGGTGTCGATGAATCTGTGGGGGTTCGGGCAGTCGATTTTTCCGGCGTTGGAGTCGGCTGTCGAAGCGTTCCGGCGCCGATCGGGCGCCGGTGCCAGCGGTGCGGCCGGTACGCCACGGCCTGGAGGCCAGAGGAGCGGGGCCGTAGGGTCGTCCGCCAAGGAGGTGTTGCTGCCTGACGTCGTGGCCGGACTCGTCGGCCAGGGAGAGCCCTTTACCCTGTTGCGCACCGACGAACCTTGCATTGGCGTAACGCACGCGAGCGACATACCTTCGGTGACGGCCGCTCTTGCTGAATCCGTATCACTGGGATTGCGACCACAGAATCCCTGGTAGCGGCCCACCTCCCCACAGGCCCATCTCCTTACGGGCCCATCTCCTTACCGAGTTGTGCGGCCAGTTCTCGTCCCCGCGGGTCTCTGAAGGTCTCTGCGGCGATCCGGGCCGCTTCGATGCGCTGAGCAGCGGGCCTCGACCCGTCCATTGCCATCGCAACAAGGGGACAGAGCTCGGCCGCACCTTCGGCTCGCAGGCGGGCTGACCATCGGGAGGCGCTAGGTGCGTCCAGCCGCGAAGCCACACGTGACGCACTGGCGAGGATGGCAAGGCGCTCCTCCCGTCCCGTGAAGAGCTGCCAGGCGCGCTCGAGAAGAAGATCGGCCGATGCCGGACCGATGTTGAGTGCCTGCGCGACGGCTAGCAGCCGGTTGTCCTTCGCAAGCGCCTTTGCGAGGTCGGCCGACCCGGATACGTTGCCCGATGCGCACGTGACGATGAAGTCGAAAACGGGAGCGGGAAGGCCCTCTTCCCACTGCGCTTGCCCGGGCCGGCCCTCGTTCATAACGGCCGCGAAATGGCCGGCCTCTTCCGGGCGATCGAGCCAGAGCGCAACTTGAACCGCAGATCGCGCCGCGAGCCATTCTACCCGGCTGCCCCGTTCCGCCGCCGCCAGTACCTGCCGTAGCTCGTCGAGGGCCGCCTCGAGATCTCCTACGGCCCAGTGTGTGCGTGCGATCTTCAGGAGCGTTGTAGGGTCCGACGGCTCCGGACGGGAGCCCGACTGCCCGATTGCCTCCAGGTTGCGCAACGCCTTCCTGCGGCTTGCTTCGCGCGAAATTGCGTAACCGAAGTGGGTTATTCGGAGTCCCGGGATCGTGGCTGCCTGCAACGGTGCCCCGTCCTTTCCCAGCGGCTCCTCGTGCAGGTCGCCCGCCCAGTTAACGGCCTCCCTCCTGAAGAGGCGGACGGCGGTGTGGGTCATGATCGGGCCTTGCGCAGTGGGGCTGCCGTGAGCGAGCAGGACATTGTCGATTGGCACCTCGACAGCGTCGACGCCACGGGGGCCAAGTCTCCTCAGGTACTCGGTGAGGGATGAATCTCCCTCCCAGTGAAACTCCTCGTCAGCGTCGATTGAAAGCACCCATTCCGTCGTGCAATACCCGAGGGAGCGGTTACGCGCCCGGGCGAAGCTGCCGTCCCAGTATCCCTCCTCGACGGTTGCGCCGGTGTCCCGAGCGGCGGAGGGAGTGCCGTCCGTCGATCCGGTGTCGTAGACGACGATGCCGTCCACGTGGCCTGCCAGTGAGGCGAGGCAGCGCCCGATGTGCGCCGCTTCGTTCAGGGTTATCAGGCATGCCGACAGCATGGCAACGCCCACGCCGGTCGTGGTCGCGCTGCCTACTTCGCTGAGGACGTTCAGGGTGCCTCCCCTGGAGCCGCCGGGGCGCGCGGGCGCGATTGAACCATGACCGGGACCGGCATCCGGCCGGCCGCCGGCGCCTGCCGCTGCACCTTGCCCCCTGATCCGGCTACTGCCACTCCTCTTACCGCTCCTCCGCGCGTCAGCGGACATGAAACGCCTCCTCGCCTGACACCGCCTCCTCGGTGACGGCAAAATCCCGGACAGCAGCGAGCGGAGGTCCCCCGGTAATCATCGGCACAGCCCTCTCCACCGCATCGCGTTCACCCTCCAGAACCACCTCGACCCTGCCGTCGTCAAGATTGCGTACCCAGCCGCGAAGTCGCATCGACCTGCCTATGCGCAGGCACCATGCCCGGTAGCCCACGGCGTGGACACGGCCTCGTACAACGATGTGCTTCCGGACCAAATTGCATTCCGAGCCGCTCATAGGTTGTCGCCCCATCGTAGCCTCAGCGTGGGCCGGCGGCGGGGCCGCTGTCGCGTGCGGCGACTCGCTTTAGCATCTGTCGAGCGCTAACCTGGTAACCGACCGGATTACAAACGTAGAGCCGGCGCTACTGCCCGCACGCGGTGGAGGATGCGGGCGAGGATACACGGATCGCGCTGGTCGAATGCGGGAACCTTGCGATCCGTTATGTTCCCGCCGAAAGACGCTGATGCTGGAAAGGATTGACAAGCCGGAGGATCTGGCAGCACTGAGCAGCACTGAGCTGGCTGCGCTTGCGCAGGAGATTCGTAATGTCATCGTCACGACCGTTCTCACGACAGGTGGCCATCTCGGCTCCAACCTCGGCGTGGTCGAGCTGAGCATTGCGCTTCACAGGGTTTTCCGCTCTCCCGACGACGTCCTGCTGTTCGACACAGGTCACCAGGCTTACGCCCACAAGTTGCTCACGGGAAGGTCGAAGGCATTCGATACCCTGCGCCAGCCCGGGGGACTGTCAGGCTATCCTTCGCGCGCCGAGTCGCAACATGACTGGATCGAGAACTCTCATGCGTCAACCGGACTCTCCTACGCACATGGCCTCGCCTCGGCTTTCCGGATCACCGGGCAGGACAGGCGAGTAGTCGCCGTCGTCGGGGATGGTGCTCTGACGGGTGGGATGGCATATGAGGCCCTGAACAACATCGGCCATTCACAGGAGAGGGTGCTGGTCGTCTTCAATGACAACGGCAGGTCCTATGCTCCGACGATATCGAAGCTTTCGCTGGGCATTACTTCATTGAGGCTCTCTCCGGCGTACGTAAAGGCGCGCGAAACCGCCCGGCGGGTGATGCGGGAATTGCCGGGGATCGGGGAGCTCACATACGGGTCGGCTCACAGGATCGTATCGGCAGTGCGGGAGTTGGCGGCACCGCACAGGTTTTTCGAGGCGCTCGGTATCCGGTATGCGGGTCCGATCTCTGGAGCGGACATTCCCCAGCTCGAAGAGGCCCTTTCCCGGGCCGCTCAATGGACCGGTCCAATGCTTCTTCACGTAATGACCGTCAAGGGTAGCGGCTACCGGCCTGCCGAGGAGGATGACATCCAGCGGCTTCACGACGTGAAGCCGCCCAAGCGCCAGTTCCCGATCCCCGGAACGGTGGCTGCACGCGTGGGCACCAACGGCGGCGGCGGAGCAGCAGGCGGCAGTGCCGGGTTGCCCGGCGGCAATGAAATAGAGGGAGCGCCTTCCAGGGGCGGTCCGGGTGATCGCGAAAGCGATGGCGTGGCCGAGGTCCCTGCGGCCACATATACCGAGGCTTTTAGCCGGGCGCTACTTGGAGCGGCCCGCCAGGACGATCGCATCGTTGCCGTTACCGCAGCCATGCCAGGACCGACCGGGCTCTTGCCTTTCGAGGATGAGTTCCCTCAGCGTTTCTTCGATGTCGGTATCGCAGAAGAGCACGCGCTGACAGCTGCAGCCGGCATGGCAATGGCCGGACTGAAGCCGGTTGTCGCCGTCTACTCTACTTTCTTCTCGCGGGCTTTCGATCAGGCGAACCTGGACATCTCGTTACACCGGCTACCAGTGGTTCTCGTGCTCGACAGGGCGGGGGTCACTGGTGACGACGGGCCCTCCCACAACGGCGTTTACGACCTGGCGCTGCTTACGACCATACCGGGGATGACCGTCTTCGCACCTTCGTCTGCCGAAGAGGTGGCGCCGATGCTGGAAGAGGCGCTCTCACTCGACGGTCCAAGCGCGATCCGCTTTCCCAAGACCCAGCCTGCCCATGCAACTTCACCGGCGGAGGTGGGCAGCGGGATTCAGGCGAGGAAGGTTGTCGCGGCGGCGGATGGGCGGCGAGATATTTGCATACTGGCCGTAGGCAAGATGCTCGCTCCTGCCGTCGCGGCAGCCGGCGCCCTTTCCCTGGAAGATCTCGATGTTGAGGTGTGGGACGTACGGGTGGTCGCTCCGCCCGACCTCGAGATGCTTGCAGCCGCATCCGGCTTCAAGATGGTCGTCACCGTTGAGGACGGTACTCGGTGGGGTGGTGCCGGAATGTATCTGTACCAGAGCATGTCAGATCTGGTGTTTAGAGCCTCAGCGGATAGGGATCTCGGGCAAAGTAGCGCTTCGCCGCTCCTTCCTTTCGGCAGTACAGCGGACCGCCTCACCTACCAGGCGTCGCATCGCTGCGTTGGGGAATCGAGCTTCGCCATGCCTTCCACGCAAACGTTCACCGGACGTTTGCGTGGTCAGGCGCTCCAGCCTGCCTCTCCTCCTCCTCCTCCTCCTCCTCCTCCTCCTTGCCCTACTCGCCTGGATGAACTACTCCCTGATCCAACCTCCCTATCCGCTGAGGCTCTTAGAGGTCATCCAGGTGCGTTGCCTGTACATCTGTGTCTCGGCATCCCGAGGGAGCACCTGCGCCAATCCCATCCCGACAGCCTGCTTGCGTCGCTTGGCTTGTCGGCCGAGGGGTTAGCAGGCTCAATCGGGCGGGCTGCGCAACGGCTCGGTATCGGTACCGGTGCCGGTGACGACGCGGGTGCCGGTGACGACGCGGGTGCCGGTGCGGTGGTCGGCGCTCATCACTCCCTCCCGCCGACCGGACCCACCAACCAGGCTGATAGCGAGAGCGTACTCTCGACACCCCCTCCCTCCGCACCTGCCGCCCCCGCCAGACCCACCACCCCCACCACCCCTGCGTCCGCCGGCCTGTAAGTGCTCACCCGGCCAAGCCGGCGAGCACGCGATCGCACTCGGCAGTGAAGCGTGTGATGTCTGCTTCTGTCGTCCGCCATCCGACGGATAGCCTGAGCACCGTGTCGCCGTCGATCGCGAGGTGCCCGAAAACTTCCGAAGGGACGAACGCCTCGGATGAGCAGGATGACCCGGAGTGCACCGAGACACCCCGACCGTCGAGCCCGATGAGCACGGCCTCCGCACGCAGCTTCATTGTGGAGAGGAGCGTGACGTTCGGGAGGCCGGCCGCACTCGCGAGCAGCACCTCCAGCCCGCTACTCGCCTCAGCGTGGCAGCGGAGTGCATGTGAGAGGGAACGGTACCGTTCCAGCTCCTTCCCGGCGAGATCCCCCTGGCCGAGAAGGCCGGCAAGCGCTCCCATGCCGACGATCGCTGCCGTGTTCTCGAAGCCCGCCCGCCTCGCCCGCTCCTGCTCCGCTCCGAGGATCAGTCCCTTTACCCGCCGAGGTCCGGGGGCGAGCAGCAGCCCCGCACCGGCGGGACCGCCTGCCTTGTGCGCTGTGACCGAGACGTAATCCGCGGCAATCACATCGTCGTAGGAGGCAAGGTAGCCGAATGCTGCGCAGGCGTCCACGAGGCAGGCCACTCCCCGGTCACGGCAGAGATCGAGGATCTCGCGCACCGGTTGGACAACGCCGGTATCGTGGTTGGCAGCCTGGCACGCGACGAAGGCGACCTCTTCGCCGCGGGCTTGCAAACGTTCCATTAGGTGTCCCAGCGCCCCCAGGTCCGGAGTGACCGATGTGCGATCCACTGGGACCTCCGTTACCCTTGAGGCCCACCGCTCTGCTGCCTTGCGAACAGAGGAGTGGTCCAGCGCTGAGACGATGACCGTTCCGTCCGGGCAGTCGCGGCAAGCGCTGTAGACGGCGAGGTTGTTGGCTTCGGTGCCACTCGAGGTGAAGGTAACAGAGCGCCCGGGAACGCCGAAAAGCCCGGCAACAGACTCCCTGGCGCGCTCGATGGTCTCCCTCGCCTCAATTGCCTCACGGTACGGGCGGGAAGGGTCGCCGAGTACGCCGGCGTCGAGGTTCTCCTGGATGGAAGTGCGGACTTCCAGACGCATAGGCGCACCGGAGAGGTAGTCGAGGTAGGCTCGTCCGCTGGCTTCGCTCATGGGCAATAGGATAAGGGCTATGGACGATTCCGGCAACGGATCGAGGAAAATCCTGGATCGAGACTCATCTACCCGTGTTATCGGCGTCATGTCGGGCAAGGGAGGAGTAGGGAAGTCGACTGTGGCGGTGAACCTCGCCGCTGCGATGAAAGACCAGGCGAAGGAGGTGGCGATCCTTGATGCCGACATCTACGGATTCAGCATTCCGACCCTGATGGGGGCGTCACGGGAGGAACTCAAACCGGGGAGGACCGAAGGTGTCGTGGTCCCGCCGGCACCGTTCGGTATTAGCTGCGTCTCGCTCGGGATGTTCGTAGAGGAGGGTACGCCGGTGATCTGGCGTGGTCCGATGCTCGACGGGGTCCTGCAGCAGTTCCTGGGCGACATCGATTGGGGCGAGCCGGAGGTCCTGGTAATTGACCTGCCCCCTGGCACCGGAGACGTGCTCTTATCGCTGGCTCAGCGTCTCCCGCGGATGGAGGTGGTGCTCGTAACCACGCCGCACCCGGCGGCGCAGGCGATCGCGGGCCTTGCAGGGGCCGCAGTCAAGAAGCTGAAGCTACCGTTGAGAGGTGTAGTGGAGAACATGTCCCGGTTCACCTGCGACTCCGGTGAGCAGCACTTCCTGTTCGGGCGTGGGGGTGGCGCTTCGCTTGCGGCGCAGTTCGGCGTTCCACTTCTCGCCAGCATTCCCTTCGTGCCCTTCGACGCGGTAGACGGGACGTGCGCACCTCCGTTGGCATTTTCCGATCCGGGAAGTGAAGCGGCTGGTACCTACCGGGACCTTGCCTCGAAGCTTCTCGAGGTAGGCAGGCCCCGCGTCTACCACCCGGGACTCGCGCTGAAATAGTACCGGCGGGCGGTATCACCGGTCGGCTTGACGGGGCTGTAGAAGCTGGACGACCGGGAGCCCCACGCTGAAATAGCACCGGTGGGAACGGCAGGGATCCGTCAGAAGGGATGGGTACCGCAGCGGAAAAAGTAAGGCAAGTTGGTGAGCGGCGCACTCACGATTGCGTTCTTCGGCCCCGTTTCGGTGAGTCCGGTTTGCGGGTCCTGCCAGCAGCCGACTGGGAAGTAGACGCTGGCGCTGGTGGCACCCTCCGTGACTACGGGCGCGACCAGTACGTCCTCTCCGAGCGCCCATTCCTCTGTCTGCGCCGCGGCCTGCGGGTCACCTGGGAACTCCAACCAAAGGGGCCTTGTCGGGGGGATCCCCGTCTTGTCCGCCTCCTGCCACAATTTCAGGATGAGCGGGGCGGCCGCTTCATGAAGTGACGATAGCGCGTCATAGACCTGTACCGTCTGAAGGTCGTAGGACCAGGGGGTGTGAAGCCCGCATCCTCCGGCCCCGTGGAGACGGAACACCGGGCTCAGCACTGCCCACTCAGCCCAGCGAAGGAAGAGCCGCTTTGTGGTGCAGGGCGTCGTGTAGGACGAGTAGCCGCCGATGTCGGTCCCGTACCCGTACGCACCGCCGATGGCGCGGCTGAGCATATCCTCCGTAAGCGAGGCCAGCCCCGAAGCCTGCCCCCAGTTGGTGGCCTCGTCTCCCGGGAAGTTGGCCGCTTCGTAGGCGGCTGAGCCCGGGGTGCCCGAGAAGCCGGCACGGTTGTCGAACCAGAGGGTACGGCCGGGATGCGAGTGCTCGTAAGCTTCCATGGCGTCGCGAGTAGCCAACATGTAGAGGACGTCGTACTCGTTGTGCATCGTGGCGCCGGCCTGGCCGTTGTAGAAGTGCATGCCGACCATGACCTCCTCGCCGAAGTCCTGTTCGAATCCGTCGAAGCCCATGTTGAATATCTTGTCGAGCTCAGCGCCCCACCAGCGGACCGCGGCGGGATTAGTGAAGTCGAGGAGCGCTATCTTCTGGCCCAGGGTCCCTGTCGTCACATAGGTCTTGCCGGATGCGTTCTTGACGGTGAGGCCCTCGCGGTCCGGCGCGGACCCAGGTGCCACCCACGGTCGAATGTAGGCGAGCGGGTGAATGCCGAGGGCCAGGAGCTGGGACACGACGTGCTGCTGTGCGGCGAAGGTGCCGCGCGTCGGCAGGATGAAGCCGTTGTCGTTCGGGGTGCCGAACCCGAAGCCCTCGATCCGGTAGGCGGTAAGCGGCAGGTGATAGCGCTTGATGTTCGCGATGTCCTGTTCCATCTGGGCGTCGTAAAGCGTGGATGTATCGCCGAAGTTCTTGACCTCGCGGTCGAGCATCGGCCCCAGGCCCCAGGACGGTGGTGCCGGCTGGCGGCCACTGATGGCGGTGATGTCCGCGATTGCCCGAGCGGGAGTGTCGGGAGCAACGTAGTAGTTGAGCGATGCAGCCGAGACGGCGACGCTCCACTCGCTGGCGTGATCAGAGTCCATCCTGAACCAGGAGAGCTGAGGCTGGTCGAGAAGGAAGCCGTAGCCGGCCGACGAGATGAACTGAGCTTGCGGGTAATACGCCGCAGTGGGACCGTTCGGGTAGAGAACCCCGGAGGGCGTGCCGGGCTGTCCGAGCCCCGGCACGTTCTCCTCGGACACCCAGTTGACGAGCGCGTTGCCATGCTGGTTGAGGGCGTTGTGGCGCCCCCCGAAGCCGTAGAATGCCTCGCCGGGCGGCGAGTCGAACGAGTCGCTCATCATGACTACACCTGCGGCGGGTTGCGGGGTCACCGAGACGTGTATCAGGTTGCCGTTCGCAGGCCGGATGTCGACCCTGAGGGTCCGTCCTGACGGGTCGTTTGTGGACAGGGTGAGGATCACGCCCCGCCTGGTCTGCCGCTCGGCGATGACCTTGCGCGCCGAGTACTGTATACCGGACTCCACTCCCTGCTTGAGATCGCCCAGCCAGATCGGGTTGCTTTTCTGCGTGATGGTCTCGCTGCCGACCAGGAACGACAGGGGCGCGTACAGCTGGGCGCTGTGTTGCGCGGGTATTCCGGGGGGAATGGGGTCTGTGGTGCGGGGGAGCCTGGACGGAGCGGGTTCGGTGTTGGCGACCTCCGACAGTACGGGACTCTCTTCCGCGCCGGAGCGGATCTGCAGCCGGAAGGGGTTTGCGGTGATGATTGCCGCGGCGCCGTTACCGTGAACTGCAATCCGGTTAGCCACAGGAGCCGAGCCGGAACCGCAGGAGGCTAGGAGCGCAGCAACCGGTATCAGTGCCAAGCAGCCCGATCGCAAGCGGTACGAGTTCTGGCTATGGTGCTTCAATCGAGACTTGTAGTGCACCGTGCCAGCATAGAGGTTCAGCGGATGGGCAGGATGGGTTGCCGGAGGCAGCGCTGAGGCTCTCAGGTGACGTCGGAACGGAGCGTCGTCAGGGATCCGGCGATTACAAAGACCAGCCCGTAGATCAATAGTGCCAGCGCGCCCTCCCACCACGTGACCAGTTTCAGACCGGTGATGCCGGTAAGGAAGCCTCCGCCGTGACCCCCCTTTATTGCATGAGCGGTCACCGATTCGAGGGCCTGCGCCGCTTCGCCGGGTAGCCACCGCCCGACGGCTGGGACTGTCGATGCGACCAGGGGCTCGATCACAGCGCTCGCGCCGAGCCCGGTCACCAGTGCTGCCACCTGGTTTTTCATGATTGCACCGAGCCCGAGCCCGTAAACACCGAAGAGGACCGTGGCAAATAGCACGCCAGGGAAAACGTGGCCGAATGCTCCAAGCATCTCGGCTATGTTGCCGTGGCCGCTGGCTACCAATCCGAAGCCGAGCAGCAGCCCGGCCACCCCGCCTGCAACTGCGACGGCAACCGCTGCGCCTGCTGCGGCGAACAGCTTCGCTGCGGCGACGCGTCCCCGTCGGGGCTCGTACAGGAAGGTGGGGGTGACGGTCTTGTGGCGGTACTCCCCTGTCACCATGAGGATCCCGAGGATAAGGGCCAGATCGAGTACCACATCCATGGTCGACAGGACGAGGTCGAACCATGCTCTCGTACCCTCGGTCGGGAAAATGAGATGGCGAATCCCGTTGTTGTGCGGGGCGAACCCGACCAGGAGCCCGCCTGGCAGCGTGAATGCTACCGCGATGATCAGGATCACCCATGTGGACCAAACCGTGCGCAGCTTGACCAACTCGGCTCGCACCAGCCGGCTCATCTTTCTCCCCCTCTAACGTAGCCGGGTACCGCTCCGGGTGAATAACCGGGCACCATGTCGCCGAGTCCGGCACCCTCGGTCATCTCGAAGAAAAGTCCTTCGAGTGATCCACCGCCCGACGTCATCTCGTAGACGAGGATCCCGTTAGCGGTTATGACGGGGGCAACCGCCTCAGGGCTGGCTCCCTGAACGGTCACCGTCGTGGCGTCGTTCATGTTGACGCAACCTGGCGCGAAGCCGGCATCCCGGAGGGCGGCCAGGAGGCGGGCCTGCTCGTGCTCTGGCGTCCGTATGCGGACGGTGGCCGCCTGCCGGTCCAGCATCTCCGAAAGGCGGCCTTTTCCGACGAGGTGTCCGCGTGCGAGGATGACCACCTCGTCGACGGTCTGAGCCGCCTCTGCCAGCAGGTGAGACGACACGAGGACGACCCGGCCCAACGAGGCGAACGACCGGAGGAACTGGCGTATCCAGGCAATGCCCTGCGGGTCGAGGCCGTTTGCGGGTTCATCGAGGATCAGTATCTCCGGGTCGCCGAGTACAGCGCGGGCGAGCTCGAGCCTCTGGCGCATGCCCATCGAGTAACCCCCGACCCGGGCGTTCGCGACTTCGGAGAGGCCCACCATAGCGAGCACCTCGTCCACTCTGGTCCGGTCGATCCCCGAGGCGGTCGCGATGGCGAGCAGGTGCTTTCGGGCCGACCTACCTGGGTGGAATCCGGATGCCTCCAGCACGGCCCCGACTGCGCGGGTCTGGTTGGGAAGATCGCGGTAGGGTACGCCGTTGAGGAGAGCGGTTCCTGAGTCGGGTGACACCAGGCCCAACAGCATCCGCAAGGTCGTCGTCTTGCCGGCACCGTTCGGCCCGAGGAAGCCTGTCACCACACCCGGCCCAACTGTGAAGCTGAGGTCGCTGACTGCCAGCACGCTTCCGAAGCGCTTTGTAAGACCCTGGAGGCGGAGATCTGGCATCGCCGGTGTCAGGATGTTCGCAGGGGAGCCCAAAGCTGCCGGAGCCGCAGCGACGGAGGCAGGGTCTGTGACGATGGCGGCGACATGCGGATAAGCTGGTCGGCAGACATTTGATTTCCATCCTACCAGTGGGGCTCCCCACTCACCCTGCAGGATCCGTCCACCGAGAACAGGGCGTCTATGGTCATAGCGAGGTCGTAACGCTCGCCGGTGCCGGCGGGCTCGCAGATGTGCTCGATGCCGACGTGATGGTGTTTCTTCACGTAGGAAGGGTGCATTGTCCATCACAGCCTGCATGCTTGTCGCCTTACCGGCTGTTGCGCACGGTAGGGTTGGGTAATGAACTCTGGCGGGCACCGCTACCTGCACGGCCATCACGATGCTGTACTGCGATCGCACCGGCGCAGGACGATCGAGACGTCCGCTGCGTACGTCATCCCGAGGCTGCAGAGCGATTCGGACGTGCTCGACGCCGGATGTGGCCCGGGAAGTATTACCGTCGGGTTCGCCGCCCAGGTACCGAACGGATCGGTGATTGGTATCGACTCGGAGCCGAGCGTGCTTGACGAGGCACGCTCGCTGGCCGAAGCCGAAGGGCGCACCAATCTGACCTTCGAGGTCGGTGACATCTACCGGATGGGGTTCGAGGCTGAGCGGTTCGATGTCGTACACGTGCACAATGTCCTCCAGCATCTCGACGATCCGGTCGCGGCGCTCGGTGAGATGCGAAGGGTGTGCAGGAAACAAGGTTTCGTCGCTGCCCGTGAATCAGACTACGGTGCCATGTTCTGGTACCCCGAATCCGAGGCCCTGGCCGAATGGCGCGCTCTCTACCGCAAGGTAGCCAGGAGTGCGGGAGGCGAGCCCGACGCCGGCAGGCATCTTGCGGCTTGGGCTCGCTCGGCCGGTTTCTCCGGCGTCGAGGCGTCTGCAAGCTGCTCGTGTTACGCCACGGCCGAGGAGAAGCAGTGGTGGGGCGGGCTGTGGGCTGAGCGTATCGTCCAATCACGCTTCGCGGAGCAGGCGGCCGGCGGTCACCTTGCCGCCACCGAAGATCTCGAGCGGCTTGCCGAGGGGTGGCAAGAGTGGGTCACGACACCCGATGCGTGCTTTTTCATCCCGCATGCGGAAGTGATCTGCACGCCGTAGCCGTAGCCGCAGTGGACACCGGAGGACGTTTCCGCGGAAACGTTCGCCGCGCGACGCAACAAGGGGGACCACCCCCTCAACCTGGGTTCGCCAGTATGTCGTAGGGAACGTGAACCTCTCGCCCCTGGCGCCCCAGCCTGTCAGCCGCTCACGAGTTGGGAGAGAGCGTCGAGCTGAGCGGCAGTCCCGATGCCGATGAGCACGTCGCCTTCGCTGATGAGCATCCCGGGCGACGGGTTGGTCACGAAACTACCGTCAGCGTGCCGTACGGCGAGTACGAGCGCTCCGGTCCGGTCGTGCAGGCGGATGGAGCGCAGGCTTTCGTTGCGAAGGGGCGATCCGGCGGAGACCGTCACCTCCTCGAGCCTGAACTCGAGAGTTCCGTCATGCATGACCACGTCTACGAAATCCACCACGTGCGGCTGGATTGCGAAACCCGCCATGCGGTCACCGCCGAGCCTCTGCGGGTTGACCACGTGGTCTGCCCCTGCCCGCAGTAGCTTCGGTTCCGACGCCTCGCTGCGTGCCCGGGCGATGATCTGGAGATCAGGTCGCAACGACCTGGCCGCAACGGTCACGTAGAGGTTGTCCGCGTCGGTGTCCAGTGCGGCGACGAGCGTTCCCGCCTTCGCGATCCCTGCAGCCTCGAGTGTGGCGTCGTCAGTGACGTCCCCGATCACGGATGCGTGGGGAATGTCAACTATCCGTTCGTGGTCGCGGTCGACGACCACTACGGCCCGCCGGGTGTTCGCGAGGAACCGGACTACCTCCCTTCCCACGCGGCCCCAGCCGCAGACGATGACATGACCTGTCATGCGGTCGATCTCTCTTTCCATCCGACGCCTCCTGACCAGGTCGCGCATATGGCCGTCGAGTAGGACCTCGAGGGCTGCTGTGAACGTGTAAAGTGCCGTGCCGACCCCCACGAGGATCAGCACCATCGTGAAGACCTTGCCGGCCGTGCCGAACGGGTGAAGCGTGCCGAAACCCACGGTACTCACCGTGATGATGGTCTGGTACACGGCATCGAGAGCGCTGAACCCGAGAGCTGCGTAGCCGATCGTACCCGCAGCGATTACCGCGGCAAAGACAACCGTACCTATACGCACTCTCCTGAAGGGCTCTCCTCCGGGAGCCGGAACGTGCAGGCCGGCCGACCGGTGTCGTTCAGCGTGTTGCACCGTTAGCGACATTACCTGCTCGATGCCCGCGACAGCGGCGTCTTGCCGGCTGCGCGGGATGTTATTCGCGGGAGCGGTTAATGTCTAGCCGGTGAGGGCCACCCGGATGGCCTCGTATGTGATAAGCGAGACGGCGATGTACTGCACCGTATAGGCGGCAATAGTGAAGCTGTGGAAAATCTCGTGGAACCCGAACCACCGGGGCGACGGATCGGGCCACCTCAGCCCGTAGACCAGCCCGCCTATCGTGTAGAGCCCTCCGCCCGTCACGATCAGGGCGAACGGAGCGACCCCGGCTCCGTGGAGGAGTTGGGGCACGAAGAACGCCGCTATCCATCCGAGCACGACATAGAGGGGCGTGTAGAGCCACCGGGGAGCATTTACCCACACCAACCGGAAGAGGACGCCGGCAAGGGCGCCCGCCCAGACGACCGCCAGCACCGTGACCCGTGCCGCACCGTGCAATGCGAGGACGGCAACCGGTGTGTAGGAGCCTGCGATCATGAGGTAGATGTTGGCGTGATCGAGGCGCTTCAGTACCTGGTGGGCATGCCTGCTCCAATGGCCCCGATGGTAGACGGCGGACACGCCGAAAAGCATGGACGATGTAACCGCATAGATGGCGCCGGCGGCGCGTCCTGCACCCGTGGGTGCCAGGGCAACGAGCACCAGGCCGCTGACTACGGCGAGCGGGAAGGCGACCATGTGGAGCCAGCCTCGCAGGAGCGGTTTCGCCGGGTCCTCCGCGATCTCGCTGTATTGTCCCGCCCCCCTGCCCTCGGGCGATCCTGCAACCCCGGCCTCAGGCGAGGTAGCTGATCCGGCTGAGCCGTGCCCGGCATTGCCAGAGCGCCGGACATGACGTTGCCCTGTGGTCACTTCGTGATCAGGGTGCCGATCATGACCGATGGGTAGTAAACGCACAAGCCAATGCTAACCGCTGCCTAGCGCGTTTAACGGTCAGGCCGGTTCGGGCTTGGGCGTTGCGTGCGGTTCCATAGGATCCTCCGTCAGCTCGGCGGGCGACCGCGACCGTTGGCTATGGCGCCGCCGCCCGTGCGGGTGAGAGCGTCCGCCGCGTGTCGCGTGCGTGCTGGTACCGTTGTCCCCGTGGGGAAGCGCAGTGTATGGCCGGCCGCGGCGGCACTGGGATTGGTAGCGATGGCGTCCGTTGCACCGGCGTGCGGTACCTCCAAGCCGGGCCGTCCTTCGGTTCCGGTCTCGTCCGGGCCGGGCGCCCCGAGTACTACTACGCAGCGCTTGGGCGGAGCCATAGCGCCGGGGGCGTCCGCGTCATGGCCTCAGCCCGGCAACAATGCCTGGGGCGATCGCTACTCGTCCGACCGGCACCGTTGCGTGGCAGCTTGCCACTTCGAGCCCCGCTATTGGGGGGACTACGGTGACATCCGGTGGGCTGGTCCTCTTCGGCACCGAGCACGGGACACTCTACGCGCTCGACGCCCGAACGGGCAGGATCGTCTGGAAGGCCGCCGCCGCCGGGCCCATAGGTGCTGCTCCTACCGTCTACGACTTCGACAGGGCGACGTATGTGGCCGTGACCGTTGGTGGGGCGGACTCCTTTGTCTACGACTACCCCTACTCGGGTGCGGGGTTCGTGCGCGTATGGAAGCTCGCCTGGTGATCGGTAGGTTCGGTTCTGACCGCTCCCGTTACGACCGCTCGACCCGGGCGAAGACGGCCACGAGGCCACAGAGCGCAACCCCGGGAACGAGCAGCCAGAAGGGGCGCCAGGCCCACCAGGCTGCCGTCGCTGTGGTCAGCAGGTGCCCGCCGAGATGGTCGAACACCGTTATCACGGCTGCGATAGCGGTCATGTGCCACAGGAACACCGTCATCGCCACACCATTCGCCGCGACGACCGCACCCCATACCCGGCGCCGCGACAGCGACCGCTCCAGGGCCGGACGGACGATGAAGAGCAAGCCGAGTTGAAGAACGGCAAGAGCGGCGATGCAGACGGTGGTCGGGAACATGTTGGCGATGCCCGCCCCCGAGGTAGCCACCATCGAGCGTTGGTATCCCTCGAAGGTGGTGAGCAGCCCGAGTGCCCCAGCGCCGGTTCCGAGAAGGGCAAGCCCCATCGCACGCTCGCGGCTGCGGGGCATGCCCCGGACGATCATGTCGCGCCAGAAGCACCCGAGCTGGTGGCAGAACACCCAAACGAGTGCCGTGGTGAGGTATCCCCTCCCCGATGCCAACATAGCTGCGACGAGTACCAGCGGGATTGCCGGGCCGTAGCGCTCGTGCAGCCGGGCCGTCAGCGGGACGAGCAGCACGACGGCGGTGTACACGCCGAGGAACCACAGCGGGACGAATATGACCATTCCCCAGTGAAGGACGTTCGCCTGTGCCCCGCCGATTGTGACTAGCAGGAGGTCCAGCACGGCCCAGATGGCGATGTAGATCGCTGCCGGCCGGAGGAGCCTGCGCGTACGGCGGCGCCAGAACTCCAGCGTGCCCCCTCCCGACCGCCTGACCGACTGCCAACTGGCGAGATTTGAGAATCCCCCGACGATGAAGAACGCTGGCATCACCTGCAGTACCCATGTAGCCAGCCATAGGCCGGGGACGCTGCCTATGAAGTTCGGCATGACGAGACGGCCGTGGTGCCACTGGGTTTCCGAGAAAACCCAGTGCCAGAGCACGACGACCGTGATGGCAAGGACGCGCACGAAATCGACGGTTCGCACCCGCTCGGGGGGCGTAGCGTCGACGAGTGCGCTCACGGAGAGGCCGGGAGCCTCCGGTGCAGAAGGGGTGGCAGATGTTGCTGTTTCGGTGGTCATGATAATCAGGGTAAGCTTATCTTGAGACCCTTGCTATCCTGGCAACCCCCCATTACTGCCTGGGGAGCCCCCCAGGGTGCTCGCCCGCGGACCGAGACAGTTGCACGGCCGGCGGGCTACGCACCGTCGAAGGGAAACCACGTATACCGCAGATCGGGTTATGCTCCTGTGCCATAATGTGGCGACGCCAAACGTGAAGATAGGGGAGGTCTAGACGTGAACGCCTCTTGGCAGCCCCAACGGGGTTCGAACCCGTGTCTCCACCTTGAGAGGGTGGTGTCCTAGACCACTAGACGATGGGGCCATTTCCGGCGGAGATGACCGGGTACCACGGGCACCCGCGCAAGTCCGGTCCGGGTCCCCGGCCGCACGGACCGGTTCCCAGCTCGGGGGGGAGGACTCGAACCCCCAACTTCCTGGTCCAGAGCCAGGCGTTCTGCCAATTGAACTACCCCCGAAGGGTTTCTATCCGCTGAGCCTCTAAGACAATACCGCATAGCGAGGTCTTGCGGGACCGGAGCAGCCACGATTAGCTGCCGCGAAGCTGGGTCGCGCGATGCCACATGCTGTTGCTCGGCCGGCAGTGCAGTGTCCACCGAGTTGTGTGATGCTATCCGGCGAGCCAGGGGCGTTATCTGGCCGGCGAGAGCGCGCTGACTACTTGGTGGACACTGCACTAACCTTGCGGATCGTGCCCGGTAACGAAAACGACCGACCCGCTCGACCGACCCGACCGCAAACTTATACCGCGGCTTCCGAGGACTCCGGCGCTGGCCGGGGTGGCGTCGCGGGGGGCGCGGTCAGGAGCGGCTACGGAAGGCCCCGGCGTCGTTCACTTCGTTTCCGTAGGGTGAGAGCTACGGTGCTCGGGCTCCTTGCTGTGGCCATCGTTGCGTTCGGGGCTGCTTCGGCGGGAGAAGGCCCGGCCTATCGGGGTACTACCGGTAGGCGGACCGGCTCGGATTCAAAGAGCTGGGCGTCCCTTGTGGCAGGGACGTTCCCGAAGGCGGCCGGATCAGCCGGCGTACCTGCGGCTGAGGCAGGACGCCTGCCCTGGACGCTACCTGTGCCGATCCAGCGCGCGGCAGCAGTTGCCGGGCCGGTGGGCGCGGGGGTGGACACATTACTGCTGGCAGGCGGATTGACCCCCGCCGGGACATCCTCCGCGGCACTATCACTCGTCTCGGTTCCCTCGGGCTCTGTCACGGCAACCGGTACGCTGCCGCAGCCAATCCATGACGCGGCGGCGGCCACAATCGGCGGGACAACCTTCGTCTTCGGCGGCGGCAGTGCGAGCGGGACGACCGCTCAGGTGGTGGCGGTCACGATGTCCCCAGGAGCAGGAGCCCCCGCGCTGAGCGCGCGACCCGTCGGAGAGATGCCGAGTCCAAGAGCAGATGCCGGGGCTATCGTGATAGACAACACCGCCTATATCGTTGGTGGATACGACGGCAGTGCTCCGGCAACCCCGGTGCTGTCGACTACTGACGGGGTCAACTTCCGCAAGATTGCCGCGCTCCCTGTCCCGGTGCGCTACCCGGCGCTGGCCGCGGTGGGAAAGGTCATCTGTGCCGTAGGGGGGATCGCGGTCACCGGGCCGTTCGCCGGGAAGCCGGTTGCTGACATCCAGGCGATCGACACGGCTACCGGGGCGGCGGCCGTTGTGGGCACGATGCCGGTTGCCCTCGAAGGGGCGTCGGCTCTGGCGGTGTCGGGCACGGTTTACGTGGCAGGCGGGGTGACCAATGACGCGGCGGCTGTCGCCAAGGTGAAGGGACCCTACAGCTCGGTGCTGAACCCGGAGGCGGCACCCTACTCTGGGGGGGAGTCGGTGTTGAGCACCGTCTGGGCTTACAGTCCGGGCATGGTGACCCCTAGGGCGGCCGGCCAGTTGCGCGTGCCAGTAGCTCACGCTGGCACGGTTGCGCTCGGGGACACCGCCTGGATGCTGGGCGGCACGACCGTCAACGGTGCTGTAGCGTCCTCGGTCGAGATGATGGAGCCGAACGCGGGCTTCGGCTACGCGGGGACGGCGGGTGCCGGCTCCCCTTACTTCGGCGATCACCTGCTCGTGGCCGACGAGGGCAACAACCGGCTCGTTCTTCTCGATACTCACAGCAACGTCACCTGGCAATATCCCTCGGCATCAGCGCCTGCTCCCTCGAACGGCTTCTCGGCCGACGATGCCTTCTTTGCCGACCATGGCAGCAAGATCATCTTCAATGAGGAGAACAACCAGGTGGTGGGGGAGCTGGCATACCCTTCGGGCAGGCTGCTCTGGACATACGGCCACTTTGGGCAGACCGGATCGGCTCCGGGCTACCTGAACACGCCGGACGACGCATATGTCCTGAAGAACGGCTTGATTGTGGTGGCGGACATAGCGAACTGCCGGCTCGTGTTCCTGAGTCCGGCGAGCAATTCCGTGACCAGCCAGATCGGTACCACCGGACGGTGCATCCACGACAAGGACGCGCCGGTCGCCCTGGGATCGCCGAACGGCGACACGCCTCTTCCCAACGGCAACATCCTCGTATCCGAGATCGACGGAGGTTGGATAGACGAGTTCACACCGGCCGGTGGGCTTGTCTGGACGGTGCAGCTTCCCATAACCTACCCCTCCGATCCCCAACGTATCGGCCCCAACCGGTACATGGTCGTCGACTACACCAAGCCGGGGGCCATCCTGGAGTTCAACAGCCAGGGCCAGATTCTCTACAGGTACGCGCCTGCGTCGGGGCCGGGGATGCTGGACCATCCGTCGCTCGGGGAGATGCTGCCAAGCGGAGTTTTCATGCTGAACGACGACCACGACAACCGCATGGTGGCGATCGACCCGGCAACGGGCGCACTTGTCTGGCAGTACGGAGCATCGCCGTCCCCGGGGACTGGTGCGGGCTACCTCAACCAGCCCGACGGCTTCGACGTGCTCGGGCCCGGCGGCACGACACCTACCCACACTGCGACCGGCTGACGTGGGCGAGCAGTAGGGAGCGGCCCGTGCCTCCCGTCGGCTGACGCTCTCAGATGCCAACCCTGGAGCCGGTTGCCGTTATCACACCATCGCGCGATTAGCTACCGAGCACGGCGATCAGCGCGTCCAGGCGGGAGAGCACCACGTCTCTGGCGAGTAGCGCCATCGAGTCGAAAAGCGGCGGCCCGACCCGCCTGCCGGTGATCGCGACCCGTACGGGCGCCTGCGCCCGACCGAGCTTCATCCCCTCGGCCTCCGCTATCTCCTGGGTTACCTGGTGCAGTTCGCCCGCCGACCATGCGCACGTCTCGTAACGGGAGCGGGCCTGCCGGAGGACGGCAGCGGCCGCGGTTTCCCTGCGCACCCTCTCCAGGGAATCCTCGTCGAATACGACGTTCTTCGTGAAGAGGAAGTCGACCATCGGTACGACTTCTCCAAGCGTGGTGACCCGCTCGATGACGAGGGGTACCATGCCGGAGAAGAGCCCCATGTCGAAGTCGGCCCACTCCCAGGGGACGTCGGCGGTGCGTAGCCAGTCGAGGGCGACACCGGCGAAGCGCTCCGCGTCGAGAGCCCTTATGTGCTCGCCGTTCATATGGGTCAGCTTGGCTACGTCGAAGAAGGCAGGCGCATGATTCACCCGGTCAATAGAGAAGCTTCCAACCAGCTCGGCACGTGAAAGCAACTCCCGCCCCTGAGGATCGCTCCAGCCGAGCAGAGCCAGGTAGTTGACCATCGCCTCCGGGAGGAATCCCTGCTCCCTGAAGGTGTCGAGGGAGACCGGGTCGCGCCGTTTCGAGAGCTTCTGCCGTTTCTCGTTCACGAGCATCGGAAGGTGGGCAAACGCCGGGAGGCAGGCTCCCGAGCCTTCGAGGGCCTGCCAGAGGAGTATCCCCTTCGGCGTCGAAGGCAGGAGGTCTTCTCCGCGGATCACGTGGGTCATGTTCATGTCGATGTCGTCGACCACGTTGGCGAGGATGAACAGCGGGTTGCCGTTCGACTTGGCGACCACGAAATCCTCCATGGCGTCGTGCGGGAACTCGACGTCACCTCTTACGAGGTCATGCACAGTCGTCGTACCACCTGTCGGAATTCGGAACCGGAGAGCGTTCCCCTCTCGCGGTAGGCCGAGATCACGGCACTTGCCGTCGTAGCCGGGGATCTTGTTGTGCCTCGTCCGTTCGACAACCTCGTCTCGCGAGCAGTTGCATCCGTAGAGCCAACCCTCCTCGAACAGCCGTGACAGCGCTTGCTCGTAAAGGCCCTGTCTTTCCGACTGCCGGTAGGGTCCCTCGAAGGGCTCCAGGGAGAGCCAGTGCAGAGCCTCGATAATGCCGTCAAGCCACTCCTGCCGGCCTCGCTCCTCGTCGGTGTCCTCTATCCGGAGGATGAACGTCCCGCCGTTCGCTTCGGCGTACAGCCAGTTGTACAGCGCCGTCCTGGCACTTCCCACGTGGAAGAAGCCAGTGGGAGAAGGCGCGAAGCGCACCCTCGGGGCAGTCGTAAGGGTCGCCGGGGCCGGGCTATCGTTCATGGGTATTTTCTACCAGGTGTGCGTCCCGTCGGCGGCCGGATGTGCTTGTTGTAGAGACGGTCAGTAAGATAGGAGGCAGAAAAGAAAAAGGCAATCGGAGCGAGAACGGCTCCGGGTTGCCCTTGCTGGCAGTCATATCGTCCGGGCGAGCGCAGCGTGGCGAAGGGGCCGGTTGGTGGCCGGATGGACCACCGAGTCGAGACCAAGGAGGCATCCCATGCGAAGAGTGTACGTAGCAGGCGCCGGAATGACGCCGTTTGCCAAGCATCTCGATGACGGTATCGGAGTGCGGCAGATGGCGGAAGAGGCCGTCAAGGAGGCTCTGGCCGATGCTGCCGTTGCTACGGACGCCATCCAAGCCGTCTACTTCTCCAACGCCGTATCGGGCCTCATCACCGGCCAGGAGATGATCAGGGGCCAGGCTGCGCTCCGCTATACCGGGCTATCGGGGCTCCCCATGGTGAACGTCGAGAATGCGTGTGCTTCGGCTTCGACCGCCTTCCACCTCGCATGGACCGCGATTGCGGGCGGTTTCTACGACGTCGCGATCGCGGTGGGTTCGGAAAAGCTTAGCCATGTCGACAAGAGGAAGAGCTTTCACGCGATCGGCACTGCCGTGGACATCGAATGGATGAGTGATCTGCTCGACAAGCTCGGCATGCACGAGCAGGCGGCATTACTCCGGGATGGTCCCCCGCCCTCGCTCCCTGCAGGCGATGGCCGGACGAGTGGGAGTGGGGACGAAGCGTCGGCAGCCGGGGAAAGGAATGGTGGAGATGGTGAAAAGAAGGGCGGCCAGGGCCACTCCCTGTTCATGGAGTTCTATGCTGCTGCGGCGAAGGGATATATGGGGGCGAGTGGGG
Organism: Actinomycetes bacterium; assembly: GCA_021816935.1. Taxonomy (GTDB): domain Bacteria; phylum Actinomycetota; class Acidimicrobiia; order Acidimicrobiales; family JAMCPL01; genus JAKAWR01. The sequence goes on from JAKAWR010000004.1 coordinate 136,259, forward strand.
CAACCGCCGAGGATTTTGCCGATATAGCGGTCAAGAACCGCATGCACGCCTCTCTGAACCCGAAGGCTCAGTTCCGCCAGAGGGTGGATCGCGACGACGTTCTCTCGGCCAGATTGATAGCCGACCCGCTGACCCTGCTCATGTGCTCTCCGATCGGTGACGGTGCGGCCGCCGCCGTCCTCTGCTCTGAAGACGCGGCGCGCAGTCTCGGCATATCCAACCCGGTCGAGGTCAGGGCCTCGGTGCTCGTCACCGGCAAGGACGTCATAGCTCCGGGCGAGCCGAACACGGTGGAGCGGGCGGTTGCAAAGGCTTACGAGATGGCGGGAATTGGACCGGACGAGCTCAGCGTGATCGAGGTGCACGACGCCGCCGCTCCGGCTGAGCTGATCCTTTATGAGGAGCTGGGGTTGTGTGCCAAGGGCGAAGGCCCGGCGTTGCTGGCGAAAGGGGAGACGGCCCTCGGGGGGGCGAGACCCGTGAACACGAGCGGTGGACTGCTGTCCAAGGGCCACCCGATCGGCGCCACCGGGCTCGCCCAGATTGCGGAGATCACCTGGCAGCTGAAGGGGCGGGCGGGAGAGCGGCAGGTCGAGGGGGCGAGGGTCGGCCTGTGCGAGAACGCGGGCGGCTTCCTCGGCACCGAACCCGCAGCGGCCGCAATTCACGTCCTGTCGATCTAAGAGCCTCAGCGGATAGGGAGGTTGGATCAGGGAGTCGTTCATCCAGGCGAGTAGGGCAAGGCGGAGGAGGAGAGGCAGGCTGGAGTGCCTGACCGACGACGACAACGCAGCAATGCGACGCCTGGGGGGCGACGAGCCCGAGATCCCTATCCGCTGAGGCTCTAAGAGGTTTCGCGGCCCATTTCGGGCGGGGTCCGCCGCAGGCGACCCGCATCGGGCACATCCGGCGGCACACGGGCGCCGCCATGCCGCCTTCGTGTAGAGTCTCTCGTGAAGAGCCTCAGCGGATCGGGAGGTTGGATCCCTGAGACGGTCCGCTGTACCGTCGAGAGGTAAGGAGTGGCGAAGCACTGCTTCGCCCGAGATCCCTATCCGCTGAGGCTCTGAATCCGAGCGGAACGCCTCGGCGGTATCCGGCGCCGGGCACGTGTCAGGAGGTTGATCTAGATGCAGGCAGATGTCAAGGGGACTACCGCCCCGGTTCTCGAGGTGGTGCTGGAGCCGGGCGAGACGGTCATCTCGACTCACGGCGAGTTGTCGTGGATGACGCCCAACATGGCGATGTCGCAGACCACGGCGGCAGGGGGGAAGGGCGGCGTCATGGGAGCCCTGAAGCGCATGGCAGGAGGGGGCGGCCTCTTCCTTACGAGGTACGAAGCTCAGGGAGGCCAGGCCACAGTTGCGTTCGCTGCCAAGATGCCGGGTCGGATCTTCCCCGTAGAGATCCACCAGGGTGCCGGCTTCATGGTTCACCGTCACGGCTGGTTGTGCGGAACGGCGGGGATCACCCCGTCCGTCGGGTTCCAGCAGACGTTCCGGGGCGGCCTCTGGGGAGGAGACGGGTTCGTTCTGGAGCGCCTCGAAGGTGAGGGCACGGCCTGGGTGGAGCTCTCGGGTGAGATTTTCAATTACGAGCTGGCGCCGGGTCAGACTCTCCTTGCACACCCCGGTCACGTTGGGGTTTTCCAGGACAGTGTGAGCTTCCAGATCACCCGAGTCCCCGGCATAGCCAACAAGCTCTTCGGTGGCGATGGCTTCCACCTGGTCGCTCTGACGGGACCGGGTACCATCTGGCTCCAGAGCATGCCGCTTCCCATCCTCGCCGGCGCCCTTGCGCCCTATCTGGGGGGTGACACCACCCAGATGGCCGGTGCAGGTGCCGTGGGAGGAGTTATCGGCAGCGTACTGGGCCGCCAGGTCTGAGCCGCCGGGCCGGGCAGTTACGGTTCCGGCGTTACCGTGTGACGAATGTTCCGAGAAGTGCCGGGAGTTCTGCGACGAGCTGCTGGTCCACGTCGTAGGAGAGCAGGCCGGGGAGCTCGTTGATCGTTGCCCAGCGTGTGACATCTATCTCGTTGTCGGGATCCCGACGTGCTGCCGAGACTGCGGTCATCACGAAGTAGTGGACCTCCTTGCGCCTGCCGTCAGCGTCCATGTAGCGGGTCACCGCCAGCTCCTCGCCAGCCCGGCACGCCAGTCCGGTCTCTTCCTCGACCTCACGGAGGGCGGACTCCACACCGGTCTCTCCTGCTTCCGGCTTGCCCTTGGGCAGGGACCAGTCACCGTAGGTAGGTCTGTGCACGATGGCGATCTCGGTCTGCCCGCTGCCCGGACCGGTCCGCCAGACGATGCCGCCGAAGGCCACGAGGTCCACAGGGCTGTCCGGGTCCGCAGGGTCGTCTAGGGTTTGAGGGCCGCCCAAGTCCGCAGTGCCGCCCCGGTTCCCGCCACTGGTGAAAAGCCGTGGGCCACTCACCGCCAAAGCATACCTTGACTCGACGGCCTCCGCCGGCAGATGGCAGCGCTGCGGGGACTCCGGGCCCGTCGCAGGATGCAGTGTGATGCAGCGGGACGCCCGGTACAATTGCGGGATCATGCTCCAGAGGGCTCTCAACCGGAAAGAGGCGAACAAGCGGGGATTCCGGGTGCGGCTTGGGTCCTTCGTCGCCCTGCCGATCTTCGCGCTCGGCGTCGCTCACGCCGGCGTGGCCAGCGCTGGTGCGGCGACCGCGAAGATCGTGACGCTGGCCGGCAGCCGGTCGCCGTTGCCACGCGGCGCTCGCGTCATCGGTAGCGTTCGGCCGGCTCGTGCGCTGGGGGTTACTGTGACACTACGACCGCGAGACCCCGCAGGTTTGGCACGTTTCGTTGCCGCCGTATCCACTCCCGGATCGGCCTCTTACCATCGCTACCTGACGCCAGCGGAATTCGCGAGCCGGTTCGGGGCGCCGCCGCAGGCCATCGGCCTCGTCGATACCTACCTGGCAGGCGAGGGGCTGGATCCCGGGCCGCAGGCCGCGGGCGGGCTCTCCCTGTACCTGCGCCTTTCGGCAGCCCAGGCGGAACGGGCATTCCATACGACGCTCGAGACGGTGCGACTTACGAGCGGCAGGACCGCTTTGTGGAACAGCGGGCCGGTTCGCCTACCGCTGCCGGTCGGGGTGGCCGTGCAGGCAATCATCGGGCTGTCGAACGTGGCCGCGGCGAGGCCGGTTCCCGCGGGCAACCCGTCTACCGCCCGTGCCGTCCCGGCCGCCACCGGCGCCACGACATCCGCTTACGCCACCCCGTCAACCCTGCCCGCTCACGCCTCTGGCGCCACTGCATCCGCTCACTCTGCCCCGGCCTCCACATCCGCTCACGCCACTGGCGCCGCCTATCCTCCGCCTGCCTGCACCGCCGCGCAGGATCTCCATGGGTGGGCGCCCGGGCAGCTTTCGCAGGGTTACGACCTCGGCCCGCTGTACGCAAGCGGTGCGAGCGGCAACGGGCAAACCGTGGGGATCGTAGCGATGAACAGCTACTCGTCAAGCGACATATCGGTATACGATCAGTGCTACGGGATAAGTCCCACCGTGACACCGGTATACGTCGATGGCGAGACGGGTAACGATTTCGGACCTGACACGGCCGAGGCGACTGAGGACATCGAGAACGTGAGTGGCATCCTTCCCCGAGCCACCATCGACGTTTACGATGCGCCTGAAACCGGCCAGGGCTACTACGACGCAATGGCGGCAGCGGTCGACGACGACACCGCGCAGGTGATCAGCATCAGCCTTTCGGTTTGCGAGCAGGATCTCGCTTCGGGACAGGCGCAGTCCGAGGAGACGCTCTTTGAGCAGGCGGCAGCGCAGGGCCAAACCGTGCTCGCGGCTGCCGGAGACTACGGTGCGGAGGGTTGCTACAACCTCGGTGCAGGCAATCCCAATTACGAGGCACTTGCGGTGTCGGACCCGGCAAGCGATCCGTACGTTACGGGAGTGGGCGGTACGAACCTGTCGAGCATCAGCCCCAGGAAGGAGACGGTCTGGAACGATACGGCCCAGCTGGGAGGTGCGGGCGGCGGCGGGATCTCGACGGTGTGGCCCATGCCGTTGTGGCAGTCCGCCCCCGGCGTAGTGAACAAGTATTCCTCTAAGGCTCCCTGCAAGGCGGCGAGCAGCTACTGCCGCGAGGTCCCCGACGTGTCCGCCAACGCTCAGGTCGGGCTGCCTCTCTATTGCACGGCGGGAACGTGCAACGGTCGGGGATGGCAGCTCGTCGGTGGCACGTCCATGTCGACCCCGCTTGTAGCGTCGGTAGCTGTCATGGCAAACCAACTCTGCGGTTCGGGCCCGGCCGGGTTCATCAATCCATCGCTATACGAGGTAGCAACTATGGATCCCGGTGCGTACAACGATATTACGAGCGGCAATAACTACTATGCAGGTCCGCATACGGGACTGTATCCCGCGACGGCCGGCTACGACCTGGCGAGCGGGCTCGGCTCGCCGGTCGGTGCGGGTCTCGTTTCTGAGCTGTGCAACCTGGAGTCGGTCAAAGCGGCCGTTCCTTCGTTGTACGTTCCGCTGGCCCCGGCACGGATCTGCGATACCAGGGCAGGAAATCCGTCGGGCCTGTCGGGCACCGAGCTCACCCAGTGTGAAGGCAGAATGCTGGGTCCTACGTCTGAGCTCACCATTCAGGTGGCGGGGCTGGCAGGGGACGGAGTTCCCTTGCAGGCATCGGGAGCGGTGCTCAACGTGACTGTCGTCGGCGCGAGTCAACCCACCTATCTGAGCGTCTATCCCGCGGGTACGCTGCGTCCGGTGGCCTCCGGTCTCAACGCTCCCGGCGTAGTGCCGGTGGCGGGTCTGGTCTATGTGGCCCTACCGGCTTCGGGAGCAGAGGCGGGCGCCGTTACGCTGTACAATAACTCGGGTAGCGCCGATGTGGTTGTCGACGTTGAGGGTTACACGGCGGCCTCATCCGGCGGGTCGCCGGTGGCGGGGACCTATGTCGCGCTTGCCTCGCCGCAGCGCATCACTGATACGCGTTGCAACGATCCATCAAGGCGCAAGCAACTCGGGGCCGAGTGTTCCCAGATACCATCGCAGAACTCCGGTATCCCGTCACCTTCGCCGGGATCCGTCGAATCGGTTGCGATAGCGGGTGTTACAGGCATCCCGAGCGGAGCCGAAGCCGCTGTTGTGAATCTTACAGAAGCGGGGCCGAACGCCGGCGCGGGGTATTTCACGATGTACCCGAGCGGAGCCTCACGACCGGTTGCATCGAACGTCAATTGGACGACCGGAGAGATAAGGTCCAACCGGGTGCTCGTCAAGCTCGGCTCGGGCGGGTCGGCGGATCTGTACAGCTCGGTGGCGACAAATGCGGTTATAGACGTGGCGGGATACATCGCTGGCCCGTCGGCGACCAAAGGGGGAGCGCAGTTCGATCCGGTAAGGCCGATCCGGATCTGCGATACCAGGGCGGGCGACCTGTCGCAGCTCAGCGGAACCCAGGCCCAGTGCGCCGGGAAGACCCTCGCTCCGCTGAGCAAGCTCTCGGTCAAGGTGGATAGTGTCGGTGGGCTCCCGTCATCGGGCGTGAAGGCGGTGATCATCAACGTTACCGCCGTTGGGGGAACCGCTTCCGGTTACCTGTCAGTGAATCCGTCGTCCGTTCCCCCGCTCACTTCGGATGTCAACTGGTCGCCGGGTACTACGGTGCCGAACCTCGTAGTGGCTTCCGTAGCTACCGGAGGAATCTTGACCCTCTACAACGGGTCGGGTGCCGGCTCGGTCAACGCCATAGTCGACGTCTACGCCTACCTGGAGTGAGCGCCAGGGACTGAGAGCCAGTCGCGCGTTTCATTCCAGGCGTGAGCGTCGGAGACTGGGATCCTGCCGTACCTGGGTAGGTCGGTTACCATGCTTCCGGGAGCGTCCAGCTGATCGACTCGGCACGTACCAGGTCAAGCCGCGGTGAGGGCAAATCAGCCAGCGCTGCGAGGCGCCAGCAGGAGGCGGCAGCCTCGGTGGGCCTGGTAGCGCTCGAAACCGGCCACCACGAGGTCGCCAGCAGCGCCCGCGGCGCCTTCTGCGACTCCGCGATGGAGGTCGCAGACAACGTCGGGCACGGCTATTGCCACTTTAATGTACGGGCAGGTGTCCACGATGAGTTCGATCCCGTCGCCGGTCCTGGACAGGCGGGGTTCGAAGCCGTACGCCTTCATCCCAGCCAGCACGGCCTTCAGCGTGAGCGATGGCGGGACCTCATCTTTGTCCCTGGCAGCGTTGTGCCGCGTCGCCCTACCTGGAGTGTCCGCCCCCCCGTCCCGTATCGCCCCCTCGCCGGCTCTCCTCTGGGAATTCGTCCTGGCTCCCGCCCCTGCAATGGCTCCCGCCCCCACACCCGGTATGGCTCCCGCCCTGCCGTCTTGACACCGCTCGCTCCGGCTACCCGACGCCGCCGCGCTACCCGCAATCGTCCCCGCCGACGCCCCCACGCCCGCTCGGGTTCGCGTACCTGCAGTCCCTCCCGCCCCGGCTCCCGCCTGGGATCCCGTCCGGGCATCACCACCACCAGACCTTGCTCCTGCCGCCCTTCCGGCTTCGAGCGGCGAAATATTGTTGCTCAGGGCCTCTGCCAGCAACGAGGCGAGATGGCGGTAGTGCCCTTCGGACCCGCCGGTCTTGAAAAGCCGACGGCTGTGTGGATCAGGAGAGTAGAGCAGCCTCGGTCGCCCCGGCATGCGCCTCCCGTGCTCCACCTCTTCGACAACCAGGCCCGCTCTCACCAGAACGGCCAGGTGCTGGCGTATGGCATTGTGGTTGAGACCGAGGCGTGCGGTCAGATCGGCAACCGGCAGGGCTTCGGCCGCCTGCTGGATCATCTTGAAAATGGCGTAGCGGGTGCGATCAGACAGTGCTTTGGCCTCTGTCTGGACCTGCTGGTCCTCATCCCCGGATTGGTCCCGGTCCTGCCGTATCGCACGAGAGCGGGTGCCCTGACTTGCCTTCACAAGATATATATTACTGCTGCCTGGCAGAAATAATGCCCGATCCGGTGACCGAGCGCTAACTTGTCGCGGAGGCGCTAAGGTAACGATTGATCGCCGACTTGGCGGCGCCGGAGTCTCGCTATCGCTGAGGCTCTAGAAGGGAAAGGAGCTGATAATGGCATTATCCGTAGGGGACAGGATTCCGGATGTCGACGTGATGATCGTCGAGGGCGACGTAGCGAACAAGGCGCGTACGGGCGAAGTGCTCGGGAAGGGCAAGGTGGTGCTTTTTGCGGTGCCGGGAGCGTTCACGCCCACCTGCTCGGATTACCACCTTCCGGGCTTCATCATGCGAGCGGAGGAACTGCGGGCGGCAGGTGCCGACAAGATCTGTTGCATTGCCGTGAACGATTCCTTCGTCATGGGAGCTTGGGCAAAAGACAGGGGTGCCAACAACTCGGTAGTGATGATCGCCGATGGGAACGCGGACTTCGCCCGAGCCATGGGGCTCGACTTTGACGGCAGCGGCTTTGGGATGGGTGTGCGCTCTCAACGGTATGCCGCCATTCTGGGAGACGGAATAATCCGGGAGCTACTCGTGGAGAAGGGGTCCGGGCTGGACGTGAGTTCGGCCGACGCGGTTCTTGCGCGTCTCTGAGCTAATAGAGTCTCAGCGGCTAGGGATATCTGACTCGCCGCCAGCCGCCGCATAACGGGCGGCTCAGCCACGCCGCGGTATGGGTGATGCCTATTGCCGCAATAACAGCCGTTTATGTTCGGCACCAGTTGCTGCCAGCGCTAGACCCAATACTCCGACGTCGCGCAGCACGAGATCGGATAGCCCGCCGGTGGCGGTGAGCGAGACGACGATTTGGAGCAGCAGCACGGCAGCGATCAGCGATGCGATGCGAGGGGAGATGCCGAACAGGATCGCTATCCCGAGTAGGAGAAGAAGCCAGCCATGCGCAAGCACGAGCAATTCTACAAAAGAGCCGGAATGTATGACGGGGACATAGCCAGTCCAGGCAAGCGGCGCTGTGAGCTCGTGATATCCGAACCACACCAGAACGGCCCCGAGGAGTATACGCGAGGCTGTGGTGAACCACTGGGTGTATTCGGCGCGCCATTGCCTCCTGGCTGACCGCGGAGCGCCGCCGCCGTGGCCGGCAGCCTCCTGATGATTCCGGGAAGGCGCCGCGGAGGGCTTTCCGGATTTGACGCCCTGGTTCATTCGACTATCCTTCCTGCCGGGTTCGTGACGACGATGCCGTCGTCGCCGTAGTTGTAATCTCCGGTCGTCCCGGAGTCATCCCCGAACGAAGCTTCTACGAAGTAGACCTTGTCGCCCACCGGATAGGTGCTCACCTGGGGAGACGATTGCGAGTTCGATCCGGCTACGCTTACGGTTTCCTTCTGGCCACTCGTGCTCACCGAAACGCTGAAACCCGCGGTCGCAGCCTGGGCGAGGCTGCTCTTGGGGGGCGGGTAGATACGGTAAGCGGCGTTCGCGTAAGGGGTTGAAGACAGGGCCGGGCCGAGTTGCTGGGAAGGGGCGGCCGGAGGTGAGGACGCGGTCGTGCCTGGCGCCGTGGACGTGGGCGATCCTGCGGAAGGGCTGCCTGCCGTTGAAGCCTTGCTGCCGCCGGTCGTGCTCGCCGTAGGCTGCCCGTTGACGCTGCCTGCGTGGCTGGCGGAGTTTGCGGATCCGCCAGCACTGGCCTGCAGGGAGGAGTGTGTGCCCGCCTTGGCGAGTATGCCGATGGTCGTGGTGCCGATGGACCCCCGCCCGTAGCCGTAGGCTGCCAGCCCAATCCCCGCTACAGCGGTGAAGGCGAGAATGCTCAGAGCGACGGGGCCGATTGGGTTGCCTGGGAACCATGACTTCGGCCGGCCCGGCGTGCGGGGTGTCGCAGCAGGCCGAGGCTTGGACCCGCCTGTAGATCGCGGCGGCGACGCGGACCGCGGTGATATTGCGGCAGACCGCGGGTGCGTGGTCGTCATACCAGGTATCGTATTGCGTACGTGAGAGGTGTTGGCGTCAGCGAAGCGGATTTCACATTCTGATAACAGTTTGTACCAAGCGTACTGAAGCCCGGGAACGGCCCTGGGATGGCCGCTGCAACGGCGTGCAAGAGGTCAGCGAGAAAGTCTCAAGTTTCACGGTTGCCCTGCTGATAAACTGACCGATGGGGCGATTAAACTGACCGATGGGGCGATACGTGCGGTGCAGAAGGCATCGTCGATAGGGCGAACCAGCGAGGTGATGTGACGATGAGTGCTGGAGCTATACAGGCGTCGTTGTCGGGGATGCAGGCCATGGGCACATGGCTCGACATGACTGCCGGGAATATCGCCAACCTTAACGATGCCGTGCCGGCGGGTCAGCCGACCTACCAGCAGCAGGAGCCCATTCTTGCGCCCGTCGCGTCGAACGGCGGCGCGCTTCAGCCCTACTACCCCAACGCAAAGGTGGCCGGCGGGTCGCAGCAGCCTCCCGGGGCAGCAAACGGCGGGTCGCATCAGTCCGAGGGGGTCGCCGTAGTCGGCGTGGCTCTTGGCAGTTCGCAGGGGATGCTCGCCTACGAACCGGGCAACCCTCTGGCTAACGGGCAGCAGGGCCAGGATCAGGGGATGGTTGCATACCCGGCCATCAGTCTCGGGTCCCAGCTTGTCAACCTCTTGCAGGCCCAGGTAGGTATGCAGGCGAACGTCGCTGCCGTGAGCCATGCCGCCGCGGCGTACCAGTCGCTGATCAATATGGCCTGAGCTGATCAAGATGGCTTGACGGGGAAGGTGTCCTCAGTAGCCCGAGTAGCCGCCACTCGTCGGCGACTGGACCAGCGTACCTGCCGGGGTGATGGTGTACCAGTAGCCTCCGAACGCGTTCAGGCCCTGGCCCAGCGTTTGACCCGGCGACGTGTCGGGACTGTAGGTGTAGAGCGGCCAACCGGCATACGTTACCTGCTCCCTGCCGCCGGCACGCCGGATCTCTCGTATCTTCGCGGCGTTCACTCCCGAACCGAGCTTGGGCGCTCCCGAGGTGCGTAGCGGCGGCCAGACCGAGGTGCATGGGCCGTCCGGGCAGTTGCTCTTCGTCGGGGTGTCCTTGGAGAACGCGTAGAGGGTGTAGCCCTTGCCTGTCACGAGGATCGTGCCGAGAGATGTATGTCTGGTTCCGAGCGCGTAGCCGCCCGCCGTGCGGGGGCTACTCGTTGTCGGGGTGGTAGCGCTGTAGGAGGATCGATTCGTCGGGACGCTTTTTGGGGCAGAGTAGGTGTTGCTCGAGCAGGCCGCGAGAGCCAGCGCCAGGGCGACCGTAGCGAGCGGCAATGCCACAAGCCCGGCCCGCGGGGCACTTCTCCCGTGCTGCCCTCCCTGTGGTGCGCCACGCGCGCGTCTTGTTGATGTCGTGTTGCCCGTAGGTTCCCCCGAGGCTCCGCCCGCCGCGCTTCCAACTGTTTCCGTTCCCATGGTTATGTCTCCCTTCCCCGGGCGCATCCCCTGCGCCGGGTGAGTGGTTTTCGATCCAAGTATAATGACCCTCAACAGCTAACGTTCGTCGGCACCGGCAGGTTTCCCGAGGCGGTCGTGATTGCGGTAGCGTGGTGGCGTGCCAAAGCTTGCGATCGTTAGCGACATCGAGGCCGTGAGGTTGAGGGTCCGATCATGTCTGGAAGGTCCGGACACCGAGATTCGCGAAGCGCCGTCGGGTCCGGAGGCGATCTGCGTATTCAGGGACGAGGAGCCTGATCTTGCGATACTTGATATGCAGGTCGGGAGCATGGGTGGGATCGCCATCTGCATGGAGATGCGGCTCGTTGAATCATACGGGGATTTGCCCCACATCCCGGTCCTGCTGCTCCTGGACCGCCGGGCTGACGTGTTCCTGGCGAAACGATCGGGTGCCGAAGGATGGGTCGTGAAGCCCCTGGACCCTGCCAGGCTCGCCGCCGCCGCCGGTGCCCTGCTCATCGGGCAACCATATCGCGATCCGTCGCTCATGCCCCATCCCATAGTCAACCCGGTGACCCTGCGACCTGCACTGGAGGCTGGCTGACCCGCTACCGGGCGGGCTCGTTACTCGATGCACCTTGGTTCCAGGGCAAGAGACAAGTCAAGAGGCGGGGCGGATGGCGAGGCATCTACCCGGCCGATCGGTGAGCACGGCGATGAGCAGGAACGTTACATCCTGTCGGCCCTGGAGGACCTCAAGGACATGGAGGTACGGGAGGTGATGACCCCGCGTGCCGACGTCGTTTCCCTCGCCATACCGGTGGACTCGCCGACAGTTGCCCGCGCGGTCAAGCAGACCGGTTTTCTTCGGTTCCCCGTCTATGACGGCGACCTCGACAACCTGATCGGCGTTCTGTACGTCAACGACCTGTTCCGGGCCGGCTGGGAGGTTGGGGGCGGAGGTGACGCCGAGGTCGGTAACGGCGCACGGTCGCGACCATCGCCTCTCGAGATATCCAGGCGGATCAGACAGCCCTATCTAGTGCCGGAATCGCGGAGGGTGCTCGACGTGCTGGCGGAGATGCGCCGCGACAGACACGCTTTCGCGGTAGTGGTGGACGAGTACGGCGGTGTAGCCGGAGTGCTGGCTATCAAGGATCTGCTCGGAGCCCTTGTTGGAGACCTGCGGGATGAGTTCGATCCTGCAGGTGAGCCGGAGATTGTCCGCGTCGATTCGACCAGGTGGCTTGTCGACGGGGGGCTCTCGATCGACGAGGCACGCGACAGGCTTGTACCGGGCCTGCCGGAAGGGGAGTACGTTACCATCGCGGGATTCGTGCTCGATTCGCTGGATCGTATTCCGGAAGAGGGAGACGAGCTGCACTATGGCGACTGGCTCCTGAAGGTCCACGAGATGGAGCGCAGGCGTATCGCAAAGCTGCTCCTCGTGCGCTCGCGTGGGGAACGAGCAAATGGGGACGCAGGCGAACCTGATCTGCCTGCCGCCGGAAAGTGATGTCCGCCGGTCGCTCGGGCCGGGTTGGCGAGATCTGGCGATGGCGGGAACGTGGGCCGCGCGAGCCGTGAAGCTGGTAAAGTGGCTAGCTGACGGGAAGTGGCGCAGCTTGGTAGCGCGCAGCGTTCGGGACGCTGAGGCCGCGGGTTCAAATCCCGCCTTCCCGACCGGAGCGGGGCACCAGTGAACAGCACACGGGAGGCAGCAATCACACCGTCCGAGAACCATCGAGGGCGTTGCTCTCCGTGGCGACGGGCTGGGGTTGCGGCTGCTGTGGGGATTGCGGGTACCAGCCTCATGCTCATCCCGGTTGCCGGAGAGCCAGCTGGAGCGAGCGGCACGAAGGTCGCTCCTACCCGGTCGGTGGCACCTGCCAGCGGCACCGCTTATGTCCCTCTCGTCCCGTTCCGCCTTGCCGACACCCGCTGTGCGGCGAGGCCCGGTCCCGTACCTCCGTCCTTCTGCTCCGAAGAGCATCTTCCCACCGCCAACGCTCTCCTCCGGCCGCCCACCGCCGGGGGGAGCATCAGCTTCCAGGCCGGCGGCGCCGGGCCTTCAGGAGGCGGCGCCGGCTCAACGCCTGCGGGGGTGAACCCGGCTACCCCGGCGATCACCGCGATATCTCCCGATGCAACCTCGGTTGTCCTCAACATCACGGCAGTCGTGGAGCCGGGGCTGCGGTCCGCTTCCGGAGAACTGATCGCCTATCCGGCCGGAGGGAAGGTGCCGTCGGAGCCCACTGTCCGTTTCGCTGTCCGGTCGGGTGCTGTAGTCCCCGCGCTTACGACGGTTGCGGTAGGGAAGGGCGGCAGGATATCGGTCTTCTCCTCGTCGGCGGGGGTCGACGTAGTGGTCGATGCCGAGGGGTACTACGTTCCCTCCGTGCCGGCCTCTGATCCGGATGCCTTCGTCCCACTGGCGACTCCTGTTACAGCGCTGGACACCCTCTGCTACCCGTCGAAGGCGGTGCCGCCAACGTGCGCGGCAGAGCGTGTTGACCCGCTCAACGTGGGCACGCCTGCGGTCGTTCCCGGTGGCACCACCGCGGTCAGCATCGCCGGAGCTGGTGGAGATGCGACACTCGAGGCGGGAGGGGTGCCACCGTCCGGGGTGGTAGCAGCGAGCGTCGTCGCCACGGTTTCGGATCCGGTCATGGGGGGTTACCTGACGCTCTGGCCGGCGGGCGGAGGTCGCGCCGTCACCTCCGTTCTTAATTTTGTCAAGGGCGTGACGGCTATCAACAGCGGTATCGTCGGGCTCGGACAGGGGGGCGGGCTGGACGTGTTCAACTCGGCGGGCCGGGCCGTCAACGTGCGGATTATCGTGACCGGATATTTCACATCGCAGCCGGATGCTTCCTGTTGGCCGAGCTGTCCTGAACAGGATCCGGCTTCCATCCGCTTCGGGGTGACCCCCGGCGAGTTCAGCTACGCGGGCTACCTCGGCGTGCCGGCCGGCTCGATGGTCGAGCCTGACGAGTCCGGTGCCAGGCTTGTAAGCCTCGCAGCCGGCAATCCGTTTACCGTCCACATGTACGTCGGATGGCAATCGGGGGTGCCGTCGCCACTTGTGCAGTCGATCAACTCCTATGTAGCCATGGGCTTCTCGATCAATCTCGCATTACGATACGGGTCTCCGGTGGTGGCGGGTGACAGCGCCGCCTTCGCCGCGTGGGTGCAGGAGATGGTGAAGGCATTACCGCAGGTGCAGATTTTCCAGGTCACGAACGAGGCAAACGTCGGGCTCTCGACGGATTCGGATGGCTACTGGCCAGGTGCGGACAACGCGCTGGTAGCAGGAGTGGAGGCGGCGGCGCAGGTGAAGCAGCCGGATCAGGTGGTGGGTTTCAACTTCGCCTACGAGCCGGGCGCGGGGCCCAATACCCGGTTCTTCGACGCTCTGGCGAGGATCGGGGGTGCGGCGTTCTCGCGGGACGTTGGTTTTGTCGGGGTCGATCTCTATCCGGGGACCTACGCTATGCTGCCGCCGCAGCCTTCCGGTGCGGCCTTTCACCTGGGCCAGCTCATGTACCAGGTGATGACCTCAGAGCTGTCGAACCTCCGGGACCATCTGATGCCGGCAATCGGGGCCGGACCGTCCGTACCGATTTTCGTGCAGGAGGCGGGATGGGCCGACTTCAACCCTCCTTCCAGCAGCAACCCGAAGATCGCAAGTGCCCAGAAGGCGATCACCGCGATATTCAACCTCATGGGCGACAACCAGCCGAGGTCCGAACTTGATCAGGCCGAGGTTCTGAGCGCGATGATATCCTCTCTTGCCGGCTATGGCGTAGGGCTTTTCCAATGGTTCGACCTGACCGACTCGACGAACGGCGTCGGTGACGGCTGGGGGTTGCTCTCGACCAACTATGACCCCAAGCCCGCCTACTACGCCCTGCAGCAGGCCGTAGCGGACGCCGCGCGCCCCCCCGGGCCGTACACGGGCGCGCCCGTGGAGCCGGTATCGCATGTGGGCCGCTGGCTCGTAGACGCCACCGGGAGAGTCCTTCTCCTGCACGGGGTAAACATGGTCGAGAAGCAGGTGCCGTACTACCCGGCGGCGTTCGGGTTCGGACCGGCCGACGCGGCGTGGCTGGCGGAGAACGGCTTTGACGTTGTCAGGCTCGGCCTCTTGCCCACCGGGGCGCTACCGGGGCCGGGCGAGGTGAGCCAGGCCTATATGGACCATCTCGCCCAGACCGTGGACCAGCTTTCCGCCGACGGGATAATGACGCTCCTCGACGTCCACCAGGACGGCTGGGGTCCTGCCGTTGGCGCGCCGGGCAGCGAGGACGGTTTTCCCGCGTGGATGACCGTCACCGGCAACGCGGTGGACAACCACCTCGGTTTCCCCTATTACTACGCCGGGGACCCCGCCACCCAGCAGGCGTTCCAGAGCTTCTGGGACAACGTGGACGGTCCGAACGGCGTGCCGTTGCAGCAGGACTACGCGAACATGATGTCGCTTGCCGCCGAGGACCTGGGGGGCAAGCCGAGCATCCTCGGCTATGAGCTGATGAACGAGCCGTGGCCCGGCACGAACTGGGTGGCCTGCTATGACGCGGGGGGGTGCCCCTCGCTCGATTCGAGCGAGATGGCCCCGTTCGAAGCCCGGGGTGATGCCGCCGTGCGATCAGGTGATGGCACGCACCTCGTGTTCGCCGAGCCGTGGGTTACGTTCAATATGGGGACCTCGAAGACGTCGATTCCGCTACCCGGAGGCGATCCCGAAAGTGGGCTTGCATTCCACCTCTATCCCGGCAACGTGCTTGCCGGCCTCAACAGCGCGGTCGCCAACGCCGAAAGCTGGTCCGCGAAGACCGGGGGCGCCCTTCTCGTTACGGAATGGATGGGCAACGACAACCCGGCCACCATCGACAGTTTTGCGGCTTCCCTGGATTCGGCTCTCGTTCCCTGGATCTTCTGGTCGTTCGATGGTGGCATGGTCGGATCAGTGGCGGATCCGCCAACAGGATCGAACCTGCACACCGCCGTCGTGGATGCCGTCGTCCGGCCGCACCCCCTGGCGGTGGCGGGCACCCCGCAGAAACTGTCCTACGATCCCTCAACGCACGTTCTGTCGTTCACCTGGTCGACGGCACCGGTCGGGGGTGGCAGTTTCCCGCCCGGCGCCGTCACTTCAGTCCAGCTGCCCACGCTTGACGAGCCGAACGGTTATGTCGTGCAGGCCGAGGGTGCCACCGTCACCTCGCCCCCCTGCTCTCCGATGCTGACCCTTACCGCTGCACCCGGCGCCAAGATGGCCTCCATCACCGTCGAGCCCGCTCCGGCGGGCTACTCTTGCGGCTGATCGACGTTTACATGTTGGCCGCAAGCCCGGCTTGGGCCCCGCCCGGGGCTTTCTCCGCGAACAGCGATTCCCATTTCCTCGGTCCGGGTGCGGAACGCGCGCCGACGAGGAATACCCGATAGATGGGGACGTAGGCGGCTACGTGGCGGTGTTTCCGCTGCGGCAAGGCGACGGCCTTCATGCTGCGCTCTCTCTCAGGAGCGTCGGGCGGGCAACCGCAGCTATACGACCTCGCCCCCGAGGCCGCACGGTCAGGGCCGGCGGATCACCTTTACGCTACAGAATTCGCGGATGCCCGGCTCGCCCAGCTCTACCCCGTAACCCGACTGCTTGACGCCCCCGAAGGGCCTTTCCGGGGAGGAGGCTACCATGAGGTTGAAGGCGACTTGGCCTGTGTCGATCTCAGCGGCGAAGCGGGCCATCTCCTCCTCGTCCTCGGTGAAGACTGACGCACCGAGCCCAAAGGGGCTGTCGTTAGCCAGAGCGATGGCTTCGTCAAGGTCCTCGACCCTATACAACGGCGCCACCGGACCGAAAACCTCTTCGGAGTAGATTCGCATCGAAGGCGTGACCGCTTCCAGTACCGTGGGCGGGTACCAGAACCCGGGGCCGTCCGGTAGCTCGCCGCCAAGGATGAGGCGCGCCCCCTCGTCGAGCGCGCCCTCAACCTGGCTCACGACCGTCGCCCTCTGCCGATTCGAGGAGAGAGGGCCGAGGTCGGTGTCCGGGGCGAAGGGGTCGCCCATCCTGGCGGACGCCATCTTCTCGATAAAGGCCCCCCTGAACTCTTCGTAAGCGCCCCGATGCACGATGAACCTCTTAGCGGCTATGCAGCTCTGGCCGCTGTTCTGGAGCCTAGCGGTCACAGCTGTGTCAACTGCGGCATCGATGTCCGCCGACGGCATGACGATGAACGGATCCGAGCCGCCCAACTCCATGACCGACTTCTTGAGGTACCGGCCTGCGGCGGCGGCCACGGCGGACCCTGCCGTTGCCGACCCGGTGAGGGTGACCGCATCGACGCGGCGGTCGCCGATGATCTCTCCCACCCCTGCCGTTCCGACGAAGAGGTTCTGGAAGGACCCCTCCGGGAAACCTGCTCTGAGGAAGAGACTCTCAAGGTTCAGCGCAGTCTGCGGAACGTTCGGCGCGTGTTTGAGGAGGATGGTATTGCCGGCCATCAAACCAGGTGCGGCACATCGCATTACCTGCCACAGAGGGAAGTTCCATGGCATAACGGCAAGTATCGTGCCGAGAGGGGAGTAGGAGACATGCGACTTGGGGTCGTATGGCGCGGGCCGGCTTTCGAGCATCTCTTCCGCATGCTCGGCGAAGAAGCGCAGGGCCGTTGAGCACTTGGCGGCCTCGCCCTTCGCCTGCGCGAAGGTCTTGCCCATCTCACGGGTGATAGTGGCCGCGATGTCCGGCGCTTCGGCATCAAGGAGATCGGCCGCCAAGAGCATCGACCGGCGTCTCGACCGGATGGGCTCCCGCCTCGCTTCCCTCCTGGCAATCGACGCCAGATCGAGGCGCCTCTCCAGCTCGCCTTCGGTCAACGTCTCGAAGCGGGCTTCTACCTCGCCGGTGGCCGGGTTCATGCTTGCGAAGGGTGCGTCCGTCATGGCGTTACGCCAAGGGTGAGCGGCTCCCCGCCGGGTGCGGCTTTCCTGTGAGCGGAGCGGGCCAGCCGGTTGACCGCAGCGAGGTAGGCGCGTGCGGAGGCCTCTACCACGTCTGTAGAGACGCCCTTACCAGATACCTTGACTCCGCCCGATTCGATCTGGATGATCACGTCTCCAAGGGCGTCGATCCCGCCCGTCACCGATGACACCTTGAAATCCACGAGCTTGGCATCGACCGACGTGGCAGTTCCGATCGCCTTGCAGGCTGCGTCGATCATGCCATCCCCCTCGGACGACGCCTCGAAGGTCTCCGTGCCCCTTCTCACCACGACGCGGGCCTTTGGCGCGGAGGCGTTACCGCCCGACACCTCGAGGACGTCGAGCACATACCCCTCCACGACGTCGGCACCCAGCTCCTCCGCTACTATCGCCTCCAGATCGGCTTCGGTGATCTCCACCTTGCGGTCAGCGAACTCCTTGAAGCGCGTGAACGCGCGGTCGAGCGCCTCGCCCTGGATCTTGAAGCCGAGCTTCTCGAGCGAGCTGGAGAAGGCGTGCCTGCCAGAGTGCTTTCCCAGCACGATCTGGCCCCCCTCCTGGCCGACCGTGGATGCCTCGATGATCTCGTAGGTGCTCCGGTCGGACAGGACCCCGTGCTGGTGGATTCCCGCCTCGTGGGCGAACGCGTTGCGGCCGATGACGGCCTTGTTGTACTGGACCGGATAGCCGGTCAGCCTGGAGACCAGCCGGGAGGTCCGTGCAAGCTCGGCGGTATTGATACCAGTCGTCACGTTCGGGAACTGGTCGCCCCTGATCCGAAGGGCCATGACCACCTCTTCGAGCGCCGCGTTCCCGGCTCGTTCACCGATCCCGTTGATGCAGACCTCGGCCTGGCGTGAACCCGCTTCGATCCCGGCCAGTGTGTTCGCCACCGCAAGCCCGAGGTCGTTGTGGCAATGGGTGGAGATCCCGTAGTCGCCCGTAACCTCCTTCCTGATCTTCCCGATCAGCCGGCCGAATTCCCAAGGGATGCCGTAGCCGACGGTGTCGGGAATGTTGAGGGTCGTAGCCCCGTTGTCAACTGCGTTCTGTAGCACCTCGATCAGGAAGTCGAACGACGTTCGCGTCGCATCCTGCGGGCTGAACTCGACGTCGCCGGTGTGCTCCCTCGCGCGAGCTACCGCTCGCCTCGTCTCCTCGATAACCTGCTCGGGCGACATCTGCAGCATGAACTCCATGTGTTGGGGGCTCGTGGAGATGAAGACGTGGATGCGGGCCCTGCCGGCGTCCTTCAGGGCCTCCCAGCAGCGGTCTACGTCGGAGAGGTGAGTCCGGGAGAGCCCGCAGATCGCTGGTCCGTGAACGGAGCGTGCTATGGCCTGGACGGACTCGAAATCCCCCTGGCTGGCGACAGGGAAACCGGCCTCTATGTAGTCGACGTTCAGGCGGGCGAGCTGTTCAGCGATCTCCAGCTTCTCCACTGGGTCGAGCGAGATGCCGGGGGCCTGTTCCCCGTCTCGGAGCGACGTGTCGAAGATGATCACCCTCTCCGGTTCCTGGATGCCCGAAGATGCCGGGTCGCCGCCTGCTTCCGTAGCCATGCCGGCTGTCCTTGTCTCACTCACCGCGGTCCTCCTTTGCAACCGTCGTTCCAACCATTGACCCCGCCGTGCTCCCGCTCCTCCCGCCCGCCCCCCTCCGCTCGCCAGGACCTTCGAGGCTGCACAGGCCCAACAAAAAACCCCTGGCCTTTTGGCTCAGGGGTCGGCGAGCGCGATGGGGTGCTCGCCGTCAAGTAAGCAGCAGCTTCCCGGAGAACGTCGGGTTGGCGAAATGCTCTCTCACGAGAACAAATTATAGCACAAGCGGCGCCGGTGGTGGCGTCGGCCAACCTCCCAATTCTCCAAGTGGGCGGGGGTGGGGAGCGCAAGCGGCGGCGGGCGGGGGGGTACCCTCCGCCGGATGGTAAACTCCTCTTGCTATGTCAGAGATGCTGTTAAACGCAACAACCGGTAGGGAGCGCGGGAGCAGGGCGAGCAGACGCCTCCTCAGGGAGGGGAAGGTGCCTGCCGTGCTTTACGGCGGCGATCTGGCCCCGCTGGCGCTCGCCGTAGAGGCGAGAGATTTGAGGCATGCCATGGGGGGCGATGCCGGCCTGAACGCACTGTTGTCGATCAAGGTGGACGGGAGTACCTATACTGCGATGGCGCGGGGTGTACAGCGCCATCCCGTGAAGGGGACGGTCATACATGTTGACTTCCATCTGACCGATCCCGACAAGCCCGTGGTGGTGGACGTGCCGATTGCCCTGAGCGGGCATGCCGCGAAGGTGCACATGGCCGGCGGGATAGTTGACCAGCAGATTTTTTCGGCGCAGGTGAGGGCGCGCCCCGCAGCCATCCCCCGATCTCTCGTTCTCGACATCGAGGACCTGAACATGGGGAGTGCGCTGAGGCTCAGCGACGTCGAGGTACCCGAGGGAGTCGAGCTGGTGACCGACTCCGAGACAACTGTGGTGGTAGGGCTCATACCTCGCGGCGTCAAGGGTGGAGCCGAAGAGGAGGAGGGAGCGAAGGGCGCTGCCGGCGAGGGTGCTGCGGAGGGAGAAGCCGCTCAGGCCGGTCCCGGTTCGACCGCAGGCGACGGAGACGGCGCCGCAGAGGCATCGGACGCGGGCTAGCCGGTGAGGTGATGAGCTGGCCCGCCCCTTGCGCGGTCTAGCGCATTCCCGGCGACTGATACGGCGCACCGGCCCCGCCGATGGGGTCGCCTGCGTTGTGGTGGTCGGGCTGGGCAATCCGGGAGCTGAGTTCGAAGAGACGAGGCACAATGCGGGGGCAGACGCCGTGGACTTGCTCGTCGGCAGGCTAGGGGCCGACCTCAGGAAGGAACGGGCGCTCCGTGCGAGGGTATGGCGCGGCCACCCTTTCGACATGGCTGCGGATCTGGCTGCAAGCGGCCCGGAGGCGCCGCTCGTGCTTGCCGTTCCGACCGTCTTCATGAACGAGTCCGGTTTGGCGGTCCGCGCCCTTGCCCAACGTTATACGGCCGGTGATCCGTCGCTCATCGTCGTGGTGCATGACGACCTCGATCTAGCGCCTGGCAGGGTCAAGGTGAAGTCCGGCGGTGCAGCCGCGGGCCATAACGGACTGCGCTCCATCCAGGCCCACCTTCGTTCCTCCGGGTTCTGGCGTGTCAGGATCGGCATCGGTAAGCCGCCATCCAGCGCAGCCGGTGCAAGATATGTTCTGTCACGACCAGCCGGACGCGATGCGGAGCTTCATCGAGAGGGGGTCAGGCGGGCCGCCGAGGCTCTCGCGATCCTTCTCGAGCGTGGCCCAACTGCCGCCATGGACGCCGCGAACCAGGATCTCTCCGGCAGGGATGCCTGATAGGCTGGAGGCATTGGAGTGGACCAGATGAGAATGACCGCGGCCATACTTCTGAGTGCCGTTGTACTGTTGACCGGTTGCGGCCATTTTGACCACAAGACAGTCCCGGCACCGTCCACCCAGCCGGGGTCCACTGGCGCTCCGGCCGTTTCAGCGTTATCTGTTCCGCCCGGCGGCTGGCTCGGATCGCCGGTCGGATCCGTACACGTGCTTGTTTCGCGTTACGGAGGTCGAGCTTCATGGAGTCCCGAGGGCATGATCGCGTACAGCATGCTCGATCACGTTGTCAACGGAACCAGGTACGCTGATATCTATGTCATGAACGGTAACGGTACAGGGCAACGCTGTATTACCTGCGACAATCCGCTCGTCCCGCACTTGAGCAATGACGTGCCCGTGTGGGATCCCAATGGTCGCTTGATAGTGTTCGAAGGGCAGAACCCGTCGCTGGGCCCGATCTCTCCTCATCTGTCACAGGGCGGCGCGGGTTTCAACAACGACCTGTGGGCAATCACTCCGAACGGTCGGCATGCATGGAAGCTCACCTCCACCCGGCGCGGCGAAGCCGTGCTGCATCCCCAGTTCTCCCCCAACGGGAAGGAGCTGGTATGGGCGGCCTATGATCATCTCAGCGGCCTCCGCGGGCTGCTGCATCGTGGCCAGTGGGATATACACACGGCAGTTTTCTCCGTGAATAGTGCCGGTATGCCCACCCTTGCCGATCAGCATGTATACAGGCCCGGGCCCGCAACCCCCGCCGCTTTTTACGAAACGCACGTCGTGACAGGCGGGGGCACAATTGTGTTCTCTTCGAATATGGACAGCCCGTACCAGTACTCCTGCCGAGGCTGCGCTCTGGGTATCTGGGAATGGAACCCGCAAAGCAGTGCGCCCGCAACACTGCTCACCCCTGATACCTCCACCTGGAACGAACATGCCGCGCTGAGCCCCTCCGGCAGGCATATTGCCTGGATAAGCAGCCGGGGAGAACAATTCACGCCCTCCAGCCAGTGGGGCAAGACGCTTCGCACCGACTGGTGGCTGATGTCGCCCAACGGATCGCACGCTGTCCGGGCCACCTACTTCAATACGCCGGACACTCCCAACCTCAGGGTGATCTGTGCTGAGGGTTCCTGGAATCCCACCGGGACAGCCATTGTTGCCACCGTTGACGTGATTCAGGGAAGCGCCGCCAATACCGAGATCATCGTCATTTCATTTCGTGCACCCCAGTAATGGGGACGTTTACCGGGACTGCGGACGAGGCGTTTTGTTCCGCGAGGTCGGCCATCTCTGACATGATCTGGCCGAGTAGGAAGTCCTTCGGGGTGTAAACCCTGCTGACCCCGGCGGCAACCAGGGCCTTCACATCGCCGTCCGGCACGATGCCCCCGACCACCACCGGGGCGGCCACCTTCATTTCCCGCATCAGCCGGATGATCTCCGGAACGAGCTCCATGTGGCTGCCGGAAAGTATAGAGATGCCGACGATATCGACGTCCTCGTCCCTGGCCACCTGAGCAATCTGGGCCGGCGTCGACCGTATTCCCTGGTAGATAACCTCAAAGCCGGCGTCCCGAGCGGCCAGTGCTACCTGCTCGGCACCGTTGGAATGACCGTCGAGCCCCGGTTTCGCCACGAGCATCCTCGGGGCGCGCCCGTACCTGGATGCGAAATTCCCGGTACGGGCCGACGCACCGTCAAGCTCCCGCCGCCGGGCAGGCCCTGCGGGCGCCCGGTTGGTGCTGGCGATCCCCGTAGGGGCCCGGTAGTCGCCGAAGGTCTCACGTAGAGCGCCCGCCCACTCTCCGGTGGTACCTCCCGCAAGGGCGAGCTCGATCGTGGGGTCCATGACGTTGACTCCGGCGCCGGCGGACCTCCGGAGAGCGTCGAGTGCGCGGTCGACCGTGTGGCCGTCCCTTTTCCTCCGCCATTGCACCAGGTCGTCCCTGAGCGCATCCTCCACAGCAGGATCTACCCGGACGATCGTCGGGATGCCGCCAGCCGCGGCCAGGAAGGACGGCTCCGTTTCAGTGAAGGCGTTCACGCCGACGACGGGGCGCTCGCCCGACGCGATCTGGGACACGCGTTCCTGCTGGCTGGCCACAAGCCTTGTTTTCAGGGTGTCCACCGAATGGAAGGCTCCCCCGACCGATACTATTTCCTGCAGCTCGACCCAGGATGCCTCTTCGATCTCCGCGGTGAGTGCGTCGACCACGTGCGAACCTTCGAAAATGTCACCGTACTCCAGCAGGTCGGTCTCGTAGGCGAGCACCTGTTGCATCCTGAGCGACCACTGCTGGTCCCAGGGGCGCGGTAGCCCGAGGGCCTCGTTCCAAGCCGGCAGCTGGATCGCGCGCGCTCTCGTGTCGCGTGAAAGAGTCACTCCGAGAGCTTCCAGCATAATGCGAGCGACGTTGTTCTCCGGCTGGGCCTCCGTCAGGCCGAGCGAGTTGACCTGTACGCCGTACCTGAACCTCCGCAGCGCCGGATCGGCGACGCCGTAGCGCTCGAGGCAGATCCGGTCCCAGTTGCGGGCGAAGGCCCGAAGCTTACAGACCTCCTCGACGAAACGGATGCCTGCGTTTACAAAGAACGATATCCTCCCGACGACTCCGGGAAACTCGTCGGGGGAGATCTGGCCCGACGCTCGTACTGCGTCGAGGACATCGACCGCGTTCGCGAGTGCGTACGCGATCTCCTGAACCGAGGTGGAGCCTGCTTCCTGCAGGTGGTAGCCGCAGATGTTGACCGGATTCCACTTCGGCATGTTCCTGAAGGTGTATACGATCACGTCCACCGTGAGGCGCAGGCTGTCCTTGGGAGGGAAGATGAAAGCGCCTCTCGAAAGGTACTCCTTCAAGATGTCGTTCTGAGTGGTTCCGGTGAGCAAATCGAGCGCCGCTCCGGCTCGCATGGCGTGCGCGGCGTAGAGGCCGAGTAGCCACGGTGCCGTGGCGTTGATCGTCATGGAGGTGTTCATTCGCTCGACAGGGATCGAGTCCATCAGCTCGCCCATGTGACCCAGGTGGACGACCGGTACGCCGACTTTGCCCACCTCGCCGCGGGCTTCGGGAGCATCGGGGTCGTAGCCGGTCTGGGTGGGAAGATCGAAGGCGATGGAAAGGCCGGTCTGACCCTTGGCCAGGTTCATCCGGTAGAGCTCGTTGGAGGCGCGCGCGCTCGTGTGGCCGGAATATGTCCGCATCACCCACGGCTTGTCGCGTTGCGCCAACCTTGCGAGTCTCGTGGCGCCCGTGGCAGCCGGCGCCACGGCTTCCCCCTGCGCTCCAGTGTTGGTCTTGGTGTCTCCTCCCGCACCCGGGGACCCGTCGCCTTCCAGCGGGGTCGAAGGTGGGCGCGTGCCCGCCCGCCGATCAGCGCTCCCGGGGGGGTCAGTGGGCGTGAAGGGGTCAGTGGTCGTGATAGTCGTAGAACCCCCTTCCCGACTTGCGGCCGAGCAGTTCGGCGGCCACCATCCGCCGCAGCAACGGTACGGCTGCATAGTTAGGATCGCGATATTCATCGTAGAGCGCATCGAGGATCGCGGTCGAGGTGTCGATTCCCACGAGGTCGAGCAACGTAAACGGCCCCATGGGGAAACCGCAGCCCCCCTTCATTGCCGAGTCTATGTCCTCCATGACCGCCACTCCCTGCTCGAGCATCCTGACCGCATTGTTCAGGTACGGGAAGAGCAGGGCATTGACGATGAAACCTGCCCGGTCCTGTGCCACGACCGGGTTCTTCCCGCACGCACGAGCCAGCTCAATGGCCGTCTCGATCGTCTCCTCGGACGCTGTGATCGGCTTTACGACTTCGACCAGCTCCATCACCGGTGCCGGATTGAAGAAATGGATGCCGCAGACGCGATCCGGCCGGCCGGTCTCCATTGCCAGCTCGACGACTGGCAATGTGGATGTGTTCGTCGCGAGGACGGCCTCTTCCTTGCACACCCGGTCCAGCTCCAGGAAAATATGTCTCTTCGCTTCAAGATCCTCGACTATGGACTCGACGACGATGTCGCAGCCGGCCAAGTCGGAGAAGTCGGACGTGACCGTGATGCGCGACAAAACCGCCTCCTGCTCTTGCGGCGTGATCTTTCCCTTGTCGAGCTGCCTGGCAAGGGATTTCTCTATACCGGCAAGCATGGCATCTGCAGTGGACCGCGAGCGCGACTTCGTAACGACGTTCAAGCCGCCCTTCGCAACGCACTCGGTAACACCCGTTCCCATGATACCGGCCCCAACGATACCTACGTGTTCAATCTGCATGGAGCGTAATCATAGTGTAGCCGCCTCCAGATCAAATTCGGACCCCGGGAGCTGAACCGTGGAACAGGCGAGGACCCTCCTGAACCCAGTGCACCGTCTCATAAATAACGGGTCTTCGGATCTGAAGGGGGAACAGATTCGAAGACCCGACTGTCCTCCATGCCCCATCCTGGGTCCTCGGAACCGCATGAAGGGTGGACTCCACTTTCAGAGAGCCAGGCCAACGGGCACCGGGCGCTACGCTCCGGCAGGTCGGGCTCGGACACCGAGCACGGCAAACACCGGCTCGGTGTGGCGAGTAGGTAGGTTATGGCTTACGGTTACGGGGTGAAGGGCGGGCTTGCCGGACCCCATGTCACGATGGCAAGCACGGCCATCAGGATTGCCGACACCGCGACTGCCGGACCGAACCATCGCCGGGGCATGCGGGCTCCGAGCAGGGCAAGCAGGGGGAAAGCCCTAAGGGCCACGCGCGGAGTCCAGCCGATGACCGGCGATGCTGCTCCTACCGCGAGTATTGCAAGTACGAAACTTGTCATGACGGCGCCGGGTCTTACCCGGATGAACAGGAAGAACAGCAGCAGAACCACGATTGCGCTTGATGCCTTGACCGTACCGTTGATGTTGTTGAATCCGTGCAGGAAGAGCCATGAGAATACCCCCGGTATGCTTGCCGCGGGTACGCCACCCTGCCAGCCTCGCCGCTGCGTTATGATCCAGGCAAGAGGCGTTCCCACTTCTACCCAGAGATATGCGAAAAAGGCAAGGACGCCGAGCGGCGCGAGAGCTACCGCAGCCCACGACGTGCGGTCGCGGTGATCGCGAATGGCGGTCCAGGCGGCAACCGCGCACGGCACGATCATGAGAACGCCGAGTGGATCGGTGGCTCCCGCCAGCGCGGCGAATAGGCCGGCCAGTGCCCAGCGTCGCCTCTTGAGCGCCAGGAAGGCGAGAGCGCACGTCGTGATGAGTAGCCCCTCACCGTAGATCATGCTCAGAACGAATGAGGCTGGGGAGAAAAGGACCAGCGCCGTTCCCCTGTCTGCCGCTTCGGCGTCCTCGGTTTCGCGCAGCAGCCACCACACTGCTATTGCCGCGGTGATACTCGTGGCAAAGGTTGCCAGTAGGCCGGATCTCGTATAGTCGATCGTCAGTATGAAGTGTGTGAACCGTATCAGTAGGGGCAGCGCAGGGAAGAAGCCGAGAGCCGACTGAGCTGCATTCCCGTGACCGGGTAGCAGGTAGTGGGGGTATCCCTTGGCAGCCGCCAGGTACCACTGGCTGTCCCATGAGGTGATCTCGTTCCCGAGCGACTGTTTTGTGACCATCGAGAGCGCTCCGGCGACAAGCAGCACGCCGATCCGGGACGCGACGGCGATTCCGGCGGGTCGGAGGGACGGCTTTGCGACCAGGGCAACCCTGTCACGAAGAGACGGGTGCGCTTTGCTGGCGCCCGTGACAGGCGCGACGCGTGGTTCGGGTCTTGCGGGTAGATCGAGTCCCGGGGGAGACTCGGGTTCGGAAGGTGGCATCAAGCCGGCCGGTCGATGCATGATCGGTATCGACCTTACCAGGTCGCGCCCTGTTGCTCCGGTTCGGGCGCCTCGTCCAGCAACCCCCTGGGTGCCAGCGAGGTTCTCTTCCGACCAGCGGCGGGCGTAGAGCCTGCCCGTCGACCGTCCCATGCCCAGATCCCGATAAGGGCGATGGCGGATGTCGCGAGCGAGTCGCCGGCGACGGGTGCCAGCGGACCGAGTGGGATCCCATGACTTTTCCACCAGTAAAGTCCCGAGATCGCCACGGCGAGCAGGAGCCAGAGTGCCGCTCCCGGTGTACGTCTTTCGTGCAGGCCGAGCCCACCTGGCGTGCCGAACAGCACGACCGGCGCAAGGGCGAGCCAGCTCCACTCGTGACTCCAGGAAATGGGGGAGATGAGCAACCCGGCGATTGCCACGACCAGCAGAGCGCTGGTGAGCGGGTGTTGTGCCTGCAGGAGGCGGCGGGCGAGGAGGGCCGCCGTAGCCAGCGTAGCCAGGCTTAGCGCGACCCAGAGGATCGTGGAGGCCGGGCTGGTTATGTGCAGGCGGGCGATGATGCCTGTCCAGGCCTGGTTGCCTACGTAGGAAGCTGGCCCGATGTGCTTCTCCTCGGTAGGGAAATGCAGGAAATAACGCGCGCCGTCGGCGGGGAGGAGAGTCCAAGTTGCCACCGTGAGAACGACGAATGTCACCGCGGCGCGCACCGCGGCGCGCCGGTCGTTGTCGACAATGAAGACGACGACGAAAATGAGCGGGGTGAACTTTATCGCCGCGGCGACGCCGGTTAGGATGCCGCGGGCAGGGCTCTTGCGATGCAGCACATCGGTTGCAACCAGGCCGACAAGCAGGACGTCGATCTGGCCCAGCGTGAAATTGGAACGAACGGGCTCGACGGCGCTGATGGCAAGACCGGCCAGGAGCGCGGCAACGACCAGGCGGCGCCAGCGGTTTCGTGCGATGGTGCCGGTCGTGAAGACATCGCGTAGCGCCATGGAGAACACGGCCACGAGAACGGCGGCGCTCGCGGCGGGCCACAGGTATTCGACCAGGTGAAAAGGCAGCGCAGACAGCGGGCTCATAACCAGGAATACGAAAGGCGGGTAGGTGGCGTCGAGGTGAGACGTGCCGAATGGCTGGTCGTAAGGCATCTGGCCTTTCAGCACGGCGTGGCTTGCCCCCATGTACACCTGCAGATCCCCGAACTGAGCGTTCGACCACCAGAAGATCAGGCCATACGCCGCGAGCAGCACGACCGCTGCTGCGAACGCCACCAGCCAAGTCGGAGAAGAGGCGATCCGAGACGCCGCCCGTGCAACGGCTCGCCGGCACTGTTCTTCTCCGCCTGCCACCGAGCCAGTGTAGTGTCCACCGGGTGGTGCGATGCTACTCGGCGGGTAGCGCCTGCGGCGTTCGCCTTTGCCGGGCTCGAACTGGTCTTAGGGCCCGTGTCATAATTAATTGAGCGATCCCGACGGCCAGATGACGCCCCTGGCTGTGTCCTCGTCCTCGATGTACTCCCTGGTACATGCATACAATGTGCTTCGCCATGCCTGTCCCGCAACAGTCCACCGGACTGTTGCGCATCCTTGCCAGATGACGCCCCTGACTCGCCGGATATCATCCCACTAATTATGACACGGGCCCTTACCGACCGCTGAGCTCCTTGCCCCCCGAGGCTCTATGATTGGTGGTCACGATGTCAAGTGCAACGCCGGCTACGGCTCAGGCTCAGGCACAACGCTCCCAGCGTGCCCCGATGCTTCTCGACGTGAAGACGAACGCTCTGGACGACGGCCCGGGTATCCGGTCGGTGGTGTTCTTCAAGGGCTGCCCCCTCTCCTGCGTCTGGTGTCACAACCCGGAGAGCCGCATGGCAACCCCCGAACTGTCATTCGACGCTACCGTCTGCATAGCGGGTTCGGGGTGCAGCCGGTGCATCCCAGCGTGCCCGCAGCGCGCGCTGAACCGGCGTAACCCCGGCTTGGTCGACCGGGCGGCGTGCGACCTCTGCTTCGCCTGCGTCGATGCCTGCCCGCCGGGAGCGCTCGCCCGCGTCGGGCGGCCTGCCTTAGCCGGCGATATCATGGCCACTCTGCTGCGGGATAAGCCGTTTTACGAAGCGTCCGGTGGCGGGGTGACGTTTTCCGGCGGAGAGCCGACCCTGCACATGAGGTTCCTCGGTGAGCTTGCCGGCGAATGCAAGGCCGAGGGTATCCACACCCTGGCCGAGACGGCGGGGGAGTTCGCCTGGGAGAGGTTCGAGCGCTACGTACTGCCGCATGTCGATACGGTCTATTACGATATCAAGTTGCTCGATCCCGTGGTCCACCGGAAGTACTGCGGCGTGGCGAACGACCGGATCCTCGGGAACTTCGCGCGCCTGGCGGCTCTCGCGGCGGCCGGAGATGTGGAGTTGCTGGCCCGGGTCCCGCTCGTTCCCGGGATCACCGACACAGAGGACAATGTTCTGGCCATTGGCGGCTTCCTGCTCGCTCACGAGGTACGCCGGGTGCGCCTTCTCGATTACAACCCTACATGGGTCGACAAGATAACCAAGATCGGGGCCGTCAACGAGTTCGCCGCGCAGCCCGCCATGCGAGCCTGGCTGCCGCACGACGCCGTCTCGGACCTTCGCGCCCGCTTGGCCGAGTACGGGATAGAAGCGGCGTGACTGCCCGGGAAGGCGTGACTGCCCGAAAAGTGAGGTATCCGTGACGCTGGCAGCTCCTGTTCACTCCCCCGTTGACGCGCCCGCCACGGACCCCGCGTCCACTCCGGTGCCGTACCACCCTCCGGTACCGAGCCCGCGACAGCGCCACCGGCCGCGTGGCGCGACGCATCTATTCGTGCGGGCGCTTCTGGGAGCGCTGGCTACCTCTTACAACCACATCCCACGCCTTCGCGAACAGCTACGCGGCGTAGACGGGTGGTTGGGTGTGACGATCGGCGTCCGCACACGATCCGCCTCGGTCTCGGCGGCGATACGCTTTCGCGACGGCCATGCCAGGACAATGAGCGGGGTACCGGAGGACGCTGACTGCGTGCTTGTGTTCAAGACGGGCAGGAAGGTCCGGTCCTTCCTCACCGGGACGACGACCGATCAGGTGTTCATGCTTCTGAAGAACGACTTCTACACGGAGGGCAGCTCGACCGGGCTCCTGATGTTCATCTACCTGATCTCGCTCGCCATCGCCAAGAGGCAGGTGAAGACGATGCTCAGGGAAAAGGCAGCGGACGACGCCATCCGGCGTGAGCGCGCGGGCAGGACCGATCCGGACCTCGCCGGCCGGATGCAGGTTCGGGCCAGTACCCGCCTGTCGGCTACGCCAGTCGATCCCGGCGTCAAGTTGCTCGACGACCCCTACCTCAGCGTGTACTCGCTTGAAGACTTCCCGCGCCTCGCCCGCTTCCTCGAGCGCCATCTCGAGCTCGACGCTGAGGTGTGCCCGGAACTGCCCCGCCTCGTCACGCAGTGGCATCGCACCCACGGCTTCGAAGTGGACGAGCATGGCCGCCCGTGGCATCCGGTGATGCGAAAGGCCCTAGCGTATAAGTACCTGATGGCGAACCGTCGGCCGATCATTCACCCGGACGACCTCATAGCTGGGACGACCACGACGAAGGAGACCGGAGTCGTGGTCTATCCCGAGGGCCACGGCACGATGATCTGGAGCGAGCTGTTGACCGTGCCGCATCGGGCCCTCCAGCCCTACGGGATATCCGAGGAGACGCGGGAACTGCTCCACAAGGACGTCTTCCCGTACTGGTTGCACCGCAACTTCAAGGAGTGGGTACGCGACAACTATGGCTCGCCTCTGGGCCAGCGGATCGACGACCGTTTCGCGGTCTATTTCAACTGGAAGGCGGCCACGATATCGCATACCATCCCCGACTTCCCGAAGATCCTGCGTCTTGGCACCTCCGGGATAGTCGCGGAGATCGAGGCGGCGATTGCCGCGGATCCGGGCGAGCACGACCGCAACGTACACCGGCGTTCGTTCATCCTGGCGCTGGAGGGCCTGGCCGCCTACTCGCGGAATCTCGCTGCCGAGGCCGCGCGCCTGGCCGCTGCCGAGAACGATCCGACCCGGCGCGGTGAGCTGGAGCGGCTTGCCGGGATATGTGCCCAGGTTGTCGTCGGCCCCGCACGCAGCCTCGACGAGGCCGTGAACGCGATGTGGATCACCTGGGTGGGGCTCCATATGGAGAGCACGAACGCGGGCTTGTCGATGGGGCGGCTCGACCAGTGTCTCCAGCCGTACTTCGAGGCGGACCTGGCCGGCATTGACTCGCTGGCCGACATAGCAGCTTACGTGAAGAGGGCCCTCGAACTGGTCGGCGACCTGATGTTGCGCTGCACTGACCACCTGCCGCTCACTCCCGACGTCTCCAACCACTACTTCGGCGGCAGCTCCTCGGACCAGGCGATCACCCTCGGCGGGGTGACGCCCGAGGACGAGGACGCGGTGTGCGACATGACCTACATCTTCCTCAAGGCCACCGAGATGCTGAGCCTGCGGGACCCCAACGTAAATGCCCGGTTCCACCCCGGAAAGAACAGCGATACGTACCTGAAGCGCCTCTGCGAGGTCAACCTGATCACGGCCGCCACGCCGTCGCTCCACAACGACCAGGCGATCTTCGCCGCGCTGGAGCGTTACGGTGCAGCCCCCGAGGACGTCCGTAACTGGTCGGCCACGGGCTGCGTGGAGCCCACGCTGTCGGGCAAGCACATAGGCCATACCAACTTCCAGATGCTCAGTCTGGTGGCCGCCCTGGAGATGGCGCTGAACAACGGGCGGCACCCGCTGATGGACTGGAAGGTGGGGCCGGACACCGGCTCGGTCGAGGCGGGCGACTTCGCCTGCTTCGAGGATTTCTTCGAGGCCTTCCGCACGCAGCTAGCGTTCCTGGTCGACCAGTCGATCCGGTACAACGAGATGCTCGGGAGGGCGCACCAGGCGCTCCGCCCGACGCCGATGCTGTCTTCGCTCATCGACGGCACTATCGAGAAGGGCAGGGACGTCACCTACGGGGGCGCCCGGTACAACAGCTCCGGCGCGGCCTGTATCGGTCTTGCCGACGTCATCGACTCGATGCTCGTGATCGACAAGCTTGTCTTTGCCGATTGCCGGGTCGGCTTTACCGAGTTGAAGCGGGCTGTGGATTCTAACTTCGCCCACGACGGCGAGCTGCTGGCCCTGGTAAGGAACAAGGTAGGGCTTTTTGGCTCGGGCAATGCCGATGCCGTTGCCATGGGCAACCGGATCACGAAGATGGTCCAGGAGATCTACGACGGCTACGTGAACTACCGGGGCGGCCGCTACAGGGCGGGTTTCTGGTCGATGTCGACCCATGTCTCCTTCGGTACGCTGGCGGGGGCGCTGCCCTCCGGGCGGCTAGCGGGAAAGCCTTTCACCCCGGGCCTCACCCCCCAGAGCGCAGCCTCGGTCAGCTTGCTCGACAACATGCGCGATGTGGCCCAGCTCGACCCTGCGAACATGCCCAACAACATCGCCTTCAACGTGAAGGTCGTGCCCGCGGCCGGTGAGAGCCGCGAGCAGATTGTCGACACGATGGCCGCGTATGTGAAGAGCTACTTCCAACTCGGCGGCATGCAGATGCAGATGAACGTGGTCACCTCGGAGACGCTCCGTGACGCGATGGCGCATCCCGAGAACTATCGCAACCTGCTTGTGCGGATTTCCGGCTACAACGCCTATTTCGTCACGCTGAACAAGGAAATGCAGCTTGAGCTGATCGAGCGTGCCGAGTACGGGCTGTAGCCCGCCTTAGAGCCTCAGCGGATAGGGATCTCGGGCTCGTCGCCCTCCAGGCGTCGCATTGCTGCGTTGGGGAATCGAGCTTCGCCATGCCTTCCACGCAAACGTTCACCGGACGTTTGCGCAGTCAGGCACTCCAGCCTGCACCGGCCTTCCGGCCGGGCTTTGCGTGGCTTCGCCCCTGTCCTGTACTCGAACGTCCACCGGACGTTCTCGTTCCTCCGCCTTGCCCTACTCGCCTGGATGAACGACTCCCTGATCCAACCTCCCTATCCGCTGAGGCTCTTACCAGTTGAAGGTTTCGCTCTCCGCTGCGAACTGCTTGACCCTCGCCATGAAAAGGTCGAAATTGGAGTCCTTGTACCGGCTGGCGATTGTTGCAAACTCGTCTTGCAGGATGTCGAATGCATCGACGAGGGCGGGGTCGAAGTGACTGCCCTTGCCGTCCAGGATGATCTTAACGGCTTCCTCGTGCGGAATCGCATCCTTGTACACCCGCCGGCTGATCAGCGCGTCGTACACATCCGCTACCGCCATAAGCCGGGCTGAAAGCGGTATGGTCGTGCCTGAGAGCCTGTCAGGATAGCCTGTTCCGTCCCACTTCTCGTGATGGCTGAGCGCGATCTCCTTGGCGCACGAAAGAAAGGCGACCTCGGCACCCAGGGCCAGTTCAGCCTGCTCCAGTGCGTCGTATCCGAGACGCGAGTGACGCTTCATGACCTCGAACTCCTTCGGCTCCAGGCGTCCGGGCTTGAGTAGGATGCGGTCGGGGATCCCCACTTTGCCTATGTCGTGTAGTGGCGCCGACTTGAAAAGCATCGATATCCGGTCGTTGTCGAGCTCGGTTGAGAATCGGGGATCCTGGCTCAGCTGCACTGCCAACGCTTTCACATAGTGCTGGGTCCGGCGAATGTGAGCGCCGGTATCGGCGTCTCGCGTCTCGGCCAGCGCGGCCAGGGCGAGGATGGCAACGTCCTGGATTGCGGCCACTTCTTTCGTGCGCCTGGCAACCTCCTGCTCCAGGAAAGCTGCCTTGTCGCGCAGGAAGTCGGCACTGGCCTTCAGCTTCAGGTGCGTGGCCACCCGGGCAAGGACGATCGGCGGGCTTATCGGCTTTGTCACGTAGTCGACCGCGCCCATTTCCAGCCCCATCCTCTCGTCCTCCACTGCCGCCTTTGCGGTGAGGAAGATTACGGGGATGAACTTGGTGACTGCTTCGGCTTTCAGGTGACGGCAGACTTCGTAACCGTCCATGCCCGGCATCATGATGTCGAGCAGGATCAAGTCCGGATGCGGCTCCGCCAAGGCGATGGCGAGCGCCCTCTCGCCCGACTTGGCCACCTGCACTCTGTAGCGGTCTTTGAGCAGCCCGCTCATCAGCTCCAGGTTGTCTGGCGTGTCGTCGACTACCAAAACGGTCGATTTCTCGATGGCATTCCCTTCGGGCATCATAGGTAACCTCTTTGTGATATTGCCTCATCCAACGTGCTTGCCGCCCGTTCCATGTCGAAGCTGCGCACTTGCGCCACCAGCACGTCGTACTCTGCCGGGAATGCGGCACGAAGAAGGTCCGTCTCGGCCTCCAGTACCTCCAAAGCTTCGGTGTCGCCGGCGGCCAGCAGCGCCACGAGCCCGCGGCACACCCCGCGCACGCTCTCCGGATCAATCCCGCTCCCCGTCAGGCCGGCAACATCGGGCCGGCGGCCGGCCGGCACCCAGGGGGCGCTGAGCGCTTCCGTCAGCTCGTCGAGCAGCGGCTCGAAGTCGTCCAGGAGGGTAATGACGGCATCAGGCTCCGCACCATCCCGGATTGCCGTTTCTACTATCTCTGCGGACTGCGCCACGGCGCCGGCGCCGATGGTGGCAGCCGCTCCCTTCAGGGTGTGGGCGATCCGCTCAGCGTCTTCACGCAATCCCCCTTCCAGAGCGGCCCGCATGGCCTGAGCGGCACCTGTCTGGCCGGCTGCGAACCTGGACAGCAGGTCCATGTAGAGAGAAACCTTTCCTGCAGCATGTGACAGTCCGAGCGCAGTATCCAGCCCGGCAACGTCTGGAAGCTGCAGTTGCGGCGCCACTCCGGCGGGATCCTCGCCTGGCGCAGCAGGGGGAGGCAGGTGATCTCCGGACGACCGGCCATACTCCCCATCCGGCCTTCCGGGTTCCGTGCTCAAGGTGCCGGCGGCGATCGACCTGGCGGGAGCGGATGCGACCGCGACCGGCGCCGCCCCGATCCACTTGTCGAGCATAGCCGTCAGCGCCTCGGGGTCGATTGGCTTTGCGAGGTAGTCGTTCATGCCAGCGGCTTCACAGGCGTCGCGGTCAGCCTGAAGAACGTTCGCCGTCATCGCGACAATCGGTGTTGTGATTCCCAGCCGGCGCAGCTCCGTCGTGGCGGTAATGCCGTCCATCACGGGCATTTGCATGTCCATGAGGATGACGTCGTAAGCGCGCCGGCAGGCCAGATCAACGGCGATCTTGCCGTTCGCCGCGATCTCCACGCCGAACCCGGCATCCTCGATCAGCTCGCTGGCCACTTGCTGGTTGAGGTCGTTGTCCTCCACAAGCAGTACCGCATACCCCCGTTCGGCGGGGCGGCTGCCCTCCTGCCCTGCTGGCTGCCCATCCTCCTGTCCCGGGCCACGCCCTTCGCCATTCTTCGCCTCGGACATCCACCGGACGTCCTCACCCCGCGCACCGCCTCCCGGCTCCCCCGCCGAGTACGATTCGCGGGACCCGTTGGCCAGCGTCTTCGTTATGCAGTTGAACAGTTCCGAGGGAGCTATCGGTTTCGCAAGCACCGCTTCGATCTTGGTACCGGACGCGCTCCTAAGGCCGTCTTCTTCACCGTAAGCGGTGAGCATGATCATGCGCGGGGGCGACGAGAGCGTCATTTCGCCGATCCGCCTTGCGACCTCCACCCCGTCCATCTCCGGCATTTTCCAGTCAAGGAGGACCAGGTCGAATGGCTCGGTCGCGGCATCGGATCGTTCCACTGCGCTCAACGCGTCCGCCCCGCTGGCGGCCGTCTCTACCTCCAGTGTGAAACCCGAAAGCAGCTCTGACGCGATCTGGCGAGCGTTGTCGTTGTCGTCGACCACCAGCACGCGGCGACCGTTCAGGTCGAAGACTGGCGTGAGGGTACGCCTCCGCTCGCCCTTGCCGAGCCTGGCGGTGAACCAGAAGGTAGATCCTTCTCCGGGCACGCTCTCGACCCCGACGTCGCCCCCCATCAGTTCGGCGAGCTTCTTGGAAATCGCCAACCCAAGCCCGCTGCCACCGTACTTCCGCGTTGTGGAGGTATCGGCCTGCTGGAAGGTCTGGAACAGCTTCGCCTTCTCGCTCTCGGTAAGGCCTATGCCGGTGTCACGGACCTCGAAACGGAGAACGACCGCCTGGCCGGTGTCCTCGACAAGGCTCACCGAAATGCCGATCTCACCGGTCTCGGTGAACTTCACGGCGTTGTTGGCGTAGTTGGCAAGGATCTGGCTGAGTCGTAGCGGGTCGCCGACCAGGTAGTTGGGGACGTGCGGCCCAACCCTGCAGTAGAGCTCGAGCTCCTTGGTCTTGATCTTCTCGGCGACCAGGTTGACGACGTTCTGCAGTACTGACTCGAGGTCGAGATCAGTTGTTTCGATGTCGAGCTTTCCAGCCTCCACCTTGGAAAAGTCGAGGATGTCGTTGATGATCCCCAGGAGATGCTGGCTGGACTGGCTCACCTTCTCCAGGTAGTCGCGCTGGCGGGGGTTCAGGTCAGTCTTGAGGGCAAGGTGCGTCAGACCGATGATGGCATTCATCGGGGTACGGATCTCATGGCTCATATTCGCCAGGAAATCGGCCTTCGCCTGCCCTGCCCGTTCAGCCGCGTCGGTGGCAGCAGCCAGCTCCTCCTCGATACGTTTGTGCACGCTCAGGTCGCTGACGATCTCGACAGCCCCAAGGATCCGGCCTTCGGCATTCCGGAGCGCGCTGGCGCGAGCCTGCACGTAGTGGTTTCCGCCCCTTGCGGGGGGAGTTATGACCGTCTCGCCGTGGACTATAGCGTCGTCACGCCGTAACCCCTCGTAGTTTCTGGCAATCTCGTCTTCGGACTTGTCCACGAGGTTGGCGATGATCGGGCGCCTCGTGCCGTAAAACGCGACTCCGGTTTCGAAGTTCCCCTTGCCGATGATGTCTTCGGCCTTGACGCCGGTCATGGCCTCGGCCGCCCGGTTCCAGTGGGTGACCACACCGTCGCTGTCGATGACGAAAGCCGCGTCGGGAAGGTTGTCGAGGATGGCCGCCAAGTTCCGGTGTGCCTGCGCAAGCCCTTCTTCCGCCCGCTTTCTGTCCGTGATATCGCTTACCCAGACGCTGACGCCGGGAGAACCCCGGTACTCGGTGTGCAAGAAGTCGACGGAGCAGTCGCGGACGTCCCCCAGGGGCCCGAACATCTGCATCTCGTCGTGGATGTGCTCTTCACCTTCCATCAGCCGGGCGACAATCCGATCGCGCCTGGCCAGATCCACATAAAGTCCGGAGGAGGGCATGCCGACTTCTACCCTGATGATCTCACGCAACCGGGGATTGACGTATTGTACGACTCCCTCGGTCGAGATGCCGATCCCTACCGGAGCAGAGTCGAGGAATAACTGCAGGCGCTCCCTTTCGGACTCCGTGGAGACCGCAGCCCCCGTCGCAATTATCGGGGGCTCAGAACCTGGGCCCCCTGGCGAGTCCCCACTTTGGGGGGCATTGGCGACCTGGCCTCCAACGGGATTGTGTTCGCCGAAGGCGGTCATCGCCTCACTGCCCGGCCGTTCGCAGGACCCTGGTTAGTGGCCTGTCAAACGTGCAGCCCGAAAATAATTGCACTTGCAAATACTAGCAGTGAGCCCGCCTCTACGCATCAGAGTACAGGTCCCTTCCGGTCCACCACGGTGCTTGCAGGCACGCTCTCCACGGACCTGGGCAGCACGCTTGGAGTCGTCATGCGCCTCCGGACAAGGAGGACCCGTACAATGACCAGCAGGCTCGCAAGGGTCAGGACGATCGCCGGGATCGCGGCGACGCCCCAGTGAATCCCGAAGTCATATACAGCCCACAGGCTCTCCGACAGTGCGGCCAGCACCCACGTCGGCACCGATACCCCGGTAAGCGTTGCTCCAGGTCGTAGCGCCTCACCGACCGACGGCCATCCCAGGGCGATCGTCAGGATGGAGGCGGGGACCCACAGGGAGTGCGATGCAACCAGGCCCTCCGCACCGATCGCCAGGATGCTGATCGAGAAGCCGGCCCACCAGCCAGGTCGCGGTCTCAACATGACGAGAACGGCGGTAGTCAGCAGGACTTCGGGAGCAGTACCGGCAACGGCCGGCCATGCATGGATCGACGCAGAGAACCACACCCAAGCGAAGGAGCTGGTAGCCCAGACTACATAGGTAGCAGCGCTCACCCCGTCGCGGTCGTGGGTGCGCAACAGCCTCCACGACTGCGGACCGACCATTACAAGTGCGAGGACCGCTGCGACCGACCCGACGAGCGTGATCACCGGGAAAGTCTACACCGCGGCGGATCCACTTCGGCTGTAGACCGGGGCTCTCCCCGCCCGGACAGATTCGTTAGCGTTCAGCGGCTCGCATCTCCTCGGCTGAGGGTCTGCTCCGGGTGTGGTTGATATTCTGTAAATGGCGTACGCCCCTCAGAAAGGATCGAAGCCATGCCGAAGAAGTTGCCACCGGAGCTCAAGACTGACGTGGCCCGGGCCGCCCGCCGGGGTGATCCGACCATCGCCGCCGGATCGGGCCCGACGACCACGAAGAGGCCGCCGCCCCTTCTCTGGCTGGGAGCGCTCGCCGGTTTCTACAAACCGGACGCAGAGGCTCTTCGGTTGCTGGACCCCGTCTCGAAGTTCTTGTACGCGGCCCGCAGTGTCATCCTGGTAATCTCCGCTCAGGCTGCCGCCATCGCCGGTCTACTTGCCGCCAGGAATCACCGATTCAACACGGTGGCGTTCGTGCTGATCCTGGTAGGTTTCGTGGTCGTGCACATGATCAGCAACCTATCGAACGACTACTTCGGCTGGCGGCGCGGGCACGATACCTCCGACTCCCCGCGGATGCGATATACAGTCCACCCACTCGCAAGTGGGGTCCTCGAGACGAGGACCCTTCTGGCCGGCCTCGGGATCCTGGCAATGCTGGGGTTGGGGATCACAGCGTTCTTCGCCATTACGCGAGGGTGGGCGGCCGTTGGTTTGGCGGCGGCAGGCATGGCGCTCCTGTTGCTCTACGACGCGGTGCCGAAGCCGCTGAAGAGCATCGGGTTGGGAGAGATCGCCTCGTTTCTCGTGTGGGGCCCGCTCATGGTGGGTGGGGGCTACGCCATGATCGCCGGGCAGTTTTCCCGGACGGCATTCTTCGCCTCCGTCCCATACGGCCTCGGGGTCATGTCGATCCTTGTCGGCAAGCACATCGACCAGCTCGCATTCGACTCGGCGCACGGCAACCGGACCCTGCCTGTAGTGCTCGGAGAGCGTGGCGCACGCGTACTGAACCGAGGCGTGGTGGTCTTAATGTACGCAGTCACGGCTGCTCTCATCGGCACCGGACAGCTCACCCCCTTCACCGGGCTGGTCGCTGTTTCGCTTCCCCGCGCCCTTCACGCCGTGTCGATTATGGGCCAGAAGCGTCCCGCCGGTCCGCCGGCCGGCTATGTCGGCTGGCCTCTGTGGTATCACCGGGCCTGCCTACTCCACAATCGTCTCTTCGGGTGGCTCTACATCCTGGGGTTGGCTGTCGGGGCTCTCGCCCCCGGGGTCAAGCTGTGAGCGGCCGGGAGGGACGGGGTCGAGCGCAATACCCGTTGCACTGTGCCCGGCATGGCCACATTGCAGCCTCGGCCCCGGCAAAGCATGACCGGGCCCGGCAGGTAACGGCGGTCGCCTGTCACGCCAGCCGGTCCAGCGACAACCCCGTCCTCTGGTCACGTCTCGAGCTTCTCGGCGAGGACGAGCACCTCCGGTGGCTGCTCCCGCCACCGAAGGCACGGGTGGCGTGAGCGAAGCCGACCCGAGCGACCCCGCCAGCGCTCGAGGCCACCACTCGGGGCCCCGCACGACCCGCTCGTGGCGGACTCCCATCCCCGCGGGTCGCTCAGTGAACATCGTCGCACCGCTCGGAATGCTCGGGGGGCTGGCCGTGCAGTTCCTGCTGGGCATGGTGCTCAACCTGTACGTGACGATTCCCCACTTCGGCGCCGGCATGGCCGCGATGATGCGCGCCGGGCCGCTCGTGATGGCCCACGTGATGCTCGGGATGGTCCTCGCTGGTGGCGCACTGCTCGCGCTCGCGATGGCGCTCCCATGGGGACGGCGGGCCGTCGGCTGCGCCGCCGCTGGCCTTGCGGGCATCCTCGTCGCCGGGCTCGGCGGCCTGCTCTTCCTCCTGGGCGGCCAGACCAGCGGCACCTCCTACCTGATGGCGGTCGGCTTCCTCGTCGCCGTTGCCAGCTACGTCGCCGAGATCGTCATCGTCAGATGAGGCCAGTGATCATCACGCCTCTCATCCCAGGTTGCCGGCGGTGAGCGCCAAGGGCCACCGCCTCCTTAGGGCTGGGTAAGGCTCCACCAAGGATTCCGGTAGAGCCGGGGACAACAGCGGCTTCCCGATCAAAGGACTGCCTGACCAGAGTATCCAAAGGCGCTTTGGCAGGTCTTACATCCCCTCTGTCGGCCTGTCGGCCTGTCGGCCTCCGACTCGGGCACTTCCCCGCGAACTGCGGGTGCGTTGGTCCGGCTCCCACCCGTACGGGCGGATGGGGAGTCTTGACCAGTCGACCGGTTGCCCGGTCATTATCTGTGCCATGAGGCGCACGTTGGCGAGTTCTGCCAGGGCCGCCAGGCTCTTCGCCGCGTTCAGGTCACGGTCGATCATAAGCCCACAGTGCTCGCAGGTGAACACCCGGGCCGAGATCCCGACGTCATGGCCGGCCACGCCGGACGTCTCTCGCCTCGGCGCCTCTCGGCAGGCAACGGCACCGAAGGACAGGTAGGTCCTGGGTAAAGCAGCCTTTCGATATCGTTATTCCCGCGGATTAGCGGGCGTCAGATCAGGGCCGGGGCGGTGGATTCAGGCTTGGACGACGACAGCGACGAACCGCTCTACGTCTTCTCTGGCAACGATCCCCTCCTGACCCGATTACCGGCCTTCTCCAACCGATCGATATTCCGAACGCCCGCGACCTATCGCTTGCGGCACCGCGCTGGCTTCCACGGGTCGACCAGCCGAATTCCGAGGTCGTTGAAGTGCCGGACGTTGCGGGTGGCAAGTGTCGCCTTACGAGCAAGAGTAATGCCCGCTATCTGGGCGTCGCGAATCTCGACCGACCTGCCGGCGCGTTGACGTCGGGCAACGAGGGAACCTGCAGCTTCGGCGGCTGCGGTGTCGAATGGGATTACCCGTCCATCGAGGTCTTCGTCGAGAAGTCTGGTGAAGGCAGACTCGAGCCGATGTCGTCGCTGGGACGCGTCCAGCAATTCCAAACCCGCTCGGACTGCCAGCACCGTGATCGAGGTTGTCCAGACCGATTCAGATGGCTGATCGTCGAGCCACTCGACAACGGCTGCATCCGGGTCGGTATGCATGAGCGCCGAAAGGACATTCGTGTCGAGGATGATCACGGTGCATCGAGATCAGCAACTCTAACGGGATAGTCGCGAAGCTCGACGGCACCGCAGTTGATGCCGATGCCCTTGAAGCGCGATGCGATGGCCGTGCCGAGTCTGACAGGAGCGCCACGGTCCGACCGTACTGCGTCACGAAGTATTTCTCGCGCCTCTTCTTCCATCGAGCGACCGTGAACTCGGGCGCGGCGTTGCAAGCCGGACTTGACGTCTTCGTCGAGCTGACGGACGACCAGTTGTGCCACGATCATCATGATAGCACGATAGCGAATAGAGCTCGCGCCCCCGGCGAGGCTCGAACAACGTGGGAAGCGGTGCTGCCAGCAGCGTTGCCACGCACACTCGTGGTTCGGAGCGAGATCATGTAGCTCGTCGGCTGCAGGTTCGTGGATCTCCTGGCAGGTCCCCGCTCCGGATGATGCTGAGCTGGTGGTGGCGGACGCCGGACCACACGTGGACTTCGAGGGCGTAGCCGCCAGGGGCGAGGCGGGCTAGGAGCAGGATGGGTGGATTGGGCGCGTGCGACGCAAGTCGGCGCATGGTCCGGCCGTCGGTCCGGCTTGGGCCGGTGTCGACGGGGTGGACATGCCATTCTCCGAGGTAGCCCAGGCGGCGGTCGCCACGGCGAGCGCAGGCGATCAACGGGTGAGTGAGCCCTGCGGGCAGGACGTAGTGCGCCGGGCTCGGTCGGGTAGATGGAATCTCGAGCACGTGCGTGACCCAAGGGCGTTGGCTGCTCCGTGGGCCGAGGAGCAGCCCGCCCGTTTCGCTCGGATGGGCGGTGGCTGCCGCCCGCAGCAGCACTGCCTCCGCGCCCTCGGCGAGCAGTAGCTCAGTGATGCTCGACACGGCCGATGTGGTGGAACGGTACCTCTTCGATCGGCTGATAAACATCGATCACCTCGTCAGGGTGTTGCAGCTGGCCGGTCAGAGTGTCGACGGCCACTTGCGCGGCAAGGGCCGAGATTGCCGCTACAGCCGAGGGCGGAGCGTTGTTGACCGGTGTCGAGCACCCCGGTTCGAGAAGCCTGTCCTCTTCGTCACCCTCGTCGTCGGCTCCGGACGGGATGATGGGATAGCGCGTGTCCTCGCCCCGGAGGTAGATGCTCGTGTCGCTGCCCGGGCGCTGCGATCGTCGAAGCGGCGGCTATTGCCGGTGCAGGTGGGCCGGTTCAGCTGGCGATGACGAAGCGGGCCCGTTCGGCCCGGAGCATCTCGAAGGGCGTGACGTAGCGCACCCCGACACAGAGGCAGGCGTTGGGGATCTTGATCTTCTTCGTGGAGTGCGCGACGACCTCGTGGGTGACCACCACGTGGTGGTGGGCATGGGCGTGGGCAACGAGGTAGTAGCCGGCGTCCTGCAGAAAGGTGGCGACGGCGGCGGGCTCGTATCCGGCGCCGTTGGCCCAGGTGCTGGTGGCCTGTAGGCTCGGCACCACGGCGGTGTCGGCTTCGAGGAAGAAGGCGTCGGGTCGTTCGCTGGCCCAGGTCGCGAGGTCGTCGTCGAGGGCTGTCTCTCCCAGGAACAGGTGGACCAGCTCGTGCGTGACGGTGAAGATCTGGGCCGCCTTGGTGTCTGCCCCGTTGATGAACACCAGCGGTGCCAGCGGGTCGACCAGGGCAAAGCCTCGGAACTCGTGAGGGTCGAGCTTCCGATGCGTGTTGCTGCCGACGACCCCGCTCACCATGACGAGCACGCCCAGTTCCTCGGCATGGTCGACGAGGGTTCGTAACGCGTCCGACCGGGTGTCACCCCGCTCGCTGGGGTCGAACCCGAGGGTCGCCCTGATCTGCTCGGCGGCCTCCACGACGGGAACCAGCGTCGTCAGGGAGCCGACGAAGGCGACGGGATCCTCCCTCGTCACCTCCGCGAAGTCCCGGTACCACTCCTGTCGCTGCTGGCAGGCGAAGATCGTGTCGAGCAGGTCGGGACTGGGCCGGTGCACTCCGCCGTCGCCCATGGTCCGGTAGTCGGGGATCGGTACTTGCTCCTCGGGTGGCTCAGGCAGGAACAGCACCCGGCCCGCATCGGCGTGCTTGATGAGCCGGTAGCAGACGTTGGCTGCGGTGAAGGTCTTTCCCGAGCCCGTCGCCATCTGGATGAGCGCCCGGGGACGGAAGTGGACGAGGGACTCCTCGAGGTGGTGTATCGTCGTCTCCTGGGCGGGCCAGAGCCCGGCCGAGGTGAGCGGGGTGCCCTTCTTTTTCGCCTCGATGACTCCGACGGCCTTACGGTCGACGAAGAGCAGGTAGTCGGCGCCCCCGTGGCCTTCGACCATGGGGAACTCGCATACTGCGACGCC
This sequence comes from Actinomycetes bacterium, assembly GCA_021816935.1. Classification (GTDB taxonomy): domain Bacteria; phylum Actinomycetota; class Acidimicrobiia; order Acidimicrobiales; family JAMCPL01; genus JAKAWR01. Next base: position 179,557 of record JAKAWR010000004.1, read on the forward strand.
TGAGCCGGCGCCGAGGTTCATCTACTTGTGGCGCTGGACGACCCAGCCGCAGGCTGTGAGCTGGCGGTCGATCTCGACACGCGCTCGGGCCTCGGGGCCGAGGTAGTCCTCGGCGTCAGGCACGACGAAGGACCACCGTTGCTCGTGTGCTGTCGGTTCGTGCCATCGCGTTGTTCCTCGGGTGTCCTTGTCTCAAGGCTGCTGACTGCGGTCGGTGGAGCCCGATCGCAAGGCTACTGAAGCCCTGGTCACCGAGCCCGGACTCCACCACCGTCGCGGTAATCCCGACGTGGCGCTCTGTGGGCGGCCCGCCTCGACCGGCGCCGAAGCGAGGCGACCTGCGGGCTCGGTCACCAGTCGTCGCCGACCGACAGTGTGAACCGCTCGCGCCGCCATCGACTGCGGAGCCACGTGTCGTCCTCTGCCGGCGGTCGCATCCTGGTCGGTCGCCCGCGGTAGCGACGGTGGAGGGTCTGCCGAGACATGTCGGTGAACCTGGCGAGCAACCGCTACGAGCAACCGTCCTGGTTCGCTTCATAGATTGCCTGGTGGAGGGCCAGTTCGGCGTCGCGGCGCATCGCTCCCAGCGTAGCAGCTTGTTGTGTCTCGCTTTCGGACGCCTTCTCGATGTTTACGCGAGGACCCCCCTGTTTATATGTGGAGGTTTTTCGGTTCCGGCCGGGTCCTCCCACAGGCAGCCATCGATCACAGGAGGATCCCGTTGCCACCTGCTGCTTCCACGCTGTCCCCGAGCCTGCCCCACGGCCGGCTCGCCTGCATCATCGACCATCACAAAGGTGCGAGAGAGGTTCCGGCGTTGGGTTTGGAGCGCAGCGCGTGGTTGCGCAGCCAGTCGGCCAGCGTCTTCACACCACAGGCGAAGCGGTCGAGTCGATGCTTAGGATCGAGCCGCTCGATGCGCACCTGCGGAGCTCGCTTGATCCGCCGGGCGCTGATGAGCGACAGATCGGCGAGGTGGCGAGCCGTCTCGCCGACATGCTAACCTTGGGATGTAGCAAAGACCGCGAGGTGCCCCTTCGGGGGAGAATCGAGAAGCCGGTGTGAGTCCGGCACGGGCCCGCCACTGTGAGCGAGTAGTCCGCATCCACGGCCACTGGGCGCTGGCCGCCTGGGAAGGCGGGTGCGGGCGGTGATCCGCGAGTCAGGAGACCGGCCTCGTCGGTGAGAACATCGGCTGCCGGTGGTACGGCAGCCTGGCAACGGGAGATTTGTCAGATGTGTATGGACCCCGCCTCTTCCTCTGTCGGCACGGACTGTATCGAGTCTTCAACGGCCTCGATCGTAGCCGTGGGGTATTCAATAGGAGGTGATCCCAAGGGGGCTCAGCCCGCGGTGATCGCGTACCGAAGGGCGTGCCAGCCGGATGGCACCGGTTTGTCACACTACGTGCTCGTGGTCGAGGCTGCGCCACGAGACGGCGCTTTGTGCAAGACGAACAGCCGGTGACCCGGCGGCTCGCGCCGCTAGAATCTGCCATGCCGGGCGATTTCCAAGGCGCCCCTCCCGACGACCGCCACCGGTGTGGCAGCAAAGACGGGCGGAGTGATCCCACCGCGTCGCTCTACCCGAACATCGGCGCTGGACCGGCGCTAGTCCCGGTCGATATCGGCCACGACGCCTTCACGGCGCTCGTCGAGCCGGACACGGCCTTCTGGTCGCTCGTCTCGAAGGAGCGCCTCGCCGAGGTCCTCGCCGACCCCTCCTTCGTCGGCCAGGTCCACGAGCACGCCGAGGCGTTCACCGCCGAGATGGACCTCTTGCGCTTCGGCCTTGTGCCCTCGGCGGTGTACTTCAACCCGACGGAGCGCTGCAACCTCAACTGCACGTACTGCTACCTTCCCGAGCAGAGGCGCCTCCGCGGCGTGCGCATGAGCCAGGGCCGCCTCTTCGAGGCGCTCGAGATCCTGCTCGAGTTCTTCCATCGCGCGCTTCCCGACGGAGTGCGGCCGCAGGTGATCTTTCACGGCGCCGAGCCGATGTTGGAGCGCAGGGCGCTCTTCTCGGCGATCGACCATTTCGCCGACGAGGTCGTCTTCGGCGTGCAGACCAACGGCACCCTCCTCGCCCACGAGGCCATCGAGTTCCTCACCTCGCGGCGGGTCAGCCTCGGCCTGTCGCTCGACGGCTCCCTCCCCGGGATCACGGACCGTACCAGGCGCACGCACAGCGGCCGAGGCGTTCACGATCGGGTGGTCGGCGTGCTGGAGGCGCTGCGCGGCTATGAGAACCACGCGGTGATCTGCACCGTGACGACCGAGAACCTGGGGGATCTCGTCGGCGTAGTCGAGTTGCTCCACGGCCTCGAGGTGCCGACGTGCATGCTCAATCCGGTGCGCTGCACCCTCCAGGGCGCCCGGAGGGTCCGCCCGCCCGACGACGACCTTGTCGTCGGTTACCTGGCGGCGCTGGAGCGCGCCGACGAGCTCTACCGCGAGACGGGGCGCAAGCTCGTCGTTGCCAACTTCGCCAACATCCTCCTGGCGGTGGTGGCGCCCACGGCGCGACGGCTCATGTGCGACATCTCGCCGTGCGGCGCCGGCCGGTGCTTCTTCGCCGTGGACGCGCAGGGGGACCTGTTCCCCTGCAGCGAGTTCATCGGGCTCTCTGGCTTCGAGGGCGGCAACCTGTTCGCCGGCGGACTCGAGCACTGCTTCGACACCGACGCCTTCCGTGCCGTCGCCACCCGCCGGGTCGAGACGATCGAGCGCTGCAGGGGGTGCGCTATCCGCCACTTCTGCGGCGCGCCGTGCCCGGCCGAGGCCCACGAGCTCCACGGTGACCTCGAACGGCGGGGCGCCTACTGTCGCTTCTACGAGGAGCAGTTCCGCTTCGCGCTGCGCCTCATCGCGGAGGGGCGCGAGGATGCCTTCCTCCCCGACGACTGGGACGCCGCCACCACGACCGTGTTCGAGGTGACGCACCCTTGATCAGATTGGCACGGCCCAGCCGGCGAGGAGGCGCTTGCGGCGGCCCGGCAACACCAGGAGCGGCTCACCAAGCCTTCCGGCTCACTCGGCATGCTGGAGGACGTCGCCGTGCAGCTCGGTGGCGTCACCGACAAGGACCGTGAGCTGTGACGGTACCGAGATGGAGCCGCTCAGGGAGCGTGCAGGCATCGGGGACTCGGAGTGCCAGACGGTCTCGAGGTTCCGGCTCGCTCTACGAGGGGCCAACCTCGGCAGTATGGCCGGGGACGCCGGACACCGAGGCCATCCTTGTGGCATGAGCCCTCCCTCGGTGGCGACGCCGGCCCTGACGCCGGGCTCCGTGGCTCCCTTCGCGCGTTTCGACGACTTCTCGGCCGGCACGGCCATGGTTTTCCGCTCTCCCCACCGCGTTCTGGAAACCACCCGTTCGGAGGAGGTTCCCGCCATTCTTACGGAGGTGGACCGGGCCACCGGCCTCGGCAGCTGGGCTGCGGGGTTCGTGAGTTACGAGGCGGCTTCCGGTCTCGACCCCGACCTGGCCACCCGGCGAGCGATCATCGGCGAGCCGTTCGCATCGCTCCCGCTGGTATGGTTCGCGATCTGTGGCCCACCGCAGGCGGCAACGCTGCTCACCGGGAAGGGCGACGGTTCGAGCCATGCCGCTGGCGGGTGTCATGGCGGTGGGGAAGGATACCAGGTCACTCCCTGGGTTCCTGGCACCGATTACACGGCGTACGAGCGAAAAGTCGAGGCGGTGCGCAACGCCATAGCGGCCGGCGACACCTACCAATGCAACCTGACGCTGCGGCTGTTCGCCCGGACGACCGGGGATCTCGCCCGCTTCTACCGTGATCTGGCGCTTGCCCAGCGGGCCCGGTACAGTGCCCGGATCGATAGCGGGCGATTCACGATCTGCAGCGCTTCGCCCGAGCTCTTCTTCGAGTGGGCAGGCGACCTGATCACGACCCGGCCGATGAAGGGGACCGCCGCCCGTGGGCGATGGCCCGCAGAAGACGCCGCTCGGGCACTTTCGCTGCCGGCCTCGGAGAAGGACAGGGCAGAGAACGTCATGATCGTAGACCTGATGCGCAACGACCTGGGCCGGATCGCCGAGTGGGGCAGCGTCGGGGTGCCGGCCCTCTTCTCCCTGGAACGCTACGAGACCGTGTGGCAGCTCACTTCCACCGTCACCGCAAGGGCAGTTCCCGAAACGAGCCTGCTCGATGTTTTCCGGGCGCTCTTTCCGTGCGGTTCGGTCACCGGCGCCCCCAAACGGCGGACGATGGAGCTGATCGCCTCGCTGGAGGACACTCCGCGTGGCGTCTACTGCGGTGCAATCGGCGTGGTGGCGCCTCCGGGGGCTTCGCTGCGCGCGCGCTTCAGCGTGGCGATTCGCACCGTCGTGGTCGATCGCGTCGACGGCGACGCCGTCTACGGCACCGGTGGCGCCATTACCTGGGACTCGGATCCGGCCTCCGAGTTCGCGGAGGCAGCTGTCAAGTCTGCTATCCTCAGCCGGAGGCCCGACGACCCGAGCCTGCTCGAGACGATGGCCTTCCTTCCCGGTCACGGATTGCGCAACGTCGAACGCCACCTTGGCCGGATCGTATCTTCGGCCCGGTACTTCGGGTACGCTGCCGACGAGGAAAGGATCGCCGGCGCCCTGTATCGCGCCACCTCCACGCTCACCGAAACGGCACGTGTCAGGCTGCTGCTCGGCCGTTCGGGAGTACCCGTGGTAGAGGTTGCGCCAATGCCCCTGCCGGTACCGTCACCGTCTACGGTACCGGCCACTCCGGCAGCACCGGTGACTCTGGCCATCGACCTCGAGCCCGTGTCTTCTACCGATGTATGGATGTTCCACAAGACCACCCGCCGGGATTGCTACCGGGAGCGCGCCGCCCGCCACCGTTACGCTGATGACGTGATACTGGTCAACGAGCGTACCGAGCCCACCGAGACCACCATCGCCAATCTGGTTTGCCGTATCGAGGGTCGCTGGTGGACTCCTCCTGTCGAGGCGGGCTGCCTACCTGGGGTGGAGCGGGGGCGTCTGCTCGACGAGGGGACAGTCGCCGAGAGGGCCCTTACCCTGCAAGATCTTCGCGACGGCGAAGCACTCGCCGTGGTCAGCTCTCTCCGGGGATGGAGGCCGGCGGTCCTAGCGCCGCCTCAGTGGACTGCGGGATCTACTGTAGGGTAGACTCTTGGGTATGAGCACAACTGTTCGCGTGAGTGAGGACACGAGGTTACGGGCGGCCGCTCTGGCCAAGTCGACGGGAAGGCAACTCCAACAGGTGATCGAAGAGGCAGTCGCTGCCTATGAGCGAGAGTTGTTCTGGCGAGGCTTCACCGAGCGCTACGAGGCCCTAGCAGAGGACGCTGCAGGGTGGGCCGAGGTGCAAGCCGAGCGAGCCGGCGAGTCGCCGTCGCTTTCTGACGGCGTCGGAGACGAGCCGGCGCCGCGGTGAACCCGGCGCGCCCTGCTCGCAGCGCTCCCCGCAGGGGCGAGGTCTGGACGGTCGACTTCGGAGAGCCGGTAGGACGCGAGCAGGCTTATCGGCGTCCGGCCATCGTGGTGTCCTCTGACCGACTGAACCAGAGTCGGGCCGGGCTGGTGGTCGTGGTCCCCCTGACGCGCGCTTGGCGGGATCTCCCCTCGCACATCGAGATCGGGCCCGGCGAAAGCGGCTTGTCGGAGACCAGCTTCGCCAAGGCCGAGGACATCAAGTCGATCTCCACCGTCAGGCTCGTCCGGCGGCTCGGACGGGTGCCCTCGGCGAACCTCGACCAAATCGGGCGCGCCCTCCTGCTATTACTCGAGTTGGCATGACCTGAGGTTCCCCAGACCGTGGATCGCCGTCGTGTTCTACGAGGTGTACACTCGCTCTTCGGATCTCAGTGGGGAGCTGATATGAACTGGGGTCCCCCAGACCGTGACAAAGGTGCTTCAAGATCAAGGTATGAACCAAACAAGAAGCACCTTCGTCCGTACCCGTCCTAGCGAGATCTTCCAAGCCTTGGTGGGTCTCAAAGACATCCGGATCGTCCACTACAAGCGCGAGGGGCCCGACATCGAGTTGATGATCGAGCAGGTGGTCGACGACGTTCGATGACGGGCGCGACCCCGCTAGGATCCGAAGAGCCCGAAGAGCAGGGTCGGCGCCCCCGACAGGATTCGAACCTGCGCGCCCGGCTCCGGAGGCCGGTGCTCTATCCCCTGAGCTACGGGGGCAGCGACATGGCCGGCGTCTTGTGTAGAGCCGACCGGGTCGAGGGACGTGCCGATTCTACCTCGCCCGGAGCGGAGGCGGTAAGAAGCCAGGCGGGCCGAGGCGGAATCATGGTGACGAGGCAGGCCGGCATGGCCACGCAGGTGCCGCTGGTAATGTGGCGTTCGGTATGCCTATTCGCCCGGTGCTGCAGCAGATTATCGCAAAATGCCTACTGGAACTCGGCGTCGCCGTGGTGCCCGAACAGGTCGGCCTGGAGCGCCCGCTGCGCCCCGAGCACGGGGACTGGTCGACCAACGCAGCGCTGGTTCATGCGGGGCGTGCCGGGCTCGCCCCGAGGGAGCTCGCCGGCAGGTTGGCGGAGCTCCTTTCGGTGGCCCGGGTGCCGCACCTGGAGAGCCTCGAAGTTGCCGGACCCGGCTTCGTCAACATCCACCTGCAGACGAACTGGCTTCACGACGTGCTCCGGGATGTCGTGGCGCAAGGGGAGGTCTCCTACGCCGCATCGGATGCGGGCGGCGGTGAGCGGGTCCAGATCGAGTTCGTGTCCGCCAACCCGACAGGCCCCCTGCACGTGGGGAACGGCTGGTGGGGCGCGTATGGCGACTCGCTGGCAAGGGTTATGCAGCGATGCGGCTACACCGTCTTGCGGGAGTACTACGTCAACGACACGGGTGGCCAGATAACGCTGCTCGGAGAGAGCCTTCTTGCACGCAGGCGCGGCGAGGAGCCGCCGGAGGGAGGCTACCAGGGTGACTATCTGGCGGGACTGGCGGATGAGTATGCAGGGCCGGACGAGGCGGCTGCGGCCGGCCGGTGGGCATCGGAGCGGATCCTCTCCGGGATTGTCGAGACTCTGGCCTCGATCAGCATATCGTTCGACGAGTGGTACAGCCAGGCTTCCGTGGAGGAGTCGGGTGCCGTCGAGGAGACGGTGGGGATATTGCGGGCGAAGGGTCTTGTCGAAGAGAGGGAAGGCGCGCTCTGGTTCAGGTCCAGCGAGCTGGGCGATTCGAGAGACAGGGTTCTCGTAAGGTCCGGCGGCGAGCCGACCTACCTGGGTGGCGACCTCGCATATCACCGAGACAAGTTCCTCGTGAGGGGATTCGATCGTGTCGTGGATATTTTCGGTGCCGATCACCACGGCCAGGTTGCAAGCCTCAAGGCCGGAGTGGAGGCTCTCGGGATCGAGCCGGAGAGGCTCGAGGTCCTACTCGGTCAGATGGTATCGCTCGTCGAGGGCGGCAAGACCGGCAGGATGTCCAAGAGAGCGGGTAATTTCGTCCCGCTCGATGACCTGGTGGCCGATATCGGCCCGGACGCGGTCAGGCTTCTCGCACTCAACGCCTCTCTCGATCAGGCGACCAACCTCGATCTCGATCTGGTGCGGGAGCAGTCGATGGAGAACCCCGTGTACTACGTTCAGTATGCACACGCGAGGATCGCGTCGATGGAGAGGGTGCGCCGGGAGCGGGAGATAGCGAGGATCGAGATCACCGGGTGCGACCTCGGAGTGCTCAAAGACGCGCGCGAGCTCGACCTGTTGCGGCGCTTGGAAGAGTTTCCCGACATCGTGGCGGAGGCATGTGCCGAGCGGGCACCCCACAAGGTGACAGCGTGGGTGCGGCGCCTCGCCGGGGCTTTTCACGGCTTCTATCACGACTGCCCTGTGCTGGCGCTTTCAGGCGCGGGCGACCCGACGTCTCTGGCGCTTATGCAGGCGCGCCTCTGGCTGGTCGAAGGTGCGAGGATCGGTTTCGCCATCGCGCTCTCGCTCATCGGTATCTCCGCGCCGGAGAAGATGTGACCGCGCCAGCGGGGTCACAGGCGGGGGACTTGCGGCTGGGGAGGCTGGAGGGGAGGAAGCGCCGGCCGGGAGTACGGTGGCGGCAGGTGCGGTAGTGGAGGAGATCCCGCCGGCGGAAACCGGCCCCGTGGCTCGGTATCTCCTGCCCGACAACGCCTCGATCGGGAGCGACGGTTCGCTTGCTATCGGGGGTGTGAGCGCTGAGGAGCTTGCCGAACGTTTCGGGACCCCCCTCTTCGTTTACGACGAGGACCACCTGGCTGCACGGTGCCGTGCGACCTACGAGGCCTTCGGGGAGGGTGCGGCATACGCCACAAAGGCGTTCCTGTGCAAGGCGATGGCGAGGGTCGCTGCGGGGGAGGGCCTGCGCCTCGACGTCTCCAGCGCGGGGGAGATGTACCTGGCGCTGGCGGCGGGAGTATCGCCTGCGAAGCTTGTGCTTCACGGGAGCAACAAGTCTGAAGAGGAGCTCGAGCTGGCGCTTTCGGCCGGGGTGGGCCGGATAGTCGTCGACTCGTTCGATGAGCTGGCGAGGCTCGGGGAGCTTGCGAGACGGCCACGTACCATGGGAGGCGGGGGTGCCGGCCATGGCGGGGGAACCCGGGCTGCGGCGCCAGGTTGCCAGGGTGGCAAGAGGGGTGGCGACCGGAGTGGTCATCGGCTCCAGCCTGTCATGTTGCGGGTCAACCCGGGGATCGAGGCGCATACGCACGAGTACGTGCGGACCGGCCAGGCGGATTCGAAGTTCGGCTTTTCGGCGGAAGGCGGCGGGGCAATCCGCGCGGCGGAGATGGTGGCTGCCACATCTGGCCTCGCGCTGGCGGGGCTCCATGCTCATATAGGAAGCCAGATATTCGATGTCGAGCATTTCGAGGAGGAAGTCGAGGTGCTGGCGGATCTCGCCGCCGCGATCCATGCCCCGACGGAGCGCGACCGGGGTCGGCCACGTGGCGCAGATGCCGGGTTGGAGCCGTTCGAGGTGTGCATAGGCGGTGGCCTTGGCGTCGCCTACCTCTCCTCCGAACGGGCACCGACGATCGCGGAGTGGGCATCGGTCGTCATAGCCGCCGCCGCCAGGCATGGCCTTGCCGGAATGGCGAACGTTACGGCGGAGCCCGGGCGTGCCATCGTCGCTACAGCAGGGATGACCATCTACAAGATTGGCACCATCAAAGAGATCCCGGGCATCAGGACGTATATATCGGTGGACGGCGGGATGAGTGACAATCCAAGGCCAGTGCTGTACGGCAGCGGGTACGAGGCGTTCCTGGCCGGCCAGGCTGCGAGCCCCCGGCCGTTTGCGGCCCGGGTCGTGGGTAAACACTGCGAGTCGGGAGACATAGTAGTGGAAAACGCCCGCCTCCCGGACAACGTATCGGTGGGCGATCTTCTCGTGACGCCGGTGACCGGGGCGTATGGATACTCAATGGCGTCGAACTACAATAAGGTGCCGCGTCCTGCAGTAGTATTTGTCAGCTCCGGCGAGGCCAGAGTCGTTGTGGAGCGGGAAAGCCTGGAGGACATGACCCGCCTGGATCGGGATTGAGGGGCCGGATTGGAAAGGAGAGAGGTTCCTTCGGTCGTGGAAAATATACCCTCCGTGCGGGTCGGCATCCTCGGTTGCGGCAATGTCGGCGCCGCGCTGGTTGCGTTGCTCTGGGACAAGTCCCGCGACATCGCTGACAGGGCCGGCTTGAACATCGAGATAGTGGGTGTCGCCGTAGCGAACCTCTACAAGCCGCGCCCGCTCGTTCCCGAGGATTTCCCCCAGTCGCTCTACACTTACGAGCCGGACGAGCTCGTCGAGAACCCGGGGATCGACGTGATCGTGGAGCTGATGGGAGGCTTGGAACCGGCCGGGGAGCTCGTTTCACGGGCCATCGAGTCTGGCAAGTCGGTGGTCACAGCCAACAAGGCGCTGCTTGCCGACCGGGGAAGCGAACTGGCATCGGCAGCGGGTGCCAGGGGTGTCGACCTGCTTTACGAGGCGGCGGTCGGCGGTGCCATACCGATTATCAGGCCGCTTCGGGAGTCCCTGGCTGCCGAGGGTATCCGACGCATAACGGGCATCATCAACGGCACGACCAACTACATCCTGACAGCAATGATCGAGCGGGGCGCGGACTACGGTGAGGCGCTGGAAGAAGCCCAGGATATGGGTTATGCGGAGCGGGATCCGGCGGCGGACGTCGAGGGAGAGGATGCGGCAGCAAAGGTGGCGATCCTTTCAGGGCTGGCATTTGGCTGTGAGGTGCGCTCCGGCGACGTAGTGAAAGAGGGGATTTCCGGGGTAAGGGCGATCGATGTCGGCTACGCGGCAAAGCTCGGATACGCGGTCAAGTTGCTGGCAGTTGCGGAGCTCTTGGAGCCCGGGGTTGCGAGAGACGGTTCAGGAGACGGTTCAGGCGGCGGTCTTCATGGTCCGGCGAGCGGTGGCAGGGATCGTGACGAGGGTGACCAGGGTGACGAGGGTGCCGGCGGCACCGAGGGCGAGCACGGCGCCGAGGACGTCAACGCCGGCGCCGCTGCCGGGCGGGGCTCGGAGTTGTGGGAGCTTGCCTCCGACTTCGATGAAGAGAGCGGCGCGGACTCCGGGGCGGACCTCGTCGGCGCGGGTGGGATTTCCCGCCGGATGGAGCCCGGGATGGCAGAGCGGGGTGAAGCGACCCCGGGGCGCTTCCGGCCGGAGCGGCAGGGCGCGCTTGTATCGGCGCGGGTTTACCCTGCGATGGTCCCCATGTCGCACCCGCTTGCGTCCGTGCGGGAGTCGTTCAATGCTGTTTTCGTCGAAGGGATGAGCTGCGGCCAGCTCATGTGGTACGGCCAGGGAGCGGGCGGCTTCCCCACTGCCTCGGCGGTGCTCGGGGATCTGATAGACGCAGCCAAGGGCCGGGCACTCGAGCGGCGCCACCTTCCGCCGCGGCCTTTCCCGAGGGCCAGGATCGCCCCGCCCGGCGACCTGCGCTGCCCGTGGTACCTCAACATCGAGGTGGCGGACCGCCCGGGAGTGCTCGCCACCGTGGCCAAGGTTTTCGGGGATAACGGCGTCTCGATACGGTCGATGGAGCAGGTCGGTCTGGCCGACGATGCGCGACTTGTATTCCTGACCCACGCGGCGAGGGAAGAGAGCGTGATGCGCACCATCGAGACGCTTCAGGAGCTTCCCGTGGTGGAGAACGTGGGCGGGGTGCTGAGGATCTTCGAAGAGGAGCAGGCAGCCGGTGGTGATGCCGCCACTGGCAGGGCAACCGGCGGCGATGCTACCCGTGGTAAAGCGGCTGGCGGCGATGTGTTGGCCGGGGCAATACGGAAGGATGGGGCGCAGGACATGCGCGATGGGAGGAGGCAACGGTGACGGATTACCGGCCGAGATGGCGGGGGGTTATCGAGGAGTACCGGGACTACCTGCCGCTCGGTGCCGGGGCGAAGGTGGTGACCCTCCTCGAGGGTGGCACCCCCCTGCTGTTCGCGCCGCGACTGTCGGAGGCGGTAGGAGCGACGGTGTACCTCAAGTTCGAAGGGATGAACCCGACGGGGTCGTTCAAGGACCGGGGAATGACCTTGGCCATGTCGAAGGCGGTAGAGGAGGGAGCGAAGGCCGTGATCTGTGCCTCGACCGGGAACACCTCGGCCTCGGCAGCTGCATACGCGGCTCGTGCAGGGCTCACCTGTGCGGTTCTCATACCGGAGGGCCATATTGCCCTCGGCAAGCTTGCCCAGGCGCTGGTTCACGGCGCGAAGGTATTGCAGGTAACCGGTAATTTCGATGAGGCGCTGCGAATCGTGAGGGAGTTGGGCGAGGACTACCCGATCACGGTGGTCAACTCGATCAACCCGTACAGGATCGAGGGCCAGAAGACGGCTTCGTTCGAGATCTGTGATGTGCTTGGCGATGCCCCCGACCTGCACCTGCTTCCCGTGGGCAATGCGGGCAACATTACCGCCTACTGGAAGGGGTATGTGGAGTACCGTGAGGCCGGCAAGTTGACCCACCTTCCGAGGATGCTAGGTTTCCAGGCCGAAGGCGCGGCGCCGATCGTGCTCGGCCGCCCGGTGGAGCACCCGGATACCGTTGCAACCGCGATCCGTATCGGTAACCCCGCATCATGGAAGGGCGCGCTCGCCGCGGCCGAGGAGTCTCACGGAGCCATATCGACTGTGACCGATGGCGAGATCCTCGCCGCCTACAGGTTCCTTGCGACCGAGGAGTCGGTGTTCTGTGAGGCGGCGTCCGCCGCCCCGGTCGCAGGCCTCATGAAGACACCCGTGGAGCGCGGTTCTATGGTGGTCTGCGTACTAACGGGCCACGGGCTCAAGGATCCCGACCTCGCTATCAGCCAGATAGAGATCCCGAAGCCGATCGAGGCGGGCAAAGAGGCGGTCCTCGAAGCCCTGGAGCTCTAGGGTAGTGTCCACCAAGTAATCGGCGTGCGCTCGCCGGCCCGACGGGCGTCCCTGGCTCGTCGAGTAGCATCACGCCATTTGGTGGACGCTACCCTAGTCGTGGAGCGGCCTCGCTCAGCGGGGATGGCGAAGCACGGGTGATGATGGCGGCGGGTTTTCCGTTTCCGCTGGCGGTACGCAGGGCAGCGGTTACGCCGTTTCCCGTAACGGTTGCGAACCCTCCGGAAAATGGTGTATAGTTGGGTAAACCGATGGGGAAGGTGACGGTTACGAAGCCTTGCATCTGGTGTTCCGTGGTTTCCCAGTCTTTCGGATGCCGTGTAATCATGCCAACAGGCTAAGTTCGCCGTATCCCTGGGTGAGTCGCATGGTCCGGACGGACAACCTGTTCCGGTACCGGCATGTCACCGGCTGGGGCCCGGATGGCGGAGGTGGGTTTTTGATCCATGGGGAACGGCCCTCCGGTGCCGAGGTGCCGGTGCCGTCGTGCCGGCCGGGATCCGGCTCTTGCCGAAACAAGGAGTAGCCCAATGTCAGGTGAGCGGCTTGCCGAGAGGGCCGTTCTGGAGAACAAGGAGCGGGACGAGCTTCGCCAGATCGCTAAGGCCCTCGAAGTCCCGTTGACCTCTCGACTCCGGAAGGCGGAAATCATAGATCGGATCATGTCGAGCGCAGATGGACACAGCGGCAAGGTCATCACAGGCAAGGAGGAAAGGATTGCGATGAGCTCTGACAGTGCAGATACCGGCGGGTCTGGCCAACCCGGCCGTCAATCCGAAGCAGGCATCCTGGAGACCGAGGTTGGTCGCAGCGGGGCGTATCGTCCTGGAGACGACGGAGTAGCCGGGGGATCAGGCGGTGCGGGGACGAACGGTCGTGGCGGTGCCGGCTCGGCGGCGGTTGAAGAGGGCGTTACGGCCGTGACACACGATGGTGCGGGGGCGCCCGGAGGTGGTGCCGCTGGACAGGACGGAGACGTGGCCGGAGATGGCGCTGCGGGCCAGGCTGGCAATACGACCGGAGATGGCGCTGCGGGCAGGCACGGAGAGGCGGGCGAAAGGGACGGGGCCGGAAGGCAGGACGGAAGGACCGCGCGTGGAGGCGGGCAGGCCGATTCCGCGCAAGCAAGGCGCTCCAGCAGGAGGAGGAGGGGCAAAGGAGGCAGCGAGCGGGTTGCCGGCGAGGCCGGGGGCAAGGAAACGTACGAAGGTGAGTTGCTGGATGCCGGAGGGTTGCTCGACTTGAAAGAGGAGGGTTACGGCTTCATCCGTGCCGACGGGTACCTTCCGAGCTCGAAGGACGTTTATGTCTCGATCAGCCAGGTGAAGAAGTTTGCTTTGCGCAGGGGTGACGACATACGGGGCGCATGCCGGCCTGCGATCAACAACGAGAAGTTCCCGGCCCTCCTGCGCATCGACAGCGTCAACGGAGCGCCCGCTGATCAGGCCAGGGAGCGCCCCAGGTTCGAAGACCTCACGCCCCTGTTCCCCGACGAGAAGCTGCGACTCGAGATCCCGGCTATGTCCGGCAACAAGGCGGCCGAGACCTCGGTGGTGACGTCCCGGATCATCGACCTGCTGTCGCCGATTGGCAAGGGCCAGCGGGGCCTGATCGTGTCGCCGCCAAAAGCCGGTAAGACGACGGTCATGAAACAGATCGCCCATTCGATCGAGACCAACAACCCCGAGGTGCACCTCATCGTTCTGCTTGTCGACGAGCGGCCGGAAGAGGTGACTGACATGCGCCGGTCTGTCAACGGCGAGGTCATCTCGTCGACGTTCGACCGTCCGAGCGACGAACACACCGCTGTCGCCGAACTCGTTCTCCAGAGGGCGAAGCGCCTGGTGGAAATGGGCAGGGACGTGGTCATCATCCTGGACGGCATTACCAGGCTCGCGAGGGCGTACAACCTGGCACAGCCGGCAACCGGGAGGATCATGTCGGGAGGCGTCGATTCGGGTGCGCTCTACCCGCCCAAGAGGTTCTTCGGCGCGGCCCGGAATATCGAGGAGGGCGGCTCGCTTACCATTCTTGCTACGGCACTGGTTGAGACGGGGTCGAAGATGGACGAGGTCATTTTCGAAGAGTTCAAGGGGACCGGCAATATGGAGCTGAGGCTCGACCGGCACCTGGCCGAGCGCAGGCTCTACCCGTCTATAGACGTGAACGCGAGTTCTACCAGGCACGAGGAGCTCCTTTTCGAGGGAACCCAGCTCCAGCAGGTCTGGAAACTGCGGCGGGTGCTCAACGCGCTGGCAGCTGACGGGAGCGCGGCCGCCGGTCTGGAACTGCTCATGGACAAGATAAAGTCGACGAAAGGCAATGACGAGTTCCTGGCCGAGATTGCCAAGGGACCGGCTCCACCTGTCTGAGGCAGGTGGGTCTGTCGGGCATCGGTTTGGATGCGGGACGGGCCACGGGCCCCCGGTCAAGAGCCCGGGTTCGAGCCCGAGCCGGCAGCCCGTTAGCGCCAGGATACGGATCAACTCGAGAGGAACTATGAAAACGGACATCCATCCTCCCTACATGGAGGCCAAGGTTACCTGCTCGTGCGGCAATACCTTTGTGACCCGCGCGACCAAGCCAGAATTGCACATCGAGCTGTGCAACCGGTGCCACCCCTTCTTCACCGGCAAGCAGAAGCTGGTCGACAGTGGAGGCCGCGTGGAGCGCTTCGAACGCCGCTACGGCGTTGCCGCGAAGCGCCGCCAGGCTCCGAAGAGGGCGGGCGCCTGATAGAAGAGGGCAAGCGCCTTGTAGATCTGTCCGGCTTCCTGGCCGAACGGGAGTTGCTGACGGCTGCGTTGACGGAACCGGGCGTGCTGTCCGACCGGAACAGACTTCGGGACCTCTCGAAGAGGTTGAAAGAACTCGAAACGGTAATCAGCGCCGGAGAGGCGTTGCTCAGCGCGGACAACGACCTCCAGGCGGCGAGGGAGCTCTACTCTGAGCTTTCCGGAAGCGACCGGGAGCTTGCCAGGGTCGAGGTCGATGCAGCAGAGGAGGAGCGCTCCCGGTGCGAGGAGGCCTGGCGGGTGGCACTCCTACCCCGTGATCCCAACGACGGGCGCGACGTCATGCTCGAGATCCGGGGGGCAGAAGGCGGGGAGGAGGCGAACCTCTTCGCAAGGGACCTTTACGAGATGTACCGGCGATACGCCGACCGGCGGGGGTGGAGGAGCGAGCTCGTATCCCTGAACGAGTCGGAGCAGAGCGGGGTCAACGAGGCCGTCCTCATCGTCAAGGGCGACGATGCATGGCAGCGGCTCAAGTACGAAGGCGGTCCTCACCGAGTGCAGAGGGTGCCGGTGACGGAATCGCAGGGGCGGGTGCATACTTCGTCCGCAACTGTCACCGTCCTTCCGGTGGCGGAGGAGGTGGACGTCGATATCGATCCGGAAGATCTGAGGGTGGACGTTTTCCGGTCCAGCGGTCCGGGGGGGCAGTCGGTCAATACGACCGACTCGGCGGTGCGGATAACTCACCTCCCGACCGGGCTTGTCGTGTCGATGCAGGAAGAGCGCAGCCAGATCCAGAACAGGGCACGTGCAATGCAGGTGTTGCGCTCCAGGCTCATGAAGCTCGAGCAGGAGCGCCAGGGAGCAGCCGAGTCCGCCATGCGCAGGAGCCAGATCGGAGGCGGAGGCCGGTCAGAGAAGGTGCGCACCTACAACTTCAAGGAGAACCGCGTTACCGACCACCGCATCAAGTTGACCGTTCACAAGCTTGACCGGGTCCTTCAGGGAGAGATCGACGAGGTTGTGGACGCCCTCCTGGCGAGCGAGCGCTCTGCTCAGCTCCTGGACGCGTCGCGGCCGACCGGAGCGGGGACGGCCCGCTCGGTGCCGGATGGAGCGAAGTGACGGCGACCTGCGCCCGCGGGCAGCCGTTGGTGGACGTGTTCCGGGAGGCGGCCGGGCGCATGGGGTCGAGATCGTCGGCGTGGTGGCTGGTCGAGGCAATCACGGGTGCCGCCAGAACCGACGCGGTATCGGATCCTGCGAGGATAGTGCCGCCGGGAGAATGCAGGCGGATAGCGGAGGCGATCGCGAGAGTGGGATCGGGAGAGCCGCTGCAGTACGTTCTCGGCAGCTGGGGGTTCCGCCGGCTCGATCTGATATGCGACCGCCGCGCCCTCATCCCGCGCCCCGAGACAGAAACCCTTGTGGAAGTGGCCCTGCGCGAGCTCAGTGCGCTCGGAGCTTCTGCGGGTGAGGTGCCTGCCCGAGGGGCCACTGTAGTTGCCGATCTCGGTACGGGCACCGGCGCCGTTGCGCTGTCCCTTTCAGCGGAATCGGCGTCGTTGCTGGCCGGCCTCGACGTGCAGGTCCTCGCGACCGATCTGGACAGCGGAGCGCTTGCCCTTGCCCGGGAGAACCTGGCGTGCCTCGCCCGTGGCGACCCTGCCGCAGCGGCGAGGGTGGCACTCCTGGAAGGATCGTGGTACGGTGCAGTGCCATCGCTGTACGAGGGGTCGCTCTCGCTGATAGTGTCCAACCCTCCCTACGTATCGGAAATGGAGTGGTCAGAGCTGGATCCCGAAGTCAGGAACTTCGAGCCGCTTGCGGCTCTGGTTGCCGGGCCGGAGGGTACCGAGGCCATAGAGGAGATCGTAACCGGTGCTTCACGCTTCCTCCGGACCGGTGGCCGCTTGGCGGTCGAGATCGCTCCCCATCAGGCGCGGACCGTAGCCGCAACGGCGGTTGCCGCGGGTTTGGTTGATGTCAGGATAGAGAAGGACCTGTGTGGTCGCGACAGGGTGCTGGTGGCCGGGCTGGCGGGAGTCAGGCGTGATTGAGGTGTTGGCGGGCGACTCGATCGGCCTCAGGCGTTGCGCTCGGTTACTCGCTGAGGGATTGGTCGTGGCGGTGCCCACGGATACGGTCTACGGACTTGCGTGCGATCCGAGGATCCCGGGGGCAACCCGGAGGCTGTACTCGATCAAGGTACGGTCGCCTGCGCTTGCCACCGCGGTGCTCGTTGCAAGCGTGAATCAACTTAGCGATCTGGCCGAGATCTCGGATGCTGCCAAACGACTCGCCACACGATATTGGCCCGGACCCCTCACGGTGGTGGTTGCCAGGAGAGCCGCACCCGGCTCCGACTCGGGTGGTTCCGACCCGGGCGGCTCCGGGGCGGGAGTTTCTGGAACGGCTGGGGCAGGTGCGGCTGGGGCCGGCCATCGCGGACCGGCCAGCGATGGGTCGGGGCTTCCGGTTGAACGCTGGGATCTCGGTGGCGAGCCTTGTACCATCGGCGTCAGAGTGCCCGGTCATACCCTCCTTCGCCGGCTACTCGAAGAGGCGGGCCCTCTTGCCGTCACGAGCGCGAACCCCCACGGACGCCCTCCTGCGACTTCAATCAGCGAGCTGCAAGAGCAGTTCGGCGAAGACGAAGGCGCGCTGGCAGCGATCCTGGACGGGGGCACCTGTAACGGGGTGCCGTCCACCGTCGTCGATCTGACCGGCGCCGTCCTGGCCTGTATCCGCAACGGAGCCATCCCCTTTGACGACCTCGAAGCCTGTATCGGCTCGTTGCGGCCCGCCGGATGACAGGTAACGTGGGACTTAGGGCCCGTGTCAT
The DNA here is from genome assembly GCA_021816935.1 of Actinomycetes bacterium. Classification (GTDB taxonomy): domain Bacteria; phylum Actinomycetota; class Acidimicrobiia; order Acidimicrobiales; family JAMCPL01; genus JAKAWR01. The sequence goes on from JAKAWR010000004.1 coordinate 197,532, forward strand.
AATTAGTGGGATGATATCCGGCGAGTCAGGGGCGTCATCTGGCAAGGACGAGGACACAGATGTACCAGGGAGTACATCGAGGACGAGGACACAGCCAGGGGCGTCATCTGGCCGTCGGGATCGCTCAATTAATTATGACACGGGCCCTTAGCATCCGCGTGGGTTCAGATACGAAGTGTCGTTAACACCCCAGTCGCCGTGAAGGAGTGGCTCACCTGCTACCGGTGTATTGCCGCTCAGTGGATGTTGAGTTCCCGCGGAGCCGGGGCGCGGTCCGGGTCTAACGCGGCGTTGAGTGCAGCAGTGATGCCGGGTATGGCCGGGCTGCCCTGGCCGGCAGTCCGGGCCCGCCTCGCCCTTGACTGACCGTCGTCTATTGCCGGTGATGCCGGCTCGACTGTGGCCTTCCTACCACAGCCCTCCTCCACTTCGAGCGAGGCGAGCGTTGCCTTGTCGTGGATCTGTCCCCATCCCCGGCACCCGTCTTCGGTGAGGTAAGAGGCAATCGCGAAGTTCGCAGGTCCCGCCTTCGAATGCACCACCGTATACGTCTCGATCTCGACGCCGTCCGTATCGTCGGTGGCAGGCCGGCGTTGCGGGAGCCGATCGACCTCGTCCTGCACGTTGACGTAGTGGAAACCCTCCGCGGGCGGCTCGGCCGACCAGATCCCGACGGAATGCTTGGAGGCATACCATCCGAGCCCGGTCACAAGGCCCGTACCCCCTGACGACTCGCGCAGCCTCCCGGCCATGGCGCCGATCGAGTGGGTAACGTAGTTGTTGCCCGGGCCGCCGGCGAAGGTCAGCCCTCCGGTCACCGTGAGTGGGCGCGATGGATCGTCAATCGGGAGCCCGAGCGCGTCCGCCGCCATCTGCACGGCGGAGGGGAAGCAGGAGTAGAGGTCCACGAGCCCGATGTCGTCGATGGACGCGCCGGCGAGATCGAGGGCTGCGCGGCCTGCAAGGGCGATTGCGGGCGAGCTGTAAAGGTTCATCCGGTGCGACATGAACCAGTGGTCGTTGGCGTCAGCGGAGGAGACCGGGAAAACGAAGCGATCAGCCGGGACGCCGGCTGCAGCAGCAGCCTCCGCTGAGCAGAGGATGAATGCGGCAGCCTCGTCGATCTGGTCGTTCGCGTTGAGCAGCTTGGTGTAGGGGAAGCTGACCATCCTGTTCGACTCCGATACCTGGCAAATCTCTTCAGGGCCGTACTCCCTCCGGATCCAGGCGTTCGGGTTCCCGGCTGCCACACGCGAAAGCGAGGCCCAGAGGCTGCCCAGCTTGCGTCGGTGCTCGTCGATCGTCCAGCCGCGGACGTGGCGTATGGCGTTCTCGAACAGGGCAAAAACCCTTGCCGGCCGGTCCAGGCCCGCCTGCAGCTCCGTCACGGTAACGGGGTCTTTGTCGGTGCCGACGTAGAGGGGGTCCGGCGTCTCCGGCGGTTGGCTGGTCCAGTCAAGCGATGGGTGACTCGGGTCGCGGCGGGCGGCCCTGGCAGAATAAAAAGACTCCGCTCCGGTGACGAGCGCGACGTCGATCTGGCCCTCGGAGATCGCGCGAGCGGCGTACGCGGCGACGAGCTGGCCCGAATTGCCGCCCACCGGCGTCGAGCAGAGGTGGGGAGGATCCAGACCCAGGCGCTCGGCGACGAGGAGGGCCGGGTTGCGGTACTCCCAGCATAGGGTGCCGATGGCGCAGAGCGTCGAAGCGCGCTCCAGGAGCGATCGGCCTGCACCGGAGCCGCCGCAGTCCTCTGCGGCTCCGGCAAGCGCCTCAGCCATGAGGTCGACGGGCTCCAGTCCAGAGGCGGCACCGGTATCGGGCGCGGGGCGGCGGGTGACCTGGGCGCTACCGGCGAGGACCGGGGTATTGGGGGGGAGAGATTTCATGACGACAAGAGCTTGTTTACATGCCACTATATTGCTGTCTGCAAAGGTGGTCCAACTGGAGCGATGGTCGGGACGGCGGGAAGTCCCCTGAAGAGGCCGAGGCTCTTGCTGCTCGAAGTAGTCGAGCAGGGTGTCACTCTGAAGGATGCGGCGCCAGGCGGTAGACTCACGGTGTGAGATTTGTCGCGGGATCGGACCATGCAGGCTACGACCTCAAGAAAGCGCTTGTCGCCTACCTTAGGGATCAGGGCCATGACGTGGAGGATCTGGGGGCCGACTCCTCGGCCGAACGCACGGACTATCCCGTGTACGGGGCGGCCGTAGGTCATGCAGTGGCAGGCGGAAGGGCCGATCTCGGCCTTGCCGTCTGCGGTACCGGGATCGGCATCTCGATAGCGGCCAACAAGGTTCGGGGGATCCGGGCGGCGGTGGTTCACGATGCCGAGACGGCTCGCCTTGCCCGTGAGCACAACGGGGCCAATGTCATCTGCCTTGGCGGGAGGACCACCCCGCCGCCGATCGCCATCGAGGCGCTCCGAGCGTTCCTCGAAGCCGAGCCGCCGCCCGTCCCGCAGCCAGGCGAAGTGCTTGCTGGCGAAGCGGCCCCTGGAGTGCCGGCCTGGCCGGGGGATCGCGACGTGGGAGAGGGCCCGGATGGAGCGCAATCCTCTCGGCATTCGAGAAGGTTGGGCGAAATCGCCATGCTGGAGTCGGCATGGCCGGTGACGGCGGGCATCCCGGGCGACGCCGAGGTTTCCCGGTACGTCCTGGAGGAGGTGGGGCGCCAGACGTCGACGATCCAGCTCATTGCGTCGGAGAACTTTACCTCGCCAGCTGTTCTTGCCGCTTCCGGGTCGGTGCTCACCAACAAGTACGCCGAGGGATATCCTCACAAGCGCTACTACGGTGGTAACCGGTTCATCGACGAGGTGGAGGACCTCGCGCGCGGCAGGCTTGCCACCCTCTTCGGTGCCGACCACGCAAATGTCCAGCCCCACGCCGGTGCGAGCGCCAACCTAGCTGCCTACGAAGCGCTCGTGCCCCACGGCGATACCATCCTTGCCATGGCTCTCGACAAGGGCGGCCACCTCACCCACGGCTCGCCGGCGAGCATCACCTCCCGGCTGTGGCGCTTTGTCCCATACGACCTGACGCCGGCCTCCTCCGATCCCGACGTTCCGGGCGAGGTGATCGATCTCGACAGTCTCGCCGAGATCGCCGAGCGGGAGCGGCCCCGCCTGATCGTGGTGGGTACGACCGCGTATACGCGCCAGATCCATCCGAAGCCCTTCCGGGAGATTGCGGACTCGGTCGGTGCATTGCTGATGTTCGACATAGCGCACCCTGCGGGCCTAATAGCAGGCGGTGCCCATCCCAACCCCGTTCCGTACGCCGACGTGGTCACGCTTACTACTCACAAGACCCTGCGCGGCCCGAGAGGGGGAGCGATCGTCTGCCGTTCAGACCATGCCAAGGCGATCGACAAAGCGGTGTTCCCCGGCCTCCAGGGAGGCCCTCTCGAGCATGTCATAGCGGCGAAGGCAGTAGCGTTCAAGGAGGCCATGTCGCCGGTTTTCCGGGAGTACGCCGCGCATGTGGTGGAGAACGCGAAGGCACTTGCGGCGGCGATGGCAGGTGAGGGCTTCCGCCTCGTGTCAGGCGGGACCGAGAACCATCAGGTGCTTGTGGACCTGCGGTCCTTCGACGCGGAGCTTACCGGCAAGGAGGCGCAGGAGGTCCTCGACTCGGCCGGGATAACGCTCAACCGGAACCAGATCCCGGGCGACCCGAGGCCGCCTTACATAACCTCCGGCCTACGCCTCGGGACCGCGGCCGAGACGACCGCAGGTATGGGGCCTCCCGAGATGGGCCGTGTTGCCTCGCTGGTAGCGGCAGCGCTCAGGGGGCGGGAGGACGCCAGCGTCTTGCGGAGGGTCCGCGGCGAGGTCGGGGAGCTCTGTAGCGGCTTCCCGCCGTACCCGTTCGCCTGGACCTGAGGGTGCCGTGCCGTCGCTTGGCAGCTACATCCTTGTAGCCTCCATCGCCGCGGCGGCCTCGTTCATCCTCTCTTTCCCGGCCCGGCACCTGGCGGTGCGAGTCGGCATGGTTGACCAGCCGGATGAGAGGCGGGTCCATACGCAGGCCACGCCGTATGGCGGTGGGGCGGCGATGGTGCTCGCATTTCTCGTGGCGATGGGAGTGGCGTCCGGGGTTCCGGGGTTGCACGGGGTTTTCCACGGCTCTTCGGAACCGCTGGGGGTAGTGATTGCGGGCCTCGTGGTGTTCGGGGTCGGGATGGTCGACGACTGGAAGAGCGTGTCTCCTCCTGCGAGGGTTGCCGTCGAGGTGCTGGCAGCTATGGCGTTGTACTTCTTCGGCGTTACGATGTACCAGTTCAAGATCCCCTTTGCCGGCTTCGTCATACTCTCGTCTGCCTCGATCCCGCTACTTGTTTCGCTGTGGGTGATCGGGCTCACCAATGCCCTGAATCTGATTGACGGGCTCGACGGGCTTGCTGCGGGTATTGTTGCCATAGCGTCTGCGGCTCTTACGGTATACGGCCTCCGCCTGGAGCACCTCGGCCTACTGCCGCCGTCGAACGTCGGCCCGCTAATCGCGGCCCTGGCGTTCGGCGTCAGTGCCGGGTTCCTCCCCCACAACTTCCATCGGGCGAAGATCTTCATGGGGGATGCCGGTGCGCTTTTTCTCGGGCTTCTCATGGCGGCTGCGACAATGGTGATAGGAGGCCGGGCCCCCGAGACGTCGGGTACCACTTATTTCTTCTTCGCGCCCTTGCTACTGCCGCTGTTCATCCTCGGCGTGCCCATCCTCGATACGGTGCTCGCTTTCGCCAGGAGGATCCTGTCGGGCCAGAGCTTCCACGCCGCCGACATGGAGCATCTGCATCACCGGCTCCTGCGTCTCGGACACGGCCACCGGAGGAGCGTGCTCATCCTGTGGGCCTGGACGGCCATCCTCTCCAGCCTGCTCTTGTCCGGTCTTTTCTCCGCTTCGGCTAACGCGTTCATCCCGACGGGGGTCGCCGCTCTGGCCGTGGTGCTTCTGACGGCGTTCCACCCGCAGGTGCGCCGTAGCGCACACCTTGCGGGTAAGAAGGGAAAGGCTGGAGTCGGGGCGGGAGCGGAGCGGGCCGGCAGTGGTGCCGGGGAGGTTCCAACATGGGTGGGATCCGAAACGGGGGGAGCTGCGGTCGCCGCGGGAGCGGAACTGCTCGGCAGTGGTGTGGAGAATGGCGTGAGCGTGGGGGACGAGGCCGGATCCATTGTGGGAGTTGAGGCCGGGGGGGTGGTGATCGGCAACGGGCGGCTACCCTCGGGCCTTCCGCACGACGAGGATGCCGTTCCCACCGCCGTTATGAGGGTGCAGGGTCGCAACAGGGACGATGACATCTCGTGACCCGAGTGCAATGAGCGCCACCGGCGGCGGGGAAGGAGCTCCGGGTAACGCCGGTTCGGGATCGCCGGCGGGAGGGGACGGCGATACCGGCGACCGGGCGAGGGCTGCATTCGGCCTTGCCGACTTCCTTACGCTCGGCGTTACGATGGCTCTCCTGACGGGTGGCGGGACCCTGCTCGGGATCTTTCTGGACGACCGGTTCGGCACCGGACCTTGGCTCACCTTCGGCGGGCTCGGCTTGGGGGTGGTGCTCGCCGTAGTTGCTATGGTTGTCGACGTGAGGAAATACCTGTAAGGCCATCCTGCGGGGGGAGGGGCCGGGTTCCCTCGCTACGTCGCCATCCGTGCGATGGACGTCTTAACTGCTTTGTTTGCCGAAGCACCCTGGACGCTGCCGACACCGATGCGCACCTAATCGCACCACCGCTACCAAGCTCCCCGCTTCTTCGTCATCCACCCAGCTCCCGGATAGCGTCGTCGCGGACGTGAATGGTAAGGGCCCGTGTCATAATTAATTGAGCGATCCCGATGGCCAGATGACGCCCCTGGCTGTGTCCTCGTCCTCGATGTACTCCCTGGTACATGCATACAATGTGCTTCGCCATGCCTGTCCCGCAACAGTCCACCGGACTGTTGCGCATCCTTGCCAGATGACGCCCCTGACTCGCCGGATATCATCCCACTAATTATGACACGGGCCCTTACCACGGAGAACCCGGATGTGCCCCATTATGAGAGCAGCGACCGGCGGAATTCGCTCACTGGTGCTAGCGGCGGCTACGCGTGCGCCGGTCGTACCGGACCCCACAGCTCGAGAGCGGTCAACGTGAACAGCGTCAACTCCCAGACGTGGGGCTGGCTCACCCCCGTGGCGACCACCCCGTTTACCACCGCCCACGACTCGCCGAGCAGGTTGGTACCGGGAATTGCCTCCACGTGTGCTATCCACTCGAGGCCGCGGTTCGCCTCGTTCAGCATTGCCCGGTCATGAAGAGCTTGTCCCTCGGCGGCCAGTCCCAGCAGCCCTGTCGCCTCGTAGGAACCCGAGGTGATGGGCCCGTTGGGTGCCTCGAAGTGGGCTTCCATCTCCTTCCACACCTCCTCCGCCTGAGCCTTCATGCGGTCCGACCGCGGCGAGGCGACCACAACCGGCCACAGAGCCCACCCACCGTTCTCGAATGACGTCGACCACGCCCGGCCATCGCCGGCTGCGTGGTAGTGAGAGTTCATCGCCTGTTCCAGTTGAGCAGTCCGCGCCTGGAACCGGCTTTCGTCGCTACGATGGCCGAGTGCCCGAGCGGCGATCACCGCCGACCTGAGGGCGAGCAGCACTGGGCCGGATGCGTGCATCGTGGGCGGATAGGTTGCCACCGGGTTGTCATCCTCATGGGCCTTGATAGTCAGTCCTGTGGCCGGATCCTTCCCCGGGCCGGCAAGGAAGTCGGCGGCTGCCTTCACCGCGGGGTACACCTTGGCGAGATAGGACTTGTCGTGGGTCATCTCGTAGTGCTCCACGAGCGTCCAGGTGCCGAAACCGGTTTCGTCGATCTCCCAGGGGACCTCCCCGCCAACGGTTCCGTCGGCGTAGTAGTTCATGGCCCAGTTGCCCGGCGGCACGGACGCCGCGGTGCCCGGCGGCGAGGGTTTACCCTTTCGCACCTGAACGTCCGCATAGAAAATATCGTGGCGTGCCACTTCTCGATGGTGCCCGCACATGTCGAGGAGGTAGTTGATGAATGATCCGTCACGGATCCAGTCCTCGCCGTAAGGTGCTTGCGTCGCGATGGAGGCTACTATTGGGCCGCGCTTGTCGATGGCCTGCCATACGGATATCTCGGCCCGCCGGGCAATTGCCTTGACGAGCGGGTCGGGACTTGCCGGCAGGGGACATCCCTTCAGCCATGATCCGATCAGATCGTGTTTGGCCGCCAGCACCGAGCCAAACGGGAAGGCGCGGGCAGCCGCCAGGGCCGAGTTCGCCAACGGTGCGCTGCGGGCAACCGAGACGAGGAGGGTTGCCGTGCCGGAGCTGCCAATCGGGGTCTCGACGGCGGCGTCGACCTGAGGCCCGGGAGCGAAGGCTGATCCCGCGAGCGAATCTTCGGAGGCTTCGGTGAACGCGTCGGCAGGTCCAGGATACGTTGCCGCACGCTGCCAGTACGCGTCCTGACCAACCTGGAACGCACTGTTGGCCGCTGCGAATCCCATGGCTATCCCCACTCCGGGGGCACCGGTGTCCACCGCTCCTGCCGCTTGGTCGTACCGGGCGGACGAGGCGATCGAATCCTGCTGGGCCCAGTCGTAGGTTGGATTATCCGGGAGATGCACCAAAGTAGGGTCATTCCTGAAAGAGCGCCTCCTGTCAAGTCAGCGTCGGCCCTTCGGGCCGACTCCTTTTCTTCGTGGTGATGGTCGCAATGAATGGAACGGCAAGTTGCAAGGCGCGCGAAACCAATCCAGCG
>JAKAWR010000018.1:0-8614 GCA_021816935.1 Actinomycetes bacterium
AGAGGGGACCTTGCTTTCCTTCTCTGACGTGCGCATCATCGCGCTGCTCCTCGAGTTCGGCGCCGACTCGATGCCCAGCACCGAGTCCGTCACGCGGGAGCGGCGAGGCGCTCCTTCATCACATCAACCTGGCCGGAGACCATCTTCTCCTGCCGGTCGAAGAAAAACCGATCGTGAGGTGATCCGGAGGAGCAGTAGGTGAAGATCAGAGCGGGCTGGCCCTGCCGCCCGGCGCGTCCCGATCGCTGCGCGTAGTTCGCGGGGGTCGGCGGGACGTTGCGCATTCCGACGACGTTCAGGTCGGCGATGTCGATCCCGAGCTCCATCGTGGGCGAGCAGAACAGGACCGGGAGCCTGGCCTTCCTGAACCGGTATTCACGCTTCTGCCGCTCGTCGTATGGCACCTGCGCGGTGTGCTCGCGGGCTTCGATAGCGGTGGTGGTGGTGGTGGAGTCGGCGGTGGTGGGGGTGGCGACCGTGCGGTACAGGCGCCTGAAGAACTCGTTGGCACGGCGGCCGCCAGCGGGTTCGTGCGGTACCCTGATGGGGTCACGCGCGGCCACGCCGTCGCCATGTTCCCATATCATCGCGCCGGCGACGAGCTGGTAGCCCGGCGGGTCGTCACCTGTCCCTTCGGCCACCCGCTCCACCAGGCCGCCCACGACGAGAGCTTCGAGCAGATCGCGGGCGATCTGCTCCGTCGCGGCGACATCCAGATGACCCGTGAAATCCGGGAAGGTGCTCTCACGGCGGATGTACTGCCCGAACCCGCTCTTTCCCGACAGAAATACCCGGCCGCGCCCTTCGTGTGCCCGGCGTGAGCGCGGGAAGAGCACCCGCTCGGTCTCCAAGAGCTCGTCCTCGTCGATCGCCCACGGCACCTTCAACCACTGGCTCGATCTCTGCTTCAGCCGTTCCTGGTACTCCGGCGACAAGTAGTCGACCTTGATGGCCAGCTCGCGCCGGAGGTGGTCGAGGAGCGTCGTGCAGATGCCGGCTCGTACGGCCGGCTTCGCAGAAGCGAGTGCGGGGTGAGTGACCTCCCAGACGTCCTGCGCTTCGCAGAGCTCGTCGAGGGAGCTGTACGCGATGCGCAGCAGCCCCGTCTGCTCGAGGTTGGGAGCATTCACGCGCCAGCCGCGGCGAAGGTCAACGTAGAGGCGGTATGCGATGACCTCACGCAGCGCCTGGTCGGTTTTCGTTCGCTGATCGAAACGGGCCTCGGGGTTCGCCGCGAACTCCTCGAGGGGCGGGTCGAGCTTCGCGAACACCGCCTGGGCCAGGCGTTCGTGCGTCAGTCCCCCTGGCGCGGTCACCACGGCGCGCCACAGCGCGGAGCGAAGGAGGCCGACCTGGATGAAGTCGTTGAAGTGCCCTGCCTGCAGACTCGCATCCTGGCGGTTGTCGATGAAAGCGAGGATTTTGCGGGCCTCCTCATCGACGTTGCCAACGTTCCGCAGGTACCGGAGCGCCGCAAGGGAAAGGAGCGTCATTGCCGAGCTACGGCCCCCGGCGCCGAGGGTGGTGAGCTTCGCCACATCGGAACGCTGCCGGGCGACGTAGGCTATACCGCACCGGAGGCAGAACGGAAACGGCACCCGCACGAGCCATCCCCTGATGCCGCCGTGGGACAGTACGCCGCTGGGCACGATCTCCACCGGTTGCGGCAACCGGTCGCGCCGCTCACGGCGCACCCGCGGACCGGCGGGCGACTCCTCCCGGAAGTCCTCAGGGATGCGCTCGAAGAACTCGTCGTTCTGCTCCGCCGGCCAGTCACCGAGGTAAAGGTAGCGGTCGTGGTCACCGATCCGGCGTGCGAGCGGTTCCCGCTGTACCAGCGAGGCAACGTGGCCCTCGTCGCCGTCCTCGATCGTCACGGCGTAGTACTCCTGGCCACACTCCCGGCAGAACACGAGCGGGTAGAGCACGCGGCTGCGGTCACTCGGGACATAGAGCTGGTAACGGAAGGTGATTTCACGACGGTCCGGCTCTTCGATCGTCGCGTAGACCGTGTCGCCGCGCGCGAAGAACTGGTGCAACCGGAACGCGAAGAAAGGCGCCTCGTCCCCTCCAGCCCGTGGGGTCGCGCTTCCCGCGAGCAGGTACCGTTGGATGGCCGCTTCGCATCCTTTCCGGGACATTCCGGTGAGCTCGGCCAGCTTGGTGGCGGCACCCCCTGCTCCGGAGATCGAGGTCGGCGTGGCACGCACCAACCGGCCGGATTCCGATTCCCGGCTCACCCCGAAGGTGGATTCGATCCACGACGCCAGCGGATCGCCCGCCAGCGCGAGAGCATCGCCTTCCGGCGGGTGATTGGTCTCTACCGCTGCCGCAAGAGCCTGGCCGGTCTGCGGGTCCGCGAGGTCGAGCTCCCGCGTGCTCCTGCACAGCGTCTCACCGATCACGTGGCGCGCCTCGACTGGCCGGCCGAAGATCGTCGACGCGAAGTCGGCAACGCCCCGTTGCTGGTCGGCGAAGCTCCCGCCCGTAGCCATGGTCGCCGATGTACCGATCATCTGCAGCTCGCCGGCACCGAAAGCAAGGCGGGCACGGCGGGCGAGGAGAGCGACGTCGGCACCCTGGCGGCCCCGGTAGGTATGGAGCTCGTCGAAGACCAGGAATCGTAGACCCTGCGCCGCCTTCACCATCGGCTGCTCGCGCACCCGCGTCAGGATCAGCTCCAGCATCACGTAGTTGGTGAGCAGGATGTCCGGTGGTTGCTGGACGATCGCGTGCTTCTCGTCTTCGGACTCTTGGCCGGTGTAGCGTGCGAAAGTCACGGGCCCGCCGCTACCGAGGAACTTCTGCAGCTCCCCGAACTGGCTGTTGGCGAGAGCGTTCATCGGGTAAACAATGATCGCCTTGATGCCTTTTCCGGGTCCTTCACGGAGAACGGCGTCGACGATCGGCACGATATAGGCCAGGCTCTTGCCAGATCCCGTGCCGGTCGTGAGCACGTAGTTCGCCCCCTCACGCGCCGCCTCGATCGCTTCGACCTGGTGCCGGAACAGGCGGAGCTGTCTCGTCGAACCGCCATTGGACTCGAGGCGGAAAATGTCCCGGCAGCGATCATCGAGCACACCGCGATCGGCCAGCTCCTCGATCGACTCGCCGAGCTCGAATGCCGGGTTGAGCGATACACGCGGCTCGGGCCAGAGGAGGCCGCCCTCGAGCTGCTTGCCGACTTCTCCGGCGATGCGGGCGTCCGAGATCGGCACGAAGCTGCTGACGTAGTCGCAGTACTCTTCGACCAACTTGTCGCGAAGGCGGAAGACGTCCATCTGCAACCCCAGTTCAGCCGCGCCGGACGGCGTCGACGGTTCGCGTCACGGCTTCATCGTTGCCGGCCCGCACCATCGCATAATCCTAGCAAACCGCTCCAACTCTCACCCTGCGATTGGTCTTGCCGGCACCCTATGGCTACGCACGCGACGACGGCATCCACCTCATCCCGGTACGGGCACTCGCTCCCTGATCGAGTTCCTGGCCGATCAACGAATCCCGTTACGCGGACCTTTTCGATGAGGCAACTCGGCCAACCCTCCCTGTAGAGCGACATAGGATAGACTTGACAATAACGATGACCCCTGGAACCCTGTCGGCACAAGCCCGTAATGGTGAGGTGCCCGAAGATCCCATGGCTGAGCCGGCACGACGCCGGTTGCCCCCTGTCCACCGGGCCTGCATCCTCGGGGCATACCACCGGCTGACCGATCTGGGAGCCGAGAAGGCCCCCGTGTGCCGGAAGCAGCGCTATTCGAGCCATCCAATAGAGGCAAGGCTCAGCGGGGAGACAGGACATCCGATCTCCGCCGTGGCAGTGGTACCCGCCGTGGCAGTGGTGCCCGCCGTGGCAGTGGTGCCCGCCGTGGCAGTGGTGCCTCGCTCGTGATGACTGCCGATACCCCGTTGCCTGACTACCAGAACCCGCCGGTTGTCGAAGTGGTCTTCGCCGTCGCGATCCGTTCCCTACCCTTGTCGGTGGTCGACCTGGTCAAGTTCGGGCTCGAGCATCTGTCGCCCGATTTCACCGGGCAGCGTGAGCAGCCCTCGATCCGCATGCCGGTAGAGTCCTTCGGGCCGGCAGGCGAGCTGGACCTCGAGCCGTCCTTGCAGCTCCTGTCCGGCCCACCGCCAACGCGCCTGTGGTTCCAGTCGAACGATAACCAACGTCTCGTCCAGCTGCAGAGGGACTGGCTCGCGTGCAATTGGCGAGACAGCTCTCCCGGTGCCGAGTACCCGCGGTACGGTTCCATAGAGGGCTTCTTCCTGGAAACGTGGGAATCCTTCGAACGCTTCGCGGAAAAGAACGGTGCCAAGGGCACGCCGGTTGCCCAGCAGTGCGAGTTGACCTACATCAACCACATAACGCCAGGCCCCACGTGGCACGGCCATGGTCAGGTTGACAAGGTTCTCCGGTTGGCTGGACAGGCGGGACCTTTCCTGCCCGAGCCGGAAGACGCCCAGCTTGCCTTCCGGTACCGCATCGCCCACGAGGGACGAGACGTCGGGCGACTGATCGTCCAGGCGGTGCCGGCTTGGCGCCGCACCGATCAGTCTCCATTGGTACAGCTCAGTCTGACTGCCCGCGGAACCCCCCCTACCGGGGGCCGAAACGGCCTCGCCGCCTTTTTTAGGTTGGCGCACCAGTGGATCGTCAGGGGGTTCGAGGCAGTGACCACCGACCAGGCTCAGACGCAACTTTGGGGGAAGATTCCGTGACCACCCTCCTGGACACACCGGCTTCCACGCTCTCCGAACAGAACATCCACTTGACCGGTCTCCGCTTCGAGCCCTCGCCCGGAACCCGCGACTTGAATGCCGTCTCCCGCACAGCGGAAGCGCCGGCAGCAGACGAGTGGCTCGAACAACTTTCCGATCGTCTTTCCGAACTGGCACAACTCCGGCCGGGGTGGGATGCCATCTCGGCACTACCTGTCGACCCAACGCTCATGGACGTCGTGTTCAAGTTCGCGTCATCGGACCTGATACTCAACCTCACTCATAAACCGCAGCTCGTTCCCACGATCAACGGCGGCTTGGCTCTGGAATGGCACACGGAGTCGATCGACATGATCATCGAGCTTTCGCCCGACTCGGAAGCCTCGATCTACTACCGCGACGAGGACTCCGACGAAGACGCCGAGGGCCTACTGCGCGAGCACACCCAAGCGCTGGCCCGTGCAATTGTGAAGCTGGGTTATCGGTCCTGATCTCCTGCCGGCATGACTCGATCCGAAGTTGCGCCGTCGGACCACGTGTTCCGGCGCGTTCCCCCGGTGCTGGTGGTTTCCGATCCGAAAGTTCCAGGTGGGTTGCGAGCGTCCTCGAGCGCCTTCTGCGACGACCCGGACGGCTCCCCGATGTCGGTCTATGCCATGTCCATCGTCACCCGGCTCGGCCTCGACCATACTGCCGTCGTGTATGGCAAGGAGAGCGGGTGGGGCGTGGCGCAAACTCCGGTCGAGCTTCTCGCCGAGGAAGAACAGCAGGTCCTGCTCGACCCCGTGGTCGCTGTCGAGGTCCCGCATCCCTGCGATCCTGCCCACGGGATCGTCGTCGGCGATAAGCAACCCAAGAGCCGGCGAGAGCGGATCGCACGTGGGTCGCCACTGGTCCACATTGTTCACATCGTTCACATCGTTCCGTAAGCACTCCGGTCCGCCGGTGGCAGGTTCGGATCACCTCTCGCGTTTCTCGGGAAAATCCAGAACGATCTGCCAGTTGGGCTCCGCGGCGAGGAATCCACACTTCCCCGGCGCCGCCTCGGCGATGTTGGGCACTGGGTAGGTACGGCCGAGTCCTGATATCGGCACCTCCCTCCAGCATGTGCGTCGCGCCTCAGCGATGTTGGGCACTGGGTAGGTACGGCCGAGCGCGCCGCCGAGCGCGCCGATGCGCCCGCATACTTCCGCGGGTCAGTCGCCGCGGCAGGTATCGACTGCCGCTGCGTAGGCGCCGGAGGTGATCACGACCTCGGCCGTCATGCCGAGGCAGATCCCGGATAGCAGCTGAGCCAGCGGAGGTACTCCCGTCCCCCGAGCAACTCCAGTCGCCGGCGCATAACCGGGTTGTCGTGGGACTGCGTGGCATGGCAGGAGATGGCGGCGCGCTGCAGCTCCCGATCGACCTCGACGGTGATGTCGAGGTCGGTGACCCCGCGTCCCACGAAGCTGGTTGCGAACTCGGTATTGAGCCGGCCGGCAACGTCTTCGGGCAACGCCCAGGCAAGAACCGGCACGCGCCGCCTGTTTGCAGCTTCGAGGGCGGCCTCGGTGGCCCGGCAGTGGTCGGGGTGCCCGGTGATGCCGCCGGAATCGAAGACGAGGAGGAGGTCCGCGCCGGCAATGGCATCTTCGACCAGCCCGGCCAGTTCGCCGAGCGGGAGATCCGCCAGCCGCCCGTCGGGATAGGAGAGTAGCTCGACGTCTCTGATGCCTAGCACGCAAGCGGCAGCGCGCAGCTCCTCTGCACGAACCTCACCGAGGGAGAGCTCTGTCTCCCCGAGGGTCGAGGCCTCGCCGCGGGTAAAGCACAGGACCCTGACCTTGGCTCCCTGCGCGGCGAAGGCGGGAAGGACCGCCCCGAGCCCGAAGGACTCGTCGTCTGGATGGGCGCAGACGGCGAGCACTTCTTCAGCGTGGGGCAGGGCACCTAGGCTCATCGCTGGATCGGCGTGTGAGATGCAGGCAGCCGAGCGCACGACCGGCGGGGTCGTTCGCCGTGGGCCTGCCTCAGGCGCGCTCACCTCACCATCCGAGCGCGGTCGGCACCCGCCGTCCCCGGCGGGCATGGAAGAGGTAGAGGCGCTCGAAGGCCCGCTTGGCGAGCAGCCAGCGCCGTCCCTCGGACACCGTGGGAATCGTGTTGCGCGGCGGCCGTACCGGGTCGACCGCCATGTACACGCCTCGATCACCCATGTCCATGACGCAGCGGGCAGCGAGCTCGCCAGTACGGCCTTCGCCGCCTCCGATGCGAGCCGCTATGTCGGAAGCGGCGATCGTGGCCATCTGCTCGGTCATGTGCCCGGTCTTCGGGAAGTTGACCGGCACCAGCGTCTCGGCAACCGGCGGCATGGCGACGGCCACCCCGACTGCATAGACGTTCTCTGCGCTCGGGTGCCGGTAGTGAGCGTCGACGGGGACGAAGCCCTTCGGATTGGAAAGTCCCGGACTCTTCGCGACGGCTTCGACTCCGCCCAGGGGAGGGATGACCATCGAGAGGACCGAGGGAACCGGGCTCCCCCCTTCGATCTCGACTGCGTCCGCTGTGATCCTGGTAACCGCCGCGTTCGTGCGATACGCTATGTCGCGCTCGTCGAGTGCGTCCTCGAGGAGACGGCGGATCGTTCCCGCACCTCCCATACCCATGTGCCCGACGAACGGCTCGGGGGTGACGACGGTAATCGGCACCCGGTGGCGCAGGCGGCGGCGGCGCAACAGGTGGTCGAGCTCGAAGGCGAACTCGTAAACCGGACCGATGCAGCTCGCCCCGGGGGCCGCGCCGACCGCTACGGGGCCGGGATCTTCGAGGAATCGCTCGAGTGCCACGCCGAGTTCTTCCGCCTCCGGTGCCGACATGAGCGAATGTGCCGGGCCGTCGAAGGGGTCGAGACCCTCCACGGTCTCGTTGGCACTGCGGTGCCCGGTAGCTATGACGAGGAAATCGTAGCGACGCTCGGAATCGCCGGTTGTGACGGTTTTCTTCTCGTGGTCGATGCCGAGCACCGTCTCGTGCGCGAAATCCACCTGCTTGGCAGCGAGCGCGGGTCTCGAGTCAAAGCTGATCTGGCTCAACCTGCGGCTTCCCATCGCTACCCACGGCAACGAGGGCACGAAGGTGAAGCGCGGCTCTTTGGAGATGAGTGTGATGGACGCCTTGCCGGTGCCGAGGTGGCGCCGCAGCTCGTACGCGACCGTGAGCCCGCCGAAGGACCCACCGATGATCACCACGTTCACAGCCATCGTTATACTCCTTTCCTTCTCGATGAGCCGGAAGCGATCACGCCGCCGGCGCCAGCGGGGAAAGATCCACCTTGCCGGCCGAGACAGCACGAAGAGATCAGAAGCTCACCACCTTGTCCGCCCAGAGCGTCCAATCGGTCACCTCTTCCAGCGTAGAGCGGCGGGCACCTCCGACAAGGCCCGCCTCGCCAAGAGCGCGAGCGTCCATGCAGGTCCCGCAGCATCCGACCTCCCCTCCGTGGCGGATGACGGAGGAAAGCATGCGGTCCAGGTGGTAGTAGCCGTCGGGGAGCTTCTGGTTGGCCATGGCGCAACCGACAGCGTCGCCGAAGAGGAACACCTTGACCTCGACCCCGTCGCGCTTGGCCAGAGAGCCTGCCAGACGCAGACCATTGTAGGAGCGCTCCGTCCCGTAGGGAGGATCGTTCAAGAGGACGAGGATATTCATCTGGTCAGCTCCTTTTCTTCATCGTGGAACGAGAAGCAGTCGTACCGGCTGCTGGTGTGCGGGTTGCTGGTGTGCGGGTTGCTGGTGTGCGGGTTGCTGGTGTGCGGGTTGCTGGTGTGCGGGTTGCTGGTGTGCGGGTTGCTGGTGTGCGGGTTGCTGGTGTGCGGGTTGCTGGTGTGCGGGTTGCTGGTGTGCGGGTTGC
>JAKAWR010000018.1:8624-13306 GCA_021816935.1 Actinomycetes bacterium
GGGTTGCTGGTGTGCGGGTTGCTGGTGTGCGGGTTGCTGGTGTGCGGGTTGCTGGTGTGCGGGTTGCTGGTGTGCGGGTTGCTGGTGTGCGGGTTGCTGGTGTGCGGGTTGCTGGTGTGCGGGTTGCGGGTGTGCGGGTTGCGGGTGTGCGGGTTGCGGATGTGCGAGTTGAACGCCGATTCGATCGGCCGTCCCCGGACGCCGGGCGTTCCGGGGAAGCGCCGGCGCCCATCGCGATCGGCAGTCTCGCCTGGCGCCATTCGGGCATGCCACCTTCGAGGCAGTGCGCCTCGTGCCCAGAGCTGCGCAGCATTGCCACCGCCTGCGGTGCGAGCAAGCAGAGAGGGCCTCGGCAATACGCGACGACCTCGACGGCGGGATCGAGCTCATCGAGATGGACTTCGA
The DNA here is from genome assembly GCA_021816935.1 of Actinomycetes bacterium. GTDB lineage: Bacteria > Actinomycetota > Acidimicrobiia > Acidimicrobiales > JAMCPL01 > JAKAWR01. Next base: position 9,030 of record JAKAWR010000018.1, read on the forward strand.
GATGCTCCAGGGGGACCGAGAGCGCTCCCGGGATGTGGCCCGCTTCGAACTCTTCTGCAGGCCGCACGTCCAGCACGATGACGTCGCCTGCGTGGACCCGCCGGAGCAGCTCTGACCGGCTGACCCTTTCGGTGGTGCGCTGACCGGCACCGATGTCGCGCAAGATCTGGTCGACCTCGGCCAGACGTGCCCGAGCGAGATCCCCGAGCGCGGCGACGAATCGGCAGGCTTCCTCTCCCGCCGCCCGGTAGAAGACGCGCACTCCGTCGCGGCGGGTCGTCACGAGGCGGGCCTGGCGCATCACCTGTAGGTGCGCCGAGGCGGTCGTGAACTTGAGACCCGTGGAGGCCGCCAGCCCTTCCACGGTGCGTTCTCCCTGGCAGAGTAGCTCGAGCAGCTCAATCCGCTTCGGGTGCATGACCACCTTGCCGATGCGGGCCAGCTGCTCGTAGAGGTCGAACCGTTCGTCGGGATGAGTCTTATCCATAGATCTATGGATTACTGTACCATATCCGACCTCGGGGTGCGACCGGGGCACGATCACGGTGGCCCTGTCTGTCAGACCCAACCCTGCTCCGGGGACACTCCCATTACGAGAGATGCTCCTATCGTCGAAAGATGGGGTAGGTCTCAACGTGAAGACCCCTCATTGGCGGGGGTTCACGACCATCGTGCGACCATCAGGTTGCAGACCCGACGAAACCGCTGTTCACAGCGTGGCGCATATGCACTGCATGGGCAGGCTACCCACCCAATGCCGACCAGCAGGTGACCAAGCCCCAAGAAAACAGAAGCCTTCTCCCACCGGTACCCGGGCGTTCGTGTTGGGCGCCCGACGAGCGGAGGCTGGCTTCCGACATGCGGGCGCGCCAGCCCGTCCGAACCGGTACCGAGGGTTCCTCAGCCAGCGGAGTCGATCCAACCCGAGGTCCTCCTATCTCGCTGACAGTATAACCTGCTCACGGTACACTAGGCAGGTGTCATGGGAGGTGCTCGTCACCGATAGAGCCTGTAGCGTGCAGGATAACAGCCCTCCTCATGGGCGCCCAGCGCAAGTCCTCGATCAAGCGCGGATGGGTGGCGTGCTTTGCTTCAGGGCTCGCCGGTCCCGTGGGTTGCCCAACGGCGGCTCTTCCAGGCGAGAAGCGAGACCACCACAGCGACATCGATGACGGAGAGGGCGACCAAGAAGGCCGCGTCTCGGTATATCGACGCGACGGCTGGTCCGCTGGCCAGTTCGTATCCGAGGTACGCACCTGGAAACGGGATGGTGATCGTCGACCACCACCACTGTCTCGTGGCCAGCGCCGCGGCGGCGGGCGCCCCGAAAAAGGCGATCAGGCAGCCCAGGAGGGAGGCCACGGTCGCCGCGTTGTCGGCGGCGGTGCAGTCGTGGGCCATGCTGCACAGCCCGGCCATGAACGCGATGACGGCCGCCACGGCTGCCGCCACTCCTCCGAGGAGGACTACCACGAGGCCGACCCACCAGGGGGCACCGGGGCGAGTCATCGCGACGTCACCAGTGGATTCACGAGTATCCCAAGATAGCAACCGACCCACCAGGGGGCACCGGGGCGAGTCATCGCGACCCAGCGCCGCTTTGGAGGCTCGGTAAACGCATTAGGTGTACCTGGACCAGCTGCGGAGCGCTCGGCGGCCGGCATTGGAGACGAAAATGCAGTGCACACCTCGTGGTACTCGTCGTTGTCGTCGGCCGCAGCATAGAGCGGCCCGGTGTCAACGACGATCACGGCTCAGGGAAACTCGGCGCGCAGTATCTCTTCGGCCCGCTGTGCGACATCGCTGCGTCCGCTGGCACCCAGGGAAACGAATCCAAGCTGCCGGGATGTCGTTGCTTCGCTGTCCGAAGAACTAGGCAGGTAGGCACGCAGGGCCTTGGAGGCAAGCTCGTCTTCGGTCGCACCCCGGGTCTCCGCCAGCTCGTGGAGGCGTGCGGCGACGTCGTCGGGGACCATCACGTGAAGCTCGGTCACGGAACTCATATTACCCGGTCCCGAGTCCAAGGCTCCGGACATGGTGACAACGTTCCAGCCGGCCCGGGAGTCGGCTTGTCGGGTGTCCACTTTTCTGGGGAACCTCAGAAATCCTCGAGGGTCCCTGGGCGCTCCAGCCCGGCACCTCGACGATCGAGTTGTGTCGCGATCGAGGGATCTCGTTGCTCATCGACACCCAAGCCTGGCGCCACTGTGACGCGAGGACCTTCGCCGTCGGCAAATTCACGATGTCAGCGTGCCTCTGTGCCTAGAAGTCTCGGTCAGGCTGGCCTGAGCACGCCGGCCATGGCGCCAGCAATGGACGGCGTGCCGAACGAGAAGCCTGAGCGAGCCAGCACGTTGGGTGACACCCGCTGGCTCGACAGCACGAGCTCGTCGGCCATCTCGCGGCCGAGCGCCAATCGGAGCGCCGCGCTCGGCATGGCGAGCACCGCTGGCCGGTGGAGAGCGTGCGCCAACGCCGCGGTGAGCCCAGCGTTGGTCACCGGGTTCGGTGCCACGGCATTGACTGGACCGGACAGGCCACCGTTGGTAAGGGCGTAGACGACCGCGCCGACCTGGTCGGCGAGGGAGATCCAGCTCTGGTACTGGGTCCCCGGCCCGAGACGACCACCGAGACCGAGCCGGAAGATCGGGAGCTGCTTGGCGAGCACGCCTCCTTCCGATGCGAGCACGATGCCGGTACGGAGCGAGACGGTGCGAATCCCGCCGTCGGTCGCTGGCGCCAGGGCGTCTTCCCAGGCCGCACACACATCAGACAGGAAGCCCGACCCCCGCGGCGATGCCTCGGTCAACAGTTCGTCGCCGCGGTCACCATAGAAGCCGATGGCCGACGCGCCGACGAGCACCGGCGGACGGGGGTCGAGTGCCAGCACGGCTGCGACCAGCAAGCGGGTGGACTCCGTCCGGCTGCGAAGGATCAACTCCTTCCGGCTCGGACTCCACCGACGATCGCCGATGCCGGCCCCGGCCAGGTGGACGACCCCGTCATAGGGTCCGCTGCTGGCGAGGCCGGCTGCGTCGATGGTGGCCCGGTCGGGTGCCCAGGTCACTTCGGCGATCGGAGCGGACGCCGCCGACACACCGGCGCTGGTTGCTCTCGCATCGGGAGCCGGTCGGGTCATTCGGGCCGTCCGGCCGGAGCGGACCAGGCGGGTCACCCGGTGGCTGTCGGCGACGAGGCGGTCGACCAGTGCCGAACCGATCAATCCTGACGAACCGGTCACGAGGATGTTCATGGGGCGGCCTTGGCGACATCAGACGCCGCACCGCCATCCATGCTTCCGGCCCGCTCGACAGTCGCGTCGACCACCACATCGACACCGCGATTGCTGGCGCGGCCGGTGCCGTGCTCGCCGGCACGATCTGCTGCTCGCCGGACGATCTCTGCCACCACAGCGTGGTCATCGGCATCCAGGCACGCGACCGTGAAGCGACCGGCAGCAAGGTCGTCGAGAAATGCCAGCCGCGCGCTCCGCCCCAAGCGGCGCCCGAGTAAGTAGTCGACCTCCGCGGTAACGGGTGCAGGGAGCACGAAGTCGCCAGGCTCGTCCCGTAGCAACGCTTCGATTACCGGACCAAGCCTGTCCCGCCGGTCTGCTGCTGCCACGAGAGGAGCCGCGTCGAGTACGGCGGTCAATCGCCGAACCCTTCGAGAAGATCGTCCTCGGTCACGCCGGCAACGGAGTCGCCGAGCCCCTCCACACTTCGAACCAGCGAAAACCGCCGGTCGCCACGTCTCTCGGGCTCGTACAGCCGGATCGCACGCCGGATGACCTCAGCCTGCGACGTCGCCTCCCAATCGGCAAGAAAGGCAAGTCTCGCCAGCTCGCCCTCCGTCAAGTACAGGCTCGTCTTGTGCATACATAGAGGGTATCCTGTCGGGCATCAGGCAGCAGACCGGTCCCGCCCTTGTCTCGCTCTGTTCCGACCCTTATGAGAGTAACCGCTTTCAGGTTTGGTGGCTCTTCGGATCCTAGCGGGGAGCCGATACAAACTGGGATCCCCCAAGACTGGACAAAGGCGCTTCAAGATTGAGGTATGAACTAACAAACGAAAAGCACCCTTGTCTTGACCCATCCTAGCGAGATCCTCCAAGCCTTGGTGGGTCTCAAAGACATCCGGATCGTCCACTGCAAGCGCGAGGGGCCCGACGTCGAGTTGATGATCGAGCAGGCGGTCGATGACGTTCGATGTCCGAACTGCGCTGAACGCGCCCAGGTGAAGGAGCGTCCGGTGGTGCGCTACGTCGATCTTCCCGTC
>JAKAWR010000005.1 GCA_021816935.1 Actinomycetes bacterium
GAGAAGAACTAGAGATGCCCATTCCATCTCCACCTACTGCAACACAATTAGACGTGGATGCACAGGAGACACTCATAAGCTCCATGGCGGATTGAAATAGAAGCTCCTCGCTTTGCCAGGTGGCCCCTCCGTCGACAGTTCTCCAGACCACCGGCACGGTGGTCGACCCGGAAGGGCCGGAGGACTGGACGTAGCCTGCGGCTATGCACGAAGAGCTCGTTGGACAGGTGATCGCCATGATGATGCTTCCCTGGAGAGACGACTGGTGGACAAGGGTCCAGGTGGAGACCGGATCGCCTGTCACGGTCGGGCTTGCAAACGATAAGGGCAGCTCGCAGGTACGCTGCCACCAGACAAGGCATGGAGGCGCTCCAGGAGAGGGAGTCGTGGTGGAGTAGGGGGCTCGTGACCTCGAGGGTGGCGGCCTCGTCGAAGATGGCGAGGCGAATCGCGCGACGGTTCCCGCATTCGAAGAGAGGAGGGCCGCGGTAACAGGGGTCGCTCTGAGGCTATAGGAGGTGATCGGCGATCCGTTCCCGCCAGGCGGGGTCCAGCTGAGAGCGATCGAATGCACGCCGCGCACCCAGGCGGTCACCCCCGAAGGCGCACCCGGTGGACCGGGGGTGCCTTCGGGGGTGACGGTAACCGGTTGAGAGGCAACAGAGGACCCTGCGGCGTTCTTTGCCGTTGCGGTGATCATATAGGTGGTGCCGTCTTTAAGGTCGGCAAGGGTGGCAGTGGTTGTGGCCGGGTTGGCGGCAACCGTTTCCTCGTCGCCGCCGGGGCTTGCATAGACGCTATAGGAGGTGATCTCGCTTCCGTTGTCGTTCGCAGCGTCCCAGGTGATCGTCGCAGAGCCGTTTCCCGGTATCGCTTCGAGGTTGGTAGGTGGATAGGGCTTTCCGAAGGCCACGACCGGACCGAAGGGGGAAGAGGGCGCGGAGATGCCTGCCTCTGATACCGCGTAGACGTAGACGACGTAGCTCACGCCGTTTTGGAGCCCTGTGATCGTGAACCCATCGCCTGCCTCCGTGGTCCCAGCAGGCCACCCGCACCCGCCATGGCCGGGGGCCATGACCGCGTAGGCCGAGGTGCCGCCTGTCCCCTCCGGTTCTGCGACCGCCACGTATCCTGCAACCAGTGCGCCGTCGTTTCCCTGGGGCACATCGAAGGTGCCTACGATTTCGTGGTCGCCCCCTCCCGCTCCGATGATCCAGGGGTCAGATGGCGGGGTTGCACCCTGGGTGACCTTGTCCCAGCTACGCCCGTCGAATCCCCAGGTGTCTCCCGTTTCACCTGTTGAGGTGGCACCGGTTGCAACGACCATCTCTTGTAGTGCCTGATCGAAGGTGGAAGCCGTATCGTAAAGCGCAGGGGGGCTCACAGCTACACTGATCCTTGTCCAGTCCTTTCCGTTCCAGGACCAGGTGTCTGAGAGAAGCCCTGAGGCGCCCTGTCCTCCGAAGAGGATGGTCTGATGGCCGTTTTGCGATCCGCTTGCGATTGGTGGATGGATCTGTACCTGCGAAGGCAGGCTTTTCGCCCCTGGCTCCACTCTGCCGCTCTTAGCGCGATCACTGCGATGCTCCGAGCTTCTCCCGTGGGGACCGGGCGAATACGCCATTACCGCCGCGTAGCGGGGTGGAGGAGAAGTCTTCGGGTGGAGCTCCTGCCAGTTGTCTCCGTTCCAGGCCCAGGTGTCTGAAAGCGGTCCTTTGCTGTCCTGTCCTCCGAAAAGGACAAGGTCGTGGCCGTTTCCTTCTTCCCTTGCCGACATGGGAGCCTGGCCATCTGCGGCCGTGGCGGAAAAGGGCAGGGAGGACCTGGTTGCAGGCTTGGAGGAAGCCTTGCCCCCGGGGTTGGACTTTTCGTGGGAGTTGGCGTGCGGGCCGTCTGCGTAGGACAACGAAGCGGACTGTCTTGCAGATGGCGAGTCCGAGGGGGAGAGCTCCTGCCAGTTGTTACCGGTAAAGGCCCAGGTGTCCGAAAGAAGCCCTGTTGAGCCAAGGCCACCGAAGAGGATCACGCCGTGGCCTTCTCCTGCGCCATCTGCGCCATGTGCCTCGTGCCCGTGGCCTCCCGCCGTCGCTTCACCCAGCAGGCCGTAGGCTTCCGAGGCGTATGCACGGGCGGGTGGGGAGGTAGCGGGGTGGAGCTCCTGCCAGTCGTTTCCGTTCCAGGCCCAGGTGTCTGCGAGAAGTCCTGTTGCGCCCTGTCCTCCAAAGAGGACGTCGGCTTGGCCTGCTTCGTCGTAGAGGAGAGAGGCGCCCTCCCTTGCAGGAGGGACGTGAGCGGGGTGGAGCATCTGCCAGTTGTCTCCGTCGAGCACCCAGGTCTCGTCGGAGAGCCCGAGTATGGTCTTGCCTCCGAACAGCACGAGGTCGTGGCCCTCGTCCGCATCGCTTGCAGCACTGCCATCGCTTCCGGGCTCGCCGCTTTCCCGCTCTGGCCGTGCCGGCGGAGAGTAGGCCATGGAGGCACCCTTTCTCGGGGGAAGGAGGCTCGGGGCTGCACAGTTCGCCGGGACAGGAATCTGTGACAGCGACGCTTCGGGAAAAGAGGGCGGTGGAAGCTGTCCAGAGCCCGTTGAAGCCGTGTCAGCCTGTGAGGCCGGAGTCGGCTGGATAGTTCCTGTGACCATGAGGACAACAGCACCGCCAGCTGCGAGAAGTGCCGCCAGGTGCCTCTTGGCACCCGCTCTCACAGGAGGCTCCCGATGGAGACAGATAGAGAGAGACGGGCCTGCCGCTTTCCCGCCTGTTCTCGTGTGAAATGTCTCACTCCGAGCATGCTCATAGGCGGCACCTCCTCACAGGTAGCCTGGAACGGACACTCCTCACCGCTCGGGCAGGATCTCTTACCTCTGTCTACGTTACCAACTCCGCGGTGCTCGTGCTCGTGCTCGGGGGCAGGTCGCGGTCGCTGCCCAGGAGCTGCAAGCCGCCACGAACCGCTCGCCGAGGGTCGGGTGCTGCCGGGTGTGCACCGGCTGTTCGGCCTGTCCAAGCGCTGGCTGGAGGGCACGCGTCAGGGTGCCGTGGAGGGTGATCATCTGCAGTCCTACATGGACGAGTTCATCTTCCGGTTCAACCGGCGTACCGCGCGGCCGCGCGGCCTGCTGTTCCTGCGGCTGTTCGAGCACGCGGTACAGGCAGACCCGATCCGCTTCGTCGACATCGTCGCGAACCCGCACCCGGCCGAGCGCCCGCACCGCCCGCCCGGGCGGCGTGGCTGGCCTGGAACTCTGGCCGTTGAGCCGCTCGACCGTCCCTGGTGAGCCACGAAATGATCACTCACCTACTGCATCGATATGGATAGCCCTTCTTGGAAATCTCCTGCCGAGTGCAGCCCGTCAGGTTGTCATGAGCGACACGCTCCGGCGGGCTCCGCCGTACCTCGCTAGAGGTGAATGGTTACCCTGCGTTCCAGCGACTATTTGAAGAGGCGGGCGTAGATAACGCTACAATTGGCGGTATAGCCGCCATAGAAAGACTTGGCCTCTGTATATATAGTGCCGCCCTGCCGACCCGCGGCGGCACCGAATGAACCGTTGTGAAACGTTGTGAAACGCCCCACGTTACGAGCGTTTCATACATTGCGGCACGATGTAACGCCCTACCTCAAAAACGTTACATCGGGCACCGTTACATACATCGCGGACCGATGTAACATCCTAGGTGCATCGGTACCGACCGTCCGTCCCACCCTCTCCTCCCCAACCTCTCACCCCCTCCTTAACCCCCCTCTTTCACTCTCTCTTTCCCTACCTCCCAACCTCTCTCTACCATCCAACCTCTCACACCTCCCCACCACCCTCCTACCCTTACCACTTACCCCTAGTCCTTGGTCCTTCGATTTTCGATTTTCGATTTTCGATAATTATCCCCCCCAACGTTATTGCGGTGGTATTGCGGTTCGGCGAAAGGATAGCGCTGGGCAACGGATGACGCCCGGGTGTAACGGTCAGCGGGTCGCAGCACCCGGCATCTACAGCAGCGAGACTGTTGACCGTGGTATGATAGGAGTATGCAGGAAGAGAGCGCAACGACTGTGATAATTGACAATAGCGACATACTCCCCTGGGATGAGTTCTTGGTGATGCTCGATGACTTTATGAGAATATACGCCGAAGACATTAAGTGGCTTGCTGATCATTGATCATTCCTACGCTTGACCAGATAGTTGCCATTAACACACACGTTAAGTACGCAGATGAAGATTTTGCCGAGCCTGACGACTTAAAGATTGTCGAGGATATTCTAAATAGAGCATCAGGTATAAACAATCCCATCGATGCAGCAAGTTTTCTATTAGCACGGATAGCCAAAGCCCAAGCATTTGCGGAAGGAAACAAACGCACAGCTCGTTGCGCTGCGTATCTTACACTAAAGGCAAATGGTGTTGATCCAACTAAGATATTGCCAAGAAATGACATTCGACTGAATGAGCTACTCGTCAGGGCATCAGTCGGTGAAGATATCCATGAACGCGTTGTTACTCTTATGCGGGGAAGATTACCGCCACAACTTTCACTAGACCTAGTAGCGCAGGAACCGGCCTCTGAACCCGAACCCGAACTCGGCCTATGAACCCGCTCACCATATCCCGGGGTCAATCACCTTGCGCACCCTGTGGCGGTAGACCTGTTCCAGCATGGTCGTCGTGATATGCCCCAGCAGGTCGGCCAGCACCTCTATAGGGACACCAGCATCAGACAGCAACGATGCCGCCGTGTGGCGAAGCTCGTATGGCGTGATGGGTGTGACGCCGGCAGTGCTGCATATCCGGCTCAACTGGTGCCTCATGGCCGAGCAATTACGGCTACCGGCAACAGGTTCGGCCTGGTGCCTGGGCGGGGCGCAATGAAGTAGCCGGGCAGCTGGGGTACCGGCGGCGGCGCCGGGCGGGAGAGTGGTGCAGCCGGGCTCACCCGCCCGTCTGCATTCCCTCATGACTAGCGGCCACTCCACGTGTAGAGTTCTCGCCCCTGGCATAATCTTTCTGCATGGCCTATGTACCGCAGCACCATCGACGACGGTTCGGATGGATACGCAAGCTGCCCTCTGGACGCTTCCAGGCGCGCTACAGAGGAAACGACGGCGTGCTGCGCCCCGCCCCCCGGACCTTCCGCACAAAGGGGATGGCGGAACAGTGGCTAGCCGGAGTCGAAGCCGATCTTGTACGCGGCTCCTGGACTGCGCCCGCCGCCTCGTTAGAGCCGGTGGCGGTGTGGGCTGAGCGCTGGATGGCGTCGAAACTGAACCTGAAGCCAAAGACGAGGGCAGACTACGACCACAGATTACACAAGCACATACTACCGAAGTGGGGCGGTACCGCCATATCGAAGGTAACCCGTAGCGATGTGCAGCAGTGGGCGCGAGAAATTGCAAGCTCCGGGAGAAGCGCGTCAACTATCCGCCACGCAGTTGGCATACTCTCCCGTATCTTGAATGAAGCCATCATAGTCGGAGCGCTGGCGTCTAACCCCTGTCTGCGGATATCCACCCCCCGGCCAACCAAGGGTAACATCAAGCCCCTTACTGTAGAACAGGTAAGGGCGCTGGCGTATGAGATCGAACACCCGCCGGTGAAACTCGCAGGGAACGGCGCAGCTCCAGCAGGGCGACACCGCTTCCCCGAATACGGCCTGCTCGTCCGTCTGGCGGCCTTCAGCGGTCTCAGGGCCGCCGAAATAGCCGGACTGAAGATAAACGCCGTCGATCTTGATAACGGCGTTCTACGTATCACCGAGACGCTATCAGAGGTGGGGGGATACCTTTACACCGTGCCGCCGAAGACCTACCAGGCCCGCGCTGTGCCGCTTCCTAATTTCCTTGTTGAAGAACTAAGGAACCATATTGCTGCGCTGGAGGCGAGCCCGGATGGATATGTGTTCCGGGCTTCTGCCGGCGGCCCTCTCCGCTGGCAGAGCTTTTACAATAGACACTTCAAGCCTGCGGTGCTGAGGGCGGGATTGCCCGAAGCAACCAGGTTCCACGATCTACGCCACACCGCCGCCGCTTTCATGATTGCAGCGAACGCCCACCCTCGGGCGATCATGGAACGCCTGGGTCATTCCAGCGTCACGACCACGCTCGGCACCTACGGGCACCTGTTGCCCAGCCTGGATGAGGAACTCACACGAAAGCTGGATGCACAGTGGACAGGCTGACAATTCTACACGAACACTACACGATATTTGCCATACTGATTACAAGGCGCTATCAGTATGTCTCTGACCTGGACTTATTCAGCGGTCCTGACGGGATTTGAACCCGCGACCTTCGGCTTGACAGGCCGACGTGCACTCCAAGCTGCACCACAGGACCAGTAACGAGCGACCGCAACAGCGCATAGGGCCGCTGCCCGCAACCCGTAAGCTGCGAACCGGGAACCATTGTACGCCGTCGCGGGGCCAGTGTTCTCCACGCCTGCCAACGAGGCCAACGAGTGCCGGTTGCTACGGACCGGGAACTATTACGAGCTTTGCTGGCACCCCCAACGGGATTCGAACCCGTGTTGCCGGCTTGAAGGGCCGGTGTCCTAGGCCGCTAGACGATGGGGGCTTGCCGGAGCGACGCCTGCGGGACTGACCACTCCGGGAGAGTCCTCATCATATCCTCTGCGCAGGGAAGCCCGTCGCGGGGGCGGGTACAGCATGTTCGGTTACTGACCGGCAGCTCCGGTCGAACCGGTCGAACCGAACAGAAGGGCAGGAGGCGCTTCTGCCTCCGCCCAGGGATCGAACGCGGAGCGCAACTCCCAGCTCGACTCACCGGAGGCCATGTCGTGTACTTCGACGCCAGCTGTGTCTAGGACGTCCCGGAGTCGATCGGAGAGGGTGTAGTCACCGTCCTTTCGCGCCCGTGCCCGCAGCTCGAGGAGGATGTCGGCAAGGGGGCGCACGGTGTCCAGCACCCGGTCCGGGACTGCGGACGGCGCGGATGCAAGGTTGGCGAGGGTGGCGACCATCGTATGCAGGATCGCCTTTCCACGATCCAGCTCGTCCGTCTGCGTCGGATCGAGGTTCCAGGCGAGTAGCTCCTCCGTGAGGTCCAGGGCGATGTCGCCCATCCGGCTAGCGTCCCGATCGGCTTGAGCCCGGTCGAAATCCCCCTTGTACGAAAGAACCGCTTGCATCAGCGCTCCGGGGGCGCTGTCGGCCGGGGGCGGGTTGCCGTCCAACCCAAGAGCGGGCGTCTGCGAGGGCGCCTCGCAGACGGGGCCCTCCCCGGGGCCGTTCGGGACGCGCGACCGGGTTCCCGTTCGCAAGTCCGCTGCGATCGCCTCCAGCTCCGCAAGAGTGAGGTTTGATCCCGATGGCAGTACCTCCGAACGCCCCTGGACACGCAGGGTAACCGCGCCGCGGCCTATTACCGACAGTGATGACGCCCCGAGGTCAGCGACGAAGGCCGTGTGCTCGTCTATGCCCACGATGCAGGTGGGCTTGCCGGGTCCCTGTGGCAGCTGGTTCTCGAGAACACGCAATCGTGTCTCGCCGAGATAGCAGTAGCGCGTATCGTGGGACCCGCCCTCGGCGTTGTCGTAGTGAGGGATGAATGCGACCGGAGCGCTGCCGATGGAGAACACGTCGAGGCCGTCCTTCCATTGCGGCGGCATGCCCACCTTGTATATCTCGTAGACGGGCACTGTTAGGCGCCCCAACGTCAGCGCCGCGGCAGAGGAAAAGACCACGGCCCCGCCTTCGCGGAGCTTCTCGGTGAGCAGCGTTGCAAGGATTGTCGGGCGCCACAGTGCCAGAGCGTATGTCGGGCTGCCCGGTCCTGCGAAGACGATCGGCGCCGCCGCGATGAGCGCAGTTATGGCCGTGCCCTCCCTGCCGGACAGAGCCCCCGCAGAGCGCCAGCCTGCCACCTCGAGCCTCGTGCCGACGCTCTTTTGGAAGTAGGCGATCGTCTTCATGCACAGGTCATCAGCGTTCTCCTGGAAGCCGAAGGGAGTGTCGAGAAGGACGGCCCACGGGTCGCCCGCACCCATGCCTGCCCTGACGCGGTCGGCCACCTGCCTGTGGACCTTGACCATGGTCGGGGCGGTCTCGCCGGATCCCATGACGACGAGCAGTTTCGGGAGGCGCGCTTGCGAGGCGGCATTCGAGGCAACGTGACCGGGAACGGCTCCGCTACTCACCCGCGGGACAGGGGAGCCCGGTTCGTTCTCGGCGCTCTGCGGTGGAGTCATGGCGAGCCGGGCTCCGCAGACCCCTTGGTGGGAAGTACGAAGAACAGGGCATCCACCAGCTGACTCTGCAGCCATGTCACATAAAGATAGAGGGCAAGTTTCGGGTTGGCTTTGAGTCTCTCCTGGGATGGGTCCTCCATATCCTCAGTTATGTTGAGCTCAGTGCCAAGCGTCAGCCTGACGGCTTCAACCGCGGCCAGCCATTGATGGAGAATCTCCTCGGGCACAGTGTCGTTCCCCGATGTCGCTACAAGGGTGTCGAGTGCCTGAAGGTGCTTTCCCCTGAGCTCGCTTGCCACGAGGGCCTGGTACTCTCTCTCCGCCTTCCCGCCCCCGGAGTACCCCGGAGGAGCGAGCCGGATCGTGGTGGGGTGACCGGCCTCGATCAATTCCTTCACCTCCCTGGCAGCGCTGGTTGTGAGTCGCCTCTCGATCGGCGACAAGCTCACCTTGAAGGTACGCTCTGGCCCATTGCCGCTTGCGAGCTCGAACGGGTTGTTGACAGTCATCGGATTGTCAGGTCGCATCCTGCTGCATCGTGGCCCACAGGCCGTGCTCATGGAGCCTGAAAACGTCTAGCTCGGCGCGCTCGCGGGGTCCGCTTGACACCACAGCCTTGCCGCCATGATGTACCTGCAGCATAAGTCGGACCGCCTTCTCCCGGTCGTAGCCGAAAAGTTTCTGGAAGACGTATGCCACGTACGACATGAGATTGATGGGATCGTTCCAGACGATCACGAGCCACGGCGGGTCAGTGAAAACGGCACCGGTTGCGCCCGGCGATCTTTCGGTCTCCGGAGGCGCGTCGGTTGTGGAGCCCATAGGGCCACTATAATGACCTATGAAGATCGGATCCGGACGGCGCGATGGCGGTGTCCTGGAGTCGATGGCGGGCTTGACCGGGAAGGGACTCGGTTGAACCCGGCTGGACATCGGACGCAGGGTCCTGCCAATTCGGCGGGGTGTCTGAGTTGGGAGCGCTGTGACCATATATGAGGCCGCACTTCGGCGGGCAAGTCCTACCTTTACGGAGCGGATCAGTGCTTACGCGGCTCTGACGAAGCCTCGCATTGTGGAGTTGCTGCTCGTAACCACGCTGCCGGCGATGGTGCTCGCTGCAGGTGGTATCCCGCGGGTCGGCCTGGCGGTTGGCACCATTGCAGGCGGAGCGCTCGCTGCCGGTGGGGCCAACGCGGCCAACATGGCCCTGGACGGCGACATCGACAGGATAATGAGCCGGACGTCGCGTCGCCCAGTGGCTGCAGGGGTTATCACGCCAAGGCAGGCTGCTATTTTCGCGATCGTCCTCGAGGTAGCTGCGTTCGTCCTGCTTTACGAGACGGCTAACCTGTTTACTGCGCTACTGTCGCTTGGGGCGGCTCTCTTCTACGTTTTCGTGTATACGCTCTGGTTGAAGAGACGGTCTTCGCAGAATATCGTGATCGGAGGTGCAGCCGGCGCGGTGCCCGTGCTGGCCGGTTGGGCAGCGGTCAGGAATGACCTGTCTCTGGCGGCCCTCGTTATGTTCGGCGTGGTCTTTCTGTGGACGCCTCCTCACTTCTGGGCGCTCGCCCTCCACTACCGGGACGACTACGAGGCTGCGAACGTTCCGATGCTGCCGGTGAAGGCTTCCCGGGGATCTACGACGGCGCAGATCCTTGCGTACAGTGTTGCGCTGTGGATCTGCTCGCTGGCGCTCATTCCGGCTGGCCACATGGGTATCGTCTACTCGGTGGCTGCTCTGGCGGCGGGAGGGGCGTTCTGTTCCGGCGCGTGGAAGCTGCATCGCAGCCGGGACGGGGAAGGTCTTGCTCCGATGCGGCTCTTCCACTGGTCGATCGGCTATCTCGCGGTTCTTTTCGTCGCTATCGCAGTCGACGTCCTCGCCCGCCACCACTGAGGGCCGTGGGGCTTAGAGGCTCAGCGGATAGGGATGCCGGGCTCGCTGGCCACCAGACGTCGCATTGCTGCGTTGGGGAATCGGGCTCCGCCATGCCTTCCACGCAAACGTTCACCGGACGTTTGCGCAGTCAGGCACGCTAGCCTGCACCGGCCTTCCGGCCGGGCTTTGCGTGGCTTCGCCCCTGTCCTGTACTCGAACGTCCACCGGACGTTCTCGTTCCTCCGCCTTGCGCTGCCCGCCTGGATGAACGACTCCCTGATCCAACCTCCCTATCCGCTGAGGCTCTTACCTCCCACCGGTCGGTATGCTTGTCAGGTGATTTCCGGCGACTCCCGAAAGAAGAACCCGCCTCAGGCCGGTCCCGTGCCGATTCCGGCCAGACCTGGCGGGGGACATCGGCTGCACCTTGCGGCAACCTGGGACCGCCGTGCGCCGTCGTGGGACCATGGGGCATTGCCGGGCCTGCAGGTGGTGGTCGATCGTGTTATCGAGACTGCCGGGCCAGCTGCAGGTGCTGTCGTCCTCGATCTTGGTTGCGGGACGGGTTCGCTGGCCCTGCCGCTCGCGGGCTCCGCCCGGCGGGTGGTGGCCGTCGACCTGAGCCGGGGGATGCTTGACGAGCTCCGGGCCAAGGCCGAGTCAGGTGGGATCGCCAATATCGAGGTGGTGCGGTCTTCCATCGAGGAGTTACAGGCGGAACCCGAGAGCATGGACCTCGTCGTCTCCAACTATGCCCTACATCATCTTCGCGATACTGCGAAACAGGCTGTCGTGCGGCGGGCATTCGGGTGGCTGCGGCCGGGAGGACGTATCGTTATCGGAGATATGATGTTCGGCCGGGGAGCAACTGGGAGGGACCGGCAGATCATCGCTTCGAAGCTCGTAGCGTTCGCGAAGAAGGGGCCGGCAGGTTGGTGGCGCATCGTCAAGAACGTGGCGCGCTTCACGCTGCGCTTTCAGGAACGGCCCGCGCCCGTTGAAAGGTGGACTACCTGGCTGGGGGAGGCCGGGTTCGAGCAGGTGAAGTCCATCGAGGTTCATGCCGAGGCGGCTGTTGTCGTAGGAGTGAAGCCGCGGCACTGAACTGCCGCACCTAACCAGCGCACCGGATTGCCTCATCGAACCCCGCGCGCCCGGTCGCACGATACGGGAAGTCGGATACAATGGTCGGCGGAGAGGTGCGAGAGCGGCCGAATCGGACTCACTGCTAATGAGTTGACCTCGTAATAGGGGTCCGAGGGTTCAAATCCCTCCCTCTCCGCCAAGTGGCCTGGCGCAGCGAAGGCATCAACGGCAGCTTCGGTTGCCGATATTGTGCCGTACCGGCAGGGACCTGCGATACGCCGTCGGGGGCCTCGTCTATCATGATGCGGTGTACTACCGGCAAGTGCCATGACTGTCTCGAAGGAAGGCCCGAGGCCTTTCGGTCCGGGGCGCCCCGCTCCAGCGGAGATCCTCGGCAGGTTCACGGCCAGGCTCGGTGTTGCTGAGGACCGTCCGGGTCAGAGGCAGCTGGCCGGAGCGGTGGGCCGTTTGGTCGAAGCCGGCGGGGTGCTGGTGGCGCAGGCCGGCACCGGGGTAGGGAAATCATTTGCGTACCTGTCGGGGATAGTGTCAGGGGGCCGCAAGGCCGTGATAGCCACAGCGACCCTGGCTCTCCAGGACCAGTTGATGAAGAAGGACCTTCCGGTAGTGTCCAGCGCCGCGCCAGGCCTCAGCTTCGCATCGGTGAAGGGCCGCTCGAACTACCTGTGTTTGGCAAAGTTCGAGGAGCTTCAGGACGATCTCGTGGTCGACCGGGAAAGCCGTGTGTCGCCGCAGGCAGTCATTACCGACCTCTCGCCCGTGCCTGCTCGGGAGCACGCCAGGGAGTCTGGTACCGGTTCTGAGCGCCGAGGTAGATGGCACCGGACCGATGCGGCAGAGATATCGCACCTGAGCTCCTGGGTCGGATCGACGGCCACGGGGGATCGTGACGAGATCGAGGGGATCGGCTGGGAACTGTGGAGCCGTGTTTCCGTGTCGCCCAACGAATGCCCGGGAGCGAGATTGTGCAAGTCCGGGCGTCGATGTTTTGCCGAGCGGGCCCGCCGTGATGCCGAAGATGCGGACATCGTGGTGACCAACCTGTATGTCTATGCCTACCACCTACTAACGGACGCAGGTAGCCTGCTTCCGGCTCACGACGTGCTGGTGGTGGACGAAGCCCATGAGCTCCCGGATGTCGTGAGCCGCGTTTTCGGGGTGTCGTCCTCTACGGTCGAGTTGGTCCGCCTTGCCGACATGGCGCACCGGGCGGCACGGCGAAGGCGAGGGGCGGTTGAAATGGTCGTGGGTGCGGCCCAGCGTGTTCGCGATTCGGCGGTCAACCTTGCACTCGCGCTGGATTCGTTCATGGAGGGCGCTGAGGCAGCGCGGGGCCGATCGGCGTTCCTGCTGCCAGGCACGAAGATGTGGCCGGTCGCGGTCAGCGCTCTGGAGGATGCGAAAACATCCGTAGAAGGGCTGCTGCTTGCTCTCGGTGAGGTTACCGGCAGCGAGGCGCAGGGAACCATCGGCACCGTTGCGCCGCGTGGAGACTTGGAGGACGGGCGCTACGAGCGAGTCCGCGTCATGGCAGAAGCCCAGCGCAGCGCCCTGGGGGAACTATCGAGAGCGGATATTGGTGAGAACGAGGTGGCCGTTGCCGAGTTGGCGGCTAGCGGCGCCGGGGGCACCGTCTACCGTCAAACTGTCGATCCGGGGGAGGTGCTTCAAAGGTGGTTCTGGCCTGCGGTCACGGAACGGGGAGAGCGGGACAGCGGCCAGTCGCAGGAAGGGGCGGAGCCGGGCCGAGCCGGTATGTTCGCCGCAGAGCCGGAGAGCGGTCCCGGGGAGCGGACCGACGGCTCGCGTGGCGGGGAGGGCGAACAGCACGTCCCGCGATCGGTGGTGCTGACGTCGGCTACGATACCGCTGGACTTGGCAGCGCGCTTGGCACTACCCGACCCGGCGCACATCGATGCCGGCTCGCCGTTCGACTACTCCCGCCAGATGCTCCTGTACGTGCCCGGAGCACCATTCCCCATCCCGAGCGGTCACAGCAGGGATGCGTGGACAGGGGCTATCAAGGACGAGATCGCAGCGCTGCTGGCGGCTTCAGAAGGCAGGGCCCTCGCGCTGTTTACCTCGAAGGCGGTGATGCAGTTGGCAGGTGAGCACCTGAAACGCAACTTACCCCGTGCAGTCTCCGTCTACCTTCAAGGAGATAGCGGCAGGGCGAGCCTCGTGAAGAGATTCGCGGACGAGGAGCATTCCGTGCTTCTGGGAACGCGCAGCTTCTTCCAGGGGATTGACGTGCCGGGGCCGTCATTGTCGCTTGTGGTCCTTGACAAGCTGCCGTTCCCCCGGATCGGGGATCCTCTGGTGGAGGCACGTGGTCGGCGTGCCGAGAAAGCCGGAGGCAGTGCATTCGCACAGGTGAGCCTACCCGACGCAGCCACTACGCTAGCCCAGGCCATTGGCAGGCTGGTGCGTTCGGCGTCAGACTCCGGAGTGGCTTGCGTGCTCGACCGGAGGCTGTGCGATTCTTCCTACGGCAAGCGGCTGCTCGGTATGCTGCCCTTTCCCGGCCTTCCCGTCAGCCGCGACCGGGCGGCGGTTGTGTCGAGGCTCAGGCTCTCCTTGTCAGGCGACCCGAACCGTGCCGGCAAACCAGACTAGCGGGCACATGCTACGGCCGGTCACGTAGCGGAATGACCTATATGCAACGGGTGAAATTACCTGTAGCATTTCACCGCTTGTAGCGGTAGGCTTTTTTTGGAACCAGGTGGCGACGCTGAGAACAACTGACACGGAATGGGGTGCCGTGGTCAGATGATTCCATAATGAGCACTGCAGTGGCAGTGCTAACGGAACGGGTTGCTGAGTTGATGGGACGAGGAGGGCGTTGTGGCGGGACCGGGGTTGGTGAAAGGGGTGAGGCGGGGCGGCGTGGGCGTAGCGCGGAGGTTGCGAGCGTCGGTACCCCCTTTCACCGGCCACGTCCGGAATCCCCATTCGTTGATGCTTTCGATTGGTCCGTTCAGGCACTGACGCGGCCACAACGCGGCGGACCGGAGCTGGTCGCTCGTCCTGGTAGTGTTGGTTCGCAGGGAACCGCCGTATACGCTGTGGTGGCCCATCAGGTCAGGTAGCTCAGTTGGCAGAGCGCGCGGCTGAAAACCGCGAGGTCACCGGATCGATGCCGGTCCTGACCACGTGGCGGTCTGATGCTGACCGCACCATGCGGCAGCCCCGAGCCCGGAGTCCGGAGCCCGGAGCCCCTACTCGCCGAGCCGTTTAGCTCAGTCGTTGGGACTGAAGCCGAGGTCGGCAGCGGTGAGTAGCGCTTCGAACGGCACTCCTACGGCAGCGAGCAGGCCGGCCGCCGTGCCGCCCCTGTCGACCACTGCGAGAGCAAGGATAGGTAACGCTCCGATAGCCCGGACTACCCTCACCGCCTCTAGAAGCGAGGTCCCCCTGGTCGCGACATCTTCTACGACCACCACCCGGTCATCGGCTTCCAGAACCCCCGCGATGCGGCCTCCCGGACCGTGGTCCTTCTCCTCCTTCCGGACGCTGAAGACCTTGAGTCCGAAACCCCGGCCGGCGGCGAGCGCAGCTGTTGTAAAGGCCACCGGATCGGCCCCCATCGTGAGGCCTCCGATACTGTCTACGCCCCCCTCGATGCCGGCCAGCCTGTCCAGAACCAAGCCCGCTGCGATGAGCAGACCAGGTGGCCTGCACAGGGACTGCTTCGCGTCGATAAACCAGGACGAAGCGCGGCTGGACTTGAGGACGAAGCTCCCTCGCCTGACCGAGCGGAGGAGAAGATCCTCCTTCAACTGATCAAGAGCTGCAACAGTGTAGCCGCCCGTGCCGCCCGTGCCGCCCGTGCCGGCTTCAGCTGCAGCGTGACCAGCCTTGGTGGTGCTCTCGCCGTCATATTCCGGGCTCACGATCAGCGGAGTCCCCTTCCGGCGAATGTCTCCGCAGAAACGCCGCCTCGGACGGCACCTATGTCACTTAGGCCCATCGGATCGCTCTTTCGAAGCGCACGGCACCGCTGCCAGGTGTCACGACTCCCACGGCGCGGGCGCCAAGGGAGTGGCGCTGTGCGATCGAAACGACCGTTTCGACCTCTCCCGGGTCCACGGACAGGATCATTCCGATCCCGAGGTTGAAGACGCGCAGCATCTCTTGATCCGCTACGCTGCCAAGCCGGCGTATCTCAGTGAAGATCCGCGGCACTTCCCAGGAGTTGAGGTCGATGGTGGCATCGCAGCCGGACGGCAGCGCTCGCGGCACGTTGCCGGGTATGCCCCCTCCCGTTATGTGGGCTGCAGCATGTACGGCGCCGGATCGCCCCAGCTCGAGCAGCGCCGGAGCGTAGATCACCGATGGCAGGAGAAGTTCGTCGGCAAGGCTCCGGCGAGCCCCGGGGAAAGCCGGATCATCGAGTGACATACCGGCGAGGCCGAAGAAAACGTGGCGGGCCAGTGAATAGCCGTTGGAACGAAGGCCGGGGGACTCCAGCCCTACAAGAGCGTCGCCGGGCATGACTTTGTCCGGACCGAGGACTCTTGAACGATCGGCGATTCCGACGGCGAAGCCGGCCATGTCAAGCAGCTCCGGATGCCGTGCGGTACCGCCGTCGCCAGCGTCCGGATCCGCCCCGATTCCATGGTCTTCCCGCACTGCCCGCCTCGCCGGTGCACCATAGCCTTCGCCCGCTCCCGTTTCCGCCCCGCGCTCTCTGCCCACCCGGGTTTCACCCGGGTGCTCTGCGGTCTCGCCGCCCACCAGCGTGCAGCCACAAGTTCTGCATCCCTCGGCGATGCCGCCAACAACCTCTTCGACAAGACCGGGGTCGAGCTTCGAAACGGAGATGTAGTCAAGGAAAAAGAGCGGTTCCGCCCCGGCGCAGGCGAGGTCGTCGACGCACATCGCGACCAGATCTATCCCCAGTGTTCCGTACTTGCCGGCAGCAGCCGCAACGGCCAGTTTCGTACCGACGCCGTCGGTGCTCGACAGGATGACCGGCTCGGCGATGCCGGTGAGGTTCGGTAGGAACGCACTGGCAAAGCCTCCTATGGGTCCGCTGCGTCCCTGCCTTCCATTCGGCAGTACAGCGGATTGCCTCACGCTGCCGATCCGGGACGTGGACTCGGCGAGGGCCGCTATGCGGCGGACAACCTCATCGGCGGCATCGAGGCTGACACCCGCGGCCTCGTAGGTAGCGCGACCGGCGGGCACGGCTGGGGTTGGTGCGGTCGGGGTTGGTGCACGCTGGCTGGGCCCCGTCGGGGGTAACGCAGGCGAAGCCATCAGGAAGTCCGGAGGGTGTCCGGCTGGGCCCCGAGTCGCTGCAGCTGCATCCCAGGCGCCGGATGGGCGTTCGCGGGCACCGTCGGTGGGGATGTCGCCTTCCCGGTGCCTTCCCACTTACCGGCCTGGGAGCCGGCCGTGTCCCTCACTGCAACCGGGTAGGAGCCGGTCAGGCACGCCGCGCAGAAACCGGAGGCGGTGGACCCCACGCCAATAGCGTTGACCAGCGCCTCCAGACTGAGGTAGGCCAGCGAATCGACGCCGAGGTACTCCTCTATCTCTTCGATGCTCATTCTCGAAGCCAGTAACTCGTTGAAGTCCGGCGTGTCGATGCCGTAGAAGCAGGGCCATCTGAACGGCGGTGACGAGATCCGCAGGTGCAGCTCCGCTGCGCCTGCGTCCCGGAGCATCCTCATGATCTGCTTGGTGGTGGTTCCGCGCACGATGGAGTCGTCCACCACCACGAGGCGTTTCCCTGCGATCGAGCTCTTGAGCGGGTTCAGCTTCCTCCGGACGCCTATCGACCTGGCCTGCTGGCCCGGAGTGATGAACGTCCGGCCAATGTAACGGTTCTTCACGAGTCCCTGACCGTAGGGTATCCCGCTCGCTCTCGAAAAACCTTCGGCGGCGGGAAGGCCGGAATCGGGGACGCCCATTACCATGTCGCCGTCCACTGCTCGCTCGCCGGCCAGCAGTTCGCCCATCCGTCTCCGCGTGCCATGCACCTCGGAACCGAGGAGAATACTGTCCGGGCGGGCAAAGTAGACGAACTCGAAAATGCAGAGGCGGGGATCGTGCCTATCGCCGGCGAACGGGTAGACCGATCGGGTTCCGGTGGCATCGATCACGACCACCTCCCCGGGCTCGATCTCGCGCACGAAGTCGGCTCCGACCACATCCAGGGCCGGTGTTTCCGAAGCCACTACGAAAGAGGGGGAAAGGTCGCCGGCCCCTTCCAGGCGCCCGAGGCAGAGAGGCCGGAATCCGTTGGGATCCCGGACCGCAAAGAGACGCTGAGCGTCCATGGCCACCAGCGAGAAGGCTCCCTCGAGGGAGGGCAGGACTTCGAGCAACGCCTCCTCCAGGGGAGAAGGTGTGTCCCCTGTCTCGGGGGCGTTGCCGGTGGAGTCCGCGTATCCCGCCCCCGATCTCTTGATGGCCAGTTCCAGCATCTCAGCAACCAGGTCCGAATCGGATGTGACGATCCCGGGAATCATACCGATATCCGATGAGAGCTTCTCGGTATTAGTGAGGTTGCCATTGTGTGCAAGCGCCAGGTTTACAGATCCGGGGGAGCGGAACACCGGTTGAGCGTTGCGCCACGTGGATGCGCCGGCCGTTGAATAGCGCGTATGGCCGATCGCAAGGCTTCCTGTCAGGGCAGTGAGAGTGCGCTCGTCGAAAACGGATGCGACCAGCCCCATGTCCTTGACGACCGTCACAAGGTCCCCGTCGCTCACCGCCATTCCCGCGGACTCCTGGCCCCGGTGCTGCAGTGCGAAAAGCCCGTCAAAGGTGAGCCGGGCCACGGGTCTACCGGGCGCGTAGACTCCGAATATGCCGCAAGCGTCTTTCACGTGGTCCGGCGCCATGTGGTCCGGCGCCATGTGGTCCGGCTTCACCTGCTCTGGACCGGCTGCCGTCTCACGGCCGCGCCGCACCTTGATCCGTTCCGTGGCCGGTCGCCGGAGCCTCCCGGCAGCAAATCATGAGGCACCACGCTCCATGATAGCGGGCAGGCGCCAAGATGCCGAGCCTCGTGGCGGCTGAAGGGCTGATGATCGACCTCCACCTGCATTCGCGCTTTTCGGATGGTTCCGAGGAGCCCGAGCGCGTGGTCGAACTCGCGGCCGAGGCAGGCTGTTCCGCCATTGCGCTTACCGATCACGATACCCTCGCGGGCATATCGAGGGCGCAATCCAGAGCCTCAGAGCTGGGGGTCGGCTTCGTATCAGGATGTGAGATCACGTGCAATTTCCCGCTGGGCGCTCTCAGCGTGGGGCCGCCGGCCGTAGAGGCAGCGATAGCGGCGACTCCTGTCGCGAGAATGCAGCCCGCGTACCCGACGATCGAACACTGCAGGGCGAGCAACGTCCACGTCCTTGCCTACTTCGTCGCTCCGGACTGCCGCCTGGCCGGGGAGCTCGTGAGTATCCTTTCTTCGCGGACCACTCGCAACCTGGAGCTCGTCGACAGGCTGGACTCTTTGGGAGTCCCGGTGCCCTACGACGACGTTCTCGAAGAGGCGGGAGGTTCCGAGAGTGTAGGCCGGCCGCATTTCGCTGCGGTCATGGCGAGAAGGGGGTATGTCGCAGACATTGACGAAGCGTTCGACAGGTGGCTCGGAGCGGGACGGCCAGCCTATGTACCTCGCAGGACACTCGGTTGTGATGAGTTGGCGCTGATCGCCAGGGAGTCTGCAGTGGTGCTGTCGCTTGCACACCCCTTGCGCTACGGGTTCGGCCGGACCGAGCTCGAGGCCCTTGTTGGGTATCTTGCGGATACGGGCTTTGCGGCCCTGGAAGCGGTCTACTCGGCGCATTCACCCGCGGAACAGGCCTTTGTGGAGGCGTTGGCTGCGAGGTATTCCATGGTCGTGACCGGCGGCTCCGACTTCCACGGAACCTACAAGGAGGGGATATCCCCGGGCACGGGGACGGGAGGGCTGGAAGCCCCCGATACGATCCTGGCCAACCTGGTGCGCCTTCGGGACGGGTTGCAGCCCCCGACGGAGGGGGTCTCTCCGGTGATCGTGCCCTCTTCGCCAGATGGGGGCTGAAGCCGCCCTTTATATCCAACGCCGCCCGGCCTGCCGCGCCGTTCAGGCGGTGAGCTGTCCCTGCAGGCGGGAGCGCCTAGTGTGCGCTGCATCTTCGAGATCGAGGTCGACAGAGCCCCCGATTCTTATCCGGCCTCCTTCGGCCTGCCCGATAATCCGGCAGGGGACCCCGCTGTCCTCGGCATGAACCTGGAGAGAGCCGATGTCGTTCGTAGCCACGATCACGCGTGAGAAGCTCTCGCCGAAAAGGGCCATCTTGTTATCCGCAATCCCATTGGCGGTGACGCCCACCCCTGAAAAGAGCGCGATCTCGGCCAGGGCCACCGCCAGCCCGCCGTCCGAGACGTCCTGGAGATACGAAACCGATCCCATACCGGCGATTGCCAAGGCCACGGTAAGCCTGACCAGCCTGGCATGGAACTCGAGATCCAGCGAGGGCGGCCTTCCTCCCCGCTTGCCGTGCAGGTCCACAGCCCAGCGGGATCCGCCGAGTTGTGGTGCATCGTTCCCTAGTAGCGCCAGATGATCGCCCTCCCTCATGGACCACGGTTGCGATCCCGCCGCTGGAGCCACTTCCCGGAGTCCCAGCATGGTCACAACCGGAGTGGGATCGATGTCGCGGCCCGCGGATTCGTTGTAGAAGCTCACGTTGCCACCGACCACGGGTACCGAGAGGGCGTTGCAGGCTTCGGTGATTCCGTCGACGGTTTCGGAGAACTGCCACATCACCTCCGGGTGCTCAGGGTTGCCGAAGTTGAGGCAGTCGACCAGTGCCCACGGTACGGCCCCCACGCATGCGACGTTGAGAGCCGATTCCGCTACGACATGCCTGGCGCCAAGCCTCGGGTCGAGAGCGCACAGCCGGTGATTGGAGTCGGCCGAGAGGGCTATTGCCTTGGCCGTAGGGGGCTTTCCGGGGACGGCGAGCCTCAGGAGGGCAGCTCCGGATCCCGGGCCGGCAATCGTGGAGTGGAAGAGCATGTAGTCGTACTGCTCGTATACGTACGACGCGTCCTGGAGCATCGCCAGGAGATCCCCGCCCGGATCGGGCGGCTCAGGTAGCTCATCGGGGTCTTCGCCAGCCTCAGGCCGGGCCGTGGCCGGCGGAGCCACCGGCCGGTCGTAGAGGGGCGCACCGTCTGCGAGCGAGGCGGCCGGGACGTCCACAACCCGTTCCCCCGGCTCCCCTACTTGAACCCGCAAACGGCCCACTGCATCCGGAGCGGGTGGCACTACCCTTCCCACAACGGAGTGCCTCACCTCATGGCGATCGCAGACCTGCTTCACCTCGCCCAGGCGGTCGGGTGAGACTATTGCGAGCATCCTCTCCTGGCTCTCCGACACGAGGATCTCCATCGGGTCCATGCCCGGCTCGCGAAGTGGCACGGCGGTTACATCCACCTCCATGCCCATGCCGCCTTTCGAAGCCGTCTCGCACGTGGCGCAAGAGAGCCCCGCCCCCCCGAGATCCTGCAAGCCAAGGATCAATCCACGATCCGCCAGCTCGAGGCAGGCTTCTATCAGGCGCTTTCCTTCGAAGGGGTCACCCACCTGAACGCTCGGGCGCTTGTCCTCCACAACATCTCCGAATCCGGCGGAAGCGAGCACGCTGACCCCCCCTATGCCGTCGCGTCCCGTCAGGGAACCGAGGAGTACTGCGAGACTACCGGGCCGCGATGCCGTCGCGTGGATGATCCGATTCTTTTCCACGACTCCCACGCATACGACGTTCACCAGAGGGTTCCGTTCGTAGCAGGGATCAAAGGTGAGTTCTCCCCCGACGGTGGGTACGCCGACCGAGTTGCCATAGGACGAGATCCCCCGTATGACCCCATCGAAGATGAGCCGCGAATGCGCCGAGGTGAGGGGTCCGAAGAACAGCGGGTCGAGGAGGGCCACAGGACGTGCACCCACTGAAAGGATGTCGCGAATTATCCCGCCAACGCCGGTTGCGGCACCCTGCTTAGGCTCGATTGCCGATGGATGGTTGTGACTCTCCATCCTTATGGCGACGGCGAGCCCGTCGCCGGCGTCGACGATGCCGGCATTCTCACCGGGTCCCATGATCACCTGTGGCGCATTGGTTGGGAAGCGCCTCAGGTGAGTTCGGGACGACTTGTACGAACAATGTTCGCTCCACATGACCGAGTACATTGCAAGTTCCGCAGAGCTGGGACTGCGCCCGAGCGTGCGGCAGACCGCTTCATATTCGGCATTGGTCATTCCAAGGTCTTCATGTGCCGAACTTGCGCCTGAGGCTGTTGCCATGCAATAATGTTACGCATGACACCAGCACGGAAATCAAGCCAGGCACCCTTGAGCAGGGAGCACAAAGCAGCGCTCGCCAGAGGCCGTTCGGAAAGTGCCATAATCCGCCGGTATCTGGACGAATTGGGCAGTTCTCGCGGCCAACGCGGTAGGACTGTGACTGTCGCATCGGTGAAGAACAAGCTCGCCAAGGTGGAAGAGCGCGCCAAGACCGCCAGCTCGCTGGCCAAGGTTCACCTGTACGAAGAGCGGAAGGCGTTGAAGGCCAAGCTCAGACAACTGGAGTCGGCAAGTAAGGTGGACTCGCACGAAAAGGAGTTCATCAACGTGGTAAAGGGTTATTCGGAGCGGAAGAAGCTCGGTTACGCCGCGTGGCGCGCCGCCAAGGTTCCGGCCGACGTTCTTGCAAAAGCTGGCATTACCAGGGGTACGAAGAGGTAGATCCGAGCGCCCGCCAGCGGGGATGGGGAGGGCTCAACTCCGAGGCATCTAAGATGTCGATGCTTCGATCAGGCTTGCCAGGAGGACGTTGCCGTCGTCTGAGCCCAGAGCGCGGTCGGATGCCCGTTCCGGGTGTGGCATGATGCCGGCCACGTTGCCTCGTTTATTGCAAATGCCGGCGATGTCGTTGAGGGAGCCGTTGGGGTTCGATAAGTAGCGGAGTACTACCTGGCCGTTGCGCTCTATCTTCTCGAGGGTAGCGGAGTCGCAGGTGTAGTTACCCTCGAAGTGGTTGATCGGTATCCGCAGCTTCTGGTTTTCTGTCGTGCCGCGTGTGAGTACCGACCCCGACCGCGCAACAGTAAGGTCGACACTTCGGCAAATGAACCGAAGTCCGGCGTTCTTTTGTAGCGCGCCGGGCAGGAGGTGGGCTTCGGTGAGCACCTGGAATCCGTTGCAGATGCCGACAACAGGTGCGCCTGTCTCGGCCAACTCGCGAATCGCATCCATGATCGGCGAGAAGCGAGCTATTGCGCCGGGCCTCAGGTAGTCGCCATGGGCAAATCCGCCCGGCAGGACAGCGGCGTCGTACCCGCCGAGCGATGTGTCCTTGTGCCACACGAGGTCCGCTGTGGCCCCGAGATTCTCGAGCGCCGTGACGGTATCAAGCTCGCAGTTCGTTCCCGGGAACACTATGACGGCGATTCTTGTGGTCATGCGCGTCGCCCCCGAACGCGTATCACAGCGGCATCACCAGGCTGATGGGTCGGTGTCGGGTCGGTCGCGGGAGACGGGAAAGAAAAAGGAACCCGCATCACTCCGGAGATTCCAGGCTGATGTGTCCCTCTTCAATGACGGGGTTGACGAGCAGTTTCCCGGCGATCTCCTGGGCCGTCTCACGGCAGGCCTCTTCCGAAGCAGCCGCGATCCGGAGCTTGAACACCTTACCGGCACGCACCGTCGCAACGTCGAAGCCGAGGGCTGCCAGCGCTCCGGCAATCGTGGCTCCTTCGGGATCTGCGATCTGAGGTTTCGGGAGCACCTCGACCGACACGTCGTAATGGCCCGGCGGAAGGGCGCCATCGTCTCCCCCAGCTTCGTCCTCCTCGCCGCGTGGAAGGTGCCCCATGCCCGCACCACCACTGCTCGTGCCGACGCTCCCGTTTGTCGCCGGAAAGCGTTCCTTATTCCCGCCCACGGTCACGCCCCGTACCAGTCGGTGAGGTGACGGCCGGAAATGATCTCGTAGGCGGTGGTGTACCTGCGGGTCGTCTCCTCTACGACCTCGGGAGGAAGGTCGGGCGGAGGAGGTAACTTGTCCCAGCCGACAGCTTCCAGCCAATCCCTGACCGGCTGCTTGTCGTAGGCGGGAGGATCCTCCCCTTCTGTCCAGTTCTCTTGCATCCAGAGGCGGGAAGAGTCGGGCGTGACCACCTCGTCTGCGAGGCAGAGGTCGCCGCCGATGAAACCCAGCTCGAACTTCGTGTCGGCAAGGATAAAGCCCTTCTGCGCGGTCACGTCCGCGGCCTGGCTGTAGGCCGCAAGACTCAGGTCGCGGGCGAGTGCCGCAACCTCGCTGCCGACCATGTTCGCCGCCTCGTCGAAGGTGATGTTCTGGTCGTGGCCCACCTCCGCTTTGGTCGTAGGGGTGAACATCGGCTCGGGAAGCCGGCTTCCCAGGACTAGGCCTTCTGGCATCGGCGTTCTGTTGATAGTGCCTTCGCAGACGTACTCCTTCCATGCGGATCCGGCCAGATATCCCCTCACGATACATTCGATGGGGAGCATCCCGGCACGCTTGACGAGCATCATGCGGCCCGCGGCGTCCGAGAACGGGTTGCCTCCTCCGCCGCTCTCCTTTGCCGGGGAACGGCTGGCTGCGCCCGCGAGCACCTTTGCGATGAACTGCGGATCGGCTGAGACGAAATGGTTCGGGGCGAGGTCCGCGAGGGTCTCGAACCAGAAGACGCTCATGGCGGTGAGCACCCTACCCTTGTCCGGTACGGGTTGAGGAAGGATGACGTCGAACGCTGATATCCGATCAGATGCCACCATCGCCAGGAGATCGTCTCCGAGGTCGTACATGTCCCGGACCTTGCCGCTGTGAAACGGTTTCAGCACTTTGTCAATCCTTCCATGCTGCCACTTCGCTTGGCAACAGAGTGGGCCTTCACCCCTCCACCTCTTCGAGTGCTTCCGCGAACCGACCCACATTGGCGAGCACCCTTTCGAGGGAGAAAACCCGTGCAAGCTCATCAGGTGCCAGTCTCACGTCGGGATCCTTGGCAGCGACCTCCGAGAGGCACCTCCCGTCGCCGAGTGCTGCCACGCTGTCGCGCTGGACGATGCGGTACGCCTTGTCACGCTCCGTACCCGCCTCGATCATGGCCAGCAGGAGCGATTGACTGAATACCAGCTGCGAAGACCCCGACGTGAGGTTCTCGAGCATGCGCTCGGAGTGAACGTCGAGCCCTGCTACCAGCTCCATGCACTTGACTAGGGAGTAGTACGCCAGCTGGAGGGCATCGGCGAGTACGATCCTTTCGACCGAGCTGTGGGAGATGTCCCGCTCGTGCCACAGCGCTACGTTCTCGAGCGCCGGCACCGCGTAGCCTCTCAGCATCCGTGCGATCCCGCAGAGTCGTTCCGACAGTATGGGGTTTCGTTTGTGCGGCATGGCCGAGGAGCCCTTGGCTCCCGCTGCGAAGTGCTCGGACACCTCCCCCACCTCGCTCGCCGACAGTAGCCTCACCTCCGTGGCGATCGCTTCCACGGTGGTAGCCGCCTGCGCAGCCGCGAGCACGAGGTCCGCGTGGCGATCCCTGGCTACGACCTGGCTCGCAGGGACCGCAACGAGCCCCAATCTCTTGCAGACATAAGCCTCTACCCGGGGATCGATGTTCGAGTAGGTTCCGACCGCACCCGAGAGCTTTCCGGCGGCAATAGTCGAGACTGCACGCTGTAGGCGGTGTCGATCTCGATCAGCCTGGAGGCAGAAGAGCGCCAATTTGGCCCCAAAAGTGGTCGGCTCGGCGAACATCCCATGTGTGCGGCCCGCTATGGGCGTAGACATGTGCTCGAGTGCACGTGCTTTGAGGATCGAGACGAGACCCGAAGACGCCGACACGAGCAGTTCGCCAGCACGCTTCAGGACGGTGGCGAGTGCGGTGTCGACCACGTCGGACGAAGTGAGCCCGTAGTGGAGCCATCTGGCCGACGGATGGTCGATCCGGCTCTGGAGGACATCGACGAACGCAGCAAGGTCGTGGTTCGTAACCGTCTCCCGCTCGCCGACAGCCGCGACGAATTCGGAGTCGATCTCGGGTGCGCGTTGCCGCACGGCGGCAGCATCCTCCGAGCTTATCCTACCGATCGCAGCCCATCCCTCGAGGGCAAGGATCTCTACCTCGAGCCACGCAACGAAGCGGGCTCTGTCGGTGAACACGGAGGCCATTTCGGGTAGCTCGTATCTTGGTATCATCCGTCGATTCCTCTACGGGCAACGGCCGGTCCGTCCTCGCCCGCGAGCTCCGGCGGCACACCGGCCGCGAGGTCGGTACGGAAGTGCATGCCGTCGAAGCCGATCGCAGCCACGCCCCTATAGGCCCTTTCCCGTGCCCCCTCACGGGTCGGGCCGGTGGCCACCACGTTGAGCACGCGCCCTCCGTCCACCACAAAGTCGCCTTCCTCGGTTGCCGTGCCCGCGTGCAGGACCGTCACACCGTCAAGCTCGGCGGCCTCTGCGAGCCCCTGGATGCGCGCTCCCGCCTGCGGAGCCGATGGGTACCCTTTAGCGGCAAGAACCACGCACACGGCAGACGCCGTCTGGAATTTCGGTTCCAGGCGGAGGCGTCCATGTGCCGCCTCTGAGAAGAGCGCCACCGCATCCTCTGCAAGGAGGGCGAGTAGTACCTGGGCCTCGGGGTCTCCGAAGCGAACGTTGTACTCGAGCACTCTCGGCCCGTCGTCCGTGAGCATCAGCCCGGCATAGAGTACTCCCCGGTAGTCGATGCCGCGGCGCCGCAATGCCCCTACGAGAGGCTCGACGGCCTCGTCCATTACCCTGTCGACCAAGCGGTGGCTCACTTCGCCAAGTGGAGAGTAGGACCCCATCCCGCCGGTGTTCGGGCCAGCATCGCCGTCGGCGACGCGCTTGTAGTCCCTCGCCGCCTGGAATGGAACGACACGCCGCCCGTCGCAGAGCACCATCAGTGAGAGCTCGCTTCCGATGAGCCCTTCTTCGATTACGATCCTCCTCCCCGCATCCCCGAAGGCATCTCCCGAGAGCTTGGCGCGGACATCCGCCGCGGCCTCTCCGATGTCCCAGGTGACGAGCACCCCTTTGCCCGAGGCCAGACCATCGGTCTTGACCACATAAGGCGGCTCGAGACTGTCCAGCCAGGCGAGAGCCGCCGCCTCCTCGTCCTCGCCGAAGGTTGCGAACCGGGCTGTAGGCACGCGGGCCTCTTGAAGGAGCTCTTTCATGAACACCTTCGAGCCTTCGAGCATCGCGCCGTCGGCACCGGGGCCGAGCACGAGCTTCCCCTGACCCCGCAGCTTGCCCGCAAGGTCGGCAACCAGCGGCCCTTCCGGCCCGATGACGAAAAGATCGGCTTCGATATCCACCGGGGGAAGCGTGGATATCTCGATGCCGTTCGATGCCGTTCGGCACGGGGCCGTGACGCCCAGGGGATCGCCGGTTGCCGGTACCGTCGCCATGCCGGCTCTCCCCGGAGACAGCACGACGGGCGCCGTGCGGGCGCAGGCAAGGGCAAGGGCATGCTCTCGCCCCCCGCTTCCCACCACGCAGACCTTCACTGAGCGCCCCTTGGCCCGACGGGCGAGCATGCGAAGCGGCAAACCGCGAAACGTTGTTCGGAGCCGCCGCGTGGGTAGCCGGCAGAAGTCGTGCTCATCAGGAGAAATGCACGAACTGGTCCCTGCCCGGACCGACGCCGACCAGCTTGACCGGGACTCCGATCTGCCCGGAGAGGAACGAGAGGTATTCGCACGCCTCGCCGGGGAGGCCGGACAGCTCGGTCACTCCCGAGAGGTCCTGCGACCAGCCGGACAGCTCTTCGTAGATCGGGATGGCCTTGTGCAGGGCCGACTGGTGGTAGGGAGGGTAGGTGTACTTCTCGCCGTCTACCTCGTAGGCCGTGCATACCTTCAACCGGTTGAACGTGTCGAGGACGTCCAGCTTGGTGACCGCGACCTCGTCCAGGGAGTTGAGCCGCACGGCTTGGCGCAGCATCACTGCGTCGAACCAGCCAGTACGGCGCCTCCGGCCCGTTACCGTGCCGAACTCGTTACCTCGTTCTACAAGCAAGTCCCCGTCCGGGCCAGTGTCCTCGGTGGGGAACGGACCCGAGCCGACCCTCGTTATGTAGGCTTTTGCGACGCCGATGACGCGGTCGATGTGTCTCGGGCCAAGACCTGACCCGGTGCATGCCCCGCTTGCCACCGGGTTCGACGAGGTGACGAAGGGGTAGGTCCCGTGGTCCAGGTCGAGAAAGGTGGCCTGTGCTCCCTCCAAGAGGATTTGGTCGCCACGCGCCCGCGCGTTGTGGACAAGGCTCACGGTATCCGCAACCCGGCGCGATATCTCGGGCGCGTACTCGTTGAGGTACTTGTCACAGATCTCTGCCGCCGAGAGCGGGAGCCTGTTGTAGGCCTTGGCCAGAAGAGCGTTCTTCTCCTTCAGGACGAGCTCCAACTTCTCCGAGAAGATCTTCCCGTCGAGAAGGTCCTGGATACGGAGTCCCACCCGCGCGGCTTTGTCGGCGTATGCGGGCCCGATGCCCCGCTTCGTCGTGCCGAGCGCGGACTTGCCGAGATAGCGCTCTGTCAACATGTCGATCTCCTGGTGATACGGCATGATCAGGTGCGCGTTCCCGGAAACCACGACCCGGCTCGTATCTACACCCCGAGACTCGAGCTCCCTGAGTTCGGCGATGAGCGTCGCGGGATCGACTACGACGCCATTGCCGATCACCGGAGTGATGTGGGGATAAAGAACCCCGCTCGGGACCAGCTGGAGAGCGAAATGCTCCTTCCCGACGACAACGGTGTGCCCCGCATTGTGGCCCCCCTGATAGCGGACGACCATGTTCATCTCCCTGGCCAGAAGATCGGTCAGTTTGCCCTTGCCCTCGTCGCCCCACTGGGCACCTACTACTACGGTTGCCGGCACAGTCTTTCCTCGATTATGGGTCGTTCGACGTCCACATCCACGACGCCAGCCTACTGCTCAGCTGGTAGATTTCCAACTCTAAGTCCAGAACGGCGGCGGGCCGGTTCAGTGGCAGGAGAGGCCCTGCCCTGTGCCGTCTACGTCCACCCTTACCGTGTCGCCGGACAGGTACTTCCCTTCGAGAAGAGCCGTCGCCAGAGGGTTCTCCAGGGAGCGCTGCACCACCCGGCGAAGCGGCCTTGCTCCGTAGGCGGGGTCGTAGCCGGCTTCGGCAAGCCAGTCCCGGGCGGCCGGAGTGACCTCCAGGGTGAGGCGGCGCTCTGTTGCAAGCCTGCTGGCCACCTTCTCCAGGTATACGTCGACGATGGAGCGGATGTCCTCCCGGGACAGCGGGTCGAAACGTACCACTTCGTCGATACGGTTGTAGAACTCCGGCTTGAAGAACTGCGAGGGATCTACTGTCAGGTTGGAGGTCATGATCAGCACCGTGTTGGTGAAATCGACCGTGCGCCCCTGGCCGTCGGTGAGGCGTCCGTCATCCAGTACCTGCAGCAGCACATTGAAAACGTCCGAATGGGCCTTCTCGATCTCGTCGAGTAGGATCACCGAATAGGGTCTCCGACGCACTGCCTCGGTGAGCTGGCCGCCCTCGCCGTAGCCCACGTATCCGGGAGGCGATCCGATCAGGCGCGACACCGTGTGCTTCTCCTGGTACTCGCCCATGTCGATCCGGACCATCGCCCTTTCGTCGTCGAAGAGGAACCAGGCGAGTGTCCTGGCGAGCTCGGTCTTGCCGACTCCCGTGGGTCCCATGAACAGGAAGGATCCTATGGGCCTGAACGGGTCCGACAACCCCGCCCGCGACCTGCGAATCGCGTTCGATACGACGGTGACGGCACCGTCCTGGCCGACGACTCGCCTGTGCAGCTCGCTCTCCATTCGCACGAGCTTCTGCATCTCTGCTTCCATCAGGCGGGAGACGGGTATGCCGGTCCAGCGGCTCACCACCTCCGCCACGTCCTCGGCGTCGACCTCCTCCTTGAGCATGGCCCCGCCGGCCTGCAGTTTCTGGAGCTCCCGGCCGGCAGCTTCGATACGGGCCTCTGCTTCCGGGATGCGTCCGTAGCGGATGGCGGAGGCCTCTTCGAGATGACCGTCGCGGATCGCACGATCCTCGTCGAGCTTCAGGTTCTCGAGATTCTCCTTGAGCTTCCTGATCGACGTGATGGAGTCTTTCTCACCTTGCCAGTGCGTCTGCATCGAATCGGCCTGCTCGTTAAGGTTGGCCAGTTCGGCCGCGAGCTCGTCGAGGCGCTCGCGGGATGCCGCATCGGTTTCCTTCCCGAGCGCGACCTTTTCCATCTCGAGCTGGCGGATGCGCCGGGCGACGACGTCTATCTCCGTCGGCATGGAGTCGATCTCCATCCGCAGCCGGCTTGCCGCCTCGTCGACGAGGTCGATCGCCTTGTCCGGAAGGAACCTCCCGGTCACGTACCGGTCGGACAGCACGGCGGCTGCTACCAGGGCCGCATCCTGGATACGGACTCCGTGGTGGACCTCGTAGCGCTCCTTCAGGCCTCTCAGTATGGCTACCGTGTCCTCGACGGAGGGTTGGCCCACGTAGACGGGTTGGAACCGCCTTTCCAGGGCGGCATCCCTCTCTATCTTTTCCCGGTACTCGTCGAGCGTCGTCGCGCCGATCATCCGCAACTCGCCGCGGGCCAACATCGGCTTGATCATGTTGCCCGCGTCCATGGCGCCCTCTGCGGCACCCGCGCCCACGATCGTGTGGAGCTCGTCGATGAAGGTGACGACCTCGCCTCCGGAGTCGCTGATCTCCTTCAGTACCGCCTTCAGTCTCTCCTCGAACTCCCCCCTGTACTTCGCTCCCGCAACCATCGCGCCGAGATCGAGCGATACAACCCGTTTGTTGCGGAGCGACTCGGGTATGTCGCCGTCGACTATCCGCCTGGCCAGGCCTTCGACGATGGCGGTCTTGCCCACACCCGGCTCGCCGATCAGGACTGGGTTGTTCTTCGTCCTGCGGGAGAGCACCTGGATCACCCGGCGAATCTCCTCGTCCCTGCCCACCACGGGGTCGAGCTTCTGTTCCCTGGCGAGCTGGGTGAGATCCCTCCCGTAACGTTCGAGGGCCCGGTAGGTCTCCTCCGGGTTGTTCGAGGTGATCCTGTGGCCACCCCGCACGTTCTTCAGCGCTTCGAGCAGCGTCGAGTGGTCGACACCCACGAGATCGTGAAGCGCCAGAAGGATGTGCTCCACCGAGAGGTACTCGTCTCCCATATCCCTCTGGGTTGTGGCGGCGGTCTCGAGCGTTTCGCGAGCCTCTCGGCTGAGAGCCGGCGAGGAAGTTCCGTAAGAGCGGGCCATCCCGTCGATCTTTTCGTCGATCCGCCTGGCGAGTGCCGGCTGATCGATGCCGAGCTGCGCCAGCAAAGGGACCGTTATTCCCTCCTTCTGTTCGATAAGTGCGGACAGCAGGTGGTAGGGGGTCACCTCCGCGTTGTGCCGGCTTGCCGCTTTCGCCACCGCAGCCTGGAGGGCCTCCTCGACCTTGAGGGTCAGCCGGTCGGGTTGGAGCGGCATTACGGCCTCCTCCTCTTCCAGGGAACGGTCTCCTGGCGGAGCGGCACGAGGTCGCGCCTGTAGCTGCGTTCCAGCCTCTCGAGCCGGGCGCGCGACTCTTCGTTCAGCCTGCCTATCTCCGCCTCCAGGCGGGCCACCTCCGCCTCGAGTGCGAGCACCCTCTTCACGCCTTCGAGGTTCAGCCCTTCGCAGGTCAGCTCCTGGATGCGCTTGACGAGGGCCATGTCCGCGTCGGAATAGCGCCTGGCGCCGCCTGGCACTCTGTAGGGGTCCAGGAGCCTCTTGCGTTCGTACATGCGCAGCGTCTGGGGATGCACGCCCGCCATTTCGGCTGCAACCGAGATCACGTAGACGGCTCGCTGCCCGTCAGGCGTCGCCACGGGTCGTCTCCCTGGCGTGCCCGTCGCCATCCCGTCCCGTCTGGTCGGCCATGCCCCCGGAGCGGGGGATGGCCGAGCTTGCGGTGGGTGGTCCGGTGCCGGAGCCGCCGCCGCGGGTGCGGCCGGAGCCGCCGCCGCCCGCGTTGGAGCCGGTGGCCGGGCCGGAGCCGGAGCCGGCAGCGCCGGACGCCCTTGATCTGCCGCTTGCCGGTCCGGGAGTGCCGCCCGCTTGCCGGTCCGGGCCTGCCTCCTCGGAACCGAGCGGAGGCAGGACCCTTCCCAGTGTCTCGACGGCTCGCCTCTGCTCGGGGGTCAGCTGGTTCGGAACGTCGACTTCGACGGTCACCAGCAGATCGCCGGCGGGCTTGAGCCTGCCGGCTGGTACGCCCCATCCTTTCACCCTGAAAACCCGGCCTGACTTCGTACTAGGGGGTATTTTCAAGGTGACGGGCCGTAGCGGCGTGGGGACGGTGAGGGATGTGCCCAGCACTGCGTCACTGAACCTTATCGGCACGGTAAGGGTTACGTTACGCCCCGATCGGCCGAATGCCGAATGCCTTGCCACCCGTACGGCTACGTAAAGATCGCCTGGAGGCCCTCCGTTCGCACCGGGAGAACCCCTGCCCTTGACCCTTATCCGGCTGCCGTCTTCGACTCCGGCCGGGACCCGTACGTTTACCCGCCTGCTGGAAGCCAACTTGGCGGATCCTTGGCAGGACGGGCAGGGCTGCTCGACGACGGTGCCCCTCCCGCTGCAAGCGGGGCAGATCTGGGAAAGGGAGAACATGCCCTGGTTCTCGGCGAGCACGCCCGTTCCCGAGCACCGTTTGCAGCTCTTCGGCTGGGTGCCCGGGGCGGATCCGGTTCCCCGGCAGGTCGTGCACGGCATGTTGCTCGGGATGTTGACGGCGGTCGTGATGCCCTTGAAGGCATCGTCGAACGATAAATGTAGCTGTGTCTCGATGTCCGCGCCCTTCCGGGGCCCGGTAGCCCGCTTCCCACCGCGCTGGCCGAAAAGCCCACCGAATACGTCTCCGAGGATGCTCTGGAAATCCCCCCCCTCCTCGACCCGGTAGGTCCCGGCCCGCCCCTGGTTGCCGAACGGGAATCCGTAACCACCCCGTCCGGCTCCGACAAGCTTGCGGGTATCGTCGTACTCCTTGCGCTTGGCAGGATCTCCGAGCACGTCGTAGGCGGCGCTGATCTCCTTGAACTTGTCCTCGCTGCCGGGATTGGCATCCGGGTGGCATTGCTTGGCGAGCCGCCGGTAGGCCTTCGTAATATCCTTGTCAGAGGCGCTGCCGCCTACGCCGAGGATCTTGTAGTAGTCCTTCTCGAACCACTCCCTCTGAACGGCCACCGGCTTTGTACCCCTCTCAGCCCTGGACCCTGACCATCGCGGGCCGGAGCGTCCTTCCCTGGAAGCGATACCCGACCCGGAGCACCGCGGTTACGATCGCACCGTCGCCCCCCTGCGTCCCCCCGTCGCCGGAGATCCTCTCGTCGGCAACCGCCACGTCTGCCAGCGCCAGGGTAGCGGCGAACCCGGCTTCCATGCCCTCTGGATTCGCCGGGTCTGAGCTCGTCTGCGCTCCCGGCTCTCCGGCGGGAACGTGCTCGATAGCGTCGTGGCATACCGGATCGAAGGCCACCCCGGCCCGGTCTATCCTTTCCAGACCTTCTCGCGCGAGCAGGTCGAAAAGCATTGCGCCGGCCTGGAGGAGCGCCTTCACATCACCGTTCCGGTCGGCAGATCCACCGAGATGCGTTGCCGCCATATCGAAGGTGTCTACGATGGGCAGGAGCTTCTCCACGAGTCCGGAGACGGCGTTGCTCGCCGTCTCGGCCTGCTGGCGCGCCGTACGCTTCCGGTAGTTCTCGAAATCGGCAGTCACGTGCCGAGCCATATCCAGGTAGCCGTCACGCTCCTCGGTGAGCTTCTTTACCTCCGAGACGAGGTCCGGAACCATGGTGCCTTCTCCTGGCGATTCGGACTGGCCGATCTCGGCCGGAGACGCGCCTTCTGAGGCGGGAGCGCCGGTTGCGCCTTGATGAGCGTCACATGGTGGCTCGTAGGTCTGCGCGGCGCGCCGGACCTTTCTCAGTGTAGGCGATGCGGTCGAGTCAGGCGCTTTCCCGGCACCTTTATCCGGCGAGGGGTATACGGGCGCCGGGACGCCCAGGCCGCCGGCCGATCCGGGGATGGCGTCCGGGTCTGGAGTCCCTGCAGTCGGAGAGAGGCCGTGGGTGGCCGTTGCTCGCGCGCCGTCGGCGCGTTTCGAGTGGGGATCTCGAGGGCTCATCGATCTTATGCACCGCCTTCGTCGACTATCTCGGCATCGACCACCTCTTCGTCGCCCGGGGCCACCGTGGCGGTGTCCGGGGAAGAACTCCCGTCATATCCGGCGCCCTGAGCCTGAGCCTGGCGTGACGCCTCTTCGTAGAGACGTTGAGTGAAGGTGTGCGAAGCAGTTACGAGTTCCTCGGTCGCCTCCTTTATCCGGTCGATGTCCGAGCCCTCGAGCGCCTTCTCGAGAGTGGAGAGCTTGGCAGAGACGTTCTCGCGTTCCTCGCCCTGAAGCTTGTCCTGCTGCTCGGAGAGGAGCTTCTTCGTCTGGTACACAAGGTTGTCTGCGTTGTTGCGGGTCTCCGCCTCTTCGCGGCGCTTTCGATCGTCGGCCTCGTGGGATTCGGCGTCCCGGACCATCTTGTCGATCTCGTCCTTGCCGAGAGCTGACTGGCCCGTGATCGTCATCGACTGCTCCTTCGAGGTGGCAAGGTCCTTTGCCGACACGTGTACGATACCGTTTGCGTCGATGTCGAATGCCACCTCAATCTGGGGTATGCCCCGGGGCGCGGGCGGAAGGTCGACGAGCTGGAACTTGCCCAGCGTCTTGTTGTACATCGCCATCTCGCGCTCACCTTGAAGGACGTGTATCTCGACCGAAGGCTGGTTGTCATCCGCTGTGGTGAAAACCTCGGACCGCCGCGTAGGTATGGTGGTGTTCCGCTCGATGAGCCGGTGCATCACGCCACCCTTCGTCTCGATACCGAGCGAGAGGGGAGTTACGTCGAGAAGGAGGATGTCCTTCACGTCACCCTTGAGGACGCCAGCCTGGATGGCCGCTCCGACCGCGACGACCTCGTCCGGGTTGACTCCCTTGTGCGCCTCCTTGCCGGTCAGCTGTTGCACCAGATCGGAGATGGCGGGCATCCGGGTGGATCCGCCAACGAGGATTACGTGGTCCAAGTCCTCCTTCTTGAGGGCGGCGTCCTTTATCGCCTGCTCGAACGGACCTTTGCATTTCTCGACGAGATCCTCGGTCAGCTCCTGGAACTTGGATCTTGTGAGCTTCAGGTCGAGGTGCTTCGGCCCTTCGGAGGTCGCTGTGATGAACGGTAGGTTAATCTGGGTCTCCTGGACCGTCGAGAGCTCGATCTTGGCCTTCTCCCCCGCCTCCTTGAGGCGCTGCATCGCCATCTTGTCGGTAGAGAGGTCGACGCCCTCGGTGTCCTTGAATGTCTTCACCATCCAGTCGATCACACGCTGGTCCCAGTCGTCCCCGCCAAGGTTGGTGTTGCCCGATGTGGACTTTACCTCGAAGACGCCCTCGCCTATCTCGAGAATTGACACGTCGAAGGTCCCGCCGCCCAGGTCGAACACGAGGATGGTCTGGTCCTTGCCCTCCTTGTCGAGGCCGTAGGCGAGCGCCGCAGCGGTCGGTTCGTTGATAATCCGCAAGACCTCGAGGCCGGCGATCTGCCCCGCCTCCTTCGTGGCCGTGCGCTGCGCGTCGTCGAAGTAGGCCGGAGTGGTGATGACCGCCTGGGTCACCGTATCGCCGAGGTACGACTCCGCGTCCCGCTTCAACTTTTGCAGGATCCGGGCGGAGATCTCCTGAGGGGTGTACTTCTTCCCGTCGATATCGATGTTCCAGCTCGTCGAGCCCATGTGGCGCTTCACGGATCGGACCGTTCGATCCGGGTTGGTGATCACCTGGCGTTTTGCTACCTCGCCGACGAGCACCTCGCCGGTCTTGGAGAATCCGACAATCGAGGGAGTCGTCCTGCCCCCCTCGGCGTTCGTTATGACCACCGGCTCACCGCCTTCGAGCACGCTCACCACCGAGTTGGTGGTCCCGAGGTCGATTCCTACTGCTTTCGACATTTGATTTCCTCCGTAGTCTGCGTTCGCGGTGTCTCGTGTCTCTCTATCGCCCGCCCTGGCCGTCGCCGGTCGTGCGTTCGTAGCTGCGCCCGGCGGCATTGGTCAGGTTACCTCTCCCTACTATAGCACAGCTCAGCAAGTGTGTCAATCGGCAGGAAGGATAGTTGAGCGTAATGTTATCATGCACGGCGCCATATGCGTTGACGGTCCGCAAGTGGTCGGGAGGATGTCGGATGGCGGTGGCGCTACGGGATGGGACGGCGTAGTATCGGCCTTGTGCTGGAACTGACCCTGTTGAGGCATGGCGAATCGGCTTGGAACGCCGAGAACCGCTTCACCGGTTGGACCGATGTGGACCTATCGACGGAGGGCGAGGAGGAGGCGCGCCGGGCCGGACAGCTCATGCGCGAGGCGGGTATCGAGCCAACCGTGGTTCACACCTCAGTGCTTACGAGGGCTGTGCGGACCGCCAATTTGGCTCTTGACGAGATGGGCCTCGCGTGGCTGCCCGTGAGGCGCCACTGGCGGCTGAACGAGCGGCATTACGGCGCGCTACAGGGGCTGAACAAGTTGGAGACCGCGCAGCGTTACGGATCGGAGCAGGTGAAGGAGTGGCGCCGGAGCTATGCGGTCCCGCCACCGCCGCTCGAGCCATCCGACGAGCGCCATCCGGTTCACGATCCACGCTACCGTGAGGTGCTACCCGAGGCACTTCCGGCGACGGAGTGCCTCAAAGACGTCGTGGGGAGGATGCTTCCATACTACGAGGACGCGATCGTGCCGGACCTCATACGCCTGCGCTCGGTTCTCGTCGTGGCCCATGGCAACTCACTGCGGGCTCTCGTCAAGCACCTCGATGCAATATCGGACTCAGATGTGGTCGAGTTGAACATTCCCACAGGCGTTCCCAGGCGCTACGTGCTGGGTGATGATTTGTCGGTCGGCGAGGTTGCCTACCTCGGCGATCGGGCCGATATCGAAAGGGCTACCGAGAGCGTGGCCCGCCAGGCCGGTTGATCGGCTCTTCGTAGGGAGCCGGGTGGCCCTGCCAGGGCATGCCGGCCGATCGGCTGGCACCGGGGAGAGCGGGCGACGGGAATCGAACCCGCGCCATCAGCTTGGGAAGCTGGAGTTCTACCACTGAACTACGCCCGCAAGGTGAACTCATACTATCGTAGCGGTGATGGTCTTGTCCGACGTTTCGATCAAAGAGGAGATGGCCGCGGGGCGGATCGTGATAGAGCCACTACATGTTGGTTGCATCCAACCTTCCTCGGTGGACCTTCACGTGGACCGCTTCTTCCGGCTTTTCCGCAACCACACGATGAAGGTAATAGACGTGGCCGAGTCCCAGGAGGACCTGACGGAGCTGGTGAAGATAGAAGGTGCCGATCCTCTGATCCTGCATCCCGGAGAGTTCGTCCTCGGATCGACGCTGGAGAAGGTGACGCTGCCGGACGATCTAGTTGCCCGGCTCGAAGGCAAATCCTCACTCGGGCGCCTGGGGCTCCTGATCCATTCGACGGCCGGGTTCGTTGACGCAGGATGGGACGGACACCTCACCCTCGAGCTGTCGAACGTGGCAAATCTCCCTATCACGGTCTATCCTGGCATGGCGATCGGCCAGATCAGCTTTCTCAGGATGACCACCCCCGCCGAGAACCCCTACGGGTCTGCGGTACTCGGCTCGAAATACCACGGGCAGCTCGGGCCGACCCCGAGCCGTTACTACGAGAACTTTGCAAGTCCGCGGACGACTGGGAAGGAGTAGACGATGCATAACCTGGCCACCCTGGAGGGTCCCGGAGGCCCGATAGCCGTTCGTGAGGTGATAGGGCTTGTGGTGACCGCGGTCGCTCTCGGGATCGCGGGGCGGCGATTGGTATTCCTGGGACGCCTCGTTTCGCGAGGTAAGGCGGACCAGTACGGCCGGCTGAAGAACATCCCCAAGCGCATTTGGGCAGAGCTGTCAGAAGTGATCGGTCAGCGGAAGCTCCTCCAGCGCAAAGTGCCCGGCATATCCCACGCAGCGACGTTCTGGGGCTTTATCATCCTGCTGTTCACCATCATCGAGGCGTACGGCGACCTGTTCTCCAAGACGTTCTCCATCCCGGGCATAGGCCACGCTGCGGTACTGGGCTTCCTGGAAGATCTCTTTTCGGTCGCCATCCTTGTCGCCCTCTGCGTTTTCGGCGTCATAAGGTT
Organism: Actinomycetes bacterium; assembly: GCA_021816935.1. GTDB lineage: Bacteria > Actinomycetota > Acidimicrobiia > Acidimicrobiales > JAMCPL01 > JAKAWR01. Next base: position 37,489 of record JAKAWR010000005.1, read on the forward strand.
TGTCGCCTCGCCCAAACGGAGGGATCGCCAGTCGCGTTTCTTCGGTTCCCACTTGACGGCAGCCTGGATCACCCTTGTGATGATCGCCCTCGTGGTCATCTCACTTCTTCTCTACCGTGCCGCCCAGACGAACGTTGGCGAGTTTCCCTACGGGTGGTGGGCCTTCGCAAGCCACGGGATCGGGAGGGCCCTGTCGGGATTGGGTAAGACCGTCAACGGTGACCTGGTTACCGTATTTGTGCTGCTCAACATCGCGGTGATCATGAGCTTCCTCGTGCTGGTCGTCCATTCGAAGCACCTGCACATTTTCGCGGCTCCGGTGAACGTGCTCACCTCCCGGCGCCCCCGGGCACTTGGCGCGCTTTACTCGACGCCTTCGATGGACATGGAGGCGGTCGACGAGGACACGGTATTCGGTGCCGGCCATATCGAGGACCTAAGCTGGAAGCAGCTTCTTGACACGCTCACTTGCACGGAATGCGGGAGGTGCCAGGCCGTCTGTCCGGCATGGAACACAGGCAAGCCCCTGTCGCCAAAGCTCCTTGTCATGTCGTTGAGGGACAGCCTGCTTGCTTCTGCGCCGCGCCTTCTGGCCGGGAACGGGCACGGGAAGGCCGGAGGGGGCGCTGTAGATGGCGGGGAACGGGGGACCGGCGGAGATGTAGCAAGTGCCGCAAGCTCCGGGAGTGCCGGCACCGCCGAAGTGCCCACGCTGGTCCCATCGACTATAGAGCCTGACGTGCTGTGGTCCTGCCTTACGTGCGGCGCCTGCGTGGAGGAGTGCCCGGTCGACATCGAGCACGTGGATGCCATAGTCGACATGCGGCGGTACGAGGTGTTGATGGAGTCCCGGTTCCCGAGCGAGGCGGGTACGATGCTGCGCAACATCGAGAACCAGGGCGACCCCTGGGGTCTCGGCTCCTCGAAAAGGACCGAGTGGACAGCCCAGCTCGATTTCGAGGTGCCGGTGGTCGACGGCGAGATCGCAGAGGACATCGAGTACCTTTACTGGGTGGGATGTGCCGGCGCCCTCGACGAGAGGGCGAGGAAGTCTACCCTGGCAACTGCCCGCATACTGCACGAGGCGGGGGTGAAGTTCGCCATTCTCGGGCCGAGGGAGAGTTGCACAGGCGATCCGGCCCGCAGGATCGGGAACGAGTACCTTTACCAGGAGCAGGCTAAGACCAACATAGAGACCCTCAAGGCTGCCGGTGCGAGGAAGATCGTCACAACGTGCCCGCACTGCTTCAACTCGATCGCGAACGAGTACCCGTTTCTCGGGGGCGAGTTCGAGGTGATCCACCACAGCCAGTTGCTTGACCACTTGGTCGCCGCCGGCCGGCTGTCACCCGGCACCGGGTTGCATGCTACGGTCGCATATCACGATCCGTGTTACCTGGGGCGCCACAACAGGGTTTTCGACGAGCCGAGGAACGTCCTGTCTGCCATACCAGGCGTTACCAGCGTCGAGATGCATCGCCACCGGGAGCGGAGCTTCTGCTGTGGTGCCGGGGGGGCGAGGATGTGGCTGGAGGAGGGCATAGGCAAGCGGGTGAACATGGAGCGCACCGGCGAGGCCCTGGCGACCGGAGCCGATGTGGTTTCCACCGCGTGCCCATACTGCCTTATCATGATTGACGACGCGGTGAAGGCCAATCAGAAGGAGGACGAGGTGAAGGTGCTCGACCTCTCCCAAGTCATGGAGGCCTCGCGGGACTGACCTGTTATCAGGAGTTGGCGAACGCCTTGGCGTCGGCCCCGCGCAGGCGCACGGCCATTGCGGAGAGGAGACGGGTGGCGATCGAAGGCATCTCGTCGAGGATCCCGTGGAAGCGGCGGTACTCCATTACGAGCAGGTGCATCTCCGTGTCCGCCACCACCGATGCCGATCTCGGCTGCTTATCCAGCAGGGACAGCTCGCCGAAGTACTGGCCGGGCCCGAGCGTGGCAATCTTGCGTCCGCGCCTCACGACCGACGCACGGCCCCGCAGTATCAGGAAGAACTCCTTGCCCATCGACGCTTCACTGCACAGCTCCCTTCCCGCCGGCACGGTCACCTCCTCCACGGCCTTGCGGATGCGGCGAAGCTCGTTCGGCCTGCAGGCCGAGAAAAGCCAGATGTTGCCGAGATCCGTGTCCTTTACTGAACTGTCCATGCAGTGAGGATATCATGGCTGCGCCGGGGATACCATGGCCGGAGGTGCGCTGATCGGTATCGGGGTCCCCTATTCGGTGCACACCCGCGGCGTACGATACCGATATGGGCCGGTGCGCAAGTTTTCCACAGCTTATCCAGAGAAGCGGCTGCAATTTCCACCGGTTTTCAGCAGATAGCCACGTAGCGGATCCCCAGGCAGATCGTTCAAGGTGGTAGGGATGGCACAGCTCCTCGACACGCGAACCCGATCGAACGTACGCCCTATCGGCGGCCGAGTGCCTCCGCACAACCTCGAGGCCGAGGAGTCGCTGCTCGGTGCGATGCTGCTCTCCAAGGAGGCGGCGGGCTCCGCTGTCGATCGCGTGAGCCCCGAAGACTTCTACAAGCCCGCTCATTCGGCGATCTTCTCCGCAGTTCGTGCGCTGTACCTGCGCGGCGAACCGGTGGACGCCGTAACCGTCTACGAAGAGGTTACCAGGTCGGGAGCGGGAGACTTCGTCGCGGACGCCTCAGTTCTCGTGTCACTCCAGGTTGCTACCCCGACCGCAGGAGGCGTCGAGAGCTACGCGAGGATCGTGGAAGAGTATGCCCTCCTCCGGCGAATGATCGCGGCTGCCGGACAGATAGCGGATCTCGGCTATGAGGCTCCCGCGGACGTTACCGCTGCGCTGGACCAGGCTGAGTCCCTCATATTCGAGGTGGCGGAGCGGAGGGTCATTGACTCCCTGCAGGGCATCAAGGACCTGTTGCAGGGTAGTGTCAATGCCCTCGAGGAGATCGCAGCAAACGGGCGATCCGTCACGGGGACGCCGACCGGCTACCGCGATCTGGACGAGCATCTCTCGGGCCTGCAACCCTCCAACCTGGTGATCGTGGGTGCTCGCCCGTCCGCAGGCAAGACATCTTTCGCTCTTGGCGCCGTCTCGCATGTGGCCATCCACGAAGCGAAGCCCGTTCTCCTGTTCTCCCTGGAGATGAACCACATGGAGATCACCCAGCGTCTCATCGCCGCCGAGGCCAGGATCGACGTGACCAAGTTGCGCAGCGGTCGCCTTACCAATGCCGACTGGTCGAACGTCTGGACCGCCATAGCCCGGCTGGAGACTGCCCCCATCTGGATCGACGACAACCCGTCAGTCACAGTCATGGACATACGGGCGAAGGCCCGCCGCTTCATGGCCACCCAAAAGGGGCTTGGGCTCGTGGTTGTCGACTACATGCAGCTCATGACCGGTCGGGCGGGTGCCGAGAACCGCCAGGTAGAAGTGTCAGAGATATCGAGAGGCCTGAAGATTCTCGCTCGCGAGCTGAACGTACCCGTGCTCGCCCTCTCTCAGCTCTCCCGGGGTCTCGAGATGCGATCGGACAAGCGCCCGATGCTTGCGGACCTGAGGGAGTCCGGCTCCCTCGAACAGGACGCCGACGTCGTGCTCTTCATATACAGAGACGAGCTGTACAACCCGGAGTCGCCCGACCGCGGCACTGCCGAGATAATGGTTGCCAAGCACCGCAACGGACCTATAGGTGTGGTCAAGCTGGCTTTCGTGGAACGGTATGCCCGTTTTACCAACTATGCCCGGATGTGATGCTTGAGTGGCGAGTCCCGCCTGCACCACGCTCCGGACGCCATCCCGGATCTTCGCTCTTGGCGTGACCGGACTGCGAGCGTTCCGTGTTGCCTTCTCGCAACGGGACCGCCGATAATGGGACGATGACTGCCCGGGGTCCTGGCAAAGGCAACCTAATCGATACCCTGGCCGAATGGGTACATGGACTCGATGTGCGGGATATCCCTGCGGACGTGCTGGACCTGGCTCGCGCGCAGAAGCGCTCCGTCATCGCGGGAGCCGTCGCGTCCATGGACGATGAGGCATCCCGAAGGGTTCTTTCCGCAGTGGGCGGTTGGGCGGCCCCCGGCCCGGCACCCCTGATCGGATCCGGCCTCCACGTTCGGGTGGAGGATGCGCTCTACGCCGCAGCCGCGCTATCTGTCGCGCTGGACTTCGACGACTATCTCTGTTTCGCCCATACCGGCCATTCCGCAGTATGGCTGCCCCTGATGCTGGCGACCGAAACCGGCTCCCCGGTTGCCGATCAGCTCGCCGCCCAGGTCGTCGCCAACGAGATCGGGGGCAGGATCGGCGGGGCGTGCCTGATCGGCCCCCAGAACGGGCAGATGTGGTCGTTCGTCCATGCCCTGGAGGGGGCCGCCGCCGCCGCAAGGATCCTGGGCCTGAGTAGAACCGAGACCGCCCACGCGATGGCGATCTCCCTGTCCGCTCCTCCGAGAGCGACCGCCCCGGGCTTCTTCATGCCGGACTCCAAGCTCCTCACGGCGGCCGAACCACTGTGCCTTGGGCTACGGGCGGCAAGGCTCGCATCAGCGGGGGCAACCGGACCACTCGACATCCTCGATGGCGCAAGCGGCTTCCTCGGAGCCTTCTCCGCAGCACCCCTCCGGGGGGCGTTGGCCGGACTGGGCGAGGCCTGGACGACGCGAACGATTTCGATCAAACCCTATCCGGGATGCGCCTACATTGACACCGCCGTAGACGCGTTGCTGTCCCTCGGCAGTATCGCGGTACAAGATATAGAGGCAATCGCGGTGGAGACGAACGTGCTCAGCTTCATGATGGACATACTTTCCCGCCAGTACACGGGCGTTCCGGCGACCGAGGCCGGCGGCGGCAAACTGGTGGAGTCCACCTCAGCGCACGCAGGCGACGGGGGCAGCTTGGCAACCAGCCGCACTGGGGTAGGGACGGGTTTCGCTAGATCTGCTGTCCGTCAAGCTGGGGGAACTGGCCCGGCCGTCCCGACTCCGGTCGCAATCAACTTCTCTCTCTCGTGGAGCCTCGCCGTTGCCGCCCTAAACGGCGCCCTCACGCCGGCAACCCTACGAGGCGACGTTCTTACCCGCGATGCCCCGGCCCTGAACGGCCTTGTCGCAAAGACGGAGATTCGTCACGACTGGGCGCTTACCAACCAGGCCATAGCCTCCTTCGACCGTATAGTGCCGAGGCTCCGGGTTCTTCGCGAAGCAGGACTATCCGGCCTCGTGCGCGCCGGGATTACGATGGGCCCGGCCACCCCCCGGGGAGCGAGTCCCATGGACCTTGCCCAGGGGATCTGGCCGATCGTCCAGGGTCTTGTGTCCACTACGGCCCGGATGCGCCTGCAACGCCTGGGCGGACTTGCTACGGTAGGCAGTCTCTTGGGGCTGGGCCGACGGGGCGGCCAGAGTGCGAAGGATGCTCGTGCCACAGAAGTGGGGTGGGGCGGGGAAGATACTCGAGACAAGCCGGACCCTGGGGGGAGGGAAGCGCAGCAGGGCAGCGGGGGCGGGCGGGACTCCTGGTGGGATCCTTCCGCGATAGAGCGGTTCGCCATGGTATTCCCGACTCGAATCGAAGTGCGGCTGACAGACGGCAGCCGCCTGAAGGCCGAGTCGTCTACCCCGAAGGGTGCGGCAGGGATGCAGGGCGACGCCGGGCCACAGGGCGTCGCTAGCCGCAAGCTGGCCGAGTCCGTTGGAAGCCGGTGGGGAGAGGTCAAGGCTGCACTTATCGAGCAGGCCATAGCAGGCGACGATCCCCGGCTCGCCGGCCTTCTCGGCTGAACCCGCAAAGAACTCTCCCCACGCCCCGATATTTGCCTCGACCGTGGCCAGCCGGCGGCTTAGCCACCCTGCGGGTCAGAGCCGGGTAAGCTTCCAGCCGAACGACGGTGGCGGTACCCCGCGAAGAACGACAATGTTAACGGTCTTCACCTGGTATCCAGCTGTGATTGTTATCGACCCGATCACCTGATTCGCCACCACGGTGGTCCCGAGCGGCCGCCGGACGACGGAGGTCGACACCTTCATGCCCGGAAAGCCTGTGAAGTCGACGGCAATTTCCGTAACGGCGGGATCATTCGAGATCCAGGGGGCAGAAACATGACCCAGCACCGTCCCGGCCGGCACGCCCGCCGTTCCAAGGTGGTATCCGGAAACCGCGTTGACCAGATTGTAGGCATCCGCCTCGGCAACATCGACCGGCGACTGAGGGTCATTGGCCTGCGGAGGCATTGGCAACGGGTAGGTGGTCGCAGTCGGCTCGCCGACAATCACACCCATGATCAGCCGTGAGCGGCCAGCCACGACCTTCTGGGCGGCAAAGGCAAACGACCCGGTGACGTCTGCGGGTGACGTTCCAGACGATCCCGTCTTACCACCGAGGAAGCCGTCGTGGCCTATCAGGTAGGCGTAGTTGTACTGAGTCCCGGCCACGGGTAGGTTGACGGAGGGCATTTCCATGATGTGCCGGAGCGCGGCAATCGCCCATGCCTTCTTGAAAATGATCATCTGATCCGCAGCGGTCGAAACGGTATTCGGGTCAACGCCGCTGGCATCGGTGTAGTGCGTATGGTTCATGTTCAGAGCGCGGGCCGTAGCGTTCATTTTCCGAGCGAAGGTCCCGATATTACCCGCATCCCAGTTGCCCAGCATCTCGGCGATGTTGTTCCCTGACGGAACGAGCATCGCCTCGAGCGCGGTACGCTCGCTCATCGCCTCACCGGCCTGCACCGCCACGACCGACTCTTTCTGGGCGATGTCTGAGTTGTACACCGATACATCGGATGGCGTTACGTTTATGGACGGACCGCCCGAGCCGGACCGTAGCGGGTGGTCCTCGAAAACCACGTAAGCAGTCATCAACTTGGCTACACTCCAGATCGGCAGCTCGTTGTTGTCTCCCGTGCTTCCCACCAACCCGACGCCGCCTATCGACAGTGCCGCGGTACCTCGGGAGGGCCACGGCAGGCTGGGCTCCACCCCTTTGAAGCCGAGCTGGACGGTCGGCGCAATTGTCGCCACCGGCCGCCCGGTACTCCTCGTCAACTGTATAACCCCCAGCGCAACTACCACTACGAGAATGACGATCCCTATTACGGGCTTCCGGGCGGGGCCCACCACGCCCGACACCTTCCCAATAGAACGCCCGCTCACCGGATGAGGAGGGTCGGAGGGGGAGCCAAACGACGGACCTTGTTTGGCATGCTGGGGCATGGCGCCACACTACACCGCGCGCTACAGCGAGACCCGGCACCTTCCGATCGATCGCAGGGTCGGAACTACGATCCACACCGTTACGATCCTCGTGTCGGCTTTCCCCGTGGGCTGCAGGCAACGGGGACCTGTCATCGGCGCCCACCCGTACCGGTAGCGCCGTGGTCGAGGAGAACCCGGACCACCGGTTCCGGCGATGACCACCCCACCACCTCGATCACCTTCGAACGCGACCGCTCACCGGAGACAATCCGTACCGCGGATCGCCGGATCCCGAGATAGCCGGCCAGAAAGGAAACGAGCTGATCGTTGGCCTTGCCCTCAACTGCGGGCGCCGTGAGGCGCACCTTGACCCCATCACGGAAAGGACCGGCAATCGAAACGGTGCTCGACCCTGGCTGCACACGAACCGCCACACGCCCGGTTGCCGGTCGATCCGTGATCAAAGCCGGTACCGCCGCCGTTCGCCGGTGATAGATCGCACCGGTAGCTCAGATCGCAAAGGAAGTCGAGTGGACCGCCGCGACGACCTCCTCTGGTCCTTCCAGCACGATCCGCGCAACAGCGCCTCTTCCCATGAGATAGAGGAGAATCTCCGACGGCCTGCCCTCCAGGACTGCCGCCGGCGAACCTCTCTTTGCAGTGATTCTCTCCCGGCCGGCACTGTGCAGCTCCAGTCCTACCGGCACTCTGCGGGCGAGTACCTTGGAGAGGAATCGCATCTCCCTCCAAAGGCCGTCTTCCAGCCCTCCCATTTCACCGGAAGACCGTAGCTCGAACGTGCCCTCGCCTCCGGCGCGGCGCACGTCCTCGTGATGAACGAAATACTCGTGAAGGAAGTACCTGTCGAAAGGCCTGGCCGCCAGAGGCGGCCCGCTGCGCAGCCTTCCCACCAGCCGGTCGTACGCCAAGGCTCCCCTGGTCCGCTCGGAGGTGTACTTGAGGAGTGCCGCCGGCGGTCCCGGAACGAGAATCCCCAAGGCGGCAAGGGGCCGTCGCTCGCGAACGTAAAGATGGATCGCGAGGTCGTGCGTCGTCCAGCCCTCACACAACGTCGGGGCACCCGGGCCCTTCTCGGCCAGAAGATTGCACAGCTGTGCCCGTTCCGTCAAATGAGGTCCCGCGACCACGATCAAATCCTACTACGGATTCGCCGGGGGCGACTGGTGTGGCTCGAGGGGATTATTTCGACAACCCCGGCCATCGCCGCAATGCCGGGACCGGCGCGTCAAGACCGGGGCACAGGCAGTACGGGACGAGATTTCATCAGCGAGATACCCGCAGTGGGCAACCAGCACCGGGACGCGAATAGCGGGATTTTAGGATGGAACTTCAGTAGCGAGGTACCGGCAGGTTGATGTCAGGACTGGAACGGTTCCACCTCTATGACGATCTCGGCGTCGAGGTCGTGGAAAAGTTGGACCCTGACGTGATGCATGCCGACCGCCTTGATGGGTTCGGAGATCAGGATGCTCTTCCTGTCGATCTCGGGCCCCAACTGTGCTCGCACGGCCGTCGCGATGTCGGAACCGGTGACCGAGCCGAACAGCCTTCCGCCCGGACCGGACTTGGCGGTGATCTTGAGAGGGCCTTTCGTCAGGAGCGCCTGGATCGCCTCAGCCGACTCGCGGTCCCGAGCCTCTTTCAAATCGCGTGACCGGCGCATAGCAGCCGCCTGGTCGGCCAGGCCCGGGGTCAACCCCATCGCCAGGCCCCTGGGGAAAAGCAGGTTACGTGCGTACCCGTCGGCTACTGTGACGATGTCACCTTTCTTGCCGAGTTTGTCGACGTCTGTTCGGAGTAGTACCTTCATCTCAGCCTACCTCCGGTCCGTTGTCGGCGCTGTCGGAAGCGGGCGCAACGGAAGGGGTCGGGGGCCCCGCATCCGCCGGTGCGGTCACGGCGGGATCAGCGGAGACAGGCTCCTCCACCAGGAGCGATTTCGTTGAGGCGGGTTTCTCTCCGGACGCTCCCCTCGAAGCCGTTCCCTCCACCTCGGGAACACCAAGCGCACCTTCGCCTCCACGCGCCCGCCCGCCTCCGGCACCAGGCATGCTTCGGTCTCCACGTTGGGATCCGCCCCTCCGCTCCCTGCCTGCCGCCGGCCTGCCTCGATCCGTGTTCCGATCCGTCCTTCCCCGCTCGCCATCCTGCCGGGGTGCCTCTCTCGTGGCAGCGTCCCGGGGTTGGTCGCCTTCCTCGCGGCGGGGGCGATTGTCCCGGTCCTCGCGGCCCTCGTAGCCGTGGTGCCCGTCCGGGCCGGCGTAGCGACCCTCGCGATTCTCGTAACGACTCGAAGGCGCAGTATCACCATTTGCGGAATAGCCTCGCCTGTTCGAGGTTCGCTCCGTCACGGGTCTCTGGGTGTAGGGAAGGAGGGCCAGTTCCCGAGCGGTCTTGACCGCGTTTGCGATCGCTTTTTGGTGGCGCTGGCAATTTCCGGTAACCCTCTTGGAACGGATCTTGCCCCTGTCGCTGACGTACCGCCTCAGGAGCTCGACGTCTTTGTAGTCGACCCACTTGACACTTGCAGCACAAAGCTGGCACGACCTTTGCTTGAACCTCCGGCCGGAATCCCTCGGCTGGGTCCGGGTGGATCTCTTGACGCTCCTTCCCATGATCAGAATGGCTCCTCGTCGTAGATTGGCGGGTAATCGGCTCCTTCGCCGCCCGCGTCCTTCAGTTCGTGATCCGGCGCAGGACGGCTCGCCCTGGGAGTGGCTGCGTATCCTTCACCGCCGCCATGTGTCGCCCCTGTGCCTCCCCGGCCACCCCCGGCAGCGCCTCCGTATTCGCCGGCCCCCCGGCGCTCGTTCTTCGTTACCTGGGCAGAGGCCCACCTAAGCGACGGGCCCACCTCGTCGGCAACGATCTCCACCTTGGATCGGTACTCGCCCTCCGGCGTCTCCCAGGAGCGCTGATCGAGACGCCCGGTGACCACCACTCGCGTGCCTTTTACCAATGACTCGGAGGCGTTCTCCGCAAGCTCGCGCCAGCAGACCACATCAAAAAAAGAGGTCGCCTCCTCCCACTCGTTCGTCTGGCGGTTCTGCCAGCGCCGGTTGACGGCCAAGCCGAAAGTGAGCCTGGCCTGCCCGGTTGGCGTGTATCGCATCTCGGGGTCGCGCGTGACGTTGCCCACGAGCACAACTGTATTTCCATTGGACATTCCTAAACGCTCCTTTGGATTTCGGGGGCCGCGTCCATCACGATAGCGTCTCTTCGACTCCAGGTTTCACTCGATCGCGTCCTGCGGATGGCCTTGCTCGCCGGCCCCGCCATCGTCAAGGCCTGAAGGTGTCGATTCGCTGCCACCCCTCGGATCGCTGCCGCTCCTCGAATAATCCCTCCGCCTCTCCCCCTCGCCGCCGCCCCCAGGTCCCCGGTACCCCCTGGCCTCGCCGCCCCTGCCAGGTCCCCGGTACCCCCTGGCCTCGCCGCCCCTGCCAGGTCCCCGGTACCCCCTGGCCTCGCCGCCGCTCCCTGGCTCCCTTTCACCCCTCGAGTCTCTGTCGCCTCCTGCCTCCCTGCCCCTGATGGAGTCACCTCGCTGCCTCCCTGGGCGCTCCTGCGAACCATCAGGCGCTGCAGCGTCGCGTGGTGTCGTAATCGGGGAGCCGTCCTCGTCGCGTTCGGGCAATTTCAGGGCAGTTCGCCTGGTTACTCCCGGCTCGATACCCTCGGGAAGCCTGGTGATCCGGTGCCGGACCACTGCATCGGTCAGGTGGAAATGCCGGTCAAGCTCGGTCACGTTCCCGGTGTCCATATCGAAGCCCATGACAAGGTAGTAACCCTCGTCCTGATGCTTGATCTTGTAGGCAAGGGATCGCTTACCCCAGCGGTCGATTCCTCTTGGGGTGCCACCGGCCTTGACGATGACCTCTTTCGTCCGGTTGATCAGTGCGGTGCGCTCTTCTTCGCCAAGGGCCACGTCCGCGATGACCATTGCCTCATACGTTGCGATCACGAAAACTCTTTTCCTTCGGTTCCGGGGCTAGTGTGCACCGGAGCCCCGGGCGTTCTGCCGGGGGCAGGTTCGTCGCTGCGTTCCGGCAGCGCTGCGGTCGCCCGGCCTGCGTAGCGGTGCCGGACCGGGTAAGTATAGCGCGTCCGGCCAGGCGCCAGGACGTTCACCCGCCGTACGACTCGCCATCCGAAGGGTAGTTGCCCTCTCTGACATCGGACGCCCAACGTGCGACGCCGTCGCGGGCCACCTTCTCCAGGTCTGCGTACTTTCTCACGAACTTGGGCACGCGGCCCGAGAGGCCGAGCAGGTCGTGGAAGACTATCACCTGACCGTCGCAGGCCGGACCGGCCCCGATACCGATCGTAGGGACCGGAACTTCAGAGGTGATCCTTCCGGCCAGGCTGTTCGGGACTGCTTCGAGGACGATAGCAAAGCAGCCCGCATCGGCGAGCGCAATCGCCTCCTCCACGATCCTCGCCGCGACACTGGCCTCTCGCCCCTGGACCTTGTAGCCTCCGAACGCATTAACGGACTGGGGAGTGAGGCCGAGGTGACCCATCACCGGTATCTCCGTTTCGATTAGAGCGCGAATCATCGGGATCCTGGCAAGGCCGCCTTCCAGCTTCACGGCCTGAGCTCCGGCGCGCACGAAGCGAGCCCCATTCCTGATGGTCTCGGCGGTGTCCAGGTGGTAGGAGAGCCAGGGCATGTCCGCGACGACAAGGGGCCGTGGCTGCGTGCCCGCCACGGCGGCGACGTGGCTCACCATTTGATCCATGGTGATGTGAAGGGTGTCGGGCTGGCCGTGTACCGTGCTTGCAGCGCTGTCCCCGACGAGGATGATATCCACTCCCGCCGTATCGGCGATCCTGGCGCTCGGTGCGTCGTATGCCGTGATCATCACAAGGGGGACCTCTCCGTGGCCAGCCTTGCGGTTGCGCAACTCGGGTACTGTCACCGGTGTTGCCACGGGTACGTCCTGAAGGTCAGCCGGCTGCCCGAGCACCGGGCCAGTAGGCCTTCACCAGGTGGTTCCAGGCACAGCCGGTACAGACCTCGACGACGTAGCAGGTCACGCTCCGGCCGTTCCCGGAGAGTTTCTCCAGCTCTCCCTCCGTCGACACGCATCGGCCACCCCGTGGGAGCGAACGGCCGAAGACGTAGGTGATGTTAACGAGGTCGACTTGCCGGCAGACCGGGCATGCCCTGCCCGTGGGCGTACCCAGGTTTCGGGCGGCCCGGAGAAGCTCGGGGTGCGCATCGCAGACGTCCTGGCGTTGGAGGGCGCCGCCGTGCAGGCGCTGGAGAATAGAACGTCTAGTGAGCCCGTACTCCACATCGGCCATCGTCCCGTTGCCCGCTGGAGTAGCCTCGCTTTCGTTGCGGGGCTCTACCAAGTCACCGTCCATCACAACCAGGCTACAGCAACGGTCACGCGGCTTTGCTCAGATGTTGCAGGCGCGGCCCGTCAGGGATACGCGACCTTGCCTTGCATGTAGACGCCGTTGTGGATGAGAAAGCTGCGGATCCTGTTGCCGGCTACGGCGGCATCTCTTCCCGCAAGCCCTAGCGACTCCACGTAACCGTCGATCTGTGCCGTGATCTCCCGCCGGCCCTTGGCGCTGATGGCCAGGTCGCCGAATTTCGTCTTCCGGAAACAGCTCTCCAGAACCTCTTTCGGTCCCGACCCGGCGAACCGGCAAAAGGCCGCCAAGTCCCGCACGTATCCGGCCCGCTCAGCCTCGTGGCCCTTGCCAGCGAGGCCCACTTCCTCGATCCAGAGCTTGACCGGTGCCACCCTTGCGATGGCCTTCTCGTCGGGGACCGGAGCGTTCCCGGTACCTCCGCCGCCCGTTCCGCCTGCCCCGGCCGAGCCGCCCCGGCCACCGGTAACCTTGCTATCTGCCATCCCGGGCCTCCTTCCTCATTCCGGCAGCCCGAACATCCGGGTGAGCATCTTCACCTCCTGCTCCCTCCAGGGGAGCGGCCCGGGCTCCTGTATCATTCCGTCCCGCTGCAATTGCCCGGTCACCTCGGGGTCTTCGCGCCAGGGCTTGTCGCAACTTCCTTCGAAGTACATGTCACCCATTGCTGACCTCGGGCGCTGGCCACCGGCTTCCGGGTCCTCGAGGGGATAGCCGACGAGCTGCATCCACACCGGGATCCATGTCGGCGGCACGCCGAGCACTTTCTGCAGCTCGCTCGAGTTGATGAACGAATGCAGGCAGGTGCCGAGGCCCTGGTCGACGGCTGCGTTCAGCGCGTTGCATATCGCGATGCCGGTCTCTGTGGCCCCCATGAACATGAGGGCTATGGGCTCCTCCGCGATCTGCTTCAGTACCTGCGGCCACAAGTGGTTGTCGATATACGCGTACGACCAGCCGTGCGATGCCGACAGGGCATGCTGATCGACCAGCTGCTTCAGGCGATCCTGGACGCCATTCACGTACTCCATGTCGAAGTACCAGAAAATGTACACGGGAGCGAGGTCGACGTCGGCAGCGGTCGTCGGGTTGTGCAGGGCTTCGAGTACTTCGGCAGGCAGCTCATCGCGCATGACCACGACCGCTCTCGGGTAATCGGCGTTCATCGAGCGGGACGCCCATCTCGCCGCCTGAAGGATCACCTCGATCTTCTCCCGCTCGACCGGCTTCCACGGCTTGAACCACCTGACGGAGCGCCTTGTCCCCACCACTTTCTTGAAGTCCATGTCTATCCGACCTCCTTCGTCTTTCCCGGTTCGCCGTCCCTACGACTGCCCGGCCGTACCGGGCCTACCATAGTGCCCACCGGCAGTGCCACGCAGTTTGAAGCCATGCCAGCGGGTCAGGCTGTGCCGGGTAATAAGAGGCTCAGCGGATAGGGATGCCGGGCTCGCCGGCCCCCAGACGTCGCATCGCGGCGTTGTTGTCGTCGCCCAGGCACTCCAGCCTGGGCTTCCTCCTCCGCCTTGCGCTACTCGCCTGGATGACCGGCTCCCTTCTCCAACCTCCCTATCCGCTGAGCCTCTAAGCCTCAGCGGATCAGGCCGTCGTGCGATCCCACGTTTGCGTGGTGACACCGCGATCCTTCAGTTCCTGGTACCGGACCCGGTGGGTCGGGGTCTTGGGTATTTCCGCCATGATCTCGATGTAGCGGGGTACCGCATATCGCGCGACTCGACCCTCGAGGAAGGAACCCAGCTCGACAGGATCCACGCTTTCGCCGGGTTTCTCCACTACGCAGAGCTTCACCTCGTCCTCACCGAGCTCGGAGGGGACGGCGTGGGCGGCCGATTCCAGGACCTTCGGGTGCTGGTTGGCTACGGTTTCTATCTCCCATGCCGATATGTTCTCGCCGAGGCGCCTGATCGACTCCTTCTTACGGCCTTTGTAGTAGTAAAAGCCCTCAACGTCACGCGCCGCCAAGTCACCGGTGTGGAACCAGCCATCGCGCCAGGCGCTTTCGGTCGCCTCGGGCAGGTTGTGGTACTCGCTGAGCTGCCCGGCGGGGTGCTTGAAGACCACCTCGCCAACCTCGTCCGAACCGAGCAACTCGCCACCATCCGACATGACGGCGAACTCGCATTCGCCGATCGGCCTGCCCATGGAACCGACTCTTCCGCTGTCGTTCAGGAGCAGGCCGGGTGCGTCTACGAGACCGTAGAACTCGACCAGCTTCACGCCGAAACGCTCTTCGAACTCCACCCAGCGCTCAGCGGGGCATCCGGCCGAGAGGACCACTCTCACGGGATTGTCCCTGTCGTCGTCGCGCGGAGGCTGTTTGAGAAGGATCGTGATCATACCGCCTAGAGCGTTGAACTCGACGGCGCCGTACTTTCTCGTCTCGTCGAAGAGCCTCGAAGCGCTGAATCGGCGACCCAGGGCCAACCTCGCGTCGAGTACCATCGAGCCCGTTGTGGAGATGAGGAGTGCGTTCCCGTGAAAGAGGGGAAGGGCAGTATAGATAGTCTCACCCGGCTGGATGCCCAGAGAAGAGATAAGCGGGAGAAAGCCGCTCGCCCCCGCGGCTGCTCCTTTCTGTACAACGCCCTTTGGTGGTCCCGTGGTCCCCGACGTGTAGAGCATTGCCGCACCGGTCGGAGCCTCGGTCACGTCGATCGAGGGTTCGCGGTCATCCCCATCGAGCAGGTGGTCGAAATCCGTTTCGAAGCCGTCTCCCGCTTTCCCTCCCACGACGACGGCATGGGCGAGCCCCGCAGCTTCCTTCCGGACGGCCGAGACGACGTCGCGCAGTTCGTCGTCCACGATGGCGCAGGCGGCTCCAGAGTCGGCGAGGATGTGGCTGAGCGCCGGCCCACGCTGGGAAATGTTGACCGGTACAGTGGACGCTCCTATGAAGCCGGCGGCAAAGTGTGCCCAAAGGAACTCGGGCTTGTTGCCCATCATCAGGGCGATCCGATCACCGGGCCGTATCCCGAGTCCCAGCAACCCGTTCGCCACCCTTTGGATTGCCGAGAGCGCTGTGGCCCACGAGACCTCCTCGTCCTCCCACAGGAGCCAGGTTGAGTCGGGGTGCTCGGCCGCTCTCGAACGGATCAGCAGCTCAAAGATGCCTTGTGCCCGATCGGTCATCAGGCCGTCTCCTTCCCCCGCCCTCGGTGCCGACGTGCTGCAACTCTCGACGCTGCGATGGGTTGCCGCAAGGGCATTGTTACTGTTTCCTGCTCCACCGTGCGATCGGGCGCGGATGGCACTTCGGCGCCCGTCACCCGAACGAGAGGTCCATCGAGAATCCCGCCTCGCCGTAGGAGTCGACAAGGTGCCGGGCAGCCACGAGGCCGAGGAACTCGTTGACCCCATCTTCGATCGTGGAGGCGCGGGCATCCCGGTAGAGCTTTTCCACGAGGGTGCCCTTTGCCAACCCCATCCCTCCGAAGATCTGGACGGCGTCGTTCGCCACAGAAAGGGCCGCTTCGGTTCCCGCGACCTTGGCAGCGATGGCTCTGGCGACCGCGGGAGCCTGCGAGTTCTGGAGCAGCATCCCGCGGGCCATCGCTCTCGCCTGTTCAACCTTCACGTACATGTTGAAAAGCTTGGTTTGGATCATCTGGTGTTCGGCAATGACCTTGCCTCCCTGGACGCGCTGGCCGGCATAGTCGAGCGCCTCCTCGAAGGCCGCTCTGGCAACACCGGTGAAGAGCAGGGACATCCCCGTATTGGCGGTGACGAGGGTGATGTCGAGGAGATCCCTGTAGAAGTCCGGGCCGATCATCATGAGCTCGGCGGGGAGGTGCACCTCGTCAAAGAAGATCTCCCCCTGGTTGAGTGCTCGCTGGCCCAGCTTGTCGAGCGGTGGTCCCTTCGAGACGCCGGGAAGGTCGAGCGGCACTATGGCGACGCCGCCGCCGCCCATGCCCTTCTCGGCATCGACCGTGCAGAAAAGCAGGGCATGGGTTGCGATCGTGCCGTTCGAGACCCAGGCTGACTTCTGCCCGGTGATGACCCATTCGTCGCCTTTCTGGTAGGCGCGGCACGATCCGGCGCTCCCCGTCGAGGCGAACGCCTCGGTGCCCGCACCCAGCTCGTCGGATCCGTGCGTCGGCTCGGTGATTGCCCAACAGCCGATCATCTTGGCCTCGGTGTCCTCGACGAAGGGTTTCACTATTTCGTTGATCAGGGTCGTGTTGCCAAGCATCGTGCCGATGTGCGCGGCGAAGAAGAAGGGTAAAGCGGCCACGCCGAAGCTGACCGCGAGGTCGGATGCACCCCAACCGAGCTCCTCCTGCACGAGGGTACGGGCGAGGGGATCCAGATCGGCGCCGCCGACGCTCTCCGGCAGCATCATGAGGTGGTGGCCTGCCTGATACCACTTGCGCATAGCGGGCCATAACGGGGACCCCGCGGCGATCACCTCCGAAGGCGGAAGGTTGTCAAGCTCCAACGACACAGGCCGGAGCACCTCGGCGGCGAACTGGTGAGCCTCTTCCATGAGGGAAACGTGCTCGTCGTCCAAGTCGAAAGTTCGCTCGAAGTGGCGTGGCCGGCGTGTAGAGCTCATACCTGTAACCTACGCCCTTATTGACACACATGTCAATAAGACAAGGCCACTTACGGGTGTGACGAAAGTCCCACACTGGCCGGCGCCGTGGAAAGGGTGGTGGGAGCCGGGGGAGCCGGTTGCGCGAGGCCCTGCAGCGTGGCGAAGGAAGGCAATGCGCCAGGCGACGTGAGCTTCTCGAGAGCGCTCTGGTTGCCCTCCAGCTCGGCCTCGAAGAAGGCGGTCGTCACCTCGGCGGTGACCATCTCGAACTGGTCCCGGTGCATATAGGGGGAATAGTGGCCTGCGCCGCCGAGCTGCAGGTCATACTTCGTGCCTGTTGCCGCGTCGTATATGCGCTGCGAATCCGATGGGGGGTTGATGGTGTCGAACGTGCCCTGGACCACGAGGAGCGGAGGTCCAGGCGTGGTGAAGTAGCTGCCGGTGCCCGTTTCGAGCTCCTCGCCCGACAGGACTGCCGCCGCCTTCACGGCGCCGATGGCGCAGCAGGAGTCGTATGTGGCTGCGACGGTGGTGTCTCCCCCGTCGGAATGGCCCGCGAGCCCGATCTCGTCCGGGTCTATGAGACCTGAGAGGATATTGTCGGGCTGGGCGTCCAGCGAGAGGAGCCGGCCAAGGACGAAGCTCACGTCCTGTGGCTGGTTGACCATGTCATTCTCGTAGAGCCCACCGGGAGCGGCCGGGTTCGTGAGGGGAAATACAGGTGTGGCAACGACGAATCCGGCTCTTACCCAGGCGTCGAGAAGCGGCTGGTACTCCCATGGCCATACGTCGTATCCATGCGAGAAGACCACAAGGGGGAGTTCCCGGGTCCCGAACGCACGAGGGAGGTGGTTCACGAGGGAAGGGCCGTAGCCGGCGGTGTCCCTCTTGGCGAAGGGGACGCCGGGTGATTCGGTGCTGCCGGCGTGGGCGGAGACGGCCGGATACCAGACGTATGTCTCAATGATCCGCGGCTCGGGCGCTCCTGTCGGCGAATGTGGCGGGTAGATGAACCTGCTCTGATCGACGAACTGGAATGATGCGACCCCTATTGCGTTTGCCTTTCTTCCGGGCTTCCGCGTGGTGGTAGAGGTGGGGGTCGTTGGAGGCAGGGGCAGCGGCGGGCAGGTCCTGTGCGACCGTGTGGCGCCCGTCGGGGCAGGCTTTGAGGGGGAGTTGCAGGGTCGCCGACTCTGGGGCTTCCACAGGCTCTCCAGGTTGCGGACGTCTCTTGCCGGCCCGGTAACGCCGATGGCGGTACCGGCAGCGAGTATGGCCAGCAACGTGATCGTCACGTGGCGGCGTCTCGGGCGTCCGTGGCGCGACCTGTGGGCCTCGACCGGACTGCGGGCGGGCGAGTGCTTCGATCTCTTCTTCGAGGCCCGTGGGACGGATCTTTTCCTGGTGGTCAAGCGGGAGCGACTCTACCACCGGCGGGTGAAGAGGGGGCGTATGGGGCGGAGCGCCTCACTGGATGTATGCTCGCAGAGTGCCAGGATCCGGACGGTTGGTGGCGTGGACGCGGCGACGAGATCGCAGGGTTCCCCGGATACTCGTGCTTACCGGACTCGTAGCGGTCGTGGCACTCGGTCTCCTTGTCGGGATCGGGCTGGCACCGGGAGGCTCATCTCGCAAGCAGGCCCGCGTGCCGTCCGGGCATCACCACCACCGGGGCAGGCAGGCGCTGGGAAGGGGCGCTCCCGCGGCTACGCCTGCTGTCTACGAAACCTCTCATGGGCCGGTGGCGAGCTGGGTGGTGGCCGAGAACAAGCTCCCGGGTACCGAGGCGTGGAAGATCACCGGGGCCCAGCAGGAGGGGGGGATCATGGGTTACGCGAACCGCGTGCAGGCGCGGGAGGGCCAGTCCGTAGCCCTGTACGTGTCCACGACTGCGAGCACCTTCCGGGTCGAGGCTTTCCGGATGGGTTGGTACCAGGGCAAGGGGGGGCGCCTCGTGTGGGAGTCTTCCACTCTTCATGGAGCGGTGCAGCCACAGTGCCCCGTCACTCCCGGGATCAACATGGTGGAGTGCAGCTGGTCACCGTCGGTCACCTTCACGGTGACGAGCGCCTGGGTGCAGGGTCAGTACCTTCTCAAACTGGTCGGCGATGGTGGACAGCAGAGCTACGTGCCGCTCACTGTCTGGGACCCGGCCAGCCACGCTGCCTACGTGATCATGGCGGGCGTGCTCACCGACCAGGTATTCAACCCGTACGGAGGCTATGACCTCTACCAGGGGGCAACGCCGTGCGCTCCGAATCACTATCCCTGTTCAACGCGGGCAAGGGTCGTCTCCTTCGACAGGCCGTACACGACCGGCTTCGAGAACGGTGCCGGTGGGTACT
The DNA here is from genome assembly GCA_021816935.1 of Actinomycetes bacterium. Classification (GTDB taxonomy): domain Bacteria; phylum Actinomycetota; class Acidimicrobiia; order Acidimicrobiales; family JAMCPL01; genus JAKAWR01. The sequence goes on from JAKAWR010000005.1 coordinate 56,991, forward strand.
TCAATGCGGTATACCCTGTCACGCGCCTGGCCGAAAAGTACGGTCTCGATGTCACCTACTGGACCGATATCACCCTTGCCGAGCACGGGAACATGCTTGCCAACCACAAGGTGCTGATATCGCCGGGGCACGATGAGGAGTGGTCGGCAAGCATGAGGCAGGCGCTGGTCGCAGCGCTCGGGAAAGGTGTCAACGTCATTTTCTTCGGGGCGAGCCCGATACTCCGCAAGGTGCGCCTCCAGCCCTCGCTGCTCGGGGCCGATATGGAGATCGTCAACTACAGGGACCCGGCGAAGGACCCCCTGTACGGCAAGGACAATGCCCGCGTGAGCCAGAACTGGTGGGGCCAGCCGCCAGCGTCCTCGCCGGCCAGTCCCATCGTCGGAGCCGACTACATCGGCTACAACAACTCGCAAAGCTTTCCGCTCGTGGCGACCGACCCGTCTTCCTGGTTCTACAAGGGGACGGGCCTTGCGGCGGGCGGGACCGTGCCAGGGGTACTTACCACGGACTTCCAGCAGTTCGACCCGACCCGTTCGGGCAACCCGCCCGATCTCGAGATCCTTGCCCACTCCCCTGTTGCCGTGGAGGGGAAGAGCGGTTCATGGTATGCCGACACGACGTACTACACGATGGCGTCATCGGGGGCCGGAGTTTTCTCCAGCGGTGCGAACTCTTGGGTGTCCTCGCTCTGGGCATGCAGCGAGGTGCCCGGATCCTGCTCGGGTGCGCCAGTTTCGTCTGTAGCGACGTCGCTGATGGACGCGATGACGGGGAACCTTCTTGCGCTCTTCGGCCAGGGTCCGGCCGGGCTCACCCAGCCGTCCGTAGCCAACTTCCAGCAGTTCTACGGCTAAGAGCCTCAGCGGATAGGTGACGGAGTGGGGGGCGAGCCGGGGGCGTGCGCCCCGCTGGTATCGTATGTGGCTATGCGGGCGATCCTTGATGCAATCAACGCCGGAGCCTCTGGGGCGGACATCGCGGCGACTGCCATCCCCGAGTCGTACCGAGCCGCCTTCGTGAGAAGGGAGGACGTGGCGATGTTCGAGGGCCTGAGCTCTTCGGAGAAGGACCCGCGCCTCTCGATCCACGTGGGCGATGTGGCAGTCCCGGATCTGGCTCCAGACGAGGTCTACGTTGCCGTCATGGCGTCGTCGGTCAACTTCAACACGGTGTGGTCGTCGATCTTCGAGCCAATGCCGACCTTCACCTTCCTCGACCGGCTTGCGAAGACCTCGATCTACGGCCGGCGGCACGCAACGGATCGCCACGTCATGGGTTCGGACGCGGCCGGAGTGGTCCTGCGGGCAGGCCCGGCGGTTGACAATTTCAAGCCGGGCGACAGGGTGGTGATCCACTGCAACTACGTCGATGATCAGGACCCGAGTGCACACGACGATTCGATGCTTGCCTCGAACCAACTCATCTGGGGCTTCGAGACCAACTTCGGCGGGCTCGGCGAGCTCGCGGTGGTACGGGCGAACCAGCTCATGCCGAAACCGGCGCACCTCACCTGGGAGGAGTCGGCGGTCAACGCCCTGGTCAACTCGACCGCGTACCGGATGATCGTCTCGAAGAACGGAGCGGATATGAGGCAGGGCCAGCGGGTCCTCATCTGGGGCGCCACCGGGGGACTCGGCGGGTACGCCGTGCAGCACGTCCTGAATGGCGGGGGTATCCCTATCGGGGTGGTGTCCTCGCAGAAGAGGGCGTCCATTCTGGCCGATATGGGGGTAGAGGCCATCGTGGATAGGAACGCGGCGGGTTACAAGTTCTGGAAGGACGAGTTCACCCAGGACGAGTCGGAGTGGCGGCGGTTCGGGAAGGACCTGAGGGCGGTTGCCGGCGACGACCCGGACATCGTCTTCGAGCATCCCGGGCGGGAGACGATGGGGGCGTCGGTATTCGCCTGCAAGCGGGGCGGGATGATTATCACCTGCGCGGCAACGTCCGGTTACGTGATCCAGTACGACAACAGGCACCTGTGGATGAAGCTGAAGACGATCAAGGGCTCTCACTTCGCGAACTACCGGGAGGCCTGGGAGGCGAACGATCTCGTGCGGTCGGGCAAGGTCGTACCTGTGCTCTCCCGGGTTTTCAGCCTTGACGATGTTGGTGAGGCAGTCTGGCAGGTGCAGCGGAACCTTCATGAAGGAAAGATCGGCGTGCTGTGCCTCGCCGAGGGGGAGGGAGGCGGGATCGAGGATCCCGAGCTGCGCGAGCGGGTGGGAGAGCAGAGGCTCAACCTGTTCCGGCGCTACGATACGTGATTATGCCGGACTCGGACACGCGATCAATGCTGACGGAGATCGACCACGTGGCGATCGCGGTCGGCAATATCGAAGAGGCGGTCGCCTTCTATCGCAGGGTTTTCGCTGCCGAGGTGGTTCACAGGGAGCGAATAGAGGCCGACCAGGTAGAGGAGGCACTGATCCGAGTTGCCGACTCCTACATACAGCTCATTGCCGCTACCTCTCCCGAGTCCACGGTTGCGCGGTTCCTGGCAAAGCACGGCGAGGGCCTGCACCACGTTGGTTACAGGGTCCAGGATGCTGGTGCGGCTGTGAAAAGCCTGAAGGCCGAGGGGGTAAAGATGATCGACGAGGTCCCGCGCCCCGGGTCGCGCGGGACCACCGTAGCGTTCGTGCATCCCGGTGGCGCTCTGGGAACGCTGATCGAACTGGTGGAGGAGCCGTGACACTTCATTCGATGCAGGACAGGGTGGCCGAGCTCCGGGAGAGGAAGGACGAAGCGCTTCACGCCGGGTCCCAGCGGGCTGTCCAGCGCCAGCACGAGAAGGGCAAGATGACGGCCAGGGAGCGGATCGACTACCTTCTCGACGAGGGGTCCTTTTGCGAGCTCGACATGCTTGCCAGGCACCGGGCCCACGGCATGGGTATCGACCACTCGCGGCCTTACACCGACGGGGTCATCACAGGATATGGAACGATAGACGGGCGCCGGGTCTGCGTTTTTAGCCAGGATTTCACCGTGTTCGGCGGGGCGCTCGGCGAGGCTTTCGCCGAGAAAATCCACAAGATCATGGACCTTTCGCTCTCGCTTGGCGTGCCGATGATTGGCCTCAACGACGGTGCGGGGGCCCGGATCCAGGAAGGCGTCGTGTCGCTGAACGGCTACGGAGGGATTTTCCACCGCAATGTTGCGGCATCGGGTGTCATTCCGCAGGTCAGCGTCATTATGGGTCCGTGTGCCGGCGGGGCCGTGTACTCGCCTGCGATGACCGATCTCGTGTTCATGGTTGACTCGACCAGTCACATGTTCATCACCGGTCCTGACGTCGTGAAGGCCGTCACCGGTGAAGACGTGACGCTCGAGGAGCTCGGTGGCGCGATGACGCATGCCACGAAGTCGGGTGTGGCCACCTTCGTGTCCACTGACGAGAAGGCATGCCTGGACGAGGTCCGCTACGTGCTCTCCTTCCTGCCGGCGAACAACCTGGAGGAGCCGCCGTGCGTGCAGTCGGAAGACGACCCGGATCGTCTGGCGCCCGAGCTGACCGACCTGATGCCCCGATCGGCGAACCAGCCTTATGACATGAAGAAGGTCATAGCGTCGGTCGTCGATGATGGCGACTACGTGGAGTTCCACGCTCACTGGGCTCAGTCGGTGACGTGCGGGCTGGCGAGGATTGGCGGGTACGTCGTCGGGATAGTCGGCAACCAGCCGGCGGTGCTGGCCGGCGTGCTGGACATATCGTCATCCGAGAAGGCTTCCCGGTTCGTGCGGACGTGCGACGCCTTCAACATCCCCCTCGTCACCTTCGTTGACGTTCCCGGGTTCATGCCGGGTACTGACCAGGAGTACGGCGGGATCATCAGGCATGGAGCGAAGCTTCTGTATGCGTACTGCGAGTCGACGGTCCCGCGTATCCAGGTCATCACCCGCAAGGCATACGGTGGCGCTTACGTCGTCATGAACTCGAAGTCGATCGGTGCGGACCTTGCCTACGCATGGCCGTCAGCGGAGCTTGCTGTCATGGGCCCGGAGGGTGCGGTCGAGATCGTCTACCGGCGGGATCTGAAGGAGGCTGCCGACGGAGCATCCAGGCGAATGGAGCTGGTAGACGAGTACAGGGAGCGGTATGCAAACCCGTATATCGCAGCGGAGCGGGGCTACGTCGACGATGTGATCGATCCGGCGGAGACGCGCCGGGTGCTTGCCGGCGCGCTCTCCATGCTGCGGACCAAGCGGGAAGAGCTCCCCCGGCGCAAGCACGGCAATGTCCCGCTCTAGCTCTAGCGAGCTCCACGGCGGCGGGCCGGCCGGCGGCGGATCTGGTTCAGGGGGGGCGGGCTCCGGGGGGCCGGGCGGCGGCGGATCGGCGGGGATGGGGCATCCGACGGATGATGAGGCGGTTGCGATCATTCGTACGGCAGTGGAGATGGTCTGGCGCAGGTACGCCGCGCCGGCGGGGCAGGCGGGAGATGAGCGGGTAGCCGGCGGCGATCCTGCATCGTGGAGGTTCTCGGGGCGCTGGTGGGCCGCGCCCCATCCCTTCCATGGGAACCGGCCGGTGAGTCCGTGAGGTTCCGGGCAGTGGGCGTCCGGGGCAGCGAGGGTGTCCGGTTCGCCGGCGAGCCTGCGGGTTGTGAGGTTGTGAGAGGTTGAAACTGGCCCTTTGCCAGTTCAACCCGGTGGTTGGCGACATTGACGGCAACGCCGCGAGGATCGTGGAGCTTTACCGGCAGGCAGAGAACTCCGGGTGCGATCTGGCCGTCTTTCCCGAGCTCGCCGTGACGGGGTACCCGCCGGAGGACCTCGTCCTGAAGGAGTCGTTCGTCGCCGACAACCTGGCTGCACTCGCAGGTATCGCACGTGCAACGGGCGAGTGCCGTCTCCTTGTCGGATTCGTGGACCGGGTGGATGGGCAGGCGCCTGCAGGCAGGAACGCAGCGGCGATGTGCGCGGGTGGTGAGGTGATCGGCGTCTACCATAAGCGGTTGCTGCCGAACTACGGGGTTTTCGATGAGGAACGGCTCTTCCAGCCGGGATCCGGACCGTACATGATCCACGAGATCGGCGGCGTGCGTGTCGGGACGTCCATCTGCGAAGATCTCTGGTTCGCGGGCGGCCCCGTTCTCGACCAGGCCCTCGCAGGAGCATCTCTCATCGTCACCATCAACGCGTCGCCCTACTCGGTCGGCAAGTTCGGCGAGCGCCTGTCTGTCATGCGGGAGCGTCTCGATGAGATCGCCGGGTCCGGAGGGGAGAGGCCGGTACTCGCCTACGTCAATCAGGTCGGCGGCCAGGACGAGCTGGTGTTCGACGGACGTTCGCTGGTGATGGGTCCCGGCGGGGAGATCCGGGCCATGGGTGCCTGTTTCGAGGAGGATCTGGTCGTGGTCGATCTGGCCGGGCCCGCGGAGGAGATCGGAGGCGAGCCAGGGGACGAGGTGGGAGAGGTGTACGAGGCTCTCGTGACGGGGACGCGCGATTACCTGCGCAAGAACGGTTTCGGGGAAGTCGTGATCGGTCTTTCGGGAGGGATCGATTCATCGCTGGTTGCGGTCGTAGCCGCGGACGCCATCGGTGCCGAGCACGTGCACGGGATCGCGATGCCGTCCAGGTACTCGAGCGACGGGTCGGTGTCTGATGCAAGGGAACTGGCCTCGAACCTCGGGATCGACTTATCGGTGGTCCCCATAGAGGAGGCGCACCGGGTCTTCTCGGCGATCACCTCTCCTGTCCTGGGGCACGATCCGGAAGGGCTGGCGGACGAGAACCTGCAGTCCCGCATACGGGGAGTGATTCTCATGGTCGTGTCGAATGCCACCGGATGGCTGGTTCTGACTACCGGCAACAAGAGCGAGCTGGCGGTCGGGTACTCGACGCTGTACGGCGACACGGCAGGCGGCTTCGGGGTGATCAAAGACGTGCCCAAGACCCTGGTATACGAGCTCTCCCGGTACTGCAACTTGGCGGCGGGCCGGGAGCTCATACCCGAGACGGTCATCGAGAAGCCGCCCTCGGCGGAGCTGAGACCGGATCAGCGGGACGACCAGTCGCTGCCGCCCTACGACGTTCTCGATCCCATCGTCAAGAGCTTCGTCGAAGAGAACAAGTCCATTGACGATATTGTTGCGTCAGGAGGCCGGCTGGAGGAGGTGAGCCGGATTGCCAGGTTGCTCGATACGGCCGAGTACAAGCGACGCCAGTACCCCCCCGGGGTGAAGATCACGGCACGGGCATTCGGCAAGGATTGGCGGGTTCCCATAACCAACCGGTACCGGCCGCACGCCCGCCGTGGGCCGGCGCCTGGCGGGAATGGCACGGGAGGACCCGGCAGTGACGGGACCGGTGCGGAGATCGACTGAACATGCCGGCGCACCTTGATGCCCACTTTCGCCAGGCACTGCTCCGGCTGGGCGCGGGCGCGCCCGGAGCGGGCATTGCCGGCGGCCTGATCGGAGAGAGCGCAGCCGGTGGTGCTGATGGAACCGGCGGCACCGGCGCTGTCCGTCACGGGTTTGCCGGTACCGGCGGGGAACGCGGCCCGATCACCCTCGTTGAGTCGGTGCCAGCGCTGGCGGCCTGCGCGTGGATCGAGAGGCGGCTCTTCGAATTGGTTGGGGCGTGGGCGAGAGAGGCCGAAGAGCCGGAGGCGGCCCTGCTGTTCGATGCCGAGAGCAGGTCGCACGGTTGGAGCTCGAGCATGCTCGCCGCCGAGCTCCCGCTGGAAGGGTCCATGCGTGCGGCCGGCTCCGATCCGAGTGGTGATCTGCTGCGGAGCGGCGCCGTGCCCTCTCTCGTAAGCGACGGAGCCCGGAGCGCGCTCGCCACGTTGGAGGAGAAGGCGAGCAGCACACGCCGCGCCGGTTCCCTGTGCAGGGTCCTCCTTCCGAGGTTGCAGATTACCTACCGCTCCTTTGCCCTGCGCCTGCCCGACGTGGCGGCAGCCTCGATGTCACGAGCGGTTGCCGTGGTTGCGGCCGAGACGTCAGACCTGCGTGACGCAGCGGAAGTTATCTTTCAGGCGCTGCTTGGCCGGGCGGCTGGCGGCACCGCTCATCAGACAGCCGAGTTGGCTGAGACAGTCGCGACCTTGGAAGCGGCGCTGGCCGCTCAGCCTCGCACTGCGACAGCGAGTGATCCGGCCCCGTAGCCGAAGACCTTCGTTGCCTCCCGGTTATCCCGGGATAGTGACCGCGGGGGCAGCTAGTGCATGCATCCGGAGAACCTTCAGGCGCAACCGGTGGAGTGCTGCGCGGTAGACTCGCCGGGAGATGTAGAGGCACTTTCCCCGGGCCGTGGGTACGCCGGGAGCGTCAGGGTGCCGGGGCGGCATTGCCCGTCGACCGGAAAGTGCTTGCAAAGAAGGACAGGTTCGGCAGTGATCGGCAAGTCAATGAGTTCCATCAAGACCCCGAGGGGCAACGTGGCGGTAATCGGGCAGGGTCACGTCGGGCTCAGGGTCGCCCTGCGGGCTGCCGAGGTCGGGTGGCAGGTTGCCGGCTACGACGTCGACGAGGGCCGGGTGAAAGAGCTGCGCGCTGCGTCGGGATCGATGGACGGCATCGACCGCGAGAGGCTCCGTGGCGTCGTTGAAGGCGGGAGCTACATGCCGACCGCTCGCGCGGCGGACGTCGCAGGGTTCGATGTTGCGGTCATTGCCGTTCCCACGCCGGTCGATGCCGGCGCCATCCGGCCGGACATGTCCCACGTCGAGGATGCAGCCCGCCTAGCCGGGGCCCACTTGAGAGCTGGGGCCGTCGTGTCCGTCGAGTCGACCGTCTATCCGGGTGCAACCGAGGAGGTCGTAAGGCCGCTTCTCGAGGCAGCTTCGGGGCTTGCTGCGGGGACGGATTTCCATCTTGGCCACAGCCCCGAGCGCATCGACACGGGGAACTCGGTCTACACTTTCGAGAACACCCCGAAGCTTGTTTCGGGAGTGAGCGCCGGCTCTCTCGAGGCGCTGGCCGGTTTCTACTCCACCCTCGTCGAGAGCGTAGTGAAGGTGCCCGGTGTTGCCGAGGCCGAGCTGGCAAAAATCATCGAGAACACCTTCCGCGAGGTGAACGTCGCGTTCGTCAACGAGATCGCGGCCGCGGCTGCGGCGCTCGGGATCGATGCAGGCGAAGCTTTTGCCGCCGCCGCCACGAAGCCCTTCGGCTTCCTGCCCTTTACGCCGGGGCCGGGTGCTGGAGGCCATTGCCTCGTCGGAGCTGCAACCTATCTGGCCTGGATGGGCCGTGAGCGCGCCGGATCGCCGCTGCAGGTGGTGGAGGCGTCGCTTGCGGCGAACCGCCGGATGACCGCCGGAATGGTACAGAGGATCCATGAAGGGATCAGGTTGCGGGGCGGTGATCTCGCGGGGTCCAGGGTGCTCCTTCTCGGCCTCGCGTACAAGGCGGGCGTGTCGCAGACCGAGAGCTCACCGGCAGTTGCACTTGCCAACGCGCTCGTGGAAACGGGAGCAGAGGTGATGGCCGCGGACCCCTATGTCGGGGAGTGCCGCGAGCTGTCGCCTGCAGTGGCGAGGGTAGAGGCTAGCGGTGCGCTTGCCCGCCAGGTGGACGCCGTCGTCCTGCTGGTCGACCACCCCGGCTTCGACCTGCGCGAGTTGTTCGATACACCGGCGTTCGTGCTCAATATGCGACCCACGGCCAGCTGAGCCGCCAGTGGCAGAAGGGGCCCCGGCTGCCGTAAGGGTCGTCCAGCTTGCCACCCGGCTGAATATAGGCGGGCCGGCGCGAGCCATCATCGAGCTTGCGAAAGGGCTTCCACGCCTAGGCGTAGGCGGGGCCGGAGTGGGCAGTTCCGGAGAAGGTGGGTCCCGCTTCGAGGTGACTGTTGCCGCCGGGACGGCGGCCGTGAGCGAGGGCGAGATGTCTGATCCGGAGGTTCCTGTCGAGGGGCTTCCCCTTGCAAGGCGGATTGATCCGATCACCGATGTACAGGCTCTGGCGGCTGTTCGTTGGCTCATTGCAGGGCATACGGCCGGTACCGGCAGGGAGAGCGGGGCTGAATCGGCGGCGGGGCGGCAGGTATTTCGTGCCCGCCGGTTTCCCGGACGCGAAGCCGCGGTATTCGACGTCGTTCACACTCATATGGCAAAAGCAGGCGCCCTGGGACGCCTGGCTGCGCGCAGCTTCCGTCCCCGTCCAGTCACGGTACACACCTTTCACGGCCATGTGCTGGAGGGGTACTTCAGTCGCCCGGCTGAGCGGGTTCTTGTCGCGGCCGAGAGGGTGCTCGCTGCTATGTCCGATGCGCTGGTCGCCGTCAGTGCCGAAATCAGGGACGAGCTGCTCTCGATGAGGATCGGCCGGCCGGGACAGTGGCACGTGATCCCGCTCGGTCTCGACCTCGACGGGTACCTGGCGGTTCCTGCTCCCGGCGAAGCGGTTCCAGCCTCCGGCGAACAAGAGCGGGGTTCATCCACCCGGCCGGACGTTGCCATGCGGGAGAGCCTGGACATTCCTTCCGGAGCGCCAGTCGTGGGGATGATCGGCCGCCTGGTTCCCGTGAAGGACCATCACACTGCGTTTACGGCCATCGCCCGGACACCAGGCGTTCACTTGCTGGTGGTCGGTGACGGCGACGAGCGCGGCCGTCTCGAGTCGTACGCCGGCTCGCTCGGGATTGCGGACCGGGTGCGTTTCCTCGGGTGGCGCCATGACCTTCCCGAGCTTCTTGCGGCAATTGACGTGGTCGTGCTCACCAGTACCAACGAAGGGACCCCCGCCGCTCTCATCGAGGCTTCGGCGGCAGCGAGGCCCGTCGTGGCCACCCGGGCCGGCGGTGTGCCGGATGTCGTGATCGACGGCACCAGCGGGTTACTCGTGCCGCCCGGAGCCCCCGAGGCCCTTGCCGGCGCGCTGGCACGCCTCATCTCCGATCCCGCTGCCCGCCGGGATATGGGTATTGCGGGACGGGATCACGTAGCCTCGCGTTATGGCGCAGGCCGGTTCGTTGCCGGTACCGCTGCTCTTTACGAGGAGCTACTGGAGGCCCGCCGGCACCGGTGACGGAGTATCCTTTGCAGAGCGCCGATTCCGGTAACGGTAATCCGGTCGTCGTGATCGGTGCCGGGCCGGCCGGCCTGACGGCCGCGTACGAGCTTGGCAAGCGGGGCCGGGGTGCCGTCGTCCTGGAGTCAGACGGTGTTGTGGGTGGTCTTTCGAGGACTGTCGTGAGCGACGGATGGCGCTTCGATCTCGGCGGGCACCGCTTCTTTACCAAGGTTCCGGCGGTCGAGGCTCTCTGGCGGGAGATCCTCCCAGGCGGGGATTTCGTCACCAGGCGGCGTATGAGCCGTATCTACTACGAGGGCAGGTTCTACGATTACCCCCTGAAGGCTGCAAATGTCTTGGCCAACCTCGGTCCACTGGAGGCGGCCAGATGCGTGGCGTCCTATGCGTGGGCGAAGGTGCATCCGCCGGGCGATCTCGATTCGTTCGAGGGCTGGGTGGCGGCGCGCTTCGGCAGGCGCCTCTACGGCAAATTCTTCAAGGACTATACCGAGAAGGTGTGGGGGGTCCCCGCTACTTCGATCGGCGCGGACTGGGCAGCCCAGAGGATCAGGAACCTGTCGCTCGGAAGAGCAGCGGTGCGGGCGCTCCTACCAGGGTTAAGGGATCGGCGTGACGTGGCAAGCCTCATCGAGACCTTCGAGTACCCGCGGCTCGGACCGGGGATGATGTGGGAGGCGTGCGCACGCAGGATCACGGCGATGGGGGGAAGGATCCTGCTTGGGAGCCCCGTTGAGCGCGTGGCCTGTGAAGCCGGCCGCCTGAGGTCGGTCGTCTACCGGACCCGGCGGGGGCACGCCGAGATCGCGGCGCCGGCCCTGATCTCCTCGATGCCGCTTGGCGAGCTCGCGCGGGCACTCGATCCTTCGCCGCCCGAGAACGTGCTCCAGGCGGCAGGATCGCTTTCGTACAGGGCTCATCTGACGGTGGCACTCGTGGTCCCGTCCGGCGCCGGCTTCCCGGACAACTGGATCTACGTCCACGATCCCAGGGTCAAGGTGGGGCGCATCCAGAACTTCGGCTCGTGGTCTCCCTGGATGGTCAGGGATGGCCAGACCTGCCTCGGTATGGAGTATTTCCTTTTCGAGGGGGACGATCTGTGGCGGGACAGCGATGCGGATCTCGTCGAGATGGCGATAGGCGAGCTTCGCATGATCGGACTAGCCGGGAGCGCTGATGTCGAGTCAGGTTATGCCGTCCGCATGGCCAAGGCTTATCCCGTGTACGACGAGGCCTACGCCGATGCGGTCGATTCAATTCGGGACTGGATAGAGCGGCATGCCGCCGGCGTCCATCCCGTCGGGCGCAACGGCATGCATAGGTACAACAACCAGGATCACTCCATGCTTACTGCGATGCTGGCGGTGGAGAACATAGTGGATGGCACCTGCCACGACATCTGGTCGGTCAATGTGGAGGCGGAATACCTCGAGGAGCACCGGGCCGGGGGCGTATGCTGTAGTGGGGCCACGGCTGGTGCCAACGGATCGAGCATGCGGGAAGCGGGTGAAACGGGCCGCGCGGCACCGGTCGTTCGCCTGCGGGCATGAACCCTGGGGGACTGCTGTCGCCGGCCGCCCGGATCGCCAGTCTCATTATCAGGCATTTCTATACCAGCATACTTTTACGCCATGGCCTCTGACCTGCATAACTACATGTATGTCATTTCTTATGTGTTAGCCGTTATCACCCGTAGAAGGCACGTTTGTAGGCACGACATATCGTGATGCAATGTTATGTTGCGATGCCAAGACGGGACGTGGCGGGACGGTGCGGGACGGGACGTGGCGGCGCGGGACGGGGGGAGACGGAGGTACAAGCGGGGCACCGGGTGCTCCTGGCGTCCTTGTGCCCGTGTGCCGTGGCAGGGGCCAGGGGTGGACCTGGCGGGCCGAGCGGGCCTGGGGTGCCCGGGATTCGTCAGACGTGCCAGTCATCCGCCGTCGCAGACCAGATCCCCGTCGGCCCCGGGGGGTGCCCTAGCATCACGCAACGTCACGTGACGCAATATCGCTCCGAGCAGGGCGAACGTCACGTGCGCCGATTGGGGCGTCATATGCGTGACGTACTATCGCAACACGACCAACAATAACGTCACGTGACGCACCAGCGCCCTTACCAGAGACAACGTCACGTGCCAACGCTCTGAGTAGGGCGAACGTCACGGCCGTCACAGAACTATCGTAACACGACCAGAAACCCTAGGTGCATCGGTGGCGACCGCCTGACCCACTCTCCCCTCCCCAACCTCTCACCCCCTCCCCAAACCTCTCTTTTGCTCTCTCTTTCCCTACCCCAACCTCTCTCTTCCACCCAACCTCTCACACCTCCCCACCACCCTCCTTACCACCCTCCTTACCACACCTCTCCCTACCACCCACCTACCACCTACCACCTACCCTTCGATATTCGATTTCCAGTAATGATCCCCCCCAACGTTATTGTGGTTGTATCGCAGTGCACGTGAGAACGCCGGACACCTGCGCTGCCTGATGCGCGCTTGGAATGGTGGGCGGGAGCGGTCGGGGCGGGAGCGGTCGGGCGATCGCTCGTCGGTGGTCGTGGTGGCTCCCCCGCAGGGGCTCTCGCTCATACATGTCGACTACTGACGCGGCTAGTGCTTGGCCGTATCGGTCCGCGGCCACCAACTACAAATCGTTTGCATTAATTGCCGTGGCGTGCTACACTGACGTCATCTTGGCGCGCAAGGGACGCGCAAGGGACGGTTGCAGATGGCTAGATCGTCTAGGTAAGTCATACGGTTGGATACCGAGGAGCGCAACGGGGAAGGAACCGGGTTGCCGGCCTCCAGAGGGGTGCGGGCGGTCAGTGCAAGTGTGCTCGCACTTCTCATGTTCATCGACGCTCGGACTCGTGCTGGCAACAGGCGCGCCTGCCTCGGCTTCCACGCCGGTACTCCCGGTACTGAACTGGACCCAGGTTTGTACGAGCTCCTGTACGAGCCCTCCCGCCCGCGACCTCGCCACCATGGCCTATGACCCGGCAACGGGGAACATGGTGCTCTTCGGGGGCGACGGCAGCAGCGGCTACCTCGCCGACACCTGGAGTTTCTATCAGGTAGTAGTCCCACCTTCTAAGCCCACACAAAGCCCGCCATCTGTGACAGCCGGATCGGTAACTGTGAACTGGACGGCCCTATCGCTCGACGGCGGATCTCCAATCACCGGATATGACGTCTACATGAGCACATCATCCGGCGGTGAGAACTACGGCGGATCTCCCGCCTGCACAGGGGGAGCCTCGGCAACGAGCTGTAGCGTGTCAGGGCTTACGAACGGCACCACCTACTACTTCACGGTAGAGGCGACAAACGCGGCCGGAAGCTCCTCTCCTTCGAACGAGGAGCAGGCAACCCCTGTGAACCCCCCGCCTGCACCTGCCCCACCGGTTGTCTCCTCTGTGGCGCCTTCTTCCGGGCCCGAGCAGGGCGGCACCTCTGTCGTGATCACCGGTACGAACTTCACCTCGGGGGCAACTGTGGACTTCGGAACTTCTGGAGCAACAGATGTGGCGGTCGTCTCTGCTACGAAGATCACGGCCACCTCGCCTGGCGGAACTGGAGTGGTAGACGTGACCGTAACAACTGGTGCCGGCACCTCTGCCAAGTCCCGAGCAGACGACTTCAGCTACCAAAGCCCTCCCGTCATACCTCCTGGATCGCTCTACACTGCGGTTTCTCCAGCAAGGATATGTGACACGAGACCAGCTAACCCCTCGAACCTCTCTGGGCCAGCCTCCCAGTGCAACGGCCACACCCTATCTCCGGGCACGCCCCTTTCTGTCCAAGTGGCAGGTGCCGGCCCGGTACCTTCAACCGGTGTGTCAGCGGTGGTGCTTGCCGTAACCGCCACGGGGTTCTCTTCGGCCGGCTACCTCAGCGTCTATCCAGCCGGAGGACCAGCACCGATTGCGTCCAACCTGAACTTCTACCCAGGTAAGGACGATGTCGGAAATACGGTGGTGGTCCCCCTCGGTGGGAAAGGAGCCGTCTACCTCGTCTCCAATGCGGCTACAGACGTCGTTCTCGACGTGGTCGGCTACTACTCTTCGTCTGGTCCTGGAAGCCGTTTTAGCGCCGAGGCTTCCCCGGTTCGCATATGTGACACGAGACCAGCTAACCCCTCGAACCTCTCTGGTACCGCCTCCCAGTGCAACGGAGCCACCATGGGGAAAGGATCGGAGATGACCGTCTCTGTGGCCGGGCTTGCTGGTGTTCCCATGACCGCTACAGCGGTTGTTGTAAACGTGACAGCAATACCAACCCAAGGACCGGGCTACCTCACGATCTGGCCGGGCGGCACGAGGCCCACGGTATCGAACCTCAGCTGGGACACCGGCCAAATCGTGGCAGAGACCACCGTGGCCACCTTGGCCACATCGGGCACGATCACCATCTACGCGTCCGCCTCGACAGATGTCATCGTCGACGTAGAGGGCTGGTACTCCTGAGACCGTAGGGCGCTCCTGGCCCTGAGCCGGATCCCAGGTTCTGCCTGGCGGTGGGATTGGCCAGGAGCGCCCCGGCACCGCGCCACGGCGACCGGCATGCCAACCGGCACATCGAGCGTCGTAACCGAGACGACCTCGCGAGCCGACCGGACAAAGGAGTCGATGTACGTGCTACAGGCGAGGCGTACGATCACAGGGCCTGATTCGGTCCAGCGATTCACGTGGACCGGTTCCGGCGTACCGGTTGGTGGAGGCGGCCTCGAATGGGACGTCATCCTGTATCATTATTGGAGGTAGGTAATGACGATGGCGATGAACGCACACGACATGATCACGGCTATGAGGGCCGATCCGGCGCTCGCCGAGGAGATGCGCGCGGTCGTACTCGACGAGGAGTTGCGCAGCCTGCCCGAGATCGTAAGGAATCTTGCCGTCCAGGTCGCTGCGAACACGAAGGCTATTGCCGAGCTGACCGTCCAGGTCGCTGCGAACACGAAGGCTATTGCCGAGCTGACCGTCCAGGTCGCTGCGAACACGAAGGCTATTGCCGAGCTTGTAGAGGTGACGAAGCTACACGGTATGCGTCTGGACAGAATAGACGGCCGGATCTCGAACTTGATGGGTTGGCGCTACGAGGAGCAGGTGGACAAGCAGCTCCGGGCGATTATGGGCCGGGTAGGTCCGGGGTTCAGACGTGTTGCTCCCTCGGACAGGAACGAGTTTGCCGACCGGATGGATGAGGCCGTGGAGGCGGGGCGGGTGAGTGCTGACGAGGCCGGCGCAGTGCTGGAGGCCAACTCCGTTGCGACTGCGCAGGCGAAAGACGACGGCCGCGAGGTGTACCTGGTCGTGGAATCGTCGATCACTGTGGCCCAGGATGACGTGGAGCGAGCCCGGACTCGAGCCGCCATCATCGCTCAGGCGCTCGATGTGGATACGAAGGCCGTTGTCGTCGGCTCGATCCTGCCCGATGGCGTGGACTACGGCGGTGTGTTGCCGGTGCGTTTCACGGGCAAGCATATAGCCTGACCGGTTGTGGTGCCGGGCCGGCACCGCGCCGGCGAGGTGTATCTCCCTCCATGGTCCTTATCCGGAGCGGGACGCGGGCCTCACGAAGTGGCAGGGGCAGCGTTGGATCGTGAGCTTGCATTGTCCGGCCGGCGATAGAGTATCAGACGTCAATACCGGTCAGTTCCTGCCGCAGGATTCAACACCTACACAGCGGCCCGGGTGGAAGCGAGGAATAGCATTTCTACATCCGAAGACTTGGGAGAGTTCGTAGCTTGGGCGGTGATCGCGGATGACCACGAGGTTCTTCGCGAAGCCGGGGCGCTTGCGCAAAGAACGAGAGAATTGGTGCCATACCCGGGCTGGCATTTCGGCATCGAAGAAGAAGCGCCAGACGACGCCCTGCTCAGAAGGTTGATGTTATGGAGCGTCGGCGGGCATCGCAAGCTGGAGGAGCCTGTAGTGGTGCCATGGGCGAACGGATTGCGCCTTCCCCTGTGGCTCGGCGACGAGATAAGCAGGTGCCTCTTCGTTGGGACGTGCCTGGAACCGAATGAGATGGCTTATGTCAGATCGATTCTCAGACCCGGCATGGGTCGTTCTCGACGGTGGTGCGAATCAGGGCCTGTACACACTCCTGGCTGCAAGTGTCGTCGGTCCGGCGGGGCGGGTCCTAGCGGTGGAGCCGAGTTCGCGGGAGCTGGGGCGATTGGCAACCGCCATCAGGATCAACAAGCTGGCAAACGTGACCGTGGTGCCAGTGGCTCTCAGCGATGCCGCGGGCGAGGGTGATTTGCTGGTGGCGGAGTCCGAGCACGGAGGGCATAACGCGTTCGGGAAACTGCGTTACGCGGAGGTGCGTGTGGTGGACACCGTCAGGGTCCGGATGAGGACAATCGACGAGATCAGTGATGAATGCAAGCTCGAACGTCTCGATTTCGTCAAGCTCGATCTCGAGGGATACGAGGCAAAGGCGTTACGTGGTGCTGGGCAGACGCTCGAAAGATTCCGGCCGACCCTGCTGATCGAGTGGCCGACAGGGGAAGGGGGTCCGGAAGTGGAGCAGGACTGCCAGGAGCTACTTGATCTTCTGGAACAGTTCAGATATGTGGCGCTCGCAATCGACCCCGGCACCGGCCTACCCTCCGAGCGGCAGATGGCGATCGGGCCCTCCGAAAACGTGATCGCCGTTCCGGAATGACAGGTTCATAGCCAATCGGGGGCGGCATAGCCGAGCCAAGCATACTGCTCCCACGCTTTGTCCGATACGACGCGCCGCACCACCTCCCTCTGCCAGCCGGCCAACAAGTGACGGGTGGGTCCGGGCGTGGTGTGCGTATTGAGCGCCGGTGTCTGTATCCGACGTAGGTCGCGGCGCAGGGTGTGGTAGCGATACCGGTAAGAGCAACGTAATCCTGGCCGTTGCGATGGGCCGCCCCTGCGAGGGCAAGCGCGTAGACACCCGCTACCGAACCGGACAGCTCGTCGGCGCTGGTACACTCTTGCGGTGATCTCGGTCGTCACCTACGGGCGGAACGACAACTACGGCTACAACCTGGCAAAGCGGGCCGCTATCAGCTTCAATGCGATAGCAGCGGTGCTCGACCGGGAGGACGACGAGATAATCTTCGTCGACTGCAACACCCCTGACGATATGCCGACGTTCCCCGAGGCGATACGGGACACCCTCACACCGGAGGCGACGCGGCTGCTCCGCGTCCTCAGGGTCAGGCCCGTTCTGTACGGCAGGTACAAGGGGGGCTCGCCGCTCCCAGCGCTGGAGCCGCTCTGCCGCAACGTCGCCATCCGCAGGAGCAACCCTGCAAACCGGTGGATACTCTCGACCAACACGGACATGGTGTTCGTCGTGCGGGAGCCCTCGATGTCGCTCTCGGCGGTTGCCGCTAGCGTTCCCGGCGGCTTCTACGAGCTTCCCCGCTTCGAGGTGCCCGAGGCGCTGTGGGAGAGCCTGGATCGCCGCGACGGCCATGGCGCGGTTGCCGCATGCCGCCTGTGGGGCCGGAGTCTCCACCTGAACGAGGCGGTGATCGGGCTCCCCGAGAACCGGTTCGACGGCCCGGGGGATTTCCAGCTCATGCTCCGGGACCAACTTTTCGAGGTGAACGGGTTCAACGAGGCGATGAGAATGGGCTGGCACGTCGACTCCAACATCGCGAAGCGCCTTAACCTCTTGAACGGCGAGACGAGCTCGCTTCTCGATCACGTTTTCGCCTACCACTGCGACCACACCCAGCAGGTGACGTTCCTCCACAGCCGCCACAGAACCTCGAACTCCGGAGAGCTGTTCGTGCACAGGGTGAGGACGCCGTTCCTTCCCGAGCAGGAGGGCCGGTGGGGGATGGCCGGCGAGGAGATAGAGGAGATACGGCTCGCCGTCGGCAGGGAGGACTGGGCAGGCGGGGTGTCGCAAGCAGGCGGGGTGTCGCCTTGCAAGAGGAGGGAGCCGTCGCCGGCGGAAGGCGGGTTGCCAGGGAGGACTACCCTGGAGCCGGAGTCGCGCGCGGTTGAAGAGATGGAGGCGGAACCGGGTCCTGCAGCCCGCCCTGGGCGGGCTCTCGAAGTGGTACTCGTTGACCTGCTGCCCGGAATGACCGTTCCGTATACTACCGAATGGTACCTGCCCGAGTCGTTCGACCACGGTCAGCTTTACGATACGCACCATGCCTTCCCGTTCCTGGCCAGCTACCTGTCGAACATGGAGCGGTCTATCGCCATCGGCTATGCGGGCGCGAACCTGGTACTGCTTTCCCTGCTCTGTTCCTTCCTGGATCGAATGGGATTCGACGGGAAAGTGCGGGTGCTCGGCGACGTGCTGCCTGCCGGATACGAGGGGAGG
Organism: Actinomycetes bacterium; assembly: GCA_021816935.1. GTDB lineage: Bacteria > Actinomycetota > Acidimicrobiia > Acidimicrobiales > JAMCPL01 > JAKAWR01. Next base: position 75,318 of record JAKAWR010000005.1, read on the forward strand.
CTGCCCGCGGGATGTGTCGTTGCGGAAGGCGACGATGGGTGGAGCCGCGAGGCAGATGTGCTCGTTCTCGACGTTTTCGCCGGGCATCTTCCCTCCGGTACGCATGAGTACAGAGCGAAAGCACCGGACGGGGCAGGGGTTGGTCGTGGCGGAGAGGTGTGGTCCATACCTCTCCTGTCTCCCGGCGAGGACCTGGAGGAGTTCCAGGGGAAGCTCCGGGAGGCTTTTCGCAGAGCGGTGAAGTCCGAGCACGAGAGAGCCCGGGCGACTCGCCGTAGGGTCAGGAGCCGAATCCCGGGGAGGATCAGGGACCGCAGCGAAGGAGCGGGCGCGCCGGGGAAGACCTTCGTGTTGATCGGGAGCCAGCACACCTGGATGGAAGGTCCGAGCTCCTCGTGGCTAGACATGACCCTCACCCCGTACTGCAGTCACATCCGGTTCGGGCGGGTGAGATCCGACCATGACACGCTGGCAAGAATACTGCGAGGAGACTCCGACGAGGTACGGCGGGAGACGGTGGACCGGGTGATGTCGGCTCTTTACGACTATGGCCTGCGTCACCGGGAGCCCATCAAGAAGGTGCCCGCGCTAGCCCCGGCTCTCAAGTATGGCTATCTGGTAGTCGATTGGGTTAGGGTGAAGGCGAGGGAGCGGGGGCAAGGCTGAGATCGAAAGAGGAAAGGAGCTGGCCGGGTGCTTGACAGGAATGCAATCCTCGGGATTAGAGAGGCCGGGTGATGTCGGAGAAGAAAGCTCTGGTGGCGGGAGCAGGAGGCTTCATCGGCAGCCACATGGTCGAGCGCCTCAAGGAAGAGGGTTACTGGGTGCGCGGGGTCGATCTCAAGTTCTGTGAATTCGGCGACACCGTGGCCGACGATTTCGTCATCGGGGACCTGAGGGACCCGCATGTCTGCCGTCACGTGGTGGACCGGCACTTCGATGAGGTTTACCAGTTCGCAGCCGATATGGGCGGAGCAGGGTTCGTCTTTACCGGGGAGAACGACGCCGATATCATGCACAACTCCGCCATGGTGAACCTGAACGTGCTCCACGCATGCTACGAGAGGAACGTGCGCCGCATTTTCTATTCTTCGTCGGCGTGCATGTACCCCGAGTACAACCAGCTCGACCCGGACACTCCGAACCTTGCGGAGGACTCGGCCTACCCGGCGGCCCCGGACAGCGAGTACGGCTGGGAGAAGCTCTTCTCCGAGCGTATGTACCTTGCGTACGCCAGGAACCACGGCATGGAGGTGCGGATCGCGAGGTATCACAATATCTTCGGGCCCGAGGGCACCTGGACAGGCGGCCGGGAGAAATCTCCTGCCGCTCTCTGCCGCAAGGTGGCGATGGCCGAGGACGGCGGCGAGATCGAGATCTGGGGAGACGGTCTCCAGACAAGGTCGTTTCTCTACGTAGACGAGTGCCTGGAGGGAACGTGCCGGCTTACCCGGTCGGACTTCGCCGGCCCGGTGAACATCGGCTCGGAGGAGATGGTCACGATCAACCAGCTTGCAGAGATGGTGATGGAGGTGGCCGGCAAGAAGGTGTCACTGAGGCACGTGTCCGGACCGCTCGGGGTGAGGGGGCGCAACTCGGACAACAGGCTCATCTCCGAGAAGCTGGACTGGGCCCCCTCCCAGCCGCTGATTGAGGGTCTGAGAAGGACTTACGAGTGGATCGAGAAGCAGGTGAAGGCGCACGCGGAGGTGCAGCCGCAGTGAGAATATCCGTCATAGGTGTTGGCAAACTGGGCGTCTGTACGGCCTCCTGCTTCGCCGGTGCCGGTTACGAGGTCATTGGTGTCGACGTCAACAGGCAGTTCATCGACGCGATCAACGAGGGACGTGCCCCGCTCTACGAGCCGGGACTGCAGGAGATGATGGACTCCTGCGGCAGGCGTCTAACTGCGACGATGGACTACGAAAAGGCGATGGCCGAGTCCGACATGACCTTCCTCATCGTCCCGACGCCGAGCCGTGGCGATGGCAGTTTCTCGGACGAGTACCTGAGGGACGGCCTGGCACACCTGGCGAGGGCGATGAAGCGCCTGGACAAGAAGCGCCACGTATTCGTCATCACTTCGACGGTCTCTCCCGGCACGACGGAGAAGCACCTCATTCCGCTTATCGAGGCCGAGTCCGGAAAGAGCCTCGGGAGGGATTTCGGCGTCGCCTACAATCCGGAGTTCATAGCGCTCGGGAGTGTGATAAGGGACTTCCTCAATCCCGACGTCGTCCTAATCGGGGCAAGCGATCGGGAGACCGCGGAGCAGGTGGAGTCGGTCTACCGCCGGACCTGTGCGAACGACCCCTACGTTGCCGCCATGTCGATCGTCTCTGCCGAGGTGGCGAAGATCAGCCTCAACTCCTACGTCACAATGAAGATCTCTTTTGCCAACACCCTCGCCAATCTTTGCGAGCGGATTCCTGGCGCGAGCGTGGACGACATCACGGCCGCCCTCGGGGCCGACAAGCGTGTGTCGTCCCACTATTTGAAGGGCGGGCTCAGCTTCGGGGGTCCGTGCTTCCCGCGGGACAACAAGGCGTTCACTACTTTCGCAGCGGGCTACGGGATAGATGCCCGCCTCGCCCGGGCCACGGAGGAGGTTAATTCCTTCCAGATCGAGAACCTGGTCTCAGTCGTCCGGCGCGAAGCCCCCGAAGGCAGGGCCGTGGCCGTGCTCGGACTCGCCTACAAGCCCGGTACACCAGTGATAGAGCGCTCGCCTTCGATCGACCTGATCGAGGACCTTCTGTCCCGGGAAACCGAGATCGTGGCTTACGATCCCCTGAGCATCGACAACGTGAGGGCCCGTTTCGGTGACAGCATCCTTTACGCATCTTCTGTCCGGGATTGTTTCGAGGCGGCAGGCGTGGTGGTGCTCGCAACCGCTGATCCGGAGTTCGCAGCCATTGACGAGAGCTACGTGGTCCACGACGGGACGCTGGTCATCGACTGCTGGCGGGTGCTGGACACCTCGCGCCTCGGCCAGAAGGCCCTGTACATGGCAGTGGGCTGGAACCCCGAGACGCCGTGGTCGTGCTGGGAGTAAGACGGCGGCGGGGCACCGCTCCGCAGCCGGGCATGGCGTCGCGCTGGGGCATGGAGCCGCGGCGGTGACGGGGAATCGAGGCACGTGCCGGAAGCCGTTGCCGGTGGTGGGCCCGGCAGAGGGAGCGTGGTGATGGCCACTGTTGATACCGTCCAAGCGTACTGGGACCGCCGCCCCTGCAACATCCGGCACTCGACAAAACCCGCCGGCACGAAGGAGTACTTCGACGAGGTCGAGGCGAGGAAGTACTTCGTGGAGCCTCATATCCCGGGATTTGCCGAGTTCGACCGCTGGAAGGGCAAGTTGGTGCTCGAGGTCGGCTGCGGCATAGGCACCGATTCGATCAACTTCGCCCGGGCAGGAGCGAAGCTCACCGTTACGGATCTCTCGGCCGAGAGCCTGGCCATGACGAGGAAGCGCTTCGAGGTATTCGGGCTCGACGCGAACTTCTACCAGGCGAACGCCGAGCAGCTTTCGGCCACGGTGCCGGTCGAGGAGTACGACCTGATCTATTCCTTCGGGGTACTGCACCACACGCCGAATCCCGAGGCCGCCTTCGCGGAGATCCTGAAGTACTGCGGCCCGCATACCGAGCTCCGGGTGATGCTTTACTCGAAGTGGTGCTGGAAGGTGCTCTGGATCATCGCCAAGTTCGGCCATGGCGCTTTCTGGAAGGCGGACGAGCTCGTTGCGAGGTACTCCGAGGCCGAGGTGGGTTGCCCGGTCACGTACTACTACACCTTTGCCGGGGTGAAGCGGCTGCTCCAGGGCTTAGCGGTGGAGAGGATCTGGAAGGACCACATCTTCCCGTACAGGATCGAGGACTACGTCCAGTACCGGTACGTCCGCGTCTGGTATTTCAGGTGGATGCCGCGGGCGGTCTTCCGCTGGCTGGAGAGGCACCTTGGCTGGCACACCATGGTTGTGGCCCGGCGCCGTCCGGTGGGTGGCCGGTGGGTGGCGGGTGAGAAGTCATAGGAGCGCTTCGCGGTAGGCGGCGAGCGTGAGCTGGGCCGTGGCGCTCCAGGAGTAACGGTTCGCTGCCTCCCTGCCCTCCTTCGACAGGCGACCTCGCAGCCCGGCGTCTCCGGCCAGGCGCGTCACTGCGCCGGCCCACGCCCCGGCGTCGCCAGCGGGTGCTGTGGACGCGGCGCCCGCTGCCGTCTCTTCAGCTGCCGTGCCGGAGGCGGCTATGACGGGCACGCCGGCCGCCATGGCGTCAACGACCGGAAGCCCGAAACCTTCTGCGGCGGACGGGTATAGCAGCATGGCAGCGTTGTTCAACAGGGCCGCCATCTGGCCGTCCGGCACGAATGGGAGCAGGTGGACGCCAGCCGGGATTGGGCGCTCGGTAGGTTCCATCCCGCAGACCACAAGCGGGAGCGGCATTCGGGTCGCGCTCCAGATGCCGAGCAGCATCCCGGTACCCTTCCTCGGATCCTCGGCACCGAACGCGAGCGCGTAACCTCGGGGCTCCAGAGAGTTGTCTTCGAGGATCCGGAGATCGGCCCGGCCCGGTGAGACCTGCTTTTCCGCGCCGAGCGGCGTGGTCCGCAGCTTCGACGATGCTACGTGCAGGTCAGCCTCAATCGAGGCGGCGGCGTGAGCCGATGCCGTGAGCACCAACCTCGCCCGGCGCGCTGCGGCCAGAGTGGCGAACATCCGGTAACGCCTTGCGAGGCGCAGCCGCGCAGGCAGGTCGGCGGGGAAATCCCGGCCTCTGTGCCACTCGATCGTGTCGAAAATAGTCGCGACGAGGGGTACCGGGCAGGTCGCGGGTGCCACGTTGGACGTCGCATGGAACAGGTCAAGTCTCGCCTTCGGGATTGCCCGCGGCAGTGCCACCTGCTCCCACAGTGGGAAGGGCTTTCCGCCGACTCGGGTGACGGCGATGCGGCCGGGCGCAGCGGCGAACGTTCGGACGATGGTGGGGTCCGCGCGGCCGTCGCAAAATGCCGTGATCTCTATGTCCTCTGGCGGCGTGGTCGCCCATTCGGAGAGGAGGTGGTAGACGTAGGTTCCTATGCCTCGCCGCTGCGCTCTTAGCCCGTAGCGCGCGTCGATCCCGACCCGTATCACCCTGGGCCGCCACCCGGGCCGTTGCAGTTATCGTGTCCGCCACCACCACCACCACCACCACCACCACTTCCGTCGGCTCCGGTGCCGCCCTCCCCCCCGACGGAGCGGTAGCTTCCTCCGGTGCCCGAAAGCAGCTCGGTAATGCGGCGCGCCTCGGCGGTTCCCGGGGTTGCCACCACACGTGGGCCCACCTCCGCTGCCGTGGCCCATATATCCGGATCACGGAGCCGAGCGAGCGCTTCGTGCCACTCCTGAGGGCAACTCACCGCGAACAGGGCGTTGGCCTGTTCGGGTGCGAGTCCCCTGACCCCGCCGCTATCGGCGACCACCGGCCTGCCATAACCGAACGCCTCGAGAATCTTCAAAGGCGTTCCGGAGCCCAGGCGCACGGGGCACACGATGGTGCCGTGGGTCTCGTACAGGGACCGCAGATCGGCCACGCGGCCGTGGCCCTGCACGTTGTAGCCGCGGATGGCCTCCGAGCCCGTGCCGGCGACAGACAGGTGGAACCCTGCCGCAGCGAGGGCAGGCCAGACCTCCCGGAGAAAGTACCTGAGCCCGCGACGGTTCGGGGGGTAGCGCAGGTTGCCCGCAAAGAGAAGGCGGTTCGGGTCGGCCGGAGGAAGTGGGTCCACCTCAGGGGCGCTGTTCGGGATCACGTGGCTGGCAAGGCCGCGGCGTGCAAGCCACGCACGGTCGGGTTCCGCCGATACCCAGCACTCCGCGAACCGGCGGCCGAGAGCGGTCTCCTCGCGCCCGATCCCGGCCATACGCAGCCACGCGCCGATCCAGCCTGCCCGGCGATACTGGCCGGCAAGGTAGCCGAGGCTGTCCGTCAGGTCCAGCAGATGGATAGCAGCCGGGACAGAGAGCGCCCACCTCGCGGCTTTCAGTTGGAAGGCTGCCACCAGATCCCAGGGGCCGGGCGGAACGGGTGGGAACCGGCGGCGATACGGCAGGGTCGAGACCGGAGGGACGGTAACGATGTTGCGCGCCGCCGAGAGGAGCTTCGCCCCGACGGGGTAGCTGTGGCGCTCCACCAGAGCAGGTCCAGGCCGCGATCCCGCCGGGGGCTCCGGCATGTCTGCAGCGCTGGAGCCTCTTCGGATTGCGGTGTTGCCCGCAGCGCTGACGCCGCCCCAGACGACCGTATATACGTCGCCGGCCGCCTGTAGGCCCCGTAGAAGGCCGAGGGCACGCCACTGGTCGCCCTGGGTCGGTTGGGCGGGGTCGACTGCGGTCAGCAGCAGGAGTTTCGACATGGTGTCACCGAGCTTAGAGCCTCGATGGTGCGTCGCCATTCCTTTCTTTCGACGGTACAGCGGACCGATTCGGGTTGTGGCTGCGCCGCTGCCTTCCACTCGGACGTTCACCGGACGTCCTCGCACCGGACGTCGTCGCCTCGCGGCTCATCTATCATCTAAGGCGTGCATGCGCTGGTGACCGGAGGAGCGGGATTCGTGGGGTCGCACCTGAGCGAGTACCTGCTCTCGCAGGGCCATGAGGTGACGGTGCTCGATGATCTGTCCACGGGCACGCGTGAGAACCTGACCGCGGTGCCGGGCCACGGCAGTGTCGGTCTCGTGGAGGGATCCGTGCTGGACGAAGCAACGCTCGCGCGGGCGATGGACGGGATGGACACGGTGTTCCACCTGGCTTCAGCCGTCGGAGTAAAGCTGGTGGTTGCAGACCCGCTCCGGACGATAGAAACGAGCGTGAGAGGGACCCGGCTCGTGATGGAGAAGGCGCTGGAGCGCGGTGCCCGCGTGCTCGTGACCTCGACCAGCGAGATATACGGGAAGAACGGGGCAGTCCCGCTCGGCGAGGAGGCGGATCGGGTCCTTGGTTCGCCGCTCAGGAGCAGGTGGTCGTACTCGGAGGGTAAAGCCATGGAGGAGCTGATCGCTCGCACCTACTGGGCCGAGCACGGCGTGCCAGTGACTATCGCCAGGCTTTTCAACACGGTGGGGCCGCGCCAGACCGGGCGCTACGGGATGGTGCTCCCCAGGTTCGTAGCTCAGGCGGTGGCGGGCGAGGCACTGACCGTGTACGGCGACGGCTCGCAGACGAGATGCTTCTGCTGGGTGGGCGACGTGGTTCCGGCGTTGGTCGGGTTGGTGGGCTGCGAAGGCGCGCGGGGAGACGCGGTCAATCTCGGCAGCACCGATGAGGTTACTGTGGCGGAGCTGGCGGCGAGGGTGGTCCAGGCTACAGGATCTTCTTCGGAAGTCGTGCATATGCCCTACGAGGAGGCCTACGGCGAGGGCTTCGAGGAGATACCGAGGCGGGTGCCCGACATCACGCGTGCAAGGGAGCTGATCGGGTTCGAGCCGCGTACGTCGCTCGACGAGATCATTGCCCGGCTGGTGGACGGGGCGCGTGGCTCGCGTTCCGGGAAGGCTCCGACGGTGTGAGCCGGGAGAAGTTGCCCGCGAGCGCGGTACGGGAGAAGCCGTGAACCCGTTCCCCCTGTGGGCCTACCCCCTCGTTTTCCTTGTCTCTGGCGCACTGTCGACCCTGCTCACCCCTCTCGCTCTCCAGGTGGCCGTCCGCTACGGCATCCTCGACCACCCCGGCCCCGCAAAATCCCATTCAAAGGCCGTTCCCTACTTGGGAGGTGCCGCGATAGCGCTGTCCTTCGTTGCGGCGGTACTGGTTGCAACAGCGGTGCATCCGCCCAGCTCCGGTTTCCCCGACTTGGCGTTGATCATGGCAATGGCGGTCGTGCTGGTGGTGCTGGGACTGCTCGACGACCTCGAGCGGGCGCCGGTCTGGCTCCGCTTGCTCGTGGAGGCGGGGGCGGGCGCCGTCATGTGGTCCATAGGCGTGTCTGTCCACTTGGCAGGCGTGTCGGGCCCATTCGACGCGCTGCTTACGGTTGCCTTCGTGCTCCTGGTAACGAACGCGTTCAACCTGCTGGACAACATGGACGGGCTTTCGGCTGGGATCGCCGCGATCACTGCGCTGGGCCTCTTCGGTATAGCGCTGGATGCCGGGGAGTTCCTGGTGGCGGGCCTGTCGGTGGCGCTCGCCGGGTGCGCGGCGGGGTTCCTCCGGCACAACTTCCACCCGGCTAAGATCTATATGGGAGATGCAGGCAGCCTCTTCCTCGGCTTCCTCTTGGCCGTGCTCGCGCTCAAGCTGCGGGACACCCCTGCGCATGCTGCTCCGATTGCCGGTATCGGGGCTGTACTATTCGTGGCCCTCTTCGACACGGCCCTCGTGATGGTGACGAGGATGATCCGGGGAGTCAGCCCGTTCTCGGGGGGGACCGACCATACAAGCCATCGCCTCGTGGCACTCGGCTTGCCTGTCAGGGCGGCGGTGCTACTCATATATATAGTGGCGGCCGGCATGTCCGGTGTCGGGGTCGTCTTCTCCCGGCACGACCATACCTTCCACACCTGGGGTGTGGTGTCCCTGGTCGTGGTTGCCGTTGCCGCAGGCGTTGCAGCCGGCAAGGTTGATCCGGCGCGCCGGAAGCGGTGATCGACCGGCGGGGCAGTTGCCCGGGCGTGGCCGCATGGTAACGTCGATCACCATGGCAGATGGGCGCAAAGGGCAGGATCGCACGGGGGGGCCGGTAATCCCAATGGGTCGCGGGAGGCAGGTGCAGGGGTACGGACCTACTCGGGGTACGGGGGGTACTGGCGGAGGCACGCGGCGAGGCTCAGGTCGCCAGGGAGACCCGGTCCGCCAGGGTGGGCAAGGTCGCCAGGGTGCTCGAGGGGGGCGGGACAGGGAGGTGCAGGACCGCCAGGGTGGGCAGCCGGCCCGGCAGCGGCGAGCCGGCCAGAAGCAACCTCAGCGCCAGGGCCGTCCGGGAGACTCGGAGAGTGCCGGCCCCACATTCGAGATCCCGGCGTTCGTGACAGGGCTGAAGGAGACGGCAGAGCGCATCCTGCCTGCGAGCGTCCCCTTGGGTGTCGCCGCAACTGTGGCCGGAGTGTGGCTCCTCCTCTTGCTGCTGTGGGGCACTGGCGCCGTATCCTCGTGGGCGCTCGCGGCCTTCCTTGCGGCTCTTGCGGGGGGGATAGCCGGCACTGGTGTCGTCATCGCGCAGGTAGCCCGGGGCAAGACCCTGCTCAGGGCTGCACGGGCTGCGGTCGTGACCTGCGCGCTTTTCATCGTGCCCCTCGTGTTCGATCCCCACAGCGGCCACGTTTTCAACCTGCCGAAATATACGGTGATCGTCTGGAGCGCTCTCGTCCTAGCAGCGCTCTGGGTGGTGGACCTCGTGTACTCGCGCAGGCTGCCCCGGTGGAGGAACGGCATGCACTGGCTGCTGCTTGCCTCGCCGCTGTGGGTTCTTGTTACGGCGATCACGAGCACGGACACGCGCCTCTCCGTCCTCGGTCTTGCGGGTTCATACGACGGGCTCTACTCGGCACTGGCCTTCATGGTCATAGCGTTCACGGCGGCGGAGGCGTTCGAGCCGGGCGACCTGTTGAAGGTGCTCGGGGTTCTCGGGTTCGCCGCCGGGACGGTCGAGGCCCTCTACGGTGTGGTCCAGATCCACGACCTGATCATCCATCACGCAGCTCACTGGGATTTCGTGAAGTGGGCGACGCTGCCCTTCCACAACGTGTTCTCGACCATGGGCAATCCGAACTTCCTGTCAGCAGTGTTCGTGATGGCGCTCCCTGCCTGCGTCCTGATCACCCTGCGGGCCACTAGGCGCTGGGTCCAGGTGCTGGCCGGTTTCATCATCCTGGTTATGGTGGCCGAGGTGATCCAGACGGCAACGAGGGGCGCATGGGTGGCGGCGATCATCGAAGTGCCGGTACTCGGCCTGGCCCTCTGGCCCGAGTTGAAGAAGCACTGGGCGGTTGTCTCGGGAGCCGTTGCAGCGGGGTTGATCGTTATCGTCGGGGGCCTCGCCGCCGGCGGGACGCGCTACATAGGTGGCAAGCTTTCCGGGCTCTTTGCCTCCGGCAAGCAGACTTCCGTGAACCAGCGCTTCGAGCTCTGGAAGGCGAGCTATCACATGGCAATCAACCATCCGGTGGTGGGCATCGGGCCGGACGCGTTCGAGAAGGTCTTTCCACGATACGAGACGGCCGCCTGGGCCAACACCCTTGGCAAGACCTTCGTGGCGAACGGGGCGCACGGGATCTTGTTCAATACGCTTGCTGATCGTGGTTTCGTGGGGCTTGCTGTACTCCTCGCGGTCATCCTGTACGCGGCCGTTCGGTGGCTCGGGAGCCTGCGAAGGTACCTGGTCGCTGAGAGAGCTGCCTTGCCCGCTGCCGGCGGTACGGGCCCGGCGGTACCGGGGAGCGGGGTTACGGACCGGTGTGTCGTCCTGGCTGTTGTCGGGGCCGGCTTTGTGGCAGAGGTGGTCCAGAACATATTCAATACCCAGGAGGTCGCGCTTTCGATGCTCTTCTGGCTTTTCCTTGGCCTGCTCTGCGTCGCGGCCGCTGGGGCGGGAGTACCAAGCACCTGGTCGTGGAGGAGGATTCTCGGGTGGCCCCGGGGCACGGATGCGGAGACAGAGGCAGGGGCCGAGGCAGGTGATGGTGGTGCCGCTCCGCGCTGTCCAGCGTGTTCCTCTCCGGTCAGGCGTGGTGCCGCCTTGTGCCTGAAGTGCGGCTCTTGCCTGGATGGAGAACCGAGTGGAGGAGTGTCCGCAGCGCCCCGGGGGGTCGCTGCGCGCAAGTATCGTGCAGGAAGTGCCCAGCGGGCGGGCGATCCGGTGCTCGCCGCCCTTGCGGGTGCCGTGTGCGCGGCCCTTGTGGTGGTGCTGGGGTTCGGAGCGGACGGTCCCTGGCGTGCTGCTCACGATTACTGGGCGGCCGTTGTTACTCAGAAGGAGTACGCCAATCTCAGCCGGGCGCTTGGACCGAGTGCGTCGAAGAAATCTACACAGGTGAGTGCTCTCGGGAGTCAGTACTTCGCTGACCTTCACAAAGCGATGGCGGAAGATCCCTGGAACGGGACCTACGCGTCGGCAGAGGGTGTCAACTTCGCCCAGGTGGCAGTCGGCCTCAATAAGCAGAAGGCAAGTACCTCCCAGCAGGTGACCGCTCTGGACCAGGCGAGGACCTACCTGGACAAGGCCGTACAGGCGGATCCGCTAAGCAGTTCGGACCGCTACCAGCTCGCTCAGGTGCTCATCGACCTCGGCCACCTCCAACCGTCGCAGGGCACCCGGGATTTCGCCAGAGCAGTAGCCGAGCTTCGTACGGCAATGTACTGGAACCCGCGCAACTCCGGCATCAAGCAGGAATTGCTCACAGCGGAGGCCTCCACTACCGGACACTCCCCGACGGCCGGTTCGACGCACGCGCACGTGAACAAGTGACTGTGACAGGGAGAGCGGTCTCGAGGTAGCGGGGCACCGCTACCGGACGGCGGACCATGCGGCCGTGACAGATCGGGGGGCCGCGCGGCGGACGGTGCCGCGGAGGAAGGGTCGTGGTTCGTGGCGGAGATTGTTTGACACGAGGGCAGTTGGTGAGGTATATTCCGTTTCCGTGCGAGGTTTGGCCGAACTGCCGGCGGGAACACTTGCGGAGCATTGGAGCGTTCGGCTATGATGTGCTTCGCCCGGGTCCGGGATTGCCGGCGGTGACGGTCGCACACGCGAGGGCGGGAGCAGCCGTCAACTGATGGGAGGAAGCGAAGTAACTTGCTATCCGGATGGCGAAAGGCTAGATTGTAAAAGATCGCGGCGGGCTGCAGGCGCGGCGCGATAGATTCTGTGCAATGATGTGGAGCAGTCAGATGAAGCTCGAGGGTTTAGGGAAAGGACAGGTCGAGTGGCGAGACGACTAGTAGCGAGGTCTCTATTGGAAGCGTCCCAGAGCCGCAAGCGGCTCCCGGGCAGAGCTGACGGAGTGAAGGCAAGTACCGGCGAACGAGGAGGTTCAAGAGCCGTGCAACAGCAGACTACAGGCGATGGTTCCGCAAAGGGCACCATGCGCTCCCTGATGAGATTCGGGGCGAGCATCACCGTGGCAATAGCTGCCGCACTGGGGATGCTGCCGTTGCTTGGCAGCAGCGCGTTCGCGTCCGGGACCTCCGTGTCCGGCGTGACGGGCCCGAGCCCCAGCCCGGCGACGGCCGGCGTGACCACCGCGACCTATACGGTTGGATTTACGACGAGTAGTTCTGGGGCGCTCACGGCGAGCCAGGGCATCGTTCTGACCTTCCCGACCGGCACGCTGTTCCCGGCGACGGCGACCGACTACACCGTGAACAGCGTGGCGGTGTCGTCGCTGAAGACGGTGAGCAGTGGCGCCTGTACCGTGACGTCCTACACCGTTCCAGCTGATACGGTCTGCGTCATCGTGCCCCAGGCCATCGGGGCAAGCGCTGCGGTCACGGTCGTCGTGGCCAACGTGACCAACCCGACCAAGGGCACCTACACCAACGCCACGGTCGCCACCTCCTCGGACACGGTGCCGGCGACGGTGCCCTCCTACGTGATCACCCCGGCACCCACTTCGGTGACCGTCAACACGTGTTGCGGTATGGGGAACGGCGGCGCGCCGGCCGCGGGCAACCCGACTCCTGACTTCGCGGGCCAGGCCGCTCTGTACGCAGCATCCCTGACGACGAGCAACACCCCCACGGGATCCGGGGCGCTGGCTGCCGGGACGGGAACCATCACCGTATCGGGGCCGACCGGCATCGCCTTCGCCTCGACCGCCTCCGATTACGTGGTCAACGGCGTCGCCGCGTCGACCGTGTTGCCAAACGGCACCAGCGTGACCATCACGACCCCGGTGGCTGTCGCGGCGGGCGGTGCGATATATCTTGCCATGAGCGGCGTCACCAACCCGCCGGCGACGACGAGTCCGAACACGGACGCGCTCACCTTCTCCACCTCCTCGGACACGAACCCGGTAGCGGGCGTAACGCCGGATGTCTTCACCATCCTCCCCGCACCGACGGCGGTGACCGGAGTCGTCTGCTGCGCGGTCAACGCCGGGAACGCGGTGAACGGCAACCCGAATCCGAACGGCACCAGCGTGACCAGCGCTACCTACGGCGTGGGCTTCACCGCCAGCGCCACGGGCGCCCTCAGCACTTCGAGCACCCCTCCGGGCGGGATCGTTCTCGATGCACCTTCGGGCACGCTGTTCTCGACCTCGGTGAGCAACTACACGGTGAACAGCGTCACGGCGATCTCGCTGGAAACGGTGAGCGGTGGCACGTGTACCGCCACCACTTACACCACCCCTGGTAACGAGGTGTGCATCTTGACGCCGACGAACGTCGGCAATTCCGGTCACGTGAACATCGTGATAGCGAACGTCACCAACCCGTCCACCTCATCGACGAGCGACACCATGACGGTATCGACCACCTCGGACATGGAGCCGGTGGTGAGCGGTAACTACACGATTTACTCGACCGTGACGAGCGTGGTCGTGGCTGCATCGCCCAACGTGGCTGCATCGCCTGGCGTGTACAGCGTCGACTTCACCACGAGTGCGTCGGGTTCACTCGCGGCCGGAAGTGGAACGATCACGATCGACGCGCCGAGCGGCACCTCCTTCCCGGCGGCGGCCTCGGACTACACGGTCAGCGACATTCTGCTGTACAACACCTCCAAGGCGGTTCCCGCGACGACGGTTTCCGTGAATCCTGCCGGCTGCACCTCGCCGTGCGTCGAGATCACGACCCCGGTCGCGATCGCCGCGAGCGCCCTGGTGGACGTCACCATCAACGGTGTGACGAACCCTGCCGCAGGCACCTATGACGCGCCCGCCAAGCCCTACTTCACCGTGAGCACCTCCGCCGATCTTGCGACGGCGGAGCCCGGGACGTCCCTTACGATTGTCGCGGCGACAACGGATCAAGTCGAGAACGCTCAGCTCTCGGTCAGCGACGCCAGCGCGAACGCGTCGGGAGTCACGTACAGCGTGAGCTTCACGACGAGTTCGGCAACCGCACCGGGCAACGTCACGTACAACCTGGTCGGCGGCACCTCGCAGATCGGCATCACCGCTACGTCGGGCACCCTCTTCGACGTGAGTAACAGCGCTACCGTGACCGTCAACGGCCAGGCGGCTACGGTGGCCGCAGGGCACAACAGTGATGCGATCACCATCACATCGCCGGTCAGCGTCCTTCCGAGCGCCGGCGTGACCGTGAGCATCGGGGATTCCACCAACCCGAACGCGGGCAACTACATCGCGAGCCTGTCTACGGTTACCCCGCCGGCCGTAAGCGGTGCCGATACGACTGCCGCGACGACGAACGACTACGTGATCGGGACGCCGAACGAATCGGTGGCGGCCATTTCGGTCACGGCAACGCCGCCGTACAGCGGCGAGGCTGCCCAGTGGGTGTACACCTTCCACAGCGGTGGGTTTGGAGAGCTCGGCGCAGGTGCGGGCGTAATTACCCTCACCGGATCCGCCGGCGTGACGTTCCCGTCCGCCGCGTCGGACTACGTGGTCGACGGGGTGGTTGCGACGACCGTTTCGGTGAATCCGGCGGGCTGCACGGCCCCGTGTGTGGAGATCACGACTCCGGTCGCGATCGGCGGGGGGGCTGTCATATACGTGGTCATCAACGGTATGACCAACCCGACGGTTACGTCGCCGACCAATTACACAGCCGATGTGGAGACGTCTGCCGATCCGGTGGCGATAGCGGGTGTGGTGGTCAACAGTCCGACCCCGCCAGATTCGATCAGCCCCGTGCCCACGTCGATCAGCGGGCTTGCAGGGCCGAACCCGAACCCCGCTACGGTCAGCGCTACGGCGCAGTACACCTACACCTTCGACGTGAGCTCCGCGACCGCTACCGGTAGCATCTACAACCTGGTTGCGAATACGCAGCAGAGCTGGATCAGCATCACACCTGATGCTTCCACGACGCTGCCGAGCACGAACACCGATTACGTGGTCAACGGGCTGGTGGTCCAGAGCGGCAACATCACCGGCGGCGGCTCGGCCGGTACGCCTGTGGAGATCGCGCCGCCGGTGAACGTCAGTCCGGGCGGAAGTGTGAAGATCGTCGTGAGCGGAGCTACGAATCCTGGTACGCCCGGGACGGGCTACACCGACACGATTGCCACGACCACCGATCTGGCGCCTTCCTCGACGCCTGCCTACACGATCGGAGATTCGGTCAGTGCCATATCGATGCCGAGCGGAGTTAACTACCCGTTCGTGACCAGCGAGCCGGTTCCGTCGAATGCCGGCGCGACGGGAGCGGAGTACGGCGTGAAGTTCACTGCCACCACGGCACTGACCGGTGGTACCGACACGATCACGGTCGTGGTCGGAACTGGCACGACCCTTCCTGCGGCGCCAAGCGCCTACACAGTGAACGGTGTCGCAGCCCCGAAGGCACCTGTCAACGGGAATAGCGTCACGATCACGACTCCGGTTGGCGTGGCCGCTTCCGGCACGGTGGTGGTCGTGATCGCTGGGGTCACGAATGCGGGCGGCGGCACCTATCCGGTCGTCGTGTCCACGTCGCAGGACACGATTCCGGAGACGCTCGCCAGTGCCTACACGATCGGATCGGAGATCACGAACCTGACCGGTCCGAACCCGAACCCGGCCAGCGTGGCGTCGAACTCGACGTACACTTTCAGCTTCGTAGTGAGTGCCACGGGTGCGCTGAGCGTGGCGAAGGTCGACACGATCACCCTCGATGACACGAGCGGGGCGACGACCTTCCCGAATACGGCCGCGGACTACGTGGTGAACAGCGTGGCATCGACCGGTATAACCGCCGGTGGCGGTAGTCCGTCGGTTACCTTCAAGGTGCCGGTCAACGTTGCGGCGTCGGGAAGCGTGAGCCTTGTGGTATCGAACGTGACCAACCCGGCCACCGGTGGGAAATACTCGATCAAGGTGAATACGTCGCAGGACACTTCACCGGTGAGTACGAATACCTACGTGATTGGGACGGCACCCGGGGCGGTGACGGTCGTCGCGAACCCGGCGGTTGGCGACGAAACTGCGAGCTACGCGATTGCCACCTCGGCCAGTTCGTCCGGAGCTCTTGCAGCAGGAACCGGGACGATTACCGTGACGGCACCGTCGGGTACGGTCTTCCCCACAGCGGCAAGCGACTACGTGGTCGATGACACGACGTCCGCTCAGATACAGGCCGCGTCGGCCGTTTCCGGCGGCGGCAGCGACACCGTGGTGATAACGACGCCCATTGCGATCGCCAACAGCGACAGCTTTACGATAGCGATCAGCGGCGTGACGAACCCGGATGCGGGCAACTACACGCTGACGGTCGCCACGTCGGCTGACCAGATCCCGACAACGAGTAGTTCGTATTCGTTGGCGGCGCCGCCAGCACCCACGGTCCTGGCGGTGATCCCGACGAGCGGCCCGAACACCGGTGGTACCGCCGTGACGATCAGCGGAGCCAACTTCCTTGCCGGGGCTACGGTTGACTTCGGGGCGAACGCTGCTACAAACGTGACAGTGGTCAACTCGACGGAGGTCACGGCGACCTCTCCTGCGGGAAGTGTCGGCGTTGTGGACGTGACGGTGACGACGAAGGGCGGTACGAGTGCAAAGACTTCTGCCGACCAGTTCACCTACGTGTCGACGGTACCGACGGTGGCGAGCATCAGCCCGACCGTGGGACCGACGTCTGGTGGGACGACTGTGACGGTTAGCGGCACGAACTTCGTGTCGGGTGCTACCGTGGACTTCGGTACTGACGCGGCGACCGGCGTAACGGTGCTGTCGCCAACAGCGCTTACGGCGGTGTCCCCGGCCGAGAACACGGGCGTGGTTGACGTGACGGTGACGACGGCAGGTGGCACGAGCGCTACGAGTTCAGCCGACCAGTTCACCTACGAGTCGGCCTATACCGCGGTGACGCCGGCCAGGATTTGCGATACCCGTAGCGGCAACCCGTCGAACCTGGCGGGTGCTGCGGCACAGTGCAGCGGCAAGACGCTTGCTGCGAACAAGGCTCTTGACGTGACAGTAACGGGCCTTGCGAACGTACCGGCGACCGGAGTGTCTGCGGTGGTCGTGAACGTGACCGCTGTCAATCCGGCCGGCAACGGTTACGTGACGGTCTTCCCGGCTGGCGCTACCGAACCAACGGCGTCGAACCTCAACTTCAGTAAGGGCGATATCGTCCCGAACCTGGTTGAAGTGGGAGTTGGAACGAATGGCCAGATTTCCGTGGAGTCGAACGCGGCTACTGATGTCCTGGTCGACGTTGAAGGCTACTACTCGGTGCCGTCGAGTAGCGGCGCAGGGCTCTACAATGCCCTCGCACCGGCCAGGATTTGCGATACCCGTAGCGGCAACCCGTCAGGGCTGTCGGGTGCTGCGGCACAGTGCGGCGGCAAGACGCTGGCGGCGAACACGCCGCTCGTGGTCAACGTGGCAGGGGTCGGCCCGGTCCCGGCGACGGGCGTTGCGGCTGTGGCCCTGAACGTGACTGCGATCGGCACAGCGGCCGGGGCGGTATTCGCTTCGACCGGTTACGTGAGCCTGTACGCTGCTGGAGGATCTGCGCCAACGGCCTCGAACCTGAACTACCTGAAGGGTCACGGACCGGTCCCGAATGCGGTGATCGTGCCGGTGAGCAGTGGTGGCGCTATCGACGTGGTGTCGAATGCGGCCACGAACGTGGCGATCGATGTGGTCGGCTACTACAGTTCAGCGGGCGGCTCCGGGGCTCAGTTCAACGCAGAGCCGGCACCGGCGAGGATCTGTGACACCCGGGCGAACAACCCGTCAGGGCTGTCGGGTGCGAACGCCCAGTGCAATGGCAAGACGATAGGTGCTAAGGGGACGATGACCGTCAACGTTGCCTCGCTGGCCGGTGTGCCGCTCTCGGCGACGGCGGTTGCCCTGAATGTCACTGTGGTTAACACGGTTGGCAGTGGTTACCTGACGGTGTTCCCAGGCGGGACGATGCCGACGGTGTCGAACCTGAACTGGGTGGACGGCGAGGTGGTCGCGAACAACGTGATTGCTACGCTCAGTGGCACCGGAACGATCAGCATCTACAACTCGACCGGTTCTGACGTTATCGTAGACGTCCTGGGCTGGTACCTGTAGAAGCGGTTCAGACGGACCGGCGGTGATCCGCCGGAAGTAGTGAGAGGACCGGGGCTGGGATTTCCCAGCCCCGGTCCTTCGCGTTCACCGGTCCGCCCGGCTGTGCCTCGCCGGAGCTCCGGCCCCTGGCGCTTGCCGGGCCGTTGCGAGAGTGCCGGCAACGCCGGACCTGGCCCCCCTGCCGGATCGGGCTACGACAGGCGTGCTCGCTGCCTACGCATCCGGATCGATTCGGGGGCCTGGGTGGGTACAGTAAGGGGAACGCTCGGCTCGCGTTAGTTACAGGGTGATCAGTCTTGGATCTGGTCGGAGTGTTGGACCGTTGGGCGGTTCTGCGAGCCGCTGATTACCGGGAGGTCAGCATGATGAAGAACGAGAAGAGCGTGTCGCGCCCGGAAGGCAGATCGCGCGTAGGGGGGACCGTGGCGGGCATTGTGGCCCTGCTGGCCGCTTGCGTCCTGTTTCCTGCGGCGGCATACGGGTCGGGGACGTCGGTGTCGGGTGTGACGGGGCCGGAGCCGAACCCGGCTACCGCAACGACGACGTCGCTGTACACGATCGGCTTCACGGTGAGCGGGTCGGGGTCGCTCGCGGCCGGAACCGGTACGATCACTCTGGACTTCCCGGGAGGTTCACCGGCCACGGTGTTCCCCAACACGCCAAGCGACTACACGGTGAACAACGTTGCCGTGACGACGATCACGTCCGGCGGGGGAACCGCTGATGTCACGTTACAGACGCCCGTGGCCGTCGGGAACTCGGCGGCGGTATCGGTGGCAGTCAACGCCGTCACTAACCCGTCCGCAGGCAGCTACACGGGTGCGACGGTAGCGACCTCGTCAGACACCGTGCCAGCCGCGGTGCCGTCCTACACGATCGTCACGGCACCTACGGCGGTGACGGTGAACGCATGCTGCACGTTGCAGCCGTCGGGCACGCCCGTTGGGGGCAACCCCTCGCCGGACTTCGCCGCTTCGGCGGCTTCGTATGGACTCAAGATCACCGTGAGTGGAACGGGGGCTCTTGCTGCGGGAGCAGGGACGCTGGCACTAACGGGCCCGAGTGGTACCGGATTTCCCGGATCGCTCTCCGGATACGTGGTGAACGGTATGGTACCGGCGGCGGTGTCCGGCATGGGGACGGCCAAGGTCGTCATCACGACACCAGTCGATGTTCCGGACTCCGGGATCGTGGTCCTCGCGCTCAGCGGGGTGAATAACCCGCCCGAGGGGTCGTATAGCCTCAGTGTTGCGACTTCCGCCGACACCCAGGTGGTGCAAGGCGCGAGCTATACGATCGCGCCGACGCCGACGACGGTGACGGCTGTTACCTGCTGCTCGGTCGGCGCCGGTGTTCCGGCATCGGGCAACCCGGTCCCTGACGGTGCGGGCTCGGCGGCAGCGTACGGGCTTGGCTTCACGACATCGGCATCGGGCGCCCTCGCGGCGGGTTCCGGTACGATCACAGTGGAGGCCCCTGCAGGCACGACGCTGCCGGGAAGCATATCTGACTACACGGTTAACGGCGCATCCGTCTCGGCCGTGTCGGTCTCGCCGGCGAGCTGTACGGCTCCCTGCGTAGTGTTGACCATGCCGGCGGGTACCGGAGCGGGCGACTCGTCGGGCGTGGATCTGGTAGCGACAGGAGTAACGAACGCTCCGGCTGGTACGTACACCCTCACCGTGTATACGAGTTCCGATCTGCAGCCGGTGACCTCCTCCGCCTTCACAATCTATTCGACGGTAACCGGTCTCACCGTGGCGACCGACCCGTCGCCCGAGGTGACAGGAGTCCCAGCCGTCTACAGCATCGGCTTCACGACGAGCGCCGCAGGTGCCCTGGCCGCGGGGAAAGGGACGATTACGATCACCGGCCCATCCGGCACGGCCTTCCCGGCTGCTGCGGGTGAATACACGGTTAGCGCGACCAGCGATACGTCTCAGGCCGTACCGGTAACGGTAGCGCCAGGGGGCGGCGCTACGCGCAGCGTGACCATCACTACGCCTGTGGCCGTGGGCGGCGCGGTCACGGTCACGGTCACGGTCGCGGGAGTCAGGGCAACTACGGCGAGCTCCGGCAATACCTTGTCGGTGTCGACTTCAGCCGATAAGGCAGCAGCGGCCTCCGGGAGGTACACAACTGTGACTCCGACGGCCGACCAGGTGTCCGGCCTGTCGATCAACCCGAGCGACTCGAGCGCGAATGCGAGCGGGGTCACCTACACCGTGAGCTTCACTACGAGTTCCGCTACGGGGTCCTGCGGGGTTGATAACCTCTGCGCAGGATCAAGCCTCATCAGCCTCACCCCGTCTTCGGGAACGGTCCTGCCGCCGGCGAGCGCCAGCCCGGGTGACTACAAGGTGAACGGTACCGCAGCGCCGTCCGGCTCGGGCGGAGGAAGCGCCGGTTCCGCGGTGACTATCGCGTCGCCGGTATCAGTGGGTTCAGGTGGTACCGCTACAATCGCAATCTCTTCAGTGACGAATCCGCCTGCGGGCAACTACACCTGGTCACTCTCGACCAGTACCGACTTCAATGGTGCGACGAGCCCATTCGTTGTGATCGGCACGCCGCCGGGAACCGTGACCGCGGTTGCGGCGCCCACGGTGACCCCCGACTATTCCGGGTCGGTGGCGCACTACGCGTTCAGTCTCATGACGAGTACAGCGGCAAGCGGAAGCCCCGGCAACCTTGACGCCGGGGGTGGCACGATTACCATCACGACGACTGCGTCCACCACGGTCTTTCCTTCCGGGGCAGGCGACTACGTCGTCGACGGGGTCGTGGCCCCTGCGGTCTCGACGAGCGGCTGCGCCAGCGCGCCATGCTTCAGCGTGACGACTCCGGTGGACGTGGGAGCGGGGGCAACGGTTCTCGTCTCGGTGAGCGGGGTCACGAACGACACCACCCCATCGGCCGGTTACAAGGTGTACGATGCCACCTCGGCAAACCCGACCGCCGCCGCCAGCACCAGCCCGGCAACGTTCTCCGTTATGGCCAAGCCCACCTCGATCTCGAACCTGTCGGGTCCGGCTCCCTCGCCTGCCTCGGAGGGTGCGACGGCCAGGTACACCTACGGCTTCAGCGTGAGCTCGGCTACGGGAGGATGCGGTACCGAGAACCTCTGCAGCGGAGCGAGCACGATCACGATAGCTCCGGCCGCGAGCACGACGCTGCCGTCGGGGTCTGCCAGTCCCGCTAGCTATGTGGTCAACGGCGTAGCGGCTTCTGCCGGTTCGGGAGGAGGTAGCGCCGGTGCATCTGCAACCGTAACGGTACCGGTGAACATTGCTCCCCGGGGCACGGTTGACCTGACGGTAAGCGGCGTCATCAACCCGGCGGCGGCCGGGCAGTACGCCGACACCTTGTCTACGAGCACGGATCAGGCCCCGGTTGCGACGCCCGCCTACGTGATCGGGTCGTCCACGACGGGTGCGGTCATGCCGACCGTCAGCGTGCCGGCCGGTACAGCTCCGAACTACCCGTTCCTTTCCACAAACCCCGATCCCCAACTTGGCGGGTCGGCTCCTGCCGAGTACGCGGTTACGTTCGGCACAAGCTCGAGTGGGGCCCTCGTGGCTGGGCGCGGGACGATCAGCGTGACGTTCGGGACCGGAACGGTGCTTCCCGGTAACGGCGCTGGCTACACCGTCAACGGCGTGGCCGCGTCAACGGTCTCGGTCACCGGTTCAAGTGTAACGATCACGACTCCGGTCAACGTGGGTGATTCGGGAAGCGTATCCGTCGTCATCTCCGGTGCCACCAATCCGGGGGCCGGCTCCTACCAGGCTTCGGTCGTCACGTCGTCCGATACGGTGCCGGGGCCCGGCTCGGTTACCGGCTACACGATCGGGGCGCAGATCACCGGCCTCGCGGGTCCGTCACCGACGCCTTCCTCCGCAGGCGCGCTCAATGCCGTGTACACCTTCACCTTTTCGGCGAGCGCGTCAGGGGCGTTGAAGGCCGGCTCCGGTACGATGGATCTAGCGGCACCTGCGGGTACCGCGTTCCCGGTGGCAGCTTCCGAATACGTGGTGAACGGCGTGGCGTCTACGAGCCTGGAGACCAACTCGTCAGGCACATGCGGCGCGCCCGGTAGCTACGGTGCTGCATCCAACGACGTCTGCGTGGTGACCCCGGTCGACATCACCGACGGCGGAGCCGTGAAGCTGGTGATCAGCGCGGTGACGAATCCGCCTGCGGGGACTTATGCGACCGCTGTCAGCACGAGCGCGGACATCCAGCCCGCGAACACACCTGACTACGTGATCGGCACGTCCGTCTCCGGGGTGTCGGTCAGCGTCATACCCGCCATAGGGGGTGAGCAGGCGAACTACGCGATCGGCTTTACCACCTCGAACAGTCCCGCAGGATCCGGAGCTCTTGCAGTCGGCAAGGGGACGATCACGATCGACGCCCCGAGTGGGACCGCCTTCCCGGTGCCGACCTCGAGCTACACGGTGACGGATCTATCGGCCCTGCCAATCGAGAGCGCGGCTGCAACGGTGATCTCGGGGGGCGGGACGAACGACGTGACCGTGACGACGCCTATCCCGATTTCAGGGGGTGACAGCGTCTCGCTCTCGATTGCCGGCGTTGTCAACCCGGCGCCCGGCAACTACACCGTAACGGTGACGACCTCGGCAGACCAGGTCCCGGCCGCAAGTCCCTCTTACAGCATCGCGACGCCGTCACCTCCGGTCGTCACGGGTGTGAGTCCTTCCAGCGGGCCGGCAACGGGAGGCACAGCTGTGACTATATCGGGTACCGATTTCATCGCCGGCGCCACCGTAGCGTTCGGCACCGCGCCAGGCACGAAGGTGACAGTGGTATCGTCGAGCGAGATAAGTGCCGTCTCTCCCGCAGAGGCGCCCGGGACGGTCGATGTGACCGTCTCCACCTACGGTGGGACCAGCGCCAAGTCTGCGGTAGATCATTTCACCTACGAGGCTGCCTACACGCCGCTCACGCCAGCGAGGATCTGCGACACACGGCCGAACAACCCGTCGGGGCTGTCGGGAGTGGCCGCGCAATGCAACGGCAAGACGCTTGCACCGCCCGGAAGGGTGCTCGACGTGACCGTGACCGGTATTGCCGGGGTGCCTGCAGCCGGGGTGTCAGCGGTGGCCCTCAACGTGACGGTCGTCGACCCGTCGGGGAACGGCTACCTCACCGTCTATCCCGCTGGTAAACCCGCTCCCACCGCCTCCAACATCAACTTCCACACGGGCGACATCGTGGCAAACCTCGTGGAGGTCGGCGTTGGCACAGGAGGCCAGGTAGCCGTGACGTCCAACACGGCAACCGATGTCGTGATCGACGTCGAGGGCTACTACTCGGTGCCGGGAGGCGCTGGAGAGGGCCTCTACGAGCCGCTTGCGCCGGCCAGGATCTGCGACTCGCGTGCCGGGAACCCGTCGGGGCTGTCGGGGCCGGACGCTCAGTGCAATGGGCACACTCTTACGAGCGGCGCACCCCTGACGGTCCAGGTGACCGGCAACGGCGGCGTGCCTCTCTCCGGAGTGGCGGCGGTGTCGCTGAACGTGACCGCGGTCGGTTTCACGAGCAACGGCTACCTTACGGTCTACCCCGCAGGCATCGGGGCACCCATGGCGTCCAACCTCAACTTCCACGTGGGCCAGGGTCCTGTTCCGAACGCGGTCATCGTCCCTGTCAACACGGTCGGCCAGATCTCCCTCGTGTCCAACGCTGCAGGCAGCGATGCCGTAGTCGATGTGACAGGGTATTTCACGGCTGCAGGCGGTTCGGGGGCCCAGTTCAATGCAGAGGCGGCCCCGGTAAGGATTTGTGACACGAGGACCGGCAATCCCTCTGGGCTTGCCGGAGCGGCCGCGCAGTGCAACGGGAGGACCCTTGCACCCAACGGCGAGCTCACCGTCCAGGTGACCGGGCTTGCGGGTGTGCCTGCCGGGGCCGGCGCCGTGGCGATCAACGTGACCGTAACCAACACGACCCGTAATGGGTATCTCACGGCTTTTCCCGGCGGGACGTCGCCGATGGCCTCGAACCTTAACTGGATTAGCGGAGAGACGGTGGCGAATATGGTCATAGCGACACTGGGCTCGGGGGGTTCCATCACGCTGTACAACAGCGCCGGTTCGACCGATGTGCTCGTTGACGTGATGGGCTGGTACCAGTAGCGTCGCTATTGCCACAGGTGATCCCGCGCCGGTGGATGCACCCGCTTCAGACATTTGTGCTTGACAGGTGCCGCCGTACTTGTTAAGATCACACTTCGTGTGCAATATCGCCCGTCTGGTGACCTGTGTTGCCTGGCGGGCCATTTGGCCAGATGCAGAGATAAGAGATCGGTCGTCAAGGAGGATCATTGAACCATGCGCGAGGATAGGCTGATCAGTCCAGGCGAGAGGCGTACGGTGGAGCACGGCATGGAGTCTGCAGACGGTCGCCGCCGGAGGGCTTTTCGCGCCCTCGCGGGCGGTGTTCTTGCGCTGGTTTCCGGGCTGGGCATGCTGCCGTTGCTCGGTCAGGTGGCGGGGGCAGCCACATCGGTTTCCAATGTGTCGGGGCCGAGTCCGAGCCCGGTGACGGCGGCAGTGTCGTCGATCTACACGATCGGCTTCGAGACGAGTTCCGCGGGCGCACTCGCAAGCGGGTCCGGCACTATTACGTTAACGGCACCGACAGGGACTGCTTTCCCGCCCACGGCGAGTGCCTATACGGTCAACGTATGCAACAGCGCCGGAGGACCGCCCTGTTCTTCTTACGCGGGGGCAATTGATGTTTCCGCGACTCCGAGCCTGTCCAACAGCAACGCCACGGTGACGATCACGACACCGGCGAGCGTTCCGAACAATACGCTGGTACAGGTCGTCGTGAACGGAGTCACGAACCCGCCGGCTGGGACGTACAAACTCGGGGTAAGTACCTCTGCGGATTCTGGAGTCGTGTACAGTACCGGTTATACGATTCTGGCAGCCGCGACGTCCATCTCGTCGCTTTCGCCAATTTCGCTTTCACCGAACGATTACGTCAGCCTCTCCTCGGTATACGCGTTCTCCTTCGAGGCGAGCGCCAGTGGCGCGTTGACGACCAGCAACGGCATCGTCATCCAGGGTCCCGCGGGCACCCAATTCCAGGCTACGGCATCGGACTATACCGTGAATGACGTCGCTGCTTCGTCGATACAGACGGTATCGAGCGGATCGTGCAGCGGAACGTCCATGACGTCTCCGGCGGCGGCGGTGTGCGTTGTCCTGCCCGTGGCGGTTCCGGACTCCGGAAGCGTCTCCGTCGTAGCGTACGGTGTAGTAAACCCGTCGTCCGCGGGAAGCTACTCGATCATGGTGTCGACCTCGTCGGACACTGTGGCCGTACCGTCCGCCAATTACGTGGTCGTGACGCAGCCCACTGCGGTCACCTTGGTTGATTTGAAGGAACCTGCGCCGGGTGGCGTCGTTCTTGCCGGATCCAGCGGGCAGACATACGAGGTGTCCTTCAACGCCACGAACGGACTGGCGTCGAATGGCACCATCACGCTGGCGGGTCCGTCGGGAACCACGTTTTCTGCTGCGGCGACCGACTATACGGTCGGGGCCGGGTCCAACGGTGCCGTGACAGTGGGCTCGATCGTCTCGGGTGGCGGCACGGCTCAGGTCACATTGCTGAACCCGGCCGGTGCGGTCAATGCCGGCACGGGCCTCACTGTCACTGCAAATGCGGTGACGAACACCGCGACACCAGGCACCTATTCGATCGACGCCTCGGATTCGACCGACGCCGCACCGGTGCCGGCGTTGCCGACCGATACGACCGGGTCTGACAGTTTTACGTCGTCGAACGAGGTGACGAGCGCGATCGGTCCTACCCTGTCGTCTTCCGCGACCGACCCCAATGCGTCGACCGCTGCGGCGGTCACCTACACATACGGTTTTACGACCACATCCGTGGGAGCGCTCGCGGCAAACTCCGGAACGATAGTGTTGGCGGGTCCTACAGGCACAGTTTTCCCCACTTCGGGAAGCGATTATACGGTGGACAACGTGGCCGTGTCCGTTACGGTGTCGAACGTGTGCCCTGCCGCCATCCCGCCGGCCGGCTACGCGTGTGCCGTTCTGACGACTCCGGTGGCCGTTGCCGGTTCGGCTCCGGTCACGGTGGTGGCGTCAAATGTCACCAACCCCTCGGTGACCAGCAATACGTCGGAGACAGGCTTGGTGGCGACCAGCGCGGACGAGTATCCGGCCCTGACGCAGAGCTATGCAATCAACTCCGCCACCGCTATCAGCGGCGTGACGTCGGCAGATTCAGCCGGAGCCTACACGATAACGTTCACGACAAGTGGAAGTGGCGGCTTGGCCAGCGGTAGCGGCACGATATCGGTGGACGCACCCAGCGGGCTCGACTGGTCGAGTTCCGGCGCAAAGGTAAACGGCAACCCCGCGTCGGTGAGCGGTGGCGGTTCGGCCGACGTCAACCTTACCGTCCCGGTGACGATCGGTGCGAACTCTGCTGTAACCGTAACGCTTAACGCCTCGACGGACCTCGGAACCGGGCGGTATCAGCTCCAGGTGTTCACCTCAACCGATACCACGCCGGTGGAGAGTGCGTGGTATGACGTCGGCTCGCCCAGCGCAACTGCGGTGTCAAGCGTCAGCGGACCCGTTATAACCCCGAACGACTATACGACTACGAGCGGCAATACCTATGAGGTCTCCTTTTACACGAGTTCTACCGGAGGGTTGAACGGGAACAGCGCCGCGCCTACCGGAGCGGGAACAGTCGGGCTCACGAGCTCCGCGGCCACGACCGCCCTGCCCACGTCGGCATCGGACTATGTCGTGAACGGCGTTCCCGCCGTCGGACTGGAAGGCTCGGCGACATATGGGGTCACGCTCTACATGCCCGTCACCGTCGGCGCCGGAGGCAAGGTGACGGTCTATATTAACGGAGTTACGAACCCGGGGTCCGCATCGACGAGCTACACCTTCACAGCCGCGACGAGCACGGACGTCACACCGAGTACCGGTCCCGTCTATACGATCGTTGCGATACCGACCTCGGTAACCTCTCCAACCTGGACGTCGTCGAGCGATGCCACTTCGGCGGCAGGAGTGCAGTACAACATCGGCTTCACGACGAGCAGTGCCGGGGCGCTCAGCGGCAGTTCGACAATCGCACTGACCGCGGCACCGCCTGCGTCCAGCCCCGCGGGGACCTCCGGTGGTACATTCCCGTCAACGGCCTCCAGCTATACGATCACCGGCATAACGGCCGCCTCCGTCTCGCTCTCGAACGGCAATTCCACGGCAACGATCACGACGGCGGCCGCTCAGAACATTGCCGCAGATACACCAGTTGCCGTCGTGGTCACCGGCGTTACGAACGGACCGGTAGCGGGAGCCTACGATCTGGACATCACGACATCGGCGGATGCCCTCGATCTGAAGCCGTTCTCCGCATCGGGAACCGTCTCAGCGCCCAGTATCACGCTTTATTCCGGCGTTGGCAGTCCTGGGACGCCTGCGCTGTCAAACCTTGCGCAGAGCGCCTCGGGCGTCCAGTACAAGTTCTCATTCACCACGAGCCCGACGGGGGCGCTTGCAGGCGGGGATACGATCACGATCGTCGGTCCGACGAGTTCGCTTCCCGCGACTGTAAGCGACTACGTAGTGGACGGGGTTGCCGACAGCGCGACCCTGACCCACACCTGCCCGCCCGGCTTCTCCGCCCCGGTAGGGGATTCCTGTGTCAACCTGACTCTTCGCGGACTGCAGAGCGTGGGTGCCTCGACTAACGTCGACATCGTCGTGAATGGGGCGACCAATCCCTCGACAGCGGGAACCTACAGTGACTACTTTGCCACGCTCTCCGATGAGGCGGCCCAAGAGACTCCGATCTACACGATCGAGAGTCAGGTGACCAGCGTAAGCGGACCGTCGATACCTCTGGCAGATGACGGGTCGGGCGCCATGGCTACTTACACGATCGGGTTCGACGCAACCTCATCGGGGGCGTTGGCGGCAGGCACGGGGACGATTACGATTGCCGCGCCGGCCGGGACGGTATTCCCCTCGGGCGCATCGAGTTACACCGTGGGCGTAAACGGCGGCGGCGCTCAGGCGGCCAGCGCCGTCACCCTGCAGAACTCTGCTGCGACCGCGGTCGTGACGGTGCCGGCAGCTGTCGGTGGGGGCAACACCGTCAGCGTCGTAGCCTCCGGCGTCACCAACCCCGGACCGGGATCTACGTATGTCATAGCGGTCAACACCTCGGCGGATCTGGCACCGAAGGACACCCCGACCTACCAGGTACAGGGATCGGTCAGCAACCCGAGCGGTCCGTCGCCGAACCCCGGCGCGCCATCTGTGGCATCTACTTACACGGTGTCGTTCACGACGAGTGCAGCCGGTGCTCTCGCTGCGGGCACGGGAACTATTACCCTGTCCGTATCAAGCTCGAATACGTCGTTCCCGCCCAGCGCATCCGCCTACACTGTCAACGGAACGCCTGTGACTGCGGCGCCGAGTGGTGGGAACACGAACGGCATTACGCTGACCACGCCGGTGTCGATCAGTAACGCCACTTCCGTTACCGTGGTCATAACCGGCGTTACCAATCCGTCGAAGGGCAGCTACCAGATGGCGGTATCAACCTCGTCCGATACCTTCATTGCCTACACGGCCAACTACCCGATCGGTTCGTCGGTCAGCGCCGTAAGCGGGCCATCACCGACGACCAACACACCCGGTACGAGCGCGAATTACACGATCGGATTCACCACGAGCGCCAGCGGTTCGCTAGCGGCGAACAGTGGCACGATCACGCTGACCGCTCCCACGCTCACGGTATTCCCGAACTCTGTCGGGGCGTACACGGTCAACGGCAGCGCCGTGGCCAACATAAGCGGCGGGGGAACTAGCACGGTCACGATAACCGTACCGGTAGCCGTGAGCGCCTCGGCACCGGTGGCAGTCGATATCACAGGTGTGACCAACCCGCCGGGCGGCACGTACACGCTGGACGTGAATACATCGTCCGACCTGGTGCCGGTTGCTTCGCCGGTCTACACGATCACTGGAACCACGGTGTCTGGCGTTACCGGGCCGAGCCCGTCGAGTCAGATCGCCTTGGCGACGGGAGTGACCTACACGGTTGGCTTCATGACGAGCCCCACCGGACCCCTTACCGGTACGGGCGCTACGATCACGCTGACGGCGACGGCGGGCACGGCGTTCAGCTCGGCGAGTACGGACTACACGGTCGACAACGACCCCGTTGCGACGGGAGGCATTAACCTCTCGAATGGCGGGGACACGGTGACCATCAGGGTTCCCGCCGCGGCTAGCATCGGTGACTCCACCCAGGCAACGGTGGTCGCGGGCAATGTCACCAACCCGACGGATGGGACCTACACGATGAGCGTGTACACTTCGGCCGATACCGAAGTTGCGTCGACGCCGAGCTATACGATCGGTTCAGCGGTGTCCGCCGTAAGCGGGCCTGCGCCGAGCAATACACAGGGTGGTGCAAAGGGTGTCACCTACAAGGTCGGTTTCAATACCAGCGCGGTCGGTGCCCTCGCAAGCGGTACGGGCACCATTACGCTGACCGCGGCGGCGGGCACGGTATTCAGTCCGGCCAATACCGATTACACGGTGAACACTACGGCCGTCGGCTCCACTGGCATCGCCCTGTCCAACGCCGGAGCGACCGTGACGATCACGGTCCCGGTGAGCATCGCCAAGTCGTCGCCCGTGTCGATCGTTGCAAACAACGTGACCAATCCTGCAGGTGGCTCGTACCAGATGGGGGTCTACACCTCCGCTGATACCATGCCTGCGTCCACGAGTCCCTATACAATCGTCAATGGTGCACCTACGGTGACGGGAATCGTGCCATCCTCGGGACCGACAGCGGGCGGGACCCAGGTTACGATCACAGGTACCAATTTCGCCAGTAGCGCGACTGTCGACTTCGGCACAGCCGCCGGTACGAGCGTCGCGTTCGTTTCGTCCACCGAGATGACCGCGGTATCGCCTCCGGGTAGTGCAGGCCCGGTGAATGTGGTCGTCACGACCTCCGCGGGTAGCTCGCCGACCAGCTCGGCCGATCAGTTCACCTACATTGCGCCGACGGGAGTGACCGGAGTGACCGGGCCGAGCCCCTCGCCGGCGACGGCCGGCGCGACCAACGCGACCTATACCATCGGCTTCACGACGAGCGCGACCGGGGAACTGACCTCCGGAGCCTCGACGATCACGTTGACGGCGCCGGCAGGCACGATACTGCCGTCGGTGTCCGGTGACTACGGCATTAACGGGCAGCCTGTTACCACGGCTCCGGCGGTGAGCGGGACGACGGTGACGATCACGGTTCCGGGCGGCGTCGCCGGCTCAGGTGCAGTGAAGGTGGTGGTCGACAACGTTACCAACCCGCTAGCGGGCCCGTACACCATGGGCGTGTACACCTCCAGCGATACCGCGCCGGTCGCTACGCCCTCTTATACGATCACCGCCGCCACGCCTACCGGAACGGGTTACGTGTACACTCCGCTGAACCCATTCCGTGTCGTGGACAC
Organism: Actinomycetes bacterium; assembly: GCA_021816935.1. Lineage (GTDB taxonomy): Bacteria > Actinomycetota > Acidimicrobiia > Acidimicrobiales > JAMCPL01 > JAKAWR01. The sequence goes on from JAKAWR010000005.1 coordinate 106,033, forward strand.
GCGCTGCGGCGGAGCATCACCGCCCTCCTATTGCGCAGGCGAGAGTTTGCCGTCGGCGAATTCGCAAGTGACCAGCCTCAGTGCGGGAAGCACCGAGAAGGTCACGATAGACGGCACCGGAGCCTCACCCGACGCGGTTCCCTTGACAGGCGTTGCCGCGGTCGTGGTCAACATCACCGTCGACGATTTCGGGGGGAACAGCGGTTACCTCACGCTCTACGCGACCGGTAGTACACCGCCGCCGGTGTCAGCGATCAACTGGGCGAAGACATCGAAGGGTGCGATAGCCAACCTGGGGACCATCCCAGTGTCGGCAGGCGGCACGATTACGGTTGCGAATGGTGCCGGCGCCGGAACGGTCGATTACGAGCTCGACGTACAGGGTTACTATTCAGCGCCGGGGTCAGGTTCGACTGCAGGACTGTTCAACTCGGTAAAGCCATACCGGTTGGCGGATACGCGTTGTGCGAACAATCCGTCGCTGTCGGACTGCAGCGGCCTCCCGTCCGCCAACAAGACCCTTGGCACCGTCGCCGCAGATGCCTTCGATAAGGTGGCCGTATCCAATGCCGCAGATGGCGTGCCGTCCTCGGGGGTATCGGCTGTCGTTCTGAACGTGACCGTCGCGGATACTAGCGCTGGTGCCGGGTACTTCACTGTCTACCCGGATGGATCACCGAGGGCCACGGTATCCAACCTGAACTGGTCCAAGGGTGAGTCTGCGGTGCCGAACCGGGTAACGGTGGACGTTCCCTCATCGGGTTATATCGACGTGTACAGCTCTGCTGCCGCCGATGCGATAGTGGACATAAGCGGCTACTACACCGATGGATCCTCCAAGAACCAAACCGGGTCGCTGTTCAACCCGATCACGCCCACCCGTTACGCTGACACACGCTGCTCGACGAACAGCGCGCTGGGCGATTGTGCGGGGATATCGGCGCTTTCCGCTAGCAACGGGGCGCTGCAGGCGATCCCCGCACTGACCGAGGACGCAGTAACCATAGCGGGTATCGGGACGAATCTCGTGCCTTCGGGTGCTGTTGGCTTCGTGGGCAATCTCACGGTAGCTGCACCGACGAAGGGCGGCTTCCTCGCGGTCAACCCGGTCGGACTGCCTCCGTCGACTTCGGATGTGAACTTCGTTGCCGGGAGCACGGTTGCGAACATGGTGATCGGCGGGCTGAATTCCCAGGGCGGCGTGGAGGTCTACAACTCTGGCGCCACCGCAACGAACATGATTCTTGACGTTTCGGGCTACTTCGGCCCGGCTGTGTGATTTACAAGGCTGCAGGTGACGATTGCTCGTTAATTGTCTGGGCTATCGCGTAGCGGGAGCGGGTGGAGTCCCGCGGTGGGGCGAGGTAGTGATGAGGCTCCTATTTACGGGAGCGTAAGTCCGGTGCTACGTTAGTGTTGTGGCAGAAGACACCCCCGGAGTAGTAGAAGGCTCGGGCGGTGAGTCTGCTGGCGTCTCCGGACCGATCACGATCGTCCTGGCGGATGACCATGCCGTGGTGAGGGAGGGTATCCGCGAGATCATCGAGCGCAGTCCGGACATGGAGGTCGTGGGTGAGGCCGGCGACGGGGAGACAGCAGTCGAGTTAGCAGCGAGCAAGCAGCCTCAGGTGGCGTTGTTGGATATCCGGCTTCCGGGTATAACGGGAATAGAGGCGGCCAGCCGGATCGCGACCGTGTCTCCAGGCACGAGAGTGCTGATCCTTAGCGCTTATGCCGAGCAGCAGTACATGGAGAGTGCGATGGACGCCGGGGTCCACGGTTATCTCCTGAAAAGCGTTCCCGGACGTGAGCTTCTCGACTCGATCCGTGCGGTGCGTTCCGGGGCCATGATCCTTGACAGGTCGCTCCCGCGGGTCGTGCTCGGCCACGGAGGTTCCGGCGGCGGGAGCGCCATAGCGGGCGGGATAGGCGGCGGCGGGCAGGCAGGAGGGTCGACGCCGCTTACCGCTCGGGAAGTCGAGATAGCGCAACTGGTGGCCCGAGGCTACCGTAACAAGCAGGTTGCGCGGGAACTCGGTATCACGCTACGCACGGTAGAGAGTCACTTGGAGCACATGTTCGACAAGATTGGCATTCAGTCTCGCACCGAGCTCTCAATGTACGCGGTGGCACACGGCCTTGTCGATCCCGGGAAAGAACGGGACTGAGCAAACGCTGGCTGGCGTTGGTAGGCCCGGCGAGGAGGGTGGCTGGAGGGGTTGGTGGCGTCGGAACGGCCTGATCGGGTGGTGGGAGTGGTGGCAAGGGTATTACCGGGGCGGCAACGGTCGCAGGGCGGGTCCCAATCGTTACCTTGCTACGCCGCTGCCGGGTGACTCTCAATCCGCTTGGCCTCCACCGGTGGGAGCGAGGCGCTTCTGGGTCATCCAGATCCTGATAGGAGCCTCCATTCTCGTTCAGGAGCTTCTCTGGCTACCGGCAATCAAGGGATTCGGCGTTGGTATCCCGCCGTTTATCGCAGTCGGACTATTCGGTGTGCCAGTGTTGTACGCGGCCCTGCGCTTCGGGCTGGCCGCAACCATGGCAACTGCGGTTCTCGCTGCGTTCGCAACTATCGTGACCATCACCATCAACGGCATTCTCGGCCATCTACCTTCGGTCTATACGTGGGCTTATGTGGTTGAGATCGCGAGCTTGCTCGTAGTGGCTGCTGCCGTAGGATCCCGGGTGGAGCGCCAGTCCCTTGCCCAGATTGCCATCGAGAAGGCAGCTCGGGCTGCAACGCTTGCCGAGGAGCGGTACCGGTCCCTCTTCGAGGTCAACTCGGCTCCCGTTCTGCTCGTGGACCAGGCTGGGACCATCAGGGAGGTCAACGAAGCTGCGCGGCTTGCGTTCTCGACCCGGGCTCTCTTCGGTGCTCCCGTAGTGGACATGGTTGGCGATAGGGAAGCCCGGAAGCTGCTCCACCCTGCCGGTTACCACTCGGAACCGGTTCACATCACGGCGCCGGACGGGCGTGACTACGTATTGACGGCCACCTATACCGTGGTTCACAGCCTCAGCGGCGATCCGACCTCCGAAGCCGGCCTTGTTCAGGTGGTATTTAATGACGTCACGGCCGAGATGCGGGGCCAGAGAAGGGCCGAGGTATATGCGAAGCACGTGCTGCAGGCGCAGGAGGACGAGCGGCGCCGGATTGCCCAGGAGCTTCACGACGAACCGGTTCAGTCCCTGGTCCACCTGTGCCACCGGATCGACCTCACAATGGAGGCGCCCGAGCTGCCCGAAAGCGTAGGTGCCGATCTGGCGTCCACTCGCGGCATGGTGGAGGCCGTTATAGCCGAGCTGCGCAACATAGCCACAGGACTTCGTCCGTCCGTTCTGGACGACCTCGGCCTGGTTGCTTCGCTCCGTCACCTGGTCGCGGGCCGAGCTGCCGACCATGGCGACGACTCCGGTCCCGGGCTGGACCCGATGGAGGGTAATGGTATAGATCTTCGCGTGTCAGGGTCGCTTCGCCGGCTTGACAAGGGTCAGGAGTTGGTTATTTACAGGATTGCTCAGGAAGCCCTGTCGAACGTCGAGCGCCACGCGCACGCATCGAGGGTGCTTGTGAGCCTCACCTTCAAGAGTGATATCGTGAGGCTGGTCGTACTCGACGACGGCACCGGCTTCCGGATGGCTCCCGAGGAACCACTTCCGGACGATCGCGCCCAGGTCGGATCAGATGAGCCCTTGGCGATGCGGGTCTTTCTGATGGCGGACCGGCTCGGCCTCGCAGGGATGCACGAGCGCGCTCAGCTCGTTGGCGGGAATCTCCGGGTGCTGTCGCGTCCGGGCGCGGGTACGCTGGTGAGCTTGCGCCTGCCGGTGCCGCCACCAAATGGCGTCGCGGTCTCAACCTCACCGGTCTGACCCCGCTTGGGAGTCCCCGCTACCCGATTCGTGCGCAAACGCGAGCACGTTCAGGTAGGTGATGGCCGGGTTCCACTGGGATAACCTCGGTACGGGGCTCCCTACTTGTCGATCCTTTGAGAGGTGTCTGTTGCTTCCCGGGAGCGTCACGGCGCCTTTGCCGCCTCAGTACGTACGAACCGGGGGAAACCCCGACGTAATTAGTCCTTTCGTACGTGACCCTCTCCCCTACCTGCCGGGGCCCTGCTGGTTCACGATGAAACCAGAGGCTGTATCAGGGGATAGGGAACGATACCACCGCCCGGCACAGGAAACGATGCCGGATTCGGGGATTTGGCAGGAAAGGAGACAATGAGGTGGCCATAGTAGAAGAGCGGCCGCTCGTCGAGGAGAGGGATCTATGGGTTGCCCCAGAGGACGACCGGGAGACTCAACCTCTCCCGGGGCCAGCCCCGATCAAGGTGCGCCTGAGACCACCCGAGAGGGCTGCCGCCCGTACGAGGTTCAGGGAAACGGACCCTCCGGTGGACGTTACCAGGCTGCCGGTTGTCGGGAAGCTGATCGCCCAGGTCCTTGCCTCCAGGAAGTTCCAGTTCTTTGCGATCCTGCCAAACCAGATTGTCTTCTGGGCCGTGATTCTCCTCGGGCTCATTGCGACGTGGCTGACGCCCAATCGCAGTTTCGGCGTGGTGATCACCTGGTACTGGTGGTTCGCGCTTGTCTTCGTGATGATGGTGGTCGTCGGCAGGATGTGGTGCAACATGTGCCCCTTCGGCGGCTTCGCTGAGTGGCTGCAGCGAAAGGCCTTCTGGAAGCGTACCCAGAAGGCGCTGGGCCTCGGCTGGAAAATGCCCGAGAGGTGGGCAGGTCACGGCCTCCTTCTCTCGGCGATTGCGTTCATAGTCCTCACCTGGTTCGAGGAGTTCTTCAACATCGCCGGCCCAGGTCCTGCCTACGATACGAGCTGGATGGTGGTGAGTATCATCGGCAGCGCGATCATCTTCTTTCTTGTCTTCGAGCGCCGCACGTTCTGCCGCTACGTATGCCCGCTTTCGTCGCTCATCGGCAGCGTCGGTGGCATGGGCACGGTGGCTGGATTCCGTACGAGGGACAGGGAGAAGTGCATCTCGTGTCCCACGAAGGATTGCATGCGCGGCAACGAGAGTGCCTTCGGCTGCCCGTGGTACACATGGCCGGGTAGTGCCGAGACGAACCTGTTTTGCGGCCTGTGCAGCGAATGCTACAAGGCCTGCCCCTACGACAACGTCGGGCTCTACGTCCAGAAGCCCCTTACCTCGGTGGTGGCTCCGCTCAGGCGCCGCTTCGACGTGGCCATAGCCGTCGCGCTACTGCTCGGGCTTGTGGTCTTCCAACAGGTGAACGCCCTGAATGTGTACGCCAGTGTTGACGGGTGGTTGACGAAGTACACAAAGATCCCCTACCCTAACCCGATCGACTACGTGCTCGGGATCGCTGCCGCGACGCTCGTGGTGCTTGCCTGCGCCACCGTCATGCGGGCGGTACTTGCCCGCAGGGAGGTCGCCGTTGCCAGGGGCAAGGCGCCTGTCGGGGCACTTGCCACCAAGGGAGAGTCCTCAGGTGCTACGAAGAAGATCGCCTCCTCGTGGCGCCAGTGGTTCCTGCCCCTGGCCTACGGCCTCATCCCCATAACGGGGGCAGATTACTTCTCTCGGCAGGTCCCCAAGCTCTACCTGCATGCTCCGAGGGTGATCGCTTCCGTGGCACAACCTCTGGGATGGCACACAGGGCTCTACAACCTCACGATCATCGGCCAGAAGGTGAAGGACTTCGGCAGCCTCCCGAACCACATCATGTGGCAGGTCATCGGAATACAGGTCGGCCTGATGGGTGTCGGCCTGATTGCTTCCCTGTGGGTGATGGACCGCATTGCAAGGCGCGACCTCGTCAAGCTGTCCGACCATCCGGTCCTGGCAAGGGCACTCCCGGTGTTCCTGGTTCTCGCCATCGGGCTCTGCATGATGCTTCTCTACATCCCGATGCAGGCGGCGACGTGATGGCAGGCAGGTCAATCGGAAAGGAGCTTGGAAGGTGACTGTAACGGCTGTTCGCGAACCGGTCGGCGAGAGGGCGAGCCGGCTCGCCAGACCCGCCATTCACGTCTTGGTGGACAGATGTGCCGGCTGCCAGGAATGCATAATCCGCTGCCCTGCCGGGGCGCTCTCGATGAATGCCGAGCTTTGGATAGCCGAGGGCGAGGACAGCCTGTGCGTCGGCTGCCGCCAGTGCGTTCGCACGTGCCCGTTCAGCGCTATCACGATAGAGGGACCTGCGCTCTCAGGAGATCGCCTGCAGCCCGAGGAGGCCCACCCTGTAAGGCTTCTCGGCGATGCGAGCGAGATCAGGCAGGGGATCCAGGGAGACGATGCTGCATTGGCCGAGGCACAGCGATGCCTCGAATGCCCCGATCCCACCTGCGTGAGAGGCTGCCCGGCGCACAACGACATTCCGGGTTTCATCCGTGCGATACGGGAGGGCGACATCCAAGCGGCGCACACGATCCTGCGCCAGACCTCTTTCCTGCCCGACGTCTGCTCGCGGGTGTGCGATCAGGCGGCCCAGTGCGAAGGGTCCTGCTCGTGGTCGCTTGCAGGGCAGCCTCCTGTAGCTATTGGCCTACTCGAGCGTTACGTCTGCGAGGCCCAGCCCGTTCCGCCCCTGGATACAACGTCCCCTGCAGGCGTCGGGCTCCGCGTGGCCGTGATCGGTTCGGGACCGGCGGGTATCGGGGCCGCGTCGGTTCTCGTGCAGGCCGGAGCCGTCGTGACGGTGTTCGAGAAGGACGCCGAGCCCGGCGGCCTGATCCGGTGGGGGATCCCCGACTTCACATTGCCCGACGACATCGCCTCGAGGCCCTGGGCGCAATTGCTCGCTATGGGGGTAGAACTCAGGCTGAATACGGAGATCAAGGTGGGCGACCAGGAGAAAATGCTCACCGAGTTCGATGCCATCGTCTTTGCCCACGGAGCGAGCATCCCGATCAAGCTGCCGGTGCCGGGAGCCGACCTCGAAGGGGTTACCGACGCTACGTGGTTCCTGAAAAGGGCGAAGGATGCGCTGGAGAGCGAGGGGGGGATAGCCGAGGTGGGTCTTCCGGGACGAGCGGGAAAGGCTGAGGCCGCCGGCCGCGGCCCGGCGGTTCTCGTCCTCGGGGCGGGCAACACGGCTATGGATGTAGCGAGGTCGGCGCTCCGGCTCGGGGCGTCGCGTGCGGTGTGCGTCGATTGGCTGGACGAGAAGTTCGCCCTGGTCAGGCCCGATGAGCTTGCGGAGGCCCGCGGCGAGGGGGTGGAAGCACTCTTTTCTACGACTCTGGTCGAGTTGCAGGGCGAGGGGGGCAGGGTGAGGCGTGCCGTTCTTGCTTCAACGGTGCAGAAAGAGCGCGGCAAGCTCCCGAAGGTGGTCGGCGGTAGCCGGCAGGTCCAGGACTTCGATCTGGTTGTCATGGCGATGGGCTACCGTGTCGAGCAGGATCTGGCAAAGAAGCTCCCGGGTACTCCAATGCGCAAGGCGGCGAAAGGCATGCCCGACAACAGGTGGGTGGCGAGCGGGATTCTTCACAATGATGCCTCTGCGTTCTGCAATTCCAACCCCGTCGGCTGCCTTGCCATCGATAGGGAAACCGGCTTCCTCTCGGCTTCACTGGCGGTAACGGACCGGGTGTGGGTAGCTGGCGACGCCCTCGTGGGGCCGTCGACCGTCGTGGAGTCCATGGCCCAGGGAAAGAGGGCCGCCGAGGCCATACTCCGATCCCGCCCGCAGCGCACGACTTCCGGTTCAGGAGCAGAGGATGTTCGCTCTGGGAAGCTTCCGATCGCAAGGCGCGTGCTGGTTGTCTACGACTCGCTTACAGGCCATACCGAGAAGGTGGCGAGACAGGTCGCCGGGTCATTGAAGGGCCGCGGTGCCGAGGTAAAGCTCCTGCCGATCAGGCGTGTCGGGCTTGCCGAGATAACCTGGGCCGACATGCTCGTTGTCGGGACCTGGGTCCAGGGTTTCGTCGTTGCAGGCGTCAAGCCTGCGAAGACGACGACGAAGTGGCTTGCCGGCCTTCCCAGGCTGGGAGGAAAGAGCGCGGCCGTTTTCTGCACCTACGGGGTGTCGGCAAGGGACGTTCCCTCCAGGCTGGCCCGGTCGATGGCCGACAGAGGTGCCGAGGTCGCCGCGGTGGCCGCCATTTCCCACTCCCGTGCGGAGAACGAGGCGGCAGAGTTCGCTGCCTCCATTCTCGACAAGGTGAACGTATCTGCTTCCGAGTTCGTTGCTACGTTCACGAGGTAGCCGGCGTGCTTCCAACGGTCGGTTAGCGCTGACCTCCTGACCCGATTCGCTGAACCCTGATCTGCCCTCCTGACCCGTTATCCGGTCGACCCGGTGACCGGCTGCCCGGCCTGACGGGCTGATTCCCGGGGGCGCGGGGCGCCGGTCAGTCTTCGCCGGGGGCCGGTGCGGAGTCGAGAACTCGGGCAGCCTGGGTCACTGCCGGCGATTTGCATACGAAAGCCGGCTGGTCCGAGGTGGCCAGGCAGATGGAAGCGGTGATCAGGTTTGCGGCGGTCAGGATCGTACCAGCCGGTGCGGGCAGCTTTGGCAAGCGGAGGGGCGGAGACGGACGCGCCGAGCCCGGCGTCGTGATCGTCGAGCCGCTGCCGCTGGAGGCCTTGCCCGAGGACTCACTGCCGGGTGCCGTGCCGGCCGGTGCAATGCTGCCGGGCGTAGTCAACCCGTTGCCCGGTGAAGGCGAGCCGAAGCCGGCTGCACCGCCTGCGGCGTTACCGCCGGAAGTGGAAGCGTAGGCTGCGGCCTGTGAAATGCCGGTGAGGATAGCCGAACGTGAAGCTCCTTCCATGGTCGATGGCGGTACCAGGCTCCCCGATATGAATACCATGTTGTCGATGTCGAGGAATGGAGTAGCTCCGTCGAGCGACCGGGGTACATAGGGTGCGGTGTCGTAACGGCGGGCGAGCCGGGCAAGTGGCTCTGAATAGGGCAGGCTGGCATACCCGGTATAGGGATCCGGAGTTGCATCCGAGGACATCTCTACAACGGCTCCGAAGGCGATGTAGCCGCTGGTGTAGGACATATTGTCGAACGAGAATCCCTGGATGAGAGGAAATGTGCCGTCCGGGGCGGAACTCGAGGCGGTTAGATGGCCGAAAATCCCGAAGCGGGAAAGGGCTATGACGATCGGCCAGCTCGCGGTGGCACTGTAGGCAGAGAAGTTCGGACTGTCGAGAAGCACGGCCGGCAGCGCTGGCGGGTACCCTGCCGGCAGGCGCAGCCGCCCGGGGTTCCCCGGATAGATGGTCGGCACCGTGAAGCCGGGGGGGTAATCACCGTACGCGTAGCCGAGCGTTCCGTATGCGATGTCTGCGAGCGTGCTCAAGGTCGATTCGGGTACGGACGGGTAGGGATCCGCAGGCGTGATGATCGGGGATCCAGCCAACTTCAACCCTACGAGGGAGAGGACCAGCGAGATCATGACAAGAACCACGGCCCAGGTCAGCAGAGCGGTTGGCATTCTTCTAGGCACATCCCATTCTGCCTCAGACGGCAGGTTCAATGTATCCGGTGTAGTTCGCATCGGGCGGACCGGACCACCACGTATCGGGTGGGTGTCGTCCGCTGGCGGCCCGCCGGGGAACTCCTCAGAGCCTGAACCGGGAGGCCGAATGGCGATGCTTCTGGCCGCGCAGCTCCCCCCTCGGGGTCCTGTGCAGCACTCCCGGAAGATGCCCGGGCCCACCTGTCTGGCCCGAAAGGTTGAAGGCGGAGTTCACGAGGGATACGTGAGAGAAGGCCTGGGGGAAGTTGCCCACCAGCCTGCCGAGAACCGGATCGTACTCCTCCGACAGCATTCCCAGGTCGTTGCGGAGCTCCAGCAGTCTCTCGAAAAGCTCCCTCGCATCGCGGCCCCTTCCCGCAAGAGCCAGGCAGTCGGCCATCCAGAAGGAGCAGGCGAGGAACGCGCCCTCCCTGCCGTGCAGCCCATCTATGGCGACGGAGCGCTCGGCGTCGTATCTGAGCACGAATCCATCCGGCATGAGCTCCCGCTCTATGGCCTCGATGGTCGAGATCATACGCTTGTCGGTGGCTGGGAGGAAGCCGACTAGCGGAATCATCAACAGGCTCGCGTCGAGGGTATCCGACCCGTAGTACTGGGTGAAAGCCCCCTTGTCCTTGTTGAACCCCTCTGAGAGCACCTCCCTGCGGACGGCTGTCCGTGTTTTCTTCCAGCGCTCGATTGGCCCCTCCAAGCGGAGCTTCCCTGCCATTCTTACGGCTCTGTCAAAGGCAACCCATGCCATCACCTTCGAGTGGGTGAAATGCCTTCGCGGGCCCCTGACTTCCCAGATGCCCTCGTCGGGTTCGAGCCAGCTCTTGTCGAGGAAGTGGAGCAGCATGCGCTGGAGCGACCAGCTCGCGGTGGTAGGGGGGTCGCCGACCATGGCTGCTTCGTACAGGGTCGAGATGACCTCGCCGTAGACGTCGAGCTGAAACTGGCACGAGGCAGCGTTGCCCACTCGAACGGGTGTGGATCCCTCGTAGCCGGAAAGCCAGTCCGCTTCCCATTCGGCAAGTCGTCTTTCGCCTCCGGCACCGTACATGATCTGGAGTTTTGTGGGGTCGCCTGCGACCGCCCGCAGCAGCCAGTCGCGCCACGCCAGAGCCTCTTCGTGAAAACCACTCCGCATGAATGCTCCAAGAGTCAGCGTGGCGTCCCTCAGCCAGCAGTATCGGTAGTCCCAGTTACGCTCCCCGCCAATCGTCTCAGGTAGTGACGTCGTGGCAGCGGCCACAATCCCCCCGGTGGGCGCGTAGGTAAGCGCCTTCAGCGTGATGAGGGAGCGTGTTACAGCGTCTCGCCAATCGCCCTCGAAGGAGCAGGCGCTTACCCATTCACGCCAGTAGTGGACGGTGTCCTCGATGGCGTAGTCCGGAGCGACCGGATGCCCCGGTAGATCGTTCGAGGGGAACCAGGAGAGCGTGAAAGGAACTTTCTCTCCCAAGCCGACGGTGAATTCGGCAACTGTCGAGAGGCCGACCCCCTTCGTTTCCACTGGCGTCCAGAGGGCGATCCCGTCGGGTCCGGCAATAGCGTGGATGAGGCTGTCCACCCGCCTGACCCAGGGGATCGTCTGGCCGAAGCCGAAACGCAACGTCAGGTCCATCCGCATGTCCACGTGGCCGGAAAGTCCCTCCACGACCCGGATGACGGTGGGGGCTTGCTCCCTTATTGGCATGAGGTCCGTAATCCTGACCCGGCCGGTGGAGGTGTTGAAGTAGCTCTCCAGGACGAGCGTGTCCCCGCGGTAGCGTCGCTCGACCGCCGTTACCGGTTCCACCGGGGCGATTTTCCACCTGCCGTTGGACTCGTCCCCGAGGAGCGCCGCAAAACACGCGTCGGAGTCGAATGCGGGCAGGCATAGCCAGTCGACGGAGCCATCCCTGCCGACGAGCGCCACCGTATGGGTGTCGCCGATGATCCCGTAGTCTTCAATAGCCAGAGCCATCAGCCGCTTCCGATCCTGTCCGTCTTCCTATGCCTTACACACCTCAAGACATCCGCGATCACCCGCTCGTGCAGCTCTGCGTCGACACCGGGGCCGTGGAGCCCACGGCCGAGTTGACTTCGCTGCGAACTGCAGGCGAGGCGATTGCGTAGCCGACGTTCGGGTCTGTCGTAGATCGGGCAAAGACGACTCCAATGACCGTCCCATCGGGCTCGACGAGCGGCCCTCCCGAGTTGCCCGGTCTGACGATCGCCTTCAGCCCGTAGATCTCTCTCGTCACGTAGGCGTTGCCGTAGATGTCTAGGCCCTTGGCGTCGTAGGTTGCCATTACCCCGGCATCGCCGTAGGTGAATGGCCCACCGCCCGGGTAGCCCATCACCACAGCGCCGGTACCGTTCGGTACGAACTTGGCATCGAGACGCAGCGACGGGTGGCCGAATGTCGGCACGCTCAGAACGGCCAGATCAAGCCTCGGGTCGTAGAACACTGGGGTGGCGGGTACCCTCGCTCCGTTCTCTATGACGAAGGGCTGCCGTTCGCCGGCTACCACATGGGCGTTGGTTGCTACGTAGCCGGGGGCGACGACGAAACCCGTTCCCTCGAGGACGAGGCCGCATGCCGTCCCCTGGATTTCGAGCGTCGAACGGTCGGCGGCAAGCACGGCGGCTCTCTCCTGCGCATTGGACGGCAGGGCGACGGGGCCGCTCGGTACGGGCGGGATGCCGGCAAAGGCGACGGGGAAACCCTCCTTCGACAGGAGGCTCTCGATCTTTGCAACCGGAGGCGGGCCCAGCACGTCGTAGAGCGCGCGGGTTATCCGGGATCCTCCTATGCCGCTGTCGAGCCCGGTCCAGCGGCTGTTGACCAGGAACCCGCCGATTATCCAGACTGCGAACAGCGTCGCCAGCACTGCGGCGACGACGCCGAGGACGGAGTCGAGCCCGCCCAGGTGTATCCGCTGAAAGGTCGAGGAGAAGACCGAACCCAAAGTGCGCCCGAGGGCCCCGACGATGGTCGCCGCGCCGATCACGGTCACGATAACTACCAGCTCCTTCGATGTCGGCGAGGAGACCATGGCAGCGAAGTGCGGTGCTAGCAGCAGGCCGATGAACAGCCCGAGCCAGAAGCCGCCGAAGGAGAGAATCTGCTGGATCGCTCCCAACCTGAGCCCCCTGATCGCGGCCAGCGCGACCAGGACGAGCACGATCCAGTCCAACCAATCCATAGTTCTCTATTCTGACCGATCGCGGCACGCAGCGCAGTGCATGCCGGCTGGCCGGTCCGGACAGGCTACAGGGGACGTGCCTGGCGGCGCTCCGAGGGGTTGCCAGAGGGGGTGCCAGAGGGACGTCCAAGAGCACACTCACTGGCCACCCGCCGGTCGCCGGACGGTTGGCCGGGTGTCCGGTTCAAGGTCGAACCGTTTGATGTCGATAGGAAAATATGCTCTCGAGCAGGAACGCCGGGCAACGGCCGGCCGCCGCGGTGCTTGCATTAGCTAGCGCGGACTGTGTACTATGCTCATTATGGTTGGCGCGCTAGGCGTGAATATTCGGTTACCCGAGGTGCATCTGCCCTGGAATAGTGGGGGGGCTGGCCCGGACGGGGCCGGTAAGGTGCTCCAGTGGTCCGAGGTCGAGATGGAGGAGGGGGTTTACGAATACGCCCATGGCGGGAGCGGCCTGCCGGTGCTTTTCCTCCATGGTTGGGGTGTCAGCCCCAGAACCTATCGGGAGTCGCTGGCTGCTCTGGCCAGCGTGGGCTGCCGGGTCGTGGCACCGTTCATGCCCGGGCTGGGCAGGGCGCCGCGCCTGGCGTCGCGGGAACGTTCATTCGAGGCTTATGCTGATTGGGTCGTTCGTTTTCTAGATGCAGCCGGGTTCACCAGTCCTGTCGTGGCAACGGGCCACTCCTTCGGCGGCGGCGTGGCCATCCAGGTCGCCCATGATCGCAAAGACCTGGTCCGCTCGGCAATCCTCCTGAATCCGGTAGGCGGACCCGTAGGGTTCTCGATCGGCGGCCCGGTCCGGCCGATGGCAGGCAGGCACATTTGGGAATGGGGCGAGGAGCTCGGTGTCGACTTGTTGACAGGGTCGTCGATCTTCCGGGTGCTGCCCGCCGTGGCCGAAGGAGTACTGCCGAACCTTCTTCACGCCAACGTTCTCGAGGTGCTGAAGTTGGTGAACGTGGTGAGGAGGGCCGACCTCATGGCCGAGATGGGCGGTATAGGACGATCAGGTCCGCCCGTGACCGTCGTATGGTCCGACAGGGACCGGTTGGTGCCGCGAGCCGCCGTAACCGGTTTGGCTCACTCGGCCGGAGCGCCTCTCGTAGTGACCGAAGGGAGCCATACGTGGCTGATCGGGGATCCCGAGGGCTTTGCCGACCTCATGCTGAGGACGCTCGTCGCCCAGGGAATGGAGTCTGACCTCATCGGTGCCGGTATCGAGGGGACTGGAACCGATATGGGGGTAGTGCTACTTGCTGCCGTTGAGGACGCTTTCGGCGGCGAGGCGGATCTCGAAGCCGACGCCTGAGGTTCTTGCAAGCGGGATTCGCCGTAGTCGCAGAAGCCTGTGCCCGCTTTCCGGTCGAGGTGGCCGGCCGTAACGAGGCGTTCGAGGAGCGGCGGCAGTGCGAAAAGGTCCGGCCCTCCGTCTGGATCGCACGGGAAATCTCGACGAGGCCCATCAGTGGAACCGGATTGAAAAAGTGCGCTCCGGCTACGCGCTCGGGATGTGGCGTGCCGGCAGCGATATCGCTGACGGGAAGGGTCGAGGTATTCGTGAGGACGATGGTATCCGGTCCGCAGTGATTGCAATGCCGGTTCTCATGGTGCCTGCACCGGCCACGCCAACCCGAATGCGTTTCACGGATTCCTCTCGATCCAACTACTGTAGCGTCAGTGAGGAGGATAATTGCGTGATGCAGTGATTTGCGAGCCGCTGCGGACGGCGGTCGGCCGCTTCGGCGGATCCCTCCGGGACGTGCCTGCTGGCGACCTCGCCTCGACGGTTGTGGCAGAACTCGTGGCACGTACCTCCATCGACCCGTCGCGTGTCGATGACGTTATCCTGGGTCAAGGCTACCCCAGCGCAGAGGCTCCCGCGATCGGGCGGGTTGCTGTCCTCGACGCGGGGCTCCCGGTCGAGGTCGCAGGCGCCCAGGTCGACAGGCGCTGCGGATCGGGGCTGCAGTCGGTAATCTACGCGGCGATGCAGGTCCAGACCGGAGTAAGCGAGGTGGTGATCGCAGGCGGCGCCGAAAGCATGAGCCAGGTGGAGCACTACGCCACAGGGATTCGCTGGGGGGTTAGGGGAGGCGGGGTAATGCTTCACGACAGGCTGGCCCGGTCCCGTTCGACGGCGGGCGGCCGCAACCACCCGATCCCCGGGGGGATGATCGAGACCGCTGAGAACCTCCGAAGGCTCTACGGGATCCCGCGGGAGGCACAGGACCTGCTCGCGGTCGAATCGCACCGGCGGGCAGTCGCGGCACAGGAGGAGGGGCGTTTCGCCAGGGAGATCGTGCCCGTCACTGCCGGTGCCAAGGCTGCCGTCGTGGACCGTGACGAGCATCCGAGGGCGGATACGACTATCGAGCAACTGGCCGCTCTGAGGCCCGTGATGATGAACGAGGATCCGGAAGCGACGGTGACCGCCGGCAATTCATCCGGCCAGAATGACGCGGCTGCAGCGTGCATCGTTACGTCCATGGACACCGCCCAAGAGCTTGGTCTCGCCCCGCTCGCGCGCCTGGTGTCGTGGGCCTCGGCCGGCGTGGCTCCCGAGACGATGGGGCTCGGCCCGGTTGCCGCGACGGAACGTGCCCTCGGCCGGGCCGGGCTCAGCCTGTCCTCTATGGACCTGATCGAGCTGAACGAGGCTTTCGCAGTCCAGGTACTGACGGTGACCCGGGAGTGGGGCTTCGGCGAAGCCGATTTCGCCAGGTTGAACGTGAACGGGTCGGGAATTTCGCTTGGCCACCCGATCGGGGCAACGGGCGCACGCATCCTCGCTACGCTGCTCCGGGAGTTGGCAAGGCGGGAAGCCCGCTACGGCCTCGAGACGATGTGTATCGGCGGCGGCCAGGGGCTGGCAGCTGTGTTCGAGCGGGTCTGACGTGGCGAGCCGACCTGCGATGGCGACTGATGCTCTTAGGGCCCGTGTCATAATTAGTGGGATGATATCCGGCGAGTCAGGGGCGTCATCTGGCAAGGACGAGGACGCAGATGTACCAGGGAGTACATCGAGGACGAGGACACAGCCAGGGGCGTCATCTGGCCGTCGGGATCGCTCAATTAATTATGACACGGGCCCTTAGTAGGCGGGAGGACGGGCCGCTGTCTCGCGTGCGGGTCGTCGACATATCGGGATCGTACGCCGGACCGACCGCCACGATGTACATGGGCGATCTGGGCGCTGACGTTATCAAGGTCGAGCGGCCGGGAAGTGGTGACGATACGAGACACTGGGGCCCGCCGTTCGTCCTCGGCGATCCGGGTGGCTGTGTAGCCGGCGGCTCAGCGAGTATGGGCGATGATGGGCCTGCAATCACTGCAGGCTCGTGTAGCCCCGCGAAAGGAGAATCTGCCTGGTTTCTCTCGGCAAACCGCAACAAGCGCAGCGTCTGCATTGACATATCGGCGCCGGAGGGCCGGGCCGTCCTGCTGCGGCTGCTTGGTCGCGCCGATGTATTCGTCGAGAACCTCAACCCGTCGAAGCTCGAACAGCTCCAGCTTGATCCGGGTACGCTGCGGACGCTGTACCCGGGTCTCGTCTACTGCGCTATCTCCGGGTTCGGCCTTACGGGGCCTGACAGCGATCTCCCGGGCTACGACATGATTGCGCAGGCGAGATCGGGCCTGATGAGCGTGACGGGTGCAGAGGGTGGCCCCCCCGAGCGCGTCAGCACGGCCCTGTCCGACGTCGTAGCCGGCATGGCGGCGGTAATGGCGGTGCTGGCGGCCCTGAGGCGAAGGGACAGGACGGGAGAGGGTGACCTCGTGGACATCTCGCTTCTCGAAGCCGATCTTGCCCTGATGGCGCCGAGGGTTGCAAGCTACCTCGCGGGTGAACCGGAGCCCCGGCCAACGGGAGCGACAGATTCGGTTATAGCGGTCTACCAGCGTTTCGAGACAGCGGACCGCCCGATCGTGGTAGCCGCTGGCAACGACCGGCTGTGGGAGCGCCTTTGTGTCGCCGTGGGTCTGGAGGGGCTCGCATCGCGTCCGGATCTGGCGAGCAACGCCGGCCGGCGCGAGAAACGGCGCGAGATCGTGACCGCGCTTTCCGAGAGGTTCGCCGGCAAAGGCGCCTCGCAGTGGCTGGAGAGGCTGGAGGCAGCCGGAGTACCGAGCGCGCCCGTGCAGTCCCTGTCGGACGTCCTGTCCGATCCCCAGGTGATCGCCAGGGGAGCGGTCGGCGAGCTCGAACTTCCGGGTGGGGGGACTTTCGGGGCGGTCATGCAACCGTGGCGAGTGGGTATCGACCGCGCCGGTGCAGCGCATGCTGGCCCGCCGGCTCTCGGCGCGCACGGTGAGGCGGTACTGGAGGAGCATGGCTTCTCAGCACGGGAGATTGCCGCCCTTGCCGGATCGGGGGCGGTCTGGATTCCCGGCACCGTCGTTGCCGGGGGGGACGCCGGCGATGAGGCAGGCCGGGCCGGACCGGAGGACGGGGAACAGCTGCCATCATGACGGAGAGAATGAGCGAGATCCGCCTGGTGCCTGGCGAGCTCGCGTTACTGGAGCGGGTTACCGAGGTGGTTCGCACGGAAGTGGCTCCGAGGGCGGGGCAGGTGGACGGCGGGGAGTTCCCGGAGGCCGGCTACCAGGCGCTTGCCCGGGCCGGGTTGGCGGGACTGCTCATCCCGCCGGAGCACGGCGGCACCGGTAGTTCTACGATGCTTTACGTGGCTGCCATGGAGGAGATCGCGGCCGCCTGCGGGTCAACGTCGACCGTCTATATGACCCAGATGCACTGTGCCTATCCCATCGAGATCGCCGGGAGCCCGGAGCAAAAGGAGCGTTTCGTTCCAGGGCTGTGCTCCGGGGAGCTCTATGGCTCGCTTGCCATTACAGAGAGCGAGGCGGGATCCGACGTGGCGGCCATGCGGACGGTGGCCCGTGAGGCCGGCGGGGATTATGTCATCGACGGCGCGAAGACTTTCATCACGACCGGCGACAGGGCCGACGTTATCGTTCTGTTCGCAGCGGTCGATCCGCCCGGAGGGAGAAAGGGTATTACCGCATTCCTGATAGAGAAGGGGATGGGCGGGTTTATCACGGGTAGGGTGATCGAGAAAATGGGTATGCGCGGGTCTTCCACTGCGGAGCTGTTCCTCGACGGCTGCCGCGTGCCGGCAACGGCCAGGCTCGGGGGCGTGGGTGAGGGCTTCGAGTTGTCGATGCGATCGGTGGTGAAGTCCCGGCTCAGCGCTGCCGCTCAGGGCGTGGGCTTTGCGCGGGCGGCCTTCGAGCAGGCCCTGGGTTGGGCTGCATTAGAGGGCAGGCTCGGAACGGGAGCCACCTCGCCCCCATTCGATGACCAGGCGATCGCATTCGAGCTCGCAGGCATGAGGGCTCGGGTGGCTGCATCCCGGGAGTTGTTGTGGAGTGTTGCCGCGCTGGTCGATTCGAGCGGCCGCGACCGCGCCGCTCCGGATACTATCGCCGAAGTGTCGCTTGCCAAGACGTACTGCACGGACTGCGGCATGGAGGTGGCGGACGATGCGATGGTGCTTGCCGGCAGCGACGCGAGCGCGGCCCGGGCGGGACTGGAGCGCATCTGGCGGGATGCAAAGGGCACCCAGATCTACGACGGTACCAACCAGATCCAGAGGCTCCTCGTCGCCCGGGATCTGCAGAGGGCCGCGATTAGAGAAAAGGCGGAGAGGGCAGCGAGGGCCGAGACGGTTGCCGGTCGCAACCTCGTAGGATTGTGAGTCATGAGCGCTGACCCTCGAGGAGTTCTTGCGGGGCGGGCGGGGCAGGTGGACGGCGGCGGTCGGGCTCACGAGGGCGCTCGCGGTCGAGTTCGCACCCGTAGGCGTACAGGTCAACGCCGTGGCGCCCGGCTACTTCACGAGCGACATGAACGTGACGCTGCGGGCTGACGATGTTCTGTACGCCAAGGTGCTTCGCCAGATACCGGCACGGAGGTTCGGCTCTCCCGAGGAGCTCGGTTCCCTCATGGTGTATCTCGTATCTGCCGCCTCCGACTTCATGACTGGCGAGACCATCGTGGTCGACGGCGGTCAGTCTGCCCACTGATGGGAGAATTCGGGATCTTTCCTGGTCACGGAGAGTCCGTTCCGGCGGGTTCCGGGTTGCTGACCTGGGGATCGCCGGCGCGCCCGGCCTCGGGGCGGTCGCCTGTCGGCAGGCGGCGGTACGGTGGCTCACTTCGGGTTGCGAAGGCGCTCGATACGCAATAACGTTGCAAGAGAGAGCTTCACTCGAACCAAAGCTCAAGACCACGAGAGATGGCCAAGAGGGCCAGTGGATAGGGAGGTTGGATCAGGGAGTCGTTCATACAGGGGTGAGATGGTCCGTTGGACCGTCGAAGGAAGAACAGCGGCGCAGCCACGAACAGTACCAGTCCGGCAAACCGTTGCGTGGAAGGAATGGCGAAGCACGAACTCGCCGGGGATCCTTGTCCGCTGAGGCTCTCTACAGCGTGATGACTCCGGGTGATGAGCGAACCGCCCGTGGGCTTCGCGCCCGGAGCCGAAAGAGGATTCCCGTGGATAGATTGCTTTACTACTTGAAGCCTGCAGCAGGCCCGGCGCGCCCGAGCAAAGCGGTCGCGATGGCGAGCCGCCGCCCTGTGGAAAACGCCGGAGAGGTAGGATCTGGTACGCTCGCCCGGGCCACGACTCTGGGGTTCGTGCATTCCCGGAGGTGGCTTGCCGGCGCGGCCACAACGCTCGTTCGCTCTATGACGCTCATGGCACTTGCCGTGGTCCCGCTTCTTGTAACGGGGGCAGCCCCCGCCCCTGTCTCCACTTCCTCTTCAGGTGTCGCTCTTCCAGCCCATCTACAGGACACCGGCGTCTCCGCCGGCACGATCTCCACCCTTGCCGGCGCACCTCTGTCGGGCAAGGCCGCAGCCGGGACCGCTATTGCGGGCCCGGCCATGGCGGCCACTCCTCCTGGCATATCGCCACCCGAGATGTTTGTTACCGACGCCTCCTACGGTGTGGTCTACGAGGTGAACCCGATCGCGACTGTTGCGCTGCCTGCCGGGACTGCATCGATCTTTGCGGCGGGCGGTGCGAACCCGGCGAGCTGTGCAGGGTCTGTCGATGCCGTGGGTGACGGCTGTACCGCGATCTCTGCGCAGCTCGACGACCCGCGAGGGGTCGCAGTGGACGCAAGCGGCGACGTGTTTATCGCAGATCAGGCCGGCCAGCGCATCCGGATGGTAGCTGCGACCAACTGCGTCTCAGCGTGTCCATACGGGTTGGCCTCGACAACGGCGGGCGACATCTACACGGTGGCAGGCAACGGAACGCCGGGTTATTCCGGAGACGGAGGCCCAGCTGGCCCTGCGCAGCTGGACAATCCTTCGGGCGTGGCAGTCGATGCAAGCGGCAACCTGCTGATCGCTGACACGGCGAACAACCGTATCCGCATGGTGGCGGCCGCGAGCTGCGCATCGAAGTGCCCCTACGGGCTTTCCGCAACCGTCGGAGGCTCCATCTACACTGTCGCAGGCGGCGGTACCGGGGGCTTGGGAGACGCCGGCCCGGCTGTGGACGGCAAGCTCAACCAGCCGGAGGCCGTCTCTGCCGACGCAGGTGGCAACCTGCTGATTGCCGACACGAATGACCACCGAATTCGTATGATTGCAGTCGCGGACTGCACCTCGTCCTGTCCATACGGGTTGGCCTCGACAACAGCGGGAGACATCTACACCGTCGCAGGTGACGGGACGAGGGGCTATTCCGGAGATGGCGGACCGGCCGGCTCCGCCGAGCTCAATGGTCCGGCGGGGGTCGCCCTGGACGCAGGCGGCAACCTGATGGTCGCCGACACCGGGAACAACCGCATCCGCCTGGTGGCAGCCGCAAGCTGCTCTTCGGCCTGTCCCTATGGCCTAACCTCGACAACGGCGGGCGATATCTACACCGTTGCCGGTGACGGAACGCCGGGTTATTCCGGAGACGGAGGCCCGGCACGTTCCGCTACGCTTGCCAACCCCCACGTCGCGGGTGGCGATGCGTTGGGCGATCTTCTCGTTGCCGACACCAATGGCAACCGCATCCGCCTGGTGGCAGCCGCAAGTTGTTCCTCAGCGTGTCCATACGGGTTGGCCTCGACAACGGCGGGCGACATCTACACCGTTGCCGGTGACGGAACGCCGGGTTATTCCGGAGACGGCGGACCGGCCGGCTCCGCAGAGCTCAGCGCGCCTTACGCCGTAGCGGCTGCAACAAGTGGAAACCAATTTGTCGCTGACGCCAACCGCATCCGCCTGGTGGCAGCCGCAAGTTGTTCCTCAGCGTGTCCATACGGGTTGGCCTCGACAACGGCGGGCGACATCTACACCGTTGCCGGCAACGGAACGCCGGGTTATTCCGGAGACGGAGGCCCCGCCCGTTTGGCGGAACTGGACAACCCTACGAGTGTCGCTGTCGATGCTGCCGGCAACCTGCTCATAGCTGACCAGGGCAACCAGCGTATCCGCCTGATTGCGGTCACGACTTGCGTCTCAGCGTGTCCATACGGGTTGGCCTCGACAACAGCGGGCGACATCTACACCGTTGCCGGCAACGGAACGCCGGGTTATTCCGGAGACGGAGGCCCGGCACGTTCCGCTGCGCTTGCCAACCCCCAGGGTGTAGCGGTCGACGCAAGCGGCAACCTGCTCATAGCCGATACCGGAAACCAGCGTACCCGTCTGGTGGCAGGCAAGGTCTGCATGTCCGGCTGCCCCTATGGCCTCACCTCGACAACCGTGGGCGACATCTACACGGTGACAGGCAACGGAACGCCGGGTTATTCCGGAGACGGAGGCCCTGCGGGCTCAGCGGCGATTGCTTGGCCCGATGCGGTGAGTGTTGATCCCGACGGCGACCTCCTGGTCGTGGACAGCGGCAACAACCGTATCCGCCTCGTTGCGGCGACCAGCTGCCCTTCGGGCTGTCCCTACGGGCTTGCTTCCACAACCGCGGGCGACATCTACACGGTTGCAGGCGGTGGTACCGGGGGCTTGGGAGACGGTGGTCCGGCTGTTTCCGGCGAACTCAACCAGCCGCAGGACGTCTCCACGGACGTGTTCGGTGACATCCTGATTGCCGACTGGGGCAACAACCGTATCCGCCTCGTTGCGGCGACCAGCTGCCCTTCGGGCTGTCCCTACGGGCTTGCTTCCACAACCGCGGGCGACATCTACACGGTGGCAGGCGACGGTACGCAGGGATATTCCGGAGACGGAGGCGCGGCCACTTCGGCAGAGCTCAGCTATCCCCAGGGTGTCGTGGTCACCGCCGCCGGAGATCTGCTGATCGCCGACTTTGGTAACAAGCGGGTACGGCAGGTCACGGGTAGCGGTCTTGTGAGCAGCGGTTCTTCGTACACATCACTGAACCCTTTCAGGATAGTGGACACGAGGTGTGCCATATTGAGCCCGCCAGCGTACTGTTCCGGCGAGAACCTACCGGCAAAGAACGCGGCCCTGAGCGCCATTGCCGCGGGGGCCAGCCAGACGGTCACGATTGACGGGACCGGTTCGGGTACGGACGTCGTTCCGCAGGCGGGAGTCACTGCCGTCGTAGCGAACATGACCGTTGACGATTTCGGTGGGAACGGCGGCTACCTGCGGGCTTACGCCACGGGTGGCAGCGTTCCTCCGGTGTCGGCGATCAACTGGCGGGCGACCTCCACCGGAGCGATCGCGAATCTCGCTACAATTCCCGTCTCCAGCGGTGGAACCATTACAGTTGCAAACGGCGGTGGCACGGGAAAGGTCGACTACCAGCTGGATATCCAGGGCTACTACTCGGCACCCTCGCCAGGTTCTACTACGGGGCTCTTCAACCCGCTTTCTCCGGCCCGGCTCGCGGACACCCGATGTCTGGCCGTGGACCGGTCCCTGGCGGACTGCAAAGGTCTGCCGGTGGAGAATGCCGGCCTTGCCACGATTGCAGGCGGCACGTTTGATGCCGTATCGGTTGACGGCCTGGGTGGCCTCCCGCTGGCGGGCGTTGCCGCAGTGGTTCTCAACCTGACCGCGACCGACACCGGTGCCGGTAACGGCTACTTCAGTGTCTACCCAGCCGGCCAGAATAGGGCTGAGGTGTCCAACCTCAACTGGGACGGGGGAGAGGCGGCGGTACCCAACCGGGTCACAGTGGAGGTAGGCGCGTCAGGAAAGATCGACGTGTTCAGCTCCATAAAGGCCGATGTGATCGTGGACCTCTCGGGCTACTACACGGGCGGATCCGCCAAGGCGCAGACCGGTTCCCTGTTCAACCCGATCAACCCGACCCGCTATGTGGATACGCGCTGCTCGACTTCCAGCACACTGCAGGGTTGCGCGGGCATATCGGCTCTCTCGCCAGCGGACCACGCCCTGCATCCGATCCCGGCGAGAGGTACGGATATGGTGGCCGTCGGTGGCGTCGGGTCCGATCTCGTCCCTGCGGGCGCCACGGCCTTCGTCGGCAACCTGACGGCGGTTGGTCCGGCAGATGGCGGCTTTCTGTCGGTTAACCCGGTTGTCAAGCCTCCAACGACTTCTGACGTGAACTTCGCGGCGGGTGAAACGGTTGCGAACATGATTGTCGGTGGGCTCGATCCGTTGGGCGAAGTAGTTGTCTACAATTCGGCCTCCGGTGCAACCGGGATGATTCTCGATGTCTCGGGCTATTTCGGGCCGGTGGTGTGAGGCGGAAGGGAGGATGTGCGTCTGAGTGCTCTCAGCCTGGCACGGTGGCAGTTTGGCGTGGTGACCATCTTCCACTTTTTCTTCGTGCCCGTCACCATCGGGCTCGGCTTCATGACGGCGATCATGCAGACACTTGCTTGGCGGCGCGAGGACGAGACATGGGACCGGCTGTCCCGTTTCTTCGGTCGGCTGTTCCTGGTGAGCATGGCCGTGGGCGTAGTCACCGGCATCGTGCTCGAGTTCCAGTTCGGGCTCAACTGGTCGAGCTATTCAATCTTCGTGGGCAACGTTTTCGGTGCCCCCCTGGCAATCGAGGGGCTACTGGCGTTCTTCCTGGAGTCCACGTTCATCGGGCTGTGGGTTTTTGGGCGGGACCGCCTTCCGCCGGGGCTGCATCTGGCAACGATCTGGCTTACTACTGCCGGCACGATCCTCTCGGCTTTCTTCATCCTGGCTGCGAATGCCTGGATGCAGCATCCGGTGGGTTACAAGGTGGTCCACGGGCAGGCGGTCCTGACCAACTTCTGGGCAGTTCTCTCGAACCCTACTCTATGGGCCTCCTTTACCCATACTGTATTGGGAGCTTTGGCTACCGGCGCCGCCATGGTGCTCGGGGTGAGTATATGGCGGGTCCATAGGGAATCGGGTGGCGTCGGGTCGGCTGGCGTAGAGCCGCTGTCCGAAGAGCCGGCTGGCGATGAACGCGAAGGCTTTCGCAGGGCCGCAATGCTCACGGCGGTCGTCATGCTCGTCTCCGTCGTGCTCACAGCTGTGACCGGGGATCTCCAGGCAAGGCTCATGGACTCCCAGCAGCCGATGAAAATGGCAGCGGCCGAAGCCCTGTACAACACCACCAAAGGCGCAAGCTTCTCGATTCTCACCATCGGCAACCTCCATGGAAGTCCCGTTTACCAGATCAGGGTGCCGCACCTGCTGTCGCTGATCGCCGATCTCGATTGGAACGGGCAGGTTCAGGGGATCAACCAGCTCCAGAAGGCCGAGTCGGAAAAGTACGGCCGGGGGAGCTACGTGCCGGTCATCTGGCTCACCTACTGGTCATTCCGGGCGATGGCGGGGGCTGGCGTCTTGATGATCCTGCTAGCGCTCTGGGCCGTGTGGCTCGGCAGGCGCAAGAGGCAGTTTGCGAACCGCTGGCTGAAACGCGCCGCGCTCGGAGGTATTGCGCTACCCTTCGTAGCGAATACGGCAGGGTGGATCTTTACCGAGATCGGGCGCCAACCCTGGATCGTGTACGGCCTGATGAAAACGGGCAGCGGCGTATCGAACGTGCCCGCTGCCGACGTGGCCGGTACCCTCATAACGTTCGTGGTTGTGTACCTGGCCCTCGGTACGGTGTCAGCCTGGTTGATGGCGCGGGCTGCAACACGGGACCTCTTCGCCGTGGAGCAGGCACCGGAGGACGTTGCCACTGCCGGATTGGTTTACTGATTGGCCGATGAAAAACTTCTCTGAGCTGAATACGACGTGGTTCGCCCTGATCGGGCTCCTGTGGACGGGGTATTTGTTCCTGGAAGGATTCGACTTCGGCGTATCACTGGTGATGCCGTTCATCGGCCGTGACAGCATTGATCGGCGTATATGTCTTAATGCGATTGGTCCTGTCTGGGATGGCAACGAGGTATGGGTCATTGTCGCCGGGGGAGCGACGTTCGCGGCGTTCCCGCTATGGTACGCGAGGCTTTTCAGCGGCTTCTACTTGGCGCTCTTTCTCGTGCTGATGGCGTTGATAGCTCGCGGGGTATCGTTCGAACTCCGCGGCAAGGTCGAGCGACCGCGCTGGCAGGCTTTCTGGGACGGAGCCAACTTCACGGGCAGCCTGGTTGCCGCACTTGTGTGGGGTGCTGCATTCACGAACCTGGCGCACGGGCTACCCCTGTCCCCCGGAGGCCGTTACTACGGAGGGCTGATCGGCCTCCTGCATCCTGTGGCGCTGGCGGGGGGCTTAGCTGCCGCTTGCCTGTTCGCGTTCCACGGTTCGCTCTTCCTTGCTCTGAAGACCGGCGGGGCGCTGGCGGAGCGTGCCGGCCGATCTGCGCTCGCCTCAGGTGCCGCTGCCGTGGTCCTGATGGCGGTAACGCTGTCCTGGATTGCCGCTACGGGCCGCCCTTACGTGCCGGGCTCCCTGCCCGGTGTAGTGCCACTCGTCTTCGGTATTGCTGCCGTCGCCTCTGCCTGCGTTGCGCTGGTGCTGGCCGCGCTGCATCGGGCCGGGTACGCTTTCGGTGCCACCGGACTTTCGATCATTGCTGCCATGGGGGGTGTCTTCTCCAGGATGTTCCCGTCGGTGTTCCCTGCGAGTAACGTCGCGGCGAACGGGATCACGATCGGTACCGCTGCGTCACTCCACAACACACTCATAGTCATGACGGTCGTCGCAGCTGTATTCATGCCAGTCGTCCTTGCTTACCAGGGATGGACATACTGGGTTTTCCGGAAGCGCCTGACTCGTCCGCAGGCGGCACGGGAGGGTCCGGTCCGCCGTGGGGACGGTGTCGAAGGGTCGCCCGCGGGTGCTGCTCCGGCGAACTGAGCCGTGATCGCAGCACCGAGGACGGGAGAGGCGGCCGCTCCCGTGAGGCAGGGGCGCAGCCACGCCGGGCAACTGCGGGTCAGACCGCTCGACAGGCGGCTGATTCGCGGTCAGGCGGTCCTGATCGCGGCGGGCTTGTCAATGCTCATCGGGCTCGTTTCGGCGGCCGCGGTCGTAGTCCAGGCCGTGGCGCTTGCACATCTCGTCGCTTCGGCCATGCCGGAAGCGGTACCGGCGGGACGTACCGCATGGATGTTGTGGCTCGCCGCCGGGTTCGGGGCGCGGGGGCTGTGCGGTCTGGCGGGTGAGATCGTGGGAGCCTGGGCCGCTGCCGCGGTGAAGGCCGGGCTCAGGGCCCGTCTTCTTGAAGCCGCCGTGCACCGGACGGCCTCAGAGGGAGTTCCCGGTGCCGGAGACGTGGCGATTCTGGCAGGTAGCGGAATGGACGCTCTCGACGCCTACGCCGGCCATTTCCTGCCCGGCATGGTTCAGGCGGCCACGATCCCGGTGCTGTTGGTCGTTGCGATTGCAATGCTCAACTGGCCGGCAGGCGTGATCGTGCTTGTGGCAGTCGGGCTGTTCCCGCTTTTTGGAGCGTTGACCGGCAGCTCAGCGGCGGCACTTGCCTCCTCCCGCTGGAGCCGGGTGCAGGACTTTGGTCGCCAGATCGCCGATCTCTTCGACGGCCTGCCGGTGCTGCGGGCGTTCGGCCGTACTCGAGCCGAGCGGGAGAGGATGGCTGCGGCCGCGGAGGCGTTACGCCGCTCGAGCATGACAGCGTTGCGGGTGGCGTTCCTCTCGGCTCTGGTGCTGGATACCCTCGCGTCGCTGTCCGTCGCGCTCGTTGCTGTGCCCCTCGGCCTGCTGCTCGTGGACGGCCGTGCGCACCTTGTGGCGGCGCTCGCCGTGCTGATCATCACTCCTGAGGTTTTCGTGCCGCTGCGCCGGGCAAGTGCCGGCTTCCACGAGAGTACCGTTGGGTTGGAGGCTGCGGGCCGTGTGTTCGCCATCATCGAGGCTGCGGGGCTTTCTGGAGGCGGCGCGAGGCGTGCGGCTAGCGGGGGCGGGGGACAGGAGGGACCGGTGAGTCAGGCGGGGCCATCGGGGCCATCGGGGCCTGGACGGGGGCAAGTTGGCAGGCCTGTTGTCGTCGCCCTCGACAGAGTCCGCGTGGTTCTCCCTGGACACCCTGGGTCATTGCTGGACGGAGCATCGCTCACCATCTCGCGAGGCGAGACGGTGGCTATAGTAGGGCCGAACGGCGCAGGGAAATCTGTAGCGCTCTCGCTCCTGCTCGGATTCATCCGCCCCGATTCGGGCATGGTCACCGCCGGTGGGCACGAGCTGAGGGAGGCTGATCTCGACAGCTGGTGGAAGCGCGTCGCTTACATGCCGGGTACCCCGGTGATCCTGCCGGACACGCTCGCGGCCAACGTTCGACTCGGCAATCCTGGCGCAGGTGACGAGGAGATCGCCGGAATGCTCGAGGAGGTCGGTGCGTCCCCGTTCCTCGCACGCCTCCCATCGGGCCTCGAGACGGTACTAGGGGAGGCCGGCCGGCCGGTCTCAGCGGGCGAGAGGCAGCGGATCGCCCTTGCCCGGACGCTTCTTCGCCCGGCGAGCCTCTACCTTCTTGATGAGCCCACGGCTCATCTCGACGCCGGGGCAGAGGAGGCGGCGGTGCGTGCCATAGGTGGGGCGTGCGCGGGACGAAGCGCCGTTATAGTTACCCATCGGCCAGCGCCGGCGCAGATCGCCGATCGGGTGCTCATGCTGAGAGATGGGCATTTCGAGGCGGTCGAAGGCGACAAGTTCGAGTCCGCATGCGTTGTCGCGGGAGTGCGGCGCGCTGGGCGCGTGTGATGGCATACGCAAGTGGGGGTCGCTTCCGTAGGTCCAGGGACGGTTCGCGGCTAACACTCCGGCGTTCGATGTGGGAGGCCCACGGGACCGGGCTTGCCGCGGCGGCAGGCTCCGGGCTTCTCTATGCAGGCTCGGCAGTGGGCCTCCTTGCGACTTCTGCGTGGCTCGTAGCGCGCGCTTCGGAGCGCCCACCCGTGCTGGCCCTTTCGGTGGCGGTCGGCGCCGTGCAGGCATTCGCGTTGGCCCGCGGCCTTGGCAGGTATGCCGAGCGCCTTTCGGTTCACGGGGTGTCGCTCCGGACGCTGGTGCGGCTACGTCTCTGGCTCTACGACGTCCTGGTCCCGCTCGTCCCAGGCGGGCTGCAGCGGTATGGCGGCGGCAGGGTGCTGGCGGGGTTTGCCAGCGATGCCGAGGTGCTGGCCACAGGCCAGGCGAGGGGTATCGCTGCTGCTGTCGAGATCGCATCGGCACTGTCAGCCGGGGCGGTGGTCGCAATCCTGGTACAGCCGGCCGTTGGGCTCGTCCTACTCGGCGGTGCCGGAGTTACGGTAGGCGTCTGCATAGCGGCGTCGGCTGCCGGCCGGACGGCCGGCATTCGGGAGAGCGCGTCGAGAGCGGAGCTTGCGGGCGTCGTGATGGAAACGATGCGGGCGGCTCCGGAGATGCTTGTCTACGGGCGCAGGGACCTGATCGACAGGCGCCTTCGCGAGGTACGGTGCCGTTCCGCTGCGGCGGCTTTGCGCGGGGCGTTCGCCACGGGTATCGCCATGGCATCGGCAACGTGGGTGGCAGGTGCGTCCCTGGTGGCGGTCCTTACCGCAGGGTTTGCTGTCCACAGGGCAGGCGGACTGGATGGCGTGATGCTTGCGGTCGAGATCTTTGTAGCGCTGGCCGTCCTGTATCAATGCATGGAGCTACCGGGGGCACTTGCGGCGACGAGACCCGCGGCGGCAGCAGCAGTGCGCCTGGCGGAGTTGGGGCAACTCGAGCCCCCCGCTCCGGAGCCCGAAGCCGGACCGGTCCTTCCCTCGGGGCCGGTGTCGGCTGCATTCAGGAACGTGACGGTGATGCCGGGCGGCGCCCACGCCAGCGACCTCTCTCCCCCTTTCCCTTCCCCTTCCCCTTCCCCCTCCCCCGTCCCCGGAGCCAGGGCGCCGGGCGATCCGATTCTAGATAACGTCTCGTTCGGGATAGCGCCGGCCAGCCGCGTCTTGCTTACCGGTCCGAGCGGATCGGGCAAGACGACGCTGCTTTACGTGCTACTTCATTTCCTGGAGCCGGATGGCGGCCGTGCCGAGCTGGCGCTGGGAAAACCGGCCCGAGCCGAACCGCCGCCGGGGAATCGGGTAGCAGCCTGCGCCGTCCCGGGCTCGAATCCGCCGGAGGGAATTGACGTTCGCTTGATGCCGAGGGGCGAGTTAGCCCGGCACATCGGCTGGATGGGGGAGGCCACTTACGTGTTCGCATCGAGCCTGGCCGCCAACCTCCGGATCGCCCGTCCGGACGCGAGTGACGCCGAGTGTCTCGAGGTGCTGTTCCGCACCGGGCTCGGTTCCTGGTACCGCTCGCTCGCCTGCGGCTTGGATACGCTCCTCGGCGCGGGCGGGCGGCCAATGAGTACCGGCGAGAGCCAACGCCTCGGCATGGCAAGGATGCTCCTCGCGGGCGGAAGCATTCTGCTGCTCGACGAGCCAGCTGCCCATATAGATCCCGGGTCGGCACCTCAGCTGGTCGGGGAGCTTCTGAGCGCGGCGGGAAGCCGCTCTGCCGTCATCGTCTCCCACGAGCCGGACCTGGCAGCGTGGCCTGGCGTAGAGCCGGATCTGGTTGTGACCCCTTTACATTGCCTCTCGTTTCGCTCCCCGGGCTTGCCACCGCCGGGCTTGCCACCGAGGTCATAAAGACCTGGCCGTGAGCTGCGGCGCAGGAGTCCCCAAGTTCCGAGGGCGAGGGACTGCAGCATCGACGTGTAGGGAGCCGGGGGTTCCCGATGCTCTCCGCTAATTGACCGTGGTGGCGTACCAGTGGCCGCGCAGCTTCGCCAGCGTGATCGTCTCCACCTTGGTGTTCCCCTCGTGTGACGCCCTCTGCAGTGCTACCTGAACCTTGACCCTGGCAGTGGCGGCCGATTGCGACAAGACCTTTACAGGCCCCGCAACCGGCTCCATGTCGGGTCCGCCGTAAAGGATGATGTTTGCAAACGCCTGGATCTCCGCATGCGACAAGTGGCCTGATCCAGCGCTGCCTATACCCTGGGTTCCCAGTGCGCCATGCAGCAACTCTGATACGACGTACGACGTGGACACAAGGCCGCACACTTTCGCTATCCCGTTCGTACCCGCTATTGCCCGTGCTATTGCCGGCGGCGAAATCCCCCCGTTTGCGGGCGACAGGATATCGCCGGGAACGCCGAGATCGGAGCGCCAAGCGTTGCTCCCGGTCAGGTAGTCTGCGACGATTCTCTCCACCGACGGCCTGCAGGCTACGACTGCCGGCGACGCCGTTGAGGTCGTAAGGGTCTGCAGCCCGTTCCCGCCGTTCCCTCCGGAGCAACCCGCAAGAGACACTGCTGCCGCGATAGCGCAAACCACTGCAATGGCCCGGACTGCTGCCACGGCCGGCCTAATCACCTGGGGACTACCGCTCGAAGGTACCGACCAGCCGGTTCTGCTCGATGATGTGCTCGTCCATCAGGGACAGCAACTCTGCTCTCGAAAGCCCCGGCTCAGCCTGCAGCTGGGCGTCGAGAGCGTAGATGTGGAAGAAGTAGTGGTGCCGGCCATGCCCGGGAGGAGGGGCCGGCCCCCCGTAGCCCTCCTGCCCGAAATCGGCCCCCCCCTGCTTGAACGCTCCACCGCCACCCTTTTCGATCACGACCGTGTCCGCAGGGATGCCGTATAGCAACCAGTGGGTGAAGCCGTCCGTAAGGGGCGCGTCGGGATCGTGGCAGATGATCGCCAGCTCGCGGGTCCCCGCGGGGACGTTCGCAATCCGGAGCTCGGGCGAAACGTTCTCGCCCTCCATCGCGTGCTCAGCCGGTATCACGCCGCCGTGCTCGAATGCCGGTGAGGTGATCGAAATGCTGCCCAGATGGAACTTCCCCATAGTTCGATTCCCTTCTCAGGAGAACGACGAACCGCAGCCGCAGGTCCTGGTGGCGTTGGGGTTGGTCAGGTGGAAGCCAGCCCCTTGCAAGCTGTCCTCGTAATCGAGCATTGACCCCGAAAGCAGCTTGGCGCTCTCGGGGTCAATGACGACCTTGACACCGCCGAACTCACGCTCGAAGTCCTCGTCCTCCTTAACGGAGTCGAAAAACATCTCGTAGCTATAACCGGAGCAACCGCCCGGTGTCACCGCGACCCTCAGGAAGAGCCCCTCCTCCCGCTCTTGCGCGAGCAGGTCCAGCACCTTGGCCGCCGCAGCGTCGGTAAGCGTTACCGGATCGGGTTTCTTGCCGATCTTAACGGTCGATGCAGTTATGGTCATTACCGCTCCTCGATGTCCCTTTGAAACCTCTCGGCGCAGGTGCAGCCCTCCTCCCCCGAGGCCCGCGCTCACGTGCCACCCCGCCAGCGTCTATCGGGCACATACCTGTCGCGCCGATTCCTATTGCGATGCCAATCAGTATAGCCGCCAACTCAGCAGAACGACATCCGGCAATATATTGCCTTTGCGACTTTCTCCGGCAGGATAGGGGACACGGCCTCCCCGTAATCCGGTGGTGCATTGATGGTCCTTGTCCCGCTACCGGAAACCGGCCGGTTTCCAGGGGAGGGGGAGCTCTGCGCGACTAGGTAGCCTGCCGACCCGGGCAGCCGGTACAGCCGGACACCCTCGTCGAACGAGCAGACGTTGCCGGTTTCCAAGGTGAGTGGCGTGGGGCAACCAGCCGGGGGTACCGGCAGGTACGAAGTACTGCCCTGGTCGAGGTACTGAGCGGCCTGGTGCGGATATATGACTACCTTCCCGACCGGGATAGAGCGTGTAACGGGCTTGGCAACGACTGTGTAGTCGGTGTAGCTGGCCATGTGCGAGATGTCGTAGGAGATCGCGACCGGAGGGCTGGAGCCGACGTAGCCGGACCAGGAGACGTAGCCGTCCAGATAGCAGGGGGTCTCTGAGATGTTGGTGAGGTCCATCCCGTAGAGATACCCGTTCGTGTCCGAGCTCCAGTCGCTGCCGCGGTGCAGGTCGATCTGGGAGGGCATGCACGACCGGAGACCTGCTGGCCGGGGCGGTGTAGCTTGCCCGCCCGCTTTCGTTACCGTTTCAAGCGCCCGGTGACGATGCGCGCCGCTACGTGCCTTGTCCGAGCCGGTGCTCTCGCTCCCGCTACTGGCGGGTGTAGTTCGTAATGGTCGGCTGGGGACTACTGCATTGACGCTCCGTGCGCCAGAGCGTTGCGCCTGCGCTCCACCGAAAATACCTCCGGTGACGGCCCCTACGGTGACGAGAAACGCCAGAGCCGCAAGTGCCATTGCAGGGGATCGAGGCGGGTTGCGGCTGGGGTCCCAGTGGCGATCGGGCCTTGGCCTGCTCGCCAGGTGAATACGTACAGTCAACGTGCCTTCCCACGATCGATCTGCGATACGCCGCCGGTGGAAGCCGGTCGTGACGCGGCGGGCAGGGCGCGCTGAATTCACCCTCTTAGCATTGCACGGATACTGCCGAATAGCGTCCGGTTGGGTTCTCCGGGTCGCTAGTGATCGCCTGTCCCTCCTCGACCAGTTGGCGAAGGTGCGCCCAGAGCGAGTAGCGGGCCATCGGACGCAGAACCTCCCCTACATCGGAGTACACGGTCGGGAGCAGGTCGTCGACCGTCGCCGAACCTCGCGTCGTCAGAGCCTTTACGACCGCGTCCCTCCTGTCCTCCCTATGGCGTATGAACCACTCGATCACCTCGACTGCGCTCTCCATCCAGGTGCCGTGTCCTGGTGCTATCGCATCCGGGGAAGGGTAAAGCCGAGTCAGGTCGCGGAGGCTTCTCATATAGTCGCTCATGTTCCCATCCGGTGGCATGATCACGACCGTCGAACCCTGCATCAGATGATCGCCTGAGAACAGTATTCGCAACCCGGCGGTATCGAGTATGTAGCAGAGGTGGTCGGACGAATGGCCGGGTGTGCGGACGGCCGCTAACGGGAACCCCCCAACGCTGGCGAGATCGCCTTCACCGATCACGTCGAAACGGCCCAGGTGCGAGCTGGGGACGTGCTCGATCCCCCCACCGCCTTCGCCGCACACGATCTGGGCCCCCGTCATTTGCTGCAGTTTCCTGGCTCCCTCCGCATGATCCAGGTGCCTGTGGGTAAGCGCAATTGTCGATATCCTGCCGCCTCCGGACCGTTCGATCGCGGCCAGGTGTGTCTCGTCGTCGGGACCGGGGTCTATCACGACTACCTGCTGTTCTCCGACGAGGTAAGTGTTGGTTCCGGGTCCCGTCATGATGCTCGGGTTGGGAGCAACGATCCTCACGACACCGGGTAGCAACTCCACGGGCTTGCCGAGAACGCAGGGTACCTTGGTGTTATCCATCTTTGCTCTGGTCACTCCTGGGTGCCTGACGTCGGCACGTTCTGAGAGGTTTCCGCGTTGCGGAGGCAGGCATGGCACAAGCCCCCGCTGATCAGTCTACCGACCGGCGGGTTGGGCGGTAGCGGATAGCCGAGTTGAGTCTCGAGTGCTGTCCGGCGGGTCTTGTAACCGCGGTATCATCACATCCGGGAGGGTCGTTGCCGGCAGGGTCGTTGCGAGGGTGGCATAGCAATGTCGCGGCACGGGCGCGTCTAGGGCACGCAGGTGGCCAGGGCAAGATGTGCAGGACAGAGGGCGGGGAGAAGCAGAGAGCATCAGAATGAGACGGATATTCGGGGCTACGGGGCGTTTTGCGGTCCGCTGGCGATGGCTGATTGTGGCCGTGTGGGTCATCGGGGCGGTGGCAGCAGTCAAGGGCCTGCCGTCCCTTTCGAGCGTGGCGCAGGGCAATAACACCGTACTACTGCCGGCGAACTCCCCTTCGATGCAGGCGCAGCGGCTTGCGGCACCTCTTCAGGGCGACCATCTCGTACCCGTGACGGTCATTGCGGTGCGAAAGGGGAAGCCGCTTTCGGCTACCGACGATGCCGCCCTTGCGACCATGGCAGCCAAGCTGAAAGCCGTCCCCGGTGTCGCGCGCCTTGTACCGCTTGGCCTCTCGTCCGATCGGGAGGCGGCATTGGTGGACCTTGGGACGAACGTCTCCATGTTCGACAATCAGGGCCAGAAGACGCTTATCAACCGCCTGGAGGCAGCAATCTCCGCGGCCAGGCTCCCAACCGGGCTTCATGCGTATGTCACGGGCCAAATCGCGACGGGCGTCGCCAATGACAATGCCAACCGCCATGTCCAGGGCAGGATTCAGAGCCTGTCGATGCTGTTCATCCTGGTTCTTCTCCTGCTCGTGTTCCGCTCGCTCCTTGCCCCCGTGCTGACCCTCCTACCCGCGGGCCTTGTTGCCGCGACAGCCGGCCCCATAGTTGCCGAAGCAGCCAAAGCGGGGTTGCCCGTCTCCGCGATGACGCAGTTCATGATGATCGTTATCGTGCTTGGAGCAGGGACGGATTACGGCCTGTTCCTTGTGTTCAGGGTGCGTGAGGAGTTGCAGGGGGGCCTCGACAAACATGCGGCAGTTGTCAGGGCAGTCGAGCGGGTTGGCGAGTCGATCACCTTCTCAGCGGCAACCGTTATTGCCGCCTTCCTATCGCTGCTGGCCGCCACCTTCGGTGTGTACCAGAGCCTCGGGCCTTCTCTTGCAATCGCCATCGCACTGATGCTGCTGGCGGGGCTGACGTTGACTCCTGCACTTCTTGCCATCTTCGGGCGCGCTGCCTTCTGGCCCTCCCGCAAGGCGGCTTCGCTGGAGTCACCGGGAGCCTGGGGTAAGGTTGCCGGCTCGGTGGTACGCCGTCCCGTGTTGACGCTTGTCGTCGGAGTGGTTGTCCTCGGGGGGATTGCCCTGGCGTCGCTGAGCAACCGGCCTGCCGGCTTCGGTGGGGAGGTGAGCGCTCCCGCAGGGTCGCAAGCCGCCCTCGGACAGGCTGCACTGATCGCCCACTACCCCGCCGCCGCCGCCAATCCCACGAATCTCGTCATGCGTTTTCCAGGATCGGTGTGGTCGGATCCGGAGTCCATCGCCCGGGCGCAGGCGAGTCTCGAAGGTTCACACCTCTTTCGCTCTCTCCTGGGCCCGCTGGACCCGAACGGGGCCCGTCTCGCACCCGGCGAGCTGTCGACTCTTCACACCGAGCTCGGTCCCGCGCTGAGGCTGGGGCCCTTGCCCCCCGCCGGGATTAGTGTTAGCAGCTCTCAGTACAATGCCTACCGGGCGACCGCCGAGCTAGTGAGCACTGACGGGCGAACTATCCAGTTCGAGGCGACGCTTCGTGCCGGTTCTCCTACTTCTACTCCGGCACTCCAGGCGGTTCCGGCCGTACGGGCAGCGCTTGGTCGAGCCGGCGCGGCGGCGGGAGCTGTCGCTACCGGTGTGGGTGGCGAATCCGCCGGCTTTTACGACGTTTCCAACGTGTCCAATCACGACCTGCTCCATGTCGTGCCCCTAGCGATTATCGCGATCGCCCTGCTGCTCGGCTTGGTAATGAGAAGTCTCGTCGCGCCCTGGTACCTGGTTGCCAGTGTGGCCCTGTCTTACGCGTCCGCTCTGGGAGTGGCGGTGCTCGTTTTCGTCGACATCGGTGGAGCGGGAGGCCTGACGTTCATCCTGCCGTTCCTGCTGTTCCTGTTCCTTCTCGCGCTCGGCGAGGACTACAACATCCTGGTGCTCACCCGCATCCGTGAGGAAGCCCGTAGAGTCCCGCTGGCAGACGCCGTCCGTCAGGCGGTCGGCGTGAGTGGAACTACGGTGACGTCTGCAGGCCTCGTCCTGGCCGGGACGTTCACGGTTCTCGCCATCGCGGGTGGAGCCGCGTCAGGTGGCTCGGAGATCCGCGACATCGGTTTCGGGCTCGCTATCGGGATCCTCATGGATACCTTTATCGTCAGGACGTTGCTTGTTCCGTCCGCGTGCGTCTTGCTGGGGCGGTGGAACTGGTGGCCATCCGGGCTCTTCCACCGTACGTTCGAGCAGACTGGCGATGGCCTGGGTCGAAGCCATGGCGAGGGCGAGGTGACTCCAGGCGGCGGTCCCGGTGGGCCCGGCGAGGACGAGCATGATGGCGGGAACGGTGAGGACGGGCATGATGGTGAGGCCGGGGGCAGGGAAGCCAGGGACGGCCGGGTGGCGGTCCTGGACGCCTGAACGAGAGCTGGCAGAGGCGGTGGCAGGGGAATCCGTAGATCGTCTGGAAAGATTGACCGACCTGGTGCTTCTCCTGCTCAGCACGAGGCGCCTTGTGAGCATCCGGGAGATCGTCGAGCAGGTACCCGGATACCCGGACTCGCCGGAGGGAGCCAGGCAGGCTTTCGAGAAGGACAAAGATGTCCTGAGGGGCGAAGGGATCGTCATTACGGGCGGGTACCTCCCGGATGATCCATCTGGCTACGGGTACCGCATCAAGCCGGATGACTATTACCTTCCCGATATCGACCTATCGCAAGCAGAGGCTAGCGCCCTCAACCTGGTAGCTGCCCTTGCGGGTGTCGGGACGTTGCCCACTGTTGGGGCTCGCGGCCCCTCAGCAGCGGCGTGGCAGGCTGCCGGAACTTATCTGAATCTGGGGATATCCGAGAACCTGGAAGCGGCGTACTCGGCCATGTCGGTGCATGGCGTGCTCACATTCGGCTATTCGGGAAGACCGAGGAGGGTGCTCCCTGCGCTTGCCCGGTTCAGGTGGGGTAGATGGTATCTCGTCAGTTGGGACCTTGACGCCGGTGAGCCCCGGACCTTCAGGATGGACCGAATAGAAGGTCGCGCGTGCTCCGGTGCTCCGCCGATAGCGCGGGACCGATCGCGCTACGATACGCTACTGAAGAGCTTCGATGCCGCGGCGCAGTTACCCGTCGAACTATTCGAGCTGGGAGGCGATGAGCGGATCGAAGTGCGCGTGCTCGTGGACTTCCCATTGGCTGGCGCCTTGGAGGCCGACCTCGGCCCCGCGCGGGTCGTCGAGCGCCGCGACGGGGGACTTGTCTTCTCGGTGCAGGCGGTCAACGTGGAGGCCATATACGACTGGGTGTTGTCGCTCGGCGACAAGACTGAGCTGTTGGGCCCTGCGGAGGTACGAGCCGGTCTTGTTGACCGGTTGCGGGGTCTTGCGGGCATGCCGGACCAGGCTCCGCCCGTCCAGGGGGCTGCTGTCCAGGGAGAGCCCGTCTGGAGGGATCTCGTCCAGGGAGAGACGGAGGATCGGCTGGCTGCCCGGCAGCTACCGGGAATGCCCGAGCCGGGGAGTGTCGCGCCAGGTCGGGGAGCGCCAGGTTGTCGAGCGCCAGGCGGGGGACACGGGGGTGTCTCGTGAGTCCTCGGGAGAATGCCGGGAAGCGATTGACGCGGCTTTTCGCGGTGCTGATGCTGCTTGCGGAGCGGCGCACGATCAGCTTGGAGGAATTGGCGTCAACGTTCGAGTTGGACGCGGAGAAGGTCGTCTCGGAGCTGGAGCTGGCAGCATGCTGTGGACTCCCGCCATTTACGCCCGATGTGCTCATGGAGGTCAGCGTTTCCGGTGACTCTGTCACTGCCCAGCTTGATCCGGCCTTGGCGCGTCCGAGAAGGTTGTCGCCGCAGGCGGTCCTCGATCTCGTCGCGACCGCAAAAGCCATGCTTGGGATGATCGGGGGTGACGGCGCCGAGGCTCTCGAGAGCGGCATCGCCAAGGTGGAAGCTGCCTTCGGGGAGCGTTACGGTTCGGTCGAAGTCGATGTCGAGCGCCTGCCCGGGACCCTCGGCAAGCTGAACGATGCGGTGTCGCGCGGCCGTCAGGTCACCATCAACTACTATTCCCACTCGAAGGGCACTGCGAGCGTCCGCAATGTCGATCCCGTTGCGGTGGCTTCGATTGGGGGGCGGTGGTACCTGGACGCGTATTGCCACGTTTCCGGAGCACCGCGCCGGTTTCGCGTGTCGAGGATACTCTCGGCCGGAGTGGAAGAGACGCGGTGTTGCAAGGGACTGCATGGCTTGACGCCGGGCGTTCCGCTGGATCCACAAAGGGAATTCCTGGGGTCGCAAGATGGTCTCATGGTGACCCTGCGCTTTGCCGGCGAAGGCGCTGCCGAGCGCGTGCGAGCGCTCAGGGACACGCTGTACTTGGAGTCGGTCGAGGAAGCGGGAGACGGAACGGTGACCGTGCGTTTACCCGTGGCCGGTCGCCCGTTCCTCGAGAGGCTGCTCTTGCGCCTGGGAGCGTCGGTGTCGGTTGTGGAGCCTCCCGAGTGGCGCTCCGCAGGTGCGGAAGCCGCCCGGCACCTCCTCCAACGCTACGCCTGATACGGCATCAGCGCCCGGCCGGTCACGGGCAACCTCTGCGAGTCGCGTCCGCGGGCGTCAGCCGGGAACGCGGTAAGACCGGATGCTGTGATGGCCGGGCCATGCCCGGCTACGGGTGACGGCTTTCCTCGATCCGCCCAAGCTCGCTCCTGAGGGTTGCCACCTCCAGAAAAAGGTGATCGACGCGGGCGTTCATCTTGTCGATACGCTCGGTATTGGCGTCCACCTTCCCTTCCAGCCTGACGATCTCCCTCCGCACCTCGCCGAACTCGGCGCGCATCTCCTCCCGCAACTTCCCTTCCAGCCTGACGATCTCCCTCCGCACCTCGCCGAACTCGGCGCGCATCTCCTCCCGCAGCCCTCCGATCTCGGCGCGCATCTCCTCCCGCAACCCTCCGATCTCGGCGCGCATCTCCTCCCGCAGCCCTCCTACGGACTTGAACGCGAGGCCGAGCGCGAAAAACGCACATGCGCCCAAGATCGATATTGCCGTCCAGGTAACGCCCACCATCTCAGTTCATACTCCTCTCTTCAATCATACGCCTTCGCTGTTGCCTGCTACTCAGGGGGCCAAGTAACGGGAACGGCAACAGGCCGATACATAGAGTATCATGAAACAGCATGACACATTATCAACAGACATGGGGGCGTTGAGATGTTGCTGGTCTCAAAAATCAGCGCGGGACGCGCCGATTACTACCTGTTTCCGGCAGGGGCACTCGGGGGCAGGCAGACCGAGCCGGACGGAAGGTGGGCTGGCCGGGCGGCGCGGGAGTTGGGATTATCGGGGGTGGTTGGCGGAGAGGAGTTGATCGGGGTCCTCGAAGGACGCCATGTCGCAGACGGCCTGCCGTTGACACCCAACCGATCCAGGGTCAGGGTAGCGGCGTTCGACCTCACCTTCTCAGCTCCGAAGTCCGTGAGCCTGCTGTTCGGGTTGTCCGAGCGGCCTATCGCGGACGAGGTGGTTGCAAGCCACGACCAGGCGGTCGCCAGCGTGCTCACCTACCTGGAAGATCACGTAATCGCTGTCAGGCGTACCGGTCGGGACGGTTACCGGTATGTCCTCCCGAGTAGCGGCGGGGTAGTGGCCAGCTTCATGCATTCGACGTCCCGTGCCCTTGACCCGCATCTTCACACTCACCTGCTGGTGGCCAACCTGGGTCGGGAAGGTGGCGGTGCTGACAAGGCCTGGACGGCTCTCGACGGCCGGGGTATCTACGCTCACCGCGCCGCGGCGGATGCTCTTTACCACTCGATCCTTCGTTGCGAGATGGGATCGCGCCTGGGGGTGTCATGGGAGATGCCCGTGAATGGTCGAGCGGATCTGACCGGTTTCGACCGGGAGGCCATCCGGGAGTTCTCGAGGAGATCGGCAGAGATTGCCGAACACCTGGAGAACCGCGGTCTTGATCGAGCGCCGACGCGGCGCGCCCGCCAGGTAGCGGCTTCGGCTACCAGGCGGGAGAAGGACCCTGGTGTCTCTGTAGGGGATCTCGTGTTGGATTGGCAGCGGCGCGCGCTCGCCACGGGACTCACACCGGCGTCGGTCGAAAGAGTGATCGACCGCGCGAGGGTCCCGAGAGCCGATCGCTCACGCGGTGCCGAGACGCATCGTGAGCAGAGTGAAGCAGCACAGGCGCAGGTCCCTGTGCCTCGGTTGGTTCTTTACGCGCTGGAGGAGAGGGACAAGACTTTCACGCGAAGAGATGTGGTCAGAGCAGCGTGTAGCCTGGCCCGGCCGGGCCTGCCTCTCCCGGCCGCGGAGCGCATGGCGGATGCGGTTATGAGAGCGGCTCTGGAAAGGGCCCGGATCGACCACCAGCCCGGTAGGGAGCGGGATCCGGCTACGAACCAGTCCATGTCGCCGCCGGCCACTACGGGCGTGCGAGCCCGAGTGGGCGTTGCGGAGCCGAGGATGGCCCCACCGGTTCTCATCGGATTGGAAGTGGACACCTGGCACATGCCCGCCCCGCTCGTACGCCCGACGAACGAGATGGAACCGCGACCGCCTGATTGCCCGGGAGACCGGGTTCGCGACGCCATCGGGGACCGACCGAAATCGCCAAGGGCGGTTGCCTGCTGGGAGCGGGCGGAGAAGGCTTTGCGGTCCTATGAGGAGAGGTGGGAGACGCCTGCGGCGCCTACGGGGGCGGCAGCGCCTGCCGGCAGCCGTGACGGGCCGGGCGAAAGCCTCAGGGCCCGGGCCAACGCGGACACCTTCGGGGCCCGGATCGTAGAGGACGCGTCCATGGTTCGGATCGTAGGGGACACGCCGATAGCCCGGATTGCCGAGGAGCGGGAACTCGGCAACGTCGTCAGGCTGGCGCGGGTCGAACTCGGGCTGGTGAATGCCTTAGAGAGAGAACGCGGCCTCGACATCGGCCGCGGGCCCTGAGAGCCTCAGAGGGTCGGGGGCGGGACGCTCGGGACGGCCGAGGCTCTCAGGGCTCGGGAAGGAGCGGGCCTGCGTCAGGGAAACCCTGGCGTACCCCCATGCCTGCTCGCCTGGTGAGCTGCTCGGGTTCGTAGAGCATCCAGTATGCGTTCCGGGCGTGCTTCCGGGCGCGATCGGCGCAGACATGGGCCAGCACGTCGGGATCATCCGACTCGTTTTCGTGCACGAAAACTTCGAGTACATGTGTATTCGTCAGTATCTGTGCAAGGCCAATCGCCTGGGAGGCCTCGTGAGCGCACACCTGGTCCACCGGCGCGCCGCCGGCCATGCCGAGGGCGATGACGATCGCGCACCCGTGGTTCTCGATCATGCGCTTGCACTCGACGCCCAGATCCTTGAATCCGGGTACGGTCCGGTGAATGATCTCGAACCTTGCGCCGAAGCCCTCGCACGACTGGAGCTCATCGATTGCTTCTGCCCCCATGTCGTAGCGGGCGAACATCGTATCGATGACGCCGATCTTGTCTGTCAAGTTCTTACTACGGCGGGCGAGTGGCGGAAGAACTGCTCGACATCCTGCTCGAAGGTGTAGCTGTTCTGCTCCCTGCCGATGTTGCGCCGGAGGCGGACGGCTCTGATGAACTTGTGAACCGTGGCAGCCGTCGAGTAGAGGCATTCGAAGCCGGTCTGCTTTATGCGTGACGTGTCGATGCCCCGCCCGTACCGGAGGAGCTCGTCTAGTTCGGGTGCATACTTGATGAGGCCGAGGCGCACCAGTGTCGATGCGATCTGCGTGGTTCCGTATGCCGGCATGTAGAGCGGTTTTGTTCCGCAGATCGCCATTACCTCGCTCCACGGGATCTTGGCGTCACCCGCCAGGTTGTAAAGGCCCGGGATCCTGTTCTCGGTCAGGTGAAGCAGGCACCTGACGACATCGGCCTCCTCCACGAACTGGACGAGAGGATCGAAGCCGAGGATTGCCGGGCAGAAGGTGCTTGCCAGGTTGTGGCTGTTGGTGGTCTGGATGTCGCCGCCCAGCACGTTGGCGCACCGGATCATGCTGACGACGGTTGCCGGGTTGTCCTCGGCAAAGTCCTGCACGAGACGCTCCACGTCCATGAGCGACCGTTCCAGCCTGAAGTGTGGCGGTTTGGATCTCGTGGACTCTTCCCTGAACCAGCAGGGATCGTTCTCCGTGGCACCGTAGACGATAGCGGACGACTTGACCGCCACCTGCCTTACTCGGCTGCCCGATTGTCCGCATGCGGCCAGCAGGTTCATGGTCCCGATAACGTTTGTTTCGTGGAGAGCCCTCGAGCTTGCCTGCGTCGAATTGGTCACCACGAAAGTATGCATGACCGTGTCCACCTGGGTGGCCTTCACGATCCGTGACAGGATGGAGTACGCCTGGTCGGACCTGACGAACTCCGCCCTTTCCAGCTGCAGCTGCGGCTCCTTCGTCCCCATCCCGAGGATCACGTCGAAATCGGAGTCGCGTTCGAGAGCCTGCGCCAAGCGCCCTCCCCAGAAGGTGTCGACACCCGTAACGAGTACACGCCTACCCACGGATCCGCCTCATCCGAGGAAAATCGACTTGCGGTCTCTCAGCATGTCGAAAAGGGCATCCTGTATTAGGGTGCGAACCTGCTCGGCCTCCTCCATCACGAAGCTCTTGGAATACCTTTCCTGACCCGGCTCGATGTCGTAGTAGATGGGATCGAGCACCCGGATCTTGATCTTCACCGGGAAGTAAAGGAACCATCCAAGGACTCCCAGCAAAGGTCCGAATGCGAGCATGTTGGCCGTCACGGGAAAGTAGGGCAGCTTGAAGACGGAGGCAATCCCCGGGACCCTGTAGACGATCGGCATCGCCTCCTCCCCGCCCATAACGGCGAGCGGTATGATCGGCGCGCCTGCCCTGAGCGCGATCTCCACGAATCCTCCCCTCCCGAAACGCCTCAGCCGGTACTTGTCGCTGTACGACTTGGACGTCGCCTTCGTTCCTTCGGGAAAGACCAGAGCGAGCTGGCCGAGATCCCGGAGCAGCCGCAGGGCATTGTCAGGGTGGGCCGTAACCCCCCCGAAGCGCGACCACATGGTGCCGACGAAGGGAACCGTCCTGAACCAGTAGTCTGCAAGGCCGTATAGCGGGCGGCCGAGCTCCTTCTCGACGCCATGCATGATCAGGGGTGCATCCGCTGGGATGGCTCCTGCATGATTGGACACGAGAAGAGCACCGCCCTCCTTCGGGATCTTCTCCAGGCCCTCCCACTCGACCCGGAACCAGTACTTGTAGGCGGGATCCATGAGCTGCCGCGATATCTCGCGCATATGCTCTGACCTGCCCCATTCATCCACATCGCCGAGCCTCTCCGGACCGGTCACCGCACCGTGGCGCGACTCCTCCCGGATACGGCGCTCGCGGGCGAGGGTCGGCATCGCAACGAGCGCACCGCCCTCTTCCTTCTCGGTGTTGCCAGGGGATGGCTGCTCCACCACAGCCTGCTCTGCCTTACCGTTCGCCTTGGGGCCCGTCTTGGGGTCCGAGGTAGTTTCGATCGCCACATCGCGATGTTAGCTCCGCGGCAGGGGCTCGTGCATACGCACCGCCGGACTTATGAAGAGCGGCGGTTCGGTTTGGTTCGATTTGCTGCCCCGGCTGCGGTTATGGTGGGCCCATGAGTCCGAGCGTTCTCGCAGGCGGTCCACCTACGGTGATCTGGGGGACGTGACAACCATGGACGGCGCCCTTCCCCGGGCGCAGGCCGTGGCGCCGACCGGCCGGACAGCAAGCGGCTTCTTGAAAAGCGCCACTGCTAGTGTACCGTCTCATAAGTAACCATGCGATCTCGCCAGCCAGATGACGCCGCTGGCTGTGCCCTCGTCCTCGACGTACTCCCTGGGACGCGCATACAATGTGCTTCGCCGTGCCTGTCCCGCAACAGTCCACCGGACTGTTGCGCGTCCTTGCCAGGCAGCGCCCCTGACTTGCCGATTATCATCACGCTATTCATGAGACGTTACACTGGCGCACGGTGGCCTGCACCGCTATCGCCGGGTTGGCTCCTTGCTGCCGTCGGCATCCTCGGAGCGATCCTGGCGGGTGTGTTCGACCCTGGCCACGCCCGTTCTGCAGCCTCCCAGGACTGGCCGCCCTTCGTGCTCGTGGCCGGCCTGATGCTCATCGGGTTGGTCGCGAACGACGACCGGCTGTTCTCCGCAGCCGGCCACCGCCTAGCCGGTCTTGCCCGCAGTGGCTGGGTGCTTCTTGCCGCGGCCGTGGTACTGATCTCGGTAGTGACGGCGGCGTTGAACCTGGATACGTCGGTCGCCTTCTTGACACCTGTGCTTATCTTTACCGCTCGAAGGCGAGGCGAAGGCGAAGCACCGTTGCTCTACGGCTGCCTTATGCTGTCCAACGCCGCCTCCCTGCTCCTTCCCGGATCGAACCTGACCAACCTGATCGTGCTCGGCCATTTTCACCTCGCCGGCGGGCAGTTTCTCGCCAGGATGGCTCCCGTCTCCATCGCCGCCATGGTGGTTACCGCTGGGGTGATCGCGCTGTACTGGCGCCGGGAGTTACGCACGACGCTGAGCGCGACCTCAGACTCGGAGCCTCAGCGGATAGGGAGGTTGGATGAGACGGTCCGCTGTACTGCCGAAAGGAAGAACAGCGGACCGTCCACGACAAGTATCAGTCCGCTGTACGGCCGAGAGGAAGGAGTGGCGAAGCGCTGCTTCGCTCGAGATCCCTATCCGCTGAGGCTCTCAGACGCCGATCG
This sequence comes from Actinomycetes bacterium, assembly GCA_021816935.1. Classification (GTDB taxonomy): domain Bacteria; phylum Actinomycetota; class Acidimicrobiia; order Acidimicrobiales; family JAMCPL01; genus JAKAWR01. Next base: position 150,370 of record JAKAWR010000005.1, read on the forward strand.
GCCGGTGCTCGGTCTGGGGCTGGCCGCCGTGGTGGCAGCCACCGTCTCGGTGCTGGTCTTGAGCGCTCCGGCCCTGCCGGTTGCCGGGGTCGGGGCAGCGTCTGTCGCAATCCAGCTCGCTCGCCGCCGGGAAACCTGCCGCCGGGTGCTCCAGGTGCTTGGCTTGCCTGTGCTGGTCGGGCTTTTCGGGGTGGCCTTGGCCCTGGGCACCGCCGGGAGAGACTGGTCAGGACCGGCGGACCTGCTCGCTCACCTCGATCGCTTCGGTACAGTCGGGGTGGCTGCTGCCATCTCGGTGCTGGTCAACAACCTGCCGGCGGCATCCCTGCTGGCTGCCCGGGTGCCCCGGCATCCCTTTGCCTTGCTGGTAGGGCTCAACCTGGGTCCCAACCTGTTCGTCACCGGGTCGTTGTCGTGGATCCTGTGGATGCGGGCGGCAAGGATGGCCGGCGCTCGCCCCTCGGTGATGAGAGCCAGCCGGCTGGGGTTGATCGTCGTCCCCTTGTCGATGGCGGCGGCTTGCGGGATGCTGGCCCTGGTCCGGCTCGGATGAGGGTCCGTGACCGGAACAGAGAAGTGTGTTTACGTACGTAGCTCGCGTAGTTTCACGCGGGGGATCTCATAGTTCCCACCCTTCCGCAGGTGCCCGACCAGATGCACTATTGGCTATTGTGAGAACCCGATCGTCAGCAGAAGCCCGCCAAGCAGCCGGTGATCCTGCCGAGCCCAGGCATCGCCCCAAGGTAAGCCCCGCCCATCTCCGGATCGCTCTCGGAGTCATCTGGCTTCTCGACGGGGCGCTGCAGTTCCAGCCGTACATGTTCACGCGGAGCTTCGTCAACGATGTGCTCGTTGCAAGCGCCCAGGGCAACAGTGGCTTCGTTTCCCGCCCGACGCTGTTGATCGCTCACTTTGTCGCCTCGAACATCGTCGCCTGGAATGCTCTGTTTGCGACCATCCAGGTGGCGATCGGAGCAGGAATCCTTGCCGGGGTGCTTTCCAGGCGCGCCTGGCTCTTGCGTGTCGCCCTTGCTGGATCGTTTCTGTGGTCCGTGTTGGTGTGGTGGCTTAGCGAAGGGCTGGGTGGCGTGCTGACCGGGGCCTCACCGCTCTCGGGCGCACCCGGGGCCGTACTGCTGTATATGGTCGTAGGAATTCTCCTGTGGCCGGGACCGAGAGACGAGCGCGACGAGGTGCCCGCTCCGTACCTCGGAAGTATCGCCGCGAGAGTCATGTGGCTTGTGTTGTGGGCGTTTTCCGCCTTCCTGCTGTTGGAGCCTCAGAACCAGAGCCGGGGAGCACTCTCCTCCCTCATCTCCCAAGCGGCCACGGGAGAGCCGGGTTTCGTCCACAGCCTGCTCGCTGGTGTGGCAGGGTCACTCAAGGCAGCTGGCCCCTGGGTGGACTCCCTTCTCGCCCTTCTCATGGTGATAATCGCCTATTGCGTCGCGCTCAGGTACCATCCACGAATGTTTCTCACGATATCCATCGTCCTGGGTACCGCGATCTGGGTTCTTGGGCAAGCATTCGGCGGGATCCTGACGGGTCAGGGGACCGATCCCAATAGCGGGCCCCTCTGGGTACTCTTCGCCTGTTGTATGTGGTCCGGTCTTGCGACTACTACCATCGCGTCACGTGTGGACCAACGGGAGCCATGGCTCGAGCCTGTACCCTCGGCTCCTGCGGCTGGGGGTGTGGAGGCGGTCGAAGCCTTGGGAGCCTGCGCGACGTAGCTGTAGCCTTGGCCTTGCGGGGGGGTCGAGGTGAGGTGGACGGAACGGTCGAATGTGGAGAACTCGACATCCGCGCCGGCCCTGGTGGCCGGGGCGCTGCGCCGCTTCCTCCGGTAGCCGGAACTGGGGATGTGTGCAGCGGGCACCTCGCGTGCTAGAAAAGGCTACGTACCTATGGTTCAGTACCTTCCGATCCTCGTGCTCCTGGCTCTCGGAGTCTTGTTCGCTGCGGCTTCGTTCGTAGCTTCGGGGTTGCTGGCGCCCCGTAAGAAGCCGTCGGCGTCCAAGCTCGCTCCCTACGAGTGCGGGATCATCCCCACCCGGGAACCTCCCCGGCGCTTCCCTGTGCGGTTCTACCTGGTGGGAATGATCTTCGTGATCTTTGACATCGAGATCGTGTTCCTGTACCCGTGGGCCGTGGACTTCAAGCAGCTGGGCACATTCGGCCTAGTGGAGGTGCTGGTCTTCGCTATCGTGGTGTTCATCACCTTCCTTTACCTGGTGGCCAACGGAGCGCTGGACTGGGGCCCGCACCGTCGTGTTCAGGTTGCCGTGGCCGATCGTACGGTGGAGAATACCGTGGAGCGGATTACCGCGAGGGTCCAGGTGGCGACCGCGCCTGGACGGGTGGCGACCGCGCAGACCGGCGGCGGGGGAGGCACGGGAGGCATGATCGCCAGCGGAAGCGAGCAGGAGACGGCAACTGCCGTATCGGGGGCAGCAGATGGGGATTGAGGAGCTCGGGTACAACTTCCTGACCGGCAAGCTGGAGGATCTGGTCAAGTGGGCCAGGCGGTCCAGCATGTGGCCGGCCACCTTCGGGCTTGCCTGCTGCGCAATCGAGATGATGGCGCTCGGCGCCGCGGATTTCGACATCAGCCGTTTCGGGATGGAGGTGTTTCGGGCGTCGCCTCGCCAGGCAGATCTGATGATCGTGGCAGGGCGGGTGTCGCAGAAGATGGCTCCCGTGTTGCGCCAGGTCTACGACCAGATGATGGAGCCGAAGTGGGTCATCTCGATGGGAGTGTGTGCTTCCACGGGTGGGATGTTCAACAACTACGCGATTGTCCAGGGCGTGGATCAGGTAGTGCCGGTAGATGTATACGCCCCCGGGTGCCCCCCGACTCCCGAGACGCTGATGCATGCGATACTGACGCTGCACGACAAGGTCCGTACCGGCGAGATCACCAGGCGCAAGGGTGGGCTGAGAGCGGTTTCGCCGTCCGGTGCCGGCACCTCGGGTTGGGTTGCCGGAGAGTTGCGTCAGGAGCCGGTTTCACGCCAGGAGGCGACGTCGTGACCGGTACCTCTTCCGATCCGCCCGCCGCCGCCGGTCCCGGTTCGAGCGTCGGCGAAGCAAGCGACCAGCCGGCCGGGGAGGAAGGCGAAGCTGTCATAGCTCCGCGGGTTCCCGATGGCATCCTTCCCGAGGGATTCGCCACCTCCCTTCACGCGAGACTCGTGCCAGCGGGTGCGTGGGCGCTGTTCCCTGCCAGGGACAGCTATTACGAGACGGTTGCCGCCCTGAAAGCCCACGGTTACGAGATGCTTTCGGATCTGTGCGGGGTCGACTACCTGTCGCATCCAGGTCGGGCACTGACGGTTGGAGTTGCGCCGGAAAGGTTCGAGGTGGTGGTCAACCTCCTGTCGCTCGGTATCGGCAGCAGGGTCAGGATTCGTGTCCAGGTCCCCGAGGATGACCCGGTAGTCCCGAGTCTCTACGACCTCTACCCCGGCGCCGAAGCGATGGAGCGCGAGGCCTACGACATGTTCGGGATCGTGTTCTCCGATCACCCCGACCTGACGCGTATCCTCATGCCGGACGACTGGGAAGGGCACCCGCTCAGGAAAGACTACGGCGTGGGCAGGGTTCCCGTGCAGTTCAAGGAGATGCCCGGACCGCGGGCGAGAACGGCCTCGGCTGCATCCGCGGCGAGGGCGCCTGGGCGAAATGGGGCCACATGCGGGGCATAGCCCAAGCCACGTCAGAGGGCGCCCAGGAGCTGGGCTTGCGATCCGCCGCAAGTACGCGGGCCCTGCTGCGTGACGAGGGAGCGGTGCTTCGCGGGGTTCCGGAACCCTCGGGTGCCGCCGGAGCCACGGTGCTGTCCGAGGACGAGACCATGATCATCAACATGGGTCCCCAGCACCCCTCCACCCACGGCGTGTTGCGGCTCATGATGGAGCTGGACGGCGAGACCGTGTTGCGCACGAAGCCGATCATCGGGTACCTGCATACCGGCATGGAGAAGACGGCGGAAGAGCTGACCTTTGTTCAGGGTGCTACGAACGTCACTCGGATGGACTATATTGCGCCGCTCAGCAACGAGCTGGTGTGGTCGCTTGCCGTCGAGTCCCTGCTCGCCGTCGAGCTTCCCCCTCGGGCCATCTGGATCAGGATGCTGATGGCGGAGTTGCAGAGGGTATCTTCGCATCTCATGTGGATGGCGAGCAACGGCATGGACCTGGGGTCCACCTCGATGATGATCTACGGCTTCCGGGAGCGGGAGATGGTGCTCGGGTTTTTCGAGAAGGTGACCGGGCTGCGCATGAACCACAACTATATTAGACCCGGCGGGGTCGCGGCCGATCTGCCGGACGGTTGGGAAGAAGACGTCGAGTTGATTTGCCACAACGTCTTGGCGCGTTCCGAGGAGTACGACGATCTTCTCACGGGCCAGCCGATATTCCGCGAGCGACTCGAAGGTACGGGCGTGATCACGGCCGAGCAGGCGCTCGCGCTCTCAATCACGGGCCCCATCCTGCGCTCCACGGGTGTGCCCTGGGACCTGCGGCGTACCATGCCGTATCTCGCCTATGACGAGGTGGAGTTCGACGTGCTGGTGGGTACCTACGGCGACAACTTCGACAGGTACGCGATCCGGCTCAACGAGATCAGGGAGTCGATCAGCATAGTTCGCCAGGTTCTGGAAAGGATGCCTCTGGGCGATTGGCGGGTGCAGGACCTGAAAGTTACCCCGCCGCCGAGAGGCCGTATCGACGAATCGATGGAGGCCCTCATCCATCATTTCAAGGTTTTCACCGAAGGTATGCGCGTGCCCGAAGGCGAAGCGTATGTGGCTATCGAGTCGCCGAGAGGGGAGATCGGCTGCTACCTCGTTTCCGACGGATCGGCGAAGCCCTACCGGATGCACATTCGGGGACCGTCGTTCGTCAATCTACAGGCCCTCCCGGTGATGCTTCATGGCGGGCTCGTGGCCGATGCTGTGGCGACGATCTCGTCGGTTGACGGGATCATGGGTGAGGTAGACCGGTGAGAAAGGTTCCCTGCGTTCTTGCCGTTAGAGCCTCAGCGGATAGGGAGGTTGGATCAGGGAGTCGTTCATCCAGGCGAGTAGGGCAAGGCGGAGGAACGAGAACGTCCGGTGGACGTTCGAGTACAGGACGGGGGCGAAGCCACGCAAAGCCCGGCCGGAAGGCCGGTGCAGGCTGGAGTGCCTGGTTGTGCAAACGTCCGGTGAACGTTTGCGTGGAAGGCATGGCGAAGCTCGATTCCCCAACGCAGCAATGCGAAGCCTGGAGGGTGAGGCAGTCCGCTGTACTGCCGAAAGGAAGGAGTGGCGAAGCGCTACTTCGCCCGAGATCCCTATCCGCTGAGGCTCTTAGGGACCGCCAGATTGGCGGCCTCCGGTAGGTTCAGGTAGACAGTTGACATGCCCCATCTCTCGTCAGAGTCGTTGACACGGGCGCGCGAGATAGTAGATCTCTACCCGCAGCGGCGCTCCGCCCTGATTCCCCTTTGCCATCTGGCACAGGAGCAGGACGGCTGGCTGCGGCCCGAAGCGATAGAGGAGATTGCGGGATTGCTCGACGTGACTCCGGCCGAGGTCCTTGGCACCGCATCGTTTTACGAGATGTTCAAGTTGGAACCTGCCGGCCGCTACGTGATCTCGGTCTGTACGAATGTCGCCTGCATGCTCGCCGGAGCATACGACCTGCTTGCCCATGCGGAGGAACGGCTGGGCGTGAGAGCGGGCGGCACCACGCCTGATGGTCGTTTCACGATAGAGGACGTCGAATGTGTCGCCCACTGCGATCATGCGCCCTGTGTTCAGGTGAACAGCAGGTATTTCGGGCCGCTGGATGCGGGTGGGTTTGACCGACTGGTGGACAGCCTGGAACGCGGTGAGCTTGAGGGAGACGTACCACCGCATGGGACCCTGGTGAGGGTTCGCCGCACGAAGGGGTTGATGGCGTGACGCCGGATGGTGGGCCGCCGCGCATCCTCACATCCAGGGTCGACCTCGCGGGGTCGTACACGCTCAAGGCTTTCTTGGAGACCGGTGGTTACGAGGGGCTCCGCAAGGCACTGTCGATGAAACCGGATGAGGTCGCGCAGGAGGTCGACGAGGCGAGCCTGCTTGGCCGGGGAGGCGCCGGTTTCCCGGCTGGCCGCAAGTGGTCGATGCTGCGTCCGGCTGACACAACGTACCTGGTGGTTAACGGCGACGAGAGCGAGCCGTGCACCTTCAAGGATCACCTGCTGCTCGAGACGGATCCGCACCAGCTTGTCGAGGGCGTGGCGATCGCGGCGTACGCGATCGGGGTGGAACAGGCGTTCATCTTCATACGCGGCGAGATGGCTCTCGGGCTGGAGCGCGTGACCCAGGCGGTGAACGAGGCCTATGAATACGGAGCGCTCGGCCGGGGCATCCTGGGATCGGGTTTCAATCTGGATGTGGTGGTCCATCCGGGGGCCGGCGCGTACATTTGCGGGGAAGAGACAGGGCTCCTCGAGTCGCTCGAGGGCAAGCGTGGCTTCCCGCGCATCAAGCCGCCCTACTTCCCTGCGGCCATCGGCCTCTATGGCGAGCCCACGGTCGTCAACAACGTCGAGACGCTTTCCAACATGTCCTGGATCGTGCGCAACGGAGGAGCGGCATTCGCCGCTCTCGGGAAGGGGCGTTCCACCGGGACCCGACTGTTCGCCCTGTCCGGGCGGGTAAAGAGGCCCGGAGTATACGAGGTGGAAATGGCGAAGACCACCTTCAGGGACCTCATATATGGCCAGGAGTTCGGCGGCGGGATCTCCGGTGGGAAGGAGCTGAAGGCATTCATCCCCGGTGGAGCCTCAGCGCCCTGGTTCGGCGCCGATCAGGTGGACATGCCCCTCGATCAGGACGAGGTCGGCGCGGCGGGAACCATGCTCGGCTCCGGTTCAGTCGTCGTGATGGACGAGACCGTCTGTACCGTGAAGGTGGCCTGGAGGATCACGCGGTTCTTCTGGAGGGAGTCGTGCGGCCAGTGCACTCCCTGCCGGGAGGGCGGCGGTTGGCTGGAGAAAATCCTCTGGCGGATCGAGAACGGTGCCGGCCGCGAAGAGGATGTCGACATGCTGGCGGACATCTGCGACAACATCTCGCCGGGCCTGCACTGGCCCCCGGAGCAGACGACGATCTGCCCTCTCGGGCCGTCCATCCCATCGCCTATCGCTTCGGTGATGAGGATGTTCGAAGACGAGATCCGGCTACACGTGAAGGAAGGAGCGTGTCCCCTTGCCTGACGACATGGCAAGTGCAACCGAGACGGTTTCCTTCACGTTGAACGGTCGCGCTGTGGTGGCGGTAAAGGGCGAGAAGATCATCGAAGCCGCCGAGCGCAACGGCGTGTTCATCCCGCGATTTTGCTACCACCCGAGGATGAGGCCGGTGGGGGTCTGCCGGATGTGCCTGGTCGAGGTGTCCGGGCCCAGGGGGGCGACGCTCCAGCCCGCCTGCTACGTGGATGTTGCGGAGGGCATGGAGGTGTCGACGGCCTCCGCCAAGGCGTCGAAGGCCCAGGAGGGAATCCTCGAGTTCCTGCTGGTCAACCACCCTCTCGACTGCCCCGTGTGCGACAAGGGTGGCGAGTGCCCGCTCCAGGATCAGGCCTATTCCTACGGTCCCGGCGAATCCCGCTTCGTCGACGAGAAGAGGCACTGGGCGAAGCCGATCCCCCTGAACGAGTTCGTGCTGCTGGACAGGGAGAGGTGCATCCAGTGCTCCAGGTGTACGAGGTTCGCGGCCGAGGTGGCTGGCGAGGCGACGATAGATTTCATATCACGGGGCGATTCGATCGAGGTGGGCCGGTTCGCGCGCGAGATGCCCTCACCGTATTTCTCCGGAAATATCGTACAGATCTGCCCCGTCGGGGCGCTCACCGCCGGGCCGTTCCGGTTCGTGTCCCGCCCGTGGGACGCAGAACAGGTTGAGACCACTTGCACGGTGTGTGCCCTGGGCTGCAGGATGGTGGTCCAGTCGCAGTCGGGAGAGATATCGAGGGTGCTCGGCGTCGACTCGGATCCGGTAAACCACGGCTGGCTCTGCGACAAGGGCAGGTTCGGTTTCGACGTGATCTATTCGGAGGAGAGGATCGTCGAGCCGATGGTTCGCAAGTCCGGTACCGCTGCGGGGGGTACAGACGGTGATCTTGTGGCGTCGACATGGAGCGAGGCCATGTCGCTCACAGTGGACCGGATCGCAGAGGCCGTGGCGGGGAAGGGTCCCGAAGCTGTGGCATTCATCGGAGGGGCCCGTCTTGCAAACGAGGACCAGTACGCCTGGGGGAGGCTCGCAAGGGAGGTGATCGGCACCACTTCAGTCGACGTGCAGATCGGCGACGGGCTCGACCCGAGGCTCATCTTTTCGTTGAATCGTGCGACGGTGGACGAGGCGTGCACTTCGAAGTGCCTGCTGTCGTTGGGGGGGGACGTGAGGGAGTTGCTGCCGGTTCTGTTCCTGAGACTGCGGGAGGCGATTGTAACGGGGCGGACAAAGCTGGTGGAGCTGTCCGAGATCCCGACATCGTTGAGTAGGTACGCGGAAACGGCGAAGGCATGCACAACCGAGGCGCTTTCGGGTGTCCTCGAAGAGGTGGCCGTGGCCGTGGAGGCCATTGTCGGCAACAAGTCGGGAGAAGGTCTCACGATTCTTGCGGGCCGGTCGTCGCTTGCCGCCTCCCCTTTCTATACCGAGAAGGCGCTTGCCGAGGCCGCGATGCGCTGGCCGCAGGCGAAGTTCCTGCCGCTGTTGCCGCGTGGCAACGTGATGGGAGCGCTGGAGCTTGGTCTCGCGCCCGGCTTGCTCCCGGGGCGCCGGATGGATGGCCGGAATCCAGGCGTTGCGCCGGGGAAGGCAACCGGGCAGATCCTGGAGCGGGCGGCGAGAGGAGAGATCGCGGTTGTCGTGCTCCTCGGGTCGGATCCTGCGGGGGACTTTCCTGATGAGGGGTTGGCGATGAAAGGACTGGCGGCGGCCGGTTTCGTCGTAGCGGTGGATGCTTTCGAGAACGCCTCGACGGCTTTTGCAGACGTGTTTCTTCCGGTGGCACTGGCGGAAGAGAGGGATGGCACGGTCACGAACATTGAAGGCCGGGTTGCGTCTACTCCTGCAAAGGTTGTAGCCCCGGCCATGTGCTGGCCTGAATGGGCAATCGCTTCGAGGCTCGCGACAGAGCTACAGGGCCAGGCGTGGACAGCGGGTGCGGCCCGCGCGGCTGCGCCGTCCGGTGCGACCGGGGCCGCGGGTAGGGTCGGCGCACCAAGGGGCGACGGACCGGGTTCAGCGGGCTTCGGTTACGTGTCGAGAACGGAGATACTGGCCGAGATCGCGGCCGCTGTACCGGGTTGGGACGAGCTGGCCACCGTTGCCGGGCGCGTACGGGCGGGCCGTGACGGCGTTGTCCTGCACAGCTTCGGTGCTGCGGGTGAGAGCGGAGCGAGGCCGCTCGATCCGATCGCATTCCCCGGTATCGACTCGATCGAGAAGCAGGGTGCGTCGATGGATGCGGGTGGCGCAGCGGATGCGGGTGGCGCAGCGGATGCGGGTGGCGTGGCCGGGGCCGCCGGGGAGCAGGATACGTCGACGCCGGGGACTCCGAGCCTGCCCAGCCTGCCGGGTGAGGTTCTTGTTCCGGGTTCACCTGCTGCAAAGGCGATTCTCGAGGCTTTCGTGGGAGTTCCCCAACCTGACACCCGGGCGGAGGACCGCTTTCCGATGCGGCTGAGCTCGCCACGGGTGTTGTTCGGGGCAGGTCAGGGCGTCGCGATGTCAAAGCATCTTGCAGGTGTCGGGCAGGAGGCATCTGTCGTGGTGAACGGCGAGGGCGTTAATGAGGCATTCGGGCTCGAGGGTGTCGAGGCGAGGGTGTCGTCGCCAGGAGGATCGGTGGAGCTCCCGGTGCGGATTGATCCCCGGATCCCGCCGGGGGTCGCGATGATCCCCTTCAACGCCGGGACTGCCGCATCCATCCTGATTGCCACCGGCGAGCCGGTTACTTACGTGAGCGTGGAGCCCGTTTCGGTCGACGCGGCGGCCCTGACGGACGGCATGGAGCGAGACGATGGGTGATCCGCTGTACGTTCACGGGGTGACGCTTGCCGCGTTCGTGATCATGCTGGTCAAGGTAGTCGTGGCGTTCGCGGCTCTCATGCTCGCGGTCATGATCGTCATCTGGTTCGAGCGGAAGGTCATCTCCGACATGCAGTCGCGTATCGGTCCGAACCGGGCCGGTCCCTGGGGCATGATGCAGACGCTGGCGGACGGCATAAAGCTCTTTTTCAAAGAGGATCTGATACCCGGCCAGGCCAACCGGAAGGTCTTCAAGCTGGCTCCGTACCTCGTGATAGTGCCCGCGTTTGTTGCCTTCTCCATCATCCCAATCGGCGGTATTGTCACGGTCGCCGGCCATAGCTTCGAATTGCAGGTGGCGGACCCCCCTATCGGCATCCTGCTGCTGCTGGCGATGTCCTCCATGGCCGTCTACGGCGTGATGCTTGCTGGATGGGGTTCAGGTTCCAAGTACCCCCTTCTCGGGTCGGTGCGGGCATCGGCCCAGATGATCTCGTACGAGGCGGTGCTTGGCATCACTGTCACTTCGGTGGTGCTCGTCACCGGGTCGTTGTCGACGAGAGCCATGGTGGCTTCGCAGGCTGCGTCGGTTCTGGACTGGAACGTCTTCCGGCTTGGCGTGGTGCCCTTCCTGCTCTTCTTCGTGGCGATCACGGCAGAGCTCAACAGGCCGCCCTTCGACCTCGTCGAGGCTGAACAGGAGCTCGTCGCAGGCTACGTGACGGAGTACTCCTCCATCAGGTTCGCGCTCTTTTTCCTGGCGGAGTTCATGAACGCCATTACCATGTCGGCTGTCATGGTAACCCTTTTCTTCGGAGGTCCGGATGGGCCCCGCTTCCATGCCGTCATCTGGTTGTGGCCGATCCTGTGGTTCGTCGGCAAGACGCTTGTATTCCTGTTCATCTACGTGTGGCTGCGTGCCGCGTTGCCCAGGTTGCGCTATGACCAGCTGATGGAACTCGGCTGGAAAGTGCTGATCCCGATCGCGCTGGGGTGGCTGCTGGTGGTCGGTGCTGTCGTGGTCGACAGGTGGTGGGGTCTCGTCGTCGCGGCGGGCCTTATCGGGGCCATGGCCCTGCTGGGAAGGGCCATGGCTGTCGGGCGTGGCGAGGCTGAAGGCGAAGCGGCCGCACTCGCCAGCGTTGACAGTACGGGCGGCGGTGACGGTGGACCCCGTGCCGGAACTGCCGGGACTGCTACAGTCGGGGTTGCGTGGCGTGAGGGAGACGCCTGATGGGGATACTGGATTCGATCTTTTCCGGCGAGCTGAACCCCGTGGGCGGCTTCAAGGTCACCTTCGACCATCTCTTCCAGCGTCGCGTCACGCGCCAGTATCCTGAGGAGAAGCGCCCCAAGCCGCTTCGTGCCCACGGTCGCCACATCCTGAACCGGTATGAGGACGGGATGGAGAAGTGCATCGGGTGCGAGCTTTGCGCTGCCGCCTGCCCGGCGGACTGCATTTACGTGCGCGGGCGTGACAACGACCCCGCTGGTCCCACATCTCCCGGTGAGCGGTACGGGTACGTCTACGAGATCAACTACCTGCGCTGCATTCACTGCGACATGTGTGTCGAGGCGTGCCCGACCGAGGCGATCACCGAGTCCAAGGTCCTCGAATTCTCCTTCACCAACCGCGCAGATGCCATCTATACGAAACGGGAGCTGGTGGTCGGCGATGACGGGCGGGCGCAGCGCCAGCCATGGGAGGATTGGCGCGAGGGGGACGATCTGCACAGTTCGGCCTGGATGCGGGCGACGGCTCCGGCTGGGAATGCTTCGTTCTCAGGAGAGACGCAGTGGACCGCCGAGCTCGGGTACGGGTTGCGGGTCGGTGAGGCTGGCCAGAGTGGCGGGCGCGACGACGAAGCCTCGGGCAACAGGATGCTCGCCGATCTGCTGGAAAAGCACCTGCTTCGCGGGCAGGAGCGCGGCCGGGGCGGGCAGCGGCGCGAGGCGGTACGTGCGCGGCGCCGCGATAGGGTAGCTGGTGGGGGAGAAAGGGGCATCGACGAGGGGGAGACCGGTGCCGGAGGCGTCCGGGAGAGCGGCGGCGTGAGCGGCGAAGTGGGGAGCGGCGGGAGCGAAAGGCAGCGAGACGGAGGGGGGGAGTCTTGATGCCGGGTATTCACGGGCCGCTCATGGCGGCTACCTATCCTGATGCGATAATGTTCGTGGTATCGGCCGTTCTGGTGCTGGCAGGGGCGATCGGCGTGATTGCTTCGCGCAATCCTGTCCACTCGGCCCTCTCGCTCGTGATGACCCTCTTCGGGGTGGCGCTCATCTTCCTTGCGCAGCAGGCCGATTTCATCGCCGCAGTGCAGGTGATCGTATACGCAGGGGCCATCGTCGTGCTTTTTCTCTTCGTGGTCATGTTTCTGGGCGTGGACAGGCTCGAGAACCTCGTAGTGGAACCGCTGCGCTTCCAGCGCGTGCTAGCGCTCGGTCTCGTGGCGCTGTCCGTCGTCGGGATGCTTCTCCTCGGTGTAGGTGCCCACTGGGCCATTGGAGCGCACTCGGTCACGGCTCCGGCCCTGAACCAGCCCGGGGGGGATGTGGCCGCTCTCGGGAAGTCGGTCTTTACGGCTTACCTGCTACCGTTCGAGGCAACCGCGGCGTTGCTCATTATCGCGATCATCGGGGCGGTCGTGCTCACGAGAAGGCAGCCGGCCGCTGGCGAGGAGGGTGACGCAGTAGAAGATACTCAGGGCGCGGGCGGTGGCGGTGCTCCGGCTCAGGAGCGGAGCAACCAGGCAGACGCTGACGGGGTAGATCCTGACGGGGCAGCTGGCGGCCAGGGGAGCCCTCGTGAGGCACCTTCCCGGTCGTCGAGGGGCGCTCCGGGGGAAACTGACAGCCGCGCGGCCGAGGACGGCGAGCCCGGAACCGTTCGCCGGGCCGGCGAGGAGGTGCTCCGGTGACGATCTCCGTCCAGTGGTACCTGAGCCTGTCCGTGGTTCTATTCGCGATGGGGCTGCTCGGCCTGCTGGTGAGGCGTAACGTCATCGTGATGCTCATGTGTGTCGAGCTCATGCTGAATGCCGCCAATATTGCCCTCGTGACGTTCGCAAGATCGTTGAACGACATAGGAGGACAGGACGCCGTCTTCTTCGTCCTTGTCGTAGCCGCGGCCGAGGTGGTGGTGGGGCTCGGCATCGTCGTGTCCATCTTCAGGCGGAAGCAGGATGCTACGGCCGACGACATGAACGCGTTGAAGGGTTGAGGAGGGAGCGACGGTGACACATGCTGCCTGGGTGATGCCGGCCCTGCCTCTCGCCGGGTTCGTGGTGCTGTTCTTCGTGGGGAGGCGCTTGGGGGACCCTCTTGCCGGCTGGGTCGGGACTGCCGCCATCACCGGGTCCTTCGTCGCCGCGCTGGTAACCATGGCGGGCCTACTCTCTCACCCGGCGGGTCCGGCGAGAGAGATCAACCAGAGCATCTACACGTGGATATCTGCGGGCGGGCTGCATGTAAAGGCAAGCCTGCTCATCGACCCCTTATCGCTGACGATGGCGCTGTTCGTGACCGGCGTCAGCGCGGTCATCCACCTCTACTCGATCGGCTACATGAAGAAGGACCGTGACTACTCCAAGTTCTTCGTCTACATGAACCTGTTCGTCTTCTTCATGCTGCTGCTCGTTCTAGGTGGGAACCTTATCGTCACCTTCGTCGGATGGGAGGGTGTCGGCCTGTGCTCCTACTTCCTGATCTCCTTCTGGTTCGAGAGGCCGAGTGCCGCCAGCGCAGGCAAGAAGGCATTCATCTACAACAGGATTGGCGACGCCGGTTTCCTGCTGGCGATGTTCATCATCTTCGAGAAGACCGGCACGCTCTCCTACACCGGCATCTTCTCCCGGACGGGTGCCCTTTCGGGATCGGCGGGAGTCGCGGCCATCCTCCTGCTCTTTCTTGCAGCGACGGGGAAGTCGGCGCAGATACCCCTTTTCCCGTGGCTTGCCGACGCGATGGAGGGTCCGACTCCCGTTTCGGCTCTCATCCACGCCGCAACGATGGTGACGGCCGGCGTGTACCTGATGGTGAGGATGCATCCGGTTCTCGCCCTGTCGCACGATGCGCAGCTCGTGGTGGCGAGCATCGGCGTGGCCACCGCGTTCGTCGGTGGGACCATCGCATGCACCCTGCACGACATCAAGAAAGTCGTCGCCTTCTCGACGATCTCCCAGCTTGGCTACATGGTGCTCGCCGTCGGGGTGGGGGCTTACGAGGCCGCGATTTTCCTGATGGTAGCCCACGCGTTCTACAAGGGACTCCTCTTCCTCGGGTCGGGATCGGTCATACACGGCCGCCACGACGAGCAGGACCTGATGAAGATGGGCGGCCTTGCGAAGTTCATGCCGATCACCACGATCACCTTCGTAGTTGGTTGGCTGGCCATAGCGGGCGTTCCTCCGCTCTCAGGGTTCTGGGCCAAGGGAGCGGTGCTCGATAGCACATTTGTAAGGTACCCGGTCCTGTGGGTTGTCGGTATAGTAACGGCGCTGTTCACGGCGTACTACATGACGAGGCTTTTCGTGCTTGCCTTTACTGGCAATCCCCGCTTTCACGCAGCGATTGACACCAGGTCCGGGGGTGCTCACGCTACTGTCGAGGCGTTATCTGGGTCCGGATCGGGGGCGGGTGCAGGCGAGGCGGATCACGGTGAGGGCCGTCTTTCCGGCACTGCTGCAGGCGACATATCGGGGTACGATATAGATGTCGGGGTGGCTCACGGCGGCAGCGGTGGCGGGGCGCCCGTCCACGAGTCGCCGCCCGTTATGACGATTCCGCTCGTGATCCTGGCCGTGCTTGCCTTTGCGGGCGGGGTGCTCGACCTGCCCTGGGGTGGACCGGATCGCTGGAACGCTCTGTCATGGCTGGGGCCGGTATTCGGCCATTATCTCTACAACCCGCATCTGTCGATGGCCGGCCAGTGGCTACTCGGGATCGTCGACGCGGGCGTGGGTCTCGCCGGCATCGCAATCGCCTGGAACCTCTGGTCCCGTGCCTGGAAGCGCCCGGAGCTGGAGCCGGCTTTCCTTGCCAGCTACTGGCACTTCAACGACATATACGACACCCTGATCGGCCGGCCCGGCGCGCGCCTGGCATCGTTCGCGTATAGCGTCGTGGAGCTGCATTGGATCGACGGGGTTGTCAACGGGGTCGGATCGCTCATGAAGCGGACCGGATCGGGCGTGAGGCGTGTCCAGACGGGTTACGTGCGCCAGTACGCGGTCGGGATGGCGCTGGGCATACTGGCCCTTCTGGTATGGGTCCTGGTGAGGGCGTAGAAGGGATGGCGCCGTGATGCACAGCAGCTTCCCCTACCTGACCGTGCTGATTCTGTTACCGGCTGGCGCGGCCCTCGCGTCGGTACTGATCCCGAGGCACATGGAGCCCCGGGCGCGCAATGCTGCAATCTGGACCTGTGGCATGGGCGGCTCTCTTGCGACGCTCGTCCTTGCGGCCGTGGTTGCCGTGAAGTTTGACGTGCACAACCCGGGTTACCAGATGGTGACGCGCCATCTCTGGGTTTCGGGCCTCGGGATCTCCTGGCATCTGGGTGTAGACGGGATATCGCTTTTCCTGGTCCTCATGTCTGCCGTTCTCTTTCCCATAGCGCTTGTCGCCGGGAGAACGCGGCCCAATTTTCACATGTTCGTGGCGTGGATGCTCCTGTTGGAGGCCGTCTGCATAGGGGCTTTTCTCTCGCTCGATCTGATCCTCTTCTTCGCCTTCTTCGAGGTGAGCCTCGTGCCGATCTACTTTGTGATCTCTTCGTGGGGTTTCGAAAAGAGCGCAAGTGCAGCCGTCAAGTTCTTCGTCTACACGTTCTTCGGATCGATCTTCCTGTTCGTCGGGATCATCGCTCTGGCGATCGTTCACCAGCACGATACGGGCGTGCTCACATTCTCGCTGCCGGCGCTGCGCAGCACGCATATGCCCTACTACGTCCAGGTGCTGCTGTTCCTTTCGTTCACGGCAGCGTTCGCGGTGAAAGCCCCCGTCTTCCCGTTCCATACCTGGTCCCCCGATGCTTACGCCGAAGCGCCAGTAGGAGGCGCGGTGGTGCTTGCCGGCGTGATGGCGAAGCTCGGCACCTATGGGATCATCCGTTTCGACCTCAACCTATTTCCCAGGGCGTCGGTCAACCTGGCACCACTGTTGCTCTCCCTGGGTGTCGCCGGGATCCTCTACGGGGCGGTCGTGGCGTGTACGCAGCGGGACATGAAGCGGATGGTCGCGTACTCCTCCCTGTCGCACATCGGCTTCGTCGTCCTCGGTCTGTTCGCGCTTGTCGGAGCCGGGCTTTCCGGAGGCGTCCTGCAGATGGTGAACCACGGCCTCATTGTGGCCGCCCTGTTCATCGCGATCGGATGGATTTACGAACGCCGCCGGACCTGGAACGTCGCCGGCCTGGGCGGTCTCCAGAAACCCGCTCCGGTGCTCGCAGCGGTCTTCACGATTGCGATGCTTGCGGCAATAGGACTTCCGGGGTTGAACGGTTTCGTCGGCGAGTTCTTGGTGCTCCTCGGGACGTTCATCGCGCACAGGTGGTGGGCGGTGGTCGCCACGGCTGGCGTGGTGCTGGCTGCGCTCTACATGCTGTGGACCTACCAGCAGGCGTTCCATGGCCCGGTTGATAAGGAGGTAGAGGAGACGACGCGTGACGTGACCTGGCGCGAGCTTCTCGTCATGGCGCCGCTGGTGATCCTGATCGGCTTCATCGGGATCTATCCGAAGCCGCTCCTAGACCGGATCAACCCGTCCGTCAACCAGCTCGTGAGCCAGGTCGACAAGGCGGCCGGGCTACGGGCTCCGGCGCTTCCGGCTCGGCGGGCAGCGAGAGTCTCCGGCGCGGTGCCACGTCGGCCGGGAACGGGGAAGAGTGTCGCGGCTCGGCAGCGTGCGGGAGTCTCCGGCGCGGCGTCGGCACCGGGCAAGTTGGTCGTGTCGCGGCCGCTACGGCCGGGCGGCGGGGGGCTGGGCGTAGCGGGCGGCCAAGGGAGGTCGAGATGATCGGTGCCACCGGGATCACGGTTCCGGCGCTCAACTACGTGGCAGTGATGCCCGAGATAGCGCTCATAGCGGGAGCGTTGTGGATCATGCTGGCGACCGCTATGTCGCCCAGGCGCATCGGTTCCGGCGCGTCTCTCTTCTGGACTGTGGCTGCGGGCTGCGTCTCTCTTGGATTCTCCGTCTGGCAATGGGAGGGAGTGACTCCCCACGGGGCGTATGCCTCCTTCGACGGGGCGGTGGTCGTCGATGGGTTGAGCGCGTTCGTTGCGATGACCGTCAGCCTGACCGTGATCGTCGCGGCGCTCATCGAAGAGGGCTGGATGAGGCGCCGGGGCCAGTCCGCACCCGAGATGCACATGCTTACGCTTCTCTCGGCGGCGGGAGCGATCCTCATGGGCGCGGGCAACGACCTCGTGGTCATTTTCCTGGCGCTGGAGATCATGTCGATTGGCTTCTACGTTCTAGCCGCCTACGACAGGCGCCGGCTTGCCTCGGGCGAGGCCGCGCTCAAGTACCTGATCCTCGGAGGCTTCTCCTCGGCGGTCTTCCTGTTCGGAATTGCGCTCACCTACGGCGCCACGGGCAGCATGAACCTGGCGGAGATTGCCAAGTACCTGGCTTCCAATGTGCTACTGCATGACGGGCTCCTTCTCGGTGGTATGGTGCTCATGCTGGTAGGGCTGGCCTTCAAGGTGGCTGCAGTGCCGTTCCACTTCTGGGCGCCCGACGTCTATCAGGGATCTCCTACTCCTGCGGCCGGCTACATGGCAGCAGTGGCAAAAATCGCCGGGTTCGCTGCCATCATCCGCATCTTCGTATCGACGCTCCAGCCCTACAGGGCCGACTGGCAGCCAGCGGTCTGGGTCGTCGCCGTCGCAACGCTGCTCGTCGGCGGGGTAGTGGCGCTTGTGCAGACCGATATCAAGAGGATGCTGGCGTACTCGTCCATCAACCATGCCGGGTTCGTCCTGCTCGGGGTCGCGGCGGCGACCACGGCCGGGCTGAGCGCGTCGCTCTACTACGTGCTCGTCTACTCCTTTATGGTGATGGGTAGCTTTGCCGTGGTGAGCCTGGTCGGCGGTCCGGCGGATACAGCGCACTCGCTTGAGGACTACAGGGGCCTTTACCGGCGCTCGCCATGGTTGGCGTGGGCGCTGGCGCTGATGCTTATATCCCAGGCGGGAGTGCCGCTCACCACCGGGTTCATCGGGAAGCTGGAGGTGATCTCCGCCGCCGCCGCCGCCCACCTGGTCTGGCTCGCCGTCGTGGCCATGATGTCTGCTGCCGTAGCGGCCTTTTTCTACCTGAGGGTAGTGATGCTGATGTTCTCACCGTCGTATGGGCCGCCGGCCGGAGCGGCAGGGGCCGTAGATAGCGGCTCGATGGTGGCCGGCGGAGAAGGGGTTCCGGAGCCGGGCTCCGTAGCGGAGGGTGGCGAAGGAGTTCCAGGGCCGGTCGGCGTATCCTCGGGCGGCGGAGTGGCTACGGCGTCGCTGCACGGCGAAGAGGGTATTGTGGGCGGCGGCGGAGACGCCTCCGGCTACGACGCAGTGGCGGGCGAACCGGCCGGTGAGCGCATCCCGGTTCCGCTGTCGACGGCCGTGGCGCTTGCGCTGTGCTCGGGCTTTACGGTCTTCTTCGGGCTCTTCCCCGGTTTCCTCACCGCGATGGTGCATGTCGTCACCACGGCAATCCCCATTCACTGATACGGCCCGAACCCGGTTGCGCGCCCAGATCGGCGCGGGACGAACTGGTCAGGCGAGGAGGCGGCCGGTCAGTTGAGGAGGCGGCCGAGGACTGGCAGTTCGGCGAGCGACTCAACCTTGAAAGAGGCATACGCGAGCGTGAGCACGTGCTCGGGCGAGTCGAACACGAAATACCTGGGTAGCCACTCCGGGCGGTACTTAGCGTTGAACCGCAGCAGGGACTCCATTTGGACGAACCTGGACAGTTGTTTGTAAGCCCAGTACTGAAAGGAAAGGGTGAGCCCTGACCCTCGCTCCCTCTCGAAAATCGCCCGCATCGAGGCGAAGTTGAGGCTGAGGCGTTCCATGCCGCGGTCTCGCAAGTGGAAGATCGTCGAGCACAGCGCGAAATCGACGAGGCCGTTCGGATGGTCTCCATCCTTGTCCCAGCGCATGATGTCGAGCGACATTCCCCGCACCGACGGAGCAGGTACGAACTGGCAGAACGCGACCAGCGCTCCGCTCGGGTCATGGACGGTGCATAGAAGCGACCCTGCGTCCCTCGGATCGGCCACCCTGCCGAGCATCATGGAGAAGCCGCGCTCCTGCTCGCCGCGCCTGGAGCTCTCCATGAGAGGTGCCAAGCCGGCGCGCAGGTCCTCCAGTGCGGCGGCGTTACCGGCTGTGACGTCGTAGAAACTCGCGACATACCCCCTGTTCTTCATGCGGTTGTACGCTTGGCGCAACCCCTTCATCGAGTTGCCTGCGAGGCCGAACCTCGCCAGATCAACGACGCCTTCGTCGCCTATGTACATGTGTTTCATCCCGAAGGACTGGTAAATGGGGAGCCACTCCTCCGATGCTCCGATGATGCCGATAATCCAGCCGTTAGCGGCGACCATGGCAGCGAAGGACTTCCAGACCTCTTCCCGCTCCCGGCGGGGGCCGATCGGATCCGGCGACACGAGACACACGCCGTTCAGCACGGTGAAGGCGACCACCGAGTCGCCGTGAAAGTGGAAAGACTTGTCGTCCCTGAGTGCGAAATAGTCGATTGTCTCCCCTCCGTAGCGCCTCACCAGGTCACTGGCTCGGGCCCACTGGTCCAGGCCGCCTGCCGAGGAGTGGTGCAGCTTCGTGGCCAGGAGAGGTCTCGTGGCGTACCAGAGGATGACGACGACGGCAACTATTCCCGTGGTGAGCAGGATAGGCGGGAGGAACGGATTGAAGCGGTAGGGGAGGCTGCCCGCATCGATCCCGACGAGCCGTGTTCCCACTGCGATAATGGCGGCCCCGAAGGGCATGCCGCTCCGCGTGCCGTCGGAGTCCGCCATCGGGAGGAACATGACGCTTGCGACCGACGCCATGGCTACCGCTCCGCATCCCGCGAGGATCCAGGCTGCCGCCGACTTCCCGAATGTTGCATCGGCTGGCGCGGCGAAAACCTTGCGGTACGCGAGCAGGAACGCAAGGAACAGCGCAGTAAGAGGAACGAAAAGCAGGTGTACGCCTCTTGCCAGATGGAACGCCAGAGTTGCCGCCAGCACGATCACCAGGGCGACGTAGGCCCGTTGCTGGCCTCGGCGGACCCCCCGCGCCAGTGCAAGCAGGGCAAGCCCCGAGAGCGTCACAAGGACCCCTCCTGCCTGCATGACGAACAGCGGCAGCACCTTCTCCAGCACTTGGAGCCTGTGGCGGAAAGGAGGTACCGTGCCGTTGATCACATTGGCGATACCGAGTACTGCGGTGAAGAGTGCGGCCCATCTGCGTACCCGCTTCGGGTTACCGGTGGTGAGCGCGGTCCAGCGCCTCATTAGGTGTCGTGGGCTGCCGGCCTGCACCGGATCGGTAATCATCGTTCGTTCTGGATCTCAGGTTCTTTGGCGCACTTGTTCGCCTCGGTTCTGGCGTTACGCACACCAGCCGCAATTGTACTCGTCATGCCCTCGGGCACCGGCGTCGGTGCCGGCGAGCCCCAAATGCGCCGTGCCGTGTGTCTCACTGCGACCGACGATATGTGGCTCTTCCGGAATGAGTAAGGAATCAATCGCAACACGAGGTGGCGACCATCCACGGCATGGGTCAAGGACCTCGGCATCGTTGAGGTACCATGAGCACCCGACAAAGAAGGCCCCTGACCTGGACGAACAGCGGAGGAGGTGGGATTCGAACCCACGGTGGACGTACGCCCACAACGGTTTTCGAGACCGTTCGATTCGTCCGCTCTCGCACTCCTCCGAGAGATGCGCCCCGCCCGATCGCATTGTTGCGCATCGGCCCGCAGGAGCCGCAACCAAGCCTCCGCCACGGGTCACGCGCTACATGCTAAGTTCCATGCACCGCGTGCGGGAAGCGTCCTGCCGACGCGACGTTATTCTATGCCAACCCGGGTGGGTACGGCCACAGGAGCGATTTCCCCGGGCCCGTCGCCGGGGCGGATTGGGGTCTCCTCCATCACGTAGCCGCCCTCTTCCGTCCGGAGGATCACCACCGGGCGTTTCGGTTCACGGGAGACCGGGATGGCAGACAGCTCCCTGCAGATCTGGTAGGTGAGCAGCCCGACTGCCACCGGCACGGCGATCACGGTGATGCGGAAGGTCCAGAGCACCGTGTTCAGCGGGACCTTGAAGAAGTTGGCCATGACATCGGTCGAGCTGGCGGCGAAAAGCATGAAGTAGAGTGCTACCCCCGCAGCTCCGACGGCCGTGCGCTTGGGGCGATGGCGCGGCAGGTCCGCCAGGTTGTGGCTGGCGCGGTCGCCGGTGAACTTAGCCTCGATGAAAGGCCAGGCGTAGAAGAGCGTGAACGTCAGCCCCGGGAACACCACCGCGGGAAGCAGAACTTCGAGGGGGATGGTGTGCCCGAGGAAGGTTGCCTCCCAGGAAGGCATGATCCTGAGCGCGCCGTCCAGCCAACCCATGTACCAGTCGGGTTGTACCGCATAGGTCACCTTGTAGGGCCGGTAGGGGCCGAACTGCCAGATCGGGTTGATCTGGACGAGCCCACCGAGCGCCCAGAGGATCCCCGTGACGATGAGGAAAAGCCCGAGCGTCTTGGCCAGGAACACGGGATACAGCGGCGATCCCACCACGTTGTCCTCCGTGGCACCGTGGCCGGGGAACTGGGTGTGCTTCTGTTTGACCAGCAGGCCGAGATGCACCGCGATCAGGGCGATGATCACGAGCGGCAGGATGAGGACGTGCATGATGAACATTTGTGGCTCGATCACGCCGTTGCCGGGGAAGCTGCCGCCGAAGAGGAAGAACGCCAGGTAGGAGCCGACCAGCGGTATTGATAGCACTATCGAGTACATGATTCGCAGGCCGGCCCCTGAGACCAGGTCGTAGGGGAGCGAGTAGCCTAGGAAGCCGTTCACTATGGCCAGCATGAGGAGCGTGACCCCAACGAGCCAGTTGATCTCCCTCGGCTTCCTGAACGCCCCCGTGAAGAATATCCGCATCATATGCACCGCGATGGATCCGACGAACACGTCGGCTGCCCAGTGGTGCATCTGGCGGATCACCAGGCCGCTTCTCACCTGGAACGAGATTTTCAGCGTCGATGCGTATGCTTCGGAGACGGCCTTGCCCTTCAGCGGCAGGTAGGGACCGTGGTAGATCACGTCTTTGGTCGAAGGGACGAAGTAGAGCGTCAGGTAGATCCCGGTGAGGACGAGGACCACGAAGGAGTAGAGCGCTATCTCGCCGAGCAGAAACGACCAGTGGTCGGGAAAGATCTTGTCGAGTAGCTCGCTTCCTTTGGCAATCCCGAGGCGGTCGTCGGCCCAGCCGAGGAGGCGGTCTACCACGGAGGCACTCGCCGGTGTCCGGTCGCCGCCCGTGGTGAGGTCGGCGCTTGCAGCGAGGTCGTCGCTCATGAGCGTTCCCAGAAGCCCGGGCCAACGGGTTGGTCGTAGCCGGATTGCGACCTGAGGTAGCCAGCTGTATCGATGTAGAGGGGAAGCTGGGGCAGGGGGCGGGGCGCCGGACCGAACTGCGGCTCTGCACCGTCGAGAATATTGAATACCGACTGGTGACACGGGCAGAGCAGCTGCTGGGTCTGGTGCTGGTAGAGTCCCACGGGACATCCCAGGTGCGTGCATACTTTCGAGTAGGCCACGTAGCCCTCGGGGGTCCACGACTCGCGCCCGGGCATCGTTGTGAAGGGGACGGCGGACGCGTGAATGAGCACCGTCTGGTCCATCGCGTTTCCAACGTGGCCCACGGGGAAGACCGTCACGATTCCGCCCACCTCGACGTCGCTTGCCTTCACGCGCAGCCCCTGCGCCGTTACGAGGTAGGAGCCGGGCAACCAGTCGGTACTGTCGAGGCTTTTCTTCGGGAGGGGGCCGAGGGAGCGGATGACCGGGAAGGCGACGACGATGCCCATGATCGCACCCGCCGCCGCCAGGAGCTTTCCGAGGAATCCTCGCCGGTGCATGACCAGACGGCCTCTCTCGATGACGGCGTTCGCCATCCGGGCTCGTTCCTCGTCGCTCGACCGCATTGGGTGGCGTGCTTCCATGAACGGGCCTCGTGGCAGGAGGTACTTGCCCCATGCGGCAAGCGCGATGCCGAGGAGCACCAGGCCGATCCCGAGGGAGGCGCCCTGTAGCTGCGCACTGCCACCCTGCCAGTAGGTGGCACCGTAGGTGGCGAACCCTGCCGCGGCCAGCACGATGAAGGCGGCGACGACCTTTTCGGTTCGCTTCGGGTGCACCGATGCCGGTTGCAGGTGGGGATCGTTCGAGTTGCCGGTCACCACGGTCGCTTCGGTTGTTTCGGTCACTTCGGTCACTTGCGCTTGTCGCCGATCCAGTAGGCGGCGAGCATTAGCAGGCCCACTCCGGCCAGTAGCGCTATGAAGCCCTCCGCGACCGGCCCGATACCACCGAGGGGTAGCCCACCGGGGTTGTCAGGGTGCTGGATGCCGCCCTTCACGTATGCGACTATGTCGGCAAGCTCCTTATCCGGGATCTGCTTGGGGCCGAAGACCGGCATGTTGCCCGGCCCGGTCCTTATTGCCTCGGCGATCTGCGTCTTGGTTGCAACGTGCAGGGTCGGAGCGAAATATCCCGACGCGAGGGCGTCGCCCGCGCCGGTGATCGTATGGCAGGCGGCGCAGTTGAGGGCGAAGAGCGAGAATCCCTCCGCCTGGCTGGCGTTCTTCAAGTTGACGTCGGGTATCCCCGGGCCGCTCTCGCCGCCGAGAGAGGCTACGAACTGAGCGATGCTTGCCGCCTGGGCCTTGCTGTACAGGGGGGGCTTGAGGACCGGCTGGACGGTCGGGTATTGCAACGGCATCCAGCCGTTCGATACCCACAGGTCCACCGTGCCGGCTCCAAGGCCCGCTAGAGCGATACCTTTGGCGGTACCGTCGGCGTTCGTGCCGTGGCACGATGCGCAAGTGGCCTGGAAGAGCTCCCGACCCTGCCTGATCTGGGCAGCGGTGGTGGTCTGGTACGACACCGGGTCCGTGCCGGCGCTCTTCCTGCCGGCCTTGGTTCTCGTGGTGCCGGCCTTGGCGCGCGCCGCCGCGGCAGCGGAAGCGGGGGCCTCCGTTCTCCGTGGCCCGGCGGTTGCGGCAGTATTGCCCGTTACAGCCCTTCCGGAGCCTGCACCACCCGAAGTAGCGCTGCCGGTTCCGGCGAACGATGCCGTCACAAGTCCGAAAATGCCGGCGGCGGCCACGACGGTAACGGGGAGCACCTTCTGAAGCCGGCCTGCGAGTCTTGCCGATACTGCCAAGGCGCCAACCCGCCTAACCCGACTTCAGGAGGAAGAGGCAGCTGAACAGGCCAATCCACATAAAGTCTACGAAGTGCCAGTAGTAGCTGACCCCCTGGAACACGCTCAGTTCCCCAGGGTCGCCCCCCTCGCCACGCATCCTGCCGAGTAGGTACAACATAGCCACGAGCCCGAGGATGACGTGAAGCCCGTGCAGCCCGGTCATGAGGAAGAAAAGGGAGCCGAATGCGTTCGTCGCCGGTCTCGTGGCGAAGTGGCTCCATTCGTACGCCTGGTTGAGCACGAAGGCGAGCCCTAGGAGGAAGCTGATCACGAGCCAGACGCGGGCGCTCGCGCGCTTGCCCTTCTCCAGGTTCCACACGGCCTTCTGCATCGTGGGGCTCGATGCGAGCAGCACAACGGTGAAGATCGAGGCTTGCACGAGGTCCAACTTGGTGCCCGGCGGCGGCCATACCGCGGCGTGCGCCCTGATGTTGAAGTAGGCGGCGAAAAGCCCGCTGAAGAACATCAACTCCGAACCGAGCCATATCAATACCCCGACGGCGAGTAGCGACGGGCGCTGGTATGCCCTGTGCGCATCCGCGCCGTTGCCTCGGGCGCCGTTCCTCTGGCTGCCGGCTTCGAGCGTCAGCGTCTCAGTCATGAGCCTCGTTCGTTCCCAATTCGTTCCCAGTTCCCTTGTCAAGCGAGGGCAGCTACACACGGCCTCCGGTGCCGCGGTCGCAATACCGCCCCCGCGTACCATACCCTAGCACGCTCCCGCGCCTATTTGACACTCGCTGTTAAGAAGGTTAGCCCACCAAGCCGCCCCCGAGGGGCCACCGGGACAGCGGGGCGCCGGTATCGCTTTTCGTGTGGTGAGTC
Organism: Actinomycetes bacterium; assembly: GCA_021816935.1. Classification (GTDB taxonomy): domain Bacteria; phylum Actinomycetota; class Acidimicrobiia; order Acidimicrobiales; family JAMCPL01; genus JAKAWR01. The sequence goes on from JAKAWR010000005.1 coordinate 175,761, forward strand.
TGGCTGCGGGTCGGCCCGTCCTCTGCCTTGTCCGTATCACCATCGCAGCGTGTATGATCAGCTTCCCCGGAAACAGTGGACACCCGACCGGCCGACTCCCGGGCCGGCCGGAAGGATGTAACCATGGAAGCAACCAGGCAAGAGTTAGCCCTGGAGTTCGGAATCGAGGCGATGCACCGCGTCGTCGCCACGTACAGGGCGTGGGCCGGGTCCGGGGATTCGGCAGCGGGCTCAGACTGGGAATCTCGGCGAGCGCTATCCGATGACCCGAATCCTTACGGACGATCTGCTTTCCTGATGCGTCGTGGCGAACTTCGCTTGGTAGATCTCGAGTCGGTCAGCGGCTCCGAGTCCGACAAGCGCCGACCTGCGGTCATCGTCACCAATGATGGAGCGAACCTTACGGCAGATCGTCTTGGTAGCGTCCTTCGCAGGGCTCCTCTGGCTTTGGGTGGTCGCGGAGTGCCAGCGCGGCTACGTGGGTTGGTTCAGGTGCGAGAGGTAGGACGGGAGGTCTCCGGCGTGCACGATCACCAGAGTGGCGGTTGCCCGCGTCATCGCCACGTATAGAGTGCGGGCCGGCTCCGGGGATTCGCCCACGATCCCGGCCGGGTCCGCCAGCACAACGCCGTCGAACTCGAGCCCGCCGGCGAGACGGGGTGGAAGCACGGTCACCCCGCTTCCCGAGAGCACTCCGGGCGTCGATCCCACGAGCGCTCCGAGCTCTTTGCAGATGCGTTCGGGAGCGATAACGGCGCACGTGCCGGGGGCCACCTCTTCCCATAGCCGACCCGCTTCGGCTGCAGCGCGACCTGCAACCGAACCGGGCTCGGCTCGCAGCGCCACTGGGGGAACCCCGGTCGAGCGTATGCTCGAGGGCAGGCTCGCGCCGGGCGATGCGGCCTGCAGTACGGGATATGCCGCGTCGAGGATTTCCACCGGCGTTCTGTAGCTGACCGGGAGGTGGGCGACGGTCAATGCGGTCCGGAGCCCGAGGTTGCGGGCTATCTCTTCCCATCCCGAAGGCGGCTGGCTTCCCGTTGCCTGGGCCAGATCGCCCACGAGCGTGACCGAGTTGCCCATTGAGCGCCTGGCGACGACGCGCAGGTCCATAGGGCTGAGGTTCTGGGCTTCGTCGATGATCACGTGGCCGTACCGGCGCACCTCGTGATCCTGCGGGCGGATTGCCTCCCCTCCGGGGTCCCGGTCCCCCTGCGTCGGTGCCTGCCGGGAGGGCAAGGCGGCGCCTCGGCGGTGAAGCGGGCCGAGGAGGGATCTGGCCTCGTCGATCAGGGCAATGTCGGCATCTGACCATGGGCCGCGTGAGCTGACGCCCGAGTGCTGCCCGGCGAGTAGCCTCACCTCTTCCGGTGTCAGGATTCCCCGCCCGGCGACCGTCAGGTACTCTTTCGACCCAAGGAGCCCCGAGACGAGCTGCTCCGCCGAAAGGATCGGCCACATCCGCTGCAGGAGTTTCCGGACGTGGGGATCGTGGAGCAGCCTTGCCCGGAGCTGATCGAGAGCTCGCCGTTCTGCCGCCCGGTCGAGCTCGTCATCCCCGCTCTGCCCGTGCACCCCGGCGACCTCGCCATCTCCACCGACCCTGCTGTCCGTGGCGTCACCCCCGGTCCCCCCGGTCCCCCCCGTCCGGTCGCCCCGAATGAGGTGCCCAACGTTGAGGCCGGCGGTCCTGGACAGGTACTGGCGGGCGAGGTGGCGGACCACCATCGACTCGAAAATCCGGCGCCCGTCATTGTGCGCAAGCTTCCTCCCTCGGGCTCTCGCGGCGTAATCGCCGGCACGCCTGTGATCCAGGTTCAACGACACCGAGTCGAAAACGACTGTGGCGTCCGTTTCCGGGGGCACCCCCCTTCGCCTTACGGCTTTCTCGATGACCAGTGCCATGCGCTGATCGCCTTTCAGGCGTGTGATCTCCGGCGCGTCCCGGCGCGTCGCCTCGATCCCGGGGACCAGTCCCTGAACAGACGAGAGGGCGACGCCGGTCTCTCCCAGGGAGGGGAGCACATGGCGGATGTACCGGAGGAAGGTCAGATTGGGGCCGACAACGAGGATGCCCTGTATCTCGAAGGGAAAGCGGTAGGTGTAGAGCAGGTAGGCGGCTCGATGGAGCGCCACCGCCGTCTTGCCCGTACCGGGACCTCCCTCCACCACGAGGACGGCACTTCTCGGAGCCCGGATGATCTCGTCCTGCTCTCTCTGGATGGTGGCAACGACGCTTCTCATGTAGGGGCTCCGCGGCCGACTCACGGCAGTCAGAAGCGAACCGGGCGGTCCCGGGTCCAACGTGCTGCCTGCCGTTTCCCGGGTGTGTCGCTCGTCCCCCGCTCCACGGTTGATCGGACGTTCCGCAGCGCCTTCCCCACGGTCCACCGGGAGCCGGCTGTACGACCCGGCACCTGTATCAGGCGGCAGGAAGCGCTCGTCCTCGATACCGGTGACCGTGTTCCCGTCCGACTCGACGTGTCTTCGAAGGGTGAGGTTCATCGGCTCGGCGGCCGTCGCACGGTAGAAGGGCTCGGCCGCGGGCGCTCGCCAGTCGATCACGAGCGGTTCGCGATCCCGGCCCGGAATACCGATCCGGCCGATCCGGTAGGTCTCCGTCCCGGCGCCCCCCCCAACCTCGCTCTCCCGCTCCCTGTCGTTCCCACCAACCCCTCCGTCCGCCCCAACCCCTCCGTCCCCGCACAGCACGTCTATGCGGCCGAAAAACGGGGAGGTCTCTTCGCCTTCGAGAGTGCTCAGCCGGGAGAGGGATTGGATCGCGAGGACGTCCTGCTGGAAGCGTTCCTGGTGGGTGCCGCCCTTTTCCCGCCACAGGGCGGCAGAGAGCGTCCCGCGTGTCTCGGCCTGCATCTCGGCGAGGCGCGCGGAGGCCCGGTCCATCTCCACCTGTTCCAAGGCGATCTCCTGTTGAAGGCGGGCCGTCCGGCTGCCTGGCGAATCGTGGGCGGGCATGCTTATCACCAGGGATTCTACCGGGATATAGTCGTCCCGGCTAAAGTGAACTGGTGAGCGATGCCGATGACCCAGAAGCTCGGATTCGGTCGGGTAGGGAGCCGCGTTCGACGTTCCTCGATGCGTGCAGGGGTCGAGAGGTCCGGCACGTGCCGGCGTGGTTCATGCGCCAGGCAGGCCGCTCCCTTCCGGAGTACCGCGCAATTCGGGGTTCCGGCTCGATTCTCGATCTGGTTAAGGAGCCGGAGGCGGCGGCGGAGATCACGCTGCAGCCGGTCAGGCGCTATGGCGTGGACGCCGCGATCATCTACTCCGACATCATGGTCCCCGTGGCGGCCGTGGGCTTCGGGATCGAGGTGACGCAGGGACGGGGCCCGGTCGTGGCCGAGCCGTTCACCAGGGAGGCGGACCTGGCGAGGCTGCGGCCACTCGAGGCTCCTTCCGATGTCGCTTTCACGCTGGAGGCAATCAAGATGGCTGTGGCCGAGCTGGAGTCCGCTGGGGTGCCGCTCATTGGTTTCGCCGGAGCGCCGTTTACCGTGGCGAGCTACCTCGTGGAAGGCGGACCGTCGTCCACCTATGTGAAAACGAAAACCCTTATGTGGGACGATCCCCCCCTCTTCGGCCGCCTCCTCGCGGTTCTCGCTCAGATGGCGCTCGACTTCGCTAGAGCGCAAGTCGGTGCGGGCGCAGCAGCCGTCCAGCTCTTCGACTCTTGGACGGGAGCGCTGTCGCCCGGCGAGTACGAACGGTTCGTGCTACCTCATACTCGGAGCGTGATGGAGGGTCTGGCCGATCTCGGCGTCCCGCTGATCCACTTCGGGGTTGGGGCGTCCCATCTCATGAAGCTCATGGCAGGGTGTGGCTGTGACGTGCTTGGAGTCGACTGGAGAATGCCGCTCGGCAATGCGAAGGCGGTTGCAGCCAGCACCCCCGGCGGGCCGCAAGCGGTGCAGGGCAACCTGGACCCCGTCTACTGCATTGCCCCCTGGAAGGTCTTATCGGACCGGGCGCTAGCGGTCCTACGGGAAGGTGGCGGGATTGGCCACGTTTTCAATCTCGGTCACGGCGTGCTTCCCGGGACTGACCCTGGGATGCTGTCGCGTCTCGTCGAGCTGGTGCACTCGACCGACCCCGCCGTGCTGGCCCACGGATGAGGCCAGGCGATGGGTGAGCAGACGGCTTTCGGCGTCCTGCTCATGGCCCACGGTACTCCGGCGAGTCTTGGCGACCTTCCGACGTTTCTCGCCGATATCCGCCGTGGGCGGGTGCCGGACGATGAGGAGGTGAAAGAGCTCGCCGGGCGTTATGAGCTGATAGGCGGGCTGTCGCCGCTTGCGGAGCGGACCGCATTTCACGCAAAGGCACTCGCGGACGCTCTCGATGCCAGGTTACCCGGAGGCTATGCGGTCGCCATGGGTTTTCGGCATTCTGCGCCGTCGATCGGTGATGCCGTGCGTGAGCTGTTCGAGGTCCGGGAGGTGAGGCGCGTGATCGGGCTTGTACTCGCGCCACAGTTCTCCCCGCTGTCTATAGGCGTTTATGAAGAGAACGCTCGCAGGGCGATCGATGCCTGGACGGCATCTTCGGGAGCGGCACCAGAGGCCGGATCGGTCTTGGCGGAAGGATCGGTGAAGGAAGAGGTGGACTTCACGATGGTCCCCTCCTGGCACCTGGAGAGAGGCCTCGGCGAGCTATGGGCGGAAAGGGTGGCCTCGTCTATCGGAGAGCTCGAGGGCGTGCAGCGCGTTCACGTGCTTTTCAGTGCCCATAGCCTACCGGTCGCTGCCGCAGGGGGGCGAGGGGGTTACGCCGTGCGGGTGGAGGAGACGGCTTCGCTGGTCGCGTCGATCCTCTCGATCGCGCGCTGGGGCGCCTCGCCCGGCACCTCGCTCTCACCCGCTGTCACATGGTCGGTATGCTGGCAGAGTGCCGGTACGAGCGCCCGCGCCGGGAGGGAGGAGTGGATGGGTCCGGATCTGAAGACCGCTCTCGAGGAGGTGTCCTTTCGTGGCTACAGCGGGTGCGTGGTCTGTCCCGTCGGATTCGTCTCGGAGCATCTGGAGGTGCTCTACGATCTCGACGTCGATGCTGCGGCAACGGCGCGGGAATTGGGGTTGCGCTTCACGCGATGCTCGATGCTCGATGGTGATCGGCGCCTGGGAGAGGTGCTTGCCGACGTCGTCATCAAGAATATGGCCAGGGCGAGATAGGGGCGGAGCCGTGAGAGGTGCTGACGAATGCAGTTGAGGATAGCTGTCGTCGGTGGAGGAATCGCCGGTCTTGCTGCCGCCAGGGAGCTCGCGCTTACGGGCGGCGCAGGCATCCTTGTAGAGCTTCTCGAAGCCGCCCCCGGTGTTGGAGGCAAGTTGGTCACTGCGGATTTCGCCGGTCACAGGGTGGATGTCGGGCCCGACAGCTTCCTTGTGCGCCGTCCGGAGGCCGCCGCGCTGGCGACGGAGGTCGGTGTGGGCGACCAGCTGGCGGAACCCGCGGTATCGGGTGCCTTTGTGGCAGCCGGCCACCGCCTCCGCCCGCTGCCCGAGGGGTTGGTCATGGGATTGCCGACCAGGCCGTGGCCGGTCCTTCGGTCCAGGACGATGTCGTGGCGCGGTGTGGCCAGGTTGGCGTTGGGGGCGCTCCGGTCGCCTCTCTCGTACAGGGTAGGACTATCTGGCAAACTGTCCGGCGACCGGGACGGCAACAGCGCAGCTGCAACCATCGGTAGCTCCGCTGTGTCGCCGGGCAGGGAGCATGGAGGCCGCGCTATCGCGCTGCAGGGTGGCGACGCGGACATAGGAGCGGTGCTCGAGGCGAGTCTCGGGAAAGAGGTTGTCCAGCGGCTCGCCGATCCGATGATAGGGGGGATCTATGCCGGGAGCGTCTACGGGATGAGTGCCAGAGCGGTTTTCCCACCGCTCGTCGAGGCGATGCGAGATCCTCTGGGAATCGTGCATGGACTGGTGCGCCAAGCCCCGCCGGCAGGGAGATCGGGCAGTACGGGCGGGCGGCCGCCCACCTTCAATGCTTTGCGAGGGGGGATGGCTACCCTCGTGGACGCTGTCGAAGCAAGCGCTGCAGCGCTTGGGTGTACCGTACGCCCGGGCAGTCGGGTGGTGGCGGTTCAGCGGTCCGGCAGGCAATGGAATCTCACACTGGAGGTAACGGCTCCGGGGCGGGGCGATGGGACGCACGCGGCGAATATCGAGGAGCGCTACGACGCCTTGGTGATGGCAATCCCGGCCTACGAAGTGGCGCCTCTTTTCGGGCCGATAGCGCCGGAGGCGGCGTCAGTCATGGCTGCGATACCTTACGCGTCGGTGTCCGTAGTGACGATCCTTGCGGACGGCCTGTTCGATGCGGAGCTTCCGCCGGGGACCGGCTACCTTGTGCCGGCGGGTATGTACGCGCTTGATGATCCGGCACGCCCGCTGGTCACTGCAGGGACGTTTCTTTCGAGGAAGTGGTCTCATCTGTCGGGTTCCGGAGATGCCCTGCTCCGCTTTTCGGCCGGTCGGCACGGAGACGACCGTCACCTGTCGTACGGCGACGGCGATCTCGTGGAGCGGGCGATCAACGAGGCGGGCGCACTTATGAGAACCGAGATAGTCCCGCGGGAGACATTGGTGACGCGATGGGAGCGGGCGCTGCCCCAGTACCTCGTGGGCCATCTCGATCGCGTGGAGAATGCTGCACGCGCGTTACGGTCATTGGGACCGATCTCGCTTGCCGGGGCTTCATTTGGGGGCATAGGTATCCCCGCCTGCATCAAGAGCGGACGGGAAGCAGCAGCGTCGTTACTGGCTCAACTAGATGAGCTCGCTTAGAGCCTCAGCGGATAGGGATCTCGGGCTCGTCGCCCCCCAGGCGTCGCATTGCTGCGTCGTCGTCGTCGGTCAGGCACTCCAGCCTGCCTCTCCTCCTCCGCCTTGCCCTACTCGCCTGGATGAACGACTCCCTGATCCAACCTCCCTATCCGCTGAGGCTCTTAAGACTGAGCAGGCCGGTGAGGCCGGCCAACCTGGAGCGGAGGAAGCTGCCGGGATGCTACCCGACGCCAGCGTGACCGGCGCGGGCAACGGGGATCGCCGCGCACGCAGTGGGGGGCGTAGCGCGACACCGAGGCACCATCCCCTGGCGACCTGGGCGAGGTTGGCAACGGGAGCTGTCGGAGGGGCGATCATGGCCCTGTCCCTTCCGCCTTGGGGTTGGTGGGTTCTGGCGTTTCCCGGCGCAGCACTCTGCGTATGGGCGGTGAGCGGGGCTGGGGCGCTAACGGGCCCGGGGCACGCGAATGACGCACGTTCGGCCAGCACGGGGATCTCCTTGTCCTTGCGAAGGGTGCGGGAACCTTTACGCGGCGCGCTCCGGCGTGCCTCCGCCGGTCTTGCTTGCGGGCTCGGCCTGTTCGTACCAGGGCTCTGGTGGTCGCTGCATTTCAACTGGTACGGAGCGGCGGTTCTGATGATCGCCGAGTCGTTGTTCATCACCGCCGCAGCCGCGTTGGTTCCTCCGGGCAGGGCGGGAATCGTAGCGCTTCCCGGTCTCATGACTGTCGCCGAATGGCTGCGGTGGCGCTGGCCGTTCGGGGGCCTCCCCCCGGGAAGCGTCGCTCTCGGCCAAGTGTCGTCCCCGCTTGCAGGCACGGCGAGACTGGGTGGAGAGATTCTCATCGTATTCCTCGTCTGGGTGACCGGCGCAGGGCTGCTTGCGATCCTGGAGTCTGCGTGGCCGGCCCGATGGCCCGGATCGTTACGGAGGGCCGTCGCTGATTCAACGGGCACGATCGGTCAAACCGACGTAGCCGAGGACATCGGAGGTAGCGGGAACGTTAGAGGTATCGAGGCGAGAGATGGATTCGCCGGCGAGCGACCCGAAGGGGGAGCGGCACGCCACCGTGGCCCGCTCTTCGCAGCGGGCGTATTAACGATCGTCGCCGTGCTGGGCATCACGTTCGCCGCCGCCTACGCTCCTGACGGCGGTCGTGCCGTATCCCATGTGAGGATCGCAGCGGTCCAGGGCGGTGGGATAAGGGGGGACAGCGCGCTGCAGGTGCCGGCTGCAACGGTGTTCAACGCCGCCGTGGCCGCTACCGAGAGGCTTCTGGAAGAGGAGTGCCGCAATGGGATCGCTGGCCATGCAGTCCATGACACCGAGGACGGGTCCGCGGCTGTGTCACCGAGCGAGGTTACCGTGGCCCGGAGGCCCGGCGCGACTGCCGGGAGGCACTGTACGGCGGCCAGTCGCCGAAGTAATCCGGATCTCGTTATCTGGCCAGAGGACACCGTTGCCGTTGACGGGCCCTTCACTGGCTCGTACGAAGAGGCTGAGCTATCCGGGTTCGCCCGGTCGCTGCATGCGACCCTCGAGGCAGGCGTAACCCGGCCTGTGGGTGTGGCATCGGGAGAGAATTTCTCGGTAGCGATCGCTCCGAGTGGCAAGGTTGTATCCCGTTACGAGAAAATGCACCGAGTGCCTTTCGGTGAGTATGTCCCGTTCCGCTCGTTCTTCAGCCACTTTGCCAATTTGAACGAGGTCCCGCGGGACGCGATTCCCGGCAAGGGACCGCCCATCCTTGCGACCCCGGCAGGGAGGCTCGGGATGATGATCTCATTCGAGGTGTTCTTTCCCAGGCAGGGAAGGGATGCGGTACGGTCCGGCGGGCGGCTGCTGATCGTCCCGACGAACACCTCGTCCTATGCCAAGAGCCAGATGCCCGGCCAGGAGCTGGCAGCGGCACGGCTGCGGGCTATCGAAGAGGGGAGAGATCTCGTCCAGGCAGCGCCTACCGGCTACAGCGCCGTCATTACCAATCGCGGGAAGGTAGTGGAGGTGAGCGTCCTCGGCCGGCAGCAGGTGCTGGTGGGGGCCGTGGCCCTCAGGACCGGCGACACCGTTTACGAGCGCACAGGCGACCTTCCGGTACTCCTTCTTTGCCTGCTCCTCACGGTTGCAGGTTGGGTAGTGGACATCCGCAGCCGCGACGAAACCGTTGCCGCGCGGAACGAACGGCGCAGTGTCCCGAATGCTAACGGCCTTGTGGCGTGAGCCAACGGATGCCAGGTGCTTGCGAGCTGCTCGGAGGAGAGAAATCTCGCGATCTCGGTTGCCGGTGGAGACCCGATGCTCCTCAGCGCAGGTGACGCGTGCTTGCGTCAGCAGAACCACTACTTGGAGTGATTCTAGGGGTTCATTTCGCAGCCCTCATGTCGCAAAATCGGGTGTAATTACCTGAAACAGGTAGGTGTCTTCACGCTTGCAAGGTTAGTAGGCGCTGAGTATAGTTATGGGTAGTGGGCAAGAAAGTGGGCGGGCTGGCAGGAATGACTCTGGTGGAGGTTCTTGTCGCTCTGTTCTTGTTGTTGGCGGTTTTGGTCCCTGTTACCCAGCTCTTGGCAAGCGAACTGAGGGCGGCAGCCGACCAGAACAGCAATGTTGCGGCAACAGCGTTTGCGGCGTCGATCCTGTCTGAGATCCATTCTACGGTCAACGAGTACTACCCGGTTACGGATGCCGACGGCAACACCGTCAACCCGCCGGTATGCAATAGTATCAGCGGCACCTCCAGTAGCTGCGGTACCTTTAGTCTCGCCGATGTACAGCCGTCGTTGGGATCGCCCCCGTCGCCTCCGCTCTCCACATATTACGATTACAACCAGTCCGGAGTGGTTTCGTCGAGTGGCACCACCTTTGAGAACTCGTGGTCCGGCTCGCCGCCGTCGGTCACGACGGAGCCCTTGGCCTACGTGGTGTCCCCCGGTGGTAGTACGACTTATCACTATACGGTTTCGTTCAGAATGCAGTGGGCTTCATCAGAGGCAGGCTGCGCGGCGACATCTGCGTCCGGGGTGCTGCCTGCAGCCGTGGTGTTAAGGGAGAGTGTGACCGTGGGATGGAAGATCGGCAGTTCGGCCGGTCAGCTTTCTTCTTCTACGTTGGTACCGCCACCGCTCGGGTCATTCCTGAAAGAGCGCCTCCTGTCAAGTCAGCGTCGGCCCTTCGGGCCGACTCCTTTTCTTCGTGGTGATGGTCGCAATGAATGGAACGGCAAGTTGCAAGGCGCGCGAAACCAATCCAGCG
>JAKAWR010000012.1 GCA_021816935.1 Actinomycetes bacterium
CCGGCAGCTCTTGGCGCCCTTAGCGCCCCCTCCGTCGCCTCCCCCTCCCCCTCCGTCGCCTCCCCCTCCCCCTCCGTCGCCTCCCCCTCCCCCTCCGTCGCCTCCCCCTCCCCCTCCGTCGCCTCCATCACCGCTCCCCCCGCCTACCACCGGGACACTCTCCTACCGCCACTCCCCCCGCCAGCTCCAGCGCCCTCTTTGAGCGTGGCGGGCGGCGATAGCTCAAAGGGGCGAGTGGCCCTTCTCCGTGGCGTCGATCCGGCAAAAGACCAGTCGTATGTCCTTTCTTCGCTTACGCAACGGGAGTTGCGCTATCTGGTTTTCCCGTTGGGTGGGCTTGGCAAGGCGGAGGTGAGGCGTATCGCAGCGGGCATGGGCCTTCGCACTGCCGCAAAACCGGACAGCTTGGACGTATGTTTCGTGGCGTCGACCGAGGGACGCAAGGGTTTCCTGTCACGCTTCATCGAACTGCAAGCGGCACGTATTGTCGATGTGGAGACAGGTGAGGCGGCGGGAGAGATCGAGGCGATGGAGCTCGTGACCGTTGGCCAGCGAAAGGGGCTCGGCCTCAATGCAGGTGGCCGTGAAAGTAGTGGTACCCGAGAGGCGGGCCGGGATAGTGGACGTAGGTACGTCTTGTCGCTCGACGTTCATGCGCGGGAGGTGGTCGTGGGCAGCTCGTCGCGGGCAAGGGAACGCGGGTTGATCGCCGGGCAGGTTACGTGGATGGACGCGCCCAGGTGCGCCGGGGAGCAGGTTCTCGTCCAGACGAGCGCCCATGGTCGGGTTCGCGCTGCGGTGCTTACGGAGGGATCAGGACCGTCGATCATGATGCTTGAATACGATTGCCCGGAGCAGCTTGTGGCACCAGGGCAGACGGCGGCCCTTTACTCGGTGGAATGTCCCGAAGAGGTTATCGGCTCGGGTGTAGTGGAGCGAGGTGTGCGTTGAGTCCCGACGCTGGGACTGCTGACGGGGAGAGGGACGCAGGCAGCGGGCGCAAGGCGGGGAGAAGGGGTGCCACCGGGCGTGAGGACGTGGCTGGCGAGGCCAAGGGGAAGGCGCGGCAGTCCGGTACCCGCGTGATGGCAAGGAGCACCGTCGGCGAGGTCGGGTCGAGCGGTAACAAAGGGAAGACTAGCCTGGCTTCGGGCCCCGGAGGGCGCCCTCCGGAAGAGGCGGCGGCGCGGGTGGCAGAGCTGCGCAGGGAGATTTCCCGCCACGCCTATCTCTATTACGTGCTGGATGCTCCGGAGATCCCCGATGCCGACTACGACGGTCTTCTTTCGGAACTGGAGAATCTGGAGACGAGGTACCCACGCCTGGCCATGCCCACATCTCCGACCAGGCTTGTCGGTGAAGGCATCGCGAGGGGATACCTGGCGTTCGCGTCCGGAGCGGTCGAGCAGTTCTCCCCGGTAGTCCATCGGAGCCCGATGATGAGTCTCGACAACGTTTTCAGTGCCGCGGAGCTGGCCGCGTGGCTGGGACGGATTTCCCGCATCGATCCGCAAGCCGCGGGTGCCGTGTTTCTCTGCGAGCCGAAGATCGACGGGCTGGCGATGTCCCTCACCTACGAGAACGGTGTGCTCGTCAGGGCTGCCACTAGAGGAGATGGATCTGTGGGGGAGGATGTGACCGCGAATGTGGCCACGGTGAGGCAGATTCCTCCCAAGTTCGCAGCCGGCTCGCCGCTTCCGGTTCCCCGAGTGGTCGAGGTGCGGGGGGAGATCTATATGCCCCTGGCGTCGTTCCAGCTCCTGAACGAGGCCCAAGCGCGGGCGGGGGGCAAGCGGTTCGCCAACCCGCGCAACGCGGCGGCTGGATCCCTGCGCCAGAAGGACCCGTCGGTTACCGCTTCGAGGGACCTCGCGTTCTGGGCTTACCAGCTTGGGGCATTCGAGGGTGCTTGGGGGCGTTCGAGGTTGCCCGCCGATTGCCAGAGCCGGATGCTGGCCCAGATGGAGGAGTGGGGCTTCCCGGTGAATCCGGAGAGGCGGGTGCTGCCGACGATCGAGGCGGTGGTGGAAAGATGTGAGGAACTGCAGGCAGCAAGGCACGATCTCGGGTACGAGATAGACGGCGCGGTGGTAAAGGTGGATGATATAGCGCTGCAGGGCAGGCTGGGCTCCACCAGTCGCGCCCCCCGATGGGCCGTCGCCTATAAGTTCCCCCCCGAAGAGAAGGCCACCCGGCTCAGGGAGATCCGGGTGTCAATCGGGAGGACCGGCCGGGCGACTCCGTTCGCCGTGTTGGAGCCGGTGCGGGTAGGCGGGTCGACCGTCTCTATGGCCACGCTCCACAACGAGGACCAGGTGCAGGCGAAGGATGTCCGCCCAGGCGACATGGTGGTCGTGCGGAAGGCCGGCGACGTGATTCCAGAGGTCGTCGGCCCGGTGCTTTCCGAACGGGTTGCCGGGTCCCACCCTTGGGAGTACCCAGGTTCGTGTCCCAGTTGCAGCGGCCCGTTGCTTCGCCTTCCGGGCGAGAGTGATACGTACTGCACCAACTTGAACTGTCCTGCCCAGCTTGTCCAGCGGATAGTCCACTTCGCATCGCGCCAGGCGATGGACATCGAGGGGCTCGGCGAGAAGCGGGTGGAGGAGTTTGCCGCGCGCCGGTTGGTCAGGGATCCGGGGGACCTTTACGGCCTCGATCCCGGGAAGCTGGTGGAGCTCGATGGCATGGGAGACCTGTCGGCTGCCAACCTGTTGGCGGCACTGGAGTCGTCCAAACAGCGGCCGCTTGCCAGGTTGCTTGTGGGGCTGGGTATCCGGAATCTGGGGCCAAGTGGCGCCCGGGCTGTAGCCAGGGTTCTGCCGTCTCTTGACGAGGTGATGTCCGCACGGCCTCAGGATCTCGCTGTAGTGGAAGGGGTGGGGCCGGTGATCGCCGAGAGCATCGTGCGATTCTTCGGATCGGAGGCGAACCGTCAAGTGATCAGGAAGTTGCAAGCAGTGGGGGTTGGTGCCGCAACCGGCAGCGGCGGGCCAGGTGGAGCGGGCGCTCGTCCAGGCGGGCCGGGCGCCTCGGCCGGCGGAGCGGCATCCGGTGGCGGGCCGGGGAGCGCTGCAGCGGCGGCGGGAGCCAACAGGGACGGCGATAGTGCTGACGGCGGGGCTTCAGGCAATGCTGACGCTGCCGCCGGCGTCGCGGCCACGCTGGCCGGGAAGGTCGTGGTGATCACGGGAACGCTTCCCGGCTACTCGCGTGACGAGGCCGAGCAGGCTGTGATCGAAAGGGGCGGCAAGTCTCCGAGCAGTGTCTCGTCGAAGACCTGGGTCGTGGTCGCCGGGTCGGACCCCGGGGCTTCGAAGCTCGCCAAGGCACGCGACCTCGTCGTCCCCGTAGTAGACGGCTCGTACTTCGATATGCTGCTGTCCACCGGCCAGCTGCCGCAGCACGGAACCGCCGCAACCGGTCACTGAACCCGTTGGTCCGGATCCGCCGTACCCCGAGCCGCTTGGACGCTCGCACTGCCCAGCCGGGCCCGATCGAGCCCGACGCAGCCGGCACGGATCACGGCCCTACGGGCTCGCCGGTGGCCGGAGGCGGAAGCATCGGTATCGTTTGCGGCAGCGGTGCTGTCGATGCCTTTACGGCTTGTTCTATGGCGGCACGGGCCGGCGCGCCGCCAAGATTCTCGACCCACGATAGGGCTTCGGCGACGTCCACTGTTCCCGACCTGAGCATGGAGTCGATATCGGCCCAGTCCTGCGCTCTGGCGAACAGCGCCTTGAACACCGTCAGGTCGGTAGCGGTTACAAACGGAAGATCGCCTTCGGCCCCCGGAAACGGACGGTATTCCTTCCGCTGCTGCACCAGGCGGTGATAGTCGTTTCTCATGAAGAAAAGGTCCACCGCCGTTTCACCGAGCCACGAAGTCTTGACCTCGCCGGTCACCTCGGCAATCCTGACGGCTTGCATTTTCCACTTGACCTCGGCGGGAAGCGAACGCACGACCCGGGCAGCATCCCGGCTCGCAACGCCGATGTTGATGTCGATATCGTCTGTCCCGCGCGGTTTCGCGGTGCAGTACGCCAGAGCAAGCGCGCCGCTGAACGCGTGCTCAATTCCTGCATCATCGAGAGCACGGTGGACAGCCACAACCTTCTCGGTCAACGGGACGAATCTCCGGGCCATGGCGACAGGCAGCTAACTCAAACGGTTGGCGGCACTCAACGCATCGGCGAGGCTCAGAACATTTCGAAGGTGCCTCGCGTTGGCGTAGGGATTAACGAAATCCCCTTCGGCAGTGTCTACGAGGGCAATGGTATGGCCGCTCCCGGCAAGGAGCCTGAGGAGCATATTAGTCGACGGGTCGATCTTGCCGCGCTCGTATTCGCTGATGCGATGCGCACTGACGCCCGTTTCGGTGGACAATGCTGCCTGGGTCATTCCCGCAACCAGCCGGGCGCGGCGAATGAGGTGGCCGGCCGGCGTATATCGTCGCACCCGATCATACTACCATATATGGGAATCTCTCTTCCACAGGACATGCCGCCGGTGGGCCCCGCGAACCGGACGCATGATCATGCGGTCTTGCGCGGGGATGGGATGCGTTCAGGGTGGCCGGGCAAGGTCCGAAGGTGCCCAGCCGGCATGGTCCAAGCGGTCTGCCGGTTGACATCCTCCCCAGGGCTGAAGCCCGGGGATTCCTGAGTTGGCCATATTCCTTCTCCCCATGGCGGCGAGGGGCTTGCGGGTCGCATCTTCGGTCAGCTCTGGCGAAGCTCGGTCTCGACGATGACGGCACCGGCAGAGCACATCTCCTGCACCGCACGGGCGGCGGTATCGGCTGCGACGCCCGCCGAGAGCGCGGCCAGCAACCGTACGCCGAAGCCGGCGGCAAGCGCGTCGAGAACCGTGGCTCGCACGCAGTAGTCGGTCGCGATGCCGGCAATGTCCAGGGAACCCACGTGGCGCTCGTCGAGCCAGATGCCGAGGCTCGTGCCCTCCGCACCCACCCAGGACCTTCCAGCGCTGGCGCTCCCCTCCCTATTGTCCGCTCCCGCTTCCACCTCGACGCTGGTCTTCTTGCTTGCCGCCCTGCCGCCCGTCGCAGGTCCGCAGGACGTGCAGAAGCCCTGGAAAGCTGAATAGGCCGCATCGAACCTTCCCTTGTCGAAAATCCCGTCGAAGCGCACTTCGGAAAGCGCCCCGTGCAGCTCCGCCCCCGGGGTGCCGGCAACGCAGTGGGGCGGCCAGCTCTCGTCATAGTCGGGATCGTTGGAGAAATGGCCTCCCGGGTCCTCGTGCCAGTCGCGCGTCGCCACTACGTAGTCGTAGCCGGTCCGGCGGGCGGCGATATGAGCCGCAATCTGCTCAGCGACGGCGTTGCCACCCTTTACTGCCAGCGGTCCGCCTTCGCAGAAGTCATATTGGACGTCCACGACGATGAGTACCCGGCCGCGCCGCCGCTGCACGACCAGAGCGGGTGTGCCGGGTTGTGCGAGTAACGCCTCGTCCGGAAGTTCGGAAAGCGAAGCGCGGTGTACGCCGCGAGCCTGCTCGGTGAGCGTATCGATTCCTACGCGCTTACCGGCGCCCTCACTTCCCGGGCTGGTGCCCGCCGCCGAGTCGCCTGCCTTTTCGCCCGGTACCCTGTCCGGGTTCGTACCGGTTCTCAGCTCCGGTCCCTCACCCAATCCCGCAGCTGCGCCCGTGCCGGCCGGCACTCCCGCGACTACCAGGTCCACCTGCAGCGGGCGCGCCCGGCCCCCTCTTCGAGCCGCCTCCACCTCGGCGGGATCACCGACGAACTCGGCTACTGCCCTCCCGTCCGGATCAAGCATCCGTGCAGCGGCTTTCATCCCGCCGGTAGTGGCCTTGCCGCCGGGAGAGAGCTTTGCCACGGGCCGCAGGGTACCCGCCGAATCCTCGATGGAAACAAGCTTGTAGACGAAGTTGACCGTAGGATGGCCCGATCCGGTGACGACGGCAGTCCCGATGCCGTAGACGTCCACCGGAGCGCCGGCGAGATCCGCAAGCGAGTATTCGTCGAGGTCGCCGCTGCAGATTATCTGCGTAGAGGTCAGACCTGCTTCGTCGAGCAGCGAGCGGGCAAGCGCGGCCTCACTTCCGATGTCACCCGAATCGATCCTGACGGCACCGAGCCGTTCGCCTGCCGTTGCGATAGCGGCGCGAATGCCGCCTTCGATGTCGTAGGTGTCGACGAGCGCGGTCACCGCGCTCGGGGCGGCATCGAGCTGAGCGCGGACGGCCTCCTGCTCGTTCGGGAAGGAGAGAATGAAGGAGTGGGCGATCGTGCCAGCGGTGGGGATGCCGTAGCGCCTGGCCGCCTCGAGGTTGGACGTAGCGTCGAAACCGGCTATGTAAGCGGCTCTTGCCGAGGCTACGGCGGCCTCTTCGTGGGTCCGCCTGGAGCCCATCTCAATGAGGCGCCGGTTACCTGCTGCGGTACGCATCCGGGACGCCGCGGAGGCGATTGCCGAGTCATGATTGATTGCGGAGAGCACGAGCGTCTCCAAGAGCTGGCCGTCAGCATAGGTTGATTCCACGGTGATCACCGGTGATCGGGGGAAGTAGCACTCACCTTCCCGGTAAGCACGGATAGTACCCGAGAAGCGCCATCCGGCCAGGAAACGCTGGGTGGGCTCTGACACTATGTGCTCGATCGCCCGGATATCCTCGGCCGAGAATCGTAGCTCGGTAAGGAGCCCGACCAGCCGTCCGGTTCCGCAGAAAACGCCGTAGCGCCTGCCTGCTGGCAGGGACCGTGCGAAAACTTCGAACACCGCCCGCCTGCTTGCAACACCGGATTGCAACGCCGCGTCGACCATGGTCAGCTGGTACTGGTCCGTGAGAAGCGCTGTCGTCGGCGGCTTGCCCATCGATTGGGGATTCTAGTCGCCGGAAGGTGGTGCTTTTCGGTGGTTTCGGGTGGACGGGTTGGCCCAATCGACATGAGCGGATGTAGGGTTGGATTATGATGACCGTTAACCCTTCTAAATCACCCAAACACGTTGCTGTAACGGGCGCAGCCGGACAGATCAGCTACTCGCTGCTATTTCGCGTAGCGGCTGGCAATCTTCTCGGTCCCGACCAACCCGTCGTTCTTCATCTTCTGGAGATAGAACCGGCATTGAAGGCGCTTGACGGAGTCGCCATGGAGCTCGATGACTGTGCATTCCCCTTGCTTGCAGACATGGTGCTGACTGCAGACCCGAAGGAGGCATTCGACGGTGTGTCCTGGGCGATCCTGGTTGGCGCCGTTCCCCGGAAAGCAGGCATGGAACGCAAGGACCTCCTCGAGGTTAATGGCGGCATCTTCAAGCCTCAAGGCCAGGCGATTGCGGCGGGGGCGGCTGAGGACGTCAGGATTGTCGTCGTGGGCAACCCCTGCAACACGAACTGCTCGATTGCCCGTTCGCACGCGAGAGATATTCCGGACGAAAGATGGTTCTCGATGATGCGTCTCGACCAGAACCGTTCGAAGATCCAGATGGCGAAGAAGGCCAGCGTGCCGCTGTCCGAAGTTACCCGCATGGCGGTTTGGGGCAACCACTCTGCAACGCAGTTTCCTGACTTCGAGAACGCTCTTATCTCAGGCCGGCCGGCTGTCGATGCCGTTGGCAACCGTGAATGGTTCGAGGGCGAGTTCCTGACCACTATCCAGCAGAGAGGGGCCAAGATCATAGAAGCTCGCGGCTCCTCCTCGGCTGCCTCGGCTGCGAACGCCATCATCGACTCGGTGCGCAGTATGGTCGATCCAACGCCGGACGGTGACCTGGTGTCGCTCGCGACTGTGTCCCACGGCGAGTACGGCGTACCGGAAGGGCTCGTGTTCGGCTTCCCGATGCGTTCCGACGGTTCCAAAGTCGAGGTCGTCGAAGGTATCGCCCACAGCGACTTCGCTATGGCGCGGATCGCCGCTACCACTAAGGAACTGGAAGAGGAGCGCGCCGCTGTAGTGTCACTCGGCCTTTTCGGCTGAACCGTACTGGCCGCCTCCCGCAGCTGACCGGCGGAGTCCTGTACGCGAAACGACCCGGGTCACCAGGCAGGCGACCCGGGTCGTTCTGGTATTGCCGGATCTGTCAGGCGGCTTCGGTTACCACCCTCCTCGTCCTGTCGCTTGCCGTGAAGAGCTCGGTGGTCTCCTCTGTCCGCTGCATGTGCCATATGCCAAGTGGAACGAGAATGACCAGGAGCAGGAAGGCGAGTATGTAAGCGGCGATCGAGCCGACCAGAGCGAACTGCCCTATCTGCCAGAAGCCGTACGCCTCGAGGAGCATTGACCTGAGTGCCTGGCCCTTGAAGACTGTGCTGACGGTTGCTTCCGCTTTGGTGTATGCCGGGCTGCCTTTCGGGAGCTTCATGGCGGCTTCGGAGAGCTGGGAGTAGGTCTTGCCCTTACCGATTTCGTTGACGTGCGCCTGAATGAAGTGGTCGGCGTAAGCCTCGGCCTGCGCTCCGTTGGTCATCTGCTGGCCTGCGTACTTCTCGAGGTAGGGGATCATCGCCGGGGTGACCTCGCCGTGCGATGCGGCCATGGCTGCGGGGGTGAAGGCCGACTTCGGGGGGAACGTGATCTTCTGTGCCGCGAGCTGGCTGTGAACCTGGCTGTTGGCGTAGCTGTAGCCCCACAACGCCAGGGATCCTGCGACTATGAGAACAACCGCGAGAGCTGCTCCCACGACGACTGCAAGCATGTCGAATGTCCTTCTTCGCATTTCTGCAACCTCCTTGCCTGGCACCACTCATGTCCTTCGATATGGGCTGTGGTGCTTTCTGTTTCTGGGCGCTGAGTGCCTCAGGTCTGCATTGCCTTTCTCTTGCATGCATCCGGCACTTCATATCTTTATTGTCGCGAGCAGGAATGCTTTATTCATCGGGATAACCCGCCAGGGGCCTATGGGTACTTACCTGCATTGACGCACCCCGTCCGTTCTGGCACGTCGGGGAATCCACTTACCGGTTTACCGTAAGGGCCCGTGTCATAATTAGTGGGATGATATCCGGCGAGTCAGGGGCGTCATCTGGCAAGGATGAGGACGCAGATGTACCAGGGAGTACATCGAGGACGAGGACACAGCCAGGGGCGTCATCTGGCCGTCGGGATCGCTCAATTAATTATGACACGGGCCCTTACGGCTTCTTGGTGACGACCCGCGGGCCACGTAATGCGGATCTACGGTACGGATCTGAGGATCGGAGCTGCCGGTTCGAGAGCGCTATCGTGCAGGCGTGACCGTCCGCCAGCGTGGCGCTGCACGCGCGCTTTGCCGATGCCGTAGGCTGCCCGCCGTTACACTGGTGCGGATGGGCGCAGTGAAGAAGGAGAGCGGACTGGCCGGTGAGATTGCCCGCCAACCTGAATTGTGGATCGAGGCGGGTCGTCTTGCTGAGTCTGTGCCGCTTCCATGGCACGGAGAGCACGTTGCCATCGTCGGTTGCGGAAGCTCCGGGTACGTGGCGCGGTGTGCGGCGGCCCTTCGGGAGGCGTCGGGCGCGGGCGAGACCGACTCGTATGTACCAGGTGATTTCCCTGTGGGTAGAGCATACGATGCCGTGATCGCGATTTCCCGGTCCGGCACCACGACCGAGGTTGTATCCCTTCTCGATTCGCTGCCACCGGGGTTGGACAGCTACGCCCTGACGATCGTTCCCGGCAGCCCGGTCGGGAAAGCTGCAAAGAAGGCCGTCGTTCTCGACTTCGTAAAGGAGGAGTCGGTGGTACAGACTGGATCTGCTACGTCTGTCGTGGCTCTGTTCAGGGTGCTTGCCGGTCACGATATCGAGGCGGCTGCGTTGGTAGCGAGGAGAGCGCACGCCATGGGAGCGCCCGTCTGCGTCGATCTGGTCGAGCGACATGTTTTCCTCGGCTCCTCCTGGTACTTCGGCTTGGCCGAGGAGGCGGCGCTGAAACTGCGGGAGGCGGCCGGTGCTTGGGCTGAGGCGTACCCGGATGCGGAATACCTGCATGGCCCCAGGTCGGCAAGCGATACGGCGACGATGTGTTGGGCCGTTGGCCCCGTAAGCGAGTCGGTGCTGGCGGCTGCGGCGGGCGCGGGCAATGTTGTCGTGCCGAGCCTTGGTGACCCGATGGCCGACCTTGTCCGGGCACAGCTCGCAGCGGTGCACATAGCTGCTGGCCGCGGACGGGACCCGGCGAACCCTCCCTGGCTCAGCTACTCGGTAATTCTCGACTGACCGGCACCGGCGCGCCGGGAGGGACGCCCGTGTTGCCGGACCGGATCTGTGGCGCTATAATTAGCACTCGCAACTGAAGAGTGCCAACGAAGTAACCAGGCAACGAACTGACAGGAGGCTTTACCAGTATGAAGCTACAGCCACTCGAGGACAGGATTGTCGTCCGGCCGTCTGAGTCCGAGGAGACCACGGCGTCCGGCCTTGTCATCCCGGACACAGCCAAAGAGAAGCCTCAGCAGGGAGAGGTCCTTGCAGTGGGGCCGGGACGCAGGGCGGAGAACACCGGAGAGCTGGTCCCGATGAGCGTTTCGGTAGGTGACACGGTCGTCTACTCGAAGTATGGCGGCACCGAGATCACGGTCGATGGCGAAGACCTGCTCATCCTGTCGGGCAGGGACGTTCTCGCCATCGTCTCCAAGAGCTGACGGCCTCGCCGTCAGCTCATGCGGCTGCCCTGCGCAGATGCCAAAGCAACTGAAGTTCGACGCGGAAGCCCGTAGGGGCTTGGAGGCCGGCCTGGACAAGCTCGCCGCTGCAGTGCGGGTGACGCTTGGCCCCAGGGGCCGCAACGTCCTCATCGATAAGAAGTGGGGCGCGCCGACGATCACGAACGACGGCGTGACAATCGCGAAGGAGGTCGAGCTGGAGGATCCCTTCGAGAACATGGGAGCCCAGCTCCTGAAAGAGGTGGCCACGAAGACCAACGACGTGGCCGGCGACGGCACCACCACAGCCACGGTGATCGCCCAGGCTCTCATCCACGAAGGCCTGCGCAATGTCACCGCTGGTGCCAACCCCATGTCCCTGAAGCGGGGCATGGACGCAGGGCTGTCAGCGGTCGTCGAGTGCCTCAAGAAACAGGCGAAAGAGATCTCCTCGAAAGGCGAGATTACGCAGGTGGCCTCGATTTCCGCAGGTGACGGCCCCATCGGGGAGATCCTTGCCAACGCAATCGACAAGGTCGGCAAGGACGGCACCGTTACGGTCGAGGAATCGAATACCTTCGGGCTCGAGCTGGATTTCACAGAAGGCATGCAGTTCGACAAGGGGTTCCTTTCGCCTTATCTCGTAACCGATCCGGAGCGTCAGGAGGCCGTGCTGGACGATCCCTACGTGCTGGTCGCCAACATGAAGATCAGCTCGGCGCACGATCTGCTGCCCGTACTGGAGAAGGTCATGCAGACCGGCCATGCGTTGCTCGTCATTGCGGAGGACGTCGAGGGCGAGGCGCTGGCGACGCTTGTGGTCAACAAGGTGAAAGGGATTTTCACATCGGTGGTCGTCAAGGCTCCCGGATTCGGGGAGAGGCGCAAGGCAATGCTCCAGGACATAGCCGTTCTGACCGGTGGTCAGGTCATATCCGAGGAGGTAGGGTTGCGCCTCGATGGCGTGACGCTGGACCTTCTCGGGAGGTGCCGTCGCGTGGTGGTGACGAAGGATGACACGACAATTGTCGACGGAGCGGGGTCTGCCGAGGATCTCGAGGGCCGGATCGCTCAGATCAGGCGAGAGATAGACGAGACCGACTCGGATTGGGATCGGGAGAAGCTGCAGGAGAGGCTTGCGAAGCTGGCGGGGGGAGTGGCGGTAGTCAAAGTGGGTGCGGCCACCGAAGTGGAGCTCAAGGAAAAAAAGCACCGGATAGAGGACGCCCTATCTGCCACGCGTGCCGCAATCGAAGAGGGCGTCGTGCCCGGTGGCGGGACCGCACTTCTACGCTGCAGAGACTCGCTGGAGAAGCTCGCCGGGAGGCAGATCGGAGACACTGCGGTGGGCATCTCGATAGTTGCCAGGGCACTTACGGCCCCCTTGGAGTGGATAGCTTTCAACGCCGGCTACGAGGGAGCGGTCATGTCAGGGCGAGTAGCCGGCCAGTCGGGTGCCGTAGGGCTGGATGCCGTCACCGGTCAGATGCGAGACCTACTCGAGGCGGGGATCATTGATCCGGTCAAGGTGACCAGGTCGGCGATCCAGAATGCAGTGTCGGTGGCGGGAATGCTGCTTACCACCGAGGTTCTTGTGGCGGACGCGTCCGAGTCCAAGCAGTAGAGGGGCGACGGCCGGTTCAGCGCTCCGCTGCGGATGCGGGGTGGAGCCGTTTTCGCCTGCCGGTCGGGCGGAGCGCCTTACCGATCTCGATCGATGACGTAGAGAAGGGATTCGGGCGAAGGGGATGGCCCGGCGACTACGCAACCAGCGAGCAAGGCGGGTCCCGTGGTGAAACGGCCGGTCGAAGGGGCGTGGGCCCTATAGACGCAGCCGTTCTGGTGGCACTCTTTGCAGGCAGCGATGAGGGAGATAGCAGCGAAGCAGGCGGCACCCCGTTCCGTGCTGCCGGCGTCGGGAGGGTGCCCGAGGAGGCCGGGAGCGTAGGGCCTGCCGGGGGTACCGGGGCAATCGGCCCGGTCGGGGGTTCCAGGGCGAAGGGGAGCGTAGGGCCTGCCGGGGGTGTCCGGACGATCCTGACCAGGAGATCGCGGCTTCTTTCGAGCCACAGCGGAGAGGTGGCTTTCCCAGGCGGCAAAATCGAGCTAGGAGAGACGGCCTTCCAGGCGGCATGCAGGGAGGCTTCGGAAGAGGTCGGGCTCGATTGCGCAGGTGCAGGCGCCCGGCTCATCGGCTACCTCAGTCCCCAGGACACCTACTCGTCGGGGCTAACGGTCCTACCGATTGTGGTCGCCCTTGCAGCCCGGCCGCACCTTTCGGCCGGGAATATCGAGGTGGAACGGGTTTTCGAAGTTGGTCTCGTTGACTTCCTCGCCGGCGGGGTTTTCCGGCAAGAGCGCTGGCTGCATCCGGGCACCGGAGAGCCCGTTCCCGTGTATTTCTTTGACGTGGCCGGCGAGGTCGTCTGGGGGCTCACAGCACGGATCATCGTGGAATTGCTGGACCTTGTGGCGGCTGCATAGACTGCCTGCCGGCAGGAGGCAAGCCGCCTGCTGATAGCAAGATTGTGACAAAGTTTGGACTGTTGGTAGCCAAGAGGTACGATACCGTCAGGCGAACGGATGATATTCGAGGAGGAAGACGTGAAGGCAGCTCTGCTCACAAGGACCGGGCCCGCGGGTGACGGGATCATCGAGCTGATGGATGTTCCTGTTCCGGTACCCGGTCCCGGCGAGGTGGTTATCAAGGTGACGGCCTGCGGCGTATGCCGGTCAAACCTGCACATGGCGGAAGGGGAGTGGATTGCCAACGGCGTACCGGCGAGGCTCCCGCTTGCTCCGGGACACGAGGTTGTCGGGAGGGTGGATCACCTGGGCGAGGGAGTCGACTGGCTCGCTGTGGGGGACCGGGTCGGCGTTCAGCCTCTGTGGGACACTTGCGGCAGGTGCGAGTACTGTCTCACCGGTCGTGAAGAGATCTGTCACGAGCGGTTGATTACCGGTGAGATGGTTGACGGGGGCTATGCCGAGTACATGCTTGCAAAGGCGCCTTTCACTCATCTATTGCCTGACGAGATCGGAGACGTCGAGGCGGCACCGTTGTTCTGCCCTGGACTCACGGCTTACAGTGCAGTGGAGAAGGCCGAGCTGTCGCCGGCCAAACGCGTCGCGGTGTTCGGGATCGGTGGGGTGGGCCACATGGCCCTGCAGTTCGCCTTGCTTTCCGGGGCAGAGGTAGTGGCTGTTACCGATGGCGAAGCCCACGGGAGCCTGGCGAGGGAGCTTGGTGCGACCCGTGTAATTGACAGCGCTGCCGACGATGCGGTTGCTTTGCTGGGCCGTATGGGCGGGGTCGACGCAAGCATTGTCTTTGCACCTGCTGACGAGGCTCTTCACAGCGCCGTCGAAGCGACCAAGCGGGGAGGCGCCATCGTGCTCGGGGTCAATGCCGTCGTACCGCATATCCCATTTGACCAGGAGAAACGATTGCTTGGGACGGTTATCGGCTCCCGGCGCCAGATGAACGAGGTGCTTCGTCTCGCAGCTTCGGGCAAAGTTCACGCCGTCTGCGAGTCACTCCCGCTAGACCGGGCGGAAGATGCTCTTACGAAGCTCAAGAACCGGCAGGTGCGAGGTCGCCAGGTCCTCGTCCCCTGACATAATCCCCTAGCACGAGCCATGCCGGGGAGTTAATGCTTGATAGTGTGCGTTCACATGATCCCCTGCGAGGCAGTAGATGTGGTGCTGCAGGGGCGGCACCTGGCGAGGTGAGCTGGTGATCGATAGCATCGAAGCGGTGGCTGCCGCGGCGCGCGACAACGACCTCTTTGCGATCTCCGACGAGGAGTGTTTCGAGCTGATCGATACGGCACATATAGGCCGCATCGGCTTGGCGATGAACGCGATGCCGGTCATTCTCCCCGTTAATTTCTGCACTCTCGACCGGAAGATCTACGTCCGTACAGCGGAGGGCACCAAGCTGGACGCGGCGATGGCCAGGTCGGTCGTAGCGTTCGAGGTCGACGATGCCTTTCCCGGTCGAGAGGAGGGCTGGAGCGTGCTTGTCGTCGGCATTGCGGAGGAGGTGGGGGGCGAGAAGCTTATGAAGCAGGTGGCCGACGCTGGCCTGCAGCCGTGGTCTCGTACCGAGAAGACCCACATTATCCGGATCACGCCTCATGTCATATCCGGCAGGCGCATAGTCCACTGAGGGGCCCGCGTCTCTCTGGCGCTGATTAGGGCCCGTGTCATAATTAGTGGGATGATATCCGGCGAGTCAGGGGCGTCATCTGGCAAGGACGAGGACACAGATGTACCAGGGAGTACATCGAGGACGAGGACACAGCCAGGGGCGTCATCTGGCCGTCGGGATCGCTCAATTAATTATGACACGGGCCCTTAGGGCACGATTGGTCTGGCCTACAGCTGATCCACAGCGACAGCGTGCGCAGCCTGCTCCACGAGCCTGCCGGCATCCGTCATGCAGCGTTCGAGGTCGGACTCGATATCCGTGAGTGCATAAACGCACTCGATTCCGGCAAGCTCCACATCGTTCTGTTCAAGGCTGCTTCTTCCGACGACTGCTACCGTTGGCACCCCGGCAGCGCGCGCAGTGCGAGCGACGCCTGCCGGCACCTTGCCTCGCAGGCTCTGCGAGTCCAACGTGCCCTCTCCGGTGATTACGAGAGTTGCGCCATTCAAGCGGTCGGGGAAAGCCACGAGATCCATGACCACCTCGACTCCCCGACGGATTGTTGCGCCGAGATATCCCAGAGCGGCGAAGGCCACCCCTCCGGCCGCACCGGCACCCGGGACCCCTGAGAAGTCCGTACCCGTAGCCTCCTTCGTTACCGTGGCCCAGCGCTCGATGCCCGCCTCCAGCAGGGATACCTCTTCGAATCCGGCGCCTTTCTGGGGGGAATATACCTGCGCCGCACCGCCGGGACCGGTAAGGGGATTCGTTACGTCGGCTGCCACTACCAGCTCCACCGTCACGAACCGAGGATCGAGTCCGGACAGATCGATACCCGCGACCCGGCTCAAGCTCCCTCCGCCGTCGGCAAGCTCGTCGCCGGACTCGTCGTAGATGCGGGCTCCGAGAGCAGCGAGCATGCCTGCGCCCCCGTCAGTGCAGGCGCTCCCGCCGACTCCAAGAATGATCCGACCGGCGCCGCAGTCGAGCGCTGCGGCAAGGAGGTCTCCCGTTCCCCGGCTACTCGCCGCGAGTGGCGAGAGCGGCTGTGCGGACGGGAGGCCCAGCCCTGAAGCCCTGGCCAGCTCCACGACGACCGTGTCCGCGTTCACGGCTATAGCCGACTGGACGACCTGACCATCGGGGCCGTGGGCGAGGGCCGGGACGATAGCGAATCCGAATGGTGCCAGGACGTCCAGGACGCCTTCCCCCCCGTCGGCCAGGGGAACGAGTCTCGTGCGTATGGCGCGGCGGGTTACCCTGAGCCCGCGGTCGAGGTGGTAGGCGACTTGCCGGGCGCTGAGTGATCCCCTGAACTTGTCGGGGGCGATGACCACGATCGGCTGACCATCCCACTTTGCCAAGCGCGTCATTAAACAGCTCTAAGATTGCCTGGCGCGATGCTCAGGCACAGGAGAGTGAAGGAAGCCGGACCCAGACTCACGATTGCCACGCTACACGATGGTGAGTCGTTGTCGGCGCTCCGGGGGTGCCGGGGTAGCCGTAGGAGGCAAGGTGTTGTCTGGGCGCGGGGTGTTCGTCGGGTGCGGGGCGTCGGGCTCTGGCGGGTCGGCGGTCGGTGGCAAGGTGGCAATCGGGCGCAGGCCAGCGATCGCTCTGGGGCTCATTTCCCGCTCGTGGGGCATGGGGCAGCGCTACTCCGGCGAGGGTTCGGGACTCGCCGCGGTCTTCTCGGCGCGCTCGGCCTTCTATGGCTGATCGACGGTGCCCTGCAGTTCCAGCCGTACATGTATCAGAAGGGGTCGAACGGGCTTCTCGGGACGGTGGCGGAGAACACGATGGGACCGGGGAGCGCTCTCAAGGGTCTTATAGCGGTATTCGTGCGCTGGATGAACGGGCACGTTGCCCTGGGCAACACGCTGATAGCGACGGTCCAGGTCGCCATTGGCATCTCGATGATTGCCCTGGCTTGGTGGTCTCGGGATACCTCGCAACCGTCAGGTCCGGTACTTAGCGAGTCGGGCCGGGAAGGCCGGGAAGGCCGGGAAGGCCGGGGTGATCCGGCTCGCCTGCTCGAGGAGGTGGTGCTTGGCGTGTCGATCCTGTGGGGCCTTGGGGTGTGGCTGATTGGCGAGGGAGCGGGCAGTCTGACTTTTCCGCAGGCCTCAATGCTGATGGGCGCTCCCGGGGCTGCGCTGTTGTACAGCCTGGCAGCGTGTTTTCTTTGGCCCGGGAGCCGAGACGGGCTGGTCGATGGAATCGTGGACGAGAGGGCAGTTGGTGCTCGTTTGATGAGAACGAAGGGCTTGGCCGACCGTTCGGTGAGCGAGGGTGGCTTGTTCGGTTACGCGGGTTCTCTGGCGGTATGGGCTGCTCTCTGGTGCCTGTCTTCACTGCTCGAGTTGGAGAGCGGCAACTTTGCAGCGAATGGCCTGGCGGCGCAGGTTCGCAATCTGGGTCGGGGAGAGCCGGGATGGATCCATGCAATGGACACGGCGCTGTCATCGATGCTGCGGGGCCGGGGGACCTTCTTTGCCGGAGCGCTGCTCGTGGCCGGGATACTCGCAGGGTGGATGGTCGTGAGGACGCCGACACGCCGTGCCGGCCTTCTTGCCGGGATGATCCTGGCGGCACTCTTCTGGGTGGTGGGCCAGAACTTCGGAGGTGTTTTCTCCGGCCAGGCAACCGACCTCAACAGCGGTCCGGTGCTGATCCTCCTTGCACTGCTCCTCTGGCCTCGCCAGCCGGATGGCCCAACCCGCCGGAGCGCGGACCACACCGACTCCCTGCCGGCGGATCGCCAAGCGTAGCCGGTCCTTACCCGCCCACCTGCCCGGCATGCAAGGTGTTCAGGCAACCCCAGATAAGACGTCGTAGAGGGTGCGCTCTCATCCAAAGACCACTCGGGAGCTGGCGTATCGAGCCGGACTACCCAGTGCCGCTGCCCGTGCCAGGTGCTCGTGCCAGGTGCCCGTGCCCCCACCCGTGACACCGGTGGCATGCCGGCTTTACGGGGTAGATATGAGATTCACCCCAGCCTGGCCGTACGGTTGGTTGCAGGCACGCAGTTCAGGCGGTGTGCTGCAGCTCCAGCTCCAGTCCCAGGTGCGACAGGAACGCCAGCTTGCGCTCCAGAGCGTTGAGCCAAGCAGACATGTCTTCTTCGTAGTGGCTCCGGTCGCCGTCTTCGGAGGCATGCTCCAAGTCGTCGAATGCTGCATCCTCTGCATCGAGTAGCTGGCGGTAGCGCAGCAGCGCCTGGTCGTCAAGAACTCCTGTCATAGCAGGCATACAAGCCCCTTTCCATGAAAACTCGGTCCGACGCGTCCGGTGACCGTGGGCCTAGCGGGCAACGCGAACACCGTACGTTCGCGACCTTAGCCCAGCCGCCGGAGGGAATGCACGCGTTACCCGCTTTCCCGGAAAGAAGTTTCCATGTAGCGATCCTCTCCGAGCAGCCACGTGGCCTGCTGCCAATGAGCGGGGCCGATCCCGCAGCACATCGCGGCGGGTAGGCTTTGCGTATAGGTGGACTTGGATGCTTGCAGGTCGACGAGCGGGCCGGGTCTACCCGTAGGTCGTTTCTGAATAAAGGGGCGCAAGGGCTTCACGGGTACGATCGAGGAGCTCCTTGTACCTGGCGAGATGGGGAAGGCTCCCGCGGACCTTGACCCGACCGCCGGCGAGAGCGTCCATCACCTCGAGTTCGCCTCGTGCCAGCGACACGGCGTCGTCCCAGGTGATTCGCAGGGATACGTCCGCGCGCTTCTCCGTCTCCCGGGGATCCGGAGCGAGGCTCAGCTGCATTCGCCCGCCCCCCAGGGTTACGAAAAGAGCGAGATCTCCACCTGGCCCCCCTGTTACAAGTTCCAAGACGCCGAGAGCCTGAGCCGGCGGAGCCGCACCGCCCCCCACGTCACCGCTCGCCTCGGTCCCCGCTCCCGCACCCGTGTCGCCGGCAACGCCGCCCTCGATCGGATCAACGCCGGCCAGGATGCCGCTTGCGGCATCCACCCACTCCGTGCTCAGGAAAACCGGCATCGCAATAGCCCGCTCCAGGAAACAGCGCAGCCGGAGGCCGACCGGTCAGCCGCCGGTGTTATTGCCGTGTTCACCACCTGCATTCCCGCCGTCGCTACGGTCGGGGGCCCCTGCGCTATCACGGCTCGCGCTCTCACCGGACTCGTCCTGGGTGGCCATGGCCGGTCGGAGGTCGTCCGAAGTGGGAGCGGCATGGGCGGGTGCAAGTTCCAGTACTTCCAAAGCCCGGGCCTTGCGTCTACCGCGGATCTTGCGCCCGAGCCAGGCAACCGGATCGTACGCCGAATCCGCGACCCGTTCCTTGAGGGGGATGATGGCGTTATCGGTGATATGTATATGCTCAGGGCAGACCTCTGTGCAGCACTTGGTGATATTGCAGAAGCCGAGGCCCAGGTGCTCTTTCAGGAGGTCACGCCGGTCGATTGTGTCGAGGGGATGCATCTCCAATACAGCCGCCCGAACGAAGAACCGGGGGCCGGCATAATAGAGCTTGTTGACCTCGTGGTCTCGGATTACATGGCAGACGTCCTGGCACAGGAAGCACTCGATGCACTTGTGGAACTCCTGGATCCGGTTGACGTCGATCTGTTGCATCCGGTACGTACCGTCCGGCTCGGGTTCCTTCGGCCGAAAGGCGGGTATCTGCCGTGCCATTACGAAGTTGAATGTCACGTCAGTCACGAGATCGCGAATAATCGGGAAAGTTTTCATCGGGGCAACCGTAACCGTATCGCCCGGTAGCTCTTCCATGCGGGTCATGCACATCAGGCAGGGTTTCCCGTTGATCTCAGCGGAGCACGAGCCGCACTTTCCCGCCTTGCAGTTCCACCTGGCTGCAAGGTCGTGAGCCTGAGTGGCCTGCAACCGATGAACGACATCAAGGACTACCTCCCCCTCGACGCGCGGGAGAACGTAGTCGACGAATGCTCCCCCCGAGGGATCGCCGCGCCATACTTTCATGGTGACCTGTTCAGTCTCAGGAGGTTCCTCTGATGCGCCAGCGTCTTCGCTGCTACCCACGCCTCCCACCTCGGCGCCGGCCACGCCCTTGACCTGGGCAGTGGCTTCTTTCTCGGTCATACCCTCTCCCTCCGCCTCGCCCACGGCTTCCTTCTCGGTCACGCCCTCGGACAGCGCCATGCCCTCCTCATCACCTGCCGCAGGATCGTCCGTCACGTTACCGGTCTCAGGCTTGCCGCTGTCTTTGGGGGGTACTCCGGCCATCAGTGCTTATCCTCCTCGAAGAGAGCCTGCAACTCCTTGGGCATTTGTGGCAGAGGCTCCTGGACCACCTCGTGCCTGCCATTACGGCGCCGCTGCGCCACGTTGACCTTGCCGAATTCGGGATCGGCGGTCGGAAAGTCGTCTCGCGTATGCCCGCCCCGGGATTCCTTGCGTTCCAGGCCGCCACTTGCTGTCAAGCGCGCCACGGTGACCATTGACGGCAGGTCGGTGGCGAGGTTCCAGGCCGGGTTGTATTGCCGGCCACCGTCGGCGGCGATTCGCTCCAATCTCTCGTCGAACTCGTCCAGGCGTTCAAGAGCCTGTTCGAGCTCGCTACCGGTGCGGATGATGCCGGCCAGGTCGTGCATCGAGTTCTGCAGCTCGGCATGAAGAGCGTACGGATCCTCACCGGGCTTGCCGTCGAGCGGGGCCAGCGCCGCTCCGACGGCCTCAGCGGCCTGGCCCTTGTCCGGCTCAGGTTCACCTGACCGGCCTTCGGCGAAATCTGACGCCCCGATGCCGGCACGGCGACCGAACACCACCAAGTCGGAAAGGGAATTGCCGCCGAGGCGGTTTGCTCCGTGCAGGCCGGCGGCAGCCTCTCCTGCGGCGAAAAGCCCGGGGACCGTGGTCGCGGCGGTTTCGGCATCGACCCGAATCCCGCCCATGACGTAATGGCACGTGGGCCCTATTTCCATCGGCTCCTTGGTGATATCGACGCCAGCGAGCTCCATGAACTGGGTATACATAGACGGGAGGCGCCGCTTGATGAACTCCGGGCTTCGTCTCGATGCGATATCGAGGAAAACCCCACCATGAGGACTTCCGCGCCCCGCCTTGACCTCCGAGTTGATTGCCCTCGCCACCTCGTCGCGAGGAAGAAGATCCGGCGTGCGGCGGTTGTTGGCATGGTCCTCGTACCAGGCGTCGGCCTCCTCTTCGGTCTCGGCCGTCTCCGCCCGGAACATCTCGGGGACGTAGTTGAACATGAACCGCGTACCCTCGGAGTTGCGAAGGGCCCCGCCGTCACCGCGAACCGCCTCGGTAACGAGCAGGCCCCTCACCGAAAGGGGCCATACCATTCCGGTCGGGTGGAACTGGACAAACTCCATATCGATCATGTCCGCTCCGGCCCAGAAGGCCATCGCATGCCCGTCGCCGGTGGACTCCCAGGAGTTGGAGGTGAACTTCCACGCCTTGCCGATCGATCCGGTGGCGATGACGGTAGCCTTGGCCTTGAAGAGGACCATTTCGCCTGTTGCCCTGTAGTAGCCGACGGCACCCGATATTCGGCCCTCCGAGTCGCTGATCAGGCGGAGGATCTTCACTTCCATGAAGACGTCTATGCCCAGATCGACTGCCCTGTACTGGAGGGTGCGGATGAGCTCCAGGCCGGTCCGGTCCCCGACATGAGCAAGCCTGGCGTAGCGGTGACCCCCGAAGTCACGCTGGGTGATCTTGCCCTCGGGCGTCCTGTCGAAGAGCGCCCCCCACCGTTCCAGCTCCATGATGCGATCGGGGGCCTCCTGCGCATGAAGCTGTGCCATCCGCCAGTTGTTCAGCATCTTGCCGCCGCGCATCGTGTCGCGGAAGTGAACCTGCCAGTTGTCCTCGGGGTAGACGTTACCCATGGCAGCGGCGATTCCCCCCTCTGCCATGACCGTGTGGGCCTTGCCGAAAAGCGATTTGCAGACTACTGCGGTCCGAAGTCCCCGTTCCTTTGCTTCAATCGCGGCCCGTAGACCTGCCCCTCCTGCGCCGATTACGAGAACGTCGACCAAATGAGTCTCGTACTCCGCTGCAGGTTCGTGTCTGTTGTCAGTAGTCATTTCCGGATCCCGTGCTCGTGCTTCCCATTTCGATCTTGGGGCGACCCATCAGTGGACCACGAAAATCTTCGGATCGGTGAACACTCCAGCGGCCACGAGTCTTACGTACAGGTCGGTCAGGCCCACGACTACCAGGCTTGTCCACGCGATCTGCATGTGCCGGGCGTTCAGCGGGGTGACGATCTTCCAGATCCTGTACCGTATCCTGTGTTTCGAGAACTCGTTCAGGTTTCCGCCGCAGATGTGCCGGAAGGAGTGACAGGAGGACGAGTACATCCACAACAGCGCTGCGTTGACCAGAAGGAAGATCGTGCCTATCGTCATCCCGACTCCCTCGCCCGGCAACCTGAACGCCTCGATCGCATCGATCGTGAGGATGATGTTGAGGAAGAAGGCGAGGAAGAAGAAGTAACGGTGGATGTTCTGCCAGACGAGAGGAAAGCGGGTTTCGCCCGTGTAGCGGGCATGCCCATCGGCGACGGCACATGCCGGGGGTGACTGCCAGAAGGCCCGGTAGTAGGCCTTCCGGTAGTAGTAGCAAGTCAGTCGCAGCCCGAGGGGGATGATGAGGACGAGGAGAGCCGGCGAGAACTGCCAGAACTGGAACCAGATCCCGAGCGGGTGGCTCCCGGCAACGCATGCGTGGGTCATGCACGGCGAGTAGAAGGGGGACAGGAGGTTCCGGTGCCTGCCCGAACCCACGTAGTAATTGCGACCCTGGAACGCGGCGAATGTGGAATAACCCACGAAGGTCGAGAGGATGACCACTGTCACGGTGGGACTCTGCCACCAGCTGTCCTTTCGCAGGGTCCGCCTGTCTCGCGGCCCTCCACGTGGCTTCCCGATCTCGACCGGGATGGCAGTAGGGGCGCTATCCCTTGCCTCTTCGACGATGGTCACGTTACACTCCTCCGCACTCGCGACCGGGGCATGTTGAGCCCGCAGCCCGTATTTCACATCCGGTGCCCCCTAGCGGTTCTACCATAGTCGACACCGGGTCGCCACTTGAGGGACGGGGCGGCCGGCTACGCCCCTGCATCCATCGCCCCTGCCGGCGCAGACCAAGCTGTCGTTCCACAGCCCTGGATCGAGTTCGAGGTTTTGTCTCCGGGGGGTTGCATTTCGCGCGGAAAAAGAGCATACTGACAGAATTGTAATTACACGAGCGGAGTTTACGCACTGGTAATTACAGCAGTGGTATCAGCAACCGGCACGTCAGCGATGACGAGGGGATTCAATCAGGATGACAATGTTGCAGCTTGACTATGGCGTAGTAGAGGACCTGTCCTGGAAGGCCAGGGCCAATTGCATGGGAGTCGATCCCGATCTTTTCTATCCTGAGCGAGGGGAGTCGACAAGGGAGGCGAAGGCCGTCTGTGGCGGGTGTGTCGTCCGTGAAGCATGCCTCGATTACGCGGTCGTACATGCGGAGAAGTTCGGTATCTGGGGTGGCAAGTCGGAAAGGGAGCGGCGGACCCTGCGCAGGGCGCGCGCTGCTGCGCTCAAGGCGATAGCGGCGAAGCCGGCCTCCTGATCACCTCCAACGGTTTCGTAGCCGTTCATTCGACCACCCGCCTCACCGGGCGGAGACGTTGCCTTCGATGAGCGGCGGGTTCCATAATCTCCATTCGACCGTCCGCGTCACGGACAGGTCGAGCGTGTTCCAGAGCCGAGGCTGGACTTCATACAAAGCTCTTGCAGGCAGCAGGCCGACAAGCTCAGGATGGTCAATGGCGACCCCACGGGACGAACAGAGGTCTGATGTCTCGCTGTACAGCTTGTCGAGTGGGAGCTGGTGGGGGTCGAGTACGTTGAAAGACGCCTGCACGGAGTCGCCCATGTCGAATGCCATCGCCTGCAGTGTAGTCCTGCGCATCGAAGCCGCGATCGATCGGGCAAGGTCGAGGTCGTGGGAACGTAGCCAGAGGTTGTAGGCAACGAGAGAGCGGCGAGCCCCGACGCAGCACGCTCCTGCGCTGGGATGGGGTCTGCCAGGTCCCGTGTCCGGCTCGAGTGAGGTAAATGCGTTGCGCCTGATGTCGGACAGGCGCCGTTGAGATCCGTACAGGAAGCAGGGCACCCCCTTCGCTCCGAGCCATTCAGCGAACTCGTCCCGCGACCTGGCCGCCTCACCTCTCACGACACCCTCTCCCGCTCGGGCCGCCTCGTCTGAGTCCGGGGCAGGGGTCGTTAGGTCGGGAAGCGGTACGAACGGGACCACATCGATGACGCCGAGGCGCGGGTGGACTCCGGTGTGGTCCCGAATATCCAGGGTGGCAATGGAAACGGTGGCCACGCT
Organism: Actinomycetes bacterium; assembly: GCA_021816935.1. GTDB lineage: Bacteria > Actinomycetota > Acidimicrobiia > Acidimicrobiales > JAMCPL01 > JAKAWR01. The sequence continues at coordinate 24,109 of JAKAWR010000012.1, forward strand.
GCGGATTGCGCTCATCACCGATTCGCTGGTCCCTGCAAGCGTGAGCACCGACCGGTTATGCACTGGATCGCTGTGTACGTCCAAGAGCACCACCCCGGCCGCACTCGCGATGGTAGCGATCCTGGCAGCGTCGCTACCTTCGCTGACGTTAACTATGCACTCGATCACACGGGACCGTCGGGTCGCCGGAAAGGTGCGCCCGTCAGTTGCCGGCCGCGACCCCCGCCATTCTCCTTCGCCTGAGAATCCTTCTCCGCTCCCGCTCGGACGCTCCTCCCCACACGCCGTGGTCGATATGATTCACCAAGGCATATTCCAGGCACTGCTCTCGTGGTACGCAGGCGGCGCAGATCTTCTGCGCGACCTGAACCCCCACGCCGTCGCTTGGGAAGAAAATGCCTGGATCCATGTCCCTGCACTTGGCTTCAGCCATCCATTCGGCTTCCATTTCGATACCTCCGTTGTCGACCACCAGTGTAACACCGTTCGGGCCAAGGACGAGCGGCAGGTGCTGGATCAGCGGTTATTCATCACCCCGACGCAACTCTGGTAGCCTCTTCTCGGTATATAGTGTTCACCCGATAGTTGGCGCTCTCTCGAAGGCCAGAGGGTGCCCCCGGCGGCACTAATAACATGACACCAGTTGCCGGATGCTATGCGAGTGTTGAACCCGGGATCATCCGGGGTTGGCGGCTGGTCGCCCGATCGGTTCGCCGTCTAGGCCGTCCGGGCCGTCCGGTCGGGGCGGGTGATGCGGGCCATCCGGCTGGCGGCGCACCGGCTGGATGCAATGTCGGTGAAGAAGGGATTTACGAAGGATTCGGTGGACTTGAGTATGGTTGAAGAAATAAAGCCAGTGCAGCCCGCAAGAACGGGGTTAGGCGCGCACGACGATGGCGAAGAGGCCGAAGAACGGGAGATCATCGGTCGTGTTTCGATTACTTATATTGGCCCCGTCGCACCCTACTGGGAGTTCGAGTTGGGGGAAGGTCCGGAGAAGGTCTTGGCGTCGTTCATCGATAGGGCGAAGGCGAGGTTGACGATGCTTCCCCCTTACGATCGCCAGTTCGACAGGAACAGCGGGCGGATCTCGCAGGATGCAGCCAGGGAAGGCATCGAGATCGACTGGATCCTCGCCGAATGATCCGCAGGCCTTCTGGCGGCTGACCCGTCCGGGGTCCCCGGCCGGCAGTCTGGCCGGTCAGGGTGGTTCGCCTATACCAACCCCTCGATCTTCATCCGCTCGATCCAGAGACCCGGAGCTTCGAGCTCTGCGAGAGTCGGCAATGTGACATCCGACTTCCACATGAGTTCGATCAGATCCTCGCCGCCACGTTCGATTACCCCGGAAACGAACGAAGCACCCCTCTCTTCGGTGGGACCGTCGATATCGAGCCCCAGGGACCACGCCGCCCAGCCCTTGTCCTCGGGATCGGCAGAGTGGTAGCGGAACCACGCCTCAGCGACTGAGGTCCGCCCGCCCAGTAGGCGAGGTGCGGCTTTCTGCATGACGTGGTTCACGTAGCCGGAGATGGCTGCCGCCAGGGCCCCGAGCTTTGCACGCGTTTGCGCCTGCGCAGCGGGCGCCTCCCCGCCGACGAGCTGCGACGGGTCCGCGAGGAAATCCTCGAGGTTGTCGAAGCCCGAGAAATCGCCACGTGAGAGCGCCTCGCCCAGCATCGGGATCGTGATTGCTATGTTGCTGACCGCCTGCGACGCGATCTCCTCCAGCAGACCACGCAGCCGTCCGGACACATGGGGGAGCGATAGGACTGCGTGCAGCAGGAGCTCCCTTACCGCAACCCATAGACATGCCTCGTCCAGGTCGAGTGACCACTCGGCGGCGAAACGTTGGATGTTGGGGCCTACGAGCATCACCTTGGTCTGAGCGCCGCTTGTTACCCGGGGTACGGGAAGTCCATACTGGCCGAGGTCCCATCCCGCCAGAGAGCCGACCGTCGTTCCGAACTGCATGGCGCTAAGCGCTGGCCCCACCATTTGCATCCACTGCGCCGAGATCCGATTCAGGTCGAAATCGAAAGGACTCGCTGCTTCCCCGCTGCTACCGACCGGCGGGACCGGACCCGGCGAGAAAAGCGATCCCGAAGGGAACAGCGACTCAAGGATGCCCGCCGTCTCGCCTGCAATAACACTTGGCGGGTCTCCCATTGCCGAGGGCACCTCGGAGGAGCTGTCCGTTACGGGGGTGGTGCCTGCATTGAGTCGCGAGGCGATATGTTCGAAAATGGCGGCCTCTTCGGCGGTGAGGCTTTCCGAACCATCCGAACCGTCCTTAACCGTGCTGTTTTCAACGGCGTAGCCCGCCATACCGTCCGGCGAGGCTGTTCCCTCGCGACCTGGATCTGCGGCATCGGTCGTGGCCGGAATGCCAGAAGGGGATGGTGCGCTCTTCTTGCCGCCTGCGCCTCCGCCTGTGAGCCCTGGCGGATCAGCCACGATGGCGGCGCTGTCATCGTGGGCTTGTGCCGCGGGCTGGCCCCCGGCCGCGGGCGAGCCGGTTGATGCTTCATCCGGCCGGTTGGCAGCCTCGAGTAGGTAACCCCAGTCCTTCGCCGTTCGCTCCGCCCAGGTGCCCGGAGTCACCACCTCGACCGGCGTCCCGTGGGACGGCCGGTGAAAGGTGGTCAGGTCGGCAACGAGGAGGTCGGCGACCTGAGCAACTTTCTCGGCGGCCATCCTCACCGATGGGTCTACATTCGGTTCGCCCTGCCCACCCGTGGCTATACCTACCGCAATCGAGGCCGCAAGCGCCGTGGGTGCCTGGGGTGGGGCGCTCTTTCCCAGAGCGTTTGCGATTCCACCGAGCATCTGGCTGAGGAAATCGTTGCCCATACCGCCGATGCTTTCCGGATCCATGACTACAGTCTACCGGCCTCCAGGCGACTAGCCCCTGCGCGACGAGAGCTCGGCAGCCACAGCGGGGCCGCCGGGAGATGCCGATGGCGCCGACCGTAACGGAGACGTCGATTAGAGCGTGGCGTGCCATCCCGACGCCGACGGCAGGTATGAGAGCCTCAGCGGACAGGGATCTCGGGCGAAGCAGTGCTTCGCCACTCCTTCCTCTCGGCAGTACAGCGGACCGTCTCACCCAACCTCCCTATCCGCTGAGGCTCTAAGTCAATAAACGCGGCTCAAGAAAACCCGGTCACACCGGGATCAGGGACAGCCGGCCCCGCCCGGCGGGCACGGACCCAGCGTGGCGTCCACGGAGACGATCGAGGTGCCGTTCTGGACGTCCAGCGTCACCTCCGAGGTCGGCGGGATGACATACAGGCTTGCCCGCAGGGCGTCGAGTGTCGGAACGGGTTGACCGTCCACGTCCAGTATCACTTCACCGGGCCGTATGCCGGCCGCACTCGCGCTTTGGCCGGCCGTTACCCCGGTGACGATCACACCATTGCTACCCCCGGTGTCGGCAGCCGAGATTCCGAGCCAGCCGTGGACAACCTGGTGGTTCAGATATAGCTGATCGGTAACGCCTAGAGCCAGGCCCGCCGGCACGAACACGCCCATGGGTTCCGAGCCGCTCGGACTGCCCGCATTCGCAGCGCCTGGGCCGGAAAGGTTGCCAGTGCCCGAAGGGCCAGGGGCAGGCCCACTTGCGCCCTCCGCATAATCCGGACCGATTATGCGGCCCGGTACCGGACCCGTGTTGTTCAGCTCGCCAAGGATTCCCTCGATCTCGCCCGCGGAGTTGATGAGGGCCGCACCGGCGGATGGGAATGATGGCGGGATGTCCATAGTGATCCCGTCGATCAGCGAGTCGTTGCTTGCCAAGGCTGCGGATTCACTCTGGTCGTCGACGACGCCCACCGCTATGTCGGCTTGCGGCAGGGTCGAGCGGTCCTGCGACCGGCGCGACCGGCTGCTGGTGCCTTTCTGGCCGCCGCGATGGCCTCGCGACCGTGAGGATGTACGGTGAGTGCTGCCTACAGCCGCCGATCCCTCATGCGCTTTCGTTGCACCCGGCACATTGCCTGCGGGGGGTGGCAATGCTACAGCCAGGGCAATTCCACCTGGAGCTGGATTGCCGGTACCGAATGGAGCAGCGGTGCAGCTACCCTTGAAAAGGAGCGAGGCGACGCCGGTTTCCTGATCTATCCCTGATACGACCGCGGGATATCTGCGGCCATCACTTGTAACCACCTCCACGCTACGGGCATTCGCGACGGATCCGGCGGCCGTCATCGTGATACACGAGCTGCCCGTCTCTACTCCCGTGGCTGATCCGGAAGTTCCGTTCGCCCCCGAGGCCACGACGGAAACCAGCGACGGCAAGATGTGCCGTACGATGTTCGACACGGTCCAACCCGGAGCAAGAGCAGGTTGACCAACCCCGCTCGGCGCAGTGGCAAGAGGCTGCCCGGACAGCGGGACTGAGGCCGATAGTCCCGCTGTTGTGGAAGCGGTGACGGCGGTTGTCGCGGTCGACGAGGCTTTCAAGACCCCGGGCGTCCGGGCCAACGGCATGGCGAGCAGGAACCCTCCGGCGGCAATGCTCACCGATACAAGAACGACACCGACGGCCACGGCCGTTCGCCGCTTGTACAGGCCTGTGTAGGACGCCCCAGTGCCTGCAGGTCCGGGGGTGCCGCGAGAGGCGAGTCCCGGATCGCCTGATCCTCCCACTTTGGAGCCGCCGCTGAACGGGCCGGTCTCGGAGGGGTGAACCCAGCTGCGTTCTTCGGGCGCAAGCCATCCACGCAGGTTATCGGTACTGGGAGTTGTGGCCATCCCAGCTTCGGGGCCCCTGCCTCCCGGTCCCAAGTCGATGTCGTCGAACTCGGGGGCAAAGGGGTCGTCAGCGGATTCACCCTCGCAGTCGCCTGGCCAGACCGGCACGTCTCCATCCATACAAGTGAGAGATTACCTGCAACCGGAGCGATTTGTATGTCGGGTCCGCGCGTATACGGATGCTCCGGGCGGCGCGGTTACGCCTGCTATCGTGGTGCCGCGCGGCGAGTGACCGCCGGCTTATCCGGACAGGTATGGTGATGGCTTTCGATCTGGCGATAGATGTCGGTACAGAGAACGTCGTGGTAGCGGCGCGGGGCGAAGGCGTTGTCCTGCGGGAGCCTGCTGTGGTTGCTGTCGACGCATCCGAGGGCCTGCCGGTGGAGATAGGTAGCGAAGCTCTCAAGATGATCGAGTCGTTCCCTGGTTCACTTGCCGGTTACCGGCCCATGGCAATGGGCACGGTCAAAGATGTCAAGGCGCTTGCGTGGATGGCAGGGATCGTGCTGCGGAAGTGCGGTGCTTCGAAGTTTTCCCACCCCGACGTACTGATCTGCTGCCGGCCGGCTTCGAGCTCCATCGAGCGGCGCGCCGTACAGGACGCGTTTCGCTCGAGCGGAGCCGCGGGCGTGGGCTTCCTTCCAAATTGCGTCGGTACGGCTGCCGCCGCGGGTATCGCCGTGAGCGATCCCACTGGCGTGCTCGTCCTCGACATGGGAGCCGGCCAGTCGTGTGCATCAGTGGTTTCGCTCGGGACGGTCGCTGCGCACGACGAGGTGAGTGTAGGTGGCGACGGCATTGACAGCGCGATCAAGGACTTGCTGAGGCACTCGTATGGGGTTGTAGTCAGTTCACGCGTGGCGGAGGAGGTCAAACTTGCCCTGGGACAAGCGGGGACCGGGGACGGTCGGCGGAGGCCGGCCGTCGAAGTTACCGGTCGCGACATATCGCGGGGCGAACCGGTCAGCGTCGTCGTCACCGCAGCCGACGTGTGGGCGGCTGCCGAAGAGGCGGTGCTAATGCCGGCAGTGGAGATGATCAAGCGATGCCTCGGGGCTCTGACTCCGGAACTGGCATTTGATGTGGCCGGGAGAGGCGCTCTGTTTGCCGGGGGCACCTCGAAGCTTGCCGGCCTTGCCGTGCGCCTGGAGGAGGAATTGGGCCTGGAGGTAAGCGTCATGAGTGATCCGCAGCTTGTTGCGGTGACGGGCGCCGGCAGTCTGATCGGGTCGCGTGGGCGGGAGAGGCGACTCCTGGACGAGATCGTGAGTCTGTATGCCCCTTAGGCAGCCGTTGCTTTCCGTTGGACCTTGCTTCGTACCGTTGTTTCCTGGATCGCCGGTAGGAGCGCGGCCGGGTCGTCGATCGCAGGGTGTGGCGTCGAAGGGTGTGGCGTCGAAGGGTGTGGCGTCGAAGGGTGTGGCGTCGAAGGGTGTGGCGTCGAAGGGTGTGGCGTCGAAGGGTGTGGCGTCGAAGGGTGTAATGTTACCGGATCTTGTGTTGCCGGGCGTCGCGTTGACAGGGCGTGTGCATGCCTAGGCGGTCCAGCAGTAGCTGGGCGAAGCTCGGCAGTCCGGGGGGAAGTTCGCGGGCTCCGGCCGTGGAATGGAACGGGACAGTCGGATCTCCCCGGGCAGGCGGTTGGCACTCGTTTCGGGGCAGCGCACGATCCGGTAGCCGCGGGGCCGGCTCGCACCGGAGGTTGTGGCGGGCTACTACCATCGTCACGGCCGTTATCGCCGTTATCATGGTAGCAGGAGCTGCCGCATCGCAAGTCGATATGAATTCCTACTCGATCGCTCCGGGGCAGGCCCTGCCCGTTTCGGGAATGCTGTCATTGCCCAAGGGGATGGTGCATCCGCTGAAGGGCCAGGTGCTGATGGCGGACGTGGAGCTTGCGCGGGTCAACTTGCTTACCTGGATCGTCGACCACTTCTCGTCCAGCACGAGGATCGTGAACGCATCCAGCGTGACTGGCGGTTGGCCCGCCGTTGAACTCGATGCGCAGAGCGCAGTTGAAATGGAGGAGGCGGAACTGGCGGCTTTTGCGGTGGTATCCCGCCAGCTCGGCTACAGCGTGGTCGAGCGCAATGCCGGAACGGTGGTTTTTGGGGTGTTGCCAAACACTGCTGCCTGGGGGAAGCTGCAGGTCGGTGACGTGGTGACGGCAGTGGACGGTCATCAGATCTCGACGAATACGGACCTTGCTGCTGCCATCCGGAGGGGGGTTCCGGGACAGGAGGCGACCGTGACTTTCGAGTCGCTGCACTCCGTGCTGGCGAGCAGCCTTCCGGGCGGCCATGGTACCGGTCGGGCGGCAGGTGCGGGTTCGCCGGGAGGTGCGGGTTCGCCGGGAGGTGCGGGTACCGCGGCTCACGCGGGCGTCGGGCGCCCTGCCGGGGGCGGGCTGCATACGGTGACCCTGCGGCTGGGGTCCTACGTCAGCGGTGGCAAGGGGCACAAGGGGCAGAAGATCGCCTTTCTGGGGGTTTCCGGTATCACGCAACCGGCGTACGCTCTGCCTATCGATTTCCAATTGAATCCGGGACCGATCGGGGGTCCTTCGGCAGGGTTGGCCTTCACCCTTGGAATGCTCGACGAGCTGGCTGGAGGCGATCTGACTGGCGGGAGAATCGTTGCCGCGACGGGAACGATCAGGCCGGATGGCTCGGTCGGGGCAATCGGCGGGGCGCGCGAGAAGGCGATAGCTGTCACGGCAGCCGGTGCTTCGGTCTTCATCGTCCCCGCCGCGAACTACAAGTCGGCTCTTTCCGGCGCCGGCAGGGGCTTACGGGTCGTGCCGGTGACCTCCCTCGGTCAGGCAATATCGGCCCTGAAGAAGTTGGGCGGAAAGCTTGGACCTGCAGCCATGGGGCCGGTTCCGGGACCCGGCGGGCACAGCGTGCCTCCGGGCTACTTGTATACTCCCTGGTCCTGAGAGCCTTGGCGGATGGTAATGCCGGTGCTCCAGTACCGCATGAGCCCCTGTACCTGAAGCGCTCGAAGCTCTAGAATGTGGTGATATGTCTGAGTCGCACGAGCAAAGGGTGTCGCTCGGCCTCGGTCCCTGGGTCGGGCGGTTGACGCCCGGCGAGGTCAGGAACCGGGCGTTCTCCAGGGTTCGCCGGGGTCTTGACCCGGTGGAGGTGGGGTCCTTTCTCGAGCTGGCCGGACGGGAGATCGAAGCCCTGGTGGCCAGAGAGGCGGAGTTGCGCGAGGCGCTTGGCGATGCCGAACGGCGGGCAGCCAGCCCGGTGCTCGACGAGGACACAGTCGCGAAGGCGCTCGGCCAGGAGGCGGCTCGCGTACTGAGGGCGGCCCAGGAGGCGGCCGCAGAGGTGGTCACGAAAGCGGAGGCAGAAGCGGCTGAGATGAGGGAGAGTGCGGCAGCGGAGAGCTCGCGGGTGAGGGCGGACGGTGAGGACTACGCGGAGCAGGTTCGTTCCCGGGTGGAGGCGGAAGTGGCCGCACTCCTCGAGGCGGCAGGCGAAGACGCTGAGTCGAAGCTCGATGAGGCCCGCAGCGAGAGTTTCGAGTTGCTTTCCGGCACCAAGGTAGAGTGCCGCACGATGCTCAGGGAGGCGCAGGAGATTCGATCGAGGATCATCGGTGACCTGGCAGGCAGGCGAGATGACCTCAGGAGTGAAATCGACCGGCTCCTGTATGCGAGGGCGCGCTTGGTGGATATTATCGAGCAGGCCAGGCTGGATGTCGAGGCGGTCGGCAACGAGCTGACCGCTCCGGATGAAGGTCTGGAGATTCTTGGCATGCTCGGCATTCCGAGTCGGGGTGCCCTTCTTCGCGCCGGACTTGCGGAGGGGGAAGCGCCGGATACTGACGAGGAGAGCACGTCGGACTGGCCGGTTTATCGGGATGCCGGCACCGGGCCGGGACGTGGCGCCGGAGAGGTAGGGGCTACCGAGGCGCTAGGTGCTGGAGGGCTTCTCGAGGGGCTTACCGGCGGTGCCGAGGTGGACCTGGAAGGAGGCAGCGCCAGCCCAAGCAATCGGAGCGTTCGTAGGGGTCGTGGGGGAGAAGGAGGAGGCCGAGGGGCAGGCACAGGCACAGGTGCCCCTGCCCCTGGAGGTAGCGCCGGTGGATCACCGGAGAGCGAGCACGAGCCGGCACCCGTGGGTCACGACGGCGCCGAAGAAGGCATACTCAGCGTCCAGCCCGTGTCCCCACGCGACGAAGCGGAAGAGCCGGAGGCAGACGCTGGAGCGTGGGGCAGGGCAGTTGGTGAGGAAGCCGGCGGTGAAGGTGGCGAGGAGGCCCCGGTTGTCCCGGATACGGGGTGGGGAGGGGAAACGAATATCGGCGCGGGCAACCACGCTGAAGAGGAAGCGAGGACCGGTGCGGATGCTCCCCCGGCAGCGGGAGCCGATTCCGGAGCGGGACTACCCGGGGGCGAGGAGGGACTACCCGGGGGCGAGGAGGATGTAGGGGCCAGTGAGGTGGAGTCGCCGGCAGACCCTTCGGGCCACCGCGTGAAAGCGGTGAACGAGCTTTTTGCGAGGCTCAGGGCCTCATCGGATGGGGAAGTTGACTCAGGGAGACGTTCATCTGCGCCTCCAGCGGATAAGACTGTCGCGAGCGAGGGCGTACCGGGTAACCATGGTACCGGAGGTACACCCCCGGCTGGTGCCGGTTCGCGCTCGCCGGCTGCGGAGTGTCGCGATGGGGAGGTAGGTCCCCTCGCGGCAGAGCTCGCCAGGCAGTGGAAAAGAATCCTGCTGGACGATCAGAACGACGTTCTTGACAGGCTGCGCAAGGAGGGGCGCTGGTCTGGAACGGTTATCCTGCCTGCGACTGAACACGCAGCGCTTTACCTCAGGCCGTGCGCCGCTGCCGTCGAGAAGGCTGCGCGTGCCGGTGCTCGCTTTCTTGCCTCGGTCGACCCGGTGGCGGCCGGAGATCAGGGGGGGTCCGGTCACGGAGGGATGCCCGGGAATGGAGCGATGCCCGGCGATCGGGCAGACGCTGCCTCCGATACCAGCGCGGTAGGGGGAGGTGGTGATGTTATGGGGCCGGGCGGATCTCGCGACCCAGGCAGTCCCAGTTCTGGGTCGATCGCCGCAAGAGCCGTCAAGTCGGGACGCGCTCAGCTGGACGAGCTGGCTTCAGGTGCCGCATCGGTCATTGCCGAATCGTTACGGGAGCGGATCGAGGGTGGTGACATCGATCTAGTTACAGAGGATACGACCTTCGTCGCCGAACACGCAGGCAGCGCCTTCGGCGAGTGGCGAGGTGAGCGGATCGAGAGACTTGCGCTGGATCGGCTCAACGCCGCATTCGCTCTGGGTGAAGCGCTGGCAGGGAGAGCCCTGGCCAGAGCGCTCAGGTGGGAGGTGGCTGGTGATGGGGCCGATTGCCCGGATTGCGGCGACAATGCGCTTTCGGAGCCGCAACGTAACGGCGAGAAGTTCCCCACGGGCCATCTCCAGCCGCCCGCGCACCCCGGATGCCGCTGCCTGCTTGTTCCTGTCGAAGGAGTGTAGTTATCAGGCGTCGTTTCCCGGTTGACCATGGGTCGGCAAGCCGGGAGGGTCGCCCCGGCCAAACGGTTAGCAGCGGCCGCGGTAGCGGCTGGGTCGAGGCAATATATGCTTGAAACTCGTGCGCACGCCTAGAGATCTGCCTCAGCAGCCGTCTGCCCCCCCGGCTCGCCATCGCCGCTGGCGAATCGTGCTCATCGCCGCGATCGCGGTCGTTGTCGTCCTGCTTCTTTTCCTCAAGAACCTGGATATTGTCTACACCGACGCGCTCTGGTTCTCTTCCGTGAACATGGGGGAAGTGTGGCACACGCTTTTCGTCGTGAAGCTGGGTCTCTTCTTCGGGTTCGGAGCGATCTGCTTCCTTCTCAGCTGGGTCAACCTCGCGGCGGCCGACCGGTTGGCGCCCAGCGCCCTCTCGATCCACCCGAGTGACGCCGGGATCCTGCGCTACAGGGCGTTCATGGCGAGGCACGCGGTTCCCGTGAGAACGGCGGCAGCGGTATTGCTGGCGGCACTGGTGGGCGGTAGCGCTGTACCTCAGTGGCAGAACTGGTTGTATTTCATAGATGGAGCGTCGTTCAAGTGGCGTGACCCGCACTTCCACATGAACGCCTCCTTCTATGTCTTCAAGCTTCCATTCCTCGGTTTCGTGGTTTCGTGGTTGTTTTCCGTGTTACTGATCGTAATCGTGCTCGTGCTTGTCGAATCGGTCGCTGTGGGCGGCATACGCTTTCACGGCGAGCGCCCCCGTGTTACGCCGCAAGTCAAGGCGCACCTGTCGCTGCTCCTGGCAGCCGTGATCATCGACCGGGCCGTGGCCTATTACCTGGGTCGGTTCAGCCTCGTTACGGGGGGGCACGGCTATGTGCAGGGGGCCGGTTACACAGATGTACATGTGCTGATGCCGGCTCTCGAGTTGCTTATCTGGGTGTCGATCGCGTCTGGCGTTGTTCTCCTGTTCAACGTGAGGCGACCCGGCTGGGTACTGCCGGCGCTATCAGTGGGCCTGTGGATCGTGATCTCTGTCGTGGTGGGAGGCATATTCCCGGCGATCGTCCAGGCGCTCAAGGTGAACCCCGCCCAGTCCACGCTGGAGCGGCCATATATCCAGCAGAACATCGCAGCGACCAACTTTGCCATGGGGACCGCCGGCGTCAAGGTAGTCCCGTTTGCCGCTAATTCACAGCCAACGGCTGGCGAAGTCCAGGCCAGCACGGGCGAGTTGGCAGACTCGATTCTCTGGAATCCCGGTCTTACCGTGGATACCTTCCAGAAGCTCCAAGCGATCCGTTCCTATTACACCTTCCAGTTGCTTGCACTCGATCGTTACAATATCAACGGGGTCGAGACGCCTGTGGTGGTAGGGGTCCGTCAAGTGGATTCGACGAGCCTACCGACCTCGGGCTGGGTCAATACGCATCTGGAGTATACCCACGGTTACGGGGCCGTGGTCGCTCTTGCCAGTAGCGCAACGCCGGCGGGTACGCCGGTGGTGGCGGCAGGCAACGTTCCCCCGTCGTACAGCGACGGGTTTCCTGCGATCTCGCAGCCATCGGTGTATTACGGCGCCGGCATGTCGGGCTACGTGATAGCTGATACGAAGCAGCCGGAAATCGACTACCAGCTGGCCAACGGAACCCAGAAGTTCAGCCACTACACCGGGAGCGGGGGCGTTCCGGTGGGCTCGTTCTGGTCGCGTCTGGCGTTCGCACTGCGTTTCGGCGACACGAACATCCTGTTTTCCAACCTCATCGATTCGCGTTCGAAGATCATGTTCGTTCGCGACATCAACCAGCGGATCGAGAAGGCCGCTCCCTTCCTGCAGGTCGGCAGCAATCCCTACCCGGTAATATCGGGTGGCCGTATCTACTGGATCGTCAACGGATATACCACGAGCAGCAACTTCCCATATGCGCAGGACGCCAATACGAACGACCTGCCGCTCGGTGCTCCGCTACGCCAATCGAACTTCAACTACGTAAGGGCGTCGGTAAAAGTGGTGGTTGACGCCTATACGGGGAAGATGACCTATTATGCCGCCGATCAGAGCGATCCGATTCTGCAGACATGGGAGAAGGCATTCCCCCATCTTTTCCATTCGATGGCCTCGATGCCATCAGCCCTCCGCTCCCACCTTCGCTACCCGAAGGATCTTTTCACGATCCAGGCGGCGATGATCGGTCGCTACCGCATTCAGAACGCCTCGCAGTTCTACAGCCTGGCCGATGCATGGAGCGTGTCGCAGAGTCCCGGCTCCGGACCGGCAGCAGCACAGTTGGGTACGACGCTCACGACGAATGCGCAGGGGCAGATCGTCTCGACCGGCCAGGTAGCGCGGATGGAACCGGAGTACGAGATGATCCAGCCGCCGGGTGCGACTGCTCCCCAGTTCGACCTTGTGGATAGCTTCGTGCCTGTTTCGCAGGGGGGGGCGGGCATCCAGACGCTCGCAGGCTTCATGGTAGGCGGATCCGGGTCGGACAACTACGGCCAGCTCACGATGTACCAGGCGCCGGCGGGTCAGTCGATAGACGGGCCTTCTCTGGTGGATGCAAAGATTCAGGCTACGGCGGACGTGTCCCGCCAGATAACGCTCCTTGGCCAGAACGGATCCCAGGTGATCCTGGGCGACGTGGCGGTGGTCCCCGTGGGTCAGTCAATGCTGTACCTAAGGCCTCTTTACGTGCAGTCGTCACGAAACGCACTGCCGATTCTGGACGACGTCATCGCTGTCCTGAACAATGACGTGGCGATGGCACCGACCCTCCAGGCGGCCGTCTCCCAGGTTCTCGGGTCGTTGGTCTCCCTGGGTGGCCAGCCCTCCGGATCCGGGACCGTGACGCCGGGCTCGGGCACCGTTCAGACCAGTGCGGCCAGAGCCGAGGCGGCGCAGCTGGCAGCCGAGGCGGCCTCTGTCTACAAGCAGGCCGAGGCCGACCTGAAGGCGGGCAACCTCGGCGCGTACGAGTCCGACGTGACCAAGCTGGGGAACCTCGTGGATAAGCTCGACCTGCTCTATGGGGAAGGAACCAGCTCGGGTGGAGCGGGAGGGTCCGGGACAGCCGGGGCAGGGACAGCCGGGGCAGGGACCGTCGGGGCAGGGACAGCCGGGGCAGGGACCGTCGGGGCCGGCTCTGGTTCTGGCAGCAGTTCGGTCTCCGGCTCGAGTGGAAGCTCCGGCGGGGGAGCGAGAGCAGGACCGGGCGGCACAGCATCGGGTGGTGCGGGATCGGGTGCAGGAGCTATACGGTCGGGCGGTACAGCTTCGGGGGGCAGTGCCACAGGGTCCGCAGCCGGCTCCTCGGGCGCCAACAACGGAACAGGCGCCGGGCCGGCAGGTGCCACGGGCTCCGGAACGGCGTCAGCGACTTCCTCCGGAGCCGCCGGGCAGCCGCCGCATACCGCGACGTCTACGACCGGTTCCGGTTCCGGGGCGACGCCGAGTGGTGGCGCCTGATGGGGCTGCCCCGCTCATACCGTTGCTTCCGAAGTAGGCCGTAACAGGCCAATCCGGCGTCCTTCCCACCGGGGCGTGTGCTGGCAGAGTTCGCCGCCGCGGCGGCGGCCGGGGTCGCGCTCTCCCGTGCAAGGTGGTATAGTAGTTTCGTAATGACAACGCGGGGTGGAGCAGTCTGGTAGCTCGTCGGGCTCATAACCCGAAGGTCGTAGGTTCAAATCCTACCCCCGCCACCAAAGAAAGTGCAGGTCAGGGCCGGTGCGAGAGCACCGGCCCTTCTGCTGCCCCCTCCGAAATCTTCGAGGGAATCCCAAAAACTGTCACAGGCCGGGAGTACCATGGCTTCCGTGCGTGGATCGAAGCGTGAGATCAAGCGGGGTGTCTGGGAACTACGGGTCTCGCTCGGCAAGGACCCGGTGACCGAGAAGTACAAGGTCCTCTCCAAGACGTTCCACGGCAGCGCCAGGGCCGCAGACGAGGCGCTACGGGACCTCGTGGACCAGCAAGGCTCAGGCCGGGCAGATGGGGTCGGAGCGACCTTCGGCCAGCTTCTCGACCGCTGGCTTGAGGAGTGCGAACGGATGGACCTCTCGCCGACGACGCTCCGCACCTACCGGGCGCAGATCAAGCAGACCATCCGCCCCCGACTCGGCAAGGTGAAGCTGCACCAGCTCACTGCCCGGCATCTCGACGCCCTCTACGGCGTGATGAAGGATGCCGGAGCGTCGCCGAAGACGGTGCGCAACCACCACGCCATCATTTCCTCTGCCTTGCATCAGGGGGTCCGCTGGGGATGGGTGCGGAACAACGTGGCAGAGCGGGCACGGCCACCACGGGTCGCTCAACGTCGAGTCCACGCCCCCGCTGTCGAGGTGGTCCGGGATGTGATCGAGGAGGCAGAGCGCCGTGACCCACGGCTCGCACCGCTCCTCATGCTCGCTGCGCTCACCGGGATGCGTCGAGGAGAACTCTGTGCGCTGCGCTGGAGCGACGTGGACTTGGAGCTTGGCATCCTTGAGGTGTCCCGGTCGGTTGTCGTCGTCGTGGGCGGGCTCGCCGAGAAGACCACCAAGACGGATCGCTCCCGGAAGGTTTCGCTTGACCCCGTAGGTATTGCCCTCCTCACTGCCCACCGGGCGCACGTCGAGCAGTGGATCACGGAAGCTAGCAGCGAGCTGGAGCCTGACGCCTTCGTATTCTCTCCCTCCGTGCGGGCGGCAACGCCGTTCCGGCCGGACAACGTGACGAGCTTCTTCATTCGGGTCCGTGACGCCGTTGGAGCGCCGGACGTGCGTCTCCACGATCTTCGGCACTTCACGGCAACGCAGCTCATCGGGGCGGGCATGGATGTCCGCACCGTGGCCGACTTCCTCGGCCATTCCGATCCCTCCCTCACCCTCCGGGTCTACAGCCACGCCATAGAGGAGCGGAACAAAGCGGCAGCAGCCATCATGGGCCAGGTACTCAGTGCGAAGAGGCAACCCGCCGAGCTGCCCTCAGCCGGGTAAGACTGTTCCGGTGGCCGACGAGTCGGAGCTACCGGAACTGGCGAACGCCTCCACCATCGGGCGTATCACGCTCACGCAGTCCGACTGGTGGTACGACCACAGCGACGCCCTGGACGAGGCCGTCGCTGTGGTCGAGTGGCAAGAGCTTCATGTCGAGCGCCGGACCGTCGGGCCGGTCATCGAGGAGCGGCCACAGCAGCGCTTGACCATGACCGTCGAAGAAGCAGCCACGGCCCTTGGCATCTCACGAGCCACTGCCTACGAGGCCGTGTCCCGTGGCGAGATTCCGGCCATCCGCATCGGCAGGCGCATCCTCATCCCCAAGGTGGCGCTGGAGAAGTTGCTTGACGGCGACAGTCAGGGCGAGCCGTAGAACTCGCACAAGACGTGCACAAGCATTGACAGTTTCGTGGTCATGCCGGACACTCATCGTGACAAAAGTCGAAAGCTCGAAAGCTCGACGGTTCGACTCTTTGCATGAATCTCCCACACAGAAGGAACCACGATGCGCATTGCGATCACGAACTTGAAGGGAGGCACGGGCAAAACAACGACAGCCATGCACCTTGCGACAGGACTTGCTGCTCACGGACGAACACTCCTCATCGATGCTGACGAGCAGGGTTCAGCAACCGCATGGTCCCAGCTCATCGGGGACGGCTGCCCCTTCGATGTCGTCACCGACGCCGGGGCCGACCTACACCTCCGGTTCGACCGACTCGTGGCAAGTTACGCCCACGTTGTTATCGACGCACCACCACATGATGCCGCCATTGTCCGCAGCGCCATCCAACTTGCAACCAACATCGTGATCCCGCTGACGCCGAGCGCCATGGATGTCAACCGGCTATGGCCGATGATCGAACTCGCCACCACCGTTCACCGTGGAGACGCACCATCGGTGCTCGTCCTTCTGACGAAGGTGCGTCCGCATACACGAACGTTGCGAATCACCCGAGAAACGCTCGACGAGATGGGTGTCCCCGTCTCGTCAATAGAAATCCCGCAGCGGGAGTTGTACCGGACGGCGTTCGGCACGATCCCGAATGATCCCGAGAGGTACCAATCGGTCGTGGGAGAGCTACTACGCAAGGAGGTGGTCGCAGCATGAGCAACACCACACGCACCGCCTCCGATATCAAGGCGACCATGGCTGCAAGCATCAAACAGGCCATGGCGGAGCCACCAGGGGTCGTACCCCTTCCCCTCTCGGCAGATGGTCCGAACAACCTGCGTGACAAACGGTTCACCGTCGTCATCCCCAACGTCCAGCATCGCTTCATCAAGCGGTTTGCCATCGATGCCAACAGCGATGCCAGCACGATCGCACGCACGTTGTTCGCCATGCTCGAATCCGATGCTTCGGTGGCTGAGCAGGTCCGGTCACGTATCCACCAGCGCTCTTGATTCGACCTATCGAATCTTCGCAAAGTCGCAAACTCGCATCACCCTATGAACCAGAACGCCATAACCTCCGTCCCCCCAATCACCTCGCTTCTCTTGTCGAAAGGGAAGAACACCGTCGGCCACGAAACCAATCTGGCCCGAAGCCCGCTCTGGAATCTGCGCAAGCGGACAGCGCATCTGGAGACGGTCGTGTCGCCGGTTCTCTATGGCCGCCCGTTCCGTCATGTCGCCGGTGCTCAGCTCACGACAGCCGATCAGCAGCTCTTCGCCCACCTCACCACAATGTTCGTCCGGGCTGGCTGTCCCGATGATCGGAGGGTGCCGTTCAGCCTCGGAGATGCTGCCATCGCCCTCGGGTATGACGACCTTGGCGGGAAGCAGCGGAACCTCGTTCGACAATCGCTCGCCAGGCTTGGGAGCGTCATGTTGGAATCGGCGGTACGTCACCCCGACGGCCACGAGACGGTCCTTGGATGGGGACTTATCGACAGCTACCTGATCAGTACCCGTGGAGGGGGCAAGGGATGGGTGACGGTCAGTGAAGCCGTGAGTCTGCTCCTCCGGGAGGGGAGCGTCACGTTCCTGCACGCCCCAACGTGGAGCGCCATCACGCACGAGGATGAGGTGGCCGGGCGTCTCTGGAGCTTCCTCGAATCGGAAAACATCGGGGCGGGGTGGCGCTATGCATTATTCAGCTCCGATACTGCGACTGAGAGCCGATGCATGCCCTCTATCTCCGAGGTCGTGCAGCTCAACTGGTCGTCACGCAAGCGGGTCGCCCATCGGCTACGAGAGGCATGCAGGATTGTTGAGACGTTCGACCGCCGCTACCGCCTGTCGATAGCAACGGGCACGGCGGAAGGGTCATGGGTCCTCACGTGCGTTCGTAACAGCTCGCCTGCCAGAGCGAAGTCCGAGACCATCCCCAAGAGCATCCTCACGGCTTGGCGCAAGGTCTTCCGCAGCCACCTTCCCAGCCACCGGCAGCAGGAGGTGCTGCGGGAGATTCTGGAGCGAAGATCATCCGAGTGGATCATCGCTCAACTCGAAAATGCTCCCATCGGATCGGACCCGCTCCACGAGATGCTTACAGCCGACTCGGGATTGTCAGCGAAGTCGCTTGCGACAGCCCGTGACGCCGAGAGCCGCTGGGAACAGTTGAAGCAGCAGGAGTCAGTCGAGGGAGAGCAATCTCTTGCCAAGCTGCTGGAGGCCGTTCGCCTCAGTCGGTGAGGAGCGCAGATGTCCTTGGCCTGCATGGACGGCTGGATAGGTACTGTGCGTGTACCGAGGTAGGTACTTTCCGGAACCTCAATAGGTACTTTCCGGAACCTGACAATAGGTACTTTCCGGAACCCAACCTCAATAATCCATGCTCCCACAACCCTTTTCGAGACCAAGCTGTCAAATAGCTTCTTCGGTACCGTCGTATTTACCGTCGTATTTACCGTCGAGACTCGCAAGATGCGAGACTCCTTTGCTGTCATGCATTGACGGTGACGCTCCCCGCACACATCACCCGCACGCACTTCGGCTTTCCGAACGGCAAGGGGAAAACGCTGCAAACGCACCAACCCCGCCAACCGCTTCCCTGGTGGTCCTTGTCCTCCGTCCGCTGAGCGGGTAGGCTGCTTGCAGTGGCTCCTGGCGCCCGTGGGGCGCCGGTCCGAGCCTTCCGATAGCATCTGCACTAGCATCTGCTTCTGTGGTGCAGACCCTTTTGCTGCACGTCCGCTGTGGTCAGCCACCGCCCCACTGCGCTCCTGAACTGGCAGTTCGGCCCCCGTTCCGCTTCCCTGGATTGCAGGGGCAATCCTTCCACACCCCACCCCCACTACGTGTGACTGGGGTGTGGAACCAGGAAGACGGTGTGGGGGCCAAGAACGAAGAGAGCGCAGTGGGGCGGTGGCAAGGACGAGGGACAGTTGGAACCAGGGAACAGTGTGATGGTGATGAGGAAGTTTTTTGGATTGGGGAGTTGGGTGCTCAGTGCAGGCGAAGTGTGGAAGAGAAGAGAGAACGAGGGCTCGGCTTCCTGAAGGGAAGAGGAAAGGAACAAATAGGGAGCGATCCAGGCGAGCGGTGGCCACAAGCGAAAAGCACGAGTGAGCCGGAGCATCAAGCACGGATAACGGCATTGTGGAATGGGCATGTGGCTGCGTACGGGGCAATGCCATGAAATCCCGTATTGTGCGGTGCCGAAAGAAGTCACATAATCGCTGTAGCGGAACCGCTTTCGCCCCAAGGACCGGAGCGAGTCCCCGTGGCACGAGATTATGACCGCACCGGGCACTCCGAAGCACACAGGAGGCCGGGCAAACCAGAGCACGTCCCGCTCCGGAAATGGTCCTCCGCAGCGCTATGGACGATTGCCCCTTCGTGCCCAGGGGCACATGCACCTCACTGACCGGGACCGAGACATCCTGGTATGGGTGGCTCGGCACGGCATCGTCACCGTGGACCAGATCACGGCAAAGTTCTTCCCGACGCCGCACGGCAAGTCGGCAGCATTCCAACGGGTCCGAAAACTCTGTGATGCGCACCCGGCGCTCCTCCAGCGTGACCATACGCACTACCGGGAGCCGTCCGTCCTTCGGGTGACGACCCAGGGTGCCCGGCTTGCCGAGGTGGGCCTTGCTCCCGCCCGGATCGTACCCGCTGAGGTGCACCACGCTCTTGCCATCGTGGACCTTGCCGAGGAGCTGCTTGCCACCAACTCCGGCGCCACGCTCCTCACGGAACGGGAGCGCCGGGCACAGCGCTACCGAGAAAAGCGGGCCGGGCAGCGGAAGACCACGGGACGCATCCCTGATGCTGTCCTCGTCTTCCCGGCTGCCGGTGGCAAGAAGGAGCGGACGGTCGCTGTCGAGCTGGACCGCTCACCCCGGAGCCGCATGGATGCCGAGACGGTCGTCAAGGCGTACCTCGCTGAGCGCTACGACGAGCTGTGGTGGTACGTGCGCCCGAGTCGGGTGGAGGTGGTCCGTCAGATCACCAGGCGCATGAAGGTGGATGACTTCATCGAGGTGCGACCATGGCAGGGCCGCTGAGTGCGCAGTCCCGCCCGCCAGAGGCGACCTCGCACGTCGGGAGCGAGTTCAATGCCTGGGCGAACGCCACGGTCTCGCTCGGCGTCATCATCGGGATTGTCGTCTTCGCCATGCCAGCATCGCTCCTCGGAGTGCTGCTGGCATGGATGGTCTGGAGGCTGACCCGTCCCCTCTGGATCATGATCGCTGTCCTGTCGGTCGGCTTTGCACTCGGCGTCGTCATCCTCAACCGGGAGGTTGCCTGGTGCTGGCCGTTCGGTCTCATCATTCCAAACCGGCTCTATGACCTTCTGCCGCCATCATCGGCCCTTCCCGTTGGGCATGCAGTCTGGCGGAGCACCCTCGTCGAGATGCAGGCAGGACCGCTCCTGCTCCTCGCTGTCGAGGCATTCGGAGCCATCCGGGAGCGGACCCTGACCTCCGGGCTGTTCCACCAGGCCCAGGACCGGCTCGGCAGGGACCGACGCTCCGGGGAGCGAAGCAGGACATCGCTGCTCAGCGGACGACTGCGTCAGTACGCTTCAGTTGTGTCCCCGTCCCGCACGTTGCTGCTCAACGACACGGACCACCCGAACGGTGGCATCCGGCTCGGTGCGCTGCGGGACAACCGGCGGAAGCCCTTCGACCTGGCGCTTTCCGAGATGCGCCTTCACACCTTCCTCCCTGGAGCCACGGGCTCCGGGAAGACGACGACCCTGGAGCGGCTGGCAGACGGCGCACTCCGCTGCGGCGCTGGCCTCGTCGTCATCGACTGCAAGGGTGGGGGACTGGGGGCGAGTGCCCGGAAGCTCGCTGCCCGCTACCACCTTCCCTTCGTCGTCGTGGACCCGGACGATCCCGCAACCATCGGCTACGACCCGTGCTCGGGCACCGGGGCAGACGTTGCGAACAAGCTCATCGGCTCCTTCACCTTCGGTGAGGCAGGCGAGATTTACAAGCAGGTCGGCATGCACGTCGTGCCCATCATCGTGCGGGGGATGCTCTCCGCTGGCCTTCCCATGACGCTCCGTCAGCTGTCCGAGAGCTGCACCCCGAACGGGCTTCGCATCCTCGCCCACAAGGTGCAGGACGAATCCCTCCAGGACGAGCTGACGAGTCTTCTCGACGACACCGACGCTGCCGGAAAGTCCGGACTCATCTCCCTGCAACACCGTTTCGGGGCGCTTCTGCAAGGCTCCTTCGGCCCGCTCCTGACGGCCAAGAAGGTGCTCGACTGGGACAGCGCCTTTGCGCAGCCGATGGTGGTCTATGTGGCGCTCTCCGCAACGGCAGCCTCCGAAGACGTGGACCTGATGGGCCGGGTCCTCATTCAGGACCTCAAGCAGGCATGCGCCCGTCGGCTCCGTGCGGTCAGCAACGGCGAGACGCTGGCCCCGGTGCTGTGTGCCATCGACGAGTTCGCTGCGCTCAAGGAGGCGAGGCAGATCATCGACCTGCTGTTGCAGGCTCGCCAGGCAGCCATGCCGCTGCTGCTGGCGACGCAGTTCCTCCCCCAGGACCCGGACCTTCGGAAGGCAGTCCTCCAGGCAGGACTTCTCGTCGTGCACCGGCTGGAGGCAGCCGATGCCCAGGACGTTGCTGCGCAGTTCGGCACCCGGCCCAGTTGGAAGGTGACGCACCAGATCGACTGGGAGACCGGCACGACGCAGAAGGGCTCCATCCGGGACGTTGAAGAGTACGTCATCCACCCGAACACGCTCCGTCGTCTTCCTGTCGGGACTGCTGCTGTGCGTTCCGTCCCGACTGACCGCCATGCCCTCGTGGAGATCATTCCCGTTCCGTAAACCGTTCTCTGAAAGGACCCCACCGTGGCCGACGCTCCAGCGGGAGACAGCGCCTCTGCCGTTCCCCCTGCCAACCGTGGGGGGTCGAAGCACTCCCCGGCTCGCCCTCGACGAGCGGTGGAGCGGCTTGCAGCCGGACGCCGGGGGATCGCCCGGCACGGACTCGTCCGGCAGTACGACCGGCTCATGGCCTGGCGGCTTCCCGGACTCCCGCCTGGGCTCGGGACGCTCGAATGGATGCTTGCTGCCTCGTTTCGCATGCCCGGAGCGTCCGTGGCAGCACTTGGTGCTGCGTGGACGGCCGTCATCGTGGCGCTCTGGGCAGCGATGTTCGATGCCATCGGCTCCGTGGTCGTCGCTGTGTTTGGCATCAGCTTCTCCGGGCACTTCGCTGGGATCGTGAACTTCAGCTCGCACACGGCGGGCGGGCTCGCCTTCCTTGGAGCGATTGCCTCCGCTGCGGTCGGCTTCGCAGCGGGCTTCACGGCGACCTACGCCAACAGCTTCGGCCACGCCGTGCCGGTCGTGGCAGCAGCGCTGTTCGTCGGCATGCTCCAGGGGCTCGTCATTGCGTCAGTTGCGACGGCGATGGAGCCGACGCTCCTCCGCTGGCGTGGCTACCGGCGACCCTCCCGAAGGGAGTGGGAGCTGCACCTTGGAGACGCCATGCAGACTGTCGTCGATGCCATGAAGCTCCGGGAGACCCCGAAGCTCCTCATCATGGACACGCCGATTCCCCAGGCGTGGACGCACACCCGGACCATCGTGCTCAGCAAGGGCCTCATCGAGGGGCTGGATGCTGCGGAGCTGGCAGGCGTGCTGGCGCACGAGATGGTCCACTGGCAACAGGGCGACGGGCTTGCAAACCGCATGGTGTGGGCCTTCGGCTGGCCCATTGCCGTGCTCTACAGCCTTGGCATGTTCCTCTCCGGAAACCGCTTCGGACCGCAGGCCAGTGAAGGGCTCGTCCCGGCCTGGGCCGTTCCGGTCGGTGCTGGAGGCGTACCCGGCACGCACGTCAACGCCAAGAGCGTCGTGAAGGCAGGCACGACCGTCCTTGCGCTCATCGGCTGGCTCCTCCTCTGGCCCGCATATCTCTTGACCCGCTTCGTGATGGTCCCGATCGCTGCCTCCGAGACCCGCCTCATCGAGTACCAGGCAGACGCTGGCGCTGCCGCTGTCGGGCTCGCCAGCGGACTCCAGCGAGCGCTGGAGCGCATCGCTCCCTGGGAAGCCGGACGGACTGCCTGGGAGGCTGCGTTGTCCGCAACGCACCCGCCGATAGAGCTACGGATCGAGGCGCTGGAGGATGCGGAGTACAAGCCGCCACGCCCCGTCGAGCCCATCGCCAGGGCTGAGTCCCGCACGACCTGGGGCATCCTCGTCACGCTGCTCGTCGTCGCACTCACGCCGCTCGTGCCGACTGCGCACCATGCCCACAACGGCTGGTGGTGGCACTGGTAACAAGGCTGTGACTGCGGGCTTCTGCGCAGGAGTCTGCCGCATACTGGACACGGAACCCGTTCAGGGGATGGTCGTGTGGCATGCGAAGACAGTCATCACGACATGACCGTGCTGCCACACGCCCAGTTCTGACGAACTCGTCGCAATCCGGTGGCATCTGCCACGGACGAGTCGCAACCTGATGATGGCGTGCGCCGTGCAGCAATGCTCGCACGACGATGGACGTAGAACGAGCGCCAACGTCGCAGCACACATCATGAACCGCAGCAGCTATTCCCTGAACAGATCGCAGCCGGTGCTTGAGCACTTCCCCTGGCACGCACGCCTGCTGGAGCGCATCTCGTCCTTGGGCGACTCCATGCTCGCTGCCAGGCGGGACCGTCCCTACCTGGCGCTCGCTGCTCTTCCGCTAGCCATGGTCGCCGCCACCATGGCCCTGTGGCTCTGGCTGCTCCTCCCGCTCACGGCGCTCTGCTGGTACTGGGCCTCGTCGGAGTGGCGCTGGACATGGCTCCTCGGAGTGATGGAGGCGTGTTTCGGGGTGCAGTGGGCGTACATCGGGGCGTACTGCCTTGCAACGTTTCCGGAGCAGCGCATCCTCGTCGGTGCGTTGTGGGCGGCCTACCCGCTCGTCGTCGCTGGTGTCGCAGCAGTGAGCCGATGGCAGTACGGACATTGCTATGGATGGTAGTTGGTCCCTTTATGGATGAAACAAGATCATCGAGACCATTGCTAAATATCGCAACAAACTGCGAGAATAACTTAGAACAGGATCAACCTCATTGAGGGCTCCACAATGCAACGCCTTCGCCCCTTCGGCTTCTTCGCATTGGTTGCGGTCGTCCTCGCTGGGTGTGGAACAGTTGCCAGCACTCTCCTACCGGGATCAGGATCGCAAGCAACGACTGAATATGCTCCGCCGTGTCCGAATGGTGGAATACCAACCACCGCATACTGCACGACACCGGTACAAACGGCAGCGGGTACGACCTTTGTGCATATGAAAACCGTTCCAGATGCCATCATTCTCGGCGGGGGGAATGAATTGCTAACACCATCCCAGACACCGAAGATCTCAATGCAGGAAGCGGAACAGGCTGCTCTCGCTGTAGCTAAGACGCATTTTCCGACGGCTCAGATCGTGGAAGCAGTTCTGGTCGACAATGTATCGAACACAGGGACAGCCACTGCCGCACAGGGTTCCCTCCAGTGGATCATCAACGTTACCCCTCCGGGGAACATCCCCGGATTCTATGCATATGGCCCTAACACCGGTGCGGGCCAGACCAACACGACAACTCCATCCCCAGAGCCGCCTGGCACCACGCCAGCGCCTCCGCCGAACATCAAGTACGTAATCGTTGGCGTGAATGCTCTTACGGGAAAGGTCGATGGTGCCGTGACGATAGAATGAACGCCCGTCTCCTTCGTGCCCTCGTTGTCCCGATCCTTCTTTCCGCCGTTGGCGTCTTCGTGACGCCAGCTCTTGCAGTTCAGGCTGGATTTGGCAATCCGTGCTCGCCAGGAAGAGCCGATCCGTACTCGCCGTACTGGGCTTGGGATGGCTGGGACTATCCCTACGACGACTCCGGCAACTCATCCACTGTCATCACCGGCGTATGGTCCAAAATCACCACATATGACAACGTGTACTCCAGCAGTGCGCCAAGCAGTGACCTCAACTACGACTGGGTCATGTTGACGCAGCCCAGTACGATTAGCGGCAAGCCTTGGGCACAGATAGGTTACGCTCGTGGCCCATATGAGGACGCATGGAGACAGCCACAGTCATCCCTCTATGTCCAATTTCGCAAGAGCGGGACAACTTACCAATGGTGGGGCCAGCAACTTACCGACAGTGGTGGTAACCCGGTAGAAAGTGGCTCGCTCAGCGCTGGATCTCAGTATTGGTACACGGTCCTCTACGACAGCTCAGGAGGTGGATTCCAGTTTCAGTTCACTCTCAACGGTGCACCCAATCCTGTAACCCTCTACTATAACGGGATCATCCTCGGTCAAAATCTTGGATGGATTCCCTACCAGGCTCAAGCAAATGGAGAAACGCAGTACCAGCCGGATCAAACATTTGGGGACATCAATACCAACGACTCATTCATCGGCACCCAGTACGCCATCAATGGTGTCGGTTACGACTTCAACAGCGGGCAAATCTCGGGTCAGCCATATGCAGAGAAGGCCTCAACGTACAGCACGGACCCTAGCAACTCAAGCGATTTTTTCCCCAACACCTCGGCCGGATATTACGAGCCCACCGGAAATAATTCCGATCTATACATTTGGGACAATGGTTGTCCGAATTCGGTCAACCAGTACTCGGACCCTCCCACGGGAAACGGCAACACCATATCAGCGACTACTGTCTTTGATGCCTCAGGAACTGGAACCAATCAAACGCTTGAATCCACCGGTACTCAGATGAATAACGGCCCGTACTTGTTGGAAGAGCAGACCAACGGTGCGTTAGATATTTGGGACCGAGGTGGGGGCTCAGGCTCAAGGGAGATTTGGCTAGCCTCAGGTTGGTCTCCGTCGGACTTTGCATTGATGCAGTCCAGCGACAATCTCGTTCTTTACAATGCATACGGCCGAGCTGCGCTGTGGTCCACCCCGTTGGGCTGTGGCTGTTATTCGAATGCCTACGCTGTGATACAACGCGATGGCAATTTTGTTGTCTATGGAACGACTTCGGGACCTGCGTTGTGGTCATCCGGCTCCAACTGGGATTCGGACGGGTCGGGCATGCCCTATCAGGATGTACTCCAAAATGGCGCTGCACTGTGGTCGCCAAATGGTGACTATCAGTTTGTGATGCAGAGCGATGGCAATTTGGTCTTTTACAATCAGACCACTTCTCCCGCCACCGTATTGTGGGATTCGGGTACCGCAGGCCAAGGGTCGAACAACCATCTCTGCTTGCAGGCGAACGGCAACCTCATAATCTGGAACAGTGCGAATAACGATTGTTACGGAACGCAGGAGTGGACCTCTAATACGGCTAACAGCGGTGGCGAGAATCACCTTGTGGTCCTCAATTCTGGGACCGTTGGCTGGTACACGGTGGATGGCGGTACCGTCTGGAGCAAGTCCTAATAATTCTCAGGATGGTGCTGCGGACGCCATGCTGTGTATTTGGTATACCTCGGGTATACCCCAACGTGACGTAACAGACCAGGTTGCTTCCCTGTCACAATAGGGTCGATTACTTCATTGTGTTACATGCCAAGGCGAGGGTCTAAGACCCTAACGTGACACGTTCAGCGGAGCACTCGACATGCCAGGGCAGCGGATCGGATACGTCCGAGTCAGCAGCGTTGACCAGAACGCCGATCGTCAGCTCGACGGATTGGCGCTCGATCGTGTGTTCATCGATCGAGCGTCCGGTAAGGACGCCAAGCGTCCCGAGCTTGAAGCGATGCTCGCCTTCGTTCGTGAAGGTGATGTCGTCGTCGTGCACAGCATGGATCGGCTCGCTCGCAACCTCGATGATCTCCGTCGCATTGTCCAGGAACTGACGGCCCGAGGAGTTCGCATCGACTTCGATCACGAGCACTTGTCGTTCACCGGCCACGATGCGCCGATGTCGAAGCTGTTGCTGTCCGTGATGGGGGCCTTCGCAGAGTTCGAGCGGACACTCATCCGTGAGCGCCAACTTGAAGGCATCGAGCTTGCCAAGCGGCGAGGCGTCTACCGAGGGCGGCATCGTTCGCTCGACCCGGATGCGCAGGTGCATTTATTTCACCGGGCACTCGCCGGGGATTTCGAAGTCTCGACTGGCGGAGGAGTACGGCGTCAGCCGACAGTCCGTGTATCGCTACCTGCGAGATGCAGAGGATCGGCAGCGATCATCGGGGAGCTGAGCACTGGCACCCAAGGCCTCGGACACCGTGCCCGTCGTCGGTCGTCGGCCAAGTAGCGGTGCGAGGGATCCAGACACCCTTCTCTCGTCGATCCGACCGCTTCCAGACGAGAGCGGCGTACGTGGCAGCGCTGGTCGGCTGAGGAGTTCTTCGCCCCGTGGGAAGCGGCAGGGCCAGGGCGCTGCCGTCGTGTGGTGACTCGATTCGGTCAGCGGCGAGGACGGAACGGCGTGGTGGATCATCGATGCCCTTCCAGTCGGGCCTCTGCGCTGTCATCACCCTGCCAGAAGTCGTCCTAATCACTGCAAGCCCTGAAGTGCACTCAGGACTATGTCCTTCGGGGCTGTTCCGTTCGTCCTCCTTCCGGCTCTTCGGGTGCATCGCATTCAGCACCAACTAGGAGAGCCAAAAAAATGACCACCACAAGCGACCGTTCCGAACTCCTCGACGCATTGACCGAGGGAATCTCAAAGCTCACCACATCCGACGAGTGGCAGCGATACCTGGACTGCCAGAGCCGCTTTTACCACTACAGCTCGAACAACGTCATGCTCATCCTCACCCAGCGCCATGAAGCCACGCAGATCGCCGGTTTCAACGCCTGGAAGAAGCTCGGTCGGTTCGTCAAGAAAGGCGAGAAGGCCATCTGGATCGTCGCACCGATGCGCTACAAGGTGGCCGACGACCAGAAGAACGACGACGAGCAGCAGGTGATCCGGGGATTCAAGTGGGTGCCGGTGTTCGACATCAGCTCCACCGACGGCGAGGAGCTGCCGAGAGTCTGCCACAAGCTCGCAGGAGACGATCCCAACGGATTGTTCGATCGGCTGACTGCCGTCGCCGACTCCATCGGCTTCCATGTCGAGAACGTCGAAATCCCAGGCGGTGCCAACGGTGACTGCACCTATAGCGAGAAGCGCATCCGGGTCGAAGTGACCAACGCTCCCGCCCAACGGGTGAAGACGCTCGTCCATGAGCTTGCCCACGCTCTTCTGCACGAGAACTTCAAGGATCGGGCGCTCGCAGAGTTGGAGGCTGAGTCCACCGCTTTCATCGTCTGCAAAGTCCTTGGCATCGACAGCAGCGACTACAGCTTCGGCTACGTCGCAAACTGGGCCGGTGGTGGCGAACAAGCAACTGCCGGGATCACGGCGTCGTGCCAGAACATCCAGAAGGCCGCAGCAACCATCCTGGGGCACTTCGAGGTTGGCGATCAGGAGGTGGCGGCGTAAGCCGCCCCTTCAGGGGCGCCTCTGATATCGGTCCGTCTCCTCAGCGTGCAATATATTCCGTGTTCTGAAGCTAACCCATAGGGTCCGTCTACGGCGGCGTCACCCCAGCTAGGAGGTGCATGACGCCGTAGATAAAGTCTCGTGGCCGGAGTGTAAGGCCACGG
The DNA here is from genome assembly GCA_021816935.1 of Actinomycetes bacterium. Classification (GTDB taxonomy): domain Bacteria; phylum Actinomycetota; class Acidimicrobiia; order Acidimicrobiales; family JAMCPL01; genus JAKAWR01. Next base: position 52,303 of record JAKAWR010000012.1, read on the forward strand.
ACTCACCTGGGATCAGTAGATATCCCATTTTGACTTCCCATGCAGTCAGACTCTTGGGGAACTGAACCCCCGTCAACCCGGTTGTCTTCATCGTGGCGACCATGGCACCGGAGGGGACCGTCACGGTCTCGTACGAGACCGCAGGCCATTGGCCTGTTAGATACCTTAAAGTTACCGAGGTGCATGTCGTGTCTATGACATCTGCATATGCGAGGGCACTCGTAGCGCCCGGCCAACTTGTCCAACCAGGCACTGTTGTAACTACGATTTGGGAGAAGCCGGTCTGGTCAGTTTGGGCGCTAGGAGGCCATGTACAGTTGTCGATGACGACGGTGGTTGCTGAGCCGACCGAATAGATCGGGTCAGCATTGCTCGCATAAGCGGAGGGATTGTCCTCTGAAAAGCTCGATGTTGTACCAGAAGGGTCTGTCCACACCTCGCTCGGTGAATGCATGTTATGAAAACGCATGCAACTTGTGACCTCCTCTGCTGCCACAAACTGGTTGGGGCTCGGAGATCGCGAAGGGGCAGTTGCATGCTGCGAGGCGCCGCATCCTGAGAGAATGCTGGTAACGAGTACCATTGCTCGCAACAGCCAACGCTCGTAGTGGTATCTAGGGTTCCGGGGCTTCTGAAAGTCTTCGGCCTGCATCCATCGATTATCCGGAAACCCGTCACTTACCTGCAATGAGTCAAGCCTGAGGCACCATCTACCTATGAGCGATGCCCGAAGGTGCCATTGGCGACGGCAAGCCCCAGCACCCCCACTTTGGACGTACGTTCACCTTCCGCAGCTCCGGGCCGCAGCACCGAGCCTATTGCGAATGACCTGTCCACTGTTTGCCGTCCCACCAGCGGAGATGGGCCTGTCCTGATGGGTCAGGATACCAACCGGGAGGTGTGGCGACTACTGGCATTGACGCAGAGACCCGGCTGGGAGCCGGAGCGCCGTGCTTACTCTGCCAGTGCTCCATGGCAGCGGCCTCAGCCTCATCCTTGGAGAGATTCCGTCGTCCCTTGAAGCCGCACGTGCAGGCGGCCCTGTACGGGCTCCATGGAGACCACCAAGAGAGCTTGATGACGGTGGGCTGGGGACGGAATGCCATAACGTTGCGGCTGGGGCCACGCTCCTTCGCACGGGGTCAAGAACGGCGTCGCAACTGGTCAGACCCAGCACTGCGACACCGCATCATGGTTTCAAGGTTGGTGGCCGCTTGGACGTATCAACACAAGGGCTCTTGTAGTGAACACGGCCACCACCACTGAGGGTACCAAGCCAGCGGTTCCCTTGGGAAGGTGACACGAAGCCGCACAGCGTCAAGGCGGTGCGAGCCGCCGCTATCGCTCCGGTTCTCCCGACCGGACGGGTCCGCTTTCCCTTGACCCCGTGCGTTGCTCCGTGGGGGTGGGCAATCAGGAACCGAAAGGACTCCTCTGTGCCGGTGGAGCTATGCGCCGCTGCCACCGTTCGACGACAGTGCGGCCATGATGATGACGCCGAGGATCAGGCCGAGCCCGACGAGCGCCAACGCTGAAGCGATATCGGGTTGACTGTTCTGGCTGACGGAAACGAACGACACGTTCACCGGGACTTGCTGGAGGACGAGCGGTTGGAGCTTCGCCGTCATCTTTGCCATGGTCTCTGCTGGGTGTTCAAGGTCGAGTTCGAGATATTCGACTCCCTGGAGGATGCCGAGCTGACGAGTGTCGATGCCTTTCTCGACGATCGGGATGAGCGGCTTGCCGCACTCGTGGGCGATACCAACTTCTTGGTTTACGTAGGCGGAGTTCATGCTGGCCGTCGTCACGAGCACGGCAACCAAGTGGCAGCGATGGATGGCGTCCCGCACCTTCTGAGCGAGCACGGTCCCAGGTTGCGGATCATGCTCCGCCAGGTAGACCGAAATGCCGAGCGCTTCCATTTGCTGCTGAACGAGGAGGACGTGCTGCTGGTCGCTCGTGGCATGGCTCAGGAAGACCTCTAGCCGCTGGGTGGCTGGGTGGCGTCCCTGGAGCTGTCCAGGAACGCTCCGCTGTGGCCCGCTGGCCGGTGGCAGAAAGTCGGCACTCGTCATGCCCCAATGATACGAGAGGGGTGTGACGGCGAGCGGACCTGGTCGTTGTCCTGGTTACGACTTGGTGCTGTCGATGAACTGCACCAGGGCGTCGAGGTTGTGCGCCCAGAAGATCGTCAGGTGATCGTTGTCCTGTGCGGAGCGCAGGTTGTTGGTCTTGAACACCCCACCGAGGACAGCGGCAGGAACGACGTTCGACGTGCCGAACTCCTGCGTCCACTGGCGAGCCTTGACCGCTGCATCGTTGTTCAGGCGCTTGACGCTGTTGGTCGAGGAGTTTGACACCTTGGCTTCGATGGGCATGATGCGTCCGTCGTAGAGGCGAGCAACGATGTCCGCCTTGCGGCTACCGAACTGACTCTCCCCGCAGAACGTCCCGATCTCCGGCGCTTCGGACATGTTGTTGATAGTCCTTCGTGCCACTTCCGTGAAGCCTGCTTGCACGAGGCGGTCCTTGACCGCCTTCTCCTGCTCGTCCTTGCTTTCGTTGGCCCGTCCGGTCATCACGGATCGTTGCGCCAGGAGCGCTGCCGTGGCGATCACGGCTGCTTGTCGCTCTGCCTCGGTTGGTTCACGATCCTCGCTGAGCCATGGGAACCGTCCCCGGTCGACACCGAGGAGCACCACTTCGATGATGCGCTTCGCCATGTCGGGATCAGCACGGAGCCGGGATGGAGTGAGCGAGGCATCGTCCGCCAACGTCTTGAGATCATCCGCAGAGATCGGGGGACCAGCGAGGTAGCGCACTGCCGACAGAAGATCGGCGTCGCTCAGGACATCGACTGCCTTGTCGAGCAGTTCCGTGAGATCGACGGTGCTTTCGAGCAGCGTGTCGATCGCATCCCGGCTGACCTCGAACGCTTCAAGGTACTGCTCCAGCGGCTCTTGCATCCGCCGTTCCCTGAAGATGTGGATGGACTTCTTCCGGTCCTCCTCGAACTCGGCGTCAGTCCATCTCGGCGGCGTGACGGGGCTCATGCACCGGCACCCAACAGTTCCAGGTTGGGCACTGGCACTCGCTCCATCTCCCGAGGCTCGAACTTCGTCAATCCACCGGCATACGTCCGGCCCTGCCCCACGACGACGGACGACCTGAGCGCCAGGGCGAGCTTGTCGAGGATGTCATCCGTCAATGGTTGGCGGGGGTAGAGACCGTGAGCAATGTTGATATGGCGAGCATCTGCCAGATTTCGCACGAACGCTGGAGGACGACGGGCCATGTACGTCGCCAGGATCGGAGCCGGTTGCCGTAGTCCGACCCTCCACCATGCCCGACGGGTTCGGGCGATGTAGCCATCGGCAACACCGTCCTTCTTCACCCGGCGCAGGAATCGGTCGACGACCTTACGAGTGCCAGCATCGAACACGTCGAGATCAGCAGGAAGGTCGATGACGCAACGGAGATGATGCGCAGCAGCCAGGGATGCACCAGCAGCGAACAGCTCCCGTGCACGAGTCACGGAGGGGAATAGCACCTCTGGCGGAAGGTCGGTTTCGTCAGGTCTCGTCACCCATACGTCGTTTGCTCCCGTGACGGCTCCACGGTGCACCCGGCACAGCTCGCCGAGTTCGATCCAGCCATCGGGCAACTTCGGCGTCACCCGAATGAGTGGCGTCCATCGCTTCGCTTCTGCTAGCCGTTCCCGAGAGACGGGACGCCCACCTTCCAGCGCCCCGAGATCGTCGACCGTCTTGACTCGCCGCAGCTTGATCGACTTCGGATGGCTTCCGAGCCGGAACGTCGTGATGACGCCCGTCGTCGCCACATCGGTGAACGGCGCAGCGTCGGGGTCGAGGACGTGAACGCCAAGACCGCCGAGACCATCGAGGAGCAACTGCCGCACCAGGCTCCCGTAGTTCACGTCCAGCCATTCGGCAGACGTGATGAACGTCCCGACATCACCCGGTGCACCGTGTTCCACGGTTGCCAGGAAGAAATGGACGTGCAGACCGGCCAGGCCGCTTGCCACGTGTCCACGAGCTGCCGCCGTCTGGAGCAGCCAGCGCTTCCACTCCTGGTCGATCTGATGGTGCCGGACGTAGGGAGGATTCCCGATAAAGAGCGTGGGGCCGTCTGACTGGTCGTGATCGAGGCCCCGGTAGTCACGAAGGAGAACCGTTGACCGCTTGGCAAAGCCAGCAGCAGCAACGCTTCCTCTCGTCATGAGCGTTGCGATGGGGTCCACGTCGGCAGCGACGAGCTGTGCCTTGGGAAACCGACGACCGGCTGCGACCGTGAACCGACCGGAACCGGAGCCGGGGTCGACCACTCTGGTCGGTGCAACCTCGCCTGCCGACCACTCCAGCATCGAGGAGATGATGGCGGGCGGGGTGTACGTCTGGCCGAGACCACGACGCTCCTCGCCATTGCGGATTCGACAGTACGCCTCGCCAAGGGGATCGGAGCCGCTTGCGATCTGGTGTCGGAGTTCATCGACAGCAACGGGGACGAGAGGGGTTCGCTTGACCAGTGCCCGTTCTTCAGTCGACCACCCGTCGACCGATTCAGCGCCGAGCTGGAGGGCAGCGCTCACCAGGGCGTCGAGAGAGTCGAGAGGGGAGAGGCTTGACATGTTGCTTCGATTATGGGGCTTTACGCTGCGAGATGGGCAGGGTTCCGGGCAGTCCATGACCCGCTGCATCAGGACCTCACAGGCGTAGCGAACCGAGTCCGTTCGAGATACCCTGGCCTGCTTTGTTCCACAGGCCGCATCACTCGGCTGAGTTGCTTGTGCAGCACTCCAGCATCGTGCTTGTCGATCGGAGCGAGTACCCGTCGGAGCCGGACCCCCCACGACTTCGGGTTGGCGTTCGGGAACAGGTGTAGGTCGTTGACGACCCCGATCATCTCCGGACCCTTGTCCCGTGGGGCAAGGCCCGTGATGTCGAGCGAGCACCCTAGGGAGTAGGAGTGCTCACCGAACTGGACCGGCTCCTTGAGCGACGACACGGCGCTCGTCACGGTCGCTTCCCCGATGACCCGTCCACGGTCACGCCCTGGACTGTGGAAGCACCCTCGGGTCGTGTAGAGGAACAGCCGGTCACCCTGGGAGACTTGGGCCGCATCCCGGTTGCGGTGCGCCGGGAACGCCATCATCCCGTCGGTGAGAATCCATGCCAGCGGTTCCCGATCCCCAATGATGAGGAGGAAGTCGCTGGGCACGGGTCGACAATACTTCAGGGGTGTGCGGAGGATCGTGATGGTCGACACGCAGGACGTTTGCACACCGGGAGCGTGGCATGACGGTGTGACGACGTGCGCCAGCTCACGGGCTGCCGCCGACCACGACGACGTGATCTACCACAGCGAGCCCGTACCGGCTGCACGCCGTAGCGATGGCATGGAAGGTGCGATCCTCCGGTTCCGTGGCGCTGGGAGCGCCCCAGCAGCGATAGCGGACGAGGACGACGCCGGTCGCCCGGCACGCCTGGGATGCGAGGAGGATCGGACGTGCCGAGAGCCGAGCTGCCTGCACCCAACCGACAGCGACGATGGCCGTGCCGACGAGTCGGTGCCGGTCGTCCAGGTAGAGCGCCAGCGTGATGTCCTCACGGTGATGGCGGAGAAGATCGCAAGCGAGCTGCGCAGCCGCCGCAGGCCCGTCAATCCTTCGGGGAAGGTTGAGCTGCGCTTCGGGCACAGCGTCCGGGTGGCGGACGCCCCGTCGTGAGCGGCGGGTGAACGTCCTGATGAGGTTGAAGGTTGTCGGGACCATCGTGGTGCCCTCCAGTAAGAGTGGATTCATGGAGGTGACCAACCGCCCCGTCCATGGCGGAGTGCCCGAGGGGAGACTCGTCCCCCGAGCACGTCTTGAGGCTGGAGCCCTCTCGGACGGGGTGGTACACGGGATACGAGTGGAGCTGCACGAAGCTGTCAGGGTGCCAGTGATCCCCGGCCCGGACACCACCGAATCGCTGCCTGCACGCCATCCCATGAACGCCCCGAAGGCAGGTTTCTGGGGCTCGAAAAAATGCCCCGCAGATGAACCCGAAGGTCACGGCCATCCCAAAAAAATCTTCAAAACTGCGGAGATCATGTAAGACGCCCGGCAGCAGCTCGGAGGCCGTGCGAGCTACATATGTCCAGTTCAGAGGCCGAATCTGGCATACACCGGCCTACCAGAAAACACAGGCCAGATCAGGGGTTGTGGTCTCATAACCCGAAGGTCGCTGGTTCAAATCCAGCCCCCGCCACTAGTTCCCGTGGTTTGTCGGCTCTTCGGATCCTAGCGGGGTCGCGCCAGTCATCGGACGACGATCGACCCGAGAACCCGCCAGTTGGGTTTGCCTGCGTAGAGCAGAGCGCGGACGCGGTAGTTGCGGAAGTTCCGGAACCCGAAGCCGATGCGCTTGATCAGGTTGTCGAGGGACTCGGTTGGGCCGTTGGTGACGCGGGCCAGGTGGTGGTTGCAGATCCTGTCGAACCAGTTCCTGATGGTCCGACCAAGCCGCTGGGTCTCTGGTGGCATCGCCTTTCTCAGGCAGTGGTCCATGAGCTCCTCGAGCGTCTGGCGAGCCTCGGCGGGGTTAGCGGTTCGGTAGAAGTCGCGGACGCGCTCTTTGACCCGGTGGGCCAAGGCGACTTCGGCGCTGCGGTCGCCCAGCTCCAGCAGGGACCGCAGCCGGATGGCCGCCTCCTCACTCAAGCGCTCCTCACCGCGCAGTAGCAGCCGCCGGGAGCGGTAGAGGGGGTCGTCACGACGGCCGCGGTGGCCCAACTGCTCGGTCTGGATGCGGCGGCGCACGTCGTCGAGACTCTGGTTGGCCCAACGCACCACGTGGAAGGGGTCGATCACATGGGCGACGGCCGGCAGCACCACGGTGTAGACGGCGGCGTAGGCGGAACTCATGTCGAGAGCGCCGTAGCGGATGCGCTGCTTCCAGGCAGCGGGCTGGGAGTCCATCCACCGAGCGACATCGGTGAAGTTCCGGCTGGGCAGGATCTCGATGATCTGGTGATTCGCCACGTCAGCGACGGTGGTGGCGTAGGTGCGCTGGGACCGGG
>JAKAWR010000013.1 GCA_021816935.1 Actinomycetes bacterium
GTCAACTACATTCTGTGGGACAGTTGCTTGTGTCCAGGTAATACCGCCGTTTGAGGTCTTGTAGATGGCAGTTGGAGAAGAACTAGAGATGCCCATTCCATCTCCACCTACTGCAACACAATTAGACATGGATGCACAGGAGACACTCATAAGCTCCATGGCGGATTGAAATAGAAGCTGCTCGCTTTGCCAGGTGGCTCCGCCGTCAGTGGTTCTCCAGACAACGGGAGAGATGGTTTCAGGCGTGGTGGATCTTATGTAGCCAGAAGCGATGCACTCAGATGAAGATGGGCAGGTGATCGCCATGATGACACTGCCCTGGAGCTTCGACTCATGGATAAGCGACCAGGTGGAGACCGGATCGCCTGTCACGGTCGGGCTTGCAAACGATAAGGGCAGCTCGCAGGTACGCTGCCACCAGACAAGGCATGGAGGCGCTCCAGGAGAGGGAGTCGTGGCGGGCGTCGTGGCGGAGGTCGTCGAGGACGAAGGGGATCCCGACCCTGAGGGTGGCGGCCGTATCGAAGATGGCGAGGCGAATCGCGCGGTAGTTCCCGCATCGGAAGAGATCATGGCCGCGGTCACAGGGGTCGCTCTGAGGCTGTAGGAGGTAACCGGCGATCCGTTCCCGCCAGGCGGGGTCCAGCTGAGAGCGATCGAATGCACGCCGCGCACCCAGGCGGTCACCCCCGAAGGCGCACCCGGTGGACCGGGGGTGCCTTCGGGGGTGACGGTAACTAGTTGAGAGGCAACAGAGGGTCCTGCGGCGTTCTTTGCCGTTGCGGTGATCATATAGGTGGTGCCGTCTTTGAGGTCGGCAAGGGTGGCAGTGGTTGTGGCCGGGTTGGCGGCAACCGTTTCCTCGTCGCCGCCGGGGCTTGCATAGACGCTATAGGAGGTGATCTCGCTTCCGTTGTCGTTCGCAGCGTCCCAGGTGATCGTCGCAGAGCCGTTTCCCGGTATCGCTTCGAGGTTGGTAGGTGGATAGGGCTTTCCGAAGGCCACGACCGGACCGAAGGGGGAAGAGGGCGCGGAGATGCCTGCCTCTGATACCGCGTAGACGTAGACGACGTAGCTCACGCCGTCTTGGAGCCCTGTGATCGTGAACCCATCGCCTACGTTCGTGGTCCCAGCAGGCCACCCGCACCCGCCATGGCCGGGGGCCATGACCGCGTAGGCCGAGGTGCCGCCTGTCCCCTCCGGTTCTGCGACCGCCACGTATCCTGCAACCAGTGCGCCGTCGTTTTTCTGGGGCACATCGAAGGTGCCTACGATTTCGTGGTCGCCCCCTCCCGCTCCGATGACCCAGGGGTCAGATGGCGGGGTTGCACCCTGGGTGACCTTGTCCCAGCTACGCCCGTCGAATCCCCAGGTGTCTCCCGTTCCACCTGTTGAGGTGGCACCGGTTGCAACGACCATCTCTTGTAGTGCCTGATCGAAGGTGGAAGCCGTATCCGAAAGCGCAGGGGGGCTCACAGCTACACTGATCCTTGTCCAGTCCTTTCCGTTCCAGGACCAGGTATCTGAGAGAAGCCCTGAGGCGCCCTGTCCTCCGAAGAGGATGGTCTGATGGCCGTTTTGCGATCCGCTTGCGACCGGTGGATGGATCTGTACCTGCGAAGGCAGGCTTTTCGCCCCTGGCTCCGGTCTGCCGCTCTTAGCGCGATCACTGCGATGTTCCGAGCTTCTCCCGTGGGGACCCGGCGAATACGCCATTACCGCCGCATAGCGGGGTGGAGGAGAAGTCTTCGGGTGGAGCTCCTGCCAGTTGTCTCCGTTCCAGGCCCAGGTGTCTGAAAGCGGTCCTTTGCTGTCCTGTCCTCCGAAAAGGACAAGGTCGTGGCCGTTTCCTTCTTCCCTTGCCGACATGGGAGCCTGGCCACCTGCGGCCGTGGCGGAAAGGGGAAGAGAGGACCTGGTTGCAGGCTTGGAGGAAGCCTTGCCCCCGGGGTTGGACTTTTCGTGCGAGTTCGCGTGCGGGCCGTCTGCGTAGGACAACGAAGCGGACTGTCTTGCAGATGGCGAGTCCGAGGGGGAGAGCTCTTGCCAGTTGTTACCAGTAAAGGCCCAGGTGTCCGAAAGAAGCCCTGTTGAGCCAAGGCCACCGAAGAGGATCACGCCGTGGCCTTCTCCTGCGCCATCTGCCGCATGTGCCTCGTGCCCGTGGCCTCCCGCCGTCGCTTCACCCAGCAGGCCGTAGGCTTCCGAGGCGTATGCACGCTCGGGTGGGGAGGTATCGGGGTGGAGCTCTTTCCAGTTGTCTCCGTTCCAGGCCCAGGTGTCTGCGAGGAGTCCCGTTGCGCCCTGTCCTCCAAAGAGGATGTCGACTTGGCCTGCTTCGTCGTAGACGAGAGAGGCGCCCTTCCTTGCAGGAGGGACATGAGCGGGGTGGAGCTCCTGCCAGTTGTCTCCGTCGAGCACCCAGGTCTCGTCGGAGAGCCCGAGTATGGTCTTGCCTCCGAACAGCACGAGGTCGTGGCCCTCGTCCGCATCGCTTCCAGTACTGCCATCGCTTCCAGTACTACCATCGCTTCCGGGCTCGCCGCTTTCCCGCTCTGACCGTGCCGGCGGAGAGTAGGCCATGGAGGCACCCTTTCTCGGGGGCAGGAGGCTCGGGGCTGCGCAGTTCGCCGGGACAGGAATCTGTGAGAGCGCGGCTTCGGGAAAAGAGGGCGGTGGAAGCTGTCCAGAGCCTGTTGGAGCCGTGTCAGCCTGTGAGACCGGAGCCGGCTGGATAGTTCCTGTGACCATGAGGACAACAGCACCGCCAGCTGCGAGAAGCGCCGCCAGGCGCCTCTTGGCGCCCGCTCTCACAGGAGGCCCCCGATGGAGATAGAGAGAGAGAGAGACGGGCCTGCTGCTTTCCCGCCTGTCCTCGTGCGAAATGTCTCACTCCGAGCATGCTCATAGGCGGCGCCTCCTTATAGGCTCCCGACCCTTCGCAGAGCGGTCCCACAACCGTTGCCAGGTCAGACCACCAGTGATGCTAGCGCACTTACGAACGGTGTGCAAATGGTTGGCGGGGGATTGTTGCGCCGGCTCAGGCGCCTGCGCGCTCTTCCAGAAGACCGGGGTGGCAGACATGGAGAGGTTCACGACCAAGGGGAAGACGGCGACTCCTGCCTTGGCCCCGGGAGAGGAAAGGTTGGTGGGGAAGCCAAGGGGGGGCACTTGGCTTCCCCACCGGTGTAGGCAGGAAACGGAGAGGGGCATCCAATTCCTGCAAATCAGAATCTCTGCAAGACGGAACTGATCAGCTCAGATCCCAACTGCAGATGTTCGAACCACTTCTATTATGCCCCCATCCGCCATGATCTGTCAAGTAGCTCAAGCAGATATCTGCTAGCATTTTTTCCGATGAACGTCAAGCAGTTGCGTGCCCTGATAGCTGTCCACGAACAAGGGTCCTTCTCCGAGGCAGCCGACCTGCTCGGCACTGTACAGTCCAATGTCTCGGCTCACGTCGCCAAGCTCGAAAAGGAGTTGGGAGTCGTCCTCATCGAACGGTCGACGGGCCAGCTGACCGCCGAGGGTGAAGCGGTTGTGGCCCGGGGCTATGCAGCCCTCCGGGAGCTGGAAGCGGCTTGGGACGATATATCGTCGCTCAACGCCGAGCTGGCCGGTACCGTACGCATCGGCGTGATAGGCACAACAGCCCGATGGCTAACGCCTGCGCTCGTGTCAGCGGTGCGGGATACCTTCCCGGCAATGAGGCTCATTATCTCCGATGGCACCAACACCTCGCTCATCCAGTCGCTCGAGTCCGGCCGGATCGACCTTGCCGTCCTGACCATGCCGGCAGCAGGAAAGGATCTCGCCACCGAACCTCTGTTCACAGAGAGGATGACCCTGGTAGTGCCCAGATCGAAGGAGCGCGATCCCTTCTACGGCCGACGGACCATTTCGATCGCCGCGCTGAAGGATCTGCCAATCCTGCTGCCTGCGCCGGGAACCAACTTCCGCAACGAGCTCGACCGTGCCGCGAGGCGCCAGGGATTCGAACTGATGGCGGTCGCAGAGCTGGACGGGGTACGCCTCATCGCCTCTCTCGCCTTCGACGGGCACGGGCTTGCGATCCTGCCGTCCAGCGCTGTCCCGCCGCACCTGATGGACCGCATGAGGCTGGTCGTGATAGAAGACATTCCGCCTCGCACCGTAGGCGTCGCATGGAGAGCGAGGACCATTCCTTCGGCCTCGTCCAGGGCTGTCGTCACGATAATTGAACGGATAGCCGCCAAGCAGGACCTCGCGCCCGAGGGAATCTCGCCGGCGCAGGCTCCTCATGAGCGACCGGCCGCACAGGGCGCGTCCGGACGGCCGAAGCGGTAAGTCCCCGTCTCGATACCGATCAGGAGACGGCGAGGACCGTTACCCGCCCGAACATACGACGGACAGGGCCGCTTTTTCCGCGGCGACCCGGAACGCAACGGGACCGTAAAGCCCCGGTGGCCGCTCCCTCGTCAGCCGTCCCGGCGGTACGCCAGGCAGGGCACGAACATTTCGTCCTCAGTAAGCGATCCATGGCGACCTCGAAGCCTGTTCTCGCCCTGATCCGCCGGGTCCATAAAAGCCACAGCCTCCCTGGCAACGAGGGCGACGTCTCCGAGCCTAGGTGCGACGTCCGGGACTTCGCCGCCGAACCACCCCTCCTCGACAATTTGGCCCCTGCTCACTACCCACGCCGCATCCCCGTAGGCCTCTGCCGCCCCGGAAAGAAGCTCGGCTGCTGCGCCGGGTGCCGCATGCAACCACCTGAAACGCCCTTCGCCGGATACCACCTCCACCAGCGCCAGGAGCGCAGGATCCAGCTCTATTGCCTTCGCATCCACCTCGACCTGGCCGTGATCGGCGGCAATAACCAGAACGGCCCCGCCCGGCAACACGCCGGCCAGGTCGCCGGCAAGCCGGTCTGCCGCCGCCAGCTCGGCACGGAAGTGGTCGTCTAGCCCGCACGCGTGAGCGACCCTGTCGACACCGTCATAGTACAGGTACACGAACTTCTCGCCTGCAGCAAGAACCCGGGCGAGATCGACCGGCAGCGAGGAGGGCATCCGGTATGGGATATGGGGCATCCCTCGCAAGTGAGCCGCGGTAAAGCCCGTTCCGGCAAAGTCCGGCTTTGTCAGCACCGGCACCACCGCGCCCGGGAATGGCGGCAGCGACTGGATCTCCGGCGGGGGGAACCTCCTCCGGGCATCCCCACGCTCCGTACTCCAGCGCAAGGTGTTCAGGATCTCCGGCGGGCCTCCATTCGCGGACACGCGCATCCTGTAGCCCGTAATCCCGTGACGGGAGGGCGGCGCACCGGTCGTCATCGACGTCAGCGCGGCCGCAGTTGTACTCGGGGCTACGGACGTGATCATGCCCCCCTCGAGTCCTCGAAGGAAGGGCATCTGCAAGGAGTACCTCTGCATCTGGTTGAAGCCGAGACCATCCACCACCAGCAACGCGACCTGGGAAGCCTCACGAACGCAAGCCGGCAGCCACGCTGCCATCTCGCCGCGCTCCGGGCTGGGCTCTTGCGCTGAAACAGCCATGAGCTCACCGACCAGCCGTGTTATGCAGGCCCCGTCGTAGTCCGGAATTACCGGTTCCATCGGAACTCCACGGGGGGAATGGCCGCTTCAGCCATCAGGGAAGTCACCCGAATCACTGGATGTCCCCGCCGCGGCCCGCTACGCCAACAGCCCCGATGGTGTACCGCCACGACCGGTCCCATCCGACTCATCCGACCTCAATCGACTTCCTCTCGATTTCGAACATAACTCAAACCTCTCCCCATCATACGGCGATGCAGCGGCATAGGATGTATACGGACGGGACAGCCGCCTCGTTGGGCGCGGCGAAGAGCGTACTCATGCGAAGCGGCAGCCTGGTTGCGGCGGTGTGCCACTTCGCAATCGGCCTCGGCGCTCCGAGAGACCTCACCCGTGCGATTCCTGCTGGCAACGCTCCGGGGGGCGTCACTTCACGTCCGCTGCAGCCAGCGGCAATACCTACATCTCGATCCGGACGGCGAGCGAGCTCGTCCCTCCAAACGGGTCATCGATCTTACCGACCGCTATGCACTCGTAAGTCGCCGGGCAGGAGACCGAGCTCAGAATGGCGGTCTCGGAACGGTTGAAACCGGGCTCAGGAAGGCTCGACCAAACCCGGCCATTCCAGACTTGCGTCACCGGAGCCCCAGCCCGCGGTGGAGACGTATCTGCTGCGACTCCGACGCAGAGCGCGGGACTTGCGCACGAGACTGCCGTAAGTTCAGGACGGCTCGGCCCAACCTGGGGGTCGCTCAACCACTTGACTCCGTTCCATTGCCACTGGGAGGTTCCCACGACCCGGCAGTCATCTGCCGAGGGGCAGGAACTGCCGGCTACTGGCGGTATCTCGCGATTTCCCGACGAGGTTCCAGTTGTTGCAATCGGTGGCGCTGGCGACCACGCTGTGCCGTTCCACCATGCGACTCGCGCCTCTGGATCAACAGCCAGGCAATCAGCGGCGGACGGACATGAGAGCGTCCCGACGTCGATCGGTGCCTCTGGAAGCGCCTGGAAGAGACGCCCGTTCCAGGAATCTACATAGATCCCTGTGTAGACAAAGCACTCCGAAGCCGGAGCGCATGTGACGGAGGGGGCACGGACGTCCGAATAGTCGGGGTTGAGTACATGGCCGGAGGGCGGCAGGTCTTGGGGTGTCACGATGGACCATGCACCCGATCCCCGCCAGACCTCGATCATCCCTCTCGGATAGGACCCGATATCCTCATCTCCGACTGCGATACACAGCGAAACTGATGGGCACGCCACCTGGTGGAGCTCGTTCGTAGTAGCCTGCGGCACGTTTGCAGTCGGGACGACCGTCCACACGGATCCGTCCCAGTCTTCCGAAAGCGTCTGCCTGCCATGGCGACCGACAGCCATACACCATGTAGGGATAGGGCAATCTATACCCGAGAGGACCGAGTTAGGGGACACAACGTTCGGGGTCGGAGTCCTCGTCCAAGAGCCTCCTGCCCACGCTTCGACAAGGGTCTTTCCCGAAGGCGTCAACCCGGCCGCAAAGCAGGCGATAGCTCCGGCACAGGAGATTGCGGTCAAGGCGCCCCTCCTGGTTCCAGCCGCCGGTGATAGCGGCAATATGCCGGTTCCGTCCCAGTAGCCGATGGGGGAACCATCGCCGATGGCCACACAATCGCCGGCTGGCCGGCAAGCGACCGCCGTCAGCGTGTCCAGGCTGGAACGGCTCGCCACCGGGATCCAATCGGAGCCGGTGCCGGCGAGAGCGAGAGGCGTTTCACTGCCGGTATCCGCGTTGGTGTTGGCGTTACCGCCTACTGCCAGGCAGGTCGGCCGGGAACACGAAATCGCGTTCAACGTACCTTGCAGGTTCGGAAGGAGTTTGATTGACCACTGCAGGCCCTTCAGATACGCTATCAACGGTGTCGCAGGCCCCATCCCCTCGACACCGTTGGCAACACCACCCACTGCGTAGCACTCGCTGTTCGTCCGGCACGAGATCCCGCTGAGGGTCGTCCTCGATTGGTCGATCGAGGGCACCACGACATGAAGGAGCTCCCAGGATCTCCCATTCCATTCCTCGGCAAAGGGATCATGATTAGGGGTATCAACCGTTCGGTAATAGGCTTCACCGATGACGTAGCATCGGTCCAAGGAGGGACAGGATATTCCTCCGACATCCAAGCTCATTCCCGAGACTTGGCCTACAACTCCCGTTTGCACGAGCCCTTCACCTCTCGTGTTCGGGAATGGCATGGTCGTCGACGACCAACTGCGGCCGTTCCAGACCGAGGCAATGACGCTGGCGCCCGGCGCCGACGCACCCGCCGCCAGGTTCTGAACGCTCAACGAAGCGACCAGCACGCACTCGGCGATGCCCGGACACGCCATCGCTGCAGAACCGGCGGACACGGCAAGCGCTGAACGGGGGAATGTCAGCGGTGCCGAAGAAGCGCCCTGTCGATAGCCGGACGCCGCGGGTGTGAAGCGAAATGAGCGAGGGAACGGCATATCCGGCTCGATCGACCATGACCGGCCGTCCCAGCCGAGCAGGGCAGTTACCGGACCCGTGCCGACGAGAGCGAAGCACCGGACTGCACTCGCACAGGCGATCGTCGGGATCTGTTCCTTGGATTTCCCGGATGCTTCACAAGGACTGGGGGTAGGAAGCACCTCCATTCGTGAAGATGGCGGCGTTGCGGGTGGTGTCCAGCACGCATGACCTGTTGCCGGGCCCGCCGCGAACTGGGGTCCTACCCGGCGAGGGAAGGGATGTCCCACCCAGCCGGGGACGGGATATCCCGAACGGCTCGACGACTCCAACATTCCCATCGTGACCAGGAGTACTGCTATGAACGCAAGGCCGGAAGCGACCTTTCCCCGACCACCGCTCGAATCCGTACGCCCGACACGTGACCTGGTTTTCACGAACACCCCCGACGCCACCTTCCGACAGTACCACGAGTCCACCCAATAGACCTGCTGCGTCGTTCGCGATCAGCCACCAATGCTTCCAGATCGGCACGTCAGCTGGCCCGGCCCCGGTGGCCCGCATCGCCGAGGACCAACTTCCGACTTGGCACGCTCGCATCATTGATTTCGAGACTCGCACGGCGCCAGTGCCGGTGCAGGGAACGCCTTTGTCCGGGTTTTCCGCCACCCGAAGTATGATTTTCCTTGTGAGAGTATCAACCCGCGGTGACTACGCCTGCAGGGCACTCCTTTCGCTGGCACTTCACACCGACGGATCAGGACCGACCTCCGTTAAGGAAATCGCGGAGCGGACGGGTCTGCCCCAACCCTACCTGGAGCAGATCCTTCTAGCCCTCAAAGGCGCGGGGCTCGTACGGTCAAAGCGGGGGATTGGGGGCGGCTACGTGTTGCGGCGCCGCCCCGAGGAGATCACGCTTGCCCAGATCGTCAGCGCCGTCGACGGACCGATCACGGCGGGAGATTTCGGCAGGCCCCACGAGGACGGCGCCTGCGCCCATGAGGGACAGTGCGTCCTGCTGGCAATCTGGGACGAGGTCGGCATTCACATGCGCGATCACCTGACTTCCTACACCCTGGCCGATATGGTCAAACGGGCTCGCGGCGACTGACCGCCGGGGGCTCAGTGGGCGGCTGCGATACCGCCACCCGGCAGGATCATCGCACCCCCGTCGACGACCATGACCTCACCGGTGATCCAGGACGCCGCATCCGACACCAGGAAAAGCCCGGCGCGAGCGATATCGTCAGGCTCCCCTATCCTGCGCAGCGGAAGCCAGGACGCGATTGCTTCCCCCCTGCCACCCTCCCAGAGCACCTTTGCGAAACTTGTCTTCACGAGTCCCGGAGCGATCGCGTTCACCCTCACCGATGGCGACATCTCGAAAGCCAGCTGTTTCGTCAGGTGGATGGCAGCAGCCTTGGTGACGTTATACCAGCCGATACCGGGCTCCACCTCCAGCCCGCCAACCGACGACACATTCAGGATGGCACCGCCATGCTCTTTCATCCAGGCCCGCCAGGCAAGCTGCGACCAAACCAGTAAGCCCTCCTGATTTACCTGCACCGTTTTCTCCATCATCTTCACGTCGACGTCCATGATCGAGCCAAAGTACGGGTTCGTCGCAGCATTGTTGACGAGCACGTCGAGGCGCCCAAAGGCGGAGATCGCAGCGTCGATACACGCCTCGGCCTGCTCTGGATCCCCTGCGTGGGCGGCAAACAACTCGACCCGGCCGGAAAGGCCCTCCAGCTCAGCCGCTGCCGCTTTGAGCCCGTCCTCCCGGCGAGACGAGATCAGCACATCCGCGCCCGCCTCGGCGAGCCTCCTCGCCAGAGCGAGTCCGATGCCCCTCGACCCACCCGTCACCAGTGCCGCTTTCCCGTCCATTCGTATTTCCATGACACTAGATCTTAGAGCCTCAGCGGATAGGGATCCCGGACTCGTTGCGCAAACGTCCACCGGACTGATGCTTGTCGTGGCTGCGCCGCTGTTCTTCCTTTCGGCAGTACACCGGACTGCCTCACCACCGGACTGCCTCACCACCGGACTGCCTCACGCCTGGATGAACGAAACTGGTCGTGGCTGCACCGCTGCCCTTCCTCTTGACGGTCCAGCGGACCGTCTGATCCAACCTCCCTATCGGCCGAGGCTCTTGACGCCGGCAGGTGCCGGAGCACATCCCCGAACCTCGGCCCCGGAAGCGGTATGCTTGCCGCGGTGGAATGCGCAGTTGAGATCGCACGGGACAAGAGCATCGGACCCAAAGCTATCGGGCGCGGAACCTCCATGCCCGGCCGCGGCTCAACAGCCGCCAGCAGTCCCGACCGCTCGATCAGCGAAGGCGGTCGTAGCTCTCAGCGGGCGGTGAAGTTGGCGCGGGTGGGCAGGCGCCGGATCAAGGCTCTCGTGAAGGCAGCCCCGGGACTGGAACTCGCCGCCCTCCTTGCATCTGGTGACGATGGAATCATCGGTATCGACCTGAAGCGCAACGATCTCATCCGCATCCGGCCCCAGCCCGGTACCACACAGCTAACCACTCAGGCATCGATACAGCCATTCGACATCCTCGTCGCTCAGCGATCCCGTGTCGTCGAGCCTGAAGATCCCGCTATGCCGGAGGCGTTCACCGCCACGATCGACGCCGAGCCAGCCGGAAGGCTGTCCGGCGGCGTCGCCCGGTCCCTGCTTTCCGATCTGTCAGTTGCCTGCGCCCACGACGTTCTCGGGTTTCCGGGTTGGTCCCTGCCCTACTGGCAGCTGGACGGCATGAGGCCTTCAATCGCTCTGGTAGTTCCCAAGGATGGACCAGTTCTCTGCCGCCGCGACAAGGGGTCAACCTGGGTACGTTTTCGCGGCGACGGGGGCGAACTCATGCTGCCCGCGGCGGGCAGCGACCTCATAGCAGCTCTGGAGTCATCGGATGGCGACACACTTGGCGGGAAGCCACTCGCCCAAGCACTCGGATTCCGCCCCCATTTCATGCTGATCGCGCTCAGCTCTCCGCGTGACGGGCACTGCTACAAGACGGTAGCTGCACTGCTCCCCAAACCGTAACGGCCCGCATGTCAATTACCTTCTCGGTATTGAGGTCCTCACTTGCTGCGGTACCCTTCGAAGGGTATGCCCAATTCCGACGCGGGCTGTAAGAGCCTCAGCGGATAGGGATCTCGGGCGAAGCAGTGCTTCGCCACTCCTTCCTCTCGACGGTACAGCGGACCGCCTCATCCAACCTCCCGATCCGCTGAGGCTCTTACAGCGTCCGCAACCCGGCTATAGCGGGCCCGCTGGTCGGGAAGCCCGTTGCATCGGCCACGATCCCCCGCCACCCCGGTAACGACAGTCGCGACACAGTCACGAGTACCACCCCCGCACCCCAGGCCATGCAACAGCGGCGTTATCGCCCGGCGCGCCTCGGAGTCCTGCCAGCTGAAAGATCCTCCGACATCGCCCAGCCGCACATGATCATCCTGTCCCCCTCGGCCGGATTCAACCCGGAGAAAAGCCCCTTTACGTTCCCGTCAACGGCGACACCCGCCTTCGCCGTCCCGAAATCGATCCCTCCAACCGGCGATGAATCATCACCCTTCAGGTGGAAGGTCCTATCGTCGACAAGGCCCTCGGCACCGAACCTCTTCGCCAGGCGCCTTGCCCACGCACGCTCCTCGCCGTTCGGCTTGTAACCCGGGCGCGGGACCACTTCGGACAGACCTTGCAGTACGGTATAGCTCGCCGGAGAGAACAACCGCGATGTTACGAGTACGTCCTCATCGGGGAATGCCAGCGACGCCCTCCGGTAGCAGTCGGCAAGAACCATGTCGACTGCCCGCTCCCCCTTGCCGTTGGCGTCCACTGCCCCAATGCCGAGAACGATCGCCGGGGTCCCGCCTATCCTGTCCAGAGAGTAGAACGAGTAGCCGCGTAGCTTGGTGCCCTCGAAAACCCTTGTCGCGGTCACCCACTCGTCTCTCTGTTTCGAGAGAAACCCGATATCGAATCCGACATGCCTGTCCGCCGTCAGGTTGGCCAGCTCCTCCAGCTCGGAATCGGTAAGACCTACAGCGTCCTTCGTGTCGACGGCAAACCCCATATCCAACTCCCTATCCTGACGTTTCCAGCGGCTCGCCCTCCACTCTCCCGGATCGGGGCAATTCGGGTTCCGCGGACAACCCTCCGCTCTCGGGAGAAGGCAACATCACGCCGGTTCGCCACGCACCTGCACAGTCAGCAGTGACGAGATGCGCTCCGGATATCGCCCGTCGCCGTGCGAGCACCGCTCGAGTTCCTCTGGTACCTATACCTATAGGTTATTCGATCCCGGTGGAGGCTTTCACATGCGGTCGCGGCTAGCAGCATTGCGCTCACTATCCGCGTGCATCCCGGCCCGGGGCCGCCACACTCCCCTACCCACGGTTTCGCCCCGCTACCGGACAGAGACGGCCTGGCCAAAGCACTCCTTGAGCTCCGCCACAAGGCCGCGGCGGGAGTTCACGTTGTAGCCGGCCGGCAGCTTGAAGGTGCTGCCCCCGAGAGAGAGCACCACCCGCTCGCTTCCGGGGTAGGCCACAAGGAGCTCCTTCAGCTTGTTCACGGCAGCAGGATCTACGGGTTCGGCCGACCACTCGAGGTGAAGCACGGGAGGTCCCTCCTGCAGCGAGGCGATCCGGATCTCGCTCGCCAGTATCTTCGCCTCGTCGTCACGTACGTCTAGGCGACCTCTCACCACGACGACGGAACCCTCCTGCAGCTGCCCGTCCACAGGTGCGAAGCTCTTCGGGAACGCAAGAACCTCGACAGATCCTGTCATATCGTCGAGCGTGAAAGTCGCCATACGATCGCCCCCCTTAGTGCGCTTCGGTTTCAGGCCCGTAATGAGCCCACTCGCCTCGACAAAGGAATCATCTCGCCCACCTCCGGCCTCGAGGTCCGCCAGTTCGGCTACTCTCGTGCCGCCGAGGCTCCGGAACGACTCGCCGTATGCCTGGAGCGGGTGCCCACTCACGTAGAGGCCGAGCATCTCCTTCTCCAGGCGCAACTTCTCGGTAAGGGGCATCTCCTCATCCGACACCGGCACGTCCCCGGGTCGTTCCCCGGTACCGGAACCGCTCTCCACCAGAGAGAAAAGCGTACCGATACCCGCCTCTTCGTCGCGCCTGCGCTGCTGTGCCACATCCGCTATGTTCTCCGCCGCGTCCGCAAGACCCTTCCGGGAACAGCCCATGGCATCGAAGGCCCCCGCGTAGATGAGCGACTGCAGCGTCTGCTGGTTCATGAACGACGGATCGAACCGCCCGCAGAAATCCCCGAACGAAGAGAACTCCCCCCCCACCTCCCGCTCGGCGACGATCCTCTCGACGAGCCCGGAACCCACGTTACGGACCGCGGCGAGGCCGAACAGAATTCGGCCGCCTGCCGGCTCGCCCTCACCGGCGCGCAGCGGGGTGAAGTCCGCCTGCGACCTGTTCACGTCGGGCACCAGCACCTCGATACCCATGTCACTGCAAGCGGCGAGATACGTCGCCGTCTTGTCCTTGTCGTCCTTCACCGACGTCAGCAGCGCGCAGAAGTACTCTACCGGGTAGTGGGCCTTCAACCAGGCGGTCTGATAGGCGACCAGTCCGTAGCCGTAGGAATGGCTCTTGTTGAACGCGTAGTCCGCAAACGGCTCGATGATGTCGAAAAGGCTCGTACCCAGCTCGCTCGTATATCCCGTAGCGACACACCCCGAAATGAACTTCTCGCGTTCGGCAGCCAGGAGAGCCCGATCCTTCTTGCCGCAGGCTTTGCGGAGGTTGTCCGCCTCTTCGAGGCTGTAGCCCGCGAACCTCTGCGCGACGCGCATGACCGACTCCTGGTAGATCATGAGGCCGTAGGTGTCGGTCAGGATGGGCTCCAGATCGGGGTGAAGGTAGCTCACCGGGGCCCTGCCGTTCTTCCGGTCGGCGTAATCGCGGTGCATATTGGCCGCCATCGGGCCCGGCCGGTAGAGAGCAACCAGCGCCGCCACATCGTCGAACGAAGTCGGCTGGAGCGAACGCATGAGGCCCCTCATAGCGCTGCCCTCCAGCTGGAAAACCCCCATCGAATCCCCCCGTTGCAGCATCCCGAACACCGCCGCGTCGTCGAGCGGGATGGCGTCGATGTCCAACTCCGTCCCTACGGTCCGGCCGATCAGCTCGATCGCCCGCGTGATCACCGACAGGGTGCGCAGGCCGAGGAAGTCCATCTTGAGAAGGCCGAGCTTCTCGACCCCATGCATCTCGTACTGCGTGACAACTGGCGTTCTCTCGGGGTCCTCGCCCGGCCCCGGCTTGCGCTGCACCGGCAGGTATTCGGTCAGTGGCTCCTTTGTGATCACTACGGCCGCAGCATGAACGCTGTCCTGACGGATCAGGCCCTCCAACCCTCGGGCCACATCCACCACCCTGGCAACGTCCTCCTCCTCCTCGCACATCTCCCTCAAGTCCGCCGCGGCTGCGTAGCCGTCCTCGTAACCGGGCTCCGGCTCCAGGCAGGCCGACAGCGGGGTATCGCGCCCCATTACAAGCGGGGGCATCGCTTTTGCGATCCGGTCGCCCAGGGAATACGGATATCCCAGTACCCGTGCAGCATCCCTGACCGCCGCCCTCGCCTTGATCGTCGAGAAGGTGATGATCTGCGCGACATGGTCCACTCCGTACCGGCTGGCAGCGTACGCGATCATGTCTCCCCGGTAGCGCTCGTCGAAGTCGATGTCGATGTCGGGCATCTGTTTTCTCCCCGGGTTGAGGAAGCGCTCGAAGAGCAGATCGTAGCGGATCGGGTCGAGCTCCACTATGCCCAGGCAGTACGCCACGCAGCAACCCGCCGCCGACCCTCGCCCCGGCCCGACCCGGATTCCGTGAGCCCTGGCATACGAGATAAGGTCCGCCACGATGAGGAAGTACGAGGCAAAGCCCATCTGGAAAATGACCGCCAGCTCGTAGTCGATCCTCCGGGTCACTTCCTCGGGAAGCGGGGTGCCGTAGCGCCGGCCCGCACCCTCCAGAGTGAGCCCGCGCAGGTAGCTCTCGGCGCGCTCCTGGTACGTCGAGCCCGCCGTGCCGTCAGGGACCCTGAACTCGGGCAACGCATCGTAACCGAAGCTCAGCTCCACGTTGCACCGGCTCGCCACCTCCAGGGTGGTGTCGCACGCCCCGGCCACGTCCGCGAACAGCCGGCGCATCTCCTCAGAGCTCTTGAGGTAGTGCTCCGTCCCCTCGAACTTGAACCTTCCCTCCTCCGACATCGTGGCCTTCGTCTGGACGCAGAGCAGAGCGTCGTGAGCAACCGCATCGGCCTTGGTCGTGTAGTGGCTGTCGTTTGTAGCCAGTAGCGGAGCGGAGAGCTCTCGCGATATATCCGCGAGGCCCGGCATGATCTCGCGCTGCTTTGCGATGCCGTGATCCTGGACCTCGACGAAAAGGTTCTCCGGGGCAAAAATGTCCTGAAGCCTGGCAGCGACCTCGAGGGCGCTCGAGATGTCCCCCCTCGCAAGCGCCTGCGGCACCAGGCCGCCGAGACACCCGGTTGTGGCAATCAAGCCTTCGTGGTAGCGGTCGAGCAGCTCGAAATCGACCCTGGGCTTGTAGAAATATCCCCCGTCAAGATAGGCATCCGAGGAGAGACGCATCAGGTTGCGATACCCGGCGGCGTTCTCCGCCAGAAGGATGATGTGGTAGTAGAGCTTCTCTCCCTCAGCGGCGTCCCCTCCGGTATCGTCCACCCTTGATCCGCGCCTGGCAGGCCGGTCGTGGCGGGACCTCGCAGCCATGTAGGCCTCGATACCTATGATCGGCTTGACCCCCTCGGCCCTGCACGCCTCGTAGAAGTCGAGCACGCCATACATGTTGCCGTGGTCGGTGATAGCGAGTGCGGGCTGGCCATCGGCTGCCGCCGCCCGAGCAAGATCCTTGACACGGGAGGCTCCGTCGAGAACCGAGTACTCGGTGTGGGTGTGCAGGTGAGCTACGGGGTCTGAGGTCACGGTCGGATCCCCCGCGGCCGTCGCTGTTGAGCCCCCCGGCGCCAGCATTGGTTGGCAGCGGGGTCCGAGGGCATCGTCACAGGTAGGTTCCGGGGCGGGGAACGAACTCGGGCTCCCCGGAGGGCAGGCTTCTCTGACGCATCTCTTCGAGCTGCGCCCTCGCTGCCATCTGCTGCGCCATCAGCGTCGCCTGTATGCCATGGAACAGGCCTTCCAGCCATCCGACCAGCTGGGCCTGTGCCACCCGCAACTCGCTCTCGGTCGGTGCCTCGTCATCAAAAGGCGAAGTAAGGCGGCCAAGTTCTTCAGCCAGATCACCGCTGAGCGCTCCGGCGAGCTCCATTACGGACGTCTCGTAGATCTCTTTCATACGCATCCTGCTGGCCTCGTCCAGCGGAGCCTGGCGCACCTCCTCGAGCAGCTGGCGCACCATCATTCCGATCCGCATCACCTTGGCGGGCTGCTCGACAGACTCGCCGCTACCCTCTTCCCCACCCGCCTCGCTTCCGCCCACGTGGGCACCATCCCCGCCGGCACCGCCGCCGCCGGACCCGTCATCGTCAACGGTACCAAGGGGCCCCGAGGTCAGCTGCGGTCGTACCTCATCTCCTTCCGGCATGCCAACCTGTTCCCACGCACCGGGGTCCCCCGACTCCTCCAGGTCTCCGGACGGAAGGATCTGCTCCGAAGCGCTCTCGTAACCTCGATCGCCCGATTCCACCAGACCGGCAAGCTCTTCCGGCCTCCTGCGCAATCGTTTACCTCCTGCCGGCATGCTCTGTCTCCATCTGTCTCGCCCCTGCCCGTCCGCCGACCCTCCCTCTGCCAACATAGCCCGTCCGCAACCGCGGCATGCCGACCCACCGCCGCCCTGCTCGCGATACTACTTACAGTACAGGCTGTAGGGAAATGCTCGCCCCGTCGCATGTTCATGCAGCCTGGCACATCCAGATGCGGGCAGTGCGAACAATACGACACTGTGGACTTCTGAAATAGAACCTGCCATTTCTCGCACTATCGGCTATAATTCGGCCATGTCATATGGATTCAACCGCATTTCCACTCTGATAGCGTTTCCTGCGAGCACAGAGGGTTGCGCGCCGCCCTCCCGAGGTGTACAACCGATTCTCCAATCCACGCGAGGAGGCAGGTCGGGCATGAGCCAGCGCCGAAAGATCCTGGCAGCACCGCTGGCGGTACCGGTACTTGTTGCGGCGCTCCTGGCGGGAGTCGGCGGGGTGATGGCGCGTCCAGGGGCGGCCTCGGCCACCCCTGTTCCATCTGGTGCTATATCGAGATCGCTGCCGGCACGGAGCTGGACCGCGGTGGTCGCTGACTTCTCCGGAGTACTTCCGGTCGACGTCGCTACAGCTGCACCAGGCACCCCCGAAGATCTCACGAATGCCGCCCTGAACGTCGCCGGGCTACCCCAGGTGGTCGCCGTCACGCCGGACGGCAAGATGGCCTACGTCCTCAGCGACTCGAACAACCAGGTCTATCCCTACGATCTGGCAACCGGCAGCTTCGAGGCACCCATCACGCTCCCGGTTCCTGCGGGCTCCAGTTCCGACGACCTAGTCGCGATCGCGATCACCCCTGACGGCAGTGCCGCATACGTAGCCGAATACTCGGGCAGCGTGATCATCCCGATCGACTTGGCGACAAACCAGCCCGGAACCCCCATAGCTCTCGGGAGCGATCAAGGTGCCCCCGTCGTCAACCCGGGTGGAATCGCCGTAAGCCCGGACGGATCCACACTCTGGGTGAACGCCGACGGAAACAACGACGATGTCCTCGTACCGATCAGCCTGGCCACGGGGAGCGCCGGCACGCCCGTTGTGCTCACGAACTACCCGGGCGCCGAAGGCGTCGCCATCACGCCGGACGGAAAGACGGCTTACGCCGTGAACTACCAGAACGGGGTCATCCCGGTGGCGCTCGCCACCAGGAGCGCTGGCAACGCGATCTCCCTGGGCTCCAGCAGTCCCGAGGGCATCGCGATCAGCCCGGACGGATCGACGGCCTGGGTCACGGAATCGGCGGGCGGCAGTACCGGCGTCGGCGCCGTTGTCCCCATTGCCCTGCCAGGCGGCACCCTAGGGGCGACCATCACGGACACCTCGATCTCCGCCCCCGCTGGAATCGAGGTCGCGCCCGACGGGAAGTCAGTCCTCGTAGGCAACGATGGATTCTCTGCAAACGGGGGTGGTGACAACTACGTGACGATCATTTCCACCGCGTCGCGCACGGTGACGGCATCGGTGGACGTGAGCTCCCTCGGTGAGAAACAGGCTGATAGCCTCGCTATCCAACCTGACCAGGCACCGGTCGCCAAGCTCGCGATCAACCCGGCGCCCGCGGGTCAGGCCACTGGATTCGATGCCTCGGCTTCCACGGTGGCCGTCGGGAGCATCGTTTCGTACGCGTGGAGCTTCGGTGACGGGTCCGCCTCCAACACCACCTCGCCGATCACCAGCCACACTTACGCGGCGCCGGGGACCTATAGCGCGAGCGTCACCGAGACCGACTCGGCGGGCACGTCTACCAGTCAGGTATTCACCGGGGCGACGGTCTCTTTGAACGGTGGGCCGTCTGCGACGGCCAGCCAGTCCTTCACCGTCCCGTCGACCGGCCCGGTCGTGTCGTCCGTCTCGCCTGACTTCGGCCCGACATCCGGGGGCACGACCGTCACGATCACCGGCTCCGGGTTTGGTGCTGGCGCCAGCGTGAGCTTCGGCTCGGTCGCGGCCTCGGTTGTGAGTGTGCAGTCGCCTACCCAGATATCGGCTGCCTCACCTGCGGGGGTGGGCACGGTCGACGTCCGGGTCAGTGTCTCCGGGCAGGAGAGCCCGGCAAACGCCGGAGACCGCTTCGCCTACGTGAGCCCGCCAGCCCCGTACCATCCGCTGGCACCGGCTCGCATCTGCGACACCCGCTCTGGCAACCCGTCGGGGCTCTCCGGCGCATACGCCCAGTGCAACGGCAAAGAGCTGACCGGCTCCGTGCCACTCACGATCACGGTAGCCGGGCTCGGCGGAGTGCCCGGCGCAGGTGCGACGGCTGCCGTGCTCAACGTGACCGTCACCAACACGGGTAGTCCCGGGTACCTGAGCGTGTACCCGGCAGGCCAGAGCCCGCCTACTGCCTCCAACCTGAACTTCGCTGCAGGAGAGACCGTACCGAACCTCGTGGAGGTGGTGCTGTCCTCCGGTGGCCAGGTCTCCCTGGTCACGAACGCGATTAGCGCAGGCGTGGTGGTCGACGCCGAAGGCTATGTCGGCCCTGCATCGGGCTCCTCGACCGCTGGCCTCTACGAACCGCTTTCGCCTGCGCGTATATGCGACACCCGCTCTGGCAACCCGTCGGGGCTGTCGGGCGCCGATGCCCAGTGCAATGGCCAGAGCCTCCAAGGAGGCGTGACGCGAACTGTGCAAGTGGAAGGCGCGGGCAATGTGCCGTCGAGTGGCGTGGAGGCCGTGGTGTTGAACGTCACGGTGACCGCTCCGACGTCCGGCGGATATCTCACGGTCTACCCGGCCGGTGTCACCAGGCCTACCGCTTCCAACCTGAACTTCGTAGCGGGGAAGACCGTACCCAACCGGGTGATAGTGCCGCTAGGCTCCTCAGGTCGCATTGCGTTGTACGCAAATGCAGGCACCCTCGGCGTCGTCGTGGATGTCGGGGGCTGGTATACCGACGGGTCGACCCCGGTCAACGGCTCGCTGCCGTTCACGGCGATGGCCCCTAGCCGGATATGCGACACGCGAAGCGGCTCGGGCGAGCCATATGCCGGATCGACCCTTACTCCGAGCGGAGTCCTCACCGTACAGGTAGCGGGAGTGGGCGGGGTGCCGGCGATGAGATCCTCGTCGCCGCCGACGGCGGTGGTGGTGAACGTAACGGCCACCCGCGCGACTGCTGGCAGCTACTTCACGATCTACCCCGATGGCACGCCCCGACCCACGGCGTCGGACCTGAACTTCACCGCCGGGATGGCAGTGCCGAACCTCGTGGTGGTGAAGCTCGGTGCCGACGGAGCGATCGACGTCTACAACTTGGCTGGATCAGCCGATGTCATCGTCGACGTCGTCGGCTGGTACTCGTGACGCGCATACGCACCACGGTCGTTGTCCTGGCAATCGCAGTAGTAGCAGCGGGAGGATCGCTCGGAGCCCTGGCACTGTTCGGATCAGGGGATGGGTCCGGGAATGGGGGAGCCAGAGGGTCGTCGGGAGCCGGCCAAGGAGCCGGTTCCACCACGACGGCATCGTTTTCGCTGCCGTCCCCACCGACTACGGTAAAGCGCGAGGCCGACGTATACGTCGTTTCGGGGTCAGGAACCATGCACATGGTGGAGACAGCCTCGGGGTCCTGCACCGGCACGATCGTCGCCGACCTCACCTTCAGCATCCCTCTCAGCAATGGCGCCCTAGGCGCTGGTGCGCCTGGTAGTGCTGTCACGGCCCCGGTGGAAGCGCAGAACAGATGGGGCACCCCCACGGGCATCACCTGCACAGTCGCCGGGCGCACGATCGAGCCGATCCCGGCGATGCCGCCTCAGTCGCACATGCTCACTGCTTCGATCAACGTCACCATCGGCGTTCCGACGACGGCGGACCTGAGAGTGCCCTCAGCGCAGGCAGCCGCGAGCTACGTAAATGCCGGGTGCTCCCGGGTGATCTCCGGATCCAATGGACACGTCCAGGTCTGCAACGCGTCGGTCGACGTGGCCTACAGCCTCCCTGAGGGTCTGACGAGCGGTACCGGCAAGCTGAAGTGCACGCCATCGAGCGCCGGTCAGACCGCTGTTGCACTGTCGGGAACCTCACCTAGCACTACGAAGCCCCCTTCGTGCAAGATGAGCCCATCCACCACGTACACCGGCACGCTGGATCTCGAGAGCCAGCCGTGCTTCGACTTCGCAGGAACGCTGCCGGGCGAGGAAGAGACCTGCACCGACACGGGATCGTTGTCGATAAATGTGAAGACCGAGAAGCGCAAGTACCGCTCTGACCCGGTACTCGCTCCGGATAGGGTCAACTTCCCCAACCAGCACGACGGGACAACGGGACCTCCCGAGGTTCTGACCCTGACCAACGAACCCGCTGCAACGGCCGCTCTCACAGTGGCCGGGCTCGGCATCACCGGCTCGGCTCACACGAAGTTCCCGGTGAGCAACGATCACTGCACCGGGGCGGTCCTCCAGCCTGGGCAGAGCTGCACGTTCAGCATCGCCTTCGCCCCGGGGCCGAACGATCACGGTGTCGAGGATGCGACGCTGAAGATCATCACTGACGCCAAGATCGGCACCTTGACAGCAGCGCTATACGCCAACTCGCTTGCTGGCCCCTCGCCGTGACACGAGCCGCACTGGTAGCACGGCGTGAGAGCCCGCAGCCGTCACGCACGCCAGCGCGCCCGTAGCCGGACCGGTCCTAGCTGATCAGACTCCCCCCTCTGCCAACATACCTCTTCCGCAACCATGGCGTGCCGACCCGCCGCTGCCCCGCCCGCGACGCTATGCCACCCGGACCATGGTAATATTTCCAGTAAGGACAAGAAAAATCCGAGAATACCGGCCGCTTCAGGAATAATGCGGGTTGCGCCGATGTTCGAGATGAGTGACGGCGGGAACGGACCGCTCGGGCATCCGGATAGAGACCGAAGCCGAGCACGTCACAGGAGAGACTGGAATGCCTGGAATATCTTCGACTGAGCACGAGCTGGTCGGAACCTTTTTCGACCAGCTGGGAGGGTACCCACTGCCCTCCGGCGAGGAGCAAATCGAGCTGGCGCGCCGGGTTTCGGCAGGGGACGCCGAGGCGAGGGAAGCGATGATAACCGGCAACCTCCGCCTGGTCATGCATTGGGCGCGACGCTACAGGAACCGGGGCGTCGACTTGGCCGACCTCGTCCAAGAGGGTACGTTCGGGCTGATGCGAGCCGTGGAGAAGTTCGACTACCGCCGAGGTTTCAAGTTCTCCACCTATGCCAGCTGGTGGATCCGCCAGTCGCTGCAGCGGGCGATCCAGCAACAGGCGAACGCCATCCGCCTGCCTATGGAGGTATCCGAGCAGGCGATCCGCCTCGAGAAGGCTGCGTGGGACCTGCGTTCCGCCGGTAATCCGGCCCCCTCAGTAGGAGAGATAGCCTCCGAATCGGGGATTTCCGGCATTTCCCGGGAAGAGGTGGAGCAGTACACAAGCCTGGCCCGCGTCGTCGCAAGCCTCGACCAGCCTGCCGGAGAGGAGTCGGGTTCCACCATCGGCGACCTTATCGCCGGGGAGTCCGGTGCCTTCGAAGGTTCAGTAGAGCAGCAGATCCTCTTCGATCAGCTCCACGAGGCCGTCGAGGCCCTCCCTGACCCGGAGCGTGACGTGGTCAAACTCAGGTTCGGGCTAGTCGGCGGGTCAAGAACTTCCCTGCAGGAAACGGCAAGACGTCTCGGCATGGGCGTCCGCCGGGTCCGCACCCTCGAGGCGTCCGCCCTGAAGAGCCTCTCCTCGGTGCCCGCCGCGGCCGAAGCCTACAAGGCCGCCTGAGCCCGCCCCTGCCGGGCCGCCGCGACGCTTGGTCCCGGGGGCCGGGCGTTCCACAACTATCACCGTAACAATAGTGCTTCCGGAAAATGGTGGGGCTGGCAGGGATCGAACCTGCGACCAAGGGATTATGAGTCCCCTGCTCTGACCGCTGAGCTACAGCCCCCTAGCGCCACTGCCCATGATAACGCCCCGAGCTGAACGGCCGCTCCATCTCGCCGCAGAACGGTCACCGAAACTGGGGCGGTGAGCAAGAAGGCCGCGGTTTCCCTCGCCGGAGCAGTCACCGAAACGGGGATGCGGCATGGGAAGCACGCTGCTTCATCCACCCGGGAAGTCGCAGTGCCGGCGCCTTCTCCCTGCAGCAGGACCGCACCTCGCCGCGAGCGGCACCCGAGGGGCGGAAGGCACGACGCAGGCACCGGTAGTATTGGTGTGACCTATGCAGGACCCCCGGTTGCTCACTACTGGAATCTACCCCGGCAATACTCCCGATCCTGCCACGCCACGACCGGAGGCGGCGCTCAGTGCGGGAGCGCCCCCGATTCGGATAGAACGCCTGGTCAAACGCTATCGCAACGGCGTGACCGCCGTCAATGGTCTCGACCTCACCGTGCTTCCTGGCCAGGTTTTCGGCCTTCTCGGCCTCAACGGCGCGGGCAAGACAACCACTCTCAGGGTGCTACTCGGCCTCGCCCGGCCAACCAGCGGCCGGGTGACGATCTTCGGCGAGCCGGTGACTCCCGGCGCCCCGGTTCTGCGCAATGCCGGATCGCTGGTCGACGCACCCGGCTTCGTGCCCCACCTCTCGGGCAGGGACAACCTGCGCCTCGAATGGGCAGCCACGGGAGGACCGGCCGGTACCGGCGTAGTGGAGCAGGCACTTGCGCTTGCAGCTCTGGGGGACGCGACCGACCGGCCCGTGAGAAGCTACTCGTTCGGAATGCGCCAGCGCCTTGCAATAGCTCGAGCCGCTCTGGGCAACCCGCCGTTGCTTGTCCTGGACGAACCGACAACGGGCCTCGATCCGCGCCAGGTCCGCGAGGTGAGAGCCCTCATACGTTCCCTGCCCAGCCGCGGTACAACGGTTCTCTTGTCTACTCATCTCCTGTCCGAGGTGGAGCAGATATGCAGCCATGCCGCCGTGATAAACGAGGGGCGCCTCGCGGCAGCCGGATCCATAGCGGAGCTCACCAGGGCGAACGACTCCGTCTTCGTCGAGGTGGACGATCCGGACAAGGCCATGGTCGTGCTCGCCTCGACACCCGGATTGCACGGCTTGGCGAGCGACACCGGCGGCATCGTCGTCGGCCTCGGGACTCTGGACCGCCGCGAGATCGCCAGGATCCTTGTGCAGGCGGGCGTGGGTATCGTCACGATCGCATCACGCCGGACACTGGAAGACGCATTCCTCGGCCTGCTCGCCGCCGAGCCGGCTCACTGATCCGATGCCTCGAACCGGCTTGACGCCTCCTGGCGCATCTGCCCCCACCGTGCCGCTACGGCACAAGAAGGTGTCTGCTGGAGAGCGAATATCGGCGAGCTTCTCCCGGGGACTCGACCTCATCCGGATCCAGCAGTCCCCCTGGGGTGGCACCCCCCTCCGGCCCGCTTCCAGGGCTAGGCGCCAGCTGCGCCTTGCCAGGGGCGAGACGATCAGGCTGACCCGGGTAGAACTTGCCAAGCAGCTGCCCCGGCCCAGAACCTGGTTGACGCTCGCTGTCATGGTGGCGCTGCCAATACTCATCACGATCGTCCTCGGCCTCGGAGGAGTGGGATCGACATCTACACAGTCACCGATTGCCAATTTCGTGACGGTGGCCAGAAAATCGGGTCTCGACATGCCCTTCGCTGCACTCGATGCAATGGAGCCCATTCTCCTTGTTGCCGCCGTAGCCATATTCGTCGGTGAGGCGCTCACCGGCGAGGCCAGTTGGGGAAGCCTGCGTGCGCTGCTCTCGCGGCCGATATCCCGCTCCCGTTTACTCGCTTCCAAAGCCTTGGTCGCGGCGCTTCTCGGTATTGCTGCGGCCGTGGCCGTGCCGCTTTTCGGCCTCGCATCGGGACTGATCGCCTTCGGATGGCACCCCATAGCTACACCGCAGGCAATCACCTACAGTCAGAGCGAGGCGCTGATCAAGGTCGGCATCGCCACGCTTTACACGGTCGTCTCGATGGCAGGGTTCGGCTCTATCGCGCTTTTCGTGTCCACAGCCACGGATTCGACAATAGGAGCCGTAGCAACGGGCGTGGGAGCCGCCATGGTGTCGCAGATTCTCGATGCCCTGCCCACCCTCGGGGGGATCCGGGCGAT
Organism: Actinomycetes bacterium; assembly: GCA_021816935.1. GTDB lineage: Bacteria > Actinomycetota > Acidimicrobiia > Acidimicrobiales > JAMCPL01 > JAKAWR01. Next base: position 24,863 of record JAKAWR010000013.1, read on the forward strand.
ACTACCGACTCACTACATGTTCGCGTGGGGGTACCTTTTCGTTCAGCCAGCGCAGTACGGACCCATGCTTCGGGGAGTGATCGTGCAGTTGGGGTACTGCATCGTCTTCGACGCCGCAGCCTGGTGGTGGTTCACACGGAAGGACATACTTAGCTGAACAGAGCCCAACCATGCAGCCCCGTGCGGCGCTGCCGGCAGATCTTCCCTCGGCCTCAGCGCCCCGCCAAGCCTCTCGATCCAGGACGGAGCTTCGACCATGATGCTCTCGGTTCCCAGAACCCCGTGTTCTGTCCCATGATCGGACCGCTCCCGCTCAGCCCGCCTTGTTGCATACTGCAACCTCTTGACAATCATAGACGATAGTGCCAGGGAATGCAGCCGTGACGCGGGCGCTGGATCACCCTGCGGCGTGCCTGGCCCGTCGCGGTGTCGCGATAACGTAGCATCGTCATGACCAGAAACCCGCGAGTACAAGGCCCGGACCCCCGCCCTGGGGGGGAGGTTAATTTCGGCACCTCCCCGATACGGATCGTGGCCCTCGCGGGGGGAGTGGGTGCCGCGCGCCTACTCCACGGGATGGTCGAAGCCGTCGACCCCTCGCAGATCTCCGTGATCGTGAACACCGGCGACGACACGGTCCTGCACGGGATGCATGTAAGCCCTGATATCGACACCGTCGTCTACACCCTCGCCGCGCTTTCCGACCCCGACCGGGGCTGGGGCCTTTCTGGGGAGACATGGACGGCGAATGACCGCCTCCGCTCCCTGGGCGGCAACGCCTGGTTCCAACTCGGCGACCGGGACATTGCCACGCACATGATGCGAACCGACCTCCTGGCAGCTGGCAGGACCCTGTCCGAGGCTACGGTACACCTGGCCAGTGCTCATGGACTGGGCGCGCCGCGGATCATGCCGATGACCGACGATCCGGTGCAGACAAGGGTGACACTGGCCGGAAGCGGTGACGAGGTCGGCTTCCAGGAGTACTTCGTCAAGCTTGCACACGACGTGGCTGTGTCGCAAGTGCGCTACGCCGGTGCGGAGACCGCCGCTCCTGCGCCGGGCGTGCTGGACGCCCTCCGGCTGGCCGATGCGATCGTGATTTGCCCCTCGAACCCGATACTCTCGATCGCGCCGATCCTTGCTGTTCCCGCGATCGGCAGTGCCATACAGGAACTGCGCGATCGGGTGGTGGCGATCTCCCCTCTTGTCCGGGGCCGGGCGCTCAAAGGCCCCGCCGACCGGATCCTGAGGGAACTCGGGTTCGAGGCCAGCGCCGCCGGAGTGGCCTCCATCTACCGGGACCTGGCCGCAACCTTCGTCCTGGACAACCAGGACGCTCCCCTGGCCGATCGCGTCAGGGAACTCGGGGTTCGCCCGGTCCTCACCGACACGATAATGACCGATGCCGCAGCCGCCGCGAAGCTGTCGCTCACCGCTATCGACGCTGTCGCCGCCGGCCGGGCAGCGTGATGGTGGAACGCTCAAGCGACGCCGGTGCGCGCCCGCTGAGCATCGTACCCGTCACTGGGATCGGCGAGGTCGAGGCCGGTGCCGACATCGCCGCTCTGCTTCTTGAACACGCCGATCTCCACCGCCACGACGTCGTGGTAGTCACCCAGAAGATCGTCTCGAAGGCAGAAGGGCGGAGGGTCCCGACCGACCCGCCATCGAAGGAGGATCTTGTGCTCTCGGAGGCGACTCGAGTGCTCAGGCGCCGCGGCGAGCTTTTCATCACTGAGACAAGGCACGGCTTCGTGTGTGCCAACTCTGGCGTGGACTTCTCCAACGTACCGGAGGGGTTCGCACTCCTGCTGCCCGTCGACCCCGACCGTTCCGCTCGCAGGATCCGCGACCGCATACGGGCGATGTCAGGGCTCGAGATAGGCGTCATCATCTCCGACACGTTCGGCAGGGCGTGGAGGAACGGGCTTGCTGACGTAGCGATCGGCTGTGCCGGGATCGCCGCTGTCGTCGATCTGAGGGGAACCACCGATACCCGAGGCCGCGTCCTTCAGGCAACTCAGGTGTGCATTGCGGACGAGATCGCTTCAGCCGCGGACCTCGTCATGGGGAAGGCTTTCGGCGTACCGGTGGCGGTCGTGAGGGGGCTTGACGAGGGAGTTTTCCGGGAGAGCGCTGTAGCGGCGGAGGTCGTGCGGCAACCTTCCGAAGATCTTTTCCGCTGATCTTTCTCGGGACTTCATACTCCACATCGGGCCGGCGCATAACACTCTGACGCCTGAATACAGCGAGGGCGAGGTTTCTTGGCGCTTCTTTCCTAGGCGTGCGACCGCCCGTTCTCCTCCCAACCGATCACGGCCGCAAGTCCCTCGTCCAGATCCGTCCAGGCCCGCCAACCGAGGACCTCGCCGGCACGGGCCGGATCGAGGCTGTTGTGCCGTAGCTCCCCCGGGCGGGCGGCCTCGTGGACCACCTCCACTTCGGTCGCCGACAACCGCAGCATCCGCTCCGCGATCTCGTTGACAGTCGTCTCACGACCCGTTCCCACGTTCAAGACCATTCCCTCACCGCCCCCCACAGCACGCACGAACGCGTCCACCGCATCGTCTACGAATACGAAGTCCCTTGTCTGCTCGCCGTCGCCGAAGATCACGAGCGGCTCGCGCTTCCTCAGCCGCTCGGAGAAAATGGCCACTACGCCCGCCTCGCCGTATGGATCCTGACGGGCTCCATAGACGTTGGCGAGCGCGAGCGCGCAATACTCGATCCCGTAGAGGTGCCTGTACACTGCAAGGTAGTCGAGCGGCGCCCTCTTGGACGCCCCGTAAGGCGACAACGGCCCGAAGCCGAGCGACTCGGGAATAGGCAGCTCCTCCCGTTCCGGTTCGCCGTAGAGGGTCCCACCGGAGGCTGCGTACATCACCTTCGATGTCCCAGCTGCCCGAGCTCCTTCCAGGATCCGGATCGTACCGGCCACGTTCACGTCTGCATCGGCAAACGGTCGCTCGACCGAAGCCCTCACGCTCGACTGGGCCGCCAGGTGGAACACGATCTCGGGGCGCCGCCGCGCGATCAGGTCGACAGCTTCGGGTGCCCTGATGTCGATCTGGTGGAAGCTGAAGCTGCCCTTGTGCGCACGTGCGTCGGAAAGGTTCGAGAGGCTGCCTGTAGACAGGTCGTCGATCACGTCCACCTCGTACCCCTCCGCAAGCAGGCGGTCGACCAGGTTGGAACCGATGAAGCCGGCCCCGCCGGTAACCAGCACCCTCATCGTCCGATCTCTCCCGCGTTGCCTTGCCCGGTGACCTTCGCTCCCTCTTCCACGACCTCGCCCGGCCCGACGATCGCAAGGCCGGCAACGGTGGCTCCGGCCCTCACCTCCGAGGAGCCACTCACGATGGCCTCGTCAATCGTCGCCCCTGCCGCCACCATGACACCGTCCATCAACACTGACCGGCGCACGGCGGCACCGGCCACCAAAGTACAGCCCCTTCCCACCACCGACTCCTTCACCACGGCTCCTTTCCCGACCACACTGCCGTCCATCAAGAGGGCAGGTGCCGCCACGTCTCCCTCTATCCGCACATCCCCGGTGGCCCATACGCCTTCGGCAACGCTGCGGGCACCGGGCGGAAGCATGAAAATCCTGCTCTCCGCAGTAGCGCAGCCCTGCATGAACGCGTCAAGGCAGTCGAGATTCGCCCTCAGGTAGGCCTCTGGCGTTCCCGCATCGACCCAGTATCCGGGCGTCGGGAGCGCAAAGAGCGATCCTCTCGCTACGAGCTCCGGGAAAACCTCCCGCTCGACCGATACCCTGACTCCGGGACGGATCAGATCGAGCACCTCCGGCTCCATCGCATAGGTGCCGCCGTTAATCAGGTTCGCCGGGGCGGTGCCGGGCGGGGGCTTCTCCACGAACCGCCGTACCCGCCCGGTCGCGTCGCAGTCGACAACCCCGAAACGGGACGGATCATCCACGGGAACAAGCCCGATCGTGGCCATGGCCCCCCTCTCCCGATGAAAGTCGACCAGCCCGGCAAGATCCCCATCCGTGATCACATCGCCGTTCAATACTGCAAAGGTTTCGTTCACGCCCGCCTCCGCCGCAGCGAAACGTATGGCTCCGGCGGTGTCGAGGGGTTCGGGCTCCACGGCATATTGCACGGCCAGGCCCGCCACGCACGAGTCCGGATACGCTCTCTTGAACGCGTCGGGCCGGTAACCCATGGATAGCACCGCTTCGTCTACCGCGGGCCCGCCTGAGAGCCGCCCGAGCACCCGCTCCAGCATGGCAAGCCCGGCTACCGGAAGGAGCTGCTTGGGCGTGGAATAGGTAAGGGGCCTCAACCTCGTCCCCTCCCCGCCGATCAGCACTACGACCTTCACTACGCTGCCCCCACCTGTAAACGCGCATTCCCCAAGAGCGAGCTCCCCTTCACGACAGCTCGCGTACGCGCTACACGCCTCCTGCATCCACGGGTCTTCAGCCTCACAGTAGGGCTCCCCTTCCTAGAACCTCAGCGGCCCGGTGTCGTGTCCACCAATTGGTGCGCTGCTATTCGGTGGACCAGGGACGCCATCTGGCAAGGCGGAGGTGACGTCTCAACCGTCACTTCTTGGTCGGCGAAGAAGCAGGCGAGGGCGGAGCGACCGTAATCGGCGTCGTGCTCGTCGTAGCCTTGCCCGTGCTCGGAGTCCCGGCTACGGGTACCTTCCCCGTCGAGCCCGCCGGAGGCGAAGCCGGCACTGTACTGGTCGGAACCGTACTGGTCGGAACCGTACTGGTCGGAACCGTACTGGTCGGCACCGTACCGGTCGGAACCGTACCGGTCGGCGCCGAGCCCACCGGCACAGAACCCGGAGTGCTCGGCGTGGTCGCACTGGGAGATACGCCGGACTGGTCCTGGAGCAACGTACTGATGATCTTCTGCGAAGGCTTCGGGGGCGTTGCCTTGCCCGGCAGGTAGCCGAACGAGAGCAACTCGCCGTTGCCCAGCACCGCCTTCGCCGGGTTGCCCTGCAGCGGGCTGCCTGACGAGCTGTCAAAGCTCGACCAGGTCTCGATCTTGACCTTGCCGATCTTCCCGGCATCAGGACTGCCCTTGGGGCAGGCTTCACCATCGTGCAGAGCCGAGGTACCAGGATACTGGATCGTCGAGCTCGTGAGGATCAGGCCCGGGTATGACTTCACGAAGTTCCCCAGCGTATCCTGGTGTTTCTTGATCGCGGCCTGCGCGATCTTGATGACGCCGTCGGCGCTCGTAGTGAGCTGCCCCGAGCCCTTAACCGCGGCCAACGCCGACGATGCCGGAGCCGCTGGCAGGTTGGACTCCAGCTTGCCGCAGATATCGAACGCAAACCCCGCGTAATGCGTCTTGGAGTTCGTGTTGGTCGACGCACTCGCCTTGTGGCCGAGCTCGTAGCGGGAGTAGACGATCGACGCTATGCCGAGCAGCGCTATCACTACGAGGCTCGCATACCAGTTGAGAGGCCTGCTCCCCTTGTACGACTTGCTCGAGCCGGATCTTGCAGCGCGCGCCACCTGCTTTGCTATGTCTCTCGTCGTCATGCAGGCTACACATTACTACGCAAGAAGATCTGCAAGCACCTCGGCCAACGACGGCGCATCCAGGGAGACCAGGCCGCCGAGCCGTGCGACCGCCTGTGCGGATGCTCCCGTCGCAAGGAGCTTCTCCCGCGCCACTTCCTCCCGGCTCTCCTCGCCCGGCGCAGACGGCGATCCCCGGGCGGCATCGCGGCGGACCTCGAACACCTCGCCTGTCGAGAGCCGGACGCTCACGGCAGCGCCGATGGGCTTCGTCGCGTCCTCGAATCCCGGAGACGGCGGGCCAAACGGGGATCCCTGCTCGCCATCCTCTGCGTTGCCAGTTGCCCCAACCGCTCCCCCACTGCCTTCGCCGCCCGCGCCCGCGCCAGCCGCATCGTTACCGCCGGCACCCCCGCCGCCACGACCACCTGCAGCCGCAGCGCCGCCTGCGGTAACGGTTTCCGCCGTCGCCATCTTCGCCAGCCAACCGGTTGCGCGCGCACCCGCCTCCCGCAGTGCCTCGCCGATCGGGGCGGTCCCGCCAAGTGCCGCCAGCGTCAGGCCCAGGTCGTGTTCGACCCTCACCTTGGCGGCCAGCGCCCAGATCCCCCCGTCCGCCAGACGCTCCCCCGCCAGGTCTGCCGCCAAGAACCCGCCCCTGGCAAGGCCGGCCGCCACGGCATACCCCACGGAGAACTGGAGCGCGGTAAGCGGAGAACCCGCCCCTTCGATGTAGGCACCGGCTCGCTTCTCCATTCCCGACGTGAAGGCCGACGCCCTGACCACAACCTCTTCCACCGTACCCGGCCCGGCCACGACGCCCTCAGCCGCAAGTATATCGTGTAACGCTATTGCGCAGTCGACCGCGGTGTCGATGTAAGCACAACCCGGATACGGCTTGATCGACAGCGTGTCGGTGTGCCAACGGCTCCCGAGCCCGCGGGTGAACGCGCCCGGTAGCGGCACATCGGCATACGACTCCATCACGCCCCCGGCGTGCTCGAACACGTCCGCGGCACCAACCATCCCGGCCAAGGCCGCATCGCATGCATCCAAACCGGCCCTTACCTGGGTGGCCGCCAGCAGCGCCTTCGACTCCCCGGCGAAGAAGGGGTGATTCAGCGTCCACGGCGGCGCGGTGAAAGCGATGCCCCACGCCCTGGCCCATGCCCCCCATGATGCGTTCTCCAGGTACATGCGAGCTGCCACCGAACCGGCGAGATGGGTGTGGGCGGCCGTCTGGCCCCGGAAAGGCCCCAGCGTGACCGACGCCGTAACCCGGGCTGCGCATTCGTCGGCCACCACCACTGCCGCCACCAGGCGCATCCCGTCCAACCCCATCGCGGTTGCGTAGGCCAGCGGAACGGAGACAGTGGAATGCGACACGTGCCCGGCATACAACGTGTCGTCGAAATCGAGCGCCATGGTGAGCGCCGCCAGCACGTAGGCGCATGCCTTCGGATCGCTCTGGAGCGGCGGCCCGAAAGCACTCACAATCTTCCCGCCCAGCGGATGGGAAAGCGTGGCCCTCGCGGCCGCGATCTGCGAAGCTATCTGGGCAGTGGCGAGGCTCAGCACCCTCTCGGGTATGTCACCTGGCCGGACGGCGGCCGCCCAGCGGGCCAGAGTCGGACCCAGGCTGCCGCTCGCTTCGCCGGTACCGGGAGCCCCAGATGCCGGAGGAGCCATGCCCCTCTACTCCCACCGCCACGCGAGCGCAGCCGCCGCCGGAGCGGCCACGGCCCAGATGATGAGGACGGCCCAGCTCGACCCCGGCACGCCACCCGAGTGGCCCAGCGAATGCGAAAGACCCTCCGCCAGTGCCGCCGCAGGCAGGGCCTTGGCAATCGCAGCCAGCCATCCCGGGTATCTCGACAGAGGCACGATCATGTCGCCGACCAGCAGGAGCACGATGTAGAGACCGTTCGTCACCGCCAGGTTCACCTCTGCCTTGAGCGATCCCGCTAGCAGGAGACCTATTCCGGAGAATGCGATCGTACCGAGAATCATGACCGCGATCACCTCGCCAGCGTTGCCGCCCCCGTTCCAACCGAGACCGGCCGCCACAGCGAGGATCAGCGCCACCTGGATGATCTCCAGAACGAGCACGCCGGCCACCTTCGCTGTGATGAGCGCCGGGCGGCCCAGCGGCGTCGATCCCAGCCTCTTCAGGTACTTGTATCCCCTCTCGAACCCGGTAGCGATCCCGAGGCTCACCATTGCAGTCGACATGACGGCGAGGGCCAGTATGCCCGGAGCGAGGAAATCTATCGGCTTCTCGTGGGCGACAGTGAAAGCATGCACCTCGGCGAAAAAAACCAGCAGGATCAGGGGAATCCCGAGGGTGACCAGCAGCGACTCGCCCCGCCGGAGAGCCATTGCCACCTCGGCCTTCGACTGCACGATCAGGCGCCGGTGAAGCGGTGCCCCGGCCTTTTCCTCTGCCGCCCGAGCAACCTCGGTCACCGCTCCTCCAATCTCTCGCCCCTGACGACCTGCAGATAGGCATCCTCCAGATTCCTCGCACCGGTATCCAGCGCCTCGATGGCCACGTTCTCGGCTGCCAGGTAGGCGGTCATGGCCGCCAGCTGATCGGGACTCGGTGCAACCCTCAACTCGTAGGTGCATGATGCCTCCTCCACGACCCAACCGGGTGCCTCGCCGAGATGCCGGCACAGCTCGTCGGCATCGATCCTTACGGATGTGCGCAGGCGAGCCGGCACCGGTCCATCCGGAGAGGCGGCAAGGATCTCCTTCAGGGTGCCCCGCATCACGCAGCGACCCCGGGCCAGGATCAACACCTCGTCGGCAAGTCGCTCCGCCTCAGCAAGCTCATGGGTGGTCAGGATCACGCATGCACCGCTCTCTCTCAGCTCCTCGAGCAGTCCCCTGATCGCCAACCTGCCTTCCGGATCGACGCCCGCCGTGGGCTCGTCCAGGAACGCTACATCGGGGTTGGGAAGCAGTGCCAGAGCGAGTGATAATCGCTGCCTTTCGCCACCAGAAAGCCGCCTGTAGGGTGTCCTCGCAGCGGCCGTAAGACCGGCCTCGCCGAGAACCCGGTCCGGGTCGCACGAACGGCGGTAGTAACCCGAGAAAAGCCTGATGACCTGCTGCGGCGTCATCGAGGGATATACCCCTCCCTCCTGAAGCATGACCCCTATTCTCGGTGCAAGCCTGCGGCTGTCGCCGGCCGGATCAAGGCCGAGAACGCGAACCTCCCCGCCCGACGGCCTCCTGTAGCCCTCCAATGCCTCGATGGTGGAGGTCTTCCCCGCACCGTTGGGCCCGAGGATCGCCAGTATCCGGCCCGGGTATGCCTCGAAAGACAGGCTGGCGACTGCGGTAAGCTCGCCGTATGTCATCGACATATCGGAGCAGATTACAGCCGGACCGCCGCCTCCCGCCGTCCTCGATGCAGCATCCATACGGAGAAAGCATAGATCGTCGCCCGGTAGGCGGCCCAGCCGCAGCCCGCCTCCACGTAGCCGCCCTCCCTGTCGCCGCCCTCCCGATGCGATGATCGACATCACCCTCCTGCGCAACGATCCCGACCTGGTCCGGCGCATGGTCGCACTTCGCGGATCCGACGTCGACGTGGACAAGTTGATCGAGCTCGACGTGGCGCTACGGGCCAGGACCCAGCAATCGGAGGAACTCCGCTCGCGCCAACGCAGCCTGGGAAAGGCACCCCGGACACCCGAGGAGATCGAGGCGGCCCGCGGTCTCAAAGAGGAGCTACGCCAAGCTGGCGATGAGGTCCAGGCACTTCAGGATGCCCGGGACGATCTCTGGGCCCGCCTGCCCAATCTCCTGGCGGACGACACCCCCGAAGGAGAGGGTGAGGAGGGCAACGTCGAACTTCGCCGGATCGGGGATCCGGTTGCCGCGGACGACGGGCGGGCTCACGATGCGGTCGGCACCCGCCTCGAGATTTTCGACCTGGAGCGGGGCGCCGAAGTTGCGGGTTCCGGTTTCTACTACTGGCGCGGGGCCGGGGCTCGTATGGCATGGGCGCTCTTCTCCTACGCTCTCGACCACCTGGCAGAGCGGGGCTTCACGCCGATGATGACTCCCGTCGTGGCACGGGACAAGGTGCTCTTCGGGACCGGCTACCTCCCCTTCTTTGCCGGCGAGATCTACAGGATCGAGAACACCGACCTGTCGCTCATCGGGACTTCCGAGCAGACGCTGATCGGCTACTACGGCGACTCCGTCCTCGACGCTGATGAGCTGCCGATACTCGTGACCGCCTTCACCCCGTGCTTCCGGACGGAGGCGGGAGCCGCCGGCAAGGCTACGAGGGGCGGTTTCCGGGTCCACCAGTTCCACAAGGTCGAGCAGATCGTCATCTGCCGACCCGAGGACTCGCAGTCGTGGCTCGATCGCTGCCAGGAAAACGCAGAGGCGATCATGTCCGGCCTCGGACTCCCCTACCGTGTCGTGAGAGTCTGCGTGGGGGACCTCGGCGCGCCTGCCTACAAGAAATATGACACCGAAGCATGGTTCCCCTCTTTCGGCACCTACCGCGAGACCCACTCGAACAGCAATCTAACTGACTACCAGGCACGCCGCTTCAAGATCCGCTACCGCGGGGAGAACGGCATGGTCTTTCCGCATACCATCTCCGCCACCGCCATCACGGACCGGGCGCTGCTCGCGATCCTCGAGAACAACGTCCGGCCCGACGGGTCCGTCGTCGTACCCGAGGTGCTCCGGCCCTACCTCGGGGGGATGGAGCTCATCTCACCTCGGTAGAGCTTCACCGGATCGGGATGCCGGGTTCAGTCCCCTCGGCAAACACCCGGCCCCTCGGCAAACACCCGGCGAACCGAACGCCAGCGGCCTGTCAACGAACCGGACCCAGGCGTCAGGCCGGAGGACGCCGATGCTTCCCGGATCGCTGCTGGCGGAGCAGGGCCGCGACGAGCCGTATGCCGAGCACTGCAGCCGCGGCCGGAACAAGGAGCCTGCGCCACCCGGTCGACGTCTTGACTGCAAACCTGAGGGTGGAACGGTGGTGAGCCAGTATCATCCGGTAGGGCTGCCGGCTCGTCGAGACTGCGCCCTCGTGGACAGCCCGGGCGCCGGGTACGTATAGCACCCCCCACCCCGCCCGGCCGAGCCTCCAGCAGAGATCGACGTCCTCCCCGTACATAAAGTAGCCCTCGTCGAAACCTCTCACCTCTTCGAGTGCCCGGCGCCTCGCCAGGAAGATCGCTCCCGATACCCAGTCGACCTGGCGGGCTTTCGTGCCACTGTTATCACGTACCGCCTCTCCAACCCCGACGGGCTCACCCTCGCCCGGCGTGCCAAGCTCGCCCTCCATCCGGTACCGCCTGGACAGCCTGTTCCCCGGAACGAAAAGCCCGGCGAGAGCGTGAACCCCAGCCTCGATATACGATGGAAATCGTCTCGCAGACGGATACAGTGACCCATCGGTATTCCATATGGACGGCCCGGCCACACCCGCTACCGGCGCGGCGGCGAGCACTCCGGCCAGCTCCTGCAGAGTACCGGTCTCCACAACTACGTCCGGGTTGCAGACCAGAACGAGCTCCTCGGCCAGCGTCGCCATCCCCCGGTTGACCGCGGAGCCGTAGCCCAAGTTCGTTCCCGCATCCACCACACGGACGGACGGCAAGTCCCGCCGGGCACGCAGCGCTTCGGCGGACCCGTCGCCGGATGCGTTGTCGACGACGACCACCCTTACCGCACCGGCGACAAGGAGGGACTCGACGCAGCGCTGAAGATGTTCGCCAGCGTTGTGGTTGACAACGACTGCCGATGTTGCGGGGGACACTGTCACCGAACCGGGAACTGCCGCCGTCGCCCCGGCAACCTGCGCCGTCGCCCCAGAAGGCACCCCCGCACCGGGGATCCCCTCCGTTTCCGCCGGTCTCACCCCGGTCTCACCCCCGCTCCGGGATTCCCTCCCCGATCCGTCAATCCAGGACCTCGAGAAGCCTCGACAGGCCGTCCTGCCAAGGGGGCAATAGCTCCATACCCAGCGCCTGCAGGGCCCTGTTCTCCAGCACCGAGTTGGCCGGCCGGGGAGCGGCCCGCGGCGGATCGAGGGCGGAGGTAGGGATCGGCTCGACGATTCCCGGGTCGCCCCCGCACCCCGCCACCACGTGTCTGGCGACATCGAACCAGCTACCCGAGTCCTGATTGGTCACGTGGAACACGCCGGGGAGCCTGTCCGTCGCGAGCACAGCCACGAGACACGCCAGGTCCGCGGTGACCGTGAGCGAGCCCCTCTGGTCGTCCACCACCTTGAGCGGCTTGCCGGCCTCGTACGCGTTCTTGATCGACCGCGCGAAATTGGAGCCCCGGGCCCCGCAGACCCACGACGTCCGGACAACAGACGATCCCGGATCGAGCTCGAACTCTCCTGCGAGCTTCGAGCGGCCGTAGACCGACAGCGGATTGGTCCTGTCCCACTCCACGTACGGCCGCTCCGAGGTGCCGTCGAACACGTAGTCCGTGGAGATGTAGACAACGTGAGCGCCGCACCTCCGGGCACCTTCGGCGATGTTGCGTGTCCCGATCCCGTTCACGGCAAAGGCCCTGCCGGGGTCGGCCTCGCAGCCGTCCACATTCGTCATGGCTGCTGCGTGGATCACCACCTCTGGAGAGAGGGCCTCGAAAACCTGAAGGACAGAAGCCCGCCCGACGATATCCACATCCTCCTCGCGCAGCTCCATCACATCACAGGGCGACATGGTCTTGACCCGGCGGTGCCAGGCCGATCCACCGTCCGCACCCGGGGGCAGCGTGCTGGCCAACGCGTCAGCCAGATCGGAAGCCAACTGCCCTCCCGCCCCCGTGACGAGAACCTTCACCGACCCCAGGAATCCTCGACCACCGGCGCCCTGGCGAGAAGCGGCTCCCACCAGCTCCGGTTGTCCCTATACCAGAGAACCGTCTCCTTCATGCCATCCTCGAACCCGATGGTCGGCTCCCAGCCCAGTTCGTGGTGGATCTTGGAGTAGTCGAGCCGGTAACGCCTGTCGTGGCCGGGCCTGTCCGGAACAATCTTCTTCAGCGAGTCCGGCTTACCCAGTGCTCCCAGGACAGCGTCGGCAATCTGCTCGATATCGGCCTCCACCCCGCTCCCCACGTGGTACGTCTCACCCGCACGCCCCACGAGAAGGACCGCCTCGATCGCCCGGCAATGATCGATAACGTGGAGCCATTCCCTCTTGTTTCGCGTCGACGCATAGAGCGGGAGAGGCTCGTCATTCAGGGCATGCGTAGCAAAGAGTGGTATCACTTTCTCCGGGAACTGGTACGGACCGAAGTTGTTGGCGCAGTTCGTGATGGTGGCATCCAGTCCGAAGGTATTCACATAGGCCCTCACCGCATGGTCGGCGCCGGCTTTCGAGGCATTGTAGGGGGTGCGGGGCCGATACGGGCTCTCCTCCGTGAACATCTCGTCGGAATCCAGGTCCAGATCGCCGTACACCTCGCAGGTCGATACATGGTGGAACCGTTTGACCCCGGTCTCCTTGGCGGCGTGAAGGAGCGTCTGGGTGCCAAGCACGTTGGTCCGGAAAAACCGGGCCGGGTCGACCACCGCCAGGCTGTTGTGCGACTCGGCAGCGAAGTTCACCACGTACTCGACCGAGTGGCCCTCGATGGCGTGACGGACCAGATCCAGATCGCAGATGTCGCCCTTCACGAAGGTGATCCTGTCGCGCACGTCGTCGAGACTCTCGATGCAACCCGCGTAGGTAAGGAGGTCGTAGACGACGAGGCGATCGTCCGGATGCCGGTCGAGCCAGTAGCGCACGAAGTTGGAGCCTATGAAGCCAGCACCGCCGGTAATCATCAAACGCATAGCGACCAGGTTACATTACGGAACCCGGAAGACGGTCCATCCCGCGCCGACAACCTGCTCGAACGATCGAAACGTCGCCCGACCCGACCCGGCACCCGGCCTTGCGATGCTAGCTACCCCGCGCCCGGCCGTCAGGTCGACGGGCCGAAATACCCCGTCACGTCGAGCAGGATCTCGGTCGCAGTACTCGCGGAGTTGTAGACCGCCACTTCACCTTTCGAATCGAGGCCGCCGATCACCATGTTCGCCGCGGTCGACCCGGCCCGGAAATTGACATCGGACGTCGACGGGTTCGCCTGCGCCGGATCCAGCGCCAGGAAGCCGCCCTTGGTCGGCCCGGCCGCCGTGAGGTTCCCGACGAATGCGATCGCACCCGCCGGCACGAGGTTGGCCCCTGCACCCCCTACGATCACGGCGTCCTTGCCGCCGGGCTGGATGGCCGGTAACAGTCCGTTGGCTGCAGAGATCGCCGTAATACCCGAGCAGTCGGCCGGAGGAGTGCTAGACGAGCACCTCGTGTCGGAGTAACGAGTGGGGCTGATCGGATTGAACAGCGAGCCGGTCTGGGTCCCGCTCGACCCGTCGGTGTAGTAACCGTTCACGTCCACGATCACCTCCGCGCCTGCGGAACTGTAGACACCAACCAGGCCACTCGCGGAAACTCGAACCGTGACCCGGTTCGGGACCGTCTCGCCCTGGGTCCAGTTGACGTTGCTGACCGTAGCCTTCGTGGACCCTGCAGGATACACGGTGACATAACCGCTCCCGACGGTCGTGGCGACGACGGTCACGTTCAGAACCACGGCCTCCACCCCGCCAGAGGGGACGCCACCCGACCCGTCGACGGACACGTTCTCGGTATGGCCCGCTGTGAACGACGTCAAGGCCTTGTTCTTACTCGGGATACCCGAGCAATCCGAGAGGCTATTGTTGGTTACGCATCTCGTGTCGGCGAGCCGGTACGGGGGGAGCGGGTCGTATAGCCCTGCCTTGCTGCTCCCCGACGGCGCCGTGTAATAGCCCTGCACGTCCAGCTCGTAATCGACCGATCCCAGGCCCGCGCCGTTTGCGACCGTGATCGTACCGGCCGGCGACACCTGTACCGTGGCGAGGTTCGCAATGGCCCCCGGCGACGTCTTTACCCAGTTGATGCTGGACACGGCCGGGGCGGAGCTACCCGGGTAAAGTGCGAGGTAGCCGCTCTGGCCGCCGAAGTTCTCGACCGTTATGTTGACGACGACCGCGGCCACGCCGCTCCCGGGCACCTGGTCCGCCCCGGGTCCGGTGCCGTCGATCTGCACCGCCTCGGTCTGGCCCGCACCTATCGAGCCGAGCGCCGCGTTTGCCACCGGCACGTTCTCGCTCGCACAGAAACCGGGCGGCGACCCACCGGCGCAGCGGGTGTCGACGATCCGGAAGGGGTTTACGGGAGTATATGCCGAGCCGGTGAGCGGCGCTGTGATCGTGTAGGCCGGGGTCGACGCGGCAACGGTGTCCGAAGACGTGTAGACGCCCATCGCGTACGTGCCCGCCGGCGGATTCGTCGCGTTAGCTGCTACGACCGTCACCGCCGCCCCGCCGGCGATCATCACGCCGGGCGGGATGGTGATCTGCGTCGTCGCTCCGGAGCTCCCGAGCACTATGCCGCCGGTCCCGACTGCGGTGCCGTTCACCGTGTAATCCGTCGGGCTCGCCGAGAATGCCGTGCCGCTCGTCGCGGTGAGCGTAATCGTCGACGCGTTCGCGCTCAGGCCACCCGAACCGCTCGTGGTGAAGCCGATAGTATAGGTAACGCCGCCCGCCGCGGCCGTGTTGCTCGACGGAGCCGGTCCGGTGACCGACGTGACCGAAGCCGGCGAGGAGGGGATGAGGTGCGCCTCGAGAAATGCAAGGGTGGCGGGGAACTCGGTCGAGTCGTAGGCGAAGGCGTGAGCGCACAAGGAGTTCAGATCCATCTGCGCGGTCAAGCCGTCTGCCTGCGCCCGGGTCTCTACCTCTTCCTGCTGGCGTGGAGGGACGATCTCGCAGGTGCCGTTGCCCGTGAAGTCCGTCGACGCGGCGACGAGAATCGCGGGAGCCGCTGTCGGTGGCGGTGGCGTCGGGTCGATGAGCTGAGCGGGCGACGCTTGCTCGTAGCGAACGAGGCAGGTGTTCGCTGTCGGGTCCCAGGCTTGGCTCCACGGGTCGCTGCAGCCGAGGTACTTTGCCCAGCTCGTGTTGGCCAGGTTGAAACCAGACGATATCTGTTGGTACTCGCCGATCAGTTCGAAGGTATCCGCGGTGCCCGACCAGTCCACCACGGTGCCCACGGCTGCCGAAGGTTGAATCAGCGGCGCCGCGAGCGCGGCGGACAGCGCCAGATTTCCGCCGGCGGAGCCACCCCAGAGGCCGATCTCGTTCGGGGCGACGCCGTAGGTCGCCGCATTGGCGCGTACCCACGCCACGGCGTTCATGACGTCGTAGACCGGGTTCGGGAAGGTCGGCTGGCTGGCGGTGGCAAGTGGGTAGCTGACGGCAAATGCGGCGATACCGTTCTGAGCCAGCGCTATGGCTTCGCTCGACACGTCGCACTTGTCACCCGACACGTGGCCGCCACCGTGCACGATGATCACCGCAGGAACGTCGCCAGAGACCGCCTGGGGCAGGTAGGCATCGAGGTAGATAGGGTTGTTGAAGTCCTGCCCGTACACGAGGTTTGCCGTGTAGTTGACATTCGAACCGGGAGGAGGTGGGCAGCTGGAGGTGTTCGTGACCACGGTGGGGCCGGTGATAGGCGGCGGCAACGGAGAGGGCACGGTGGGCGAGGGTGGGCTCGCTAGGGTTTGGAGCAGCCACGACGTCGTGTTCTCGATCATCGTGCCGGTGCCCGGGGGGTCGATGGGGTCGTTGGCGTATGCGATCGAATGGGCACAAGCGCTCGTCGCCTGGATGGTGACCGGAGCGCCGTGAGTCTGGAGTGCGGTCGCCATCTCGACGGTGTTCTGCGGGTTGACGACCTCGCACTGTCCGGGACTGGTCCCGGCATCCGTGCTGGTAACGAGCAGAGACGGAGGATCGCTGCGTGTGACGTGGGTAATTGGCGATGCGGTGAGAAGGTTTCTGAAGCACGCCGAGTCGATAAAGTTGCTGCAACCGAGGTAATCGACGGCTCCCTGGAAGTCGGAGGGGTGCGCGCTGGCATCGGCATAGTAGTCGGTCACCCAGTCATAGGCTCCCGACCAGCCGACCACGGCCTGCACGGCGGCAGAGCGGTTCGACATGGCCGCTTCGTACGACGCGTCGAAGGCAATGGGTGCGCCAGCGGAGGTGCCCCACAGGGCGAGCTCGGCGGGTTTCGTCTGCAGGGCTGCCGCGTTCGCCCGCACCCACTGCACGGCGAGCGCGGTGTCAGCGGGGGCTTGCAAGAACGGGTGCTGGGAGCTCGACGCCAGCGGATAGTCGATGGCGAACACCGCCAGCCCTTGCTGGGCCATGTACGTCGCTTCAGGTCCATTGCTGCACTTGGTCCCGCTGGTGAAGTCTCCACCATGGACTACGACGACACCGGGGACAGGGCTGGAGGCGCCCTGGGGCAGGTAGGCGTCGAGATACAGGTTCTCGCCGAGTTGGCTGTCGTACCCGTAGAGCAGGTTCCCGTAATAGTCGACGCCGCTTCCCGACGGGGGACAGCACGCCGGCCCGGAGTTGCAGCTACCGGGGCTCGGAAGACCCTGGACGGAGAGAGCGAAACTGCGGGGCGCCACATGGGCGACCGGAGTCGCTGCACTTGGCACAACGGCCCCAATGACTTCCATCGACGAGATCCCCAGCGCAAACACCGCGCTCGAGGCGCAAACTGATGCGAGAACCACGCGAAGATGCTGTCGCATACGAGCCGCAAAGCACCCGGTTCCCTGCAAGACCTTCCTTTTCGTTGTCCATTCTGTTGCGTGGCCCATCTTCAGCGAATCCCTTCTATCGAGTGTTTCGTCGCCCACCTCTGAATCATAGAGACTATATATCAGAGTGCCGTGAGCGGGAGGTTAAGAGAATGTGAACAAACCCGAGCGCGCCGACGTCGTCTGGGACTCCGGCTCGCTTGGCCAGGGGAGGTCGAAGAAGTGGGACGGTCAGGCCTCGGGCCGCCGCTCGGCATCACCGAGAATCACGATATCGCCAGAGCTGATCCGCCGCGCCGTACGTCCTGCATCAATCACCAGGCATCCGTCCTCGTCCAAGTCGACCGCCGGACCTGCAACGGTCTCGCCGGTGACCAACCTGGCCTCCACGACCCGCCCGAGCGTAACGCACCGGCTCCTGTAACCACCCACGGTTCTCTCCCGCCATCCCGCCGCCTGCATGCCTCCCATCCAGGCGTCGATCCCGGCAAGAATGCCCTCCAGGAGCGCCGTGCGGGATACTGCCCGCCCCGTCTCCAGCAGGATCGACGTAGCCTGCCTCGATCCGGAAGGCCCCGCCGAACGCGACCGGGGCCATGACACGTTGAGGCCGATGCCTGCCACCACTGCAAAGAGCGCCTCGCCCGCCGGCCCCACGCCGTGCTCACCAGCGGCAACGGCCTCCGCCAGGCACCCCGCGAGTTTGCTCGCTCCCACGTACAGGTCATTCGGCCACACGAGGTCGACTCCGAGCCCCGCCACCTCCTCGCAAGCCTGCTTGACGGCCAAGCCCGTGGCCATGACGGCCAGATGCAGATCCTGCGCCGCAAGAAGCTCCGGCAGGACGATGGACGCGAGCAGGCATCGGCCTTTCGGCGCCTCCCACCGCCGGTCCAGCCGGCCCCTGCCATCCGACTGGTAATCTGCCACCGCCACCAGACCGGGCACGCCCGTTTCTCTCCATGACTCCACCCGTGCACCGGAGCCCGCTGCCGCAACCCTTCGGGCGCGACACTCCTCCGTCCCGGCGGCAGTCCCCGTCCCGGCGGAACCCGTCGGTCCGTAGCCGGTACTGCGGCCGGCACTGCAGGCACGTTTCACCTCTGCCACGAGGTAGCTGTTCGTCGACCCGATCTCCTCGAACCACTGCAGCTCGTGCCCGGCGATCGTCGTGCTGCGACAAAATGCCTCGCTCACCGCAACCGCCTTCGATCCCTCCCGACCGCGTCCAGCCGGTCCCTTCCCGCGCTCAGCCCCGCTCGGGAACCTGCACACCCGCCGGTGGAGCAGAACCCGCCTGGTAAACTGCGGGAGGACATGGAAACCATTCTTCCAGACAACGACGGGTCCGGCCAGAGTCGGGAGTACGTCCTGAGAATGGTGGAGGAGCGCGGTATCCGCTCCGTTCAGCTCTGGTTCACCGACGTACTCGGCACCCTCAAGGCGGTGACGATCGCGCCTGCGGAGCTCGCCGATGCGCTCGAAGACGGCATGACCTTCGATGGCTCATCAATTGACGGCTTCTCCAGGGTGCAGGAGGCCGACATGGTGGCGAACCCGGACCCCGAGACGTTCGAGATCCTCCCCTGGCGCAACGGCAGCGGCGAAGCTCTCGTCGCCAGGATTTTCTGCGACATCTCGAACACGGACGGCACTGCGTTCGAGGGAAGCCCCAGGTACGTCCTCGCTCAGGCCATGAAGAGCGCCAAGGAAGCCGGCTACACTTTCTTCGCGGCTCCCGAGATCGAATACTTCTACTTCGGTGGAAGCGAAGGCTCTTCCGGCCCGGACTACAGCGGGCCCCGCCTGCTGGACAGCCGTTCCTACTTCGACCTCGCCTCGTCCGAGCTCACGTCCGAGCTCTGCCGCCAGAGCGTCGAGGCGCTGGAGGACATGGGGATTCCCGTGGAACACACCCAGCACGAAGACGCACCGAGCCAGCACGAGATAGACCTCCGTTACACCGACGCCCTCACCATGGCGGATACGGTCATGACCGCAAGGATGATCGTCAAGGAAGTGGCAAGGCGTCATGGCGTGTTCGCCTCGTTCATGCCGAAACCCCGCCAGGACCTCCAGGGGTCGGGGATGCATACCCACCTCTCTCTTTTCTTGGGCGATGCCAATGCCTTCTACTCGGCTGACGACCCGGTCGGCCTCTCCTCCACCGCCCGGCAGTTCGTCGCGGGGCTGATCAGCCACGCGCCGGAGATAACCGCCGTCACGAACCAATGGGTGAACTCCTACAAGCGCCTTGTGCCTGGATTCGAGGCTCCCACGCATGCCACCTGGGCGCGCAACAACCGTTCGGCTCTGGTGAGGGTGCCGCACGTCCGCCACGCCCGACCCGAGACGACCCGGATCGAATACCGGGCGACCGACTCGGGAAGCAACCCGTACCTGGCATTCGCCATGCTGCTTGCGGCTGGTATGCAGGGCATACGGGAAGGCTACGAGCTGCCGGGCGAGACCACCGTCAATGTTTTCGAGACCGCACCGCAGGAGCTTCGCAACCAGGGAGTCGCAGGACTGCCGCAGGATCTGTCCGAAGCCATCTCCCTCATGGAGCAGTCGTCGCTTGCACGACATACCCTCGGAGAGCACGCTTTCGAATGGTTCATCAGGAACAAGAGAGAGGAATGCAGGCAGTACCGGGAGCACGTGAGCAGCTTCGAGCTGGATCGCTACCTCCACATCCTGTGAGCAACGGGGAGGACGCTCCTGTCAGCTCGCCGGCCCGTTCGGTTCTGGCGTACCCGGCGCGGTTGCCAGAGGCCGTGCGCGAGGCGGCCGGGAGACTAGACATCGCACTCGTCCCTGTCGCCGGTGAGGACGCCGTCTCTCCGCGTGAGCCGATCACAGGCGCTATCGTCTCGTTCGCAGATATTCCACAGCGGGCGCTCCGCTTCCTGGAGGTACTGTCGGGCGGTACCGGCGGTACCGGCGGTGCTGGCGGTACCGGCGGTACGGGTCATGAAGGCGTCGCCAGCCGTGCAGGCGCAGGCAGCCATGCGGCCATCGGCGGCGGCGCACACGCGGCACGCCCCGTTCTCGCCGTAGTGTCGGCGTCGCAGCTGCACTGGATCGGGGCTGCCAAAGGGCTTTTCAGCGACTGGTGCCTTGCCGAGGCGCGGGCCGAGGAGCTCGAGATGCGGCTGCAGATCGCGTTCCGGATAACGGAGGTAGCCGGCACGCCAGAGGACCGCCTCTCGTACGGCCCCGTAGCAATCGACCCCGCCAGCTACCGGGTGACCGTGGCGGGCGAGACGCTCGACCTTACCTTCATGGAGTACAAACTACTCGCCTTCCTGGTAGCGAATCCCGAGCGCGTATTCACGAGGGACGCCCTCTTGAGTCGGGTCTGGGGATACGACTATTACGGCGGCCCCAGAACCGTTGACGTCCACATCCGCCGGCTCCGCTCCAAGCTCGGTGACCGCCACGCCAACTTGATCGATACCGTGCGCTCCGTCGGCTACATCCTGCGAGCCCGCTGAGGCTCCATGCCAGGACGATCGTCTCGCTCCCAACCTGAGCCCGGCGACAGCCAGCGTTGGACAGGCCGCTGTTGCGTCATGCCAGCCGTTACCGCACGCCCCACCTTGCTTAGGGCCCGTGTCATAATTAATTGAGCGATCCCGACGGCCAGATGACGCCCCTGGCTGTGTCCTCGTCCTCGATGTACTCCCTGGTACATCTGTGTCCTCGTCCTTGCCAGATGACGCCCCTGACTCGCCGGATATCATCCCACTAATTATGACACGGGCCCTTACCTTGCGGCATACCCGCGCGCTTGGCGGCGATCCCGGAATGGGCGCCGCGAGCAATCCTACACGTCGTAGTAGAGGTGGAACTCCCATGGATGCGGCCGGAGACGCAGCTCGTCCACCTCGTTGATCCGCTTGTAGCTGATCCACTCCTCGAGGAGGTCGTCGGTGAATACGCCACCCTCTTTCAGATAGGCGTTGTCGCTCTCCAGTGCGTCGAGTGCCTCGTCAAGGGAGCCCGGAACCTGGGGAATACCCGCCATCTGCTCGGGCGACAGGCCGTAGACATCGACGTCGAGGGGGTCGCCCGGGTCGATCTTGTTGCGGATGCCGTCGAGCCCCGCCATTAGCATCGCCGGAAAAGCCAGGTAGGGATTGGCCGACGGGTCCGGACACCTGAACTCCACCCGCTTCGCCTTCGGGGAGGAGGAATACATCGGTATGCGGCAGGCGGCCGACCTGTTGCGCTGAGAGTAGACCAGGTTTACGGGTGCCTCGAATCCCGGGACCAGCCGCTTGTACGAGTTGGTCGTCGGCGCGGCGAAAGCGAGGATCGAGGGGGCGTGCTTCAAGAGCCCGCCGATGTAGTGAAGCGCCATCTCCGAGATGCCGGCGTACCCGTCGGCGTCGGCGAACAGCGGCACGCCGTCTTTCCACAGCGACTGGTGGACGTGCATACCCGATCCGTTGTCCTGGAAGAGCGGCTTGGGCATGAATGTCGCGCTGAGACCTTCCCGCCACGCCACCGACTTGACGACGTACTTGTAGAGCTGCAGGTTGTCCGCCATCTGGAGAAGCGGCGAGAAGCGCATGTCGATCTCGGCCTGGCCTGCGGTGGCCACCTCGTGGTGCTGGACCTCGATGTCGATGCCCAGGCTCTCCATTACGAGGATCATCTCGGAGCGAAGATCCTGGTAGTGGTCGGTCGGAGGCACGGGGAAGTAACCTTCCTTGTGGCGGGGCTTGTAACCGAGGTTGGGACCCTCGTCCCTGGCGGAGTTCCAGATGCCCTCCTCGGAGTCGACCGCGTAAGAGGAGCTGTGCGCGTCCTGATGGTAGCGCACGTCCGAGAAGACGAAGAACTCTGCTTCGGGCCCGAAAAAGGCGGTGTCGGCGATCCCCGACTCCCTCACGTACCTCTCCGCCTTGGTTGCCACGTAGCGCGGGTCCCTGGAGTAGAACTCGCCCGTGATCGGGTCCTTGATGAAGCAGTTCACGTTCAGGGTGCGATGGCGCCGGAACGGATCAATCACACAGGTATTGGGATCGGGAAGGAGCAGCATGTCCGACTCCTCGATCGACTGAAAACCCCTGATCGAAGAGCCATCGAAACCGAAGCCACCCTCCATCGGCCCGCTGGCGCCGGGCTCGAAGCTGGCCTCGGCCCGCCCCACCGGATCGTAGCCAAGCCCCTCGACGAAGGAGTCCGCGGTCAGCTCGTGCGCGGGCATCGAGAAGTGCTGCGTGCTCCCGACGAGATCGCAGAACCTGAGATCCACGATCTCTATACCTGCATCCGAGATGAGCCGGAGCACATCCTCAGGTGTCCTCTTTTCCATCAGCTCTCCTTTCGAGCATCAATCCTCGCGGCCGCCGCCAATCGCCCCCGGCGCCCGCACCCGGGTACCACAATCACGTCCGGCCCTCAGCCCTGCCAGCGGCCCGGCCAGCCGCTGACCACCTACCCGGCCGCCTAGTGTACCTAACTACAGAGCGTCAGAGCCCCGCTCTCCCGTCCTCACCCTGACGACCTCCTCCACCGGGTAGACCCAGATCTTCCCGTCGCCGATCTTGCCGGTCTTGGCGGAGTCTAGCAGCGCGTCCACGACCGGTTCCACAAGCTCGTCCTCGACGATGATCTCCACCCGGAGCTTCGGCATGAAGTCGACCTCGTACTCCGCTCCGCGGTAGACCTCGGTGTGCCCCCTCTGGCGACCGAAACCCTCCGCCTCGGTCACCGTCATCCCTCCGATGCCCAGGGCACGCAGCGCGTCCTTAGCCTCGACCAGCCTGAACGGCTTGATCACCGCAACGACTACCTTCATGAGATCCTCCCTGCAATGGTCTCGACCGGATACACCTCTTCCTGGTGCACCGCCAGGTCTCCCTGTTCGAGTTCCTCATCCTTCATCCGCAGCGGTATCACCCGGCCGATAAGCTTCAGCAGCACGAAAGTCACTACCGCGTCCCACGCGATGATCGTGCCAGCCGCCCCCGCCTGGATGGCCAGCTGGCCCGGATGACCATAGAAGGCGCCGGCCGCCGAGACGTTCGGGTGGCTTCCCACCCCGAGATACTCGATCACCCGCGGGTCGGCGAAAAGCCCGACAAGGAGCCCCCCCGTAAGCCCTGCGATCCCGTGCGTATATACCACCCCAAGAGCGTCGTCCACCTTCCTGAACGGCCAGACCTTCGGCAGCTTGTTCCACGCCAGCCAGACGACCACCGAGGCGATGAGCCCCATGAGCATGGCCCCGAGACCGTTCACGAACCCGGCAGCAGGCGTGATGGCGACGAGCCCGACGATCATGCCGTTCACCGCCCCAAGAAAGGTCGGCTTCTTCTCCTTCGAGACGAACAGGTCGATGAGCACCCAGGTGAGCATCGCCGCGCCCGTAGCGAGGTTGGTATTGAGGACGGCCGTGGCGGCATTGGCACCTGCGAAGTACGGGTCGCCGCCGTTGAAGCCGTTCCAGCCGAGCCACAGGATGCCCGCTCCGACTGCCACGAGGAGGAGGTTGTTCGGTACCCCGTGGGCACGGTCACGCTTGAGCCTGGGACCGAGCACGGCTGCCATCACGAAGCCCGTGGTCCCCGCAGCGAGATGGATCACGTAGCCGCCTGAGTAGTCGAGCGCCCCCTTACCCGCCCAGAAGCCCCCGCCCCACATCAGCATCGCGTTCACCGAGTACGCAAACGTCGTCCACAGGGGAACGAAGACGACCCACGCCTTGAAGTTCATCCGGCCGATGACGCTTCCAAGGAAGAGAAGCGGCGTGATCGCAGCGAACACGAACTGGAAGTAGACCAGGCTCGACTGCGGGAACCTGAACTTCGGCATTAATCCGTTCAGCAGCGGGATATTGGCCCTCGCCTGCTCGGCCGCGTGACCGAGCACCGGTCCCGGCTTGCCAACGAAAAGGCTGAGGATTCCCGGACCCAGATGCGCCGGGGCACCGAAACCCATCTTGAACGCCCACAGCACCCAGACGACGAGCACCAGCGCGAAGCCCGTAAACGCCATCAACATGGTGTTAACCGACCATTTTCGCTGCACGAGGCCGCCGTAAAGCACGGCAATGCCCGGCAGGCTCATCAGCCCGACGAGTGTCGCCGCCAAGAGCTGCCACGCATTGTCGCCCGGGTTCAACCAGTGCGGGTAGGGAACCATGCTCCGATATCTCCTTCCTGTTCTGTCGCTGGATGGCAAGCGCCGAGACTTCTCGGGAGAACTTCCCGGCCCAACCGTTTGCCAACCTGTCCGCAATTGAACAGGTCGCGTGTTGCGGCCGGGCTTCCTCCCCATGAAGAGCTTGTTTCGTGCGGCACTACGCCGGATCAACCCGTCCCGCCCCCCGGATCGACGACCCGGCATCAACGCCCGGGCCTTGGCGGTGCACCCCTTGGCGGCTAGGCTGGTGACAACGCCGCCGCACCCATCGCGCCCCGGGTGTGGCCGCACATCTGGGAAAGGGAAGGTAAGTGCTACAGAGAGTGATGGAAACGGCATGCTGAAGAAAGTGCTCGTCGCCAACCGCGGAGAGATCGCCGTAAGGGTGATCCGGACCTGCCGGGAGATGGGCATCGCATCGGTCGCGCTCTACTCCGATGTGGATCGTAACGCGATGCACGTGCGCATGGCAGATGAGGCCTACGCAATCGGTGGATCAACCCCCGCCGAGAGCTACCTGAACGTCGACGCCATACTGGACGTGCTCAAGAGGACCGAGACGGACTGCGTCCATCCCGGATACGGCTTTCTCGCCGAGAACGCCGGCTTCGCCCGAGCCGTCGTCGGTACAGGCGCTGTCTTCGTAGGCCCCCCGCCGGAGGCGATCGAGACCATGGGCGACAAGATCAGCTCCCGAATAGCCGCCGAGTCGGCAGGTGTCGCCGGGGTCCCGGGCACCACCGAGGCCATCACGGACCCGTCCGAGGTTGTCTCCTTCGGCGAAGCGACGGGCTGGCCCATCGCTATCAAGGCTGCGTTCGGCGGTGGCGGCCGGGGTATGAAGGTGGTCGCGTCGGCAGCGGACGTGGTCGCAGCGCTCGAATCCGCCCGCAGGGAGGCGGCAGCGTATTTCGGACGCGACGAGGTATACATGGAGAAGTACCTCTCCTGGCCACGCCACATCGAGATGCAGGTGATGGCAGACAACCACGGTAACGCTGTCTGGCTCGGCGAGAGGGACTGCTCGACACAGCGCCGCCACCAGAAGCTCATCGAGGAGAGCCCGGCTCCGGGCTTCAGCGAGGATCTTCGCCAGGCCATGGGCGAGGCTGCGGTCAAGGTGACTTTGGCGTGTGGCTACGCCAACGCCGGAACCGTCGAGTTCCTCTACCAGGACGGCGAGTTCTACTTCCTGGAGATGAACACCAGGCTTCAGGTCGAGCATCCGGTCACCGAGATGCTGACAGGGCTCGACCTCGTCAGGCTTCAGATGCTCGTGGCCTCCGGCGAGTCGCTGCCCGTATCGCAGCAGGATATCGTGCGCCGCGGCCACGCAATCGAGGCGAGGATCAATGCGGAGGACCCGGCGGAAGGGCGCTTCGTGCCGAGCCCCGGGCGCATCACCGTGCTGAACGCCCCCGGAGGACCCTGGGCACGGCTGGACGCGGGCTACGAAGCCGGCGATGAGCTGAGTCAGTACTACGACAACCTCATAGCCAAACTGATCGTATGGGCGCCGCATAGGGACGAGGCGATCGCCCGGCTCCGGCGTGCTCTGGCCGAGACGAGGATCGCCGGAGTGGCGACCACGATCCCGGCAGAGCTGGCAATACTGTCGCACGGAGATTTTCAAGAGGGCATCCACTCGACGAGGTGGCTGGAGGAACGGGTGGACCTGAGCGCGGCGGCTTTGGCGGCCGCAAGCGAGGGGGCAGCGGGGCGGTCCGGCGCTGCGCTGGCCGCACCGGTCGATCCCGCCGAGCGCCCTGGCGAGCGCCCTGGCGGAGACCGGGGAGAGCTCCTCGACACGACCGTCACTGCCGAGCTCGACGGGCGCCGCTACCAGGTGCGGCTGTGGCTCCCCCTCCCCGGTAACAGCCGGTCGTCACGACTCCCTGCCCGTGTTGTTCGCAGGAGGTCGCCGTCCTCCACCGTCGGGGCGCATTCGGGTGGCGGCAATGTCCTCATCCCGATGCAGGGGACCATCGTAAAGGTCCTCGTCGCAGCTGGCGATACCGTCGAGGCAGGCCAGGCGGTCTGCGTCCTCGAGGCAATGAAGATGGAGAACTCCCTGGAGGCCGGGCGCGGCGGCACCGTGAAGACGGTCAACGTGTCGGAGGGCGACTCCGTCTCGGCAGGCGACGTCGCCGTGGTGATCGAGTGAGCATCCGCAAGTGAGCCCTCACAAGTGAACGCCCGCAAGTGAGCACCTCCCGATGAGCCCCCCGAAAGTGAGCCCCTCCTGATGAGCCCTTGGGGCAATACCCGGAAATCGGCAAAGGCCCTGGAGTACCGGTCGCCGCCGGGAACATCGGGAGACGGAGCCGGAGCCGGCCACCAGGCCGGCACGATGGCATCGCATCCCTACTCCGGTGCTACGCACGGGAAGGCCGGTGCCACTCGCGGTCGCTCAGTTCGCAGCGTCCGGCGCTCGGGCCTCAAGTCCGGTAACACCAACCCCGCCCAGAACTACGCCCACTCTGTCTACTGGTACAAAGACGGCCTCCAGGGAAGGGCCGACCGCATCCCCGAGTCCGCCCGCTACCTGCCCGGCTACGCAAACCCACAGCCGAAGCGTCGCCACCCCGAGCTGTACAAGTGGACAAGACCAATCGGCAAGCTCCTCGTACTGGCCCTCCGGATCCTCGGCTACCTTGTGCCCTGGTGGGACTGGTGAGCTGTACGCACCTCAATGGACGCCAAAGTGTCGCCCGATACGCCACGGTCGACCGGTGGCAGTGAGTTACGTATCCCTCTGCGTGCAGTGTCCGAACAGCACCGGCTGCTTCCGCTCGGCGGTGACGTAGCCAACATGACCCCGGACAATCCCCCTGCTGGCTGCCCGGCAAGCACCGACCGCTACCCGGCTGTAGGAGCACCGTGGCTTCTCTAACGGCTGACGCTACCAATTCACCGGGGCCGTTCTGATGGAGATCGGCCCGCTGAAGGAAGAAATCAAGCAGGCAATTGACGAGGCGATGCCGCGCCTCGCCGCGCTGAGCGCCTACATCCACTCCCACCCCGAGATCGGTTTCGAAGAACACCTGTCATCGGCCGCCGTGGCAAGCGCCCTGGAGGAGGGTGGGTTCACGGTGCGGCACGGGGCTTTCGGCTTGGCAACGGCAGTTGACGCATCCATCGGCAACGGCCCGGTCAAGGTGGCCTTCTGCGCCGAGTACGACGCGCTGCCAGGCGTGGGACACGCTTGCGGCCACAACTTGATCGCGTCCATCGCCGTCGGTGCCGGCCTCGGGCTGGCACCGTTCGCCGGCGAGCTGGGACTCACGGTGCGGGTTCTCGGCACGCCGGCGGAGGAGGGAGGCGGAGGCAAGATCCTCATGCTCGATAGAGGGGCGTTTTCCGGCCTAGATGCAGCGATGATGGCCCACCCCTGGCCCGAGGACCGGGCGACGTGCAGGTGCCTTGCCGTTGACCACATCCGCTACTGCTTCAAGGGGCGCTCCGCTCATGCGTCGGCATCCCCCGATACCGGGATCAACGCCGCGGATGCCCTCGTCGTCGCCCAGGTGGCGATCGGCCTGCTCCGCCAGCAACTTCCCGCCGGTGTCCAGGTCCATGGC
This sequence comes from Actinomycetes bacterium, assembly GCA_021816935.1. Classification (GTDB taxonomy): domain Bacteria; phylum Actinomycetota; class Acidimicrobiia; order Acidimicrobiales; family JAMCPL01; genus JAKAWR01. The sequence goes on from JAKAWR010000013.1 coordinate 52,835, forward strand.
ATCGTCGAGAAAGGCGGGGACGCAGCCAACATCATCCCGTCCGAGACCGTTGCGCGATACATGGTGCGAGCTGGTGACACAGGGAAGCTGGCCGAGATCGAGCGGCGCGTCGACAGGTGCTTCGAAGCCGGGGCACTCGCCACCGGTGCCACACTTACCAAGGAGTTGCTCTCGCCAACCTATGCCGACATGCGCCCCGATCCGGAGCTCCTCACACTCTGGGACGCCAATGCCACCCTCCTCGGCCGGGGCGGGACAGCTTCGCCCGGGGGGATCTCCGCTGGCTCGCCCGGCAGCGACGCCGGCTTGCCCGGGAGGGTCTCGCACTCCGTGGGAGACCCTGGCAAAGTGCCCGGGGAGCCCTCGCACTCGACCACGGGCCGCTCCTCTATCGAGTCGCCGTCGCTCTCGACCGACATGGCCAACGTCTCACACGCCGTGCCTTCCATCCATCCCCTCATAGCCATAGAAGCCCACGGTGCGGGAAACCACGAGCCGGCGTTCGCCGAAGCCTGCATCGAGCCTGTGAACAATGCAGCCATCCGCGACGGCGCCATCGCTCTCGCATGGACCGCTGCCGACCTCGCCGCCTCGCGCCTCGCCGACCGCGTTGGAACCTCCCCGGCAAGGTTTGGCTGATTTCGACGAGCGCTATCGAAAAGTGACCCACTTCTCCCCGGGTTCGCAATGACCTGGGCGTCGGTCGCGATGGCAAGGTTGGGTTGCCGGAGTTGAGTCTTACAATGGCAAGTGTTGCGGTAATCGCGCCCGTCCCGTAGTTCACAACCGGGCTGGAAGCGGTGTTAGGTGCCGCCGACGCTCGAAGTCGGCACTACTGTCACCGGGACGAGAGCGAAGTCAGAAACACGTCATTTCTCCTTTCGCTCGTGGTTGCTGATTACCAGTCAGTGGGATGTCCCGAGTGAGCCGTAGTATTGAGCAGTGCCGTTTGTATATAGCCCGCCAAAGGCATCTGCTCCCCAAGAACCGTTGGCGCTTACCTGGAACTTGGAGGAAACTATGTGCTCAGGTGGGGCGCTGGGATGACTTACCTGGTGGAGCTGGGTAGCGTCAGAAGGCATAGGAGTTGCCTATGTTGTCCGTGAGCCAGTAACCATGTGTCCCCTCACTATTCACACGATCAATCCTTGATTGTAAAGTAGAAGGGCGGGCTGTAGATGGGCTCCACCTTGCCAATAAGCGGCTCCATAAAGGGGAAAAACGGCGCACTCTTGCAGATTCCGTAACAAGGTCTAGAGCCGATCATCGGGGGCAGACTCGCCGCCTCATAGCAGGAGGCAACACCGCAATTACTTGGAGGCACATACGCCCCTGAGGGGATGATCGCCGTTACGCTGTAGCGTCCTGGTGGTGGTACGGGACTAGGACGAATCGGACCTACCCCTGGTAATGGTATTGGTGGGAGTGACCCGATCGCAAGGTCGCCGCCTCCTGTATTGTTACTGGTTGATTTTCCAGGCAGGATCAAGGTGGGCCAGCCTATTTGACAAGCCGACACACCGGGAATGGCTCGAACTGGAACTGGTCTCGCACCGCCACCCCCGATAGAACCACCTACATAGGTAATATCATCTACATGGATAACTCTGCCTGAAGAGTTTCTCACAATGTAGGCGGGAAGGCAGTCACCGATGGCGCTACCATTCGTTCCAGGAAATGGAGCCTCATCGAGGATTGAGCATGGTCGACGCGACACGTTGCGCACAACAGCTCCAAACATAATCTCCTCGTGCAGGGTAACAGTTTTACTGAAATCAGCCCCACCCCCGGACATGCTTACGAACCTCAGGTCGCCCGGTGCGCAAATCGGATGTTCATAATAGGCACGATTGGTAAGGACCCCTTTATTGTCGACTGTTCCTCCTGCGACTGCTGTGTCTCTGTTAAGATACAACGATCCAGCCTGGGACAGCCTGGGGTCCTGTTTCGCGAGCTTCTTCCAAGGTGGCGAAGGAGGCAGAGAAAAAGGGGGCTGGCGCATTGGCAGTTTTGGCTGGGGCGGGTAGTGAAAGCCCTTCCAAGGCTCGCTGTTTGCACACGAGACGAGGCTCAATGCAAGGCCAATCGCAAGCAGGAATATGATCTTCTGCCTGTGTACCGCCTGTGGTGCGGGTGGGCTACCTGGGCGCATCTTCATTGTGTCACCGCCATGGTTTTCAAGGGATAAGAGGCAGGTGTAGACG
>JAKAWR010000014.1 GCA_021816935.1 Actinomycetes bacterium
GATATTCGAAGCCGACCCCAATGACACCGGTGGCTTCACCGGCATCTACCTTGGCCAATCCGGCGACTATCCAGACGGGAGCTGGCCTACGGGGCCGCAGATGGGGGTGGGGGTGTACCCTGCTGCACTGGTGAGCCGCAACCCAGCCGTGCCAAGCGAGAGCTATGTCGGCGCGGTACTTTACGACCACTGGACCGGGCCGGCGACAGCCTCCGGGTATTGCCAGACACCAACCCAGGACGATGCGGATAGTTACGCGTGTCCGGTGGAAGTCCCAAACGACAGTGCTAACACATGGTGTACCGGCAACCACACGTTGGACCAGTATGCGGAGTGCGAGCTCACCCACTTCGGTTACGATGCCTTCTGGCTCCCGATCTGGTCAGTAGGAGCGCCCACGAGCGCCGCTAATTGCAATACCTCTCCTACTCCCTATGAGTGTGTCGGCTACACGGCTGGATACAATGCGGCCGGAGAGCTGGTATGGGCTGCCGAGCATGACACCCAAGGCCAAGCTGGTGCGTTCCTCCCGAGCTATGCCATACTCGATCCGGAAGGCATTGGCCTTGGTAAGCATGGGTGCCAGATTCTAGATAGCAACCCTACAGACTTTCAGGCCATGGCAACGGGCTGGGCAGAAGGGATCCGCGCCAACTCACTTCTCGTCAGCCCTGCCTACTACTGCAGCCAAGCGGCAATCGTGGGCGTCCTGTCGGAGCCTTACGCGGTATTCCCGGGAGTGGACTTGGCAAAATATACCCTCAATTCGACTCTGCAGGGCAGTCCTGCTGTAGCGGGCTACCAAGCAACGAGTGACGCTTGCACAGGAAACATGCCGGACCCCAACGTGGGAACGGTAGAAAGCTGGGGAAAGGCCTACAACTTTGTGCAGTTCTCAGACAGCGGAGTCGACTGCCTGCCATGAGGCAGAACCCATGACGGCGGGATCGCGTGGATACGAATGTCGTCTCGGCATGACCGGTACGCCGGGATGGCCGGGTGGCTTATCATATCGAGCCAGACGTGACATCTACGGAAGGATCAATCCCTGGATAGCTGCCATAGCATTGGTTGTGATAGCTGTGGCCGGAGGTGTCATTCCAACTCTCGTGCTTCACGGCTCCACACCGCATGCCAGAAAACCTCCAGTGACCACTTCTACAACTGGAACTTCTCCGGGTGGAAAGACCCACGGCGGTCATATTCACGGCACCGCCAAGCTGTCTGTGGCGCTCAGCGTCAGCCCAGCGCAGATACATACACAGCCGGATATAAATGAGGTTCTGCTGAGGCAGTCTGGTGCCCCCGCGCTTAACACTTACAATGTCACCAGCAAACCCGACACCGCCGTATGAGGTTCCCCAGAGAAAGTGGACACCCGATAAGCCGGCTCCGGGGCCGGCTGGAAGGATGTCACCATGCCCGGAGCCCTGGACTCGGGACCGGGTAATATGGGTTCTGTGACGGAGTTTCACGTGATGGTTCCCGACGACATCGCCGTGCGCCTCCACGAGCTGGCGGAGACCCGAGGTGTGACCGAAGACGAGCTTGCCTCCAAGGCCCTGCGGTTGCGGACCGCTAGATCCTGGGAATGATCGCCGGACGTGGCGCGGGATCGGGAGGCTCTGCGCCGCGTTAGCATGATCCGGTGCAGATGGGAGAGCAGGCGGGTCCGGTGGCGGTGTCAAGCGCGGCGGGGGCGGGTAGGCTGCGAACCGGCGGGCTGGCGTCCGAATGATAGCAGATGGTCCCAGGGTCGTCGCAATCGGCGGGGGACACGGGCTGGCGGTCACGCTGGATGCCTTGAAACAGTACGCAAGCGATATCAGCGCCATCGTTTCGGTGGCCGATGATGGCGGGTCTTCGGGGCGGCTGCGTGAGGCCATGTCCGTCGTGCCGCCCGGTGACATCCGCCGGTGTCTGGGCGCTCTGGCGGATGCCGACTCGTTGATTGCCAAGGCGTTCGAGTACAGGTTCGGCGAGGGGGAGCTTTCCGGGCATGCACTCGGCAATCTCGTGCTTCTCGGTCTCGCTTCGACGGCGGGCGACATCCAGTCCGGCATCGATGAGGCGGGCCGGCTGCTGGGGGCTGCGGGACGGGTTTTCCCGGCGGCTCTCGAACCGGTCGTGCTCATGGCCGATACCGACGGCGGGCACGTCAAGGGTCAAAGCGCTGTCATGAGCGCAGGAGGCATCCGGCGCCTGAGCTGGGAGCCGGCGGCACCGAAGGTCTCCCGTGAGGCGATCGAAGCTCTGGCGGCCGCCGACCAGGTGGTGATCGGCCCCGGATCTCTCTATACGAGCCTCATCGCTGCAGGCGCACTTCCGGGGATCGTCGACGCGCTGGCTACGACACCGGGCAGATGTGTCTACGTTGCGAACTTGCGCGAGCAGAGGGGCGAGACAGCCGGCTACGATGTCGCTGCCCACGTGCGGGCGCTGCGGGCCCACGGGGTGAGGGTGGACACGGTAGTGGCGGACCGGCGGGGACCTCCTCTCGGAGACCCGGCCGTGCCCGTGCTGCCGGCGGACGTATCCCGCAACGACCTTTCAGGCCACGATGCCGACCTGCTGGCTGCCGTGCTGGTGTCTCTCTGCACCTGAACGAGGCAGGCTCGGCAACGAGCCTCACCGTTGCCCAGGTCCTCGCCTGACTCGCCGGCGCCAACGGCCCGCGCGAACTTCGGTGGCGCGCTCGGGCTGCCGGTGTCGTAGGGATCGGCCTTTGCCGCTGGCGGTATTGCGCTCTGCAAGGCACGGTTACATTTCATACGGAGACATACAGGCCCCCCCGGAGGGGTGGGTAACCGGTCATGAGTATTCGCGAACGTGGTTGGTGTCGGTTGTCCAGCCTGTGAGGCCGAGTGAGTCGTTTGCGGCGCAACCGTGGGTGCTGCGCAACCAGCTGGTTCCGGGCCGGAGGGGAAGGGGGGAGCCCCTTGCGACTAACCGGGCCAACCAGCAGGTGCCGCTCGAGGACTTGACCGACGCGTAGGCGACATAGGCTCCCTTCGGGCCGAAACCGTCGAGAAGGACGCTTACCTCGCCTGGACCCTGTGATGGTATGTCGGGAGGAAGGACTTCAATTCGGTCTACGTGCACGATAGCGGGGGATTGCCTTCCGACGATGCGGATCGACGAGGCACTTTCCCGAACTGGGGTCTGCGAGCTGAGTGCGCTGACGATTCGGTTGAGATGGCCTGTGGCAGTGTCGTCGTAGAAGTGGCGGGTTACGTCGTGCCAAGCCCGGGTTGCCAGAAATGTACCAGCCAGGCCGAAGGTAGCCACGCCGATTGCCGCGAAGACAGCTGCAATGCGTAGCCACCGCAAGCCGCATTGCCTCGTGTCGCTGCGCTTGATCTGTCGCCATGCGATGGTACCGAAGATGATGGACAGGAACGTGCCTATCCACCAGATCCACGTAGCGGCCAGTACCAGGGCTGTGACGGCAAGAGGATTCAGCGTCGGACGAGGAGACATCCAGCCGATGTCCCCGGCGGCCATGATCGATCCGTTAGAACTGGCGCCGGGCGGCACCGGTGGAGTTCCGCCGGACGCGGTCATCGCTTCGCCTTCGATGACGGCGTCCAGCCGGGAGTGGCAGTGCGAAGGATCCTTCCCGTGGAAATGTCTACGATGGAGACGCGGGCTCCATAACCGTCGACTACCAAGGCCGCATCCGTATGGGGCAGGGGAGCGACCCCCACGGGGTCCGCTCCTGCGTCGACGGAATAGAGCACGCGGCCTGTCGATATGTCCACGGCGACAAGGGACCCCCTGATTGGCTCGCTTGTTCCTAACCCGAGGTTGATGGTCCCGGCGGCGATAAGCAGCGTCCCGCCGTTCGGCGTGATGGCCGGATCGAAGGGAAAGTTCCCTACCGGCCACGTGGTCGTGACACGATAGTGGATCAGATCGACGACGGAGAGAGTCCCGGAAGCGTTGTCAGCCACGTATGCATGCCGGCCGTGCGGCCCCATCGCGAGGAGCATGGGTCCAGCTCCGAGGGGAACTGTTGCGACAGTACGGAACGACTGAAGGTCGATTACGCTTAGGCAGCCGCCCGTGTTGGATTGAGGTAGCCCGGTTGGCTGTGCCGCACATGAGGGTTCGACGTTGTGTGAGCCGGATGGCCGAACGGTCTGCGCAGTGTTGCCTGAGCCGGCCTCACCGGAGCAAGAGGGGATGGAGCCGCAAAGGGATGAGGGTACGAGAGCGGAGTTGACCACAAGTGCAAATCTGCCGTCTGAAGTGACAGCCACGCCTGTCGGCTGAAGCCCGACCGGGATCGATGCCGTGACCGCTCGATTCGCAGTGTTGATTACGCTGAGGCGGCCTTGGCCAATATAGCCGGTGTCAGCGACCAGGAGGAGACGCCCGCCGGGGGTCAGGGCGATACCGGTGGGACCGCTTCCGACCCTAATACGATCGGTGACCCGACCGCTGCGTGTGTCGACGATAACCGCATAACCGGCTGACTTGTTGACGTTGGTGTCGGCAACGTAAAGCCACCTGCCCCCGGGCGAGAGCGCAAGGCCTGTTGGTGTGCGCCCGACAGCGATGGACCGTATAGTTCTGAGCGTCCTGGTGCTAATTTCCTCGACAGTCCCTCCGGCAGGGTACGAGATGAAAGCATCCAATCCGTTGGGGGACACGACTACTGCAGAAGCATCACGGGTGGGGGTATCCGGGGGGAACGAGTAGTCGAGGTTAAGATTGCAGCTCTCGGCCGATATCGAGAGAGCGAACAGGATGGGGAGGACGATGAAAATGGCAAAGCCCATAATCGGGCCGCCGACTGCAACGCCGACTGCCGCCTTCGTGTACTGCGGGTCACCGGTGCGCCTTCCCGCCAATGCCCGAGGGCTGGACCTCCAGAGATGGTCCCGTCGCATGCGAAGATATCCTACCAGGACAAGGGGTCGCGGGCTCTTGAAGCAACGAGGTACGGCGTGCGGCGGTCGGACTGGAGTGCGCAGCGTGGGTGCTTCCCGGGGGTTGGCACTCTTGAGAATACGGCAAGCTTCCGAGCCGCCGCTGGTAGACTTCTGGTATGACTACGCTGGTCGAGCACTCTTTCAGCGTCGAAGAGTGGGAGGAGATGGGCCGCGCCGGGCTTTTCGGCGGGGTTGCACGGGAGGACCGTAATCCCCGCCGACGCCAGCGGGGAGGTTCGCACGTCGATCAGTAGGTGGGCAGCGCGGTACCGCCGGAGGGGATGTAGGGGCACAGCGGGTCTTCGGCCAGGGGGTCGCCGTGCGTGGCGTAGGCGCGGGACCGGGACCCGCCGCACTCCTCTCGGTATTCGCAGGACCTGCACCGGCCTTTTAGCGCCTCGGGATCTCGTAGCTGCTTGAAAAGCGGGTGCGAGCGGTAGGCGGAGAGCAGGCCGCCATTGCGGACGTTCCCGCCCGCTAAGGGCAGGAAGCCGCTCGGTTGGACATCCCCGGTATGGGATACGAACACGAACCCCTTCCCTGCGTTGATCACCATCGGTGCCCGCTTGTTTAGCCGGTGCGAAGGCGCGTCCGGGAGGCCGATACCGGCCGCCGGGAGCGCTACGCTGCCGTCTCCCCCGCCCCCGGCCTCACCGCCGCTGGCCTCGTCTCCCGCTTGGTTCCCCGCCGGGTTCTCCGGCATACCGGCAGCCGTCCTGAGGCGCTGGTAGAGCTCTCCGAGACCTAGCGCCTCGACATGGTCCTTCCCGGAGCGGGCCAGCTCGGTGCGCTGCAGGACCATTCGCCTGTACTGGGGTGCTTCCGTGGTCTTGAGCGGCAGGAGGCGGGCGCAATCGAATAGGAACGCCATGACGTCCTCGGCGTGTCGCGCTCCGACAGGGTCGAGTCCGCGTCCGCGGCCGGTCTGGATGAGGAAGAAGACGCTCCACGTGGTGACGCCGAGATCGATCGCCAGGCGAAGGATGCCCGGCAGGTCCATGACGTTGTCCCGGGTGACCGTCGTGTTCAGCTGGACGCGCATTCCCTGGCTTCGCGCCTCTTCCCAAAGAGCCATCGTTCGTGCGAACACTCCGTTGTAGCCGCGGAAGGAGTCGTGCGCCGCTGCCGTGGCGCCATCCAGGCTGAGCGAGATCGTGTGGGATCCCGCATTGCGGATCTTGCCGAGAGTGTTCGCGGTGAGGTGGGGGGTGGCAGATGGGGAGACTGCAACTGGCAGGCTCATGCCGGTGCCATACGCTATCAGTTCCAAGAGGTCGTGCCTCATGAGCGGATCGCCTCCGGTCACGACGAACAGGGGCCTGGGATTGCCGAGCGATGCGAGCTCGTCGAGCAACGCCCTTGCCTCCGCAGTCGTGAGCTGGTCGGGGTGGGCGAAGGGGTTGGCCTCGGCGCGGCAATGCCTGCATGCCAGTTCGCATGCGCGCGTAGACTCCCAGATGACGAGGAAAGGCCTGTCGTTCAGGTCGTACCGGGGATAGCGCAGCACGCCCGACTCCGGTGCCGCCGTTGTCATGAGCAACCTCGGAGAGGACCGGCGCCTTCGTCCGTTGCCGCCAAGGCAGTAGCGACTGCCGCCAGAGAAGTCACGGCATCAAGTCTATGGGGATGCCTGTCTGGTACGTTATGCGCCACCGGATAAAGGGTCCTTGGCCAAGGTCATTGTTCTGGTGGGGCGGGCTTGCATGAGTATGAGCGGTAGTGTATAGTTATGCCTATGCTTAGCGGACACGGTGGAGAAAGAGGTGCGGAACTGCGATGAGCGTCACGGCTGCTCGCGGCTTTGTAGCGTCGGCAGGCCGAGCTGGGATCAAAGCATCCGGCGACGACATTGCGCTGCTCGCCACGGCGGGGAGGAGGCCGGTTCCCACTGCCGCCACATTCACTTCCAATCTTGCCGCAGCCGCACCTGTTCTCGTGAGTCGCGAACATCTCGAGTCGACAGGGGGCATGGCGTCGGCCGTCGTGCTCACTTCCGGGAACGCTAACGCCGCAACGGGGGAGCGTGGGGTGGACGACGCAAGAAGGCTCTGTAGGGGTGTGGCACACAGGCTCGGTGTGTCCGAGGAAGAGGTGCTGGTTTGTCAGACGGGGCTTATCGGGATCCCGTTCCCGCTGGACGAGGCCGATGCTGCCATCCCGGCAATCGCCGGAGCGCTGGGCGGCTCCCGGAGTGACGGGCGCCTCGCCGCGCAGGCGATCATGACCACCGATACCGTGGTGAAAGAGGCCGTCTACGAAGGCGACGAGTTCACGGTGGGTGGCATGGCGAAGGGCGCGGCGATGCTGGCACCGAACATGGCGACGATGCTGGCCGTGCTTACGACGGACGGCGTATGCGAGCCAGGAGCACTGCAGGACACTCTCTGGCGAGCGGTTGATCGCACGTTCAATCGTCTCAGCGTGGACGGCTGCACGTCGACGAATGACACGGTAATCCTCATGGCGAGCGGCGAATCGGGTGCGGGCGGGCCGGCCGAGGGCGGGCCGGGCAGGGATGGAGAGGAACTGTACCCGGGCGTCGAGAAGGTGTGCGGGTCGTTGGCCCGGATGATGGCGGACGACGCTGAAGGGGCGACGAAGACTGCGAGTGTGGTGGTGAGGGGCGCGGAGTCGGAAGCGGCTGCGCTGGCAGCAGCAAGGAAGGTGGCCGAGTCGCAGCTTGTGAAGTGCTCGCTCAACGGAGCCGATCCGTACTGGGGCCGCGTCATGAGCGAGCTGGGCTCTGCGGGGGTGCCTTTTGACCCGTCGCTGGTGAGCATTTCCTACGGCGGCGTGGTCGTGTGCCGCGGCGGGGTCGCGGCTGAGCACGACACGGTGAGGGTGGAGGGGTACATGGCGGGGCAACATATCGAGATCGGATGCGATCTGGCCATCGGCACGGGGGAAGCCGGGATGCTCTTCACCGACCTCGGCCATGGCTATATCGACGAGAACAGGACGACATCGTGAATGATCCTGCGCTGACCGCCGCCGGTGTCGTGGGCACCGATCCGCCAATCGTGCTGGACGCTCCCGCCAAATCTCGGGTGCTTGTCGAGGCGCTGCCGTACATCAAGCGATTTGCGGGCAAGGTGGTCGTTATCAAGCACGGCGGCAGCACCATGGGTGACAAGGGATTACTCGGCACATTCGCCGAGGACGTCGTCCTGATGCGGTCGGTCGGGATGCTGCCGGTGGTGGTTCACGGCGGCGGCCCCCAGATCGACGACCTGATGACCAGGCTGGGAAAGTCCCCCGAGTTCAGAGAGGGCCGGCGGGTGACCGATGCCGAGACGCTGGAGATCGCCCGCATGGTGCTGGTGGGGAAAGTCAACAGGGAGATCGTCTCCGCGATGAACGTGCATGGGCCTGTGGCCGTCGGGCTGTCAGGGGAGGACGCAAGGCTGATCCTGGCGGCGGCTCGCTCGGAGGATCTCGGCTTCGTAGGAGAGGTGGAGGTGGTCGATCCGTCGATCGTCCTGAAGCTTCTCGACGAAGGCATCGTGCCGGTAGTGGCGACCATCGGCACGGACCGGGAGGGTCAGGCTTACAACATCAACGCCGATGCCGTTGCGGCAGCTGTAGCGGTCGCTCTCGATGCCGAGAAGCTTGCGTTTCTTACCGACGTGGAGGGTATCAGGGCCGATCCAGAGGATCCAGCGAGCGTCATCCGGCGAGCGACCGACGTAGAGCTTGAAGAGCTGGTTTCGTGGGGGACGATCCGCTCCGGCATGATCCCGAAGGCCGAAGCCTGCCTCCGGGCGGTGAGAGGGGGCGTGCGCTACGCCCACGTGCTGGACGGACGGACGGCGCATGTCATGCTCCTGGAGTTTTTCACTGACGAAGGGATCGGGACAATGGTGACGGCGGCCGGCCCGGCAGCGGCCGTGGCAGTGGGGGATGAAGCAGAGGCAACGGCCGGGGAGGCAGGCCGGTGAGCGGGACAGGCGAAATGGCCGTGCCCGCGGGACCCGGCGGCGAAGTGGGAACGGGAGCGGCGAGCGGGTCGAGCCCGCAACCGGCGGGCGACCGTGAGTATCTTATGACGACCTATCCAGACCCGCCGGTCACTTTCGTCCAAGGAGTGGGAGCATACCTGATCGACGTCTCCGGGAAAAGGTATCTCGACTTTTTCTCGGGGATCGCTGTCACTTCGCTCGGCCATGCTCACCCGGCGGTTACAGAGGCCATATCGGCCCAGGCGGCAAGACTCTCCCATGTCTCGAACCTCTTCGGCAACATTCAAGCTGCTCCGCTAGCGGCGAAGATCGACGCGCTGATCGGCGATGGCACCCCGGCGGGCGGGAGGGTTTTCTTCGCCAATTCAGGAGCCGAGGCAAACGAGTGCGCTATCAAGCTTGCGAGGAAGTGGGGAGGCGGGGAGCGCTGGAGGATAGTGAGCACCACCGGGTCGTTTCACGGACGTACTCTCGCCACCTGGAGTGCAACGGGGAAATCCGAGGCGCTGGAGGCATTCAGGCCGCTTCCGGCCGGCTTCGAGCACATTCCATACGATGACTTGGAGGCCCTGAAGGCGGCCGTGCCGGCAGGTGACGTGGCGGGTTTCATCGTGGAGCCGATCCAGGGCGAGAACGGCATCGTCGAACCGTCGCCCGGCTACCTCGCTGCGGCTCGCGCCGTGTGTGCGGAGGCCGGGGTTCTCTTCATCTCCGACGAGGTACAGAGCGGCCTCGGTCGCACCGGACGCTGGTTCGGATTCCAGCGTAGCGACCTCGCTCCCGACATAGTCACGATGGCAAAAGCCCTCGGTAACGGCTTCCCGATAGGAGCCTGCTGGGCCCGGGCCGAGGTGGCCGACCGGTTCGTGCCAGGTGACCACGGGAGCACCTACGGTGGGCAGCCTCTTGCATGCGCCGCGGCAATGGCAACCCTGAAGGCGATGGAGGAGATGAACGCTCCCGAAAAGGCGGCGTCTGCGGGCGCCCGCCTGGCCGAGGCTCTCGAAGGGGTGCCCGGCGTCGTACGGGTCCGGGGCAAGGGGCTCCTACTGGGCGTGGTCCTTGACGGCGACTATTCGGCCACGGCGGCGTCCTTGGCGCTCGCGCGCGGGCTCGTGGTGAACCCGGTCAGGCCGGAGACGATCCGCCTGTCCCCCCCTTTGGTTATCACGGACGGTGAGATCGACTCTGGCTGCGAGATACTTGCAGCCGCTATAGGTCAGGCGAGGAGCGACGCCGATGGTGCGTAACTTTCTCGATGTGGGAGACCTCTCCTGTGGGGATCTCGACGCGGTGCTCGGAGCGGCGGCGCTGCCGCTCCCGGAGCTTCCCCGGGCGATGGAGGGCTGCAGCGCTGCGCTGGTCTTCGAGAAGCCATCGCTGCGGACCCGGAATGCGGCGGAGATGGCTGTGGTAGCCCTCGGGGGCCACCCCGTGTACATCCAGGACAGCGAAGTGGGGATAGCAAAGCGCGAGGAGCCGGAGGATATTGCAATGGTGCTTGCCGAGTATCATTCGGCAATATGCGCAAGGGTCATGCGTCATGAAACGCTCGAGAGGATGGCGCAGGCGCTCGACGGGTACGAGCCTCATGTGGGCCGGCGTGAGGAGGTGCCGGTCGTCAACCTGCTATCGGACCTGTCGCATCCCTCGCAGGCGGTGGCCGACATGCTTACGATCCAGCAGACCGTGGGAGGTCCCGAGGGCAAGGTGCTCGCCTATATAGGTGACGCCAACAACGTTTGCCGCTCCCTCATGGAGATCGGTGCGATGAAGGGCATGAGGCTGCGCGCGGCGTCACCCCCCGGCTACGGCCTCGACCCGGACGATCTCGAGCGGATCGGCCGCCTCGGCGGCGAGGTCGAGGTGACTACCGACCCCGCAGAAGCTGCAGCCGGAGCTGATGTGATCTACACCGACGTCTGGACGTCGATGGGCGACGAGGGCGAGGCGGAGATTCGTAGGGAGGTTTTCAAGGGTTACACCGTCGACGAGGAGCTTCTCGGCTCGGCGGGTCGGGACGCGGTCGTGATGCACTGCCTGCCGGCGCACAGGGGCGAGGAGATCACCGGCGGCGTACTGAACGGGCCGCAGAGTGTTGCATTTCGCCAGGCGGGCAACCGCCTGCCCGCTGTTGCCGCCATCCTGCTCTGGACGTTCGGGGCAATCGGATGAGCGAGAAGTTCGAGCGCAGGAAGCTCATAGGCAGGCTGGTAGCGATGGGGAACGTGACGAGCCAGCAGCAGCTGGCGGGGCTACTCGCTGGCAAGGGGATGACCGTGACGCAGGCGACCGTGAGCAGAGACTTGGAGGAGATGGGCGTCGTGAAGGTCCGAGGTGCGTCAGGCTCTTCGGTGTATGCAGTTCCAGAAGGCGGCGGTCCGAGCTTCGCAGGCGACGACGCGCTTCGCAGGGTGATGAGGGAGTGGGTGCTGGAGGTGGACAGCTCAGCCAACCTGGTCGTCGTGCGGACGCCACCGGGCTGTGCCCACGTGGTCGCGGCCGCACTGGACAGGGCGAAGATGGAGTCGCTGCTCGGCACGGTGGCAGGCGACGATACCATACTTGTCGTGGCGAGGGAGCGCTCGGGCGGCGGGAAGGTCGCAAGGATGCTGGAGGAGCTCGCCGGCCTCAAAGATTAGGAGCGGGGGAGCCGGGGCGAAGTAGTGGAGCGGGCGGCATTGCAAAAGGAGCGAGAATGAGCAGGAAAGTTGTGCTGGCGTACAGCGGTGGGCTCGACACGTCCGTGGCGGTGGCCTGGCTGCGCGAGGAGTTGGGTTTCGAGGTGGTGGCAGTCGCGGTCGATGTGGGTCAGGAGGCCGACTTCGACCAGATGCAGGATCGGGCTCTAGCCGCCGGTGCGGTCGACTACGTCGTCATCGACGCAAAGGATGAGATGGTGACCGACTTCGTTACCAGGGCCATCGCGGCGAACGCTCTCTACGAAGGGAAGTACCCCCTGGTCTCGGCGCTCTCCCGCCCCGTCATCGTCAAGCATCTCGTAGGGCAGGCGAGGCGTACAGGAGCAGTTGCGGTAGCGCATGGCTCGACGGGCAAGGGTAATGATCAGATCCGCTTCGATGTGGGTACGGTTTCGCTCGCGCCCGACCTGGAGATCGTGGCGCCGGCGCGCGTATGGGGAATGACTCGGGAACAGTCGCTCGACTACGCGGCGAAGCGGCGAATTCCGCTCCAGGCGAGCGCGAGCAAGCTCTATTCCATAGATGAGAACCTGTGGGGTCGCGCGATCGAGTGCGGGGTTCTCGAGAACCCCTGGGAAGCCCCTCCGGAGGATGTTTTCGGCCTTACCAGGCCCACCCGGGATGAGCCGTCCGAGGTGGCGGTGACCTTCGCCGGCGGGATTCCGGTTGCGCTCGACGGGCGCTCCATGCCGCTGGTGCAACTGATCGAGGACCTCGGCCGGCTGGTGGGTTCGTACGGCTACGGGCGGATCGACATGGTCGAGAACAGGCGCGTTGGTTTCAAGAGCCGCGAAGTCTACGAATGCCCGGCGGCGCTCGCCCTCATCCTGGCCCACCGGGACCTGGAGAGCCTGACACTGGAGCGGGACTTGGCGCACGAGAAGGCGCGACTCGAGCCGAGGTGGGCCGAGCTGGTCTATGACGGGATGTGGTTCTCGCCTCTCAAGGACGCCATGGACGCTTTCTTCGCCGCGAGCCAGGGGAGCGTAAACGGCGAAGTGAGACTGGCCCTTGCACCCGGTCGCTGCACCGTGGCCGGCCGGCGCTCCGAAAGCAGCCTCTATGACTACGGGCTTGCGACCTACGACGCGGCGGACAGGTTCAGGCACGAGGACGGCGCGGGATTTTCCCGGATATGGGGCCTGAGCCTTGCCAACTGGTCTGCCAAGCAGGGTCCCGGTGCACCGTCAGCGGTGGGCGGGCCGGGGGAGAGCTCCGCACCGGGCGCGACCGGCGAGTCGGCCGGGGCCGGCGGACAGGGCGGACCCGGCGGGACCACCGGCCGATGACGCTGTGGCAGGGACGGCTCGGCGACGGTACCGACGACTCCCTTCTTGCCTATACGGCAAGCCTGCCGTTCGACATGCGGCTCGCGCCCTACGACGTCTACGCGTCCAAGGTTCATGTGCGCGGGTTAGCTCGTGGTGGGATAATATCGCAAGCAGATGAGGCGACTCTGGTCGCGGCGCTGGATCGTGTTGGAGCGGAGCTGGCCTCGCAGGCGTTCACCTTCGAGGATGGCGACGAGGATGTCCACACCGCCATAGAGCGGCGCCTGACCGAGATCGCAGGCGACACGGGGGCCAAAGTTCACACCGCGCGTAGCCGCAACGATCAGGTAGCGACCGATCTCCGCCTGTACGCCCGCTCGGAACTTTGCCGGATCGTGGAGCTCGTTGTGGCGCTCGAGGAGGTCCTGGAGGATCGGGCGCTGTCGGCCGGGGACGCCTACATGCCGGGC
Organism: Actinomycetes bacterium; assembly: GCA_021816935.1. Classification (GTDB taxonomy): domain Bacteria; phylum Actinomycetota; class Acidimicrobiia; order Acidimicrobiales; family JAMCPL01; genus JAKAWR01. Next base: position 13,340 of record JAKAWR010000014.1, read on the forward strand.
TATACCCACCTCCAGCGGGCACAGCCTGTGCTGGTGGCTCATCACTTGCTTGCCCACGGCTGGGCGTTGTCGCGCGATGTGGCAAGGCTCTTTGACTGCCTGGAGCGCACGGGCGTGAGCCCGCTGGGAGCGGGAGCGCTCGGAGGCTCGTCTCTGCCGGTGGATCCGGGTTGGAGCGCGGTGGAGATGGGTTTCTCCGGGGTTTTCGAGAACTCGATGGACGCGGTGTCTGACCGGGACTTCGTTGCCGAAGCCCTTTTCGCCCTGGCACTACTAGGAGTCCACCTGTCGCGCCTAGGCGAGGAGATCGTGCTCTGGACGAGCGGCGAGTTCGGCTTCGCCACTCTGGACGACCGTTACGCAACAGGCAGCTCCATGCTCCCGCAGAAGAAGAACGCGGATGTGGCAGAGCTCGCCCGGGGTAAGGCCGGCCGCCTCATCGGCCATCTGGCAGGCTTCCTGGCAACCCTCAAAGGGCTGCCTCTCGCCTACAACCGCGATCTGCAGGAGGATAAAGAGCCGTTATTCGACGCGGTCGATCAGACGAAGAGAGGGCTCCGGGCTATAGCAGGCCTCGTGGCGACGATGGAGATCGACGTGGAGGCGATGGCCGTTGCCGCCAGTGACTCGGGGGCGACGGCTGTGGACCTTGCCGAGTGGCTTGTCTCTCGTGGTGTGCCGTTCCGCCGGGCGCACTCGGAGGTCGGCTCTCTCGTACGGAAGGCGGCTGGGGAGGGTCGATCCCTGCAAGAGGTGGTGGGGGCGGATGCGGGGTTCGGCCAGGAGGAGGAGGCGTTGCTCGATGCCGGCGCGTCGGTGAGGAGACGGGTGACCGCCGGTGGAGGCGGGGTGGATGCGGTGGCGGTCCAGCTGGGGCGGTACCGGGAGCTCGTAGAGGCAGATCGGGTGAGGGTCGGGGAGCTGGTCTGCTCCCTGCCTGTAAAGGGGTGGTAGTTGGAACGGGCCGTTCGAGCGCGGCCGGTGAGTTCCTCCGGGCTCGAACGGGAGCGGCGGCCGGACGTGTCGTGGCAGGTTCTCGATCGTGCATTCTACGACCGGGATCCTCTTGAAGTAGCCCGCGACCTACTCAACAAGCTGCTGGTGAGGGATGGCAGGGCCGGGCGGATCGTCGAGGTCGAGGGCTACAGGGGAGAGGAGGATCCCGCTTCGCATGCCTTCAGGGGGATGACGCGCCGTAACGAGGTAATGTTTGGCGAGCCTGGCCTTCTGTACGTCTACTTCACCTACGGGATGCACTGGTGCGCGAATGTCGTCTGCGGCCCCGCGGGCAGGGCAAGAGCCGTATTGCTCCGCGCGGTCGATCCGGTCTCGGGCGAGGACGCGATGCGGGCGGCCCGGCTGGATGCAGGCGGCAAGGTTGCGGGGCGCCGCGACATTGCCAGAGGTCCGGCGAGGCTTTGCCAGGCATTTTCTATCGATGGGCGAGACAACGGGGCGGATCTTGTGGAGGAGAGCAGGGGTATCTTCATCGCAGACGGCGGCATTCCGCCGCCACGGCGACCGGGCACCTCTCCTAGGATCGGCATCCGCGATGCTCGGGACCTGCAGTGGCGCTTCTTTGTAGAGGGGGACCCCTGCGTATCCGCCACGCCCGGGCAGCGGCACTCCCGCACCACTTCGTAGACTCGCCAGCCGCTGGTCGGCATCCAAGAGGCAGCGGGTTACCCGCCACTGGTTTGGGTGCTGGCTCGCTGCCCCACCGGGCTGCAGGCATTCCACCGGGCTGCAGGCCCGGAGGACGGGCTGCAACTCGTTCTTACCCGTGCCGGCGGAACGCCATAGTCGCGGGGTTCGGCGTGGAACCGGAACCTGCCGTCACAAAAGGTAGCGCAAGGGTTGCATTGTCACGTAAAGTAGGGTATAATATACAATATGCGAGGATGAGAGGCCGGGCCGGAGATAGGGGCGGACGGCCCGCTCTCGTTCTTGCAAGGTACAAGGAATCATTGTTGCCGGAAAGCCATTGCGGGTTCGACGGCAGATTGGAGAGCGGTGCGATGACTGTACTGCTTACACCCGAAGAGCAGGCGTTGCGGCGTGAGCGGCTGGAAAGGGCCATGCATCCCGGGCTCACGGAAGAGGAATATGTTGCCGAATACGCGGCAGAGCGCGAGCGAGCGAGGGAGCTTTACGCTCACCTGGCAGCTATGACGCGTGATGCCGGCGGTGCAGGAGCCGCTTGCGGTTTGCCGGACCGGTGCGGCGACAGGGAGGCAAGGTGGGGACCGCTCGGAGAAAGGCTTACCTGCAAGATCGGGGCGGCTTCGCCATGGTCGCGCCAGCGACGTGACCTGCGGGACGCGGCGTTCCGCTCATAGTCGACGATTTGGAGGGGAGGGGGCTGTGGCGTGGGGATAGGCGCATGCCGGACGGTCGTCTTGGGGCGTGCCGTCCAGGGGCAGTGCCGCTGTCGAGCTGGTTCCCACTGAACCGTTGGAGGCCCGTCGCAAGGTTGCTGCCAGGAGGTGAGCCGCTACGCCGGGTAGGCTCGCCGCATGGAATCCGATGAGACCCGGCCCATATGGGCAGGGCGCCTGAAGACAGTGGCCGTCTTGGCGCTCGTGTTCGTGCTGGCACTCATCCTGTTCCGCTCATGCAAGCAGGCTACTCAACAACCGCAGCTCTCGGGGTCGTTCGCCATGGCCTACGACGGGGCATCCCGGCAGCTGGTGCTCTACGGCGGGGTGGGAACGTCGACGCCCGCCCTGGACAGAACCTGGATCTGGGACTCGACTTCCTGGCAGGCACTCAAGCCTGTGCACCATCCTCAGGCACCGGCCGATTCGCTCATGGCTTACGACGAAGCCACCTCCCAGCTCCTGCTCTTCATAGGTGCCGGAGCGGACGGTCAGGCAATAGGTGCGACATGGCTGTGGACGGGGGCCGACTGGACCGAGCTTCACCCGGCGCACCATCCCGCCCCCCGGATCGGAGCTGCGATGGCCTACGACGGAGCCATGAAGCAGCTCGTGCTCTTCGGCGGGCTGGGAGCGGGCCGCAGCAACAGTGGCAAGGTTCTCAGCGACACCTGGACCTGGACGGGCACCGATTGGTTGCAGTTGCATCCTGCCAACCACCCACCCGCCCTCGCGGGGAGCGCGATGGCCTACGATCCCGGAAGCGGCAAGCTCGTTCTTTTCGGCGGGGTCGACTCCGGGCTCAACGACGTGTCGGGCACCTGGGCCTGGACCGACAACGGTTGGTCGGAGTTACATCCTGCCAACCATCCGCCGCCCCTCGAGGCCGTGGCGATGGCCTACGATACCGCCCCGAGCGAGCTGGTACTCTTCGGTGGCGACAATCCGTCGGGAGTAGGCACCGGCGCCTCCGCCTCCGCCTCCGCCTCCGCCTCCGGCACCGGCTCGGGCAAGGCTTCCGGTTCATCGTCGGGTTCTTCCGCGGCGACGGTGGCGATGTCCAGCGCCACCTGGGTCTGGAACGGAACTACCTGGTCGACGGAGGATACAATGATCCATCCACCGGGCTCCGGCGCGCTGCCCATGGCCTACTACCCGCCGAGCGGGACCGATCTCCTCGTCGACGCGTCGGCGCGCTCGGACAGCGACATCCGGACCTGGTCGTGGTCCAATACCGGCTGGGATCTCGTGGGGGGCTGAGGAGGGGGAACTGCACTGCCGGTGGCGAGGTGGTCCAACGGTGCGGAGAGTTTTCCCTGGATCTCGATCGCCGTCTGCACTTTGTCCAGTTCAGTTCGTCCTCCAGCCGATCGGCCTGCTTGCGAAGCCTGGCGATTTCCTTGTCACGGGGACCGGCTGGCCTGCGCCCAGCGGTTTCGGAAAGCCCCTTCATCGCCCCGGCGTAGCGCTGTTGGCGTCATGCGGAGAGGAGCGATGCGTAGAGCCCTTCTCTCCTCGGTAGTGCTTCCTTCTCCGCCTTGGGAAGTGCGTCGTACTCGGCAAGGTTCCTCGCGTTGTAGGAGGCCGCGTACCTCCGCGGGCCACGGGCTCGCTCGGGAACCTCCGGATCCGGATGATCTGTCGATCCGTTGGCAACTGCTCCCGTGGTCTCGAACCTCAACTGGACACACGGCCAGACCGTTGCAAACCTCGTCACGGTGGACCTCTCCCCGAACGGGAGTGTGACGCTGTACAACTTCGCGGGTTCGACCGGCATCGTTGTCGACGTACTCGGCTGGTACCAATAGAGGGATAGGCCAGCACGGGAGTTATGTCGAGAGGAGACACGTGCTGGCGGGTCAACCGGCAACCTTCCTCTACTAGCGGTTGGGGTCCGCGGCGCGTGGTGGCGTGTGGCAGCGCTCGTCGCCCGTCAACCGGCGACCAGTTCGTAATCCTCCATCAACGGCTTGGCCATCGACTCCCTGAAGTGGTCGAAGTTCCACGGCCATACGGCAGGGATGCCCCGATCGTCGAGGTACCAGCTCTTGCATCCGGTCACCCAGATGGTCTTCTTGGAGGCCTCCACCCGATCAGCCTCGAACCGGTCGTGCGCTTCCCTCTTTGCGCTCACCTCGCGGTAGGGGCCGTTGACGATGGGATCAAGTGCCTGCATAACGTAGCTGAACTGGAGCTCCGCTACGTCGATGAGCGAGAAGTTGCCCACGGGGCCGTTCGGTCCGTTGAGGAGGAACAGGTTCGGCATGTCTGGCACGGACAGGGCCATGTAGGCAGCCGGTCGTTTGGCCCATAGGTCGTTCAGCTTGATGCCGTTGCGGCCGATCACCTCCGCGGGCCTGATGAATTGATCGACGCGAAAGCCGGTGGCGAGTACGATGGCGTCGACCTCATGGAGGGTGCCATCGGCCGTGCGGATCCCCGCCGGTTCCACGCAGGCGATCCTCTCCGTGACGAGGTGGGCATTGTCCTGCTGGATTGCGTCGTAGAAATAGGGCGAGAGGATGAGTCTCTTACACGCGGCCCGGTAGGCTGGTCGGAGGTGTTCTCTCAGTACCGGGTCCTGGACGTGGGTTTCGAGGTTCGTGCGGCACAGCTCCTCGAGGACCTTGACCTCGGGAGAGTTGGCGTCGACAACGGCGTTGGCAAAGTTCTTCTCGAAGGTGTCCCTGATCTGGTCGCGCATTGCGGCCATGACCGCCGGCTGGGAGCGGTACGTGCTCCGCTCCTCCTCGGTGTAGGGGGTATTGTCGAACGCCAGGATCCACTGAGGCGTACGCTGGAAAACGAAGGTGTCAGCCCCCTGGTGGACCAGCTCGGATACGACTTGGACGGCGGAGGATCCCGTACCGATCACAGCGATCCTGCTTCCCTTGATGGGAATGGAGTGGTTCCATCGGGCAGTGTGGAAGGCAGGTCCATGAAACGTGCCAAGTCCCTCGATGTCCGGGTAGGCCGGGTGGTGCAGGACGCCGGTTGCGGCAATGACCACGTCCGCCTCGCCGGCAACCCCGTTGGATGCGTGCAGGTGCCACTTGCCGCCGGCCCACTCCAGGCGGTCGATCTCGGTCCCGTACCGAACCTCGGAAGCGACGCCGTATCGTTGAGCGATATCCTCGAAGTAGCACTGGAGCTCATTGCCGCCGGCAAAGACATGACTCCAATCCGGGTTGGGGGCGAATGAATAGCTGTAGAGGTGGGCGGGTACGTCGCAGGCGACGCCCGGGTAGGTGTTTTCCCGCCAGGTGCCGCCGAGGCGGCCGGCCTTCTCGTATATGGCGTAGTTGGTACAGCCGAGCTCCTTCAGCTTGATAGCGCTGAGGATGCCGGCCATGCCTGCGCCGATGACGGCGAACCGGGGCTTCTTTCTGGGCATGGCCTTCGCCACGGTGATCCCGACCGCCTTCGTCGCTTTGGTCCCGACCGTCGTTGTCCCCTTGACTCCGCCCGTTCCGGTGCTCTTATCGCCGCCCGCGCACTCACGTCTCATGTGCTCTCCGTTCCCTATCCGTTCCCTTGGGCCTGCCCGCGTGCGGGTGGGCCCACATCCATTTTGACATATATGTCAACTAGGCGCGTACGGCTCCCTCGAATTGGTTGACCGAGCTGGGCCCATGCACCCTTGTGGCCCACTTCGTGGCCGCTGCGCCGGCTCCGTTCGGGGTTAGAGCGTGCCTTCCGGGGGGGCGGGGCATGTGGATGCCGTCGGGTAGGTGCAGTCGTTGAACGCGTCCACGTTGGGATCCGGAGCCGACGGCAGGGCTTCCACGTTGCCGCTTGCCGACACCAGTTCGATCCGCTGGCCTGGTTGGAAACGCGGTAACGAGGAGTTCACTCGCGAGTTGCCGAACTGGACCGTGCCGAGGTTGGGGATGGGGAGAATGCCTGAGGATCCGCTCGTGCTGATCACTACAGGGGACTCCTCTATCCATTCGGCTGTCAGCATCGTGGACGGGTAGGGGAGGGTAGTCGAGAAGGACTGGCCCGTGGAAAGGTTCTTCATGGAGATCGTCCAGACCTCCGGGATCGACTGGCTGATATCGATGGCCATCGCGTTGCCGGGCGAAACGGCAAGCGATGTCGTCACCGCGGGCAAAGGCAGTAGCTCGTACCACGACGAGTACGATGCGCGTCCCGAGGCTGATACATCTTGCTCGGTGCCGGCCTGGATGAGCGTCTCATCCGTAATTGCGCACGACGAATCCGCACATCCTCCGCCGATCCCGATCCAGGTCGCCGAGGACTCCTGCTGACCCGCAACCTTCTGGGCGGCCTTCGGGACTATCCAGGTTCCAGAGATCTGGCCGTAGGTGGAGCCCGTCGTCAGGCTGCCAAGCCCGTAGCCTGACCAGTTGTTGGACTGGGTCAGGCCGAATCGGGATCCCATTGTGTGGAGCACGCTGATCGGGGGTACCCGGAACGCGGGAGCGGAGAAGGTCGAGGGAGCCGGTACGCCTGGTCGAGCAGTGAGGACGAGCAGCACGGCCAAGCCGGCAATTGATGCCGCTACCCTCCAGGCGCGATGGAGGCTGCTTGTATAGATTTTGCGGCCGTGGCGAGGTCGCCCGGCGCCCGCCGGTTGGCTTGTTGTTGCGCTCGCTTCGGCCTTTCGGGTTGCCTGTCTCATTGATCGATACGCCTTTCTGCCTCCGGGTGCCGACCAGCTCGATCCCATGCCGGGTGGCCGTTGTCACCTGCGTGTTTGCTATGTCAACGCGTGTGGCGACGCAATCTTGCGAGTGACGTAGTGCGGTGGATGCGACGATGCGGCGGATGAGACGGTCCGCTGTACCGTCGAAAGAAAGAAATGGCGTAGCACGAAACTTGGTCGCCCGATGGAAGGCAGCGGCGCAGCCACGACCCGAGCGGCGAAGTACCGTTGAGGCCGGCGGGGGGGGCGGTGCCCCCGGGTTGACATCTCTGCAAAAGGTGCTATAGTGAACATCGTCGGCCGGCCCCACCGGGGTGGCTCAGGGTGCTGTCCCAACAGTGCTCCGGGCACTGGGGTGGGTGTGAGTGGTGTCGGGACGTCGATCGGGTCGTAAGACCCGAAGCGACATCCGGGCGTCTCGCTCGCATGGCCGATGGGGTACTACATCTTCACAAGGTGAGTACGGTAGTCGCTCCTTGAAAACGGAACAGCAAGGTCAATAGCCAGTGCGGATTGTCACGGCGGCTGGCTGGCTTGCCTCTTGAGGCAGGTCGAGGTCGTCAATGACAATTCGAGAGGCGCCGGGACTCCGTCATTGAGGACGGGGTCGCCGGTGTGTCAATTACCAATAGGATCCCGGTTCACGTCGGGGTCCAAGCACAGGATCTACGGCCAGAGGTTGTGTAAGCCCAAGTAGGTGATCCGCGAGGATCGGCTATCGGTTGACATAGCCAAGGCCACGATCTCGATGGAGAGTTTGATCCTGGCTCAGGACGAACGCTGGCGGCGTGCCTAACACATGCAAGTCGAACGGGGTCCATCTGGTAGCAATACCGGAGAAGACCTAGTGGCGAACGGGTGAGTAACACGTGAGCAACCTGCCCTGAAGACTGGGATAACACCGGGAAACCGGTGCTAATACCGGATGCCCCCACCGGGCCGCATGGTCTGGTGAGGAAATGGATTCCGCTTCAGGAGGGGCTCGCGGCCTATCAGCTAGTTGGTGAGGTAACGGCTCACCAAGGCGTCGACGGGTAGCTGGTCTGAGAGGACGATCAGCCACACTGGGACTGAGACACGGCCCAGACTCCTACGGGAGGCAGCAGTGGGGAATTTTGCGCAATGGGCGAAAGCCTGACGCAGCAACGCCGCGTGAGGGATGACGGCCTTTGGGTTGTAAACCTCTTTCAGCAGGGACGATAATGACGGTACCTGCAGAAGAAGCCCCGGCCAACTACGTGCCAGCAGCCGCGGTGATACGTAGGGGGCAAGCGTTGTCCGGATTTATTGGGCGTAAAGAGCTCGTAGGCGGTTCGGTCAGTCGGATGTGAAAACTCCAGGCTCAACCTGGAGACGCCATCCGATACTGCCGTGACTCGAGTCCGGTAGAGGAGCGTGGAATTCCTGGTGTAGCGGTGAAATGCGCTGATATCAGGAGGAACACCCGTAGCGAAGGCGGCGCTCTGGGCCGGTACTGACGCTGAGGAGCGAAAGCGTGGGGAGCAAACAGGATTAGATACCCTGGTAGTCCACGCCGTAAACGTTGGGCACTAGGTGTGGGGTCCTATCGACGGATTCCGTGCCGAAGCTAACGCATTAAGTGCCCCGCCTGGGGAGTACGGCCGCAAGGCTAAAACTCAAAGGAATTGACGGGGGCCCGCACAAGCGGCGGAGCATGTGGCTTAATTCGATGCAACGCGAAGAACCTTACCTGGGTTTGACATGCGGGGTAAGGCGCAGAGATGCGCTGACCTTCGGGTCCCGCACAGGTGGTGCATGGCTGTCGTCAGCTCGTGTCGTGAGATGTTGGGTTAAGTCCCGCAACGAGCGCAACCCTTGTCCTATGTTGCCAGCGGGTAATGCCGGGGACTCGTAGGAGACTGCCGGGGTCAACTCGGAGGAAGGTGGGGACGACGTCAAGTCATCATGCCCCTTACGTCCAGGGCTGCACACATGCTACAATGGCCGGTACAGAGGGCTGCTATCCCGCGAGGGTGAGCGAATCCCAAAAAGCCGGTCTCAGTTCGGATCGCAGTCTGCAACTCGACTGCGTGAAGTCGGAGTCGCTAGTAATCCCGGATCAGCAACGCCGGGGTGAATACGTTCCCGGGCCTTGTACACACCGCCCGTCACACCACGAAAGTCGGCAGCACCCGAAGCCGGTGGCCCAACCAGTTTTCTGGAGGGAGCCGTCGAAGGTGGGGTTGGCGATTGGGGTGAAGTCGTAACAAGGTAGCCGTACCGGAAGGTGCGGCTGGATCACCTCCTTTCTAGGGAGTCAAATGGCGTAATGCCTGAGACAACCAGTCGATCACTGACTTGGGCGCAGAGTCCATCCATGTGGCCGGAAGACGGCCCGGTTATTGCCGGGTCGGCGATGAAGCCGCACGGACGGTCTGTGTCTGGACTTGGCTGTTCCGTTTTGAGGGAGCGACCATCCGAGGTCGTGCCTGCGGGTCCTCTTCAACGGGGACATCCCATCACGGGATATGCAGGCGACGCGGCCACGGATAGTTGTATCTGCTCCCCGACAGGTCACGTGCCCAGGCAGCAGCGAGCTCCAACAATCCCGGAGCATTAGCCATGAGGGCACCAATGGGCCTGCGCATTTCCGTTGTCCAAGCGCTGAGCAGTCGTTGACTGCCAGGTTGTGGGTGGTGGTCGCGATGTGATCCTTGAGAACTCCATAACGAGCACGAATATTTAGTTCTTCCAAGCTACTAAGAGCAATCGGTGGATGCCTTGGCGTCTGGAGCCGAAAAAGGACGTGGGAGACTGCGATAAGCCACGGGGAGCTGCCTACCAAGCATTGATCCGTGGATGTCCGAATGGGGAAACCCGACATCGCAAGATGTCACTCCGGTCTGAATGTATAGGACCGGCAGAGGGAACCGGGTGAACTGAAACATCTAAGTAACCCGAGGAAAGGAAAGCAACAGCGACTCCCTGAGTAGCGGCGAGCGAAACGGGATCAGCCCAAACCGAGTATGGTGTCAAAGCCTGGCGGCCTTGCCATACCGGGGTAGCGGGAGACGGGAGAAGGGGCGTCAGACCCTTCACGGAGTTACAAAACCTCCACCTAGCAGAAACGCTCTGGAAAGTCGTTCCATAGAGGGTAACAGGCCCGTATGCGAAAGGTGTGAGGACTCCGCTCGTTTTCCCAAGTAACGCCGGATCCGGGAAAGCCGGCGTGAATCTGCGAGGACCACCTCGTAAGGCTAAGCACTACCAGACGACCGATAGCGAACAAGTACCGTGAGGGAAAGGTGAAAAGCACCCCGGGAGGGGAGTGAAATAGTACCTGAAACCGGTTGCTTACAAGCAGTCAGAGCGAGGCCATCATGGTCGCGCCGGGCTGGATACGATTCTTCGTATCCTCCCGGTGTGGCAACGTGGATGGTGCGTGATGGCGTGCCTTTTGAAGAATGAGCCAGGGAGTTACCGTATGTGGCGAGGTTAATCCGAGAGGAGGAGCCGGAGCGAAAGCGAGTCTGAACAGGGCGTTCAGTCGCATGCGGTAGACCCGAAGCCGGGTGATCTAGCCATGGGCAGGCTGAAGCGAGGGTAAGACCTCGTGGAGGGCCGAACCCACTCTGGTTGAAAACAGAGGGGATGACCTGTGGCTAGGGGTGAAAGGCCAATCAAACCCGGTGATAGCTGGTTCTCCCCGAAATGCATTTAGGTGCAGCGTCAGGCGTTCAGCATCGGAGGTAGAGCACTGAATGGGCTAGGGGGCCCAAAAGCTTACCGACCCCAATCAAACTCCGAATGCCGATGCTCCAGAGCCTGGCAGTGAGACCACGGGGGATGAGCTCCGTTGGTCGAAAGGGAAACAGCCCAGACCGCCAGCTAAGGCCCCTAATTCTTGGCTAAGTGGGAAACGTTGTGGGAACGCAGAAACAGCCAGGAGGTTGGCTTAGAAGCAGCCATCCTTTAAAGAGTGCGTAATAGCTCACTGGTCGAGTGGTCCTGCGCGGACAATTTAACGGGGCTCAAGCCAAGAGCCGAAGCTGCGGGTTCTCGTTCCGCCCGAGGGCGTGGTGCCTTATCGGCACCTATCGCGTGCGTAAGCATGCGATGTTGTCCGCGGGAGTCACGGGCGAGAGCGGTAGGGGAGCGTCGAACGCATGCTGGGAAGCGGTGGTGTAAACCAAGCCGTGGAGCGCGTTCGAGTGCGAATCCTGGTATGAGTAGCGAGAGAGGAGTGAAAAACTTCTCCGCCGGAAGTCCAAGGGTTCCTGGGCAAGGCTAATCCGCCCAGGGTAAGTCGGGAGCTAAGGCGAGGCCGAAAGGCGTAGTCGATGCACAACCGGTTCATATTCCGGTACCGCCGTGCACGCGCAAGGCCCAATCCGGCCGCCAGAAGGGGCTGATCTTCGGATCGAACCGGATGGTACCGGGGCGGGCAGCGATGTGGGGACGCAGAAGGGTAGGTGAACCCAGGCGTTGGTTGTTCCTGGGGTAAGCGAGTAGGGAGAGGTCTAGGCAAATCCGGACCTCGTAAATCCTGAGACGCGATGCCGAGCCGTACAGGTGAAGTCATTGATCCCATGCTGTCGAGAAAAGCCACTAGCGAGTGTGTATGGCGCCCGTACCTAAACCGACACAGGTGGACAGGTAGAGAATACCAAGGCGATCGGGAGAACTGTGGTCAAGGAACTCGGCAAATTACCTCCGTAACTTTGGGAAAAGGAGGGCCTCGGTAGGGTAAAGGACTTCGCGTCCGGAGCCCGATGGGGCCGCAGAGACCAAGGGGAAGCGACTGTTTACTAAAAACACAGCAGCGTGCCAAGTCGCAAGACGATGTATACGCTGTGACGCCTGCCCGGTGCCGGAAGGTCACGGGGAAGGGTTAGCTCTAGGGCGAAGCTCTGAACCTAAGCCCCGGTAAACGGCGGCCGTAACTATAACGGTCCTAAGGTAGCGAAATTCCTTGTCGGGTAAGTTCCGACCTGCACGAATGGCGTAACGACTTCCCCACTGTCTCGACCACAGACCCGGCGAAATTGAAGTACGAGTAAAGATGCTCGTTAGCTGCACCAGGACGGAAAGACCCCGTGGACCTTTACTGCAGCTTGATGTTGAGTTCTGGCACGGCCTGTGTAGGATAGGTGGGAGCCTTGGAAGCCTCGGCGCTAGCCGGGGTGGAGGCAACCTTGAAATACCACCCTCTTCGTGTTGGGGCCCTCACCTGGGTCCGTTAACCGGATCAGGAACAGCGTCAGGTGGGTAGTTTGACTGGGGCGGTCGCCTCCTAAAATGTAACGGAGGCGCCCAAAGGTTCCCTCAGGCTGGTTGGCAATCAGCCGTCGAGTGCAATGGCATAAGGGAGCTTGACTGCGAGACCGACAAGTCGAGCAGATGCGAAAGCAGGGCATAGTGATCCAGCGGTTGCTTGTGGAAGCGCCGTTGCTCAACGGATAAAAGGTACCCCGGGGATAACAGGCTCATCTTCCCCAAGAGTCCATATCGACGGGAAGGTTTGGCACCTCGATGTCGGCTCGTCGCATCCTGGGGCTGAAGCAGGTCCCAAGGGTTGGGCTGTTCGCCCATTAAAGCGGCACGCGAGCTGGGTTTAGAACGTCGTGAGACAGTTCGGTCCCTATCCGGTGCAGCCGTAGGAGATCTGAGGGAGGCTGTCCCCAGTACGAGAGGACCGGGACGGACGTAGCTCTCGTGTGCCAGTTGTCCTGCCAAGGGCACGGCTGGTTGGCGACCTACGGGTGAGATAAGCGCTGAACGCATATAAGCGCGAAGCTCGTCCCAAGATTAGATCTCCCACAGCGGAAAGCTGGTAAGGCCCGTGGTAGACAACCACGTTGATAGGCCGGAGGTGTAAGCACGGTAACGTGTTCAGCCGACCGGTACTAATCGGCCGAGGGCTTGGAAGAATTTTCGTGCTCGTTATGGAGGGCTCAAGGATTGCATCGCTGCTCGATGGAGGATGGTTTGCCGTCTTTTCCGCAGCGCGCCCCGATGGAAGATGGAGAACCATTTAGATGGGAACCCTCCCTGATCCAGGCACGCGACTATACTAATAGATGGTTAACGGCAAAATAAGGATGCAAATATGCCTATGGAATCCGTAAACGGCTCACCGGCTGCGCACGCTCTCGACCTGCACAAGGCCTACGGAACGGGGCAGGCGGTGGTCAATGCGCTTGACGGGATCAGCGTGACGTTCGAGCAGGGCCGTTTCACGGCTGTCATGGGCCCGTCAGGATCGGGAAAGTCGACGCTGATGCACTGTATGGCGGGCCTGGACCGCCCCACTTCCGGGAGGTCGTTCGTCGGCGGTGTCGACGTAGGCAGTCTCAACGATACCGAGCTTACCCGGCTACGGCGTGACCGTGTCGGATTTGTGTTCCAGTCTTTCAATCTCGTACCGACCCTGACAGCGGGCGAGAACATCACGCTACCTCTCGACCTCGCAGGAACAAAGGTCGATAAGGGCTGGTTCGATCACCTGGCGGGGCAACTGGGCATCGCCGGCTGGTTGACCCACAATCCGAGCGAGCTGTCCGGCGGCCAGCAGCAACGGGTTGCATGCGCGCGCGCTCTTATCAGCCGGCCGGAGCTTGTCTTTGCCGATGAGCCCACGGGGAACCTCGACTCGATCGCCTCGGCGGAGATTCTGTCGTTCCTGCGCACGTCGGTGAAGGATCTGGGCCAGTCGATCGTGATGGTTACCCATGACCCGCGGGGCGCGGCTTATGCAGACCGTGTCGTCTTCCTGGCCGACGGAAAGGTGGTCGGCGAGATGGAGCAGCCCACTGCCGACTCGGTGCTCGAGCGAATACGGTTACTGGCCGGCTGAGATGTGGAAGATCACCCTCAAGAGCCTTCTCGCCCACAAGCTCCGCTTGGCCCTCACGGCGATTGCGATCGTGCTGGGCGTGACTTTTGTTTCGGGGACGTACATCCTGACCGATACTATTCACAACACCTTCACGTCATTGTTCAGCACAGTGTACCGAGGCTTCGACTTCCAGGTACGCGGCGTTGCTCAGTTCAGCGGCCCAGGGACCGCCGTGCGCAATCCCATTCCCGAGTCAATCCTTCCCAAGATCCGGAAGGTTCCCGGTGTTGAGGACGCCGCGGGGTCGGTTGTTGGGTACGCCCAGTTCGTATCGCACGGTGGCAAGGCGATTGCGAACGGCGGGGCTCCGACCATCGGTGCGTCCCTTCACTCGAAAACACTGTCCTACCTACATATCGTGGAGGGCAGGGCGCCAACCACCTCGCATGGCGTGGTCATGGATGCCGGCACCGCCAAGAAATATCATTTCAAGGTGGGCCAGCAGGTCCGGGTACTGCTTTTCGGGCCACCGAGGACGTTCACCATTACAGGCATCGCCCGTTTCGGAGACACAGCCAATCTGGCCGGGGCCACCATGGCTGCCTTCGACACCACTACCGCTCAGAAGGTCCTGGGCGAGGTGGGTAAGTTCAACGCCATCTACGTCAAGGTCGCTCCGGGCGCTGGCAAGTTGGCTATCCAGCGCGACATAGCCCGGGTTCTTCCTCGCGGTGTGGACGTGGTCACGCGCCAAGCCGTGGTCAATGAAGCAATCAGCTCGATCAACCAGCCGCTCTCGTTCCTATCGACCACGCTGCTCATTTTTGCTTTCATCGCGCTCTTCGTCGGTGCATTCACCATATTGAATACGTTCTCAGTTGTTGTGGGCCAGCGGACTCGGGAGCTTGCGCTTCTGCGCGTAGTCGGCGCAAGTCGCAGGCAGGTGTTCCGTTCGGTGCTTGTAGAGGCTGCCATCCTGGGTCTTGTATCTTCTCTTATCGGCCTTGGGCTGGGCGTGCTCACCGCAATGGGGATAGAGGCGCTCCTGCGGGGATTTGGCATATCCATACCCTCCGGATCGCCGGTGCTTGCCGCACGCACCGTAATAATGGCGCTCGTGCTCGGCGTGGGCGTGACGATCCTGGCCGCCATCAGCCCGGCTCGCCGCGCCGTGCGCATCCCACCTGTCGCGGCCATCAGCGACAGCCACGTGGTCGATGTCTCGTTGCGGCGCCGTTTCACCTGGGGTGCCTCCATAGCAATTGCAGGCGCCGCAGTTCTCGGAATAGGGCTGTCGAATCACGCCGTCCAGCTCGTGGGTCTGGGCGCGCTGGGCGTCTTTATCGGCGTGGCCATGCTGCTGCCTGCAGTGGCCAGTCCACTATCGAGCGCCATAGGCCGCCCCCTCGCCCGGACTTTGGGGGTGGCGGGCAGGTTGGGCCGTGCAAACTCTATGCGCAGCCCCCGGCGCACCGCCCAAACCGCATCCGCTCTCATGATCGGACTCGCCGTCGTCTCGGCCTTCGCAGTGATAGGAGCGTCGATATCGAAGTCGGTCACCAGCGTCGCCGACAATGCCGTCAGTGCCGATCTGATCGTTTACGGCAAGATGAGCAGCCCTATGTCTCCTGGATTTAGCACTACGGTGCCAAGAGTCGTAGCAGCGCTCCCCGGTGTCACCGCGACGAACACGATCTACGGCCACACGCCGATGAGCGGCCAGTTCAAGTTCAGGCATTCCCTTGAAACCCTCACCGGTGTGTCAGCGCGACATCTGGCCGGCACTATCCGCCTGCATATGACGGCAGGCGACTCTCGAGCGCTTGCCTCCGGCACCATGCTTATCGACGCCACCGTGGCCAAGTCCGATCATCTTTCTGTGGGAGATACGGTACCAGTAAGGTTTGCCCTCACGGGCCGCTCCACAGTGCGTATCGGAGGAGTCTACAAGCCGAATCCCATTGTTGGCAGCTATCTCGTAAGCGACTCTTATTACCTGCCCCACTTCCAGAATCCGCTTCCGAGCGGCGTCCTGCTGCGAACGAGCGGCGGTTCGGCGGTCGAGAGGGAGGTGCAACATGCACTCGCTCCCTACCCGAATGTGCAGGTCCAGAATCGTGCGCAACTCGAACATTCGCAACTTGCCCAGATCGACAAGTTGCTCGGGCTAGTTTACGCCCTGCTAGCGCTGGCGGTGATCATCGCACTTATCGGGATAGTGAACACACTGGTACTGTCCGTATTCGAGCGCACACGAGAGATCGGACTGCTCCGCGCCGTTGGTATGAAGCGTCGCCAGGTCCGTATAATGATACGCGCTGAATCGGTGATACTCTCGATCTTTGGCGCCGTAGTGGGCATCATCATAGGGACAGGCCTCGGTGTTGCTTTGGCGTCCTCGCTCGGTTCCGCAGGCATCACCGACATCTCGGTGCCAGCATCGAGCATGGTGGTATTTATAATCCTGTCAGCCGTACTTGGCCTTCTTGCCGCCACTTGGCCGGCTCGCCGGGCGGCGAAGCTGGATGTTCTCGCCGCCATTGCCGCCGAATAGCATGCGGTTGCACCCGGAAAGGTTCAGCGGTCCGCCTGTGAATAATGTGCCGGCGAAAATTGCTGGTCTGGGGTTCCCCACTGATAGTGGACACTGGCTCAGCCGTACCAACCCTCCAGATCCACTACGACGGCGGGGTATCCGGCATTGTTGTAGAGACTTATCTGCCCCACCGTGCCCACCTTGACGATCACCACGTTAGCGACGGTGCCACCTGCGTTCCAGTTGAGATCGGAGATGGTCGGCCGAGAAGATCCGGCTGGGTAGGCGCTGAGATACGACGGAACCTTGGCACCGGTTACGGTCACGGTGACTGCGACCGCTGTAGCCGTCAAGGGAACCCCGGCAAGGCCGGCCACCGTGATGGTGATCGCACTGCCACTGGCGAGAGAGGCAATGGAGTTGTCCGCGGGAAGATCCTCGGAGCCGCAGTAAGCCGGCTGCGGACTCCCGTAGCAGCGCGAGTCGGCTATACGGGTCGGTGCAAGGGGCGTGTAGTCCGCACCCGATGCGGAATAGTAGCCGGCCACGTCCACCACCACGTTGGCGGCAGCGCTGGAGACCAGATCTATCGCTCCGGACGAGACGGCGACCACGGCGCGATTTGCAAGTGTCCGGCCTGCCGAGAAGTTCAGGTTCGAGGCGACCGGAGCTTTCTCACCGGTCGGGTAGGCCGTCAAATAGCCGGGCGAAGCGGGGTCCACCACCGTGAGGTTGACCGTGACCGCGACAGCGGACGGCGGGACCGGGCCGATACCGGCCACCGTCACCTTCAGCGGGTTGTTCGCAGTGAGGGATTTGCCGTTGCACTGAGTGGCGAGTCCGGTGAGCTGCGACGGGTTGCCCGCTCTCGTGTCGCATACCCGAAGCGGAACCAGCGGGTTGTAACCCTGCCCGTTGCCGCTCACGTATCCTTCCAGGTCGACGACGATGTTCGTATAGCCTCCCGAGCCGTTGTAGATCGCCATCTTGCCAGAAGGTGACAGGAGCACCGAGGCCAGGTTGGAGATGACTTCGCCCTTCGAGAAATTGAGGTTCGACGTCTCGGGACGGATCGTGCCGGAGGGGTAGGCGGCCAGGTAGCCGCCTGAGGTGGGGCCCACTGCCGTGAGATTTACCGTTGCCGACGAGATGCCCGAGGCGGGTACCGGGCCGGCACCGGTCACCTGGATGTCCAGGGTCTGGCAAGGGCCCAAGGTGTCGCCGGCATACGCCTCGCCCGACCCGGGACGGGTATCAGCGATCCTGTAGGGAGAGGCCGGCGTATAGCCGCCCGCGACTGGTGGGGGAGGTGCCGCGCCGTAAGTGAACGCATCCGCACACGAAAAACCGGTCGGGCTCGTGCCGAACGGGGAGGTGACGTTCACCGCTACTGCACCGGGGATACCTGCCGGGGCGGTAGCGGTGAGCTCGGTATCGGAGACGAAAGTGAAGTCGGTGGCGGGCACCGATCCGAAATCTACCTTGGTGGCATCCGTGAAGTGGCTACCTGCAATGTTGACGGCGGTTCCTCCGCCGGACGGCCCTGTCGACGGAGCGACCGAGCTCACGATCGGCGGGAGCCCGGTGACGTCGAGTTGGAAGCTCGCTGGAACCTTCGTTCCGGTGCCGTCGGTGAGCGTGACGGTCAAAGAGGCCTTTGCCACCGTCGTGGCGGTTCCAGCGATGAAACCGTTGACCGGGTCGAGCGTGTAGCCCGGAGGCAGCGTGCCGGAGCTTACCGACCATGTATACGGAAGCTCGCCACCGCTGCCCACCAGTTCTGTGGCGTAGGGCGTTCCGACCACGCCCTCGGGCACTGCCGCGGTGTCTATCGAAAGGGGAAGTCCGAGGAGCGGTGCGTAGATATCATTCGAAGACGCAAAGCCGTAGCTACCCGGGAATCCGTTCGGTCCGGGCGAGCTCGGTGGCGCAAGCCAAGTGCAGTCTGAATAGTGTGGAGAGTAGCCCGGGTGCTGGCAGTAGAAATCCCCCCCGGGGCCTCCCGCTCCCTCCATGCCCGCCTTTACCGTGCCCGACGCGGACCCGCCTCCGACGGAGACCTGACCGGTGGCGTACACTGCGCCGCCGACGCCGCCGCCCCCGTTGCCCCCGTCGCCCCCGGCCCCGCCGCCGCTCGGATCGCCGTTCGCGCCGGCATAGCCCTTCCCGCCGCCGCCCATTCCACCGTAGCTTCCGCCTCCCCCTTCGTGCCCCGCTGAACCGTCTCCCCCCTCCGCAGCCGAGGACGCGATGTCGACGTCCTGGAGCTCCAGCGCTCCCTGGGCGAAGATCGACCCGCCCTCGCCAGCGCCGCCATTACCCCCCTTTCCGCCCCGGCCGGCGCCGCCTCCGTTGCCTCCGTTGCCGCCGATGTCGCCGGGACAGCCGGAACCGAAGCCTCCCGTGCTGCCCACCCCGGCCTGACCACCCGGGTCGCCCGGACCGGTGTGGCCTCCGACGGCCTTGTCGCCGGTGAAAGTCGACCCGGAGACCGAAGCCGATCCCCCGGTTGCCAGGTAGATCGCGCCACCCTCGCCGTCGCCGCTCGCGCCGTCGGCACCGGGGTACCCGCCATCTCCACCGTCGCCTCCATCCCCACCGTCGCCTCCCGCATTGCCGCCGCCGCAGGAGACGGGGTCGGCATTGCCGCCGCCTCCGCCTATCCCGCCCCAACCGCCGCCGCCGCCGCTTCCGCCCTCCCCGCCGCTTGCGGCGTCGTTCTCGAACTGGACGCTGGTCAAGACCACCTTGCCCGCGCTGTAAATGGCCCCCCCCTCGCCTGCGCCTGCCGCCCCGCCGTTGCCGCCGTTACCCCCGTTGCCGCCAGGTCCGCCGGCAGTTCCCGAGCCACCGCTGCCCCGCGGCGCGCTCTCGCCAAGAACTCCGTGGGCACCGTCGCCTCCGTCACCGCCGTCGCCTCCGCTGGCGCCTGCAGCGTGGTCATCGGCGAAAACGACCGAGGATGCCTCGAGCGCGGCGCCGGCCGCGACCACGATAGCTCCACCCTTGCCGTCGCCGCCGTTGCTCCCGTCGCCTCCAGGTCCCCCGTTGCCTCCGTCGCCGCTGAGGTCGTTTATGCCGGTTGCCCCGTTGTGTCCTGGGGTTCCGTTGGCCGCGCCGTTCTGCAACCTGAGGTGTGAAAGAGAGGTTGTCCCTCCCGAAATGACGAAGATCTGTGACTTGTCCTCCCCGTCCAGCACGGCGCCGGTCGGCGGTCCGGAAATAGCGACACTGCCGGCGATTGCAACCGGTGTCGTGAGATATATCGGTGTCGAGCAGGCTATCTCCACGGTCCCGCCGGACGCGATCGCCGATTGCAACCCGTTCTCCGTGCACGCCGACCCGGCCACGACGGCGGAGCCGAAGGCGTTGCCGGCAGGTAACGTTGCGACACCCGCCAGCGTTCCTGCCGCGATGGCGAGCAACCCAGTGAAACCGAGAAAGGCTTGGCGACATTCCACGTTCTCCGCTCCTTTTCTTGCAAGGGCCCGGTCTGGCCCCCGGTCTGGCCCATCAGGTGCCGATCGCCTGTGGCACGAGTGTATCAAGTCGCCTTCGGGCGTGCTATGATAATGGCGCCGGTGGCCATGGCGGTGGGGCAACACCCGTTCCCATCCCGAACACGGTAGTTAAGCCTGCCAGCGCCGATGGTACTTGGGAGGTAGCTCCCCGGGAGAGTAGGACGCTGCCGGCACTCTCTTTCTTCTTCCGTAGCACCCTGAGGGGTGCTACGCGCCTATTCGGGAGACTCGGCGGGATCCGGTCTGTGCATCGGGTCGGCAGTGGGCCACTCGGGCCGCGTGGATTCTGGCCACTCCGGGGGGATCGCCTGGGGTGCCGCTCCGGCATGGTCGGTATCATCTGCGGCCGGCGGCACAAGGTTGACGCTCGCAGGTGCGCCGGGCGGGGACATCGGGGACCGGGTCGTGCCGTAGTTGCCCCCGACCGTCCGTTCGGACACGAACCGGGCGGATCGCCGTCCGCCGGACACGAGCGGCCGGGTGGCGGGCCAGGCCATTAGCTTCTTCACGATCCGGTTGATGATCGGCACGGCGACCAGGGAGAGCAGCCCCACGACCAAGCCCCCGAAGACGATGCCGCCGATCACGTCGAATGGGTAGTGCAGCCCGACATATACGCGGGCGAAGGCAAGGAGGAGGCCGGCCACGGTGGCGACGAATGCGATGATGCGCCGGCGAGCGAGCCACAGCCCGACGATCACCCCGCCAGCGATAGTGGCGTGCCCGCTTGGGAGGGAGAACTCGTGCGTGATGGGCCGTAGGAGCTCTGTGGGGATCTTGACAGGGTGGGTCTCGACATAGTGGATCGAGAAGTAGGGCCGTTTCTCGGCGATCTCGGGTTTGAGGATGAGGTCGGTGAGCAGCCATGCGACAACGGTCCCGCCTGCCGCCCAGAGGACCCGGGACACGGCGAGCGCTGGCGAGCTGTCGTAGCGGGCGAACCACCAGGCGAGAAGGAGCAGGAGCGCAAGTATTCCAAGGCCGGCGAGATTGGCGTATGTAGCCAGAAAGCCGTGAGCGAAGGAGGTATGGCGCGCGAAGTTGTTGATCTCGATGTACCAGGAACTGTTCAGGTGGTGAATCTCGTTCATCGGCACATCTGAGTGGCTACACGAATCACAACGAGAACATAGCACGCCCAGATCCGGACGAGGCCGTCGGGTGCCCGAAGCAATGCGCTCGGGGGGAACCTGCTAGGATAACTCCGGCTAAAGAAATCAGGAAAAGGCAGGACAAATGATCGACAAGGCAAAGGTCGTAGACGAATATGGCCATCATCCGGGCGACACAGGGTCGCCCGAGGTCCAGGTGGCGCTCCTCTCGGGGCGCATCAATCACCTGACGGAACATCTGAAGGTGCACAAGGGCGACCATCACACAAGGCGCGGGCTTCTCATGCTCATAGGCCGGCGTCGGCGCATGCTCGCCTATCTCCAGCGCACTGACGTGGAGAGGTATCGCACGCTCATAGGCAGGCTCGGGCTACGTCATTGACCCAAGCCCGCTGCTGGCGTGCAGGCGAGTTCATCGCGGGCGCCGCGGCGCATAGCCTAATTGAGCACCCCTAGCGGCTGATCCCGTTGGTCGGCGTGGCGCGCTCTCGTAGGTCTTATAAAGCAACTAAAGAAAGGTAATTCAAGATGGGAGAGGTGACAATAGTTTCGGCACCCATAGGGGGCAAGGACGTATCGATGTCGTTCGAGACCGGGAAGCTCGCGCTTCAGGCGGACGGCGCCGTGGTAGGCAGGGTTGGTGACACGATGGTGCTCGCCACGGCCACAGCGTCGTCCAAGTCGCGGGAAGGCGCAGATTTCTTCCCGCTGACGGTCGACATAGAGGAAAAGATGTACGCGGCCGGCAAGATCCCCGGTTCGTTCTTCCGGAGGGAGGGAAGGGCTACTGACCAGGCGATCCTGACGGCACGCTTGACCGACAGGCCGCTGCGGCCGTGCTTCCCTGACGGCTTCAGGAACGACGTGCACATCGTGGCGACAGTTCTCGGGGTGGATCTCGCCAACCCGCACGACGTGCTGGCGATCAACGCTGCCTCGGCGGCGCTCATGCTGTCGGGCATCCCGTTTGCCGGGCCGGTAGGGGCCGTGAGGATAGCGTGGGCGAACAGCGGCGAATGGCTTCCACATCCGACCTACGAGGAGGGCGATGCGTCGTGTTTCGAGATGGTGGTGGCCGGTAGGCAGGCAACGGGTGGAGATGTCGCGATCATGATGGTCGAGGCGGGCGGTACCGAAGCGACGTTCGACAACTACGAGGCCGGCACCCCGCGGGTGACCGAAGAGGTCATAGCCAGCGGCCTGGAGGTCGCCAAGCGGTGGATTCAGGAGTCGATCGACCTCCAGCTGGAACTGGTCCGCAAGGCCGGGGCCAAAGTGGCGCTCGCCTACGAGCCGGCGAAGGACTACGCGGATGAGGTGATGGCCGCCGTCGAGGGCGGCTTCGGGGCGAAGCTTGCCTCAGCGCTCGCTATTGCCGAGAAGGCCGACCGGAACACGGCCGTGGACGAGGTGACAGTGGAGGCTGTCGCTGCCCTTCAGGAACGCTTTCCCGAGCGCGAGGCGGAGATCAAGGCGGCACTGCGCTCGTTATCAAAGAGCCTCATACGCAGGCGAATCGTAGGGGAGGGAATCAGGGTCGACGGCAGGAAGGTGACCGACATCAGGCCGCTTCACATCGAGGTCGGCCTCATCCCGACGGCGCACGGTTCCGGGCTCTTCCAGCGGGGAGAGACCCAGGTGCTGAACGTGACCACACTCGGGATGCCCCGGATGAACCAGTTGCTCGACACCATCGGGATCGACGAGTCGAAGCGGTACATGCATCACTACAACATGCCCCCGTACGCGACCGGGGAGGCCGGCTTCATGCGCGGGCCCAAGCGACGCGAGATCGGCCACGGCCTGCTCGCCGAGCGGGCGCTCCTTCCGGTGGTACCCGGCGAGGCGGTGTTCCCATACACCCTGAGGTTGGTTTCAGAGGCGGTGTCCTCGAACGGCTCCACCTCGATGGCATCCGTATGCGGATCGACGCTGTCGCTAA
Source organism: Actinomycetes bacterium (assembly GCA_021816935.1). Lineage (GTDB taxonomy): Bacteria > Actinomycetota > Acidimicrobiia > Acidimicrobiales > JAMCPL01 > JAKAWR01. The sequence goes on from JAKAWR010000014.1 coordinate 36,297, forward strand.
TGGACGCCGGCGTGCCCATTCGAGCGTCGGTTGCCGGCGTGGCCATGGGGCTGGTGCATGACGGGGAGGCGTTCGTGACGCTCACTGACATCCTGGGGATGGAGGACGCGTTCGGGGATATGGATTTCAAGGTGGCAGGCACCAGGGATTCGGTTACGGCGCTGCAGCTCGACACGAAGATCGACGGCCTTCCCTCGGACGTGCTGGCGCAGGCGCTGGGCCAGGCGCGCGACGCGCGGCTTTACATCCTTGATGCGATGGATGCCGTGATCGCCGAGCCGCGCGCTGACGTCAACGCGAACGCTCCGAAGATCGTCTCGTTCGAGATCCCGGCGGACAAGGTGGGAGAGGTCATCGGACCGAAGGGAAAGGTCATCAATACCCTCCAGGCCGATACGGGTACGGACATTGCTGTCGACGACTCGACCGGGACCGCAATAGTAACCATTGGGGCGAAGGACGGCGAGGCGGTTGCGGAGGCCCGGCGCCGCGTCATGCTGATCGTGGACCCGCCGAAGCCGGAAGTCGGTGTCGTCTATGACGGTACGGTGGCCGGCATCACCAAGTTTGGCGCTTTCGTGAATATTCTTCCCGGTACCGACGGGCTGCTCCACATATCGCGGATTGGCCGGGGCAGGCGGGTGGAACGGGTTGAGGACGTCTTCTCGATGGGCGACAGCGTCAAGGTGAAGGTCGAATCGGTCGACGGCGACGGCAGGGTATCGCTTGTATATCCCGAGGAGGACGGCGACGACGGTGGCCGTGGTGGCGGAGGTGGCCGGTCCGGAGCCGGACCCGGTCGGGAAAGGAGCCGGGACGACCGGTCAGGCGAAGTAGGGGCCGGGGGGCGCGGCGGGGAGGAGCGCGGTGCCGGCGATGACTCGCCCGGTGCCGCGGGAGGAATGGTTTCCTTCGAGGACGAGTTCGATGGGCAGCTGGCAGCTGAGATGGGCGATCTTGGCCCCAGCTCGGCTGGCGGCGCGCCAACCCGCTCTCAGGGATCCGGCCGGCGGGAGGGTTCCGGGGAGGGATATGGTCGGGGCGGTCGCAGGCACAGGGATCGCGGCAGGCGCTGAGCGTGGAGCCGTCCGAGGGGGACGTAACTGTCGAGGAGCTGGCGGGCGGGCTGCGTTTCGTCGCGGAGGAGATACCGGGGTCCCGGTCGGTGGCGATCGGGATTTTCGTCGGGACCGGGTCGCGGGATGAGCCCGATAGTGCAGCAGGCCTTTCACACCTGGTCGAGCACATTGTCTTCAAGGGGACTCCAACCTTAAGTGCGCGCGACATCGCGGTGACGATGGACGCCCTCGGTGGCGAGATGAACGGGTTCACGTCCAAGGAACAGACCTACTACTACGTGAGGACGCTCGATCGCGACGCAGAGGTAGGGCTGTCGACGCTTGCCGGCATGTTGACGGAGCCGGCCATCCGGGAAGCCGATCTTGTCCTGGAGAAGCAGGTCGTGATCGAGGAGATCAGGATGCACCTGGACGAACCCCAGGATCTCTGCGCCCAGCGGTGCCAGTCGGCGGTGTTCCCTGGGCATCCGCTGGGACGCGAGGTGAGTGGGACGGTCGAATCGGTTGAGCCGGTTACTCCGGAAGTCCTGCGGTCTTTCTTCGGGCAGCACTACCGCTCGGGCAACATCGTTGCGGCGGCGGCGGGGAGGTTCGACTCGGAAAGGCTTGCCGGCATCCTGGCGGAAAGATGGACGGCGCTTTCCGGGGGCAGCCACCCCGAACGCACGGCCCCCTCGTCGGAGCAGGCAGTGCTGTCTGTAGTGAGCAGGCCTACTGAGCAGGCTAGCGTGCAGGTGTCGATGAGGGGTCTGTCCAGGCATGACGAGACGCGGTGGGCTGCGGCGGTGCTCGACGGGATCCTTGGCGGAACCATGTCATCCAGGCTCTTCCAGGAGGTGAGGGAGGAGAGGGGACTCGCCTATTCAATATGGTCCGACACGATGCATTATGACGACGCTGGGACGTTCGACGTTGGGGCGGGATGTGCTCCCGGCAACGCCCGTGAGGTTATCAGGGTGATGGTCGAGATGCTGGAGGACATAGCGTCGGCCGGCGTGAAGCAGGAGGAGATAGAGCTTGCCAGGAGCCATTTCGAGGCCGAGCTCCTCTTATCCCTGGAGAGCCCTATTGCCAGGATGGCGCGGCTGGGGTCGGCCATGCTCCATTACGGGCGTATCGTGCCCGTCGATGAGGTGCTGGGCAGGATCCGGGCGGTCGAGAGCGCGGACGTCTCCGCAGTGGCTGCCCATCTCCTGAAAGGGAAGCGGAGCCTGTCTGTCGTGGGGCCCTTCAAGGAGGAGGATTTCTCCTGGTGGGGCTGAGCGGGCACCCGATGTTGCCGCTCCGAGCGTGGGGGAGAAAGGTTCAACAACGATGAAGGATGATCGGCTGAAGCCCTTCAAGGTCGGCGTGCTGGGAGCGGGTGGCCGGATGGGTAGGGAGATCTGCCGGGCCGTCGCTGCCGACGGGGAGCTCGACCTGGTTGCAGCAGTTGATCCACGCTTTGCCGGGATAGACCTGCATCAGGTCGCGGGCCAGGGGGTACCGGCTATTGACGTGGCACCGGACCTGGACGCCCTTGCCATGGCGAGCGTGGACGTGGCTATCGATTTCTCGCTTCCGGACGCTACCGAACAGGCGATGCCCTGGTGCGCTGAACACGGCGTGCACATGGTGATCGGCACGACCGGCATCGAGGATGCAAGGATGGACGAGGCGAGGAAGCTCTTCGGCCGCAAGTCGGGGCCGAACTGCATCGTGGCCTCCAACTTCGCGGTGGGCGCGGTCCTGATGGCAAGGTTCGTCGAGATGGCGGCCAGGTTCATGGACGGCGGCGAGGTTATCGAGATCCACCACGACGGCAAGGTTGACGCACCCTCGGGCACGTCGCTGGTCCTCATGGAGGCGATCGCAAGCGGAGCCGAGGCGAGGTCAGGCGAGGGCGGAGGCGCGGCTTTCGGTCGTGACGCGACGGAACGTTACGTGCTCGAGGGGACGCGGGGCGGGGTGGGGCGAAGCGGGGTTCGGGTGCACTCGCTCAGGATTCCCGGAATGGTGGCGCATCACGAGGCGGTCTTTGGCGCTGTCGGCCAGGCGCTCACCATAAGGCACGACGCCTTCGACCGGACGTCCTTCCTCCCCGGCGTATTACTTGCGGTGAAAGCCGTCGCGTCCACCCCGGGCCTGACGCTCGGGCTGGAGTCGATTCTGGGGCTCTGACGGCGGGTTCGCCTGGGGGGGCCGTTCGTCGTCTACCCATTCACCCCCTTTACCCTCCATCGACCCTCCCTCCACGACCTCCATCACCTCGACTTGGCGTCGGCCGTTCGGCCTGTTCCTGGTCTATCCTGGATGCGTGTCGAGCGGCGAGCCGAGCACCAGGCAGAAGATCATCGAGGCGGCATTCGGGTGCGTCGACCGGTGGGGGATAGAGAAAACGACGTTGGACGATGTTGCGCGCTACGCCCGCCTGTCCCGGGCAACGGTCTACAGGCATTTCCCCGGTGGGAGGGAAGAGGTGGTGCAGGCCGTGATCGCCTGGCAGGCGGCGTCATTCCTCACAGGCCTCTACGAGGCGATTCATGGTGCTGAATCCCTTCAGGAGCTGCTCGTACGCTTCATCGGTTATGCGAGGAAGTCGCTGAAGGAGCATGCCGTACTGAACAAGGTCCTGAGCAGCGAGGCCGATGTCCTGCTCCCCAAACTGACCACCGAGGCGGACCTGCTGGCAGGCAGCATCTCCGGCGTCCTGGTTCCCTACCTGAGCCGCTTCGGGATCCGCAAGGGGCTGCCGGTGCGGGAGGCGGCCGACTACCTCTCTCGGATGCTCTTCTCCTATACCAGCTCCCCCGGGCAGTGGAACCTGGAAGACCCTGCGCAGGTGGCCGATCTGGTGCGGGTCGAGCTTCTCGGCGGGATCGGCGCAAGTTGAAATCCGCCCTCGACCCCCGAGCCTCTCTGCTCGACTCGCCTTCACCTCACTCGGTCCACAACCCCAAGACGACACATGGAGAACTCATGTCCGCTAGCAAGGAGATCCCGTGTCTGCCCACAAGGAGTTCTTCCCGTTCCTTCACATGCGGGCGCACACGGGTGCCCTTCCCCATTCCGAGAGGCAGGGCACCGTGCGCGGGATCAGTGGTTCAACCTCAGCTGGTGCAGATGTACTCCTGAAGCGGGTGGACGCTGCCGGCGGACGCTGTGGCTTCGCAGTTACCACCTGCTCCCCCCTGCCCGCCGCCAGTGCCGTAGCCGGGGAGGGCGGGGGAGTCGAAGCCGGTGCCTCCGTCCCAGATCAGTGCAGGAAGGTAGGGGAGAGCGGGAAGGATCGTGGTCTCGAAGAATTCCCAGAGCGTCATACCCGCGGCAGCGGCCGCGCCTGCAGCGGCCGCGCCTGCAGCAGCCTGGTTCGCCTCGCCAGCCTGGTTCGCCTCGCCAGACGCCTGCCCGTTGTTCGGCGTGCCGTAGTTGGGCTGGAACTCAGGAGGCGGCTGGTAGACCGGGCCGACGTAGCTGTCAGCCGGTGGGTTGGTCTGAGGCTGGCCCCTGTTGGACCCGTCGCCGCCCCCGCCCCCGCCGCCGCCCCCGCCGTTCGGGTTGAAGCCCCCGCCGGACGCCCCGCCGCCAGGGCCGACAGGGCCGACTCCGTCGGGCTGGCTCCCCCTGACCGGCATGGTGCTCCTGGTCGACGTGAGCCTCGTAGCTGCGCCGGCGGGGGGCGCCGCGGCGCCGAGTGCCGCCGCGCTGGCAAGCGTCGCGCTGAGCCCGAGGCCGGCCACGCGCATGCTCATGCGCCGGTGCCTGCTCGTCGGGGCGATCGGCTGCTCGGCTGCGAGCTGGTGCTCGGTGCAGTCCGTCACGCCATGGTGGTGAGTGGACCTCATGGTGGTTCCTCCTTTGCTTTCGGGACGCTCGGTGCGTCCTCCTCACCCCAATGGTGCGCTCTCCGGCTTGCCCGCGTAATCCCTGCCAGGATGGGAATCTCCTCACCAGAACGGCAAGTGTCACCTTGCCTCCCGGCAAGTGGAGAGAGAGGTCGTCCCGGCTGATCAGGGCGCCACGTAGCGCAGCACGAGCGTCCTCGCCACCGGTGTCGTTGTCTGGTCGTTCTGGTTGTCTGGTCGTTCTGGTAGGTGATCGACCCGACGACGAAGCGGGCGGATCGCTCGGCGCACGCCACTGCCGAGAGCGAGGAGCCCTACAATCCGAAGAGCCCGATTTCTCGAGCTCTTGGCGGGCACTATTGACAATGAGACATAGAATGGAGTATTGTATCAACTAGGGAGAGGGGGGCGGTGGGGACAAGGTTGAAGATCGGCGATCCTCAGAGAGATCGGTTGAGAACGGAGAGAGCATTGCAGGCGTTGGGGGAAGTGGTGGCTGTGACTCGCAGGCAGGGGACCATCGTACAATGGCCCGGCACGAGTCGGCCCACGCGGGCCGGTGCGGTGGAGGTCGGGGAGTCGGCGGCCGGGACGTCCAGAGGCGAGCTGGACCGGCGGCTTCGGATCCTGGATGCGGCCATCGAGTGTTTCGCATCGACGGGGATCAGGGGGACGGCGCTTCACGAGATCGCCCGGAGGGCAGGCTGCTCGCGTGCGACGCTGTACCGCATGTTCCCCGGCGGAAGGGACGACGTGATCTCCGGGGTGGTCGATCTGGAGGCGTCGCGGCTGTTCAGCGCTGTGGCGGTCAGGGTTGGTCGGGCAGAGACGCTGGAGGAGGGCCTTTCTGAGGGAATCCACGAGCTCGCCTGCTTTTTCCAGACGCATACTCTGCTTATGAACCTTATTGAACGGGATCCCGAGATGGTGCTGCCTCACCTGTCGTTCGGCGGTCTGGAGCGGGTCATTGCCGGGGCGGTCGACCTCGGTGCGCCGCTTCTTGGACGGTGGGTCGACCATCGGGCAGCCCGGAGGTTTACCGAATGGGCTGTGAGATTCGCGATGGGTTACGTTCTATCTCCTCCGGAGGGTACGGACATATCCGATTCCGATGCGGCGCTGCGCATGGTGGAGCGTTACATCTTGCCGGGGATCCTGCTTTCCACCGGCTACGTTTCACCTGTTCGGGCGGCGGCGCCGCCGGGAAATGCTGCGCCCGCGGCGGGGAATGCGGCGGGGGCGGGGTCGGTTGTTGGTATGGTGCAGCACGACTGAGGACGGCGGGGGGCATACCCCCGCTGGTGGGACAGTAGGGAGGAACGGATAGCAGGGGAGCCTACTGAAAAGGAGAACGGGAATGACAGCTGAGCGATCTGCGGCGGGTACGCCCTCCGCCCGCCCGGGAACGGCAGGAAGCAGCCAGGACGTAACGAGCGGCAATCCCCGAGGACCGCGAGCTGACGTCGGGGACGTTTTCGGCGGCCTCGCGACCGAGACGTTGAAGGACCTGGGCACGGAGGAGCTCGTCGAGATCCTTTCGGTGGTCAACACCGATACAAGCCAGCAGGAGTATGCGGTACCGACCGCCTACGACACCCTTTACACCTGGGAGTACGACAAGGGCAGGTTGCCCCGCCTCGACCGCCTCTACGAGAAGGCCAAGGCGTCGCAATGGAACGCTCAGACCGACCTTCCCTGGGACACGCTGGTTGACCAGGAGAAGAACGTCATAGACGGCGGAGCGGCGAGCGCCGGGTTCCTGAACGCCGCCGGTATGCTCGACCTGTCGGGTACGGTTATCAAGTCCTGGGGGGAAAAGGAGTGGATTCGCTTCGGGATAGAGGCTCAGAACTGGACACTGTCGCAGTTCCTCCACGGAGAGCAGGGGGCGCTCGTATGTACCGCGAAGATCGTGCAATCCGTCCCGTGGTTCGACGCCAAGCTCTACGCATCGACCCAGGTGATGGACGAGGCGCGCCATGTCGAGGTCTTCTCCAAGTACCTGAACGAGAAGCTCTCGGGCTACTACCCGATCAACCCGCACCTACGTGCGCTGCTCGACGACATCATCAGGGACGACCGGTGGGACATCACTTACCTCGGGATGCAGATCATGGTCGAGGGGCTGGCTCTTGCGGCGTTCGGGTTCATCTACCAGCTCACCCCTGAGCCGCTCCTGAAGCAGCTCCTCAAGTACGTCATGGCGGACGAATCACGCCATGTCGCGTTCGGCGTCCTGTCCTTGCAGGAGGCCTACAGGGAGATGACCTCCGCCGAGATCCGGGAGCGCCAGGAGTTCGCCTACATGGCGGCGTCGGCGATGAGGGATCGTTTCCTACAGCAGGAGGTGTGGGAGCGGATGGGCGTGGATCCGAAAGAGGTGGTGCCCGTGCTGCAGCAGGTGCCCGAGCGGAAGCTCTTCCAAGGGATGCTCTTCTCGAAGATAGTGCCGAACTGCAAGAAGCTCGGGTTGCTGGATGCCGCCGGCGGCTGGTTGCGGGAGCGTTTCACCGAGATGGGCGTGATCTCCTTCGAGGACATGGAGGACACCGGCTCGGAGTACGAGGTATTCCACGCCTGACGGCTCGAAACCGGTCCGGAGCGAGCGTGAAGTCGTTTGCCGATCGAACCTCGAGGGAGGGTTGATACCGAACGTCCGGGCGGGGATGGCTGATCCGGGCCATCGCTGGAGCCGGTAATCTACTCGTGTGGACGGCGCGGGCATCGACACCATAAGCATCCGGGGAGCGAGAGAGCACAACCTGCGCGACGTCGACCTGGACATACCGAGGGACAGGCTGGTGGTTTTTACCGGTCTCTCGGGGTCGGGCAAGTCCTCGCTGGCGTTCGACACCATCTATGCCGAGGGGCAGCGGCGTTACGTCGAGTCGTTGTCTGCCTACGCCAGGCAGTTCCTTGGCCAGATGGACAAGCCTGACGTCGATTCCGTCGAGGGGCTGTCGCCCGCCATTTCAATAGACCAGAAGGCCGCAAGCCGGAACCCGCGCTCCACGGTGGGAACGGTCACCGAGATCTACGACTACCTGAGAGTCATGTACGCCCGGATAGGGGAGCCGCACTGCCCGACCTGCGGGCGACCGGTTGCCAAGCAGACTCCCCAGCAGATCGTGGACCGGATCCTCTCCATGGAGGAGGGGACCCGCTTCCTCGTACTGGGTCCGGTCGTCAGGGGGAGGAAGGGTCTTCACGATTCGGTGCTCGATGACCTGGTGCTGCAGGGCTACGCCAGAGCGAGGGTCGATGGCGAGATCGTGGAGCTTGCAGGGAGGGAGAAGAGGTCGCTCGCAAGGTACGAGATCCACAACATCGAGGCCGTCGTAGACAGGCTCGTCGTGCGGGAGGGTATACGCCAGAGGCTGACCGAATCGGTGGAGGCGGCGCTGGGTCTGGGAGGCGGGACTGCGGAGATTCTGGTGGTCGGGACCGGCGACGGCGACAGCGAGCTGATCACCTTCTCCGAGGAGCTCGCATGCCACTCGTGTGGGCTGTCGCTCGGCACCATGGAGCCGAGGAATTTCTCCTTCAACTCGCCTTACGGTGCATGCGAAGCCTGCACGGGCATCGGCATCCGCTTCGAGGTGGACCCTGATCTCGTAGTGCCCGATACGGGGAAGTCGCTTGCGCAGGGAGCGATCGAACCGTGGGGCTCGGGCCGTAGCGGGTATTTCGACAGCATGCTCCAGTCGCTCGCGGCCGAGCTGGGCGCAGGGTTCGAGACCCCCTGGCGCAAGCTGAAGAAAAGCCAGAGAGAAGCCATACTCCACGGCAACGGGATCCGCACCCTCTCGGTGTCCTACCGGAACCGCTACGGGCGCAGGAGGTCGTACACGACCACCTACGAAGGCGTGGTCCCGTGGCTGGAACGTCGGCACGCTGAGGCGGAGAACGAGAACTTTCGGGAGGCGATAGAGGAGTACATGAGGCAGGTCCCGTGTAGCGCGTGCGGCGGGGCGAGGCTGAAACCGGAGTCGCTCGCCGTGACCATCGGCGGCATGTCGATCTACGATCTTACGTCGCTGCAGGTCGGCGAGGTCCAACATCGGGTGGATACGCTCGAGCTGTCGGAGCGGGAACGGTTCATCGCAGGCAGGCTGCTGAAGGAGGTCTCGGCGCGCCTGCAGTTCCTGGTGGATGTGGGACTCGAGTACCTCACCCTTTCCCGCTCGACAGCGACGCTGTCGGGGGGCGAGTCGCAGCGGATCCGGCTTGCGAGCCAGATCGGCTCGGGGCTGGTCGGGGTCCTCTACGTGCTGGACGAGCCATCGATCGGGCTGCACCAGCGTGACAACGGAAGGCTTCTCGACGCGCTGAAGAGGTTACGGGACCTGGGCAATACCGTCATCGTGGTGGAGCACGACGAGGCGACGATCCGGTCGGCTGATTTCGTGGTGGACATCGGGCCGGGCGCAGGCGCGCATGGGGGCGGCATCGTCTTTGCCGGCGGCGTTGACGGCGTCGTCTCGTGTGCGGAGTCGATCACGGGGGCCTACCTGGGGGGGAGGCGCTCAATTGCCGTTCCCGGGACTCGCCGGCGGGGCAACGGGAAAACCCTGTGGGTGAGGGGCGCCGCGGAGCACAACTTGAAAGAGATCGACGCCGGTTTCCCGCTGGGATGCCTGATAGCTGTTACGGGGGTGTCGGGATCGGGCAAGTCGACGCTCGTGAACGACATCCTGCTTCAGGCCCTCAAGAAGGAAGTCGCACGGGCTCGGGCGATCCCGGGGCGGCACCGGAAGATCGATGGGGCGGCCCACGTGGACAAGGTGGTGGCGATTGACCAGTCGCCCATCGGCAGGACGCCGAGGTCCAACCCGGCGACCTACACCGGGGTTTTTGACTACATCCGGCGGCTCTTCTCGCAGGTTCCGGAGGCGCAGGTGCGCGGCTACGCTCCCGGGCGCTTCTCGTTCAACCTGAGGGGCGGCCGTTGCGAGGCGTGCTCGGGCGACGGGACAATCAGGATCGAGATGCACTTCCTGCCCGACGTCTACGTTCCCTGCGAAGCCTGCCAGGGGAAGCGCTACAACAGGGAGACGCTGGAGATCCTCTGGAAGGGCGAGAGCATAGCCGATGTGCTCGAGATGTCCTGCGAGCAGGCGCTGTCCTTCTTCGCCGGCCAGCCCCCGATAGCCCGTCACCTGCAGACGCTCGTGGACGTGGGTCTCGGCTACGTGGAGCTGGGCCAGCCGGCTCCGACCCTCTCCGGAGGCGAGGCGCAGCGGGTGAAGCTGGCGTCCGAGCTCAAGCGGACGGCTACGGGCAAGACCTTCTACGTGCTTGACGAGCCGACGACCGGCCTCCACTTCGAGGACGTGAGGAAGCTGCTGGAGGTGCTGGCGAGGCTGGTGGACCAGGGCAACACCGTCGTGGTCATCGAGCACAATCTGGACGTGGTCAAGTCGGCCGACTGGATCATCGACCTGGGTCCCGAGGGGGGTGACAAGGGGGGCTACCTCATAGCCGAGGGTATGCCGGAGGATGTTGCGAAGCGTCCTGGCAGCGCCACCGGCGAGGTCCTTCGCCCCGTACTTGCCTGACCGGGACTGGCGCCTGAGGTCAGGAAAGCGCGAGCATGCGCTCCAGCGCAACCCGGGCAAGGGCCGCGGTCTCTTCGTCGACTGTGATCCGGTTTCTGACCTCGCCGTCCACCAGTCCTTCGAGCACCCAGCAGAGGTGCGCCGGGTCGATGCGGAACATCGTCGAGCAGGGGCACACGAGCGGGTCCAGTGAAACCACCTCCTTGTCGGGGTGGGCGCTGCGAATCCGGTTGACCAGGTGGATCTCGGTTCCTATGGCGATCTGCGTACCCGCGGCCGCCTTCTCCACCTCATTGATGATGAAGTTGGTAGACCCGGTCGCGTCGGCGCGCTCGACTACCTCATGAGGGCATTCGGGGTGGACGATCACCAGGCCGGATGGGTGGTCGCGGCGGAACGCCTCGACCTGTTCCACGGTGAAGCGCTGGTGCACCGAGCAGTGGCCCTTCCAGAGCAGCACCGTAGCCTCCTTTGCCTGCTTCTCGGCCAGGCCTCCGAGATCGAGCCGGGGGTCGTAGACGGCCATATCGGATGCGCTGTAGCCGAGCTGGAAGGCGGTGTTGCGCCCGAGATGCTGATCCGGTAGGAAAAAGACGGAGCTGTCGCGCCGCGGGTCGCCGCCGGCTTCGAGGTCGAGAGCCCAGGTCATTATGGCTCTGGCGTTGGTCGATGTGCAGACGGAGCCTCCGTGGGCGCCGACGAATGCCTTTACCTTCGCCGTCGAGTTGACGTAGGTGATGGGCACGACCGTGTCCACATCGGTGACCGCGGACAGTTCGTTCCAGGCGAGTTCTACGTCGCCGGAGTCGGCCATGTCGGCCATGGAGCAGCCCGCGTTGAGATCGGGCAGGATCACCGCCTGCCCGGGACCGGTGATGATATCGGCGGACTCCGCCATGAAGTGGACGCCGCAGAAGACTATCCAGCGAGTCTCGGGATGCGATGCGGCGTGGCGGGCGAGAGCCAGCGAGTCGCCGGTGGCGTCAGTCCAGCGGATCACCTCGTCGCGCTGGTAGTGGTGGCCGAGTATCAGGACGCTCTCGCCGAGAGCCGCCTTGGCGCGCCCGATCCGCGCCGCAAGCTCGTCCTCGGACGCCTCGGTATAGGTAGCGCCCAGACGCTTCTGAAGTCTGATCATCGTTTGAACCCCTTTGCTCGGGGAAGTGCCTCGATTGCGGCCGGCGGTCGACGCCCGGTGCGACCCTCAGGCTGCGCCTGAAAGTCCATCGACATCGGATCCCGCGGGTATGTCGGCCCTGGAGGCAGTGTCTAATTATCGGCTCCTACACAAGCCGTCACCGGTGCGCAGTCGCCATGGTCTCTCTGCGTGCAGGTCTGCCGGGTTACCCGCCGGAAAATCCAGCCGGGCGTTGTCCCGGCAGAAGATCCCGCTGGGCACCCCTGCGGGGTCCTGCACGCGCCCGATCGACTGTCTCCAATATAGCCTGAAAGTGTGACGTTCGACAGACCCCGGCCCGCGTCCATCCCGGACGCGCCCGGTTCGTACCAGTTCTACGACTCGGACGGACGGGTCATCTACGTCGGCAAGGCGAAGTCGCTCCGTAGCCGGCTCTCGAGCTATTTCGTATCCCCGGAGCGGCTGGCGCCGAAAACTGCGCAGATGATGGAGTGCGCTACCCGGGTGGAATGGATCCAGGTCCGTAGCGAAGCAGAGGCTCTGCTTGTCGAGTACTCGCTTATCAAGGTGCATCGTCCCCGGTTCAACGTGGCGATGGTGGACGACAAGAGCTACCCGTGGATAGCCCTGACCATGCCCGAGCAGTGGCCCCGCCTTTCGGTCACCCGCGGGCGCCTGGTCAAGGGCGTACGGTATTTCGGGCCCTATGTGAACGTCGGTGTCATCAGGGAGACGCTCGACCTGCTGGTCCGGGCTTACCCTGTCCGGACGTGCACCAACGGGAAGTTCAGGCGCTACGAGAGGCTGGGGCGGCCGTGCCTGCTGTACCACATCGAGAAGTGCTCGGCTCCCTGCGCCGGCTACGTGGACCGGGAGGAGTACGAAGCCTGCATGAAAGGCATCTCGGCGTTCCTCTCGGGGGACTCGCGCGGCCTTGCGGCCAAACTTGGTAGCGATATGGAGGATGCCGCCGCGGCTCTGGAGTTCGAGCGGGCCGCCCGGCTGCGGGACCATATCGAGCTGGTCCGCAAGGCGGTGGAGGGCCGCCATGTTGCCGGCAGGGGCGATGAGTCGATGGACGTAGTGGGGATCGAGGACGGCGTTATCGAGGCGTCGGTATTTGTCTTGTGCGTCAGGCACGGGATGATCGTGGGCCGGCGGGCCTTCGTCATCGACAAGGTCGAGGAGATCGAGGACGGTCCGGCACTGGTGGAGAAGGCACTGGAACTGCTCTACCTCCTCGCAGGTAGAGCCACCGAGGCTGAGCTCGGAGGGGCGGGTATGCCGAGGGAGGTGGTCGTCAGCTGCCTGCCGGGGTCGCCCGATGTGTACGAGACGATGCTGGCGCAGGTGGCCGGAACGGGAGCGGTGGGCGGGCGGATAAGGCTGAAGGTCCCGCTGCGCGGCCGGCGGCGTGCGCTCCTCGACCAGGCGCGCGAGAATGCGGCCCAGGAGCTGGCGAGGCACAGGATGAGGCGTGCGAGCGACCTCGCCTCTCGCCAGGCTGCTATCGGGCAACTCCAATCGTTGCTCGGGATGGCGAGGGCGCCGCTACGCATAGAGTGCTACGACACGAGCCATCTCCAGGGTCACGAGTACGTGGCTTCGATGGTTGTCCTGGAGGACGGGCTCCCGAGGCCGTCGGAGTACCGGAGGTTCCGGCTGCGGGACGTACCCGGGAACGACGACTTCGCTGCAATGGAGGAGGTCCTTCGCCGCCGCCTCGGGCGGCTCCTGGAGGATCGCGAGGCGTCGCGGCCGGCGCCGGGCGTCGAGGGCGATGCTGCCAGGCAGGAGCGAGTGGTGGGGGATTCCGGCAAGTCGAAGAAGTTCTCCTACCCTCCGCACCTGCTCCTTCTTGACGGCGGCAAGGGACAGCTCGGGGTGGGCGTGCGCGTTCTTACGGAGCTGGGGCTGGAGGGAGAGATCTACGTGGCGGCTCTTGCCAAGAAACAGGAGGAGGTCTTTGTCCCGGGACGCCCCGATCCCGTAGAAATGGACAGGGGAAGCGACGCGCTCTTCCTGCTCCAGCGGGCGAGAGACGAAGCTCACAGGTTCGCCATCGGCTACCACCGCAAGCTTCACAGGAAGGCTGCCGTCACCGGCCGGCTGGACGGGGTGGCGGGGCTCGGGCCGGCAAGGAGCCGTCGCCTCCTGAAGGAGCACGGTAGCCTGAAAGCGCTACGGGAGCTGACCCTGGATGATCTCACGGCGATAAGCTGGCTTCCGGATAAGGTCGCGGCAGGTGTTTTCGATGTCCTACACAAGTAAAGTCAGTTCACCGGCGGGGGGTTGTCGGTACCTGCTCATTACCGGGATGTCGGGCGCGGGGCGCTCGACCGTGGCGGCGGCTCTCGAGGATTGCGGGTGGTACGTCATCGACAACATGCCGCCGTCGCTGCTCGCTTCGGTGGCGGACACTGTCGGTAGCAGCGGTTCGCCACCTCAGCGAGTGGCTCTCGTAGTCGGCCGAGGCGGCGGCGCAAGGGTTGGGGATGTGCTCGAATCCGTCGGCCTGCTCAGGCAGGCAGGCAACGAAGTGGATGTGCTCTACCTGGATGCGCCGGACGAGGTGCTCGTGACCCGCTTCGAGGGAACGAGGAGGCGCCATCCGGTGTCCTCGAGCGATCCGGGCATCACGGTTGAAGAGGCAATCCAGGGCGAGAGGCGGATGCTTGCCCCGGTGCGGGACGGTGCCACAGCGGTCATGGACACGGGGCAGCTGAACGTGAACCAGCTCCGTGCCAGGACAATAGCGCTGTTCGGGCCGGAGTCCGGCGACTCGATGCAGATCACGATCATCTCGTTCGGTTTCAAGTACGGCCTGCCACTGGACGCGGATCTGGTCTTCGACTGCAGGTTCATGCCGAATCCCTACTGGGTCGCAGGGCTCAGGGAGCAGACGGGACTTGACGCGGATGTGCGGCGTTTCGTCTTGGAACCGGACGAGGCGGAGGCATTCCTCCGCAGCGTGCAGGGCCTTGTCGAGATGACCATTCCGCTCTACCGTCGGGAGGGGCGGTCGTACCTGACAATAGGTATCGGCTGCACCGGAGGCCAGCACAGGTCTGTGGCTATCGCGGCCGAACTGGCCGGTAGGCTCACCAGCTCGAAGTGGGAGGTGTCGGCCCTCCATCGCGACATGAGCCGGTAACCGTTAACGGTACGACGACCGGTTTGCGCGGACGGAGGACTGGCCGGGATGGGGGGGGCGTAGCGACCGATGATCGAGCGTAGGTACGTTGACTAACGGTACCGTCCTACGGTCAGGAGATGTCAGTCTGCAGCAACGGCGGTTTCGACGACGTCGTCGTCATCGTCGATATCGCTGTCGCCGGCTGCGCCGTTGCCCTTTGCCGCCAGAAGCGGAGACACCTGGCCGGCACCGGCCGGACGAGCTACACCGAGGGGGCTCGGCCGGTTGCGACGCTGCCACTGAGGCTCGGACCATGCCACGTCTGGGGTCTTGCGGTGGAAAACCCACCGGACGACCAGGTAGAGGATGTTGCGGTTGAAGACGAGCCTGACAAGGGGCCCGATGTCCTCCGAGCGCATCCGGATATTCGTCTCCCACGTGACCGGCGCGTGGGTGACTCCCAGTAGCTCGACTTCCTTGCCGCTACGCACTACCTTGAACTCGCGAGTGTCCATCGCCAGCTCTCGACGGCCCAGCCCTCTGGAACGTATCTTCATATCTTGTCTCATTGTCGCACACGTTGCCTCGGGGGAGTAGGGCCGAAAGTCCCGGGCTTCGGGCGACCCGGGGTGATTGCTGCGCATCACGCTACGTGGTGCTATAACGGTAGAGAACCGGTAACAACCGTCCCGGGGTGGGGCCATCAGGCGATCACGGTGGGGCCAAGTACGGTGATCATTCCCATGGCCGAGACCACGATCAACAACCACGCCGCCTTCATCTGGTCCGTTGCCGACCTGCTCCGGGGTGACTACAAGCAGTCCGACTACGGCAAGGTCATCCTGCCGCTCACGGTGCTGCGCCGCCTCGGCTGCGTGCTGGAGCCGACCAAGCCGGCCGTCCTCGCCCGGGCGGCGAAGCTGCGCGGCAAGGTCGACAACGTCGAGCCGGTGCTCTGTGCGGAGGCCGGCGAGGGCTTCTACAACACCTCCCCGCTCGACTTCCCCCGGCTCCTCGACGATCCCGCCCAGGTCGAGGGGAACCTCCGGGCCTACATCGCCGGGTTCAGCTCCGGGGCGCGCGAGGTGCTCGACAAGTTCGACTTCGACACCCAGATCAGCCGCCTCGCTCGCGCCGACCTGCTCTACCTGGTGCTCTCCCGCTTCGCCGAGATCGACCTGCACCCCGACACGGTCTCGAACCTCGATATGGGCTACCTCTACGAAGAGCTCGTCCGGCGTTTCTCCGAATTGTCGAACGAGACCGCCGGAGAGCACTTCACCCCGAGAGAGGTCATCCGGCTCATGGTGAACCTGCTGTTCGCCACCGACGACGACATCTTGACCGGCGAAGGCGTTATCAAGACCCTCTACGACCCGGCCTGTGGCACCGGCGGGATGCTGTCGGAGGCAGAGGACCACCTGCGTGTCCTCAACCCGAGCGCCCGCCTGGAGGTCTTCGGCCAGGAGCTCAACGACGAGACCTACGCCATCTGCCGCTCCGACATGATGCTGAAAGGCCAGGACGCCTCCCACATCGTCTCGGGCAACTCCTTCAGCGACGACGGCCACAAGGCGGCCCGCTTCGACTACATGCTCGCCAATCCCCCCTTCGGGGTGGAGTGGAAGAAGGTCGAAGAGACCGTCCGCGCCGAGCACGAGACCCGGGGCTTCGCCGGGCGCTTCGGGGCCGGGTTGCCCCGGATCAACGACGGCAGCTTCCTGTTCCTCCAGCACATGCTCTCCAAGATGAAGCCACCAGAGGAGGGCGGGAGCCGACTCGCCATCGTCTTCAACGGCTCGCCGCTGTTCTCCGGGGCCGCCGGATCGGGCGAGTCGGAGATCCGCCGCTGGATCATCGAGAACGACTGGCTCGAAGCCATCGTCGCGCTGCCCGACCAGTTGTTCTATAACACGGGCATCTCCACCTACTTCTGGGTGGTGACCAACCGCAAACGGCCAGAGCGTCGCGGCAAGGTGCAGCTCATCGACGCCCGCGACCAGTGGGTGAAGATGCGCAAGTCCCTCGGGGACAAGCGCAAGGAGATCTCAGTCGAGGGGATCGCAGACATCACCCGCCTCTACGCCGACTACACCGAAGGCGAGCGAGTGCGACAACATAGCGCACCTTTGGTGCGACTCCTCCCGAACGAGTCCTTCGGTTTCCAGCGCATCACCGTCGAACGACCGCTCCGGCTCCACTGGGAGGTCACCGCCGAGACCGCCGAGCATCTCGCCTCTACCAGGCAGTGGGCCAGGCTCTCGACCGACGAGCAGCACGACCTCTCGGCTCGGCTGTCCGAACTGGTCGGCGTCGCCACCAACGAACGATCGGTGATGGCGACCAAGCTCGGACCGCTGCCGAAGGCAATCGAGAAGCAGGTCTGGGACGGCCTCGCCGTCAGCGACCCGGAAGCACCGGTCGTCACCAACCGGAAAGGCGAGCCCGAAGCCGACCCCGATCTCCGTGACAACGAGAACGTCCCGTTGCCTACGATCCCGGTCACCTGGACTGCCGACCCGACCGAGCGCCTCGCGAGCATCGAGTATCGGAGCGCCGTCGAGGACTACGTGGCCGCAGAGGTGCTGCCGTACGTTCCTGACGCCTGGGTGGATCACGACAAGACCAAGATCGGCTACGAGATCCCCCTCACCCGCCACTTCTACAAGTACGTCCCCCCTCGACCCCTCGCCGAGATCGACGCGGAGATCAAGGCCCTTGAAGCCGAGATCCAGGAGCTCCTCCGTGAGGTGACCGAGTGACCAGTTTCCAACAAGTGCAGCTTCGTCGAGTTTTCCGAGTGGTCATTCCTGAAAGAGCGCCTCCTGTCAAGTCAGCGTCGGCCCTTCGGGCCGACTCCTTTTCTTCGTGGTGATGGTCGCAATGAATGGAACGGCAAGTTGCAAGGCGCGCGAAACCAATCCAGC
>JAKAWR010000006.1:0-169259 GCA_021816935.1 Actinomycetes bacterium
GGCGATGAAACCGAGGGGCTGACAGTTGTTGCATCTGCTGAGAGAAGTGCAGCCGTTACGGGAGTTGCAGTAAGGGTATAGGAGCTGATTGGGCTTCCGTTTCCAGAAGGTGGGCTCCAGGTGACTGTCGCTGCGTTTTTCGCAGGATATGCCCTTACATTTGTAGGCGTGGCCGGCCTGGAGGGTATGCCAGAAGGGGTGACCGTCACCGGAGAAGACGGAGGGGAGGACCCTGCGGCATTGGTTGCGGTTGCCGTGATGGTGTAGGTGGTTCCATCAGCTAGGTTTGAAAGGGTGGCAGTTGTGGCAGGTGGGCTTCCACTTATGGTGGTGCTGTCTTCGCCAGGGCTTGCGTAGACGCTGTAGGAGGTAATGGGGCTTCCATTGTCATAGGGTGTATCCCAGGTGATGGTGGCTGATCCGTTGCCTGCAACAGCGGAGAGGTTGGTCGGTGGGTAGGGCTTTCCATAAGGGGTGATCTCGCCTGATGGCAAAGACGCATTCGATATGCCTGCCTCAGAGACCGAGAACAGATAGATCGTATAAGTAGTACCGCTGGTGAGCCCTTCTATTCCCATCTGTGGAGATGGATTGCACCCTTGTATTGCAGAGTAGATATCTCCGGGCACCGCAACCGCGACATAGCCAACTACCGGTGATCCACCCGTGGTGGCAGGTGGGTTGAATCCTATGGATGCACCACCAGGAAGTGCGCTTGCTATTACATCTGCTGGGGCTTGCGGGGCGGTTGCGCCGGTTGCGATCTGTCGCCAGTTGTTGCCGTTCCAGACCCACGTGCCAGATGAGTAGCTGCCTGCATTATTTCCCCCCACGAATATGGCTTGTCTTGTTGCGGGGTCATAGGTGGAGACCGTTCCACTAAGGCGTGATGGAGTGATGGCTGGATGGAGCTGCAGCCAGGTGCTTCCGTTCCATGACCAGGTGTCGTTCAGCGGGCCATTCCCAGAGTTCCCACCGAAGAGCACTACATCATGGCCGTTTCCCTTGTCATTACCGGGATGGTTGGGTTGGGTTGGATGATTGTCGCTGCTGGTGGCGGCCTTGCTGGTATTGTTGCTGTGACCTCCCCTGCTGGTTGCCTTGCCGTGATCGCCACTTTTCCCATGAGGCCCTGGGGCATATGACGATGCTGCATCGTAGCGAGCAGGTGGAGAGGTGGTGGGCTGGAGTAGCGTCCAGTTGGTACCGTTCCATGACCAGGTGTCGTTCAATGGGCCATTCCCAGAGTTCCCACCGAAGAGCACTACATCATGGCCATGGTTATGATGATCTGCGTCATTGTCGCTTGCTTTGTGGCCATCTCCCTTGACCTCTGCCTTGTAGCCGACCTTACCCAAAGAGCCATCTTTATCCGGCTTGGTCTTGCTGTCATATGGTGGTGAGCTCAACGCAATTGAGGCATCAGAGCGTGGGGTAAGTTGGCTTGGGTAACAATTTGGAGATATAGAGATACCTGCCAATGCAGAGGTTGGAAAGGCTGGAGGGGCTGGAGCAGAAGTTGCAGAGCTAGTATAAGCCGTTTTAGATAATAGGGGAAGCACCATTATCCCGATTGCTATTGCAAATGACAGTGATACAGCAGATGGCTTGAGGAGCCTTGAGCTTCTCCACCGTCGGAACGCCCGGCTATTGCGCTCTCTCTCTCTCTCTCTCTCTCAGAGTTCGCACTTCCATGGCGCCCTCCTTATCCTCTTGATCTCGCTGTGTACGGAAGTAGACGGGCTATGGCAGCTGTAACAAAATAGCCGTAACAATACGAACTACTACGTATGGGGTTATTGTACACCCCTTGTCAAGGGCTGGGTGGCGTTCTGCTGTATTCAACGGGGAAGACCGGTCTCGGGAGGATTTCCCAGAAATGGCCAGTTCAACCCGTCATTGCAACGAGAGCACGATCATAGTGCTGTGCCGCGCTCTCCCAGTTGAATAGTCCGCGCCCCGTGTCGTTGATCTGGTTGCTGATCTCACCGAGGTCCTCTTGGTGGTAGATCGAGAGGTCGGTGGGAGATCCCCCTGGGCTACCCGCGGGGAACCCGGATGTGCCAAAGAAAAGGGGGGATCTCGCAGGGATTGAAGGCGAAAGGTGCCGCGGGCGCGCTCGGAAGCTCAGCGAAGCGATATAGCTTAGTAATGTGAACCATTTGCAACCATGGACGCTTGCCAGAGCACTTACGACGATGTCGCTCGGTCCCTGGTCGATTGCGATGGCCTTCGTGCAACTGGTGGCGTTCTTCTGGTACCTTGCCGCGGTCCAGAAACTGCGCGAGCAAAAGGGAAGGCGGTGGCCGTGGCAGAGGACGCTCTCCTTTGCTGGCGGGCTACTGGCCATGGCCGCAGCCTGGGAGTCGAGCGTTGCAGCGTACGCGGGGGCGACCTTTATCGACCATGTGGTGCAGCATGTCGTCTTGATGCTCGTTGCACCGATCCTGCTATGTGTCGGTGCACCCGTGACGTTGGCAATGCAGACGCTCGCCGGGCGGCAGAAGGCGAGACTCCTTCGGTTCTACAGGGCACGGTGGTGGCGGGGGGTGGCGCATCCGATACCAGCCAATATCGGCAACTACGGCCTCATGTACTGGTTCTTTCTCGGAGGGGGGATCGTGATCGGAATGCGCCCCGGAAACCAATGGCTCATGGACGGCGTAAACGTGGGATTCCTGTTATTTGGTTCGCTGGTCTGGTGGCCGATCTTTTCCAGGGACTGGATCGGGCGAAAGAGGTTCGCCTATCCGGTTAGGCTCGCGCTGGCTGTCATCGGCATGCCCTTCGACTCTTTTCTGGCCGTGGCGTTGCTGGAGGGTGCCGCCACCCATTCAGTCGATCCTGGCGTCTATTCGGTTGCCAACACCCATGCCGGTGCTTCGGTTTTCTGGGTGCTTGCCGGGCTGATAAGTACCGCGTCATCCATCGGGGTGGCAGCGCAATGGGCACGAAAGGAGGCGCGTAGCGATCGCCGGATTGCCGCGGCGCTGGACGAGCGCGGCGTGGTGACCGGGGGATCGCCGTCCGCGGGCTGGGGTTCGGCAGTGCCCGTGGAGGCTGACGGCACGATCACGGTACCCTGGGCCCGATAGGCTGACTTCCCTTTCGGGCTGACCCGTTCCGTCGCAGTGCCTTCACTGCGGGCGCAACGGTCTGAGGCTGTACGCCGTCAGCAGATGCCGTGGGTCTTGGCCTTGGCAGCCTGGCCCGCAGGGGCAGGGGAGCGGCCGTCTGGGCCCGCGGGCCTCCCGTCGGTGACGGGGGGACGACCTGCCGGCTCTGCGGGCTCGCCGGCCTGGGCAGCGTGCCGGCTGCTCGCCCCGGCGTGCCGCCGCCTCGCTACGAGGCCGGGCCTACCCCCAGATGCCAGGTGCGCAACGGTGTGCTCCAGGTCGGTCGCGAGCGCTTCTGCCAGGTCTCTGCTCAGGCCTTCTCGCACAACTATCCGCAGTACCGAGACGTCTTCGGCGTCTGGAGCCATCGTGTAGGCCGGCACTATCCACCCTCGTTCCCGCAGGACATCCGACATGTCGAACACGCTGAAGTCTCGTTCCGGCGCAAGCCTGAAACAGACGACTGGCAGGTCGGTGCCGCCGTGCAGCACCTCGAAATCTCCCATCTGCCCGATTCGAGTTGCCAGCCACTGCGCAGTGTCCTGCAGGGAGGACATGACGCCGGTGTACCCGCTGCGGCCCAGCCTGAGGAAGTTGTAGTACTGGGCTACTATCTGGCCCGCACCGCGGGAGAAGTTGAGCTGGAAGGTGGGGTGGTCGCCTCCGAGATAGTTGACGTGGAAGATGAGGTCCTCGGGCAACTCGGCCGCATCCCGCCAGATCACCCAGCCAACGCCGGGATAGACGAGCCCGTACTTGTGGCCTGATGTGTTGATGGACCGTACCCGCTCCAGGCGGAAGTCCCATTCGAGGTCCGGCTGGAGGAACGGGGCCACGAAGCCCCCGCTTGCGGCGTCGACGTGAAGTGGCACATCGAGGCCCTTCTCGGCTTCCAGAGCGTCCAGGGCCTGTGCCAGTTCGGCAACGGGCTCGTATTCGCCGGTATACGTCGAGCCAAGGATGCCGACGACCCCGATAGTACACTCGTCGACGAGCGCCAGCGCCTTGTCAACTCCTATCGTGAAGCGAGTATCGGTCAGGGGGACGTACCTGGGCTCGACGTCGAAGTAGCGGGCGAACTTCTCCCAGCAGACTTGGACGTTGGCTCCCATGACGAGGTTGGGCCGGTCTGCCGGGAGCCCCTTCGCCGTCCGGCGGGTACGCCAGCGCCATTTCATCGCAAGGCCCGCGAGGTGGATGGCCTCGGAGGACCCGACGGTGGCACACCCCGTTGCCAGGCCATCTCCGGGGGCGTGGAAAAGATCAGAGAGGATGTTCACGCAGCGGTCGTGCATCTCGACGGTCTGGGGGTACTCGTCTGCGTCAACGAAGTTCTTCGAGATGCTTGCCGCCATGAGAGCGTCGGCCTCCGGCTCCATCCATGTCGTGACGAAGCTCGCGACATTGAGAGCCGGGTTGCCGTCGAGGTTCAGTTCATCGGAGATGATAGTGGCGGCGACTGACGCCGGCATCGATTCCTCGGGAAGCCTGTAGCGGGGTACGGGAACCCTAAGCCCGCGCGAAGCATACATTGGGACGATGTACTCGTCTTCGGGGGTGCTGTATGGCGACCTGGAGGTCAGAGTTCGTGTGAGCATGTCCCCAAGTCTTGCATGGCTGAGGCGGCGTTGCCCTGCCGGCCGGGTCTCGCTTCAGCCGGGTGCGGCTTGCACATTTCATGTAGAGCGTTGCGATACGCCCCATTCGAGCGCCTGCACGGCGGCGACGATGTCCTGTTTGCGGGGGCCTTTCCTGTTCTCGCCGGGCACCTCGAGGAGTGCGGGTTTTCCCGAGAGGCGTGGATGGCTGATCAGCCAGCCAAGCCCCTCTTTGCCCACGGTTCCTTCTCCGATGTTGGCATGGCGGTCCGACCTTGCCCCGAATGGTGTGACCGAGTCGTTGAGGTGGAAGCACTTCACGCGGTCAAGAGAGATCGAGGCGTCGATTTCTTCAATGACCTGGTCGGCCGAGGCGCGATCGGCGTAGCGGATCCCCGCTGCCCAGAGGTGCTGCGTGTCTATGCAGACCCCGATGTTGTCCGATTCGCCGGTGTCGCCGACCATCTGGATCAACGCGGCCAACTCGTAGAAGTTGGCCCCGACCGCACCTCCCTGGCCGGCGGTGTTCTCCAGGAGGACCGGGCACGGCTGCAGGGGGAGCGCTCCGCCTCCGGCTACCCGGTTTTCGGAGCGATCCCTGCCGGTTCGGCCGGACGGCGCTGTGAGCCGGTCATCTGCCTCGCCTGACGGCGCTGCAAGCTCAGCCCGTGCCATCCGGATGGCCGTGACGACGCCCGCGGCCACGCGCTTGCGAGCTGAGTTGAAACCCTCACCCATGTGGCTTCCGGGATGGACGATCGCTCCCGTCGCACCGCAGAGCGTAGCCGACCGGAGGCCCCTCGCAAGGCATTCGACGGACTGCCTGTAAAGCGTTTCATTGGGCGAGGCCAGGTTCACGAGGTAAGTGACGTGCGTGAAGAGGGACTGGACCCGTTCCGACCGCTCCAGCGCGGCCGCAGCCTCGGCCAACTCTCCTGGGCGACGCACAGTAGCTCTCCATGCTCTCGGGCTCTCGGTGAACAGCTGAATTGATCTCGCTCCCAACTCCTCACCCCGGAGGATGGCCTTAGCGATCCCACCTGCAGAAGAGACGTGCGCTCCGATGATCACCGAGTCCATTATCCCTCGCATGAGGCCATGGTCCCGCCTGCGAGGCCGGCAACGGTCGCACAGGGCCGCTGACCCTCGCTGCTCCCGACGTAATGGCTACACCCCCGCTCTACCATGACCATCGAGAGCTTGAATCGAGTGGTCCTCTCGCTCTTCCGGGCGGTGTGCAGCTGCCTGGCCGTTACCCGACCCTCCTCGAACAAGGCGGATAGCGTGCCGTAGCCGTAAAGCCGGCGCGGCTGGAAGAGAGTGGCGAGATGACAGCAAGCGTACCGGCAGCAACACTGCTCGGAGTCGAGGGACGTCCGGTTACGGTCGAAGTGCACCTATCGGACGGTCTGCCCAGTTTCACGGTTGTCGGCCTGCCCGACGAGGCCGTGCGCGAATCACGGGACCGTGTGAGAGCGGCCATCATCACCAGCGGGTTCAAGTGGTCCAGCCGGCGCATGACGGTGAACCTGGCACCCTCTTTCGTGCGCAAGGCAGGTGCCGCTCTGGACCTGCCCATAGCCATGGGAATCCTCGTGGCGAGCGAGCAGGTGGCAGCAGATCTCACCCAGGAGACGGCATTTCTCGGCGAACTCGGGCTGGACGGCTCGCTCAGGAGTTTTCCGGGCGTCATCCCCTTGGTGGACGCGGTGGACGCGCCAAGGGCCGTCGTGCCCCGCGTATGCCTTGACGAGGCGTCGCTTGTTGAGAGTCGCGTTGTTCTTGGAGCACAGGACCTTCGAGCGGTGGTGGACGGCCTTTCCGGGCGGGCCGATTTCGAAGTGGTGGGCAGGCGGCCCGTGCCATCCGTGGCCGACCGCCAGGTTCTCGATCTGGCAGACGTGAAGGGCCAGCCGGTGGGTCGGCGGGCGCTCGAGATCGCTGCTGCGGGCGGCCATCACCTTCTCATGGTCGGTCCCCCGGGTTCGGGCAAGACCATGCTGGCGAAGCGCCTCCCTGGTATCCTGCCCGAGCTGTCCTGCAGGCATGCCATCGAAGTCGCTCGCATCAGCTCCGCTTCGGGCAAGGGGGTGAGCGGCACGCTGCCGACATCGCCGCCTTTCCGGGCTCCGCACCACAGTGCGACTGCCGTGGCGATCATAGGCGGGGGCAGTGCCTGGCTGCGTCCCGGCGAGGTCAGCATGGCCCACCGGGGAGTTCTCTTCCTCGACGAGCTGGCCGAGTTCAGCCCATCGGTGCTCGACATGCTGAGGGAACCGCTCGGCGAGGGATCGGTGTCGATCAGCCGGGCGAGTGTGTCCGCCACGCTCCCGGCGAGGTTCCTCCTTGTTGCGGCCACGAATCCCTGCCCCTGCGGGGAGGGGATGACGCCCGGGAGCTGCAGGTGTACGAGGGCAATGCGGGAGCGTTACCTCCAGCGCCTTTCCGGGCCCCTCCTCGACCGGTTCGACTTAGCGGTGTCTCTCGCCAAGCCGCATGTGGAGGATCTGCTGACAAGACCCCCCGGCGAGCCCAGCGCCGTCGTTGCTGGAAGGGTGGTCCGTGCAAGGGAGGCCGCCCGCGATCGAGGTGTTGAATGCAACGCGGAGATCCCGCCTTGGACGTTGCCCGAACTGGCCCCCTTGACTGCCGATGCACTGTCCATACTCGAACGCCGGCTGCGGGCAGGCAGCGTCTCCGCGCGAGGCCTTGACTCCGTCAAGCGAGTGGCCCTGACAATTGCGGATCTTGGTGGCTCGGCGCCGCCGGTGCGCGCTGAGCATCTCGCTGAGGCGTTGCAGCTCCGGGCTGCGGGTTCTCTCGTGCGCCTGGAACAGGCGGCGGTGGCGTGAGCGGCGAGCCGTGGTAGATATTGAGCCGTGCGTCCGTGGCGAGACGTACGCGACCGAGGAGTCGGCTGCGAGGGGAGCGCCGGTACCGGACCGAGCGCATCTGGCTGCCGCCTGCTTGGCGGGCTTGCCGGGCATGACGAGGGCCCGGTTGCACCGGGTCATGGTAGGTGCCGATCCAGTCGCAGCTCTCGGGGCTGTGGATGGTGGCAGGCATCCGGAGGATCCTGGTCGGTGGTGGGCGGGTATGGGGGGCACCCGCGCCTTGCAGGGCGTGGCGATGCGCCTTGCCCGTTCGAACGTCGGAGTTGCCCTCTCTGGCGACGCGTCGTACCCCGAGCGACTTGCCCGTGATACGCAAGCCCCGCCAGTGCTCTTCTACACGGGCGCAGCGGGAATGCTCAGAGAAATTGCATCGAGGCCACGGGTCTGCATCGTCGGGACGAGGTCCGCGACGGGCTATGGGCGCAAGGTGGCGTTCGAGCTTGGCCGTTCGCTTTCTCTGGAAGGAGTTTCAGTTGTCTCCGGGATGGCGCTGGGTATCGACGCTGCGGCGCATCGCGGCGCGATAGCTGCCGTGGAGGCCGTGGGAGTGATGAAGGGGGCAGGAGCGGCGGGCTGTGCTGCTCCGCCGTTTGCAGGCTCCGATGATCTCACCAATGATGCCCCGTGGCCCGTAGGCACAGTGGGCGGCGCGGGTCCACCGTTGGCCGAACGCAGCCGGCAGAAGCGGCTCGACCAACTTCATGCCGGCGCCACAGCCGGAGCGGCTCCACCGTTAGCAGTGGTTGCCACAGCGCCCGAGGTCTGTTATCCCATGGAGAACGCGGACCTTGCTGCCGACCTTGCAGCGGCGGGAGCGATCATCTCGGAGCTCCCGCCGGGTGGGACCCTCGAGCGGTGGCGTTTCGTGGACCGCAACCGGATCATGGCCGGGCTGTCGGACGTAGTGATCGTGGTTGAATCGCATGAGGCCGGAGGCGCCCTCCACACCGTGCGGTTCGCCGAGCGGCGCAATGTTCCGGTGGCAGCAGTGCCAGGCACGGTATACGCGGCTGCCTCCAGGGGATGCAACATGCTCATTCGCGAGGGGAGAGCCCGCCTGGTGGCCGGAGTGGACGACGTTATGAGCCTTCTCGGAGAGCTGGGGGTCAAGAGCGGCCGGCGCGAGCTGGCAGAGCGGCAGGTGGGCCGCCGCCAGCCAAAGCAGGAGCGGCGGCCGAAGCAGTTATCGCGGCCCAAGGGCGAGGCCCGACCGGAGCGCCTATCTCGACCGGTGCCCAGGCCTTGCGAGGGGGTATCGGAAGTACCGGATGGGCCTGCTGTTTCGCCGGGGCCAGTGCACCCGGGAGGGGTCGTGCACCCGGGAGGTGCCGCGAATCCGCCGGCTTCAGCGGATCCGGCAGGGGCGGCACATCCGGAAGGAGCGGCGTGTCCCCCAGTGCCTGCAAACTCGTCATCCGTTGTGCAGCCGGAGATCGGTGAGGTGGCATCGCGAGTGATGAGCGTTCTTACGTTCGAAGCACAGAGCCTTGAAGAGATCGTTCTCCTGGCAGGGATGCCGGTTGGGACGGTGGCGCTGTGCCTGGAGGAACTCGCGTCGGAAGGTGTGGCACGGGAGGCGATGGGGTCGTGGACTCTGGATTGCGTTGGCAACGCTTTCCGGGGTTCGTGCCTGTCCGGGAGTCGACCATTTGTCATGTAGTAAGATAACTGAAAGGAGATCAAATGTTGGCAGTGACGTGGGCAGCTCTGGCCGTATTGGCCGCGATATCAGGTAGTTTTATCGTCCTCGTGATCAACCGCATCGATCAGCTTCGGATCGAACTGGGAGCGAGGATCACATCTCTGGACGAGAAGGTCGACGGCGTACGGATCGAACTGGGAGCGAGGATCACATCTCTGGACGAGAAGGTCGACGGCGTACGGATCGAACTGGGAGCGAGGATCTCGGGCGTAGACGAGAAAGTCGACGCCGTACGGATGGAACTGGGAGCGAGGATCTCGGGCGTAGACGAGAAGGTCGACGGCGTACGGATCGAACTGGGAGCGAGGATCTCGGGCGTAGACGAGAAAGTCGACGCCGTACGGATGGAACTGGGAGCGAGGATCTCGGGCGTAGACGAGAAAGTCGACGCCGTACGGATGGAACTGGGAGCGAGGATCTCGGGCGTAGACGAGAAAGTCGATAATCGTTCCGATCGAATGGAAGAACTGTTGCTTACTCACCTCCGGCAGGAGCATCACCTCTCCGCTTGACCGGGCGGAAGTTGCGCAGGCTCATGCCTGCCCTGATCCCGGTCATGCATCCGGCTTTTCGGAATTCAGTGGTGCGGAGTCCTTTCGCGGCAGCCATGCCGCGTGCTGGTCTGGCGGTGGCATCGCCGCATCGCATCATGATACTACTATGGGGCTATGCGTACGACGCTGAACCTTGATGACGACGTGATCGACGCAGCACGGAGCCTCGCCAACTCTGAGCACCGTTCGCTGGGCCAGGTGATCTCGGATCTTGTACGATCCGGGCTCGCGCCCAGCGAAGTGCTGAACGATCAGCGAGTGCCAATGGGTTTCCGGTCTTCCGGGTCGATCCGTCGGCAGTCACGCCTGCAGAGGCCCGGCAGCTGCTGTCCAGGATACGCGAAGTACCAGGCCACACCTTCCTGATTGATGATGTTGAGCTTGTGGTCGGTGAAGATGACTTGGACCCGGCACGCATCGTCACATGCCGCCTCGTGACGGATGCGCACCTTCTCGTCCTTGCCAGGCGGCACGGCGCACGGTTGGTAACCTTTGACCGCGGAATTGCCGGTATGGCAGGCGCCCGGTCGGACGACGTCCTGATACCGCCGCCTCGCTGAGAGAAGACGAGAAGGCCGAAGACCCGCGGGAAGGACCGGTCTCCGGGCTGTCGAGCGCTGGTCACAAGATCAGCGGAAGGCACGCCGCAAGGTGCAGCGCCGCAAGGCCGGGGCCCTGAATAGCGTCCGGAACCGGGCTTTGGCAGAGAGCGCCACGCAAGCAGGCCGACCGAAGTCAAGTCATCTACCGGCCGCTAGTGCACCGTCTCATGAGTAGCGTGACGACAATCGGCAAGTCAGGGGCGCTGCCTGGCAAGGATGCGCAACAGTCCGGTGGACTGTTGCGGGACAGGCATGGCGACGAACATTGCATGCGCGTACCAGGGAGTACGTCGAGGACGAGGACACAGCCAGCGGCGTCATCTGGCTGGCGAGATCGCATGGTTACTTATCAGACGGTGCACTATGGGTCAGGCCGGTTGATTGCGGTGGCGTAATGGAAGCGTTTGCCGGTAACTCCAATCGATGGGGCAGGGCGGAAGCCCGGTCCGTAAGGGCGGGGAGGTTCACTACCAATAGTGCGTCGTGCGTCCGGGAACGGTAGAATAGGGACGGCTGCAGGGGTGGCGTAGCCCGGAGTCGGTTGGCATGTCGTCAAGGTTGATCGAGCTGGCAGCTCGGCCAGGATGGACCGATCCGGCAGGTCCCCAGGATAGACAAACGTTGCCACTTTGACGGGGATCGGGCGCGATCGGGCGGCAGTGCCCGAGCCGGTCGGCTCAACATTCGACGAAAGCGTGGGGAGGTAAATCGGAGGTAGGTCATGTCGCAACAAGATGGTTCTCGGGAAGATCGCAGAGCGGAGTTCGGCGCCCGCGCTGGAGACGGGACTGGCGGTGCCGGGGCTGTGGACACGAGCAGCCCGAATGGGGCGGTCCGAGTGGAAACCGACTCCATGGGCGAGATCGAGGTCCCTTCGGATCGTTACTGGGGCGCCCAGACTGCCAGGTCGCTGGTGCATTTCTCGATTGGCTCAGACACCATGCCGAGGGCTGTTATCAGGGCGATAGGCATTCTGAAAGAGGCAGCCGCGCGCTCGAACGAAGAGCTAGGCAAGTTGGACGGCGGATTGGCGGAGCTGATCGTTAGGGCGGCTACGGAGGTGCGTGACGGCCTATTTGATGATCATTTCCCGCTAAGGATCTGGCAGACGGGAAGCGGCACCCAGACAAACATGAACGCGAACGAGGTGATCTCCAACCGGGCAATCGAGATGGCGGGTGGAGTGCTCGGATCGAAGAAGCCGGTCCATCCGAATGATCACGTCAACATGTCCCAATCGTCGAACGATACATTTCCGACTGCCATGCATATCGCTGCGGCAGAGGAGATCGTGCATAGGCTGATCCCGGCCGTGCGGGCGCTGCGGGACGCTCTGGAAGTCAAGTCGGAGCAGTTCAAGGACGTGGTAAAGATAGGCCGGACACACCTCATGGATGCGGTGCCTCTCACGCTCGGCCAAGAGATATCGGGCTACGTCGAGCAACTGGGCAAGGACCTGGCCAGACTGGAGAGTACGCTTCCCGATGTCTACGAGTTGGCAATCGGGGGGACGGCTGTCGGGACCGGGCTCAACACGCATCCCGAATTTGCCGAACGAACCGCCTCGCACATCGCGGCAATCACAGGGTTGCCGTTCGTCTCGGCACCTAACAAGTTCGCCTCGCTGGCCGCTCACGACGCCCTGGTCCAGGCAAGTGCGGCCGTCCGCACGCTTGCGGTATCGCTGACGAAGATCGCCGATGATATTCGGTGGCTGTCATCCGGCCCGCGCACGGGGCTCGGCGAGCTCCGGCTCCCTCCGAACGAACCCGGTTCGTCGATCATGCCGGGCAAGGTGAACCCGACGCAGTGCGAAGCGATGATCATGGTGTGCACGCAGGTGATCGGCAATGACACAGCCGTCGCGATCGCCGGGAGCCGCGGGAACCTGGAGCTGAACGTGATGAAGCCCGTCATCATCCACAATCTTCTTCACTCGGTTACGATCGTCTCGGATGCGTGCGTGGCGCTTCGGAGATTCGCCGTGGAGGGGATGGAGCCTGTCTATTCGAAGATCCAAGAGCACCTGACCAACTCTCTCATGCTGGTGACAGCCCTGAACCCGCTGATTGGTTACGACAAGGCTGCGGAGGTGGCGAAGAAAGCCGACAAGGAGGGCATCACACTCCGCCAATCGTGCCTCGCTCTCGGGTACCTGAGCGAAGAGGAGTTCGATGGGGCGGTGCGCCCTGCCGACATGGTCCATCCCTGAGATCCGCACCTGGCGGGCGCAGGTCTATCGATCCCGATGCACGTCCAGCCGCCCCTGCCGTGCGACCAGGTGATAGCGTGAATGGGCATGCCTGACCACCGTCCATCACCTATGTTGGTCTATCTTGACGACGCGCTGGAGCAAGTTCTTCCCGAGGAAGCCCTATCCAGACTCAACGCCCACGACCAGGAGATTGCGCAGACTTCGGGAGAACACGACCTTCGTCGCTGCTTTCGTTGCGCGCAGTGGGCTGTCGACCTCCTCAGCCCACCTGAACACTCTCATCTTCGCTACCTCGTTCACCGGCTGGAGGAAGTGCTCCATGAGGCCCACCAAGGCGAATGGGCGATGAGGTTCGGGGTGGACGTTGCCGAGGCAATCGACCACTCCCATGCTCCCGTGCTTGATGTCGAGCTTACCTGGGTGGATGATGCGGTGGCAGCGGCGAAGGCGGCCGCCGAGAAGTCCGGATGGGGTGCCGTGCCATGGGAGCAACTCCTGGTAGAGCTGATCACCATGGAGCCGGAGTCATCGAGGGACTGATTTCCTGAGCGAAACGGATCCGGACGGGCCGGCAGGAGGCGGTCGTGCCGGGTAGGGGAGGGGAATCGCCAATGGCGCCCTCGGAGGCGCAGGTGCCTACGGTGTCATTCGTCCACAGAAGTTGCGTACGTTTCAATGAGGTCAGATAGTGTTTCGAGCCCGGGCACCATCAGGCTCGCCATTCGGGTTGCCAGTCGATGCCGCCGTTGGTCGTATGAATGATGACGTTTCTAGGCCCGTTGTCCGTGGCGATAGCCCAAACCCTCATGCGAGTGAGTGTGATCGCCTGAACTGGCCCCACTTGGGGGCCGTGTGATCGCTTGATTTGGCTCCAGTGTTCGATCACAGCCGCATTCCCCATTCTCCTTCTCGGCGCCTGCGGGATGGAACAGCCTACCGCGGGCACCCTGGTCGCGTCCGGCGGATCCACCTCGCGCACGATGTCCTGATCGGGGATCCGTAGAAGGCGCTGAAGGGTTGAGGGTAGTCCTTCAGTACATATGACCGGGTGCCCTCAGCGCTTGCCCCTTCCAGGTCCTGGGGAACGCTTACGGCCTGCCGGATAGGGGCCGACCAGCTGTTGACAGGACGGCCTGCAATTGAGAGGGAGAGCCCGCGGCTGTCAGTGTACCGGGAGATCCCAGAGGGGGAACCAGTTCTCGAGGTCCTGTTCGAGAGGCAGGTCGTGCCCGAGAACGGCCTTCATGCGAAGTTCCGCCTCGATGTCCCGCTTCTCCTTGCCGGTCGGTGCGAAGGGGTAGAAGGTGCCCCTCTTCGCCAGGTAGATGAGGTACAGCGTCCGGGCGTTGTTGGAGCCCGCGGGAATGGACGCGGAGTCGGCAGCAGATGTTCCGGAATCGTCAATGGCCCCCGAGTTGCCATGGGCCCCCTCGGAAGCGCCCGAGTGCTCCCCCCGAGGGTAGCCTACGGGCGTCGCGGCAGCGAGTGACGCAAGAGCACCGTCACTGACGAGATCAGTATCCTCGCTCCCGGGGTCGGTATGCACGAAGCCGAACGCCGAGCAGAGAAGCTGCGGTCCCCAGCCGTTCTCGGTGATCGAGGTGTGAACCATGTGGACACGGGTGACGATGTCGTCGATGCCTGCTCCCTCCACCAGGACCCACTTGTAGCCGAAACTGTCCGTCGCCTGGCGGACGCTCACATCGGCCGCGTCTGCCGTGCCGGAAGTGTCGGCTCCGTCGTCACTGCCCGTCTTGAGGAGTTGTTCCATCTCGGTGAGCATCTCTTCGAACTGGCGGCCGGTTTGCGGCTTGAAGCAGACCCCGGCGTTGCCCGTCGGCACGAGACCCTCAGTGGTTTGCAGCGTGATCGATGCGGTGGGCAGGGAGAAAAGCTCATCGAGCTTTGGTCGTACGGGCTTGCTTCGCCCCAGTAGCGTGTCGAAGAGCTTCATTGCTGGCGTTCGCCGTGAACCCGGTTCGCCTCCGTACTCAAGCCTGGTCCATCTCGGCCTGGAGCTTCTCGAGCTGAGCAAGGCGCTTTTGGAGAGGGGGATGAGTGGAGAATAGAGAGGCAACGCCAAAATGTTGCCGCGGTTGCGTTGCCCCCTGACCACCGTGCAGCCCCGAGAGGAACTGCATATCGAGCTCGCCGGGACGCCTGGCAGGGGAGAAGTAGAACGCGTTGAAGTGCTCGGCCGCTCGCAGATCGCGGGTGGGGACCCTCGCCATCTCGCCGGTGACCTTGACCAGCGCAGTTGCAAGAAGTGCCGGCTGGCCTATGAGGATTGCTCCCGAGCGATCGGCTGCCAGCTCCCTGTAGCGGGACAGTGCCATCGTGAGCACGAAGCTGATCAAGTAGATGATCATTGAAACGAGTATCGCGCCCAACTCGAACATCGCGAGCTGACTCTGACTGTTGTTGCCGCCCCCGCCGCCGCCGCCGTACCCCCCACCACCGTAACCGCCGCCGAACCCTCCGAACAGGCCGGCAAACATGAACATCCTTGTCATGAGGCCGGCCAGGATCCCGAGGAAACTCGCAATAGTCATCACCATCACGTCTCTGTGCGCCACGTGGGAGATCTCGTGCGCCAGCACGGCTTCGAGCTCTCGCTCGTCAAGACGCCTCATGATGCCTGTCGTGGCACATACGACCGCATGCCTGGGGTCGCGGCCCGTGGCGAAGGCGTTCGGGACGTCGGTGTTGGCAATGGCCACCCGGGGCTTACGCATGTCGGCGAGTGCGCACAGGCGGTCGATGATGGCGTGAAGCTCGGGCGCCTGCTCCGGGGTCACCTCCCTGCCACCCATGCTGAAAAGGGCGATCTTGTCGGAGAACATGAATTGGAGTAGGAACAGACCCCCGGCGATGACGATGATGGCGATGGAGGACAGCCTCGTGTAAAGGATGAGGCCCCCCACGAGGACCACGTAGAGCAACCCGATCAAGAACGCCGTCAGGAGCATCCTGGCGGTGAGGCCGCGATCGGCCGGTATGCGGCGCTGAACCGCCATAGGCCTACACCTCCTCCTGCAGCATGTTGCTGACCTCTTCCAGCGTGTAGCCTCGCCCCGGTATGACCAGGTCCGATACGGGCGTATCTTGTTCGGGGACGGGTGTACCGACCCGCTCGACTGCGCTGATCAGGTTCTCCAGGGCAGCGTCGAAAGCGGATGCGTCCCCGCCGTCGACCGCTCCGGTGAGAACTCCGTCGAGCTCCTCGATCTCGCGCAGATCGCCGCCTGCCACTTCCCACTGCCCGCTGCCGAGGATACGTACTATCATCGCTCGACCGTCACTCGGTACCCGAAGGGGAAGCTTCCCCGCCGGACGGCGCCACCGGCGTGGCATCCGCATCGTTCACGAGCTCAGCGTCCGCAATGGGTTCGCTCGCCCCGGAGGCGGTCTCGGATCCCGTTTCCGCTTCATCGCCCGCAGCCGGCGCTGTTGCTGCTGGTTCCGGCGGCGCCGGTGAGGCAGCGCCGTCCGGCGATCCGCTATTCGAAGAGTCGAGCTCTCCTGCCGGAGCGGACGAGGCAAGCTCGGCTTGCAGGCGGGCAAGCTCGAGGTCCACGCCCACTCCCGCCGATCCCTTGTTGAGCTCGGCCTGGATATCGTCGCCCGAAAGTGGATCGGCAACCGCACCGCTTGCTATGAGCTCATCAAGGGCCCCCGCTCTAGCCTGCATCGAAGCGATCTTGTCTTGTGCCCGCTGCATAGCAAGGCTGGCGTCGCCCATCGATTCGGATATGCCCGAAGTGGCTTCGTCGATGTTCACCTGAGCCTGAGCCGCCGTGTAGCTGGCCTTCAGGGTCTCCTTCTTGGTGCGGAACTGCTCTACCTGCGCCTGGAGCCGCTTGGACGTGGTCAGCAGCTGCTGCTCTTGCTGGTCGACCTGAGCGTGCTGGGTCTGTAGGTCGGTGAGCTGCTGCTGGATGCCCTCCCTACGGGCGAGAGCCTCTCTGGCAAGATCCTCCTTGCCCTGGGTCAAAGCCTGTTTCGCCTGGTCCTGCAGCTTGTTGCCCTGTGCCTGGAGCTGGTTGGCCTGGAGCTCGATCCGCTTCTTGGCTGTGGCCACCTCCGCAAGGCCCCGCTTCACCTTCTGCAGGTTCTCCAACTGCTTCTCGTATGACAGGTCGAGGGTATCCCTCGGGTCCTCTGCCTTGTCGAGAATCTTGTTGGCTTTGGCCTGCACTATTCCCGTGAGGCGTTTCATGACGCTCATGCTGTGTCTTCCTCGCTCAGCTTGTCTGATCTCTTACTCGCTTGCTCGAGCCGGTTGCCGCCGACGGCACGTTGCGCCTTGTCATTGTCGTGGCTCTCCCGTCTTGCGGACGAACGGAGGCGCCGAACTTGCGAACCCACTTTACCATCGAAAAGCTCCGGAGAGATTGGCGGGTGCGTCGGAAGAGAAGTTGCCGGCCATTCTAATGCCCGCTCTATTCATACCGGCTGATGTCCGGTTGGCAACTGGGGTGAGGGTGTTACCCTGTGAAGAGAGCCGGCTTCGCTGCCGGCAGGGAATCAAGTGACGAAGGGAGTGTCTTATGTCGAAATGGCTGAGCCAGGAGTGGCTGGATGAGACTCGCAAGATGGCCGAGAGCCAGCCCGTTCGCCCGGGCGTCAATGCAACGCTTCAGTACGTGGTGACGGGCGGGGAAGGCGGCGACATCAGCTACTACTGGGTTATCCAGGACGGGCACATCGCCGACAGCAAGTTGGGCACGCTCGAGGGAGCGGAAGTAACCCTTACGATGAGCTATGCCGATTCGATGAGGGTCCAGAAGAACGAGCTCGACGCGAACGCCGCTTTCATGCAGGGCAAGGTGAAGATCGGAGGCGACATGGCCAAGATGATGTCGCTCCTTCCCCTGACCAACTCGCCGGAGTACAAGCAGCTTCAGAAGGAGATCGACGAGATCACCGAGTACTGAGTGGGTTCTCGCGGCGGTCCCGGCGCCGGCGTGAGGTCGGACTCCGGGATCTCGCGTGGAGGCGGGCCACTCAGGATCCGCCATAGTGGCGCGGCCGTCAGGAGCGGCCGGTTGGGGACCGTCAGGAGCGGCCGGGTGTCTCGGAGCGCATCAGATCGCGCAGCTCCCGGTAGCCGATGCGCTGGACACCCGCGTCGTCAAGAGCCTTGGCGAACTCCCCGTCGCCGTTGAGCGCGCTGTAGTCGCTGAGACGCGCCTCGAAATCGGGTGCGAAGCCGCGCAGCTCCGGCGTGTCGATGGCCGGGTGGAAGTAGACCTCCGTCACGCCCGGTTTCAGTTCCTTTAGCGCCCCCATGACCCAGTCCCTGCTCCCCATTCCGGGTACGAACACGAAATCGTCCGGGTAGACCACTCCGGCTTCTGTCGCCAGGTCCCTGAAGGGAAATCCGATGAGTCGTTCTGTCCCCGGTCCCGAAAGGCGCAACGGCAGGCGGAACTCGACCGCCAGCTCGAGGTAGATGTCGAAGAACTCGGCCTTAATCTGCATCGTGCCCATGTGGGCATCGAGATGACTCACGTCGAAACCCCACAGGATGGCCCTCTCGATCTGAGCATGACACTCCTTGCGGACCTCCTCCACATCGGCATGGTTCCAGACATCCACCACTGTGCGGGGCAGGCCGCCGTCGCCGTCGAGGAGCGAAGGAGCGTAGGTGATCGGCCCCCACCGGTAGTTGTCGAATTCGGAGTTGACCGTGAGGTGTACGCCGATGTCCTCCCCGTCGTACATGGAGGCCGCCCCGCGTGCCCACGGACAGGGGACCATCAGGGTCGAGCTTGTTCCAAGACCCGTTCTCAGGGAGTCGTAGACGCCGACGTTGCTGGCGTGGCAGAAACCAAGGTCGTCGCAGTTGATGATCATCAGCTTCGCATCCGCAGGGTATCCGAGTCGTTCTGCTACCGTCATCACGGGTTACACCTTACACTGTTGGTCATGTCACAACGCAGGCTCGGGATGACCATCCCGCTCGAAGGAGTGCAACTCGCATCGCACAAGGATCTTATCGCGGAGCTGGAGGACGCAGGGTATACCGACATGTGGACGGGGGAGGCCAACAGTGCTGACGCCTTCACGCCACTGGCCGCCGCCGCCTCCTGGAGCCGGACCATCACGGTTGGGACCGGGATAGCGCAGGTGATGAGCAGGGGACCCGCGATCCTGGCGACTCACATCGCAACGCTGTGCGACCTGGCACCGGGTCGCGTAGAGGTCGGAATCGGGTCGTCGTCCGAGGTAATTGTCCAGCAGTGGAATGACATGCCTTTCGAGCGCCCTTACAGCCGCGTGCGGGATACGCTCAGGTTCCTCCGCAAAGCGCTGGCGGGGGAGAAGGTGGACGAAGCATTCGATACGTTCGAAGTCCGAGCTTTTCGCCAGCTGCGCCTGCCGGAGGTCCCTCCGAGGATCTATGTTGCCGCGCTCAAAGGCGAGATGCTGAAGCTGGCAGGTCGGGAGGCAGACGGTGCCGTGGTGAATTGGCTGTCTCCCGAGGACGTGAAGCTCGTTGCACGCGAGGTGACCGCCGGAGCCGCCGGAGCGGCTGGAACCGGGCAGCGTGCATTGCCGGATATCGTCGCAAGGCTGTACGTCGTGCCGAGCGAGGATCGCGCTACGGTGATGCGGATCGGTCGTATGGCGATGGGTGCGTACATGAGCGTACCCGTATACCGCCGGTTCCAGGAGTGGGTCGGGCGTGGAGAGGCTTTCAGGGACATGTGGAGGCTCTGGGACGCTGGCGAGCGCAAAGCCGCCGTGGAGGCCATCCCGGAGGAGGTAGTCGACGATCTCGTCGTGCACGGATCTCCTGAGGAATGCATGGCGAGAGTGCAGGAGTACATTGACTGCGGCGTGACGATACCGATTTTCGGGATGCTCGCCTACGGCGATGAGGCGGTCAAGGGAGCGAAGGCCCTGTCGCCGGGCCTCCTGGATTGAGAGGCGCATCTGGGGCCAACCGGGGCCTTCTTCTCACTGGTAGGATATTCCTGATGAGGCCGACTGCGGAATCGGTGAAGTCCGGTGGGCGAGCCGCAGCCACGCTGCTGGCGCTGCTGGCGGCGGGGTGCCGG
The DNA here is from genome assembly GCA_021816935.1 of Actinomycetes bacterium. Taxonomy (GTDB): domain Bacteria; phylum Actinomycetota; class Acidimicrobiia; order Acidimicrobiales; family JAMCPL01; genus JAKAWR01. The sequence continues at coordinate 19,749 of JAKAWR010000006.1, forward strand.
CTGACTGATCGAAGGAGGTCCGGATGGTCGCCGTGGTCGTGTTCATAGTCATTGTCGTGCTCATCGGGGCGGCAAGTTTGCTCGGCAATTCCATCAAGGTGATTCCCGAGTACGAGCGAGCAGTGTTTTTCCGCCTGGGTCGGGTCGTAAACCAGGCGAGGGGTCCAGGCGTCATTATCAAGCTGCCCTGGATTCACAGGATGCAGCGGGTGACCCTCAGGGTCGAGGTGGTCGATATACCCCCGCAGTCCGTGATCACTGCTGACAACGTCACGGTACAGGTGGACGCCGTCGTCTATTTCCAGGTGGTGGACCCGGTCAACGCGATCATCGGGGTCGACAACTTCCGGTTTGCCAGCCAGAGGGTTGCCATGACCTCCTTGAGGTCCATTATCGGCCGGCACGAGCTCGACAACCTGCTGGCTCACAGGGATGACATCAACAATGAACTGCGGGCACAGATAGCGCGCCACACCCACAATTGGGGCGTGGAGGTTCGCCAGGTCGAAATCAAGGACATCGTGCTGCCGACCGAACTGGTGAGTGCTATGGCGCGCCAAGCCGAGGCCGAGAGAGTGAGGCGCGCGAAGGTCATCTCGGCGTCAGGTGAGCAGGAGGCCAGCAAGGGCCTCGCCAACGCCGCTGCCACGCTCATGCAGTCTCCCGGGGCGATGCACCTGCGGACCCTGCACGCGCTGACCGAACTACTCGGCAGCGAGAACAATTCGACCATCGTCGTTCCCCTACCTATCGAGCTTCTTGCGGGTCTGAGAGGCATTGGTGATCACGGAGGCGGTGCAGCACGGCAACTCGAGGAGGCCGCGGCGGCCTTGGAGACTCCGGCGCCATCAGGGGTCGCTGCGATTCCCGTGTCACCAGCGGTGCGGACAGAAGGCGTGGAGCCGGCACCGGCTTCTTCCGGCTACGGAGATCGAGGCTCAGTTGCTTCCGGTGACACGGGAGGTCCTGCAGCCGGCTAACTGCGGATGGGGAGCCGGGTGGCGCTCTGGCGGAGTCCGAAGCGTGCGTTCAGGTGGCGCCGAGGCGGTCCTGGAGCTGGCGGTCCTGCTCCTCGACTCGCGCCGCTCGGGCAGTCGCGAGGCTTTCGAGGGTCGCTTCGATTACGGAGTCCGTAGCACCGAGCATCCGTAAGGCAAGCAGGCCGGCGTTCTCTGCACCGTCCAGGCCGACGGTTGCAACGGGAACGCCACTGGGCATCTGGACGATAGAGAGCAGAGCATCAAGACCGTCGAGGTTGCCCGAGGTGATGGGGATGCCGATTACAGGCAGGGTAGTGACAGCCGCTATCACGCCTGGCAGGTGGGCCGCTCCGCCCGCTCCGGCGATGATGACCTTGACCCCTCGGCTTCTGGCTTCTCTGGCGGTGGACAGCACGGCGTCAGGAGTCCGGTGAGCTGACATGACGCGTACCTCTACGGTTATGCCGGCCCCGCGCAGCACGTCGACCGCAGGCCTCATCACATCGGCGTCCGATATGGATCCCATGAGTACGAGTACGCTCACCGCTTGAAGCCTCCTTTCGTCTCTGAATCGTTCCGGAACGGATCGCCCCGGGTCTCCCCCTGCCAGATCGTAGCAGCTCAGACCCGGCGCAGATGGAGGCTGTACCCGGGGACTCAACTTTGCGGCGAGCCAGCTCGGGTCAGGGCTTCCGAGGTCACCACCCTCGGAGATCGATGGGCCAGGGTTCGAGGACCGCGTCGTCGCTGATGATGTGCATCTGTGCGTGGTATGCGACCGTGGGATCGACGTGCGCCGGGGTTGCGCGGATCAGCTTGCCTAACGAGAGTGCCGGATGGTCTTCCTCTTGCGAGAAGACGATGTGCTCGTCCGAGCAGTACCAGACGTCTGCACCTTCGATCGACGGGTTTCCATGGTCCGTGCCCAGCGCCTTCAGCCCTCCGCCGACAACGTACCACCCCTCCTGATTGAGCGAAATGACCGTGGATAGCACGGACAAAGCGTTCGAGAAAGGCAGGTCCAACTTGGCGTACGCCGTGTCCATGAGTACGTAGGAGCCCGCTTGGATCTCGCTTGCCCAGGAGTTGATGTCAAGACTAACCGAGAAGGCATGTACGCGCCCGGAGCGGATGGGGGCAAGGGGCGATCCTGCCCAGCGTGCAGGGGCGGAGCGTTCACGGATGTTCTGGTAACCTGCAGTTCATGCGTACCGGAGTCATGCTCGACGGTGATCGGAATCTCGAGGTGCTTCTTCAGGATGTGACGGGAGTGGTGGATTGCGGGGTCTCGTCGTTCTGGTGCAGCCAGATTTTCGGGTTCGACGCAGTGTCCCTTATGGCGCTCCTCGGCCGGGAGACGTCCCGCATCGAACTGGGTACAGCGGTCGTTCCCGTCTACGGGAGACACCCTCTCGTGTTGGCGATGCAGGCCCGGACGGCTCAGGCCGCTTCGGGAGGCCGCTTCGCTCTCGGTGTGGGGCTGTCGCACCAACTGATGGTTGAAGGCGTTTACGGTCTTTCCTACGAACATCCTGCGGCCTACATGCGTGAGTACCTGAGCGCTCTCGTGCCGGCTCTCTCCGGTGAGCAGGTGAACTTCCAGGGCGAGCGGGTGAGTGCGAACATGCTGGGTCCTTTGCAGCCCGCGGGCGTTGAGCCGGTCGGCGTCGTAGTGGCGGCGCTCGGGTCGGCAATGTTGAAGGTCGCTGGAGAGCTGGCGTCCGGTACGATCACCTGGATGACCGGCGTCCGTACCATTGGATCTCATATCGTGCCGGGGATACGCCGGGCGGCGGAGGATGCCGGCAGGGGAGAGCCGAGAATTGTTGCCGGGCTACCAGTTTGCGTGACGCAGGACGTCGCCAGCGCAAGGGAGAAGGCCTCGCGCATCTATGCCATCTACGGATCGTTGCCGTCCTACCGGGCGATGCTCGACCGGGAAGGAGCAGGCGGCCCGGCCGACGTCGCCGTTGCGGGCTCCGAAGAGGAGGTGGAGGCGGCGCTCCTGGCGCTCGCCGATGCAGGAGCGACCGACTTCATGGGGGCGCCGTTCGGGACGAAAGAGGAGCGGGCGAGAACGATCGAGACACTGGGACGTTTGAACGGCTAAGCGGGGGCCTCAGTGACCGAGTCGACCGGCTGCAACCCGCCGTTCAATCCGCCGCCAGGTTGGTATTTCGACCCGTGGGGACAGATGCGCTGGTGGGACGGTTACCAGTGGGGTCCTGCCGCGCAGGCTCCCGATGAGGTTGCGGTCGGGCGTACCCTCGCCGTTCTCGCTCATGTCGGCTTCTTCCTCTTCTCGATTTTCCTTGCGCTGATCTTCTACCTGGCCGAGGGCAAGAAGAACCGGTTTATTCAACATCATGCCCGCGAGGCACTCAATTTTCAGTTGACCCTCGCCATGGTGTCGATTATCACGATGTTCGCAATCGTCTCAAGTATCGTTCTCACGGCTTTGGCGAACGGCGTTCCATCGGCCATATTCTTTTTCGTCTTTCCGGTGATGTTCGCAGCGTATGTGTTCGGGATAGTTGTTTCGATCATCGGTGCGGTCAAGGCCTATCGGGGCGAGTGGTGGCGATATCCCATAAGTATCCGGTTTATCCGGAACCGTGATCCCCTATGAGTATCATTTGGGGCGGTGCACCTTTCCCTCCCACCGGCGCAGGCTGCTGGTACGGAGGCGCCTGGCAGAGAACAGTCCTGACATACAACTAAGCCGTCTCGCTCAGGGTGTTGATAAAGCTGCCAGCGTAATTCGCCCCCAGAAGCTGGACTACGATGTCCTGGCCCTGGCAGCCTACCCGTGTTCCCGTGTTCCCGTGTTCCCGCGTTCCCGCGTTCCCGTGTTCCCGTGCCCGTTGACGCGTATGCGGTTGAGGTAAATGGCCTTGGCGAACGCTTCGCTACCTATACCGCTGGAACCCGGCGACGAGAAACCATAAGGAAGCTACGTGACCCGGTGCGGCTGGTCTCAGCGGGGGATGGTGGTCTGCTTCAGCTCGTTCAGCTCGGGACTGTTCACCATGAGATCGAGCACGCGCTCGACCGTGCGACGGGCGAGCTTGGCGTCGCCTTCCGGCCGGGTCATGATACGTGCAAAGGTTGCGGTGCCGTCGAGGATGAAAGTAGGTACGCCGAAAACGGCGTGCTTCTTCACGGTTTCCTCGTGCTCCCTGGCGAGGATATCGTGCAATTGACCGGACCGGACGGCATCGAGCACGGGGCCGGAGTCGACGCCGCAGGAGCCAAGGGCCTTCTCCACTGCCGCTTCGTCGGTGAGGCTCTCGTACTGGTCGTGCTTCAACGCGAACAGAGCAAGGTGGATGTCGGGGAACTTGTCGGGGTACATGTCCCGCACGGCGATGCCTGCCTCGATCGCGAAGATGTCCCGCTGCCTCGTCTTGTCTTTCCAGACCGGCGTATCGTCTTCATCGAGGTGCGCCTGGTGAAGGGAGAAGGGCACGAATCGGACCTCCCATGGCGCCCCGGCTTTGAGCGCCGTGACGACGTGCTCGTTCGCATTCCGGGCAAACGGGCACAGGTAGTCGTACGTGATTGCAAAGGAAATCGCGTCCATGCCTTCAGGATAGCCGGGACGAGTTCGTCTCGGATCGACCGCGGGTCGGACTCACGCGAGCCGCCCCATGTTACGGTCGGGCGGCGATAGCCCGGGAGAGCGATCGACCGAGTGACTGCTGATCCGTGGGTGAGGAGCTCGCCTGTGAACCGCCCATCTATGATGGGCTTGGTCGCGGCTTTGCGCTCGGACGAGTCGCCTCAACAGTAGGCCGAGTGTCAGACCGATAATCGTGCCGGCAACGACGTCCGAAGCATGGTGGTGGCGCAGGTGAATGCGGGAGTACGACACGAGGGCGGCAAGCACGTAGTAGGCCGGTGCTGCGGGGTCGTCCTGGGCGAGCATGGCGGCGGCACACCAGGCGGCGAGGGAGTGCCCCGAGGGGCAACTCGGGCTCGTGGGCGTCCGCACGTACATCTGCACCTGAAGGTCAGCGGTGGCAGGACGCCTCCGGCCTACCAGCCGCTTCGCGGACCTGTTGACCGCAGGGGCCGCGAGCCCAGTCACCGAGATCGAGCGCAGCTTCTGCCGGAGATCCCCGTCGCCGCGAATGCCCCCTCTGATCAGCGCTACCAGCAGCCAGAGGAGCCCTCGATCGCCGAGAGCGGAAGAGGCCGCGGCGAGGGCGTCAACAGCCGGCACGCCGCGCAACCGGTCAACCGCCCCGTCGACCGCAGAGTCAAGACTCTCTATGAAGCCGATACCGAACCGCCTCCGCCTCAGTTTCCGGTGCCGCCGCTTCCCCCACTAGCGGCGCTCCCTTTGCCCCCGTCCCGCCTCCCGTTGCCGCCTTGACACTTGCTTCCCCCGCTTGCGTCGCGGCCCCGGCTCTCGCTTGTGCCCCCGCCGCCCCCGCCGGCCACGTTCGTGGCCGCAAACGCGGGGCAGAACTGCCGGAAACCACACCAGTTGCAGAGCCCGGACGGTCGGGGTCTGAAGTCGTCCAGCTCGCAGGCCCGCAGGATTGCCTGCCACAGCGCATGCACATTCCTTCGGACGCTCTCGATCATCTGGGCGGAGGGGACTGACGTTATTGTGCAGGGCGCCTTCAGGTAGACAAGGCGAACAGCGGCAGGCCGTACGCCGAGCACCTCTTCGCAGAGGAGCGCGTAGATGTTGACGCCGGTGAGTCGCGAGCGCTCATATCCGTCGCCGGGCGCCCGCCCGGTCTTGTAGTCGGTGATCACGAGGTCACCGCTCGCCGTACGGTCGAGCCGGTCGATTATGCCCCTCATCTTCACGCCTGCCACTTCGGCCTCCAGGGCGAGCTCAAGTCCAACAGCGTCGACGCCGTCCGGGTCCTCGAGGCTGAAGTATCCGTCGAGTAGCGCCTCACCTTCTTTCCGGAGCTTCGCCGACTCTTCCTGCGATAGCGCCAGATCAACCAGGTCCGGGTCATCGTACGCCATTGCCTTGAGCTCGAAGGCGAGCAGTTCCGAGGCTCTATCCCGCGTGCGACGCCCCGGAGACATCTCCCAGAAGAGCCTCTCCAGTGCACGGTGCATGAGCGTCCCCCGGACGGCGTGTATCGAGGGAGGTTCGGGCAGGCCGTCTATCACCGAGAACTTGAACGCAAGCGGGCAGTCCTTGAAGTTGGTAATCCGGGATGGGGAGAGAGATCGCGGGATGGTCAGGGTCATTCGCACCCGATTATTGCAAACTACGCACGCAGCCGCACGGATGGCTTACGACCTGCCTCGGAATGCATGTGTCAACCCGTGATAGCCGTGTCAAGTATCCAGCCGGCGACGGCATCGGGATGAGCGAGTGGCCCGAAGTGCCCGAAACCCTCGAAGACTTGTAGCCGGGCGGCCTGCCCCGATCCGTTGAGGCGTTCCCGGATCATCCGCTGCGTGTCGGGTCCGAGAAAGGGATCTTCGGTACCGCAGGCAAGCTCTACTGGGCATCGGACCCTGGCGAGGTTCCGGAACGCGTCATGAGAGGCGCCGTTGATGTAGATCTCCGACTCGTGAACCCGATCGCAGGCGAGGCGGACTCCGGCGCCGTCGGGGACGAACCCGTTCTCCACGTACGCCCGGAGCGCCTCTTCGCTGAAGCCTGCGAAAGGTTCCTTGCCTGCGAAGTTGGAATAGGCTTCCTCAAAGGAGCCGAACGTCTCCCGCCTGTGGAGCGCGGCCTCGGCCATTTTGTTGCCGGGGAGCGGGGGAGGGGGATCGTCGGAGGGGTAGATAACCGGCTCGTAGCAGAAAAGCTGCGCAAACGTGCCGGGTTCCTCCTCTTCGGCAAGCAGCAGGGAAGCCCCGCCGCACGAGTGGCCGAACCCGACGGGCTTCCGGAGGTCCAGAGCGCGGGCAACGGCGAGAATGTCCGATCCGAAACCGCTCCAGTGGAACGATCCGTCTGGCGGCGCAGATGACCGGCCGTGCGTTCTTGAATCGAGGATGACGCAGTGGAAGCGTACGAGCAGCAGTGTTGCGAGCGGTCCGAGCGTGGGTCCGCAGAGGCCGGTTGCGTGACAGAGGAGCAGATCGGGCCCGCTGCCGCCGATGTCGTAGACGGCTATTTCCGGCCCGCCGGAGATCTTGACGTAGCTTGTGGGTTTCATCAGGTTGGTCCGGAAGGCGGGCTCTCTTCGAGACCGGCTGGGAGCTGTCGTGGGCCCGTGTCCTGCAGTCCGAGGCCAGCGGTTATCGGATCGCTTGGAGAGGACCCGACGCGGTGTCGGTCACAGTAGGGCATCAATGCATTATGCCGCGCCCATGCAGCCCGGCGTGCCATCCGGATCGGGTGGCACGATGCCGGCGCAGGCGGCCGTGCGGGCAGTGGTGACCTGAGAGCGGGCTTCCGGTCAGCTATAAAGGTGTGATGCAGCACTTCCTCGTCACGGGCGGCTACCTCGCGCTTTTCCTTCTGGCCGTGGCCGAATCGGCGTGTATTCCCGTGCCGTCGGAGGTGACGATGACCTTTGCGGGCGCGCTCGCGGGCGGCATGGTGGCAGGCGCCCACCTGAACCTGGTAGCGGTTATCCTCGTGGGTACCGTCGGCGAGGTTGGCGGGGCGTTCATCGCATGGGCGGTCGGCGTAACCGGGGGAAGGGCGCTGGTCGAGCGGTACGGCCGTTACGTACTCCTGTCTTCGAAGGACCTGGACCGGGCAGAGGGTTGGTTTGTCCGCAACGGTGTCTGGGGAGTGTTCGTGGGTCGGCTGCTTCCCGTGATCCGGACATTCATATCGCTTCCCGCAGGCGTGGCCGAGATGAAGCCGCTTCGCTTCGGGCTCCTTACGCTGGCCGGCTCCCTCGTATGGGATGGGGCGCTCGGCGGGATCGGGTACGCGGCCGGTTCGCACTGGCACGAGGTGGCCGGCAAGTTCAGCGATGCGGGCTACGTGCTGGCGGCCCTCGCTGTGATCGCGATTGCAGGGTTCATCGTCCACCGGTTCAGCGTGGTCCGCCGGGAGAGCGAAACCGCTACCTGAGCGCCTGCCGGGCTCTCGGCCGGGCGGGGCGCAGTGCATCGATACGGGCAACCGGGGTGCCGCGGTCTACGATGATCACCGTTTCCGCCTGGCGGACCTGGTCGAGCAGGGCACTCAGCCTGTTCTTGGTCTTCGACACGGATGCAATCCTCATCGAGGCCGTTATAGCCTAATGCTAGTGCACCGTGACCATGAACCGGTAGGGCGCCGACCGCCGGAATGTTGGCTCTCCTCAGCAGGGCGCGGAGGAGGATAGCGATGGGCTCCGGGCCCGGCAGGCGTGCTCGAAGTTGCGGAAGACCTCGAATACCGGCGTCCGCCCCTTGAAGAACGCGAGGCGGCCTGCGGCCGAGTCGGGAGTGGCGTTGTACGAAGCGAAGTAGTCGGTGAAAAAGGGGCTCACGCCGGCCGCGCCTATGTGGTGCGCGAAGTCGATCAGCATATTGGCCCACTGCGGGTCGATCTGCTCCTGCAACGAGGGGTCCGTATTCGCTGTCGTGCTCCATGTTTCGTTGATCCAGACCGACTTGCCGCCGGTCCCGACGCGGTGGAGGAACTGCTCGGTGTCGGAAAAGGCGCTTGCAGTGTAAATGTCGAAGCCCAGGAAGTCGAGACCGCTTACCTTCGTGGCCGCGGTCATCAACTGAAGGTCGAGCCTGTCGCCCGGGCTGGCGGTGTTGTAGACGTTGCCGTCGACCGCTATGCCGACCTTGGTGTTCGGCGAAACCGACTTCACTGCAGATATGAGCCGGTCCAGGAGGCTTATCCATGTCGAGACCGACAGCACCTGCCGATCGGCCGCCGACGAGGCGGTTCGCGACAGCCCCGCTATCATCGGCGCGTACCAGGGGGGTTCCTTGATCACCGTGTAGTAGTCGGGATGGAAGGCGGCGGCGATTGTCCGGACCCGGGCGACCCATGCGGCGGCGAACTGCGCCCACGGCAGGGGGTGGTGGCGGTAGGTTTCGGCAGACGCGTCCTTGAGCACGACGAGATGTCCCGAGCTCCGGATTAAATCGACGATCGCGGTATCTTTGGCAATTACGGCCGGATTGCCCGAAAGCCAAGGGTCGTACCCCATGTCAATGGTGATCCCCTGGGCGCCAGTGTCTTCCAGCATGGACAGTTCTTCTTCGATGACCGGAAGCGTGTTGCCCGGCTTGCCGGGGTTGTCGTAGCTGTCGCTCCCGAGCGCAGGCGACAGGATGAAGGGCTTCTCCGGTGCCGATCCCCAAGCCGCGGCCTCGGCCGAGAGCCATGCCGGGCAGATACCGTTCGGGTACTCCCGAATGTTGCAAGTGGCCGGAGCGGCAGAGGTTCCGGTCGTGGCCTGGGAGGGCGAGGACGCCGGTGACGTTGCCAACGACCGAGCAGGCGGAAGGGGGACGGCCCTGGGATGGCTGCACGCGGCCAGACTCGCCGCAGCGAGCCCGAACCCGATCCATACGGCAACGGTTGGCGCGATACCAGGGCGGCGGTGCCAGTGCAGTGCCTTTCGATTTGAGGAGTGTCTTCTCATCGCTTGTCGATACTATAGCCTCAAGCGATCGAGAGGTTGCTCGGGAGCCTCACCGGATGGGGAGGCTGCCCTTCCCCGGATGTCACCGTTCATACCTGCCGCACAAGGCGTCCGGTCAAGTGAGGGATTCCCCTGTTCACGAACCTCGGCGGGAAGTGGGGTCGCGTGGTGGCCCGCTGATGGTCTGAGCCTTGTAGAGCGTCAGCGACTGGGGATCTCGGGCGAAGTAGTGCGTCGCCACTCCTTCCTCGGCGAACGGTCGTGGCGCGCCATTCCTTCCTTTCGACGGTACAGCGGACCGTCTCATCCAATCCCCCTATCCGCTGAGGCTCTTAATAATTCTCTCATGTCACGATAACCCCCTCTTGAACTACGTCACCGATGATGGTTGCAGGACGTCGCACCGTGCGGCGGTTCTCGAATGGCAAAGGCAACAGAGACGAAGGAGAAGTGAGATGAGAAAGGAAACCTTGAAAAGGTTTGCATGGAGCATAGTCCCCAAGGCAGCCGTCTTGGCGGTGGCTACTGCCCTGCCGGTCGGACTCGTAGGGGGATCGGCGTTCGCCGCGTCCCCGACTGCCTCGGCAGCCCCGACGACTCCGGTCAGGCACCCGACCCCCTCACCGGTGGCGACCCACTTGTGCCAGCCGGCAGCGAAGCATCCGATCATGCATTTTCGCTGCGAGGTCAGGCGCCTCATCCGCGCGGATGCGGTGAGTGCTGAGATCACGACGCACTCGAGCTCCGGCGACGAGCGGACGGTTGTGGACAGGGGCACCGTGATGGTCCTGAACAAGAGGGTCATCGCGCTCAAGCTCGCGCCGAGGGATTGGACGGCTACAACGATTACGCAGAACACCCAGGAGCTTCGTTCGCAGTACCTGAAGGTCGGCACGCCGGCCGTGCTGGTGAGCGACGGCCACGTTGCACAGATCGTGCTCTCGCTTGTCAGGGCCAATCCCGTGAGCGTCGATCCCGACCCGAACCCGGCCGCTGACGGGTCTTCCGCCTGCCCGCCGCCTCCCGTCACCGGGACGGCTTCGACCACCCCGACCTGCCCTTCCCCGTCACCGGTGAAGGGGACCTGCCCTACGGCTTCGCAGCACCCGGTTCACTACACCTTCTGCACGATCCGGGAGCTCGTGAGGGATGCGATCGGCGTGCATGTCTACTTTGCGACGGGGAAGGTCCGCGCGACCCTTTCCCTCCAGCGTGGCACCGTTATTGTTGTCAACTCGAAGGCCATCGTCATCCGCCGGGCAGACGGCGTTGACAAGGTAGCCCCTATCACGAAGCAGACGTGGGAGTACCGCAAGCAGGACCTGAAGGTCGGAGCTGACGTCCTTCTCCTGAAGGTCGACGGCGTGGCGAGGGCGATCGTTCCCTTCCAGCCCAAGGCTTCTACGGGATCGGGTAGTGGATCCGGATCGGGCAGCGGCACGGGCACCGGCAACGGCAGCACCGGATCCGGATCTGGCGGCAGCGGCACGGGCACCGGCAACGGCAGCGCCAGCAACGGTTAGTCCCCCGTAGGGGAGACCCCACCTGGGCCGGGGTGGGGCTGTGCTCCTGGACCTCACCAGGGAGTTGCAGCCTCCACTCCGGCCTTATTACGCGCCGTGGTGGTGACGTCGTTCCCCGTACCGTCTCATACCGGATTGTTGCGGGTCGTGGCTGCGCCGCTGCCTTCATCTCGGACGTCCTTCCTCTCGGACGTCCGTCGGACGTCCTTCCTCTCGGACGTCCGTCGGACGTCCTCACGCCGGACGGGTCAACGCCGCCGCCACAACCCCCCCAGGGACGCCGATTGCCGCAGCGCATCGCGCGACCTGGCATTGGTCTGGTAAAATACACAGTGAGATGCCACGTGGTCTTGGACTAGGCCGGCGTGGGGTGTGTGCAGTGTGGAGACTGCAGTTTGACCGGAGCAGCAGGAAGGACAGGGTGATGATCTGGACGGGGATCGTGTTGCGGTGGCTCTCCGAAGGCTCGGATAGGCCTTTGACGCCTGATCCATGCAGTAGGCTCTTGCGGCCTGCACAGGGCTCATGGACCGTTAATGGGAGGAGTAGCGGGTGAAAAAGGGTAGACATCGCAGGTTCGAAGAAGCGCGCAATCTGAAGAGGACCACTCTTACCGGTGGGCACCGGCGGTGTCCTGAATGCGGCGCCTTGGAGGGCGAAGAGCACGCCGGTTGGTGCCTGGTCGAGCAGGATGAACTGGAGGAGCTTCTTGAGGATGTCGCTGGTAACAACGGGAGTGGAGCGGCTCGGCATGCGTACGACGACGAGGACCCCCTACTCAACGAACCCTGAGGCTCCAAGGTTCCGACCGATCTGATTTCTCGTGATGCCCGATGGGCATGGGCCGGGGATTACGGTTCATGTTTGTCTGGCGTTCGCTCTCCGGGCTCCATGGGCGTGGGCCGGGGGACATGCTCTCCGCCGGCATGTTTCCCCGACCCAGCCCACTCAACGACTCTCCGGCCGCTCGCTGCGTTCCATCGGTGACCGGGCGGTGGTCGACAATCAACGACCCTCCGGCCTTTCCCTGTGTTCTATCCCTGTAGCGGTCTGGAGCCTGTCGGGTTCGGCGCAACAGAACCAAGCTTCGCTCAGCCTGGGCCGCAGCTCCGCAGGCACCGTAGAGTGGCAGCGCCTGAAGCTTGCGAGCCTGGCGGGATCGGTCCAGAAGGGCGACGGGAGGGTGGTCCAGCCTTGTGCCGAGAAGAAGCTGGCGATCGCGGTCTCGATCACCTCGAATGATCCGGTCCGACTAGCGCCAAGGCTGGCACCGGAACCGCCGGGCGGGAGGCGGGAGTCAACGCTGCCGCAGGCCCCACGGCCCCGCCTGCCCTCACCGCTGCAGCCGTTCTGACCCTCTGTGACATGCCCACCTGAGTTGCCGCAGTTCCCGCTATCCTTCGGGCTCCCCGGAGCGGTCTCGCCGTAGGCGAGCTCTGCGGCTACCCCCTCCAGTTCCCGCGCCAGCGCGTCCATGCCTGGCACATTCGCTTCCCAGCGATGGCTGAGGTTTGCCGGATCCAGCGGTCCGAAAATGCCACTGCCGGCATGGGCAGGGAGCAACAGGGATCCCGGCGGCACGAGCAGGCGGATCGCCCACTGGACCGGATCTATGTTCGCGGCCAGGTCCAGCGCGTGGGCCATGGCGAGGAGGTCAGACACGTCCCGGGGCTCCGTCCAGGGGGTGAACGGTACGAAGGATGCCCGCGGCTCGATACCTGCCGACCGCAGGATGGCGACGGCTTCCACCATGTCCTGGCGGTTGTGGCCCTTGGCCAGGTTCGCAAGGATCGCGTCGGAGGCCGATTCGAAGGCCGATACCACGAACAGGCAGCCCGCATCGGCAAGAGTAGGAAAGAGCTCCCTGTGGCGGACGATGTGCTCGATCTTGATGGTGGTGTCGAACGTCATCTTCGGGAAGGCTTCCCTGAAGCCTGCAACGACTCTCATAGCGTGCCTCGGGGCATTCAGGAAGTCCGGATCCCCGAACGTGATGTGGCGCGCCCCGGCTGCGGCGAGCTGGTCGATGTCGCCGAGGACGCCGTCTATGCCGGCCCTCCGAACCCGGCCGTTGTAAACCACGGGCACCGGGCAGTGAAGGCAACGCCGTGAGCACCCGTGGGTGGCTTCGACGTACCCTGTCAGCTGTTCTTCGTCTCCCCGGATGAGGCGGCAGTAGTGGTCGAGTTGGGGCAGGAGGCTGCGGTCAGGCAGCGGCGCCGGGTCGGGCTTGGTGGTCGGGTAGGTCAGCGGCGCCGGGTCGGGCAGGAGGTTCGTTTTCCTTCGCCGCCCGCTTGCGCCGCCGCCGACGCTTTTTGCCCATGCGGCTAGTGACCGCTCGAGCTCGTCAGTGAAGAACGCGTCGACATGTTTGGCTGCGGGGGCGACGGAGGCTACCTGTGCGTAGAGGCCGAAGAAGGCGATCGGTGCCTTCACCCCCGCGCTGCGCATCTCCTCGACGAGGTCGAGGGACAGCTTTGCAGCCGTGTGCATGGGGATGGAGCAGGCGATGGCCCCCACCGAGCGGGCCAGTTCGATGTCGAGACGTTCTACGGACAGATCGATGCACTCTATGTCGTGGCCATCGCGACCGAGCCAGGCGGCAGCCTTAGCGAGACGCAACGGCTGGTGGCCCAACTCGTAGGTGGAGACGAGAAGCACTCGCACCAGGTCAGGTTAGTGGCATCCGCCGCGGAATCCGACATCAAGCGAAAGCCGTGATCGGCGCGTGAATTCGGCGCGCAGATGTCACCAGGCTCGTAGCCTCCCCGCAGAAACCGGAAGAGCCGGAATTCTCCGCGGCTACGGGGCCGGACGCCGCCGGCGATCCAGCTTCGCGGTAAGATGCTGGAGGGCGTCGCGCACGGCCGCCGGGCCTTCCAGGTGGAGGTCGGCGCGGGCGAGGACCTCGTTTGGCAGCTCAACGCCACCGACTGCTACCTTCAGTGAGGTGAGACCGGATCGGCCCATAATGTCGAGTGTCGCGAAGGCCTCCAGGTCGGCTAGGTCATCCCCGAGGTAGCAGACCCTCTTGCACTCTCGTGCGAGCCGGGAGGCGGCGCTTCCTTTGTTGACGTCCGGCAGTGCCCGGAGCTCGACCGACATCTTGCCTCGGCTGGCAGGAAGTCCGTAGCGCCGGGAGACCTCGTCGGCTGCTGCCAGAGCGCTGTCTTCGGAGCCGGGAGCCTGGCGCCAGTGAAGAGCCACGCCCAGTGGTTTCCTCTCGACGAGCACTGCCTCCGGCGCCGCCGATACGGCCGCTTCGAAGGCGGCCTGCGCAACGCCCTCCCACTCGGCGCCGCGCTGATCCCTGAAGCGCCTGCCATCGACTATTCCCTCCAAACCGTAGTACCCCATCAGGGCGAGACGGCCCGACGAGCTGACCAGGCGACCGGGAGAGCTGCCATAACCGCCCTGCTCGGGATTCAGGTCACCGGACGGAAGGAGGTGCCTCTCCAGGAAGGAAAGCGGTCGGCCGGACACCACGCCGACGACTCCGAGCAGGCTCGCAAGGGTCTTGAGCATTCGGGACACTCCGGGCATCGGCCGGGCCAATTCAGGGGAGCCGGCGATCTCGGAGAGGGTCCCGTCGAAATCCATGAGGAGAGCGGTAGTGGCAGGATCGAGCGCCAACCAATCGACGAGCTGACCCAGCGCGCCCTGCATGTCAAACCGCGCCCTGCACGCCGAGAGCCGGGTCCCCTCTCCAAACCGGGTTTCGTGCAACGTCGTAAAGGACATCGAGCGGCTCGCCCCGTATGGCCTTGAAGGCATGCGAACGCCACCGCTCGGCCCCGGCGAGCGGAGAGGGGAGCGCGTCCTCCGAGAACCAACCCACTTCCAGGCATTCGAGCGGGTGGGGTCGGAGGTGCCCGCCGAGAGCCCTGCACTGGAAGACGAGAGAGTACAGGGGAATCCGTGTGATTCCCAGCCGAAAGCCGTCGAGCACGGCTATGAGGCGCACGGGCTCCACCTCTATACCGGTCTCCTCTGCCACCTCTTTGACCGCCACTTCCGATGCCGAGTAGCCGATGTCAGCCCAACCAGTGGGGTAGAGCCAGATTCCCGAATCCGCGCGCCGGACGAGGAGGATCTGGCCCTCGTCGTTGCCTACCACTGCTCCCACGGCTACCTTGGGGGTCACATACCCTGGTACGCCCTTGCCGACCGAGCGCATCCACTCGGCTACCAGCGCCTCCGGATCGTATTCGCCCGCGGTACCGTCCACCTCGCAGTTGCCTCTACGCTCCCCCTCCGGTACGTTCGCCGCGCAGCCGGCGCCTGTTCCCTCGCTCCGGAGCATATCGGCGGCAACGCGAATGTCGGCGGCGACCCGTAGCACCTCTTCGTAGCGTTCGCGCTCGAAAAGGCTTTCGGTGAACCCGAGGCCGGTCCGCGCTATGGCGGCAAGGCTCTCGCCCCAGCGGACCAGGTCGTACTCGGTCGCACTGCTTCCGATTGCCACTGAGCCGGCCGTACTGCCTCGGGTATCCCGGTTGCCGGTTGTCCTGGGTTCGGGCCCGCAGTCCTGCGTGCCCCTCTTGCCGGTTGCCACGTACATCACGTTAGCGCTTGCATCGGAGCAGTGGGGGCCTCGAGCGGGGGCGTCGAGTGCTCAGGTCAACGGGCGGCGGCGAGCTGATCGGCAAGCCAGCCTTCCGAGGTGTGGGAGAGCGCCAGCTCCTTGAGACGCTTGGCACGGCCATGGCGCTCGCCGGGGTCCATGGCGAAGGCTTGGTAGATGGCGCCCGCGGTCGCTCCCATGTCGAACGGGTTCACCGCCAGGCACGGCCCCTCGAGCTCGTCGTAGACGCCCGCTTCAGTGGACAGCACGAGCGTCCCGCTCCGTTCGTTTGCCAGCGCACCCTCCTTTGCAACCAGGTTCAGTCCGTCGCGCACCGGATTTACGAGCAACGCATCGTAGAGCGACATTGCCGCCAGGGATCTGTACCAGTCGTCCTCCATGCCGAGTACGATCGGAGTCCAGCCTGGTGACGCCCACTTTTCGTTCAGGAACGAGACTGCCGCCTCCACCTCTGCTGCGTACGCCCGGTAGGCGGCGAGGGTGGTCCGCGACGGGTAGGCGAGTACCAGGAAGACCATCCGCTCTCTCACGTCAGGGTGCTCCGCCAGGAGTTCGTCGTATGCCCACAGGCCCCGCAGGATGTTCTTCGATGGCTCCATCCGATCCACCCTGGCGAGGAGGAACCGACCTCCCGCGATCTCCTCGACGGATGCGCGTGCAGCGGCGGCTTCGGGAGCGGACATACCGGTGGCTATGCCGACAGGGTCCACGCCGAGGGGAGTGTGAAAAGCCGGCGCCGGAGGGACGCCGACCGCTTTGCAGCTCGACTCGTAACAGGCCGCCCAGCGGGCCGAGTGGAAGCCGCAGGCTCGCGCCGCGCTCATACCGGTTGCAAGTTCGGTGGCGATCGATTGCGGGAGCACCGAGAAGCTGTCGGGCGCCGCGAAGGGGGTGTGGGAGAAATGGACTGTCGCCAGATCGGGCCGCTGTCTGGCCAGCATACCGGGAAGGAGAGACAGGTGATAGTCCTGCACAAGGAGCGTCGACCGCTCCCGTGCTACCTCTGCGATGGTAGAGGCAAAAAGCCGGTTGTACTCCCTGTAGCCATCCCACGCCTCCTGCCATCCACGGCCGAAGCGCGGCTCGCGCGCCAGGTCGTAGAGATGGTGATGGACGAACCACAGCGTGGAGTTGGAGACGAGGTCGTAGGCCATCCGGTAGATGTCCGCCGGGGGGGCCACGAGCCGAACGTCGATCCCGTCGCCGAGCAGCTCCCGGGCCGAGCCCGACTTGGCCGCCGCCACGTCGGCGTCGTTCATGGCCGCGGCTACCCACATGGCTCCTTTCCCGTCCAGCAACCGGTGTAACGTTCCCGCCAGGCCACCGCCCGCCCGCCCGGGCACCACTACATCGCCATCGCCGAAGGAGAACGAGATTGGTCCCCTGTTGGATGCGACCATGATCTCGCCGTTCCGCATGGGCAATACCTTACCAACCGGCCGCCCGAGCTGGCCCGGACACAACCCCCTGGCGGTCACGCGTTATCTCGCCGTGTAGTAACCTGTATGGATACCAGACGAGCCGTCGCCGGTGGAACCACTGCGGCGGTGTCATCAAGAGCGGCTGAGGGACGGGCCCGATGAAGCCGCGGCAACCTGCGACCGACCGGAGCCGGATAGCTCGGATCGGGGTGCGAGGTGCCAATGCCCGACCGATGACTAGGAGAACGCAGTGAATGCCATCAAGTCTTTGAGCTGCAGGGAATGTGGCCGCGTCTACCCGGCGGAGGCTCTTCATGTATGCGATTTCTGCTTCGGGCCTCTCGAGGTTGCCTACGACTACGAGCAGATCGCGTCGAGTACGACCCGGGAGACGATCGCGGCGGGCCCCCGTAGTGTCTGGCGTTACGGGCCGCTGCTCCCGGGCGGTCCGGCCGGAGGCCTGGATGAAGAGACGGGACTCACCCCGCTCGTGAAGGCCGATCGGTTGGGTGCCGAGTTGGGGCTCAAGTCGTTGTGGCTGAAGAACGACACCGTCAACCCGACCGGATCCTTCAAGGACCGTGTCGTTTCGGTGGCGTTGTCTGTAGCGAGAGAGCTGGGTTTCTCGGCTGTCGCTTGCGCCTCGACTGGCAACCTTGCCAACGCTGTGGCGGCCCATTCGGCCCGGGCGGGCTTCAGGTCGTACGTTTTCATACCGCATGATCTGGAGATGGCGAAGGTCGCCACGACCGCGATCTACGGAGGCAACCTGATCTCGGTGGAGGGCAACTACGACGACGTGAACCGGCTGTGTGCCGAGTTGACCAGCGAGCATCCGGACTGGGCCTTCGTGAACGTGAACCTGCGACCGTACTACGCGGAGGGATCCAAGTCACTGGCGTTCGAGGTGGCTGAACAGCTCGGTTGGGAGGTGCCGGATCACGTGGTGGTGCCGGTGGCGTCGGGAAGCCAGCTGACGAAGATCGCCAAGGGATTCGAGGAACTGTATCGCGTCGGGCTGCTTGCCGACGAGCCTGCTGTGAGGATTTCCGGCGCCCAGGCGCTCGGCTGCTCGCCCGTGGCCGACGCATTCAAGTCCGGAGCGGACGCCATCCGGCCGGTGAAGCCGCAGACGATTGCCAAGTCTCTCGCGATAGGCAACCCGGCTGACGGCTGGTACGCCCTGGAGACAGTGCGCAAGTCGGGCGGCGTGCTCGAAGCGGTTTCGGATGGCGAGATAGTCGAAGGGATGAAGTTGCTTGCTCGAACGGAGGGTATCTTCGCGGAAACCGCCGGAGGGGTTACGATAGCAGTGCTGGAGAAGCTGGCAGCGAGTGGTGTCGTCAAGCCGGGCGAGAGGGTGGTCGCGTTCGTAACCGGAAACGGGTTGAAGACGGTCGAGGCGGTTGCCGGTCACGTGCAGCCAACTGTCACGATCCCTCCGAGCATGGATGCGTTTGCCGCGGCGATGCCGGCAGCGGCGTCACGGTGAGGAGAGGCGGGATCGGGAGTGACGCAGGTTTGCGGAAGGGGAGATGCCAGCAGATGGGGTGCCGGTCGAAGGTGGATTGCAGCGGCAGTAGTGACATTATCGAAGGAGTGTGAAGTTGAACGCAATCGTGAGGATCCCGTCCCAGCTCCGTGAGCTGACAGACGGCCAGGGCGAGGTGTCGCTGAGCGGTGCCACCGTGGGAGAGGTACTGAAAGAACTGGATGCGACCTATCACGGCATCGGCGAGCGCATCTTCGACGGGTCGGGGGGCCTGCGGAGGTTCGTCAACGTGTTCCTGGCTGATGAAGACGTCCGGTTCATGGAGGGACTGGATACCCCTGTCGAGGATGGCCAGGTCATCTCGATCATCCCGGCGGTCGCCGGGGGCTCCTGAGCGGGGTCGACCGGCGAGAGAGAGGCGGGGGGATGGTGCTTTGCCGTTGCCATACTCGGAGGATGGTCGTGCTTCGCCGTCCCTTTCTTTCGACCGCACAGCGGACCGTTACGGGTCGTGGCTGCGCCGCTGCCTTTCTCTCGGACGTCACACCGGACGTCGTCACACCGGACCGCTTCACCAGCCCGGTTAGCACTCGCGGCAACAGACTGCTAAAGTAGATGGTCTCAAAGGCTGTAGGAATTCAGAAAGGCAAGGTAGAGGAGAGCAGATGCCAAAGCTGATCACATTTGACGAGCAGGCAAGGCGTGCCCTGGAGCAGGGCATGAACAAGCTTGCGGATGCTGTCAGGGTCACCCTGGGTCCCAAGGGGCGTAACGTGGTCCTCGACAAGAAGTGGGGTGCCCCCACGATCACCAACGATGGTGTGTCCATCGCCAAGGAGATCGACTTGGAGGACCCCTACGAGAGAGTCGGCGCTGAGCTTGTCAAGGAGGTCGCAAAGAAGACCGACGACGTGGCCGGCGACGGCACGACCACCGCGACGGTGCTCGCCTGGGCCATGGTCCGCGAGGGACTTCGCAACGTAGCGGCTGGTGCAAACCCCATGTCGCTCAAGCGGGGCATCGAGGCGGCCGTGGAGACTGCCACGGAAGCGCTGCACCAGATCGCCCGCGACGTCGACTCGAAGGAGCAGATCTCCCAGGTGGCGTCCATCTCGGCTGCCGACCAGGAGATCGGTTCGATGATTTCCGAGGCGATCGACAAGGTGGGCAAGGACGGTGTGATCACCGTCGAGGAGTCCCAGACCTTCGGGATGGACATGGAACTCGTTGAGGGCATGCGGTTCGACAAGGGCTACATCTCGCCCTACTTCGTCACCGATCCCGAACGGATGGAGGTCGTGCTGGAGGATCCTTACCTCCTGCTCGTCGGCTCCAAGATTTCGGCCGTGCGCGACCTGCTCCCCATTCTCGAGAAGGTTATGCAGACCGGCAAGCCGCTTGCGATCATCGCAGAGGACGTAGAGGGTGAGGCTCTAGCGACGCTGGTTGTGAACAAGATTCGCGGTACCTTCAAGAGTGTCGCGATCAAGGCTCCCGGTTTCGGCGAGCGGCGCAAGGCGATGCTGAAGGACATGGCCATCCTCACCGGCGCTGAGGTGGTGAGCGAGGAGATCGGCCTCAAGCTGGAGAGTATCTCGCTTGACCTGCTGGGCAAGGCTCGCAAGGTGGTCGTGACGAAGGACGAGACCACAATGGTCGAGGGTGCCGGGGCCGAGGAGGACATCAAGGGCAGGATCAACCAGATCAAGACCGAGATCGAGAACACCGACTCCGACTACGACCGCGAGAAGCTGCAGGAGCGGCTTGCCAAGCTGTCGGGCGGGGTAGCCGTCATCAAGGTAGGCGCTGCTACCGAGGTCGAGCTCAAGGAGAAGAAGCACCGCATCGAGGATGCCGTGTCGACGACCAAGGCCGCGATCGAAGAGGGCGTTGTTCCGGGAGGTGGCGTGGCGTTGCTGCGTTCGCAGAAGTCCATTCAGGAGCGGGCGAACAAGCTCGAGGGCGATGAAGCCACCGGAGCCAGGATAGTGGCGCGTGCCGTGGAGGAGCCGCTGAAGCAGATTGCCGTCAATGCCGGCCTCGAGGGCGGGGTTGTTGTCGAGAAGGTGTTGGGCCTGAAGAAAGCGTCAGAAGGCCTTAACGCTGAGACCGGCGAGTACCAGGATCTGTTTGGCGCGGGTGTCATCGACGCTGCGAAGGTAACCCGTTCCGCTCTGCAGAACGCTGCGTCCATCGCCGCTCTTTTCCTCACGACCGAGGTGGTCATTGTCGACAAGCCCGAGGAGAAGACGGCTCCGGCGATGCCCGGCGGCGGGATGGAGGATTACTGATCACGCCTCTCCGGCCGGTAGATGCGGCCGGGAACCGCAACGATGTGAGTGCCGGTGTCCTGGGAAGGGCACCGGCACTCTCGCGAGTCTTGGCGGGGGCACGCGCTTGGCGCTCCGGGGTATGAAATCGAACATGGTGGATCCGGCTAGACTTAGAGTGTCGCTCTTGTGGGCACTGGCGGGAAGGATGTATCGTAAGAGGGCATAGTGGTACCGGTCCCGCACTGTGCGGGCCGGTATACCGTGGCGTCGCCGGTGGGGCGCAAACGTCCGGTGGGCGTTTGCGTAATAGGAACGGCGAAGCATGAATTGCGCTACTGCGGGAACGGAGAGAGCTCGTAGCCGGTGAGATTTCGGGCTCTCAGAGCCTCAGCTGAGGTTGTCAGCGAGCAGGCCCTCTGAGCCTGCAGGGGTAAGGCGGCTCGATCGCGTTGCAGCGTAATCCGCTGCATCGTCGGGCCAATGGTAGGCGGCTCGGAACACAGAAGGGCAGTAACAGTTGCCGGGAGAAACTTTTGTCGAATGGAATCGCGAGGGGGCCGGAGTCGGCACGGAGCCGGCGAGTACGGACGAGGGCAATCGCCGTGCGCCAACTGGTGCCGGTGAAGAGGAGGTAGGGCAGGCTTCAGGCTTCGTCGCCGGGAGCGCACCCTCCCTTGGAGCGGCCGTGCGGCGCGCTGGTGATGCGGTGCCGTCGGCGGGACAGGATGGCAGCGAGAGCGCGTCTGGTGACCCGAATGTGGCGACCAGCGCTACTCCGGGCCCGGGGGAGCCGAGAGAGGAGGGCCTTTACGTTCTCCACCTTTTCCTGAAGCCGAGGGGTACGGCTGACGTCGAGTCGGCGTGCGGTGCCGTGAAGCGAGCCCGTTCGGTCGGCAGCCAGGTGGTAACGGCAGCGCTGTTCGGTCACAAGGCGGACGTGGGCGTGATGGCGCTTTCCTCACG
The DNA here is from genome assembly GCA_021816935.1 of Actinomycetes bacterium. GTDB lineage: Bacteria > Actinomycetota > Acidimicrobiia > Acidimicrobiales > JAMCPL01 > JAKAWR01. The sequence continues at coordinate 41,526 of JAKAWR010000006.1, forward strand.
GTCGTGGCCTCTCAGGGATCTGCAGACTGGCCTGAGTCAGGCGGGCTTCGAGACCGTCTACTCCTATACGTCGCTAACCGAAGTGTCGGAGTATGCCGAGGGGATCCCCGACGAGATACGCGACGCGAGGCTGTATCCGCAGCTGCCTCCCGAGGGAATGGCGGCTTTCTCGTTCTACCCGATGTCTAAACGTCGCCAGCCGGGACGCAACTGGTATACCCTGCCCTTCGACGAGCGCAAGTCACTTATGAGCTCACACGGGAGGGTCGGCCGGGAGTTCCGCGGGCGGGTGGTGCAGCTTGTTACCGGCTCGTCCGGGCTCGACGACTACGAATGGGGGGTGACCCTGTTCGGCATATCGCATGACGATCTAAAGGCGTGCGTCTACGAGATGCGGTTTGATCCCGCATCGGCCAACTACGCGGACTTCGGGCCGTTCTATGCGGGCATGGTGGCCGATCCGGCGACAGTTTTCGAGCGTGTCCTGACGTCATGAGCGCGGCCGGCTCGCGCCGGGAGGTCTTGGTAACGGTAGGTCGGCCGAATGCACCAGAGGGTGCGGAGCCGGCAGAGGGAGCACACCCGGTGGAGTTGGCAGGGGTAGCAGAGGGTGCAGAGCCAGTGGAATTGGCAGAGGGTGCAGAGCTGGCGGGCAAAGGGGCCGGCGACGTGAGCGGCGAGATCGAGCACAAGATCAGCCTGCTCGAAGAGCGTCTCGCAGGCCTGGGGAGCGTGGTGGTTGCTTTCTCGGGGGGGGTCGACTCGGCGCTGCTTGCGTGGACCGCAAACCGGGTACTCGGCGACCGGGCACTGGCGGCGACCGCCGTGTCCGTATCGCTTGCGCCGGCGGAGCGGCGATGGTGCGAGAGCCTAGCGGCAGAGTGGGGTATGCAGTGGCGTGAAGTCTTCACCCGCGAGATGGACGATCCGCTCTACCTGGCGAACGGTACCGACCGCTGCTATCACTGCAAGAGCGCGCTGATGGACGCGCTGGAACCGCTGGCCGCCCCCGGCGGTGCCCGGATCGCGCTGGGGGTGAACGTGGATGATCTGGGTGAGTTCAGGCCCGGCCAGGAGGCTGCTCGAGAGCGCGGTGCCGTGTTCCCTCTCGTTGACGCCGGGATGACCAAAGCCGAGATCAGGTTGGCAGCGAGAATGGCGGGCCTTTCTGTGTGGGACAAACCGGCGATGCCGTGCCTGGCATCTCGCATATCGCACGACCTGCGGGTCGACGGGGCCAAGCTTGACGCCGTAGGTCGGGCCGAAGCCGCTCTGGCCGGTATGGGCTTCCGTGAGGTGCGCGTGCGCCACCACGGCGACATAGCGCGCCTGGAGTTTCCTGTCGCGGATCTTGCAAGGGCACTGGAGCTGAGGGAGGGGCTGGTTGGCGCCGTGCAGGAGGCAGGCTTCCGGTACGTCACACTCGACCTGGAGGGCTTGCGGTCGGGTAACCTTGCGGTGACCGCGATCGGTCGTGCGATACAGGGGAGGCGGCTGCAGGCGGAACGGTGAGCGCCGCTGAGCTATCCCGCAGGCGTGGTATCGGTTATGTCGAACCCAACTGAAAGGGAGTTAATCGGATGAACGTGAAGGTCAAGCTTGTTTTCCCGGAGCAGCTGGTTCGGGAGCCGGTGATCGCCCGCTTGGCGAGGGATCACGACGTGGAGCCGAACATCCGCAAAGCCAATGTGGACGAGCGGGAGGGCTGGATACTGTGCGAGCTGAATGGCGATACTGACAACATCGATTCAGCGCTCGAATGGCTGCGGACGACGGGCGTGCGAGTTGAGCTACTGGGCGATGTTGTGGAAAGCTGACAGTGCGGGGCTCCGTCCCCATGCCCCTCGCCAGCGAGTGCGTACGTTCGTGGGCGGGTTGGGTGCTGTTAGCAACGGGCTTTGCCCCCCACGCCGCCTCGAGGCGGTAGTGTTTCACAACGTCACAAGTCCTGGTCCCTGAAGAAGGGCCGGTAGATAAGCGGTCGAGAGAGGTCGAGAGAGGAGCGCAAATGCCGGTAGTGGAGAGAGAGCGTAGGGGTCATGTCGAGATCCTCACGATCAACAGGCCAGAAGCACGCAACGCGATCGACGGGGAGGTGACCTCGCTTCTAGGAGGAGCGTTCGACGAGCTAGAGGAGGACGGCGACGCATGGGTGGTCATCCTAACGGGAGCGGGCGACAAGTCCTTCTCCGCGGGGATGGATCTGAAGGCCTTCGCCAGGGGAGAGGGAGGCGCCATCATCGGCGCAAAGGGCGGCTTTGCAGGGATCATCCAGCGGGACTTCCCGAAGCCTCTGATAGCGGCGGTGAACGGTACGGCCCTCGGCGGCGGTTGCGAAATCGCCCTCGCTTGCGACCTGGTAGTCGCGGCAGAGCACGCCACGTTCGGGGTCCCGGAGGTGAAGAGGGGCCTGTTTCCGGGAGCCGGGGGGTTGTTGAGGCTACAGAGAAGGATACCGTTGACCTTTGCTCTCGAGATGGCGCTCACCGGCGAACCCGTTAGCGCCGAGAGGGCTCAGGGGCTCGGTCTCGTGAACCGGGTGGTGCCGGCTGAGAGCCTTATCGACGAGGCTCTTTCCCTGGCCGAAAAGATCGCCGAGAACGCACCCCTGGCTGTGCGGTGGTCGAAGAAAATCATGAGGGACTCTATTTACCTGACAGAAGATCAGGGCTGGACGCTCAACGCCGAGGGCGTGGGGATCGTCTTCACCTCGCAGGACGCCATGGAGGGGCCGAAGGCGTTTGCCGAGAAGCGCAAGCCCAACTGGCAGGGCAAGTAGCCGCCGACGCGCCGCCGCCGACCGGGGTGACTGCCGGTGGCGGTGAGGGCGAGGACGGTTGGCGGAGAGGGGATCTGATGCTTGCGTGGCGTGGACAGCCGTGGGGCAGGGTTGCACACGCAAGGGCAGCTGCCGGGGAGGGGATCTGATGCTTGCTCCGGCTGTCACGGGGATCCGCCTGACGCTGCACGTGCTCGCTGCCACCATCTGGGTGGGCGGCCAGCTGACCGTTGCCGGGCTTCTCCCGACGGTGCGGTCGCTCGGTGGCGAAGCGCCCCGCCTGGTGGCGCGGGCCCTGGGGAGGTTGCTATGGCCGGCCTACGCCGTGCTGCTTGCCACCGGCATCTGGAACGTCTTTGCAATGGGTGTTCGCGGACATCCGCAGTCTTGGTGGGTTATCCTGTGGGTCAAGATCGGGGTAGTGGTCCTCGCTGGCGTGTCGGCCGCGCTTCATTCGATCGCCAAGAGCAGAGCCGGTCTTGCCGTCTGGGGGGCGCTGGCCGTGGCAAGCTCTCTGGCGGCGCTCGCTCTCGGGGTTTTCCTCTCCGGCTGATCCGGCGGGCGTCGTGCGGTTCCCGGCGGGCGTGTAGTACAGTGGAGACGTGGAGGTTCACGTCCCTCTGATGGAGGTGTGATGTGCATGGCGTGCTCGTAGCAGATATTTTCAGCCCGGATATCGTGGTGGTTGTTGTCATCGCGATACTCCTGTTGCTGGCAGGTCCCAAGCTGCCGAAGCTGGCCCGGTCGCTCGGGTCGGCTTCTCATGAGTTCAAGAAGGGTGTCGAGGAGGGGAAGGCGGCAGCAGAGGAGTCCGGAAAGGGGCCGGCGACTGGCAGCACGGAATCCAAGGCTGAGCCGAAGAGCGAATCGGGCGAATAAGAGCTTCAGCGGTGGCGGCCGGGGGCAGGTGTGGGTGAGGCGCGCGGGATCAATGCCGACGTTCATCGCCCGGTTGGGAGCTTTCCTTCGCCTCCCTCGGCTCAACCACCAACCGCTTCCTGCCCAACCACCAACTCCCGCCTGAACGTAGCGTCGCTCGTATCCATTGCTTAATCGGGGGTGCCCCCTCGGCACGGGCGCTGTCGCGGGATGGAACGCGGGCGCTGTCATCACCGGGCGCCAATTCCTGCTATTGTTTATCATCAAGTGGTCCGTCCCGTAATTGGCGTTTCGCTCATGGCGAGCCATGGTTCGCATCATGGCAAGGACTAGGACGCAGGCGTACTAGGGAAGTACGACGAGGACAACGACACAGCCAGGAGTGAAGCTGGCCGTCGTGACGGAGCAAGTGGATTGCGGGACGGACCACCAGGGACGGTTAACGCTCCGGCCGCCATCAAGCCGGGCGTTGGCCCGGTGCCTGCGGGTACGGTGCCGGTGGGGTGAGGGAGGTCCTGCAGGGAACCTGTAGAGAACGGAATGCGCTCGGCCGGGGCCGGTGCGCTTGTTGCAGTAGGGCGAAACCTTTACGTTGGTGAACTCGAAAGGGAACGGAAGGCCCATCGGGCCGGGAGCGGCGGTAGCTGCTATTGGCTTCGTGGCTCTCGTTGCCGAAGGGTGCACGCTTCCGGCTTTCGGCGGCTACAAGGGCGCGACGACGCAGGCTCACTCCACTCACCTGCTCTACAGCTGGATGGTGATTGCCGCCCTGGCAGTGGGCGCTATTGTGGTGATGCTTCTTCTGTGGGTGCTGATCCGCTACCGGTCTACGGGCCCGCGCGCGGTCGTGGGGGCCGGTGGGTCCCGGCGCGTGGCAGGTGGAGAACGTGGGGCTCAGCTTGACGCTGGCTTGCCAGGAGGAGGCGAAGGGTCCGGCGGCGAAGAGCGTATCGACGAAGAGCGCCGGATGCCCCGCCAGACTCAGTACCACCTGCCTCTCGAGGTTGTCTATACGGTGATCCCCGTGATCATTGTCCTCGTGGTTTTCTTCTTCACGGTCGGTACCGAGAACAAGGTCGATGCCGTTGTGGCCCATCCCTACACCACGATCAACGTAACCGCCTTCCAGTGGGGATGGAACTTCGATTACCCGAAACTCGGGATAGCCGTTCACGGCGTTACCCTCCAGAACCCGGAGATGGTGGTTCCGGTGGGCGAGCCTGTCCAGATCGACCTCCGCTCGCAAGACGTGGTGCATGGTTTCTACGTCAGGCAGTTCAACTTCAGCCGCTATGCGCAGCCCGGCGTTCTCAACGAGTTCGACCTGACCGTCAGCCGCGCGGGCACGTACCAGGGTCAGTGCACGCAGTTCTGTGGCCTTTACCATGCGCAGATGCTGTTCAGGGTGAAGGCGGTTCCCGTATCCGGCTTCGGGGCATGGGTGCATGCCGAGCAGTCCCGCGGCACCACGAGCGTGGGCGCGCAGCCGTCGCCCCGGGTGAGAATCCGCAGCGACGTCTCGACCGGAGGAACCGGGTGATGGCGGCGTGCCCGAGGGAGTGCCTGCGACCGCGCCGGAGAGCATGCGGGTGGTGCAAGTGAGAGGCGGCGAGGAGAACGTAGGCAGGGCATCGTGACGATTCTGGCTGAGCTACCTGCGGCAGTTGCGCATCCGCCGCAGGAGCATCACGCACCGGAGCCGAGCGGGATAGTCAAGTGGCTCACCAGCACCGACCACAAGGTGATCGGGAAGTCCTACATGTTCACCTCTCTTGTGTACCTGATAATCGCCGGGTTCATGGCGCTCTTGATCCGCCAGCAGCTCATCAGCCCCCACGGCACCCTGCTCACGTTCCAGCAGTACAACGAGCTGTTCACCATGCACGGCAGTCTGATGATCTACCTTTTCGTGGGCCCGTTCGCCTTCGGCGGGCTTGCCAATCTCGTCGTGCCGATCCAGATCGGAGCGCCGGACATGGCCTTCCCGCGTCTGAACGCCCTCTCTTACTGGCTGTACCTGGGCGGGTCGATCACCATGCTCCTGGGATTCTTCGTTGCGGGAGGGGCAGCCGACTTCGGATGGGTCGGGTACGCTCCGCTGTCGAGCGCCGTCAACTCGCCCGGCCTGGGTGCCGACGTGTGGATCGCAGCGCTCATCCTTACCGGCTTCTCGGCGATTTTCACCGGGGTGAACCTCGTGACCACGATCTTCTACCTCAGGGCACCCGGGATGACGATGTTTCGCATGCCGATATTCGTCTGGAACATGCTGGTAACGGCGATCCTCATCCTCATAGCCTTTCCCGTGCTGACCAGCGCGCTCGTGATGCTGTGGGCAGATCGCCACTTCGGCATGCACATCTTCTCCGTTGCGGGAGGCGGGGTTCCGGTCCTCTGGCAGAACCTGTTCTGGTTCTGGGGCCATCCGGAGGTGTACATCCTCGCCCTGCCGTTCTTTGGTGTAGTGAGCGAGATCATACCGGTCTTCTCGGGCAAGCCCCTCTTCGGCTACAAGGGGATGATCTTCGCCACCCTGACCATAGCGGCGCTGTCCACCGGCGTGTGGGGGCATCACATGTTCACAACCGGGGTGGTGCTGCTCCCGTTCTTTTCCCTACTCTCGCTGCTTATCGCCGTACCCACGGGCATCAAGTTCTTCAACTGGATCGGGACCATGTGGCGGGGCAGATTGCGCCTTCAGACTCCCATGCTGATGTCCCTCGGGTTCCTTTTTACATTCCTGTTCGGGGGTCTGACTGGCATGTTCCTTGCGTCGCCGCCTCTCGACTTCTCCATGCATGACACCTACTTCGTCGTCGCACATTTCCACAGCGTGGTCTACGCCCTGGTGATGGCGGGCATCGGGGGGATCTACTACTGGTGGCCCAAGTTCTTCGGCTGGTTCCTCGACGACAAGCTGGGCAAGGTGCAGTTCTGGTTGCTCTTCATCGGTGCGAATGCCACCGTTTTCCCGCTTTACTGGGTCGGCCTGCTGGGAATGCCGAGGCGGGTCGCCGTCTACCAGACCGGCATGGGCTGGCACGCGCTCAACGTCGCCGCCACCATAGGGTCGGATGTCATGGGTCTCTCGTTCGTGGTCTTCCTGGTGAACCTGTACGTCTCGTGGATGAAGCGGGTGCCGGCTCCCGCCAATCCGTGGGACGGCCATACTCTCGAATGGTTCACCTCCTCACCCCCCCCGCCCCACAACTTCCATCGCATCCCCCCGATCCGTTCCGAGCGCCCCGTGTGGGACTTCAATCACCCCGATGCGTTGGCTCTGCCGGCGCACGGGACGGCAACGGAATGGCGGTTTTCTGGTGAGGCGGAAGTGAGGGAGACCGGCTCGTTCGGGCATGGCTCCGGCGGTCCGCCGGGTCGTGCGCCTGCGTACTCGCCCGGGACGCTCGCACACTCACCCGGCCCGGGAGCAGGAGAGGGTGGCGGAGCGTCGGGAAACGCCGTCGCCGGGCCCCGGCCGCCCGAAGGCAAGGATACCGGGGGCATGAGGGTGGAGGCCAGGCTGCTCATCGCCATCGGTGTGTTCATGGCGGTCGTTGCCGTGGGCTACTGGTTCTGGTCCGGCGAGCCTTCGGGCACTGCCATGCTCGTGGGCGCAGTGCTGCTGGGGCTGATGCCCGGTGGCTATTACTACTGGTGGTCCCGGCGGATGCGGCCCCGCCCGGAGGACCGAAGCGATGCGCGCCCTGAGGAAGGCGCTGGCGTGGTGGGTACCTTCCCGCACGGCTCCATCTGGCCGTTCGTCTTCGGTGCGGGAGCGTTCTTCGTTGGCCTTGGCCTGGCGTTCGGTTGGTGGTTCCTGCCACCTGGCCTGGGGCTCATCTTTGTAGCTGCTACCGGGGCAACCCTTCAGGGGCGCCACGGCGCCACCGCTTCCTGACCGGGAGCCGCTCCGCTGCTCTGATCGGGACGGCGATGCTTCACATTTTCCTAACAGCGTTATAACCCCATCCTCACCTGGGGGGTGTTAGATGGTAGTGAAGACCGCTGAGAGTAAGTTAGGAGGTCGGCCATGAAAGAGAATCGCCTGCTGGGAGTTTTCCGGAACATGGGCAGCAAGGGGATGGTTGCGGTGCTCGTGTCGGCACTGTCAATCGGGGCCGTTGCCGGAGGAGCGTACGCGCTGACGTCGGGATCCGGCTCTTCGTCGGGACCAGCTGCCAACTCGAAGGCGTCGCTCGGTACCGCCACCACTTCGCCGGGCGGCTCTACTGTCCCGACACAGGCGCCCGCCCAAGGTCCTTCAGCAAGAGCGCGAGGGCTCGGCAAGGGGCTGCGCAGGCGTTGCGGGAACGCTGCTAGGGCCGGATCGGCCGGATCGAGCGGCCCGGCCGGCTCCGGGGCCTCCGGCAACCCAGGAAACCCAGGAAACTCGGGAAACTCGGGAAGCTCGGGGGGCTCGGGGGGCTCGGGGGGCAGCGGGAGCTCGTCGCCGGGCGCGGCCTGCAAGAAGGCTGCGCTCCGCCTGCGCAAGGCGATCATGAGCCGCATAGCGAAGCTACTCCGGAGCGCAGTGAGCGCTCAGATCACCATGCACACAAAGAACGGCGACAAGGTCATCGACCTCGACCGGGGCAAGATCGCGAGCCTGTCGGCCGGCTCGATCACGTTGCAGAGAGCAGACGGCGTGACGGTGACGGCGTCCATTTCGCAGAGCACGCGCGAGCCCGGGCGCCAGAACCTGAGCGTCGGCTCTCAGGTGATCCTTGTGGAAGTGTCCGGCCAGGCCAAATGGATCGTGCCATTGGGGCAGCTCGAAAAGCGCACCAGGCCGACGGCATCTGGTGCCGGTGGATCGAAGGGATCATCTCAACTCTCCGCCGGTGCCGTAGCGGCCGGTGGCGGCCTGCTCGAGACCGTCGCTTAGGCTCCGAGACTCGGCACACGGCGTGCGGGCGAGATCAGCGCCGCCCGGCAAAGAAGGTCGACAGGAGCCGTGAGGCCTCGTCTTCCATGAGTCCCGAAAGGACCGGGATCTCGTGGTTCAGGCGGGGGTCGACGCAGACGTTGTAGAGGGTTCCGCAGGCTCCTGCCTTGGGATCAGGCGCAGCGTAGACCAGGCGCGATACACGCGCCGCCAGCAGTGCTCCGGCGCACATGAGGCAGGGTTCCAGCGTGACGTAGAACTCCAGCCCGTCCAGGCGCCACGAGCCTCTTGCGGCGGCGGCCTGCCGGAGCACGAGCATCTCCGCGTGGGCAGTCGGATCGTGTGACGACTCTCTGAGATTGTGGCCCGTTGCCACCACCTCGCCGCCCGCGACCCCAACCGCTCCGACCGGTACCTCGCCCTCGCCTGCAGCCTTGCGGGCCTCCTCCAGCGCAAGGAGCATTGCCTCGTCGGCTGTGATCATGGCCTCCTTGCTCTGGTTCATGGCGGAGGAGGTGGGATTCGAACCCACGGTGGGTTGCCCCACACACGCTCTCCAGGCGTGCCAATTCGTCCGCTCTTGCACTCCTCCGGGACTCCCTGCCTATGCGGCGCCCCGGCGACACCGGGAGGGCCACAAGGATTGAAGGCCCGCCCTGCGGCGCACGGGCCGATCGGCTACGGAGCAGTATCAGGGTACCAGATAGGCTATCGTGGCATGGTCGGTGTCAGGCCCCCGGGCTTCCCGGGCGGCTGGGTCCTGCGCGACGGACACCCGTGAACCGAGTCAGGGCCGGAAGGCAGCAGCTCTCAGCGGGAGCGTTCGGGTGCCGCAGTCAACCTGGCCGCCCAGGGTGTCCGGCGGCGATTTTCCACGGTGATTCAGAGCGGCAAAGGGCGTAGAGGTTGACCGAGAACGGAGTAGGCGTAGACGGTGAGGATTCGCCAGGTGGCGACGAACCTGCCAGCGGCGACGATTCCGTAGGCGGGGGGCCGGCTTCCTCCGAGGTTGGAACCGGTCCAGGCGGAGCCGAGCCGTACGAGGCTCTGTACAGGCGATTCAGGCCGAGACGCTTCTCCGAGCTCGTGGGCCAGGAGCACGTTGCCCTGGCGCTGAGCCATGCGGTTGCAGAGGGAAGGGTGGCTCATGCGTACCTTTTCAGCGGCCCCCGCGGCACCGGCAAGACATCCGCGGCGAGGATACTCGCAAAGGCCTTGAACTGCACCGCCCCTTCAGTGGGAGAGCCGTGCGACTCCTGTGAGTCGTGCGAGGCGGTACGGCGCGGCACCTCGCTCGATGTGGTGGAGCTCGATGCGGCTTCGAACAGCGGAGTGGACTCGATACGGGATTTGATCTCTACCACGGCTTTTGCAACGCCAGGCAGCTGGAAGGTCTACATCGTGGACGAGATCCACATGCTGTCGACCGCCGCTTCCAACGCGCTGCTCAAGACCCTCGAGGAACCTCCTTCGCGTGTCGTCTTCGTGCTCGCCACGACGGATCCCCAGAAGGTGCTCCAGACGATCCGGAGCCGGACCCAGCACTACGAGTTCCGCCTCATCGGGGCCGATACACTTTTCGATCTGCTGGCAGCCGTTGCCGACCGGGCCGAGCTGGCGTTGCCCCAGGGAGGGTTGGCAGCTGCGCTCAAGAAGGGCAAGGGGTCCGCTCGCGACGCCCTGTCGGCGCTGGAGCAGATAGCAGTGCTCGGCCGGGTGGAGGACGGTGCGGATCATGCACGGAGTGCTGTCGAGGCGCTCGCGGGCAGGGATAGCCGTCAGGTGCTCGTGACGGTTGCCCGCGCGGCGGAAGCCGGGATTGACCCGGCAAGGCTTGCGGTGGAGATGATCGACCTCCTAAGGGAAGGGTTCCTGTCGGCTGTAGCCCCAGGCCTTGCCGGGGAGGATCAGGAGGGCAGGGACACGGCAGGCGAGCTGGTGCAGCGTTTCGGGCTCGCGCGCCTGGTGCGGGCCATAGAGGTACTCGGCCGGACGCTGGTCGATATCAGGGACTCGCTCGATGCCAGGTCGCTTGTCGAGGCCGCGCTGCTCAGGCTGGCAAGCCCTGCTGCCGACGATTCGTACGGGGCGCTCCTGGAGCGGGTCGAGCGGTTGGAACAGGAGGTTGCCGCCAGGTCGGCGGGTGCCGGCGAGGCCGGTAGCACGCGGGCGGGTTGTCCAGAGGGCGCTGTCTTCGAGCGGCCGGGTCGAGTAGAAGCCGGCCCCACTCCGGCAAGTCGCGTGGAGGCGGAGCGAACGCCAGCGGGTCGCGCGGAGGTGGAGGCATCAAGGAAGGCGGGGGGCGGCCCCACCCCGCGTCCGGCTCTCGGGGCGTATATGCGGCGGGGCGTTCCGGGGCACGGCGGGGACGCAGGCAAGGCCAGTGGAGGCGCTGGTACCTCTCGTGCAGGTGGGGGTACGGCTCCTGGAGGCGCGGGTACGGTCCCGGGTGGCGACAGTGCAGCTCCGACCGGTGTGGTCACGGCCCCGGGCGGCGATTCCGCCCACGCGGCTGATGCTCCGGGCGCCCTGGATAGGGACGACCTGGTAATGGCTTGGGGAGACGTGTTGAAGGATCGGGTCTCCAGCAAGGCCAGGTCGCGGTTCGGGTCTGGCCGCTGGGTGTCGGCGGAACCGGCGGAAGTAGCCGCGCCGGACGGAGGGGCACCCGAGGCAGGGGTGGCGGTGGCGAATAAAGGAGTCAGGGCTGTGTTCGCAGTCCCGAACGAGCCGTACCTTAGCGCTTGTGGAGAAGTTCGGGAAGAGGTCGAGCAGGAGCTCTCGTTCCACTTCGGCGTTCCGGTGGTCGTGCAGCTCGTGACCGAGGAATCAGAGGGGCCGGGTCCGCCCGGGCGAGTCGAGCCGCCCGGGAGAGCCGGGTCCGTGCCAACGGCTGAGGCGTTCGCAGCGGCCGGTCCGTCCGGGGGAGTCGAGCCGCCCGGGCGAGATAGCAGCCCATCCGGAGCGGCGGGCTCGTCCGGAGGGAATGGCGAGGTAGCTCCTACGCAGGTGACGGTGTCGCCGGCAGTGCTGATCCGCCAGGCTTTTCCCGGGGCCGAGGAGATCTAGTGGGCCGTTCCCTGATAGCGGCAGGAAGGCACTGAGTGCTCCCCGGCCATCTTCAGTCGCTCGTGGACGAACTCGGCGCGCTCCCGGGGATCGGGCCTAAGTCCGCCCAGCGGATAGCGTTCCATCTTCTGCAGGCACCTCCCGACCAGCTTCGTAGGCTGTCCGATGCCGTGGCGTCGCTGCAGGAGGGAACTAGGCTGTGTAGCAGGTGCTTCAATATATCGGACAGCGAGTTGTGTGCCGCCTGCTCGGATCCGGCGAGGGACGCCAGCGCCGTGTGCGTCGTGGAGGATCCGAAGGACGTGATAGCGATCGAGAGGAGTGGCAGTTTTAGGGGCCGGTACCACGTGCTGCATGGGGCGCTGAACCTCATCGACGGCGTCGGGCCCGACAGGCTGAAGATGGCCGAGCTACTCTCGAGGCTGGAGCCCGAGGGCATCACCGAGGTGATCCTTTGCACCAATCCCACTGTTGAGGGAGATGCCACGGCAGCATACCTCGCACGACAGTTGAAGCCTCTCGGAGTCAGGGTCACGAGGATAGCGAGCGGGCTTCCGGTTGGAGGCGACATCGAGTACGCTGACGAGGTTACGCTTGGGCGCGCCCTGGCGGGCCGTCACGAGATGGACGGCTGAGAGCGTACCGACCGAGGGCGGGGGCGCGGCGTGGACACCCGCCAAACCCGCACGCGGGCCTATTCTGCCTCGCCACCCCGGCCGGCACTTCGGGCTTTGGAGTTCCAAGGCAGCGACGGTTGCGATTCAACCGTCGTTGCCGCCTTCGCTACCGGCGCTCATTGCGTCAGCGGCGTCGGCGCTTGCGCCAGCACGGCGCCGGCTGTGGCTGCGGTCACCGGTTCCGTAACGAGCGTTAACGTAGTCTTCGTGGCAACCCCCGAGAACGTGACAGCCCTCGCTGCTCTTTCGGAGAAGGTCCTGTCGTGCAGGGCGTGCCCGCGCCTCGTCGACTGGCGGGAGCAAGTTGCCTGCGAGAAGAGGGCGGCCTTTGCCAGCGAAGCGTACTGGGGCCGACCGGTTCCCGGATTCGGCGACCCTGCGGCCAGGATTGTTCTCGTGGGACTTGCGCCGGCCGCACACGGTGCGAACAGGACCGGTCGGATGTTCACGGGCGACCGGTCGGGTGAATGGCTTGTCAGTGCCCTCTGGCGTGCAGGGCTCGCCAACCAGCCCGAGAGCCACCACGCAGGAGACGGTCTCGAGCTGCGAGATGCATACATGACTGCGGTGGTCCGGTGCGTTCCTCCCGCCAACCGGCCCAGTACCGGCGAGCGGGACGCATGCGTGGGGTACCTCGATCAGGAGCTGAGACTCCTGACCGGCGCACGGGTGCTCGTAGCTTTGGGGAGTTTCGCATTCGACGCACTGGCCCGCCTTGGCGGTACGCGGCCAAGGCCACGGTTCGGGCACGGCAGGGAGGTGCTCCTTCCCGGGGGCAGGATCATGATCGGCTGTTACCACCCGAGCCAGCAGAACACCTTCACCGGCAAGCTGACCGAGGAGATGCTGGATTCAGTACTGGAGCGCTCCACAGCCCTGACAGGCTCCGGCCCGCCCGGGCGCGGAAGCCGGCGGGGAGACGTACCTATCCAGCGTTCCCCGGGATCCGCTGGTCGCTGATCGTCTTTACTGGTCGAGCATGCCTACGATTCCACCTCGTCCCACCACGCCTCGGCGCGCGCGTGGGTGGAATCCGCTTTTTCCGGGCCCGGCACCATCGGCATCAGCTGGCTCGTACTTCTTGCTTTCCTACGTCTCAGCACGAAAGCCGCGGTTTTCGAGCATGCTCTGGATGTCGACGATGCACTGAACGTGGCCGAAAGCTGGCTCGACCAACCCGGCATAACCATCGTCAGCCCGACCGAACGCCACCCTGCGGTCATGCGCGAGTTGCTGCACCCACTCGGTACCGGGGGGAACCTGGTGAACGACGCCCATCTGGCTGCACTCGCGATCGAACACGGGGCAGAGATAATCTCTTTCGATTCCGACTTCTCCCGGTTCCAAGGCGTACGCTGGTCGACGCCTGCAACCTAAGTCCGCGAGGCCGCTCCGGCGACCCGACTGCGAGCTTCTCCTATTAAGGCTGACTAACGGGGACCTCCCGTACTTCGGACTCGCCGCTCGACCCCGAGGCAGGTGGGGAGCGTCCGTCTCCCGGTGCAATTGTCAACGGGTATAGGTTCAGGTTCCTCACCGGCGCTATGGCCGTCGCCCGGCGAGGCTCATAGCCGTAGCGCTGAGGATTACTGCCCCGGAAAGAGCGACAATGGCGGCGTACCCGTAGGACCAGGACGGGCCGAGGCCGTAGAGGAGGCCCATCGCGAGGTTGCCCACAAAAAGTCCCACGCTCCTGAACGCCGACAGCATCCCGAATCCGCGACCGCCACCGGGAAGGAGCACGGAGATAAGAGAGGGTTCGAGCGTCTCCACGATCCCGAGGGCTGCCCCGAGAACGGCTACCGCAACGAGAATGGCGGCGTATCCGAGCCCGATGCCCGAGGCCAGAGCGATCAACGCAGCCCCGGCGGCGGTCGGTAGGAACCCGAGAGTGCCCAGCAGGAGCAGGCGCCCTCGCCAGCTCGAACCCAGGTGTCCGGGAACGATGAATCCCGTTGCGGCCGAGGCGGTGTTGAAGATAAGGAAGGCGAGCAGGCCGGTGAGCGTGCGGTTGGCACTTTTCGCTGCGGTGAGCACGGGAAAGCCGATGCTGTAGGAGCTGAAGCCGAACAGGACCGTGGCGGCGAGTATGGCCGTCGCCGCTCGTCGGGGGAGAGCGGGGACCGCGGACGACCCGCCTTCGCCGGATTGACGGCGCGTCTTATGCGGCGGTCCCAGCGAGGGGGAGGTCAGCGTAAGGCAGAACGTGGAGACGGCCAGCGGAGCGATCGTCCCGATGAAAACCCAGCGAAAGGCGATTCCCGCCGCTGAGGCGCCGACCATGTAGACCGCTGCCAGAATGCCGCCCCCCACGTCGAGGCCGTGGAGGAAGCCAAAGGCCCTAGTTCGCACATCCTCGGCGGTTGCATCGGTAAGCATGACCCTTCTCGACGGGGTCCGCAGGTTGCGTGCCCACCAACCCGCACAGAAGAAGATCACCGCCGCGGGGATGCTGGCGATCGAGGCGGACAGCGCCAGGAGCGGGATGCCCGAGTTGCCGATAATGGCGAGCCTGCGGTGGCCTATCCGGTCGCCGATCCTGCTGCCTGCGTATGCCAGGAGTGAACCGCCGCCGAAGGCGAGAGCCATCGTGAAACCGTAAAGGGCTATCGACGTATGCAGCGACAGGACCATGAACAGCGGCAGGCCCGCCAGCACGCTCTGGTATCCGAGATCGGCAAAGAACGCCGAGAGCGAGATCGCCCAGACGTCGCGGGTGCGCCACGTTCGGGAGCCCGCCGCCGGAGCCAGCGGTTCCAGCGGCAGGTCAGACCTCGCTGGAGACGAGAATGGCATCTCCCTGGCCACCACCGCCGCAGAGGCTTGCCGACCCGAGGCCCCCGCCGCGGCGCTGCAACTCATGCAGCAGCGTGAGGACGAGGCGAGTCCCCGATGCGCCTATGGGATGGCCGAGAGCCACAGCGCCCCCGTTCACGTTGCAGATCTCCCCCGTAATCCCAAGATCGTCCATCGAGGCCAGCGTTACGGATGCGAACGCCTCGTTGATCTCGAACAGGTCGACGTCACCGATGCTCTGGCCAGCTTTGGCGAGCGCCTGCTTCGTGGCGGTCGAAGGCTGGTGAAGCAGGGATGCGTCGGGTCCGGCCACCTGGCCGTAGCTGACCACAGTCCCGAGTGGGCGTGCCCCGAGCTTCTCGGCGACGTCGCGCCGGGCGACTATCACTGCCGCGGCACCGTCGGAGATCTGGCTTGCATTGCCGGCCGTGACCGAGCCTGCTGGGTCGAATGCCGGCTTCAGCTTCGCCAGCGCCTCGCTCGTGGTGCCCGGCCGCACTCCCTCGTCACCGTCCACGGTGACTGGCTCGCCCTTTCGCTGGGGGACCTCCACAGGCGTGATCTCGCCTGCGAAGCGGCCTTCTTTCTGCGCTGCGGCAGCCCGCTCGTGTGACAGCGCCGAGAACGCGTCCTGGCGCTCCCGAGCTATTCCTGCCTTGCCGGTGTCCCGGTCCGTGGACAGCCCCATGGCGCAATGGTCGAAGGCGCAGGTGAGTCCATCGAACATCATCGAGTCGACGAGCTTGCCGTCTCCCAACCGGTAGCCGGATCTTGCATCGGGGAGAAGGTAGGGGGCGCGAGTCATCGACTCCATGCCGCCTGCCACCACGACCTCGGCCTCGCCGGAGCGGATCATGAGGTCGGCAAGGTGTATCGCATTCAGACCGGAAAGGCAGACCTTGTTGACGGTGGTGGCCGGCACGGTCATCGGGATGCCGGCGTTGGTCGCGGCCTGGCGTGCCGTGATCTGGCCCTGGCCGGCCTGCAGCACCTGGCCCACAAAAACGTAGTCGACCTTTTCCGGCGGGATACCAGCCCGTTGTAGCGCAGCAGCGATAGCGATCCCGCCTAGATCCATTGCGCTGAACGACGCCAGAGCGCCCGACAGTTTGCCGATGGGGGTCCTTGCGCCCGCAAGGATAACCGATCCAGCCATTATCCAAACCTCCGTCCTCTTATGGTAGTAAGCGATTCGGCAGGGCGGGTGCCCCGGGTACCGGCCCTGCCCGTTCAATCGTATCCGTTGTGCGGCCCGGCCCGTCAAGAGCGGCCGGCGAGTAGGGACGGGGAGCCTCGCAGGTGGGGAGCGGGGGGCTGCAACGGCTGCAATGGGCGGTCAGTGGCCGGCGCGAACGGAACCGCAGTCATGACATCGGCGCGGGCCGAGAAGGGCCGCGTGCCGGATGCAAACGACGCATACACCGCCGCAATCCCCACAGCGGCCGGCCCGGAGGCCCGGCGCATCACCCGGTACCGGCGATCAGCTCCGGCCCTTCGTCGTGGTTGCGAATGCCTTGCTCGGAGCGGAAAAGTGCGAACCGACCGAACCGACCGAACCGACCGAACCGACCGCACATGATGCCAGCATAGAGCCTCAGCGGACTCTACGCTCGCGGCGTCCCGGTCCTTCCCACCTTCAACTGGCCCCGAACCTCCGCAGCGCGCCGCGCGGGCTTCTCGCCTCCTCGGGGAAGGTCGAACCGCGACCGGAACGGTCAGGGCTGCCCTATAGCGTCGCGGAGCCAGCGCGCCGCGCCGCGGCTTCCCGGTACCCGTTTGGCAATATTGCGAAGCCTGGGGTGGCGAAGCGCTGCCGGGAGACCCTGCGAACCTCCCGCCTCGCGGGCGGCCAGATAGGAGCGAATCATGTCGATTTCCTCCTGGCGGGAGGCAACCTTGTCCCACGTGATCGTGGGGATCAGCTGGTCGATGGCGGCGAGCATCTGGGATACGCAGCTGTCCCAGGAGTGGCTCTGGTCGTGCGCCGACCAGATGGCGCCAGGATCCACAGGAGGCGAGGACAAGAGCTCCCCGACGGCGGCGACCAGATCGTCTTCCGTCGTGAAGCGCATGATTCCGCTGTCGCCCGACTTGGCGATCAGCTCGTCGAGTAGCGGTGACGACCGGCATATGATGGGCTTGCCGTAAGCAAGGGTGCGAAGGATGGGCAGACCGAAACCTTCGAATGACGACGGGAACACGGTGGCTGCCGCTCCGGTATAAAGCGCGTCGATGTCGCCCTCCGGCAGGTCTCCACTTCGTACGGGAATGACCCCCCGCGGCGGCGTCCCGGTGTAGCCGAGCGCCTTCACCTGCAGGTCGGGGAAGTGCCTGTGCAGCACGTCTACCGTCGGGTTCACCATCTTGTGAGCGTAAGAGTTGCCGATCACCAGCGCATAGGGCGGAACCGCTGGCGGGGCGGGGCGCGCTTCGGGCACATAGTCGGCTAAGCGGAGCGAGGGCATGGCGATTGCATCGAGGCGGTCCTCGTGTGATCCGTAGCGTGCCTGGAACTTCTCCCTGTCGTAGCCGGTGAAGAAAAGCATCGCATCCGACATCCTCGCAGCGGCTTTCCAAAGCTGGTGCGTCTTCGGCGACTGGTACCGGATGTAGTAGCAGTCCGCTGCAATGGTGTCCAGGTGGTACACGACATGCAGTGGGGCCATTCTCGCCAGTGACAGCATGTCGTCCCAGTTGTAGTACTGGGTGAGTCGTAGTGCGACTGTACACGGCTCCGGGACGTCCTCGAGCGACTGGTGAATGTCGATGCCGGAAAGGCAGTCCGAAAGTCCGTGGAACTCGATCGCACGCCGGTCGGCGGCGACTACGATCTGGTAGCGGTCGCGCCAAGCAGGGGAAGCCGTGATGTGGCGCAGGACCCGCGTTGCCAGCTCGAAGGTGCCGTTGTAGGAGCGTGCCAGGAGCCGCAGGTCAACGAGAACGGAGGAGCGGTACCTGCTGAAGCTGGTCACCGTGCCGAGGAGCTGCTCCGCTCTGTACTGAGGCGAGCGGAAATGCTCGTCGACCGCCGCGCGGTACTCGGGGTACCTGGCATCGAGGATCATGGAATGGTCCCGTTCCAGACGGTTCCGCGTGGCACCGAAGGAGTGCGACCCCCGATGCTCGCAGTAGGCGTGGTTGGCGAGGGCGACTCGGAACCCCAGGCGGTTGGCCCGCATCATCAGGTCGTTTTCTTCGTTGTACCCCGGGCTGTAGACAGTGTCGAGCAGCCCGGCGGTTCGCAGGACCTCGCAGCGTACGAGGAGGCAGAAGCCCGTGGCCACGGGGACGTACGTGAAGCGTTCGAGGGGCGCCGTGTAGGCCGCCAACGCCTCTGCCCATGCTGCCTCTCCGGCCTCGCCATCCGGCCCGCCTCCTCGCTTGCCGCCGTCCCGGTAGCCGCCGTCCCGGTAGCCGCCGTCCCGGTAGCCGCCGTCCCGGTAGCCGCCGTCCCGGTAGCCGCCGTCGTATCCCGGGACGTGCAGCGCACGCTGCCACGGGATCGTGGCGAGGGTCGCATCGTTGGAGCGGGGCCCGACGAAACCGATCTTGTCGTCGAGCGCACCCACTGCGGCGATCTCTTCGAGGCAGCCCGCATGCGGCAAGGCGTCGGAGTTGAGGAGGAGGGCGTCAGTTCCCCGGGCGAGCGCCATGGCGAGCCCGCGATTGGTTGATTCCACGAAACCCATGTTCCGGTCGTTGGTGACGACTTCCACCGGTATTCCCTGTGAGCGAAGAGTGTCAGATGCCCGCCCGAGCGTAGCGGCAAGGGCGGTGTCGTCAGGGCTGTCGTTGACGAAGCAGAAACCGGCTCCAATCCGGTCGAGCTCACCTGCCAGTTCCCTGAAGCGGGCAAGCTGCATGTCGACCAGCTCGGGTTGCCGGTAGTAAGGGACGATTACCAGCAGCCCCGGTTGGTTCGCTTCAGCATCGGAACCTCGGGGCTCGGGCGGCGGGGTGCTCACAGCATGGTCCGGAGGAGAAGCGCTGCTCTTGCGGGATACGCTCGGCCCATCGACGTGCAGTGTAGCAGGGCCTCGAGGCAGGAGACGACCACCGGGCGCTGGCGATACCGGCCGGCACCGAGGTACGAGGTAGTACACTATTCGGGTGCAGCGTGTCAGGACCAAGGCACTCGCGGCCGGTATCGCCTCGGTATCGGTGGTCGCGTTGACATGCGGGAGCGCGCTCTCCACTGCTTACCCTGCATCGACGAGCGGATCCGGCCGGGCGAACACCGGGGCGGCCGCCTACGGTGCGGCGCGACCGGACGGGTTCGCGGGGAGGTCGGTTGATGGCCCTCGTGTGGCTGGAGACCCGCTGTATGTCCCTTCCCAGTACCCGACGATCAGCGCTGCGATACTTGCGGCATCGAACGGGGACACGATCTACGTTGCTCCCGGTACCTACCATGACCAGCTACTCGTCACGGGCAAGTACATCAGCATCGAGTCGACCGGCAATCCGTCGGACACGGTCATAACCCCTCCGGTGCCAGAGCCCGTGGTCGTGTGGCAGGACACCCCATGCAACAGCTGCAGTACGCAGCCGGTGTTCAAGGGTTTCACGGTGAAGGACGGCTACAGTACCGCTTCCGGGCAAGCGGGCTGCATCACCCTGGCGGGAGGTGCTGACATCACCCTTGACGACATCGTGGTCCAGAACTGCAGCGCAACGACCAACGGCGGGGGCATCTGGATCTCGAACTCCAATCCCGTTCTCGACGGCGTGGTGGTCAACCACGACATGTCCGACTGCATCGGCGGTGGCATTGTCGTCGACGGTTCGAGCCCCTCGATAATCGACACGACCGTGAGCGACAACCTTGCAACGGCCGGGGGCGGGATGTGGATCGCCAACGGTGGGTACTCCGTCCTCGTTGACGACACGTTCACCGGCAACACCGCGAGGGGGAATACAAGCCACCCCTGCGGCGGTGGGGAAGGCGGGGCGTTGGGGGTGATCAACGGGGTCTCAGGCATCATCGAGGACACCACCTTCAGTGGTAACACCGCCTATTACGGGGGCGCTGTGGACCTCGAGACCATGGGGGCGTCGATCACCATACAGTCGAACAACTTCACGGGCAACTCGGTCTTGCTAAGCCCAACTGACAGCCAGTCGGGCCAGGGTGCGGCGCTCAGCGTCTACAACGGAACAAACGGGTCGATAGCGGGCAACGACTTTACGAACAACACGGCGTACGGCGGAGGAGGGGGCATCACGGTGGCCCAGAACTCGAACGTGTCGATATCCAACAACCTGGTCGCTCACAACACGGCACAGACACAGGACGGTGGCGGGGTATATGCGAGCGGCTCGGGGGGCAACAGCTCGGCGACGCTTTTGGATAACTGCATCATGGACAATTCCGCTGCCGTTGGCGGCGGGGTCCTCGTCGCGGGCGGTGCCTCAGTAACATCGCTTCACGATACGATCATCGACAACTTTGCGACTCGGTACAGCAGCACGGTGAACGGCAACGACTTTCCCTGGATAACCGGGGGAATATACGTGATGAAGAGTGCGAGCGGCGCCAGCGTCAACGGCGATCTGATTGCGAGCAACACGGGGCCGCAAGTGTACGATGAGGAGGGAGCGTCGGGTCAAACGGTGGGAACCTACGTCGGCGATGATCTCTACTCCCCGCCGGCGTCGGACGGATACCTCGTAGCGTACGGCACCGGCCCGGTAGACGAGCCTGCGAATCTGGACCAGGTGACCAATCCTCCCTTCAGGAGCTCCAACCTGGCGTCATTTGCGCCACAGCTCACTTCGACGAATGGATGCACGACGCCTGCGGGATCGAAGTCGTCTGCTTACGGAGTGAGCGATCCACCGGCCGCCGCTCCCGAGCCTGTCTACAGGTTTTTCAGCTCGGTGCTGCAGGTCCATTTCTTCACGGCCGACATCAACGAGCGCAACTCGATCATCGCGACCTACCCGGTGTCGATGTACCAGTACGAGGGTGTCGGTTTCTACGCTTACGGCTCGCAGGTGTCGGGAACCGTTCCGGTGTACCGGTTCTACCAGGTTCCCTGGCCGCACAGCCATTTCTATACGGCCGTCAAGTCCGAGTACCAGAGCCTCGTGTCCAACACCGGTTACTACTGGCATTACGAGGGGATATCCTTCTACGTCTACCCGCCGGCCACGTTGGCGGAAGTGCCGGTGTACCGTTTCCGGAACGTCGACAATGGAGCGCACTTCTTCACGGACAACTACGGGGAATACCAGTATGTGAAGGCCAACCTGGGATACGAGTGGGCCTACGAGTTCGTGGCCTTCGACGTCCCGTACGGCACACCGGTGCCGGGGCAGTAGGCGGCCGCGGGAGCAGGTCGGTCGCGGTATAGGCGGGAAGGCGGTGAGGGGCGGCGACCGGTAGGAAGGCGGGAGGGGCGCTGCCGGGCGAAGTAGCGGCGCTTACGTGCACTCGAGGCGAAACCGGCGAGGTGCGGCTGGTGGGCGCATCTCGTGCCATTACGCCGTAATAAGAAAGCTACCCTTCAGCGGGCCGGAAAGAGGGGGGCGACCCGCGGTGCGCCGCCCAGCTCGAAGCGCTCGGAGTCCAAGCTGAGATTCGGATTGTAGCTGGGATCGGTCAACAGCTCGGCGGCCCACTTCCACTTCAGGTAGCCGATCTCGCGTTCGGCACGCTCGGGCCGCATGGCAAACGGCGAAGGATGATCGCTTCCCCTGCTGGCCGACTCGTGATGGACGAGGACTGCGCCAGCGGCGTAGACGTTGCGGTATCCGTTCTCCCTGGCTCGCAGGCAGAAGTCGACGTCGTTCAGCGCTATGGCCAGGTTCTCTTCGTCGAGACCCCCGAGCTCCCTGTAGATGGAACGCTTGACGAGTAGGCAGGCCGCGGTAACGGCGGAGTAGCAATGCGTGATCATCGCCCTTCCGAAGTAGCCCGGATCGCCGGCCGGAAGGCCCTTGTGGGCGTGGCCCGCTACCGATCCCCAGGAGTGTCCGATGCCCAGCAGGACTCCCGAGTGCTGTATGGTGCCATTCGGGAAGAGCAGCTTTGCCCCGACGGCGCCTACCCCTGGTTTCACCGCGTGCCGGGCCATCGTCATCAGCCAGTCCTGCTGAATGGCCTCAACGTCGTCGTTCATGAGCAGGACGAGATCGCCCCGGGCGTGCTCTACTCCGAGGTTGTTGAGCTCGGAGTAGTTGAAGGCGGCGTCGTGGCGGATGACGGTGCAGCCGGTCGAGGTAAGGTGCTCGAGGTACGAAAGGCAATCCGGAGTCTCGCTCCCGTTGTCCACGATGACAATCTCGTAGGGGGCGTAGACAGTGTTCCCTCTGATGGACTCGATACAACGGCGGAAGTACTCTCCGTCCCTCGTGCAGATCACGATGGAGACGAGGGGCGGCGTCTCGAGCGCGTACTCGATCGAAAGGTATCCGGAGGAGGTGCTGGTGTCGCCTGGTGCTGAATCGGTTCGTGCCCCGGCGCTGGGAGGTACGGGACTTCCCGCCGGATCGGCGTTGCCGCCGGGATCAGCGTCACCGGGCCCCGGAGGCTGCTCACCGCTTCGCCTGGTCGAAGGCGGCCCCGGCCCCGGCCCCGGCGGCCTGGCGGCCAAGGGGGGCTCGTGCTCCGTATCCGCTGGAAGTTGCCGGGCGGACACACCCGCTCGGATCCCCAGGCGCGCGAAGTGTTCGCTCACGGCTCTTGTGGCGGCACTAGTGGCGGCGGGATCTCCGACGGGCACAAGCGGACCCACGGTCGGATGAGAACGACCTGAGCGACCGGAAGCTGGTGTAGCGGGGTGGTCGTGGTACAGCACACGCGGCACGTGACGTACCCGGTCGCCAGCTGCGGACTCGATGATCCGGAGAGTGAGATCCCACTCCAGCGCCCCTTCGAACCCGCTCCTGAACCCCCCGGCGCTTCTCAGCGCTTCTATCCTGAACGCGGCCATGTGCGAGATGTAGTTGTACGCCAGGATCAGCTCGGGGTCGAAGTCCGGCTTGAAAAACGGCTGCAGCCGGACCTTCCTCCCGCTCCGGTCCCCAGCGCGAGGCAGGGCACTGATGACGTCCTCATCGGAGTAGATAAGGACCGCGTCCGGGTGAGCGGCAGCCTCCAGGCCGGTGGCCGCGAGAGCGTGGGGAGCGAGCATGGCCCCGGGATGAAGGAGCGCAACGTATGTTCCTGTTGCAAGGTCGGCAGCTGCGTTCATAATCCGGGCCTCGCCGTCGCCGGCCGCGCCTTGCCCGCCAACGTCCCATCCCCCGGCCCTTTCTCCATCTCCTGCCTCTTCTAGGGCAGCGGTTTCGGTCGGAGCAGCGGTACGGGTTACCTTGATTCGCGGATCCCGGGACGCGTAGCTATCCAGGACGCAGCCCAGGACGGAACTCGACTCGTTGATCGCGGCGCAGATCTCGAAGTGCGGATACACCTGGGCGAGGGCTGAGTCGAGGGAACGCACCAGGTCGTTTTCGGTCGTATCCGCAACCGGCACGAGAACCGAGATGGGAGGAAGATGATCCACGCCCTCGAGGTGAACGGCCAGCGCCTCGAGATCCTCTGCCGAGATGGCGTCGAAAGTAGCGGCCCAACTGTCGTAGTCGAGCTGGCGTGGGATGAGGTTCATGGTAAGGCCGAATTTCCTCAGCAGGCGCCGCGCAGCCGCGGCGGCAAGGCGGCGCGGGAGAGGCGCCCCGCTTTCCCTCATTCGCTTGATCGTCGAGTACAGGTTACGCATTCGCGCGACTCTCAGTGCTAATTGCGAGTGACGGCCTTTCCCCCACGCGGCCCCGGGGTTGGCCGGCAGCGGGGCCTGGGTGTTCCAAGGTGCTTCGCGGACGGCCCGGTTGGGAGGTATCCTTGCTGGGTAGCGGCCGGCCGGTTCCCCTTCATCCCGATAATCCCTACTGTTGCTCCGGATTACGCCGGGGTCCGCAGGCGGGCGAGGAGCAGGCGGCGCGGCATCATCTTCGACCATCGGGAAAAGATTACCCCAGGGAATGTCGGCTCGTCGGGACCTGATGAGAGCGTCAGCGGACAGGTGAGGACGGATCAGGGAGCTGTTCGACCTTCTCCCTTCTGTGCCGGAGTTCGAATACGGCGATGTGGTGGTCTTGGGGTGTCATTGTACGAACACCCCTGGATGCGAAAACGACCAGTTCACAGCCGTTCTCGATGGGGGGCCGATCGGTCTGGCAGCCGCAAACGCTGTCCTCCGGTTGGGCAACGGCGATCGCTAGAGTCGGGACCAAGTGGCCGACGGTTCGAGTCTTACTGCGTGGTCTTGGCCTCACACAATACGAACCGCGCCCCTACGATCGCTGGCCCTGCGATCGCCATGGCTTGAGCGTCGCAGGTTCATGTCTCCGGGCAGGTTCAAACCGGCGGAATATCCTTCGACCACCCCCACGCCGCTCCTTCAGGATGGCACGGCAGTCTGCTGTGCCATTTACCACGGCGGACCTCCAAGGTTGTGCAGGTCGTCGCTCTGAAGGACTCGGTACACCTCCCGGGCGTCAGGCTCAGCGACCGAGTCGTCGGTCACCAGCTGCCAGAGCAGGTCTCGGGTCCGTCGTCCGGGGGTGCCCGACAGTGCCTCCCAGAGGATCAGGGCGTCTTCGTCGTCGCTGGCGAAGGCGAGTGACCTGGTGGCGGCGATGGCGATGGACGCGGACTCGCCTGCATCAAGGCGCCGGGCCTTGGCGCCCATCGAGTGACGCCATGTTCGGTCTTTCGGTCGACGGGACTGGAGCCGGACCGCCAGCTCTAGCTCGCCATCTTCGAGCGTGAGGACGGTGAGCTCGTCCGAGGTGAGAGTGAACAGCTGATCAAGACCCTGCACGGCTGCGAGCGCACGGCCGGCACGGCCCGAACCGAGCCCGGCATCTTCGGCCTGGCGCTGGAGCGCGTTTCGAATGCGTCGCAGCTCGCTCGGATCGTCCGGGTACAGGCCGTGAACGGTGTCGGCAACCAGGATGGTTCCGCCGGTTACTTCGAGCAGTTGTTGGGTCCAGCCGACGACGGCGAAGCTACGGGCAACCGAGGCATCGACTAGCACGACCGCGCCCGTTCACCGCTCACGATTCCCGAATGCTGCTCGCTCCAGATCCTGTTGAACCCGTCGCTCGTCGTCGGCCACGCCGGGGCGGGCGAGGAACTGGCGGATCTCTTCGGTGCTCGTGCCCAGCACCTCCGCTGCGTCTCCCGGTGTGATCACTGTGCGTTCCAGAGCGGCACGCACAAGCAGCAGGACCCGAGTGGGCTGCGCCGCCATGGGGTTAAGGTCATAGCTTCCCATGTCCGCGGGATGCACCCGGTAGCCGAGCGCCAGCGCCAACCGGCTCGGGGAAGCCTCGCCCAAGGCGTCGTAGTCGCTCTGCGAGATGAGCTTCTCCTGGCGCAGCCGCACCCGCAGCGTGGCAAAGCTCACGCCGAAGTGCCGCTGGAGATGGACCACCAAGGCCGGGTTCGCCAGGTCGTCGAACGCAGCCAGCTCGCTGACAACCCGGCGTAGCTCGTCGCTCGGCACCAGGAACTCGCCGGCGAAGGCATCGGCGAACCGCTCGCGACCGTGGTCCTCGCCTGCCATCGAGACTACGACGTCCGCGTGCTGGGAGTGAAAGTAGGCGTGGGCGAACTCGTGGGCCAAGGTGAAGACCTGCCGGCCCAGGGTCATATGGGAGTTGACGGCAATGCAGAAACCCACCTGGGGATGGTTGTAGAAGAAGCCCGAGGGCGCCTCGCTCAGATCGGCCCCGAGTGGGAGCCGCCAGATGAGCACGTGTTCGTCGAGCACCTGGAACGGGTCACCGAGCGCTCCACCGCCGAGATTGAGCTGGCGGCGGAGCTGGCGGGCCGCCCAGGCGCCCTCCTTCACGCTCGCGCCCCGGGCCGCAGGAAACGGGCTCCGACCTGGCCCCGGCAGTGCCATGCCCATCTCCTCGGCCAGCTCGACGTAGTCGGACACCCGCTGCTCGAACAGCCGGAGACCGCCTTGCGCGCTGTCCCCGAGATCCCGAGGAGCGGCCCGGAAGAGCACCCCGCTCACGTCGACCCCCGACCCTGCCAGCTCCTCCCCCGCCAGCAGCGACTCCAGCGACGTCCCATAAAGACGGGCCAGTGCCGCCGCCACGTTGAGCGGGACCTGACGGCGTCCCGCCTCGTAGTAGTTGAGGAGCACCCGGTTGATCCCCACCGCCTCAGCCGCCGCCTCCTGCGACAATCCGGCTCGCTCCCTGCCCGTACGCAACATCTCACCGATCGAGTCCAGCGCGGCACCTCCATCTGTTACAATAGCTCTAGTGTTGCCTCTCAGTGTAACATCTCAGGCAGACATCGTCGAGCACCGGCGAAAAGGGTCGGGCACGCTGCCTACCCGACTCGTCCCGGCAGTAGGAGGTTCAGATGGCCAATAGCAACTCATCGACCAATGGCGCTCTCCACATCGTCGCGGGAGCGGTGGGGGCGGGCGTGTCCCACATCCTGGTTCCAATTCGGAACTGGTTCGACTACATCGTCCGAGCGGTCGTCGGCGCTTTCTTGAGCGCCGTCGTGTTCAGCGTTCTACGCGCAGCGTAGACGTCGGGATCTACCTATGGTTCGATCGTCCCGACCCACGCCACTCTACCTGTCATGGAAGAAACGTGGCGGCGGCTGGTACAAGTTTCTCAAAGTGCGCCTGTCTATGGGCTCGCTTGGCAAAGGCGGCGTCTATGTCATCTGGGTTGAGGATGCCGCTAGCGCCAACAAGAAGACGGTCTACGTCGGCCAGGGGAAGCCGATCGCTGACTGCGTGAAACGCCATCGCGGTGAGGAGACGATCACCAGACATCAGACAGACGGGCGCGTCCTGCGCGTCACCTGGGCCAAGGTCGCCAAGAACCAGCGAGGCAGCGTGGAGCATTACCTCGCGGACACTCTCAAGCCGGTCGAAGGCGATCGGTGGTCGGACGACGACCCGTTGCACGTGAACCTGCCATGGTAGGAGACGGAGACATAAACGGTCCTGGGTGCAGCGATCGGCATCGCTGACGCGCTCAGAGTTGTGTGTCGACTTCACTCCGCCCCATGCGGTCCCGTTTCCGGCATTGGTTCAAGGACAGTTTCAGGAGGTAGCCGGTGAGGATCCTGCGGTGCTCGATTCGTCACTTTCGCGGCTTCGACGATATCGAGATCGTCCCGCGAGGCCACGTACTCCTGGTTGGTGCACCTCGAGCCGGGAGAAGCGACCTGTTGGGAGCGCTGAGCAAGGTCTTCGAGATCGACTTCACCCGGCTCGACGAGCGCGATTTCTACCAAGGCGACCTCTCATCCGATATCGAGATCGAAGTGACGATCGGCGAACTCGGAACTGAGCTACAGCAGCGATTCCTCGACGACCTTGAATTCTGGGACCCGGCAGAAGCCGTGCTTGTTCATCGATCTGCCCGGCGCGCTCGCAAGGTTGGGTGAGCGTTCGGGTTTCGTCCTCTTCGAACGCAACGTCGCGCTCCTCGCCGGGCTTCGCGACGACACGATCGTGCCGCGAGCCTCGTTCTTCGCGCTCGAACAGGTCCGCAAGGCGCGCGCCCGCGCCATCCCCCGTCTCGTCACGGCTCATGAGGATCTGTTGGTGCTCCGCGCCAAATGAACCCGCTCGGTGAAGTCGCAGACCGGGCGGGGGTTCGCCTCCTCAGGTTCTCGGCTGGCGTTCCTCGCTCCGAGCCCGCCGCCCGCACCCTCTGGCAGGCCCCTTGAACGACGGCCACCAGGCGCGAGACGGCGCCGCCGAGCAATGCGACCACACCACCTCGCCAATCCGGCTCCTGCCCGCCGTCTACGTCGAGATGCCCCCGGAGAAAGAGGAACAGGCCGTCGCCGCGGTCGCCGGGCTCCTCGGTGTCATCGCCGCCCAGGAGACCGGCATGGCCTTGACATCAGCCGGCACATGGAGGTCTCCTCTGGACGAACCAGCCCCACGACCAGGGAAAGGAGGTGACGATGGCACAGAGGAGGACCACGACCCGCCCGGCCCCCGATCGGCTCTCCGGCGGGACGACCCGGGTCGCGCTCTACCTCCGGATCTCCACTGACGAGGACCACCAGCCGTTCTCCCTGTCCGCCCAGGAGCACCGGCTCAGCGCCTTCGTCGCCAGCCAGCCCGGCTGGGAGCACGCCAAGACCTACACAGACCAGTTCTCCGGCGCCTACAGCGAACGCCCCGGTCTCAGCGATGCGCTGAGAGATGCACGCCTCGGCCTTTTCGACACCCTCCTCGTCTACCGAGTCGACCGCTTCGCCCGGTCGCTCAAGGTCCTCGTCGGGCTTCTCGAAGAACTCGAAGTCATGGGCGTGGCGTTCCGCTCGGCCACCGAGCCGATCGACACCTCCACCGCGACCGGCCGGATGCTCATCCAGCTCCTCGGCGTGTTTGCGGAATTCGAACGGGCCACCATCATCGACCGGGTCGTTGCCGGCATGGAACGCAAAGCCGCCCGCGGCGGCTGGCCCGGCGGGTCCGTCCCCTACGGTCTCGAGCTCGACGAGGACCACCACCTCGCGGTGCGAGAATCCGAGTTCCCGATCGTGAAGCGCATCTTTGCCCGCTACGCGATCGACAAGGCCGGGGCGCTCACCATCGCCACCGAGCTCAACGACGACGGCTTGCGCACGCGCACCGGGAGACGCTGGAGCGCCAAAGTGGTCCTCGGCATCCTGCGCAACCGCGGCTATCTCGGCGAGATCTCCTTTCGCGACATCGTCTACCAAGCCGACGAGCCGCTCCTCGATCCGATCCTCTTCGGCAAAGCCCAAGCCCTGATTGACGAGCGCGGAGAACGCTACGACCGGCGCTTTGCCGACACCCACCCCGAGTACCTTCTGACCGGGCTCATCACCTGTGCGCGCTGCCACCGCCACTATGTCGGCGTGTCGGCTCACGGCAAGCGCCACCGCTACTACGCCTGCTGGACCACCCAGCGCTACGGCAAGAGCGCCTGCACCGGCGAGCGCCTCCGCGCCGACGCCCTCGAAGACGCTGTCCTCGCTGCGCTTGTCGACCTCTACAGCGACCCCGAGCTCATTACCCGGGCGCTCGAAGCCAACCAGCAGACCTCGATGGCGACCGCACGCCAACAACGGGAAGAACTGGCCGCTACCGAAGCCGAGATCGCAAAGACCGAAGCAGCCGTCGACCGCTACATGCACGCCTTCGAGGCCGGCACTCTCACCGCCGAGATCTTCGCGGATCGGGTCCGCGATCTTGGCGACAAAGCCAGGGCGCTACGGCTCCGATATGCGGAGCTCGGACGCGCCACCGCCCACGCGACCGCCCCGCTGCCCACCGCGGCACAAGTGAACAGCCTGCGCGACCAGCTACAAGAAGTCGCCCTCCGCGGACCTGGACACGTTCGCAAAGCCGTCGCCCAGGCTTTCGTCCACAGCCTCACCGTCGAGTCTCGCGATCGCATCCTTCCCAAGTTCGAGATCCGACGCGGCCTTGCCGTCGAGGTCGCCGGTGAGCACGACGGAACCCCCTCCCAGGGAGCCAAAGGGAAGGGTGTTCGCGCCATGACACCTTCGGTGGGCCGTAGAGGACTCGAACCTCTGACCCCTTGCGCGTCATGCAAGTGCGCTACCAGCTGCGCCAACGGCCCGTCTGGAAGAAACTACCACGAACCCCGATATCGGGAGTGCCGGGAGAGGTCCGGCTGCAGCCTCAGCGGATATGGAGGTTGGATCAGTGAGACGGTCCGGTGGATGAGACGATCCGCTGTGCCGTCGAAAGGAAGGAATGGCCAAGGGCCACATGGGCCGTACAGGAGACGGCGAAGCACAGCCCTGCGGCAAGGCGGAGGTCCGAGCCAGGCGATCCGGTCCGAGCCGTGGAGTCCCGGGCGCGCCGAGTCAGACGGTGTAAGCTCAAGCGGGAGTGCTGCCGTCCGTCCGGTGCGCCAGGCTGGGCCAGGCTGGCCGATACCGGCAACGATGGATGCGCACTCGTGAGTGATCCCTCCGAGTGGGCAGGTCCAACTCGGAGGAAAGGAGCAGAGAATTGGCGGGTTGGCGACCTGATCCGGCAGGCAGGCATCAGTATCGGTATCATGACGGTTCGGCATGGACCGCTCATGTGGCGGATCGGGGAGAGACATCCACCGATCCCTACGACGCGCCCGGTTCCCCGGCCGGTGGTGGCTCCGATCAACCGAGCGATGTACTCACGCAAGCCATCCGGCCGGACTCGACGGGTCGCACGGCATCGCCACCGGGCGGGCTCCCGCCAAGCGGGTTTACCGGAGCCTACGGTTCCCCGGGCGGGTATCCCCCCTACCCCTACCCCTACCCCTACTCCTACGGCAGTATGCCTCCGCCCGGCTCGGGCAGCGCCAGGGGCTTTGCCATCGCGAGCCTCGTGTGCTCGCTCGGAGCATTGGCCGCGGGGTTCATCGGCTCCATTCTCGGTATCGTGTTCGGGTTCGTCGCACGCGGGAGAATGCGCAGCTCAGGCAACTACGATGGCCAGGGGATGGCGACCGCCGGTATCGCCATAGGGTTCGTCGGCCTTGCGCTCGGGGCGCTCCTGCTTGCGGTTGCTGTTCCGCTGTTTATTGGTGTCGTGTCACAAGTCTCGTCGGGCGTAACGGCACAGGATAACCTCAGCAACTCGCTGTCTCACGCGAGGAGTCAGTACCTGCGGAGCTCTACCTTCGCCAGCCCGGCGCTATTGCAGCACGTGTTGGCGGTCGATGCCCCTCAGCTCACCTTCCAGGCGGACGGCTCTGTTAGCACCGCTGACGATATCGGGCTCGACGTGAGCTCGGCAGGGGACGCCGTCATGTTGTGGACGCGAGCATCGAACGGCACCTGCTGGGCGATCGCGAGCAATGAAGCAGCGGGTACCGAGATGGTCGGATCGGTGCCGGTAAGAAACGGAACCGTGTACGCAAGTTACGGCGGCAGCCGAGGAAGATGCGGCGAGCCCGGAAGTGGTGTCAGCTGGCACCAGAACGGTTTTCCGCTCTAAATACCCGGGAACCCCCGTGATGCCGGCATGTACCGCCGCCGATACGGGCCTCAAGGCCCGTCTACGGTTACCCGCAGCGGAGTGCTGGCGGAGGAGAAGCCGGCGGCAATCTGGTACTGCCCCGGGACCTGTATCCAGGCGCCGTTGCGGTATATCGAGAAGGACTGCGCCGGGACCTGCAGAGCGATCGTGACGCTCCGGCCCGCAGGGATATCAGCAGTCTTGAACGCCACGAGTTGACCCGGCGGCTCGCCGGCTTGCGCGGGAAAGGTCAGGTACAGTTGTGGGCAGGCGATGCCCGCGCGCATTCCTGAGTTGGTGACGGTCAACGTCACCTGATACCCACCGCCCGAGGAGGCCGTCGCGTGGAGACGGGTCATGGAGAACGCAGTGTACGAGAGGCCGAAACCGAAGGGAAACAGGGGTGAGATGCCGCGGGCATTGAAGTAGCGGTATCCGACGTCGAGACCCTCCGAGTAATCGGCGACGAGGTTGACGCCGGGCCACTGAGCGACGGTGTCGACTGCCGCCTGGCTTCCGGATACCGGAAAAGTCACGGGTAGATGCCCGGAGGGGTTGACGTCCCCGAAAAGAAGGGCAGCTATGGCGTGGCCGTCCTGCTCGCCCGGATACCATGCCTCGACCACGGCTGCAACCTGGTTGAGCCAGGGCATGGTGACGGCTCCACCCGTGTTGAGGACCACGACGGTCCTGGGGTTGACCGCGGCCACGGCGCTGATGAGGGCATTCTCGTCACCGGGGAGAGCGAGGTTTGGCCGGTCGGCTCCTTCGCCCGAGGCCGAGCCGGCGAAGACGATCGTCGCCTGCGACGATGCGGCAGCTCTGACCGCATTAGCGATCAGAGGAGTCGCGTTTTCCCAACCGAGCCGAATCCCTGTGAATCCCGACCTGATGGACTTTCCGGCCAGGGTCGCGGTGAACGGTGACCACCGCAGGAGGAGGCGATAGCGGTGGCCGCCTTTGAGGGGGATCGCCGCCGACCACGTCTCCGGTCCGTGGTCGTAGGGATTCGACAGCACGACTGTCCCGTCGAGCGTGAGAGAAGTGGCGCCGCCCTCGCCGCTCAACGAGATCACGTAAAGCCCGCTTGCCGGGGGGGTCACGGTGCCCGACATAGTTGCCGCGGCGGCGGCCATGCCATATGGCATCACCAGTTGCGCCCCTGGCAGAGCGCGCCGTGACGGCTGCCCGTGCCGGCCCGCTCTCCGCCCGGACCGGGCCTTTTCGGCGGGCGGCTGAGCGGTCGGCTCGTTACGGATACGGCACGTGCCACTGCCGGATAGAACGTGCCCGGGTGGCGCCTTTTGCCCAGCCGGACACCCGGGCCGAGAGGTTCGCGCACCGGCTAGCCGCATGAAGACGCTCGGCTCTGTCACCACCTCGTGAACGCTGATCGGACCCGCTCCCCTGCCTCCGCCTGGAGCGGCCGGTTCGCTGAACGCAAACGACAGGCCGCGGCCCTGTCCGGAGCCGGGCGTGAGCACACTGGAAGGGATCAGCGGTACTGCGCCGGCATAGCTTCCGCCCCCGCTCCATTTGACCCGGACGCCAGGTCCCGCCCGGTGCTTGATAGCAGCCAGCGGTGTTGACGTGAACGGCGCTACGACTTGGGAGCTGCCGAAACCGGTCGTAATCGTCTGTGTGGAGGCGTCTTCGCCGATCACGGCGAGCGAGTGCATTCGGGCGCTGCTGAATGGGAGCACCGCGCCGCTGTCCTTGAGCAGCACTTGCGATCGTTCGGCAACCCTTAGTGCCGTCGCCGCATGGGCCGGCGTGGCGGCCGGGGTGCCCAGCCCGCCCCCCGCCTGGCGACCCACGAGGTTCCAGGCGAACATGGTGGTAAGGATGCGCGTCACCGCCGCATTCACGAACGACACGGAGAGGAGTCCGGTGTGAACATCCGACGCGATCTCGGCCGGGTCCGCCGGCTTGATCAGGTCGGTGCCGGCTTCGATTGCGGCCACGACGTCGTGTACTGCGCCCGAGTCGGAGCGTACGAAGCCCCGGAAGCCCCATTGCCCGAGTTTCGAGATCAGCGCCGGGTCCTGGCACTGGAAAACGCCGTCGAGTCGCGGGTACGCGCACATGATCGAGGCGACGTGGCCCTGTTTGACGGCCGCCCTGAACGGCTTCAGGTAGAGTTCCTCGAGAGCGCGGGCCGGAACCTGGGCGTCGACAAGACCCCTGTCGTCCTCCTGGTTGTAGGCCACGAGGTGCTTGGCTTGCGCTATCACGCCCTGGCTCTGTATGGCGTGGATATCATTGACGCCCATTTCGGATGCGAGTAGCGGGTCCTCGCCGAAGCCTTCGTAGGTCCTCCCGCTCTC
Source organism: Actinomycetes bacterium (assembly GCA_021816935.1). GTDB lineage: Bacteria > Actinomycetota > Acidimicrobiia > Acidimicrobiales > JAMCPL01 > JAKAWR01. Next base: position 74,948 of record JAKAWR010000006.1, read on the forward strand.
GGGCACACGGTCGATGTTCAGGTTCGGACCCTGGACCACGTCGATGCCCTGCGTGCGCGCCTCCTGGCCCTGGACCAGCCCGTAGGATCGTGCAAGGGTCGTATCGAACGTTGCCGCGAGGGCGAGAGGGGCCGGAAGTTGGGTAACCCCGGTGTCACCGTAGGCCAGGCCCTGAGGGCCGTCCTGGAGAGTGAGCCGGGGTATGCACAGGCCGGGTACGCCGCTGTTGACGTTCTCGTAGCGCCCGTCGCTGCGCAGTACTATTTCACCGATCTTCTCCGAAAGGTTCATCCGGGACACCACGAGTGCCGCGAGCGACGAAGCTCCGGGATGCTTGTTGATGGCCGATGCCAGCCACGGGCAGGAGACGGGCGGATAGCCCGGCCGCCCCCCGGCACCCGGGTCACTGGGAGAGCCAGAGCCTCCGGCAAGGCCAAGGCCGGTCTGGTCCAGTCCTGTTGCGAGCACGAACATCGCAATTATCAAGGTGACAACGATTGCCGTCTTGGCCCTGCACCCCCTGCGTGAGAGGTGGCCTATGTGTCCGAGCATGTGCAACGAATTGTAGCCGTCATGCAGCAATCGGGGGTATCGGCTTGCTCCGTGCAGGCCAGCCGATGTAAGGATGCGGGATGGAAAAACGCGCAATCGTGATCGGGGCCGGTATCGGCGGCACAGCGCTCACCCTCCTGCTGGCCGAAGCGGGGATACAGGTCACGCTTCTGGAGAAAAACCGCCATATCGGCGGTTCCTGCGCAGGGTACGAGAAGAAGGGCTTCAAGATCGACTTCGGCACGCATCTCTTCTCGCGCGGTCCTCGCGGGCCGCTGGGCGAGGTCCTGCGCCGGGTCGGGGAACCGGAAGCGATCGAGTTCAGGCGGACCCACCACATTGCGGAGTTGCGGGTTCCGGTAGGTCCGGGCTCGGACGAGATCATGACGATCTCATGGCCGTCGCAGCTGCATAGGTTCCCCCTTCCGATGGCGCGCTTCGTAGCGACTATGGGCCTCACGCCGCTCGAAATGGCGGAAGGCGCGGCTCTGTTCAGCCGCCTCCTCACCATCAGCGAAGCCGAGGCAAAGGTGTGGGATCACCGCACGATCGAGGAGTTCGTCGGGCGGTACACGGCCAACCCTCGATTATCAGGGGCACTCAGCTTCCTGCTCGGGCTCTATTTCGTGCTCCCGCCATGGGAGGTGTCGGCAGGTGAAGCCATCTATGCCTTCCAACGGATGATGCGCGACAATTGGCTCAGCTATCCGGCGGGTGGCGCAAAGGCCATTCCGACCACGTACTGCAGGCTTGCCGAGCAGCGAGGTGCCACGGTCAGGGTTTCGGCACCGGTGCGCCGTATCCTCATCGAGAAGGGCCGGGCTCGAGGCGTCGAGCTGGATGACGGGACGCGCCTCGATGCCGCTATCGTGATCTCCACATCGAGCATGCGCACGACTGCGTTGCGCCTATGTGACCCGGGACGGCTACCTGCCGATTTCGTGGAGCGTGCCCGCTCGGTCCGGGGTTCACAGATTGCCATCCAGGCCAAGTTCGCCCTCGACGAGAAACTCGTCGAGGCGGGGTGTCTCATGGGGGGCTTCAGCGAGACCGCGGGCCTTTTCGACGGCGATGCGGAGACCCTCCGCGGCGTGTACAACGACATGGCCAGCGGGAGGGTCCCGAGCATCATCCCCTTCTACTGCCCGGTGCCCACCAATTTCGACCCGTCGCTCGCGCCGCCGGGACACCAGCTGCTCACGGTCTGCGCCGCCGCCCCGACTACCGACGTGTTGCTCGTGGATCCTGCACCAGCGTGGGAGGCGGCCCTTATGAGGACGATGAGGGCGATCGTGCCCGGAATCGAAAGTCATGTTATTTTCGTCGACCGGACCACGGTGCGCTGGATGGAGCGTTGGCTCGGGAAGGAGTACGGACCGGCAATCTCGACCGGCCAGACTCCTTCGCAGGTCGGGGATCTACGCCCGAGCGTGGCAACACCGGTGGAGGGGCTCTACATGGCAGGTGACGGGGCGGGCGGTCGTGGAGTGGGTACGGAACTCGCGGCCGACAGCGCGATGGAGTGCGCCGAACGTATCCTCGACGACCTCGGGATCCCCCAGCCGGGAAGCTGGAGATCTCCCCGCCGCCGGTCGCCGAGGCTGACCCGCAGCCTGAAACTACTGTTGCGCCCCAGCCCGACGGTCCGTCCTTGAGAGGTGAGGCATTCCGGCGTGAGGCAGTCCGGTGGACGTCCGAGAGGAAGGCAGCGGCGCAGTCGCGACCCGCAACGGTCCAATGGACCGTTGAAAGAAATGGGTCGTCGAAAGAAAGGAATGGCGAAGCACCACTGACCACCCCGCCGGGGTGTTATCTTCTTATCATCGCCCGGTGCCGCTGTCGCGGAAGGACCGGGGTTAAGGCACTGTGTCGGGACCCGGCGGGACTAGCGCACCGTGCCGGGACCTACCGGGATATATTGCGGCGAAGGCACTCTGAAGGACTACAGACTGAAAGTCAGGAGGCAGCGGGATGGCCGAAATCGAGATCGGTATCTACAAATCGGGACGCAGAGCTTACGGGTTCGACGACATAGCGATCGTACCGACACGCCGGACGAGGGATCCCGAGGATGTCGATATCAGCTGGGAGATCGACGCGTTCGCCTGCCGGCTCCCGCTCATGAGCGCCGGAATGGATGGGGTCACGAGCCCGCGGACGGCTATCGAGGTGGGCAAACTCGGCGGCATCGGGGTTCTCAACGCGGAAGGGCTCTGGACCCGATACGTTGACCCAGTCCCGCTTTTCGAAGAGCTGGTTACGCTGCCTGACGACAAAGCCACCAGCCGAATGCAGGAGATGTACATGGAGCCGGTCAATCCCGACCTTGCAACCGAGCGGGTACGCCAGATCAAGGAGGCCGGAGTGGTCGCGTGCGCTTCGGTCACGCCTCAGAGGGCGCTCGAGCTCGTTCCCTACCTGACCGCCGGCGATCTCGACCTTCTCGTTATCCAGGGAACGGTGGTCTCGGCCGAGCACGTCTCGCAGACGGTGGAACCGCTCAACCTGAAGAAGTTCATCAGGGAGCTGCCCACTCCCGTGATCGTGGGTGGCTGCGCCTCGTACCAGGCGGGGTTGCATCTCATGCGGACCGGTGCGGTGGGCGTGCTTGTCGGGGTGGGGCCGGGCCATGCCTGCACTACGAGGGCAGTACTAGGGCTGGGGGTTCCCCAGGCGACTGCCATTGCCGACGTGGCGGGGGCGCGCATGCGCCACCTCGACGAGACGGGTGCGTACGTTCAGGTCATTGCGGACGGCGGGATGTCCAAGGGCGGAGACATCGCAAAGGCCATCGCGTGCGGGGCTGACGCGGTCATGCTCGGTTCCCCGCTGTCGTCCGCCGAGGAGGCTCCGGCGCCCGGTTTCCACTGGGGTATGGCGACGTTCCACCCGACGCTGCCGAGGGGCACCAGGGTGAAGACGGGGGTGCGCGGTACGCTCGAGCAGATACTCCTCGGACCAGCCCACGAGAACGATGGGAGGATGAACCTGTTCGGAGCCCTGAGGACGTCCATGGCGACGTGCGGGTATGCAACGGTGAAGGAGTTCCAGAAGGCCGAGGTGATGGTGGCGCCGGCTCTCCAGACCGAGGGCAAGGCGCTCCAGCAGGCACAGGGCGTCGGCATGGGTTACCGGTTCAGTGGTCCGGCCGGCAGCTAGTTAAGTAAGGATTGCCAGGTGACGGGTGGAGTCCTTGTTGTCGATTTCGGCGCGCAGTATTCGCAGCTGATCGCCCGTAGGGTGCGTGAGGCCCGCGTCTGGTCCGAGATAGTCCCGTACGATATATCTATAGACGAGGTTATTCGCCGGGAGCCGGAGGGGATCATCTTCTCAGGTGGTCCTGATTCGGTGTATTCGGATATCGCTCCCGGGGTGGACGAGCGCATCTACAGTCTCGGTGTTCCCGTTCTCGGTATCTGCTACGGTGCCCAGCTCATGGCGGCAAGCCTCGGAGGGCGGGTGGAGAAGACGGGCAGGCGCGAGTACGGCAGGACGTTGCTGGCAGGCGCCGGTGGCGGTGACGGTGGCGGTGACGGTGGCGCGGCCGGCGGTCTGGCGGGGGTTTTCGCCGGATGGTTGGCGGCCGTGAGGGCAACCAGTGGCGCGGCCGCCGGGAAGGCGGTTGAGGAGGCGGCGGGGGGCGGGCAGGCCGGCACGGTTGCGCTCGGGGCGGCCGAGGTGTGGATGAGTCACTCCGATTCTATCGTCGAAGCGCCGCCGGGATTTGCGGTGCTGGCGACGAGCCAGGGATCACCGGTGGCAGCGTTCGGGGATACGACTCGCAGGCTGCTCGGTGTCCAGTTCCATCCGGAGGTGAGCCACACATCGGGAGGCCAGGCGCTCATCGAGCGTTTCCTTTTCGACGTGTGTGGCTGCTTCCCCTCGTGGACCCATGTATCGATCATCGAGCGCTCGGTGGAGGAGATCAGGGCGAAGGTCGGCGATGCAACTGCTCTGTGCGGCCTGTCCGGCGGGGTGGATTCAGCGGTCGCAGCAGCCATCGTGCGCAAGGCAATAGGCAGCCGGCTCACGTGCGTGTTCGTGGACACGGGACTACTCCGCCAGGGAGAGGGCGATGAGGTCAGGCAGGCCTTCGGCGGCCTTCTCGGGGACAGCCTCGTTTGTGTGGATGCGTCCGGTGAGTTCTTCGCCGCTCTGAAGGGCCTTACCGACCCGGAAAAGAAGCGCCAGGCAGTGGGGGAGTGCTTCATTAGGGTCTTCGAGAAGGCGGCCCATGAGATCGGGAACCCGCATTTCCTCGTGCAGGGTACGTTGTATCCTGATGTGATAGAGTCTGGTGGGGGTAGGAGCGGCCAGGCGGCCGTTATCAAGTCGCATCACAACGTCGGTGGACTACCGGAGGACCTTGCGTTCGAGCTGGTCGAGCCGCTGCGGATGCTGTTCAAGGACGAGGTGCGCGCGGTAGGCGACGAGCTCGGTCTCCCCGAGGGTATCGTCTGGCGCCAGCCCTTCCCGGGTCCGGGGCTCGCGGTGAGAGTGGTGGGCGAGGTGACGCAGCAGCGGGTGGAGATCCTGAGGGCTGCAGACGCAATCGTCGGCGAGGAGATCCGCAAGGCAGGTCTCTATCGCGAGCTGTGGCAGAGCTTCGCTGTACTGCCGGCGGTGAGGAGCGTGGGCGTGATGGGCGACCAGCGAACATACGCTTACCCGATCGTGATCAGAGCCGTCACCTCTGACGACGCGATGACAGCGGATTGGGCCCGCCTACCCTATGACATCGTGGAGACAATCTCGGCGAGGATCATCGGCGAGGTAGAGGGTGTGAATCGCGTCGTTCTCGACGTCACCTCCAAACCTCCTGGTACGATAGAGTGGGAGTGATCAGATCGGAGGAGGAGCTGCTGGCGGGGCTCAACCCGGTACAGCGGGAGGCTGTTCGTCATCGTGGGGGGCCGTTGCTCGTGGTGGCCGGCGCCGGTTCGGGCAAGACGCGGGTCCTTACCAGCCGGATCGCCCACCTGATACTCACGGGCGAGGCCCGTCCCTACTCCGTGCTGGCGATCACGTTCACCAACAAGGCGGCCGGCGAGATGAAGGAGCGTCTCGCCGGTATGCTCGGTCCGGGCGTCGAGCGGATGTGGGTCTCTACGTTCCACTCGGCGTGCGTGCGGATCCTGCGGGTGCATGCCGAGAGGCTCGGGTACTCCCGCTCGTTCACCATTTACGATGCTGCTGATTCCAAGAGACTCGTGGAGCGGGTGGAGAAGGCCCTCAACATCGATACCAAGAAGATCCGTGCCCAGACGGTGGCAGCGGAGATCAGCCGGGCAAAGGCCGAGCTCGTCGACTTCGAGAGCTATAGCGATCGAGCTCAGGGGCCGTTCCAACAGACCGTCGCCCGGGTCTACGCGGACTACCAGAAGCGCCTCGCGTCGTCGTCGTCGATGGACTTCGACGACCTGCTCATGGTCACGGCTAATCTCTTCGAAGCCTGCCCGGACGTTCTGGTCACGTACCAGGAGCGCCTCCAGCATGTCCTGGTTGACGAGTACCAGGATACGAACTTCGCCCAGAACAAGCTGGTGCTCATGCTCGGGGAGAAGCACCGTAACGTCTGCGTTGTCGGGGATGCCGATCAGTCGATATACGCCTTCAGGGGTGCCGACGTGCGGAATATCCTTCAGTTCGAGGAGGCATTCCCCGATGCCACGAAGATCGCCCTGGAGCAGAACTACAGGTCCACGAAGGTGATCCTGGACGCGGCCAACGCAGTGATCGCGAACAACCTGTCTCGCATCCCGAAGGACCTGTGGACCGAGGGGAGCGCAGGCGATCCGATCATGCGGTACCGGGCGGCGGACGAGAATGTGGAGGCGGCCTATGTCGCAACCGAAGCGAGGCGGTTGGCGGCCGAGGAAGGGCTATTTTACAACGATATCGCCGTCTTCTACCGTGCAAACGCTCAAAGCCGGGCGCTCGAGGAGGCGTTCTCGCTCGCAGACGTGCCTTACAAGGTCGTGGGCGCTATCCGGTTCTACGAGCGAAAAGAGGTGAAGGACCTTCTTGCGTACCTGAAAGTCGTCGCGAACCCCGCAGACGACGTGTCAGCGCGCCGTATTGTCAACGTGCCGAGACGGGGAATAGGGGATACCTCGCTGGAGAAGCTGGCGCGCTGGGCGGCCATATCAGGTCGGGCGCTCGGTGCGGCGATCACGGACCTTGCCGGCGCCCCTAGCGAAGACGGTGCCGACGATCTGCAAGCGGCCGGCATCACGAAGAAGGCCGCATCGGGGCTAGCGGAGCTTGCGGGACTGCTGGCCGACCTGCGCCATATGGACCAGGAGGGTTTTTCGCCCGGCAAGCTGCTTTCCGAGGTGCTCGATCGCACGGGCTACCGCAAAGAACTGGAGGACGCTCAAAGGGATGAGGCCGAGGCCCGCCTGGAGAACGTCGCCGAACTGGTCGGTGTGGCCGAGCGGTTCAGCTCGCTGGACGACATGCTGTCATCGGTGGCCCTGGTATCCGATTCGGACGACCTCGCCCAGATCGAGGGCAAGGTGTCGTTCATGACCCTGCATGTCGCCAAGGGTCTCGAGTTCGAGGCGGTGTTCATGATAGGCATGGATGACGGCGTGTTCCCGCACATGCGCTCGCTCGATGATCCGCGGGAACTGGAAGAGGAGCGAAGGCTCTGTTACGTGGGGATGACCAGGGCTAAGTCGCGGTTGTACATGACCCACGCTCTGGAGCGGAGAGTCTGGGGATCGGAGACCTATTCGATACCGAGCCGCTTCCTTTCGGAGATCCCGGAGGAGCTGGTCGAGGACTGCAGAGGCTACACCCGGCGAGGAGGCGAGGGCTACCGCCGGTAGACGGCTGCCTGTCCGTGCTGGCGGTGCGACACTGGTCCCGCCTTGCTTGCGGCGCTGGCCCAATGTGAAGCCAGGCCCCGGCTATGCGACGTCGGCCCCAGTAAAGGCCAAGCCCCGGCTATGCGACCCCGGCTATGCGACCCCGACCCAATGCGAAGCCAGGGGCCCCCGGTGCGGTCCGAACCCTACCGGCCTCCGGCGGTCGGGTCAGGGCCTCGGCTTAGCGGCCGGTTGCGTGGCCAGCTCAGCCGCCGGAGACGTCCTGGATGCGCTTGTGGCCCGCTCCGATGAAGGGCATCATGCCTCGGAGCTGCTCACCGACCTTCTCTATCTGGTGCTCGGCAGCTTCTGCCCTGAGTTCGTTGAAGTGCGGGCGGCCTGCTTTGTTCTCCGCAACCCACTCCTCCGCGAACTTGCCCGAGCGGATGTCAGCGAGGATATCACGCATCGTCTGGCGGACGTGGTCGTCGATGACCCGCGGCCCCCGGGTCATGTCCCCGTACTCCGCGGTGTCGGACACCGAGAAGCGCATCCCCTTGATGCCCGCCTCGTACATGAGGTCGACGATCAGCTTCAGCTCGTGTAGGCATTCGAAATAGGCAGACTCGGGCTGGTACCCGGCCTCCACCAGCGTCTCGAACCCTGCCCGCACCAGAGCGGCGGTGCCGCCGCACAGCACCACCTGCTCACCGAAAAGATCCGTTTCGGTCTCCTCCGCGAAAGTCGTATCGAGCACTCCCGCCCGGGTGGCGCCCAGGGCTCGGCCGTAGGAGAGGGCGAGATCGTGGGCTTTGCCCGAATGGTCCTGCGCAACGGCGACGAGGGACGGAACCCCGCCTCCCTCCTCGTACATCCTTCTCACCAGGTGGCCCGGCGACTTCGGGGCGACCATGGCTACGTCCACGGTCGGCGGAGGCTTGATCTGACCGAAGTGGATGTTGAATCCGTGGGCGAAGAAGAGCGCATCGCCTTCCGAGAGGTTCGGCGCGATTTCCCGTTCGTATACCGCCGCCTGCTCGGTGTCGGGAAGCAGGATCATAATGAGGTCCGCCTCCCTCGTTGCATCTGCGACGTTATGGACTGCCAGCCCTGCCTGCTCGGCCTTGGCCCGGGAAGACGATCCTTCCCGGAGGCCGACCACCACGTCAACGCCGGACTCTTTCAGATTCAGGGCGTGGGCATGGCCCTGCGATCCGTAGCCGAGAATAGCTACTTTGCGGCCCTGAACCAGGGAGAGGTCCGCATCCGCCTCGTAATAAAGTTGCGCCATCTGGTTGCTCCTTGCCTTCTTGATTGACCCGCTTGCCGGAACCGTCCGTACACCGCTACCGGCCCGTTCGTCGGAAACAGCCGGTATCCGGCAACCGGCCCGTGTCCCGCAACCGGCCGGTTCCCGGCAATAATCCCATACACCGGAACCGGCCCGTTGACCGGTTACCGCTACAGCTTCTGGAGTGCAACCCTACCAGTTCGCTGGATGTCGACGATGCCGTGGTCTTTCACCAGGTTCTCGAAGGAATCCAGTTTCTCCGGCTCGCCTGCGAGCATCACCGTGAGGCTCGCAGAACCGACATCCACGATCTTTCCCTCGAAGATATCCACAAGCTCGACAAGTTGGCTCCGCACAGCAGGATCCACCTTCAAGGTGGCGAGAAGCAGCTCCCGCTGGACGGCATCGGATGGCGCCAGCTCCGCGATCGAGACAACGTTCACCAGCTTGTCGAGCTGCATCATTATCTGCTCGAGGGGAGCCGATTCCAGATCAACTACCACGGTGATCCGGCTGAAGCGCTCGTTATCAGTGGGAGCAACCGCCAGCGAGTAGATGTTGAAGCCGCGCCGGGAGAAGAGCGAGGCGACCCTGGCAAGCACTCCCGACTTGTTCTCTACGAGAACGGAGAGGATATGAGACCGGGCGGGGCCCCGTTTGGCCGGACCCGGCGAGGCCGCGTTGTCGGCAGCTCCGCTTGCGGTAACGGCCATTCCGGCGCCCGCTGCGGCGTCCGCGCCTGGGTTGGCGTTGCCGATGGATCTGATGCCTCCCGCGGTCATGACGCCTTCCTCTCGCTGCTCCTGCCTGCATCACGGGTACTAGTAGTAGGCATCTCCATTATATCGTCGTTCGATGCACCTGCCGGCACCATCGGGTAGACCTTCTCGAAAGAGTCGGTCCGGAAGTCGATCACGACGGCGCGGTCGTCTATCGCATTGGCCTTCTCGATCGCGGGGGCGACCTCCTCCGGCTCGGTGACCCGGATCCCGACGCAGCCCATGGCCTCGGCCCACTTCACGTAGTCGGGGAGGTCCGGGGAAAGGTACACCTCGGAGTAGCGCTCCTCGTAGAAGAGCTCCTGCCACTGCCTCACCATTCCGAGGTACGAGTTGTTGATGATGGCGATCTTGACCGGGATGCCTTCGGCGTTTGCGGTCACCAGCTCTTGCGCTGTCATCTGAAAGCATCCGTCGCCGTCTACGGCCCAAACCATCGAGCCGGGCTTGCCCACCTTCGCTCCAATGGCCGCCGGCACGGCGAAACCCATGGTCCCGAGCCCACCGGAGGTGACAAAGGTGTGTGGCTCTTCGAACTGCCAGAACTGCGACGCCCACATCTGATGCTGGCCGACGCCGGTCACGAGGATCGTGTCGTCAGGGGTGAGGGCGGCAAGGGTCTCTATCACCATTTGAGGCTTGAGGCGCTCACCGGGTGCCTGCGGCTCGTAGTGGAGCGGGTGCTCCTGGCGCCACGTTTCGATCGTCCGTATCCAAGGCGAGAGGTCGGGCAGCCCGCTCCCGCCCCCACCGTTACGGCTCTTTGCTGCACCGTCACCTCGACCGGCCCGATGGGCCCGTTCGCCCCCGGCGTCCCCGGCTCCGCCGTTGCGACGTTCCAGGGCCTCACGTACCTCCATGGTGACGACCCTGCAATCGCCTCTGATGGCGATATCGGGCCTGCGAATCTTGCCGAGCTCGGCGGGATCGATGTCGATGTGGATGACCAACGCGTCCGGGGCGAAGGCCGGAACTTTGCCCGTCACCCGGTCGTCGAAGCGTGTGCCGAGAGCGATCAGGAGGTCGCTTTTCTGCATAGCGGTTACGGCGGTGTAGGTGCCGTGCATACCGGGCATGCCCATGTTGAGCGGGTGTGAGCTCGGGAAGGCGCTTCTTGCCATGAGGGTGGTGGTCACGGGGATGCCCGTGAGATCAACGAGGCGCCGTAGCTCCTCCATGCCCCGTGCCTTCAAGACGCCTCCCCCGACGTAGAGGACAGGCCGCTGCGCCTGCTCGATTAGGGCCGCCGCTGCTTCGACGGCCTCGGGATCGCCCTCGATTGCCGGATGGTAGCCGGGCAGGTCGAGGTCGGCTTCCGAAGTGGGCCAGTACCATTCCATCGAGGCATTTGACACGTCCTTCGGGATGTCGACCAGCACCGGACCGGGCCTTCCCGTGGTGGCCACGTGAAAGGCGGCGGCAACGGCTCTCGGGATCTCCCCGGCATCGGTGACGAGCCAGTTGTGCTTGGTCACTCCCATCGTGATGCCCGTCGTGTCGGCCTCCTGGAACGCGTCCGTTCCGATCGAGGGGGTCGCGACCTGGCCGCTGATCACGACGATGGGGATGGAGTCCATGTAGGCGTCGGCAAGGGCCGTGACGATATTGGTCACGCCGGGGCCGCTCGTTACCATGGCGACCCCTGGCCGTCCGGTGACATGTGCATATCCCTCGGCGGCGTGGCCGGCACCCTGCTCGTGGCGGACCAGCACGTGGCGGATGGGAGATTCGACGATCGGATCGTATACGGGCAGGATCGCGCCTCCCGGAAGGCCGAAGATCACCTCGACCCCTTCCATCTCCAGGCTTCGGATGAGGGCCTGGGCGCCTGTCAACTTCATGCTCATCTCCTTTCTTGATCCTGTCCTGATCCTGTCCTGATCCTGTCCTGATCCTGTCCTGATCATTTCCTGATCGTGTCGTGGTCCTGTGGTGATCGTGCGGTCCCTGTCACGGCCCAATAAAAAAACCTCCCTTTCGGGAGGCTGGGCGCACGGAGCCGGGACAGCGTCGTGCGCTATGTGGTCAGTACTACGACTTCGCTCGAGGCGAAGCTGGCGGGGGTGCGCTCGTTACTCATGGTGCCTTTGATTATACACGGATCGCGGCGCCATGCAACCGCGGCCGCGTTCAGATCGGCCGCGTGACGGCCCCCTCTTCGGCTCCTGCAACGAGCGATGCGTACTTGGCGAGAACACCCGTGGGGTAGCGGGAAGCCCGCGGCCGGAAGCCCTGGCTGCGACGTTCCAGCTCGGCAGGATCTACCACCAGGTCAATGGTACCCGAGGTCGCATCGATCCGGATCATATCTCCGTCCTCGACAAAGGCGATGGGTCCGCCCAACGTGGCCTCGGGCGAGACGTGGCCGACACAGAAGCCGTGGGTTCCGCCGGAGAAGCGGCCGTCCGTGACGAGAGCGGAGTCCTCACCTCGCCCCGCCCCCTTCATGGCGCCCGTGATCGCAAGCATCTCCCGCATCCCTGGGCCGCCCTTCGGTCCTTCGTAGCGGATTACCACGATACTGCCCGACTCGATCCTGTTCCCGAAGACAGCGTCGAGCGCATCCTGCTCGCCATCGAACACCCTGGCCGGGCCTTCGAAGCTCATCTGGTTCTCGAGACCGGCCACCTTGACCACCGCACCCTCCGGGGCAAGCGATCCCCGCAGGATCGCGATCCCGCCGTCCTGGTGGATGGGAGCGGTGAGCGGGTGCATGACCTCGCCGTCAGGGGCCGGTGGTTGCAGCTCGTCGAGGTTCTCGGACACGGTCCTGCCCGTCACGGTGAGGCAGTCGCCGTCGAGGAGCCCCGCGCCGAGCAGCTCCCGCATCACGGCGGGCACACCCCCTACGCGGTCCAGGTCGCTCATGTGGAAGCGGCCGTGCGGCTTCATGTCGCAGAGGTGGGGGACCCTCTTGCCTATCCGCTCGAAATCGTCGAGAGAGAGCGGCACCTCGGCCTCGCGGGCGATGGCGAGCAGGTGGAGGACCGCGTTGGTCGAGCCTCCGATCGCCATCACTACAGCGATCGCATTCTCGAAGGCTGCCTTCGTCATGATCTTGCGCGGCGTCAGTCTCTTTTCGAGGAGGCCGACGACCGCTGTGCCGCAACTGTAGGCGAAGCCATCCCGCCGCTCGTCCACGGCGGGAGCGGAGGCGCTTCCAGGGAGGCACATACCCAACGCCTCGGCTGCCGACGACATCGTGTTGGCGGTGAACATTCCCGCACAGGAGCCCTCGGTCGGGCAGGCGTTCCGCTCGATCTCGTCGAGCTCGGCATCGGACATCCGGCCCGTAGCGTGGGCGCCGACTGCTTCGAAAACGCTGACGATGTCGAGGGCTTCGCCCCTCCGATGTCCCGGCATGATCGTGCCCGCGTACAGGAAAACAGCGGGTACGTCGATGCGGGCGGCGGCCATCAGCATGCCGGGGAGAGACTTGTCGCAACCCGCCAGGGTGACCATTGCGTCGAAGCGCTCAGCGTGCATCATCGTCTCGACTGAATCGGCGATCACCTCTCGTGACACGAGCGAAGCACGCATCCCCTCGTGGCCCATAGAGATGCCGTCGGACACCGCTATCGTGGTGAACTCGATCGGGTAGCCGCCCGCCGCCCGGACGCCCTCCTTTGCTTTCTTGGCGAGGCGATCGAGAGGCATGTTGCAGGGTGTGACCTCGTTCCACGACGAGGCGACTGCCACTTGCGGCTTGTCCCAGTCGGCGTCGGTCATCCCGATGGCGCGGAGCATTGCACGCGCGGGTGCCCGCTTGGGGCCGTCCGTGACTTCGTAGCTGCGTATCTTGAGCGGGTTACTCATAGTGACGAGGTTAGCCTCTCCGCGGATGCCCTTTGGTTGGCGGGAGCAGCTACTGCGGCGTGTTAAGGTGCCCGGGAGGCGGCGGAAGCCGCCGGAATGCCGAGACGCCGGAGCGATGCCCGGACTTCGCGGGCCGGTGCAATTTATGGAGGCGACCACGTGGTAGCAGGTGAGAAGCAGGCGGCGGCAGGAGTGAAGAGATCGTCCGGCCGCGAGGCGGATGAGTTGCGCTCGGTCAGCTACGAGCGGGATTTCACAGCGGCGGTTGCGGGTTCAGTCCTCGTCCGGATGGGCGACACCGCAGTGCTTTGCACCGCATCGGTCGAGCCGGGTGTACCGCCGTGGCTGAGGGGAACCGGCCGGGGATGGGTAACGGCGGAGTACTCGCTGTTGCCAGGCTCCACGCCTGAGCGGGCGAGGCGGGAGGCGGCGAAGGGTCGTCCGTCAGGGCGAACCCAGGAGATCCAGCGCCTGATCGGCCGCTCACTCCGTGCGGTGGTCGATCTGAGGGAGTTGTCCGAGATGCAGGTGACGGTCGACTGTGATGCTCTGCAAGCGGACGGAGGGACACGCACGGCCTCGATCTGTGGCGGCTACCTGGCGCTTCACGATGCTTTTGTCAGGCTCGTGGATCAGGGAGCTCTAGCGCGTAATCCCATTGTCGAAACGGTTGCCGCTATATCGGTGGGCGTCGTGGACGGGATGTGCCTGCTCGACCTCGACTACGCCGAGGATTCCCGGGCCGACGTCGACATGAACGTCGTCCAGACCGGCTCGGGCCGTTTCGTGGAGGTCCAGGGCACTGCCGAAGGCCAGCCTTTCGGTCGCGAGCAACTGGACGAGTTGCTCGAGTTGGCCGGTACCGGCATTGCAGAGCTCACCGCCCTCGAAGCCGCGTATGTGGCGACGCCGCCCGAGCCGCGCCCGATCATTACAGGACGCGATCGCAGGTGAGTCCTGGGCACGGCCATTTGCCGCGTCCCGTGTTGACCTGACGATCGCGATTTGGGAGGTCTGGCGGAGCCGTCCAGCGGTTGACGCTCCGGCGAGGGGTCAGCCGGGAGTTGACCAGCTCGGTAGGTTGATCTCGTAGCCCGGATCGGCGGCGCCGTCCGAGAGGGGAAGCGCCCTGGCCTGAGCCTCGGCAATCCTCGACGGCCTGTTCCCCTCGTCGGATATCCTCACGAGGATCGCTATCAGCACGTAGTTGCCCACGAGCGAGGAGCCTCCGTATGCGATGAAGGGGAGCGCGAGGCCGGTGAAAGGGAAAAGCCTCGTGATTCCTCCCATGATGAAGAACGCCTGCATGGACAGTATTACCACGAGCCCGGTGGCGAGCAGCTTCGAGAAGTCGGATCGTGCCTGCTGCGCGGCGCGAAGCCCCGTTCCCAGGAAGAGCAGGAAGAGGAAGACCACCGTTGCGGCGCCGAGGAGCCCGAGCTCCTCCCCGATAATCGAGAAGATCATGTCTGTCGAGGCGAAGGGGACGAAGCGTGGTTGGCCCAGGCCGAGCCCGGTGCCGGCTATTCCCCCCGTACCGAGAGAGTAAAGACCCTGGACTATCTGGTAGCCGCTGGTCTGAGCGTGGCTGAAGGGGTGGATCCAGGCCGTGATCCGCTCCTGGACCTGAGGCAGCAGCCTGATTCCCACCTCTAGGCCGGCGGCAAACAGGGCCGTCCCGAAGACGATCCAGCGGTACTGGCCGGTGGCAACCCAGAAGATCGCCACGAAAAATGCGAAGAGCAGTATCCCGAAGCCTACGTTGCGCTCGGCGACGAGGACGAGAAGGCTGAGAGCGGCCGCTGCAACTATCGGGCCGAGCGGTGCGGGATCGACTACCAGGCGGTTGCCGAAGCGTCGAGTAGGGATTCGCAGCATCTCCTGCTTCTCGCTGAAGTACGACGCGAAGAAGATCGCGAGGAGTATTTTCGCAAGCTCGATCGGCTGGCCCTCGATCGGTCCGGCGTGGACGAACAGCCTCTCACCGTAGATGTCGACGCCCAAGCCGGGCACGAGCGGCGCGAGGATGAGTCCGATCGCTGCTAGCAGGAGTATGTAGCGGTAGCGGTCGAGATCCCGGGAGCGCCGTACGACCAGCAGGGTCAGGCCGTAGAGGATCAGGCTGACGCCCGTCCATACCGCCTGCAACTTAGCCTCGGCGGGGTCGATCCGCAGGATCATCACGCCCCCGAGCCCGTTGCCCAGTGCGGCAAGCGGGAGGAAGGCGGCGCTGGCATCGGGGGCCAGGAAGCGGTTGATCATGTGGGCCACAAAGGCCACGCCGAGCAGCGCACCGATGAATACTCCGAGATGGGCCGGCGGCCGGCTTCGGGTGTCGAGCTCCAGGATGGTATAGAGGCCCGCGATGATCAGGGCGACTAGGACGAGCAGGCCGAGCTCGGTGCGCCGTTTCGGCTTCCGGCGGCGCACTTTCTTCTCGCGTTCCTGTGTCCTGATCCCGCCCGTGACGGCTCCGCCCGTGACGGCTCCGCCCGTGACGGCTCCGCCCGTGACGGCTCCGCCCGTGACGGCTCCGCCCGTGACGGCTCCGCCCGTGACGGCTCCGCCTCCGGCAACGGAGGCCGCCCCCCCAGACCTTCTGCTGCCGGCCTGCGTGGAGGAAGCCTTCACGGAGAACGTTGCAGAGCTACTGCCGGCAACCCGGCTCACGGGACGTTGGCTCGTCGTGCCGTCGTGCCGTCCGGCGTCAGGCGAACGGGATTCGCGCTGCACGCGATCTTTGCTGTCCACCGGACCTAGCCTAATGCCTGCAAGGTCTGCGTAAAGGGTCCGCTCAGTCTCGTAACCACCGGGGAAGGAGTACAATCGGGCGCGTGACGTCTACACCAGAGGGTGCTCCTGCCGGCGTCGCTCTTACTATTGGAGCGGTCGCGGTACCGACATGGCAGGATCAATATGGGGGAGCGGAAGTGCAGGCGACCGACCGCGATGACCGGTACGCAGCCGTCGGGGAAGATCAGGCCGCTACGGGATCGGGTGATCCGGTCCGCAGCTTCGACCCGGCCGACCTCGGTCCGTCGCGCTTTTCCAATAGGGAGACCTCATGGCTGGCGTTCGCCTCCCGCCTGCTCGACCTCGTGGCGGACAGGGCACTACCGCTGCTCGAGCGGGTGAAGTTCATGGCCATTTTCTCGGAGGGCATGGACGAGTTCTTCCAGGTCAGGGTGGCGGGCCTCGAAGACCAGGTGGACGCTGGCGTGAGGACCAGGCAGGCGGATGGGATGCGCCCGCAGGAGGTCCTGGACGCGGTCCGTTCCGCGGTAATCGAGCTGATGCGGAGGCAGGACGCTCTTTACTACGACGAGCTCATCCCATCGCTCGAGGAGGTGGGAATCAGCGTCTCGGACTGGTCGACGCTCGGTGCAGATCAGCAGGACTATCTCAACGCGCTGTTCGAGCGGGATATCTTTCCGGTACTCACACCACTGTCGGTCGATCCGGGCCACCCCTTCCCCTACATCTCCAACTTGTCGCTCAATCTGATGGTGTACGTGGCCGACCAGGATAGCGATGAGGAGCGCATAGCCAGGGTGAAGGTCCCCCCGAGCCTGCCGCGGTTCCTCTCGACTCCCGACGGGGTCCACAACGTGGCGCTGGAGCAGGTCATTGCGGCCCAGCTGCAGCGGCTTTTCCCGGGGATGGAGGTGGGCGATACCTGTTTCTTCCGCGTCACCCGGAACTCGGACCTGAACGTGGCGGAGGACGAGGCCGACGATCTTCTCGATGCGGTCGAACTGGAGCTGCATAGGCGGCGCTTCGGTGCCGTCGCCAGGCTGGAAGTGCAGGCCGGAATGCCGGATCGGCTTCGGGAGATCCTGCGCGGCGAGCTGGCACTCGACGAAGGCGACATCTACGAGTCAGCTGCACCTCTCGGGCTGGGCGGCCTGTGGGCCCTGTACAGTCTCGACCGTCCCGACCTCCATGAGGAGACGTGGTCCCCGACGACGCCTTACCCGCTGGCGGACGGGGCTGCCTACCAGCCGGATCTTTTCTCGGCAGTTCGCAGAGAGGACCTCCTCGTTCACCATCCATACGACTCCTTTGCCGCATCCGTGGAGGCGTTCCTGTCGCAGGCCGCTGCCGATCCCCAGGTGGTGGCGATCAAGCAGACCCTCTACCGGACCTCGGGCGACAGCCCGATCGTCAGCTCTCTCGTAGACGCGGCGAGAGCCGGCAAGCAGGTAGCTGCGGTGATCGAGCTGAAAGCCCGCTTCGATGAGGAGAACAACATCAGCTGGGCAAGAACGCTTGAAGAGGCGGGAGTCCATGTTGTGTACGGGATCGCCGGGTTGAAGGTCCACTCGAAGACGCTGCTTGTGGCCCGGCGCGAGGACGACGGCATCCGGCGGTACTGCCATGTGGGCACCGGCAACTACAATCCCAAGACTGCGAGGACTTACGAGGACCTTGGGTTGCTCTCGGCGGACCCGCAGCTGGTTCAGGACGTGGGTGACCTATTCAACTTCCTGACGGGCTTCTCCAAGCAGGTCGACTACGGGCGCCTGGTGGTGTCGCCTGCGCAGACCCGGAAGCGGCTCATCGAGCTTATCCAAGGTGAGCAGGCAAAGGGGGAGTCCGGCCGAATAGTGATGAAGGTGAACGGGCTGACCGATGTGGAGATAATCGATGCTCTCTACCGGGCTTCGTCGGCGGGGGTCCGCACCGACCTGATTGTTCGGGGTGTCTGCTCCCTGCGTCCACAGGTTCCTCAGTTGTCGGAGAGTATCCGGGTGAAGTCAATCGTCGGGCGCTTCCTGGAACACTCGCGGATCTACGCTTTCGGTCAGGAGGGAGACGTTGGTCGCGTTCTTCTAATTGGATCGGCCGACCTGATGGAGCGAAACCTTGATCGGCGCATCGAGGCGCTCGTGCCGCTCAGCACGCCCGCCACGAGAGCACGTGTTGAGGAGGTGCTCTCGCTGTGCCTTGCCGACGACGTGAGCTCGTGGTGCCTCGGCCCGGACGGCATGTGGTCGAAGGAGGCGGCGATCGCGGGGGTGAGCGTCCAGCGGGAGCTGCAGCAGCTGGCACTGAGCCGTGTCCGGGCCAATGCCGTCCATTGAGCCGTGTCCGGGCCGGCGCTCCATATCGAGCGTGCCCGGGTCGATGCCTCCTGACGATGCCGACCTGGGGTAGGTGCCAAGGCCCGTTGACGTGGCTTCTCCGAGTGTCACTACCTGGGGCATCCAGCCGGATCGCGTGGAGTGCCGACGGAACGTTCGTATGCGCCAGGATCACGACTCCGACAGGTCCGCCCCTCGAGCGCGGCGTTGTGCACCTGCCTGGACACCGGGAGACGAGGCTGTCGCGGCCGGTCAGGCGGGCCCGGCCGGCCCGAAGAGGTCCCGATCTCGTAGCCGCCCGTGGCCGTTTCTCCTCGACACCCTCAGCGAGAGGTAGGTAATCCCCCCGGCGGGGATCGGCAGCCAGAAGTTCACGAACCGGTACCCGAGTACGGCGAGGATCGCCGCCGTCTTCGGTACGCCGAAGCCGTGAAGCGTTGGGATGAGCACTCCCTCGATGATGCCGAGGCCGCCCGGTGTGATCGGCAGGACGGCGAGGATGTTCGCCAGGCCGTAGGCGACAAGCAGGTCTATCGGCATGAGGGTCTTGCCGAAAGCGAGAATGAAAACCCAGAGCGAGGCGGCATCGAGGAGCCAGTTCGCCGCCGCCCACATGATGGCTCTTCTCATCAGGCGGGGGTTTACAAGAAGACTGTGAAACCTGTCTGCGATCTGGCGGAGCAGGTTGGTGAGCTTTGCCTCCGGAAGCAGGGGAATCTTTCTCGCCAACCGGCCGGCCAGCTGGACCGTGCGCTCTCTTCCTTTCATGGTGAGGTAAACCACCGCCCCGAAGATGGCGAGCATCAAGGTGCCGATGCCGGCGGCTATGCCGTAGAGCGGTTGGTACCCGTAGAGCGGAATCGATACGACAAGGGCCACCCAGAAGATGCCGTTCAGCACGATTGCCGAGCCGACGCCCTGGATGGTGAGCGCATAGGTGGCGTTGACAGGCGTGACGTCCTCCTGGGTGAGTAGCCGGTAGCCGAGAGCGGTCCCCGGGCCCGTACCTCCCGGCACGATGTGGCTGAGGGCGAGTGTCGACAGGTTGATCCTTGCCAGCCGGGTCCTTCGTGGCTTCGGGTCGGGCATTACCGTGTGGGTGAGCTGAACGTAGGCAACCAGAGCCGCGACCTCTAGACCGAGACCGAGAACGAGTATGCCCACGTTTGCGGACCCGAGCGCATGAAGGGATTTCTTGATACCGGGTATCAGGGGAAGGACGGCGTACTCGACCACGAGGGCCATGATCAAGAGGACCGCCATGTGGCGGATCAGGCGGAGAATCCGCCGGCCGAGGGAGCGGACCGGGCGGTGCGCTGTCGGGACAGCCGTAGCTGCGTCATCCGGCTCCGGGGTTCCGTCCACGGCGTGCTCACGGCCTGTGGAGCCTTCCTGCAGGTCGTCGTAGCCCACCCGTCTATGTTGCCACGCCGCAGTACCGGCGAGCGGGATCCCTGCCGGGTTAGAGCATTCGCGGGCGGGTCGGCCAAAAGGTGCAAAGCTGGTGGGATGATCGAATCGGGAGACCCGCCGGCGCAGGGTTCCCAGCGTGACTCGATGCTGTCCCGGTTCGTATCGGGATCGGGCGACCGTCCGGGAGTCGTTCGCACGATCCTTGCTGCTGATGGGATCCTCGTTGCCACCGTGGTCGCCGGGTGGCTCGTGGTCCAGCTTCGCCACATCATCCTCGAGGCCGTTATTGCCGCCTTTGCGGCGATGCTGCTCAACCCGTTCGTGCGCCTGCTGCAACAGCGCCGGTTAAGGAGGGGAGCAGCAGCAGGTTTGGTCTTCGCGGCGGGGGTTCTCGTGCTGCTGGGCTTGGCGGGGCTATTCGGATACCCTCTCGTCACGGCCGTGACTCACTTCGCTAAGGAGATCCCGAAGCTCGTATCGGATGCCGAGCACCACAGGGGCAGGATCGGGCATCTGATCGGTCGGTACCACATCGACAGCTGGGTGAAGAAGAACGCGCCGAAGCTGACGGATCTGGCGAAGAAGATATCGGCACCCGCGCTCTCCATTGGCAAGGCGACGATTTCGGCATTGACGACCCTCGTGACGATGGCAATGCTTACCCTGCTCATCATGCTGGAGGCTCCGAAAATCTCCCGGAGCATCCTTTCGTCTGTCCGTCTCGACCGTGCGGAAAGGATGAAGGCAACCGGTAAGGCCATCGAGCGGGCAGCGGTCGGCTACATGTTCGGCGACATGCTGACGTCGGCAATTGCAGGTGTCGTGATGCTGGTGTTCATGCTGATTCTCGGGGTTCCCTTTGCCGTCCTACTCGCAGGGTGGGTTGCGCTCGTGGACATGCTTCCCCTGGTGGGCGGGCTGCTTGCGGGGATCGTGGTTGTGATAGTGGCGCTCATCCATTCGCTCGTGGCCGGGATCGTGATCCTCGTGGCTTTTCTCGTTTACCAGCAGGTAGAGAACCACGTGCTGAATCCCGTGGTGATGTCGAAGACGGTGCGGGTAAGCCCGCTCTGGGTCTTGGTGGCGGTCCTGGTGGGAGTCAATCTCGGAGGTGAGATCGACTCCGCCATCGGAGCGTTCTTCGGGGCGATCATGGCCATACCGGCCGCCGGGGCCATCCAGGTGATCGGTCGGGAGGTGTCGGCGACGGTGCGCCAGAGGCGTGAGGCGCGATCTGTGTCTCCGGTGCAGGTCGCTGGCGACGATCATGGGGGTAGTGTGGAGCCGGCGGCACCGGCCGCCTCGGCGGGCTCAGTGGAACTGGCGGCCTCGGCGGGTTCGGGGAGTCCGGTGGAGCCGGCGGGGCTGTGAAGTCTGGGAGCTGGTGAGGAGATCAGGCGTGCGGGTACTGGTAGTACTGCCTACCTACAACGAAGCGGAGAACATAGAAGCAATCCTGAGAGCGATCGATGCGGCGCGGGAGCGCGGCGGCTCGATCGAGGTGTCCGTTCTAGTGGTGGACGACGGGAGCCCGGACGGCACCGCCGCTATCGCACGGCGCGTGGCAGGCGAGATCGACGGCATCCACGTCATGCTGCGGCCTGGTAAGGCCGGGCTCGGTACGGCCTACAAGGAGGGTTTCGTTTGGGGACTGGAAAGGGGTTTCGATTGCCTTCTAGAGATGGACTCGGACTTCTCCCACGATCCCGGCGACATCCTGCGTCTCGTGGAGCCTCTCGCGGAGGGGTTCGATCTGGCTGTCGGTTCACGTTACGTGCCGGGAGGTGAGATCCCCGACTGGCCCTGGTACCGGTGGGCGATATCGCGGGGCGGCAACGTCTACGCAGCTGCGGTCCTCGGGTTCGGAATAAGGGACGCAACCTCCGGGTACCGGGCGTACAGCGCGGCGATCCTCTCCGAGATCGACCTTCCGAAGGTGAAAGCCGAGGGCTACGGTTTCCAGATCGAGATGGTGAGAGCGGTTCTGGACTCCGGCGGCAAGGCGACAGAGGTACCCATCAGGTTCGTCGACCGCCAGAAGGGCAAGTCGAAGATGTCTTCGAAGATCGTTATCGAGGCGTTCCTCCTCGTATCGTGGTGGGGCTTGAAGAAGGCCTTCGGCGCGGGCGCACTTTCTTGCCGCAGGGGCCGGGTCGCGGTCAGCTCGGGCGGCGAGGCGGGATAGTAATGCACTGAATCCCGCCGCCGGCGGTCAGTGGAACCAGACGCGCTCGTAACCTCTTGTCATCGGGTGCAGTAGGAGTGCCACGAGGGCGACGCTGAAAAGTAGCCCGAAGACGTTGATGCCGCCGTTCCACGCCAGCCACGCGACGAGAGTCAGCATGAGGTAGATGACCGAAGCGGCGACCGCAGTGACGTAGCCCCAGCGCTCGGAGTTGGCTATCCCGTTAGCGGCCACCCCCTCCGCCACGAGAAGCATCGCCGTCGGGATGAAGTAAGCGGCCCCGACTATCATAAAAAGTACGGTGAGCGCGGCGTTGATGTACAGCAGGATGACCGCAATTTGCAGGGTCTGAGGATGTGCGGCATCGAACCAGCGCCGTTGGGGCATGCAGCCAGTCTTACACAGCGGATCGGCCAATGGTGCGCATGGTCCGGAGGGTGAAGGGAGCGACGTGATGGCAAGCGAGCAGATGGCGGCAACCATCGACCTGTTGAAGCAGATCGGCCCGCTTGATGTAAACATGATGACGGTGGAGTCCATGCGCGCCGTCTACGACCAGATCGGCGATGCGTACCCGCCTGCTGCCGAGACGTTGATCGAGGAGGTGGACCTGGCTGGCATCGCCGCAGAGAAGATCACTCGCGGCACCTGCGACTCGTCGCGCGCCATCCTCTACCTGCACGGTGGTGGGTACGTCATCGGAAGCCTGAAATCTCACAGGGAGCTCGCCTCTCGCCTCGCCCTTGTAGCGGGATGCGTGGTGTACCTGCTCGACTACCCGCTCGCCCCGGAACATCCCTATCCGGCAGCCCTGGATGCCGCAAGAGCGGGCTTCGGCGCAATCGCCGGCTCGCTGCCCGCGGGCCTGTCCGTAGCGGGCGACTCGGCCGGCGGGGGGCTGGCTGCGGCGCTCCTGCTTGCGATGCGCGACGCCGGCGGGCCCCAGCCTCGCGCATGCGCACTCCTTTCACCCTGGCTCGATATGACCATGAGCGGACAGTCCTTCAAGACCCGTGCGGCGGCGGATCCCCTGGTGGATCTGGCCCAACTTGAGCAATGGGTGACGTACTACGCCGTCGACCTGGATTCGAGGACCCCTCTCGTGTCACCGCTTTTCGGCGATCTGGCCGGCCTTCCGCCCGTATACGCGCAGGTGGGAACGCGGGAGGTCCTCTACGATGACGCTGTCCGGTTCATCGACCGTGCTCGGGAGGCCGGCGTGGACGCGACGATGGACGCCTTCGACGGGTGTATCCACGTTTTCCAGCAGTTCTCTCCCGATGCCCCCGAATCGCAGGACGCGCTTGGACGGCTGAGCCGGTTCTTCGGGAGGCACTGGGGATCTGCCGACGAGCTGGCCAGTGGCCACGGACTCGGCCGATGGTCGAGTCCGTCGAGTTGACCACGGTCCGATTGCATTCAGCGGCACGAGCCGTTGTAGGATGGCAGCGGCAGTAGTTCGGTTGCTGCCTGCGGGAACGGTCCGGCACGGTCCGGGTGGCCCGGTGGCATCGCGGATGCCCGGGATCCTGAGTTCAGGAGGTTGCGGTTATGGATGTTCGTGACAAGGTGTACATAGACGGCGCCTGGGTACCGTCGACGAGCGGTTCGGTGATCGAGGTGATCAACGCTTCGACGGAAGAGGTGATGGGGACGATCCCCGACGGCACGGTTGAAGACGTCAACAAGGCGGTCGAAGCGGCGCGGAGGGCGTTTCCCTCCTGGTCGGAGACTTCCAGGGAGGAAAGAGGGAAGTCCCTTCGCCGCATCCAGGAGGCGTTGAGCGCCCGTACGAGCGAGATCGCCGAACTCATTGCACGAGAGGTCGGGACGCCACTGCCCATAGCGAACCTTGTACAGCTCGGTCTGCCGATCATGAGCTTCGCCTCGATGGCCGATCTTGCGACGAGTTTCCAGTACGAAGAGGAGATCGGCAACTCCCTGGTGGTGCGCGAGCCCATCGGTGTCGTGGGGGCGATCAGCCCGTGGAACTACCCGCTGCACCAGATAGCGGCAAAGGTGGCTCCGGCAATGGCGGCCGGCTGCACGGTCGTCGTCAAGCCTTCCCAGGTGGCTCCGTTGAACGCGTTCGTTCTTGCGGAGATCATCGAGGAAGTCGGCCTTCCGCCGGGCGTCTTCAACCTGGTGTCCGGTGCGGGCAGCGTCATCGGTGAGGCGCTCGCGTCGCATCCCGGGGTCGACATGGTGTCGCTCACGGGTTCCACTCCGGCTGGGAGGCGAGTCATGATCCAGGCTGCGGACACCATCAAGCGGGTCACGCTGGAACTGGGAGGCAAGTCGGCTTGCGTAATCCTGCCCGGTGCAGACTTGAAGACCGCCGTTGCGAGCGGGCTCTCCTTCTGCTGGCTCAACTCCGGCCAGACCTGTTCGGCCCAGACCCGGATGGTCGTGCCGCGAAGCTCGCTATCCGAGGTAGAAGAATTAGTGCTGGCTGAGGCCGAGAACTACAACCTGGGCGACCCGCTTGACTTCAGCACGCGGCTCGGCCCGCTGATCTCGGCTGCCCAGCGCGAGAGCGTGCGCGGCTACATCACGAAGGGCATCGACGAGGGGGCCACCCTGCTAAGGGGTGGGGCCGAGGCGCCGGAGGAGTTCGATCGCGGGTACTACGTGAAACCGACCGTCTTTACGAACGTCGGTGCGAAGATGACCATAGCCCAGGAGGAGATTTTCGGGCCCGTGCTCTCGATCCTGCCTTACGACAGCGAAGAAGAGGCGGTGGAGATTGCGAACGACTCGACATACGGGCTCGGAGGTTCGGTATGGGCTTCCGACAAGTCAGAGGCAGAGCGTGTAGCAAGGAAGATCCGGACCGGCCAGGTCGACCTCAACGGCGGGTCTTTCAACCCGCTTGCGCCGTTCGGCGGGTACAAGCAGTCGGGTATCGGGCGCGAGCTTGGCCACTTCGGGCTCGAGGAGTACCTGGAGGTGAAGTCGCTCCAGCGCTGAGGCGCTTGCGGCGTTTCCGTGGAAACGCTATCACTGGGCCCGGCGCTATAATTGGGCGGGGCGCAAAGCCCGGGCTTAGAGCCGTGCCGTCTTTGCGGTGGAGGGGAGGGTGGCTTACCAATGGTAGTCGCAGGCGATTGTCCTGCACGTTTGTGATTTCGCGTGGTTCTGCGAGGTCGTGTATTGAGAGGTCTCGTTGCTATGAACATCTCCGAGGTTGTGGACAGCCGGTATACTAAAGATGACATTCCCGAGTTCGGGCCGGGTGACACTGTCAAGGTGCACGTCCGGGTTGTCGAGGGAAGCCGCGAGAGGGTCCAGACGTTCCAGGGAGTCGTTATCAAGCGGCGCGGTGAGGGAGCGCGCTCGAGTTTCACGGTCAGGAAGATCAGCTTCGGTGTGGGCGTCGAGCGGACTTTCCCTGTTCATTCCCCGGTGATCTCGGGCATCGAGCGGGTCACCCGGGGCGACGTCAGGCGGGCGAAGCTCTATTATCTGCGGGATCGAATCGGGAAGGCCGCCAAGGTCAAGGAGAAGCGCTGAGGCTTTGAGCAGCCGGGCGAGGGCGAGATCGACGGTCGCTGAATAGCTAATCATCACTAGAAAGCAATCAGCCTGCCTTGCGGCAGGCTGATTGCAGTGTACCGGCCTCTCCCGGGGCAGGGGATAGACCGGAAGGGGAACCGTCTTGGGGGCTGTACGGATTCCCCTGGAACTGGCGCTTAGAGACTCGCTATTCGCTGAGGCTCGTTACAGTGAGGTGTGATCACGCCGGTTCGTTCGTAGAGAGCCTGGCACATCGAGGGATCGGGTCCACCGGAAGGCGCACGCGCCCGGTGGCTGTGCCAGTTGCCCTCGGACTCAAGCGGCGAGGGTCGCGATGATCTTCTCGCGTACCTGCTTCCCGACCTGGCGTGCCTGTGCTTGCGCCTTGGTGACTGCGGTACGAGCCTGCTCGGGGAGGCGGGCCTCTATGGGACCGAGCCCGGCCTCGATGCGGTCCAGCAACTGCTCGACCCGCGTGTCGGCCTTCTCGACCTGCTTTGCGAGTTCGGCCTTCGCCGCGTCAATCGTTGCCTGGATGTTATCGCCGGAACCGCCAAAGCGCTCCGAGAACTCCTTCGACAGCTCCTGCCTACGGACCTGAGCCCGCTGGAAGCCGATCACTCCAAGCCCGATGGCCACGTATGCGGCATTCTTGGCTGCGTCCGCCACGCTCTCAGTACTTTCCTTCAGGTTAGGCATTCAAACCCTCCCGCTCATATGCGGCAAGCGGTGCTGCATCTTTACGACGCTCTGCTTTCCCGCCTGCATCCGATTCTTCCTGCTAATTATTATATCCGGGCAGTTAAACAATTGCAAGCACGAACATGAAAATGCTCTGTGAACAGGCATGGCAGTTGCGGCTTGCTGGGAATCGGCCTGCTGCACGACGGCCCGCAGAGCGGTATCGTCTTGGCCGGGGTTACGGCGAAGTGGTAGGGTGCTCGGAGTGAATGGAACCGCTGACGCCTCGCCGGGCGGCGAGACCGATGCGCTGGCGCCGGCAGTTGGGATCGTGGTAGTTGCAAGTGATCCCGGCGATTGGTTCGAGACTACGCTCGAATCGCTTGGCGACCAGGATTACCCGGAGACTGTGACCATTGTCGTGGACTCCGGCAACAGGGAGCGGGAGAGCGGCGAATCTCTGGCGAGACGCGTAGCAGGTATCCTTCCGGAAGCCTACGTGGTCGATGCTGCGGGCAATGTCGGGTTCGCGGCAGCGGTGGACCTCGCTCTCGAGAAGGTAGAGGGGGCAGATTACCTGCTTCTCTGCCATGACGACGTAGCACTCGATCCCGATTCGTTGAGGCGGATGGTGACCGAGGCGTACCATTCCAATGCCGGGATAGTAACCCCGAAGTTCGTGGAGTGGAACGACGAAACGGCGCTCCAGCACGTTGGGGTACTGGTCGACAAGTGCGGGGTGGCGGTCGAAAGGGTGGAGCCCGACGAGAAGGATCATGGTCAGCACGACGGCGTGTTCGAGGTCTTCTCGGCACCGGGGGGATGCACCCTTGTCAGGGGCGATCTCCTCCGTGAACTTGGAGGGCTCGACCCGGCGATGGTGGCTATGGGGGAGGACGTCAATCTCTGCTGGAGGGCGCGGGTGGCGGGATCTCGCGTGCTTTTCTGCTCGTCTGCGCGGGTGCGCCATCTGGAGGCTATGGCGGCCGGCCTGCGGCCCTTCTCCGTGTGGGAGACGGGTACGTGGGTCAGGGGAGCGGCGGGGGAAGACGGTTCCGGCAGGGGCAATGACAACGGCGGTGTAGACGGTTCCGACAGGGGCGAAGGCCACAACGGCGACTCCGGTCCAGGGGGCGACTCCGGTCCAGGGGGCGACTCCGGTCCAGGCGCCCACAGCGGGCAGGCAGCAGGTGCATCGCAGGACGCGGGTTCGCTTGCATCGGCGCACCCGCCGGGCAGCGGAAGGTGGCCGAGCGGACGGGAGGTAAGCACGCGTTTCGACGAGGCTGCTCTGATGGCCGACCTGAAGAGGCGCCACGAGCTGAAGACTGTTCTATCTGTCTACGATGGGTGGCACCTGATGCTAGTGCTTCCGGTCCTGGCGGTTCTCCACCTGGTCGAGATGGCTCTCGCTTTCGTAGGGGGGCAAAGGACGCGCTCCAGAGCAGTTGCCCGCGCATGGCAATGGAACCTCGGCCACTTGAAGGCAATATCTGAAGCCAGGGCTGCGGTGGCTGCCACACGGAGAGTGACCGACCACGACGTAATGCGGTTCCAGCTGGGGGGCTTTGCTCGTGCATCGGCTTATGTGAAGCGAGTTTCCCTGCACGGCCTGACCGGAGCGCATCTGGCGGAGCCGCCGGCTGCCATGGCACCGGACGAACGCCCGTGGTGGGTGGGGTGGCGCAGCAAGTCGCTCGTTGCCGGCTGGATCGTAGCGATTGTTGTCCTTCTTTACGGGAGTCGGGATCTCCTCAGAGGCCACTTGCCCGCCGTCGGGTCTTTCCTGCCGCCTCCGAGCTGGACCGCAGGGATATCTCACTTCTTTACGGGATGGGGTATTGCCAGCCTCGGGCCCCGCGTTCCCTCGTCGCCTGCGAGCCTTGCCTTCGGGATCGTGAGCTTCCTGCTGGCGGGTTCGTCCGGCCTCGCATTGAAAGTGCTGATCCTGGGAACGGTTCCGGCCGGTGCGTTCGGCATGTGGATACTGGCGCGCCCGTTGGCGTCCAGGTTGGCCCGGACGGTGGCAACGCTCATGTACCTCTCGATTCCCGCGGTCTACGGCGACATTTCGGCAGGTCACCTGCAGGGACTGGTCGCCTTTGCGGCGGCGCCGTTTGTGGTTCTTGCCGCGACGCCAGATCGTCTTACTGGCCGCCGGGCAGGTCATAGCGAACGCTCCCGAGAGGCGGCCGGCGCCGATATGTCGTGGCGAGAGCTTGTACGGAGCAGCCTTCCCACCATTGCGCGGCGCGGCATCACGGTGGGCCTTGTCACGGCCGTCTTTGCAATGGTGTCGCCGGCCGTGCTCGACTTTCCGCTCCTTCTCGCCCTGGCCGGTGCGGCCGGCTTTCCGGACATCGGTGAACGTCGAGAGCGACTCTGCCGATGCCTGGGGACCCTCGCGGGCTGGTTTGTGGCCGTGCTCCTACTCGTCCCGTGGTCCATTTACTCGCTGGCCGGGTTGAGTCCGCTCGCGGTGTTCAAGGGCGGCTCCCTTGTGCCGGGATCGATTGGTTCGTGGACCAGCCTGCTCAGGTTCCACACGGGCAGCTTCGCAGCCAACCCGTTATCGTACGGGTTTGTTGCCCTGGCACTGGCGGCGATTCTCGTGCTGCGTGGTAGGCGTCTGAGCTGGGCGTTCTGGGCGTGGACCGTGGCACTTATCGCTCTCGCCGGCGGCTGGCTGACCGGGCGCAACTGGCTGGGTCCGGTTGGCCTGGTACCGGGCGTCGTGGAATTGCTGGCCGCACTTGCCTTATGCGCCGTAATCGGGTTGGGGGTCGATGAGCTCGTGGAGAGGTTCCATAAGATGGAGCGAGCAAGGTCAAGACCCGGGGTCGCGTTTCTCGCAGCGGGAGCCGTGATTGCCGCGCTGGCGGTTACCGTGACCCCTACGGTGGCGGACGCGGCGGGGGGTGCATGGGGCCTCGTTCAGTACGGTTTCGGCACGGTCTCG
The DNA here is from genome assembly GCA_021816935.1 of Actinomycetes bacterium. Lineage (GTDB taxonomy): Bacteria > Actinomycetota > Acidimicrobiia > Acidimicrobiales > JAMCPL01 > JAKAWR01. The sequence goes on from JAKAWR010000006.1 coordinate 104,036, forward strand.
CCGGTGCACGGTGCGGTCGCCGTGGTGCCGGCTTCTGGCGGCGGGTCTTCTCGAGGCGGGACCCTCTGGCTCGCCAATCCCGCGGTACTGCCGTATGCCCACGGGGTAACGCAGGGTCTCGGCTATGCGGTCTCCGGGGGTTGGCTCCCGGACTACGGCTGGCTTTGGAGCGCCTCGGTACCCGCAGGGGGAGGGAGGGTGATGGGTGACGTTCAGGCGGCCGGCAGCGGGAAGGTTGCGACGCTCGGTCAGATGCTCGGGAAGCTCGGGATCAGATATGTCGTGGAGGCTAACTCGTATGCCCCCCAGGTGCCGGGCGTCCAGACCACGGCCATTCAGCGTCCGATTCCGAACCTGGTGGACGAGTTGAGGGCACAGACCGATCTCGTGGAGGTGGCGGGGACGAGCGGGTACGAACTGTTCGTGGTCACGGCACCGCACCGGGGCAGGTCCCGGGGATCGGTCATACCGTGGTACGTGCCGGTTCTGGCAGTTCTCGAACTGGCGCTATGGGTCGTCGGCGTCATTGCGCTGGCCCGGCTGCGGAGGAGGGGAGGGTGACGGGGACCGCGTGGCGCCTTTCCGGGTTGCTTCACCGCCTGGGGCGCAAGGTCCCGGCGGCACCTGACGGCCCATCCCTTGCCGGGCCGCTGCAGCGCCTCCGGCGCCCGGAGGAGATCGGGATGCGGGATCGGGTGCTTGTTGTCGCGGGCGCCCTTCTCGTCCTCGTAGGGGTCGGGCTGATCGATGCCGCCGTGGGGAGGAGCGCCGGCCAGCAGCTCCCGGGCGGTGGGGGCGCGCTGGCACTGTCGGAGGTGTCTGCTGGCGGGTCGAGATCCTCAGCGTGGTACTGTCCCGGAGCGACCGGGGCAAAAGGAGCGGCGCCGGTGAGCCTCATTATTACATCGGACAGCGCGAAGCCGGTCCAGGCCACCGTGCGAGCCGTGTCATCCATAGGTATCGAGCGCTACTCCGTGATGCCGGTGCGGCCTGGTGCGCAGGTCACGGTTAACCTGTTCAGCATGCTCTCCGGGCCATTCCTGGGAGCCTCCGTCGTTGTGCAGGGCGGCGGCGTGGCGGTGAGTGAGGCTGCGGCGGGCTTTACCGGGTGGTCGGTAGCTCCCTGCGCCCCTGCCGGCGCGACGTCATGGTACCTGCCGGACGGATCTACGGCAGGAGGGGCTCACCTCTTCGTCGAGCTGCTCAATCCCGAGCCGAGCGCGGCCGTGGTGGACCTGTCGTTCTCCGATCCCGCCGGCAGCGTTTCTCCGCCTGCATTCCAGGGGATAGAGGTACCGGCCGACGGCCTTGACGTAATCGACTCGGGTGAGCACGTTGTGTCGGAAGGCCCGATTGCCACGACCGTCAGCGCGGTAACGGGTACCATCGTTGCGGCCGAATTGCAGGCGGGAGCGGAGGGGTCCTCCAGTGTCAGGGACAGCGGTATGGCCCTGGTGCTCGGCTCACCGGTGGCGTCGCCACGGTGGTCGATCCCGGCCACCGCCGATGTAGCAGGTTCGCAGGTTGCGTTCCACGTGTTCGATCCCGCCGCATCGAGTGCAAAGGTTCGGTTGACATTTGCCTGGATTGGGGGATCCCAGAGTGTCGAGATCACCGTTCCCGCCGGAGCGACAACCGTAGTGCTCCCCACCTCTGTTCAGGGCATTCCCGCAGGTACCGTATACCAGGTATCGGCGACTTCGCTCAACGGGGTGGACGTGGTGGTGAGCCGGTCGGAAGCCCTTGCTGCGGCGGCGCTTGCGCATCCTCCCACGACGGCCTTCGGGATGGTCCTCGGCTACGCCACGGGAGCGCGAGACTGGCTCATTCCCGCGTTGCCGGTGGAGGGTACGAGCATTGCTCGGATGGCCGTGGTCGACCTCTCGTCGAAGCCTGCGAGCATCAGCCTGTACCTGGCGGGGAACGCGCCGGTGCCTTCCGCGTCGTCTTCGTCAGCACCGCCGCCCCAGTCTTTGCCTGACCCTGCGGGCTCGTCCGCGTCCGCAGGGTCGGCCGGATCGAGCCCACTTACCGAGGACAGCGTATCGCCATCGGCTCCGTTGATTCTCGTGCCCGCCCCTGACGGCACAACCTCGTCGCAGGCGGGCAGCGGAGGAGGCGCGGGCTCCCCGGGCAGTCCGGTTGCTGCGGGGTCGACAGTCAGCACCGCCGGTGCAGGCTTTTCCGGGAACGCTCCTGACGTCCCGGGCCTGGGGGCCGTACCACTCGTGATGCGAGCGAACCACCGGGTAGCCGTTGAGATCGACCTGGGTCCTGCCGCCACTGCGGGCATTGTCACGATGCCGGGGCTCGTGGTCCGCTGATACCATGGCCGACCTGCTGGTCGGTTGCTGCCGGCCAGGGCACCCTTCGCTCTCCCGGTTCGTCGCAACCTTGACCAGGCACAGGCCGACATGCGCGACCACTTCACATGGCGGCCGATTGTTCCTAACCGGGCGACGATCGAGAGAGCGTGGCACGTAGAGAACTGCTTCCACCTTTCTTACTGGGACTCACTGATCGTTGCTGCTGAGCGCGAAGCGGGTTACGAGCGCTTGCTCAGTGAATACCTCCAGGATGGTCAGGACCTGGACGGTGTGAGGGTGGTAAATCCGTTCCGCCACGCCCCGGACTGACGTCGGCGAGGTTGCGAGCCGGAACCGCCGGGTGGGTCAGCGGGTCGAGCGCAGCCGCTGGAGCTCGGCCACGACTGCCTTGCCGTCCGCCTTGCCGCGGGTGGCCTTCATAACCTGGCCGATGAAAAACTGGGCGAGCTTGTCCTCCCCGCTGCAGTACCGGTCCCACTCGGCAGCGTTCGAGGCGACGACCTCCTCTACGGATGCGTTAATGGATCCGGCGCCCATCGTCTCGAAACCGAGACGCTTTGCAATCGCAGCCGGGTCCCCCCTGCCTTCATCCAGCATCTCAGACAGGACAGCCTTCACCTGAGTGGCCGTGAGCTTACCGGCCTCCTCCATGACGAGGAGGCGGCCGTAGGATTCCGGGTCGAGCGCCAGCGCCTCGTCGATGCGGGACGCCGCCTCGTTGGCGGTCCGGGCCAGTGCCTTCTCCGGGGACACTCCGCCGTTCACGGCGGCAAGGAGCAAGCCGTCGAGCCCGTTCTCTACCAGGCCGGCGATCTGGTCTTCCCTTGCGCCGCCGGCTCCCGCCCCGCCGCCGGTGCCCGCGCCTGCGCTGGAGAACAGAGCCGCGATCTCACTGCGGCGCTGCGCCGGCATGGCAGGCAGCCCGGCAGCGATAGCGTCCACACGCTCCTGTCCCGGAACGAGTCTCAGGAGGTCCGGCTCCTCGAAGTAACGGTAGTCGTGCGCCTCCTCCTTGGAGCGGAGCGAGGCGGTCCTGCCGGTATCCTCGTCGAAGTGGCGGGTCTCCTGGACGACCGAACCACCGGATCTGTAGACCTCGGCCTGCCTTGCGATCTCGTATTCCAGCGCCCGGACGAGGGAGCGCAGCGAGTTCAGGTTCTTGATCTCGCACCGAGTGGCAAGACTTGCAGACCCGGCGGGACGCACGGAAATGTTGACGTCCACCCGCATGGAGCCCTCTTCCATTCGTGCCTTCGACGCGCCGGCGGCGACAAGTATGGCTCTCAATTCCGCCACGTACTCGCGGGCCTCCTGCGGGGAACGGATGTCGGGCTCAGATACGATCTCCAGGAGCGGGACGCCGGCCCTGTTGTAGTCGACCAGGCTGAAAGTCGCGTCGTGTATCCGTCCGGTGCCCCCCATGTGAACCGTCTTGCCGGTGTCCTCTTCGAGGTGAGCTCTCGTGACCCCCACCCGGGTGCCGGATGGAAGATCCAGCCATCCGCCTGCGTTGAGCGGTTCGTCGTATTGGCTGATCTGGTAGTCCTTCGGCATGTCCGGGTAGAAGTAGTTCTTGCGGTGGAAGGTGCATTGGCGCACATCGCTGTGGAGCGCAAGCCCCACCCGGATGGCGAGGTCGACCGCACGTTCGTTGAGAACCGGCAGCGAACCTGGCAGTGCCAGGCAGACCGGGCACACGTTGGTGTTCGGCTCATCGCCGAAGGAGTTCGGGCAGGAACAGAAGAGCTTCGTTGCGGTGGCAAGCTCGCAGTGCACCTCCAGCCCGATTACGGGTTCGTAGCCTACCGATCCGCCGCTGGCGTCGACGGCCATCAGAGCTCCTGCCTCCCGGACGCCCGCCCCCCGAGCGTATGCGAACCGAAGGCCGTCACAGCTCCTGCCTATCGAGGACCGGCGGCTCGGTCACGGGAGCGATACGCTCCAGCGCGGCCGCAACCGAGAACATGGCAGGCTCGCCGAGCCTGGGGGCGAGAACCTGAACGCCGACCGGCATGGCAGGCCCGGTAGCCGAGCCGTTGCCACCGGGTGCCGGGGCCGTGCCGAACGGGACGCTCATCGCGGGATGGCCGGCAAGATTGGTGGGGATGGTGCAGACGTCGGACATGTACATGGCCAGCGGGTCGTTCACCTTCTCGCCGATACGGAAGGCAACTGTCGGCGACGCTGCCCCGAGCAGCACGTCGAATCGCCGGTAGGCTGCATCGAAGGCCGAAACGAGCACCGTGCGGACCCTCTGCGCCTTGCCGTAATAGGCGTCGTAGTAGCCAGCCGATAGGGCGTAGGTGCCGAGCATGATCCGCCGCTTCACCTCTGCACCGAACCCGGCTGCTCGGGTTGTGGACATTACGCTCTCTGCCGAACCGTCGCCCAGCCTGAGCCCGTAGCGCATCCCGTCGTAGCGGGCGAGATTGGACGATGCCTCGGCGGGGGCGATCAGGTAGTAGGCGGGAAGGGCGAAGCGCAGTTCGGGGATCGATACCTCCTCGACGGTCGCCCCCAAGCGGGAGAGGCCCTCTGCGGCTTCGAGGACCCGGCTGCGCACCTCCGGATCGGCCCCGTCCGTGATCTCCCGCAAGAGCCCGACCACCGTGCCGACGACCCCCTTCTCGAGGATGTCCGGGGCGGCAAGCCGGCCGGTCCACTCGGGCTCCTCACGGATAGAGGTGCTGTCTGCCGGGTCGTGGCCGGCGATCACGCTGTAGAGGAGCGCCGCGTCCTCGACGGAGCGGGTCAGCGGCCCGATCTGGTCGAGCGAGCTGGCGAATGCAACGAGGCCATAGCGCGAAACCATCCCGTAGGTCGGTTTGACCCCGACGACGCCGCAGAGGGCGGCCGGCTGGCGGATCGACCCTCCTGTATCGGAGCCCAGGGCGCCGGGGATCATCCCGGCAGCCACGGCGGCGGCCGAACCACCGCTGGACCCGCCCGGTACTCTCGAGGGATCGTACGGGTTGTGCGTCACGCACACCGCGGAGTTCTCCGTGGACGAGCCCATGGCGAACTCGTCCATGTTCGTCTTGCCGACCGTTACAGCTCCTGCCGCGGCGAGGCGCGCAACGGCAGTTGCATCGTAGGGAGGTCGCCAGCCGGCGAGGATCCTCGACGCGCAGGTGGTTGCGACGCCCCTCGTGCACATGTTGTCCTTGACGGCGAGCGGCACCCCTGCGAGCGGACCGGGGTCCTCGCCGCTTGCCATGAGGGCATCCACGCGGCGAGCTGCAGCGATAGCCGCTTCACCTGCAACCTCCAGGAAGGCGCCAACCCCAGCGTCCATTGCCTCTATTACCCCAAGATACTGCTCGACAATGCCGGCCGCACTGGCCTCGCCGCTCCGCACGGCCGCGGCGATAGCGGCGATACTCATGGCGCCCGACGGGGGAGTAGGCCCCGAAGAAGGAGTGGAGCCCGAAGAAGCATCGGACCCCTCGGAAGAATCGGGCCCCTCAGGTGAACCGGGCCTTGCCGGGGAACCGGGCCCGGCGGATCTCACGGTGCCTCCCCGAGGATCCGTGGAACGAGGAACATGCCGTCCATCGACTCCGGAGCCTCTCGGAGCACGTCGTCCCGTTCCAGGCATTCGCCCGGTTCGTCTTTGCGCATGACGTTCTCGGCGGGCGTCGCGTGAGCGGTGGGCTGGACGGAAGACGTATCGACCGCTGCCACCTGACCTGCGTACTCGAGAACGGCCTCGAGTTGCATCGTGTACAGCGCCAGCTCGTCGCCGGTGACGTCCAGGCGCGCCAAGCGGGCAACGTGCGCGGCCTGCTCTATCGTGATCCGTTCCCCGGTCACGCTACGCGCCCAGCGACCGCACTATCTCCACCATCAGCCAGCCAGCCTCGGTTGGGTTCTTAGCGACCTGGACCCCTGCTGCAGACAGGGCATCCATCTTTCCCTGGGCAGTCCCAGCTGATCCGGAGATGATCGCGCCTGCGTGGCCCATCCTTCTCCCTGGCGGGGCGGTCTGGCCGGCAATATAGGCAACGACCGGCTTCGTCATGGTTCCGGCGATGTACTCCGCAGCCTGCTCCTCGGCCGATCCCCCGATCTCACCGATCATGAGCACGGCCTTCGTCTCGGGATCCTTCTCGTATGCTTCGAGGCAGTCGAGGAAGCTCGTGCCGGGAACCGGATCGCCGCCTATACCAACGCAGGTCGTCTGGCCGATCCCCTGCTGGGTCAGCTCGTGGAGTGCCTGGTATGTGAGCGTCCCCGAGCGGCTGACGATGCCGACCGGTCCGCCTGCCAGTGCGATGTCCCCCGGGGTTATGCCGATGTTCGCTTTGCCCGGAGCGATGATCCCGGGGCAGTTCGGGCCTATGAGGCGGGTTTCAGGGTAGTGATCCTTCAGCATGTTGATCGCCCGCGCCTCGTCCTGCGCAGGAATGCCCTCGGTAATGCAGACCGAGAGCCTGATGCCCGCTTCGGCGTCGTCGACGATCGCGCCTGCAGCGGCCTTCGGCGGTACGACTACGAAGGAGACACTCGCACCCGTGGCTTCGATCGCCTCGGTCATCGTATTGAAGACCGGTATGCCGTCAACGTCCGTATCGCCCTTGCCCGGGGTTACGCCGGCCACGACTTTCGTGCCGTAATCCCTGTTCCTGAGACCGTGGAAGCGGCCCTGGTTCCCCGTGAGTCCCCTTACCGCCACTCTCTCCGTACCGTCGAGGAAAATACTCACCTAAGACCTCCCGCGTTCACGTTGGCTGTATCGACCGACTCGCCGTCAGCACTATCGCCGTCCCTGTTGACTCCCGCCGCCGCCCCGGCCCCTTCAGGGGCGCTCGACCTCCCTCCGGACGCCAGGGCGACCGCCCTTGCCGCCGCTTCGAGCATGGTCGTCTCCGCGATCAGCCTGCCCGAGAGGTGGGGGGCCAGCAGGGCTCTTCCCGTTTCGGCGTTCGTGCCATCGAGGCGCAGCACGATGGGGGAGTGGAGGTCGACCCTGACGATGGCGTCCAGGATGCCTTTCGCGATCTCGTCACAGCGGGTGATGCCACCGAAAATATTGACGAGGATCGACGATACGTTCTGATCCGAGTTGATCAGGTCGAGGGCGGAAGCCATCATGTCGGCGCTTGCTCCACCGCCGATGTCCAGGAAGTTGGCCGCAGTGCCGCCCGCCTGAGCCACTACATCGAGGGTGCTCATGGCAAGCCCGGCACCGTTGGCGATGATCCCGACGTTTCCCGACAGGCCGACGTAGTTGAGCCCGCGCTCCTTCGCCTCCTTCTCGCGCCTGTCGGTCGTCTCCGTGGCGGCGAAATCTGCCCATTCGGGGTGGCGGAATGCGGCATTGTCATCGAGGGTGATTTTCGCGTCCAGGGCATGGACAGTCCCGTCCGGCGTCAGTATCAGCGGGTTGATCTCGGCAAGATCGCAGTCGCCCTCTACGAAGCACTTGTAGAGACTGGCGAGGAGATCCGCCGCCTGCTGCCGGGCCGCCTCGTCTATGCCGGCATCGGACAGCGCTGCGGCTGCATCCTCGGGAGAGAACCCTCTCGCCGGATCGACATGGCGGCGCACTATCGCCTCGGGGTCGGTCCGCGCCACCTCTTCGATGTCCACGCCACCTTTCGTCGAGAGCATGAGAAGGTGCTGCTGTGCCGATCTGTCCAGCGTGAAGCTTGCATACCACTCCTTAGATATGTCACTTGCATGCTCGACCCAGAGACGCTCGACCTTGTGGCCTTTGATGTCCATCCCGAGTATCGCTCCAGCGTGCTCCGAGACCTCCGCGGGCGTGGCAGCGAGCTTCACGCCTCCGGCCTTTCCCCTGCCGCCCACTTTGACCTGGGCCTTGAGTACGACCGGGTAGCCGGCCTTGCCCGCTTCTTCCAGTGCTTCCTCGACAGTTACGGCGACGCCGCCCGGCGAAACCGGTATGCCGTACCCGGCGAAGTACTGCTTGCCCTGGTACTCGAACAGATCCATTTACGCTCCTTTCGCATTCCCGCCGCTCGCGGTAGTTCCAGCCCTCTCGAGATCTCGGCCGTCTAGAGCCTCTTCGAGCCAGCCGGTAACCGAACCGAGAGGGCTGCCGGGGGTGAATACATGAGAAACCCCCATCTCCCGAAGGGCCGGGAAGTCTCCCTCCGGGATGATCCCGCCCACCATAACGAGGACGTCTCCTAGACCGCTCTCCCTCAGGCCATTGACGATTCGCGGAACTATCGTCATGTGGGCGCCGGAGAGGAGGGATACCCCGAGAGCGTCGGCGTCTTCCTGGAGGACGGCCTGGACCACCTGCTCCGGGGTCTGGTGCAGTCCGGTGTAGATCACCTCGAAGCCGGCATCGCGCATCGCCCGTGATATAACCTTGGCTCCGCGGTCGTGGCCGTCGAGCCCCGGCTTGGCCATCACCACTCGGTACTTCCTTAACATTCAGCCTTCCACTCTTCCCATCCCGCCATCCTGCGCCCGTCCTGCGCCAGGATAACCACAATAGAGGAGACCCATCGCCTGCCACCACTCCGGGCGGCACTCTCCGGCGCCGTCGTGGGCGGCCGACTGGGCTCAACAGGCCGCCGGTTCAGAGCCCCAGATCGAGACGAAGGAGACGGCTGCGCCGGGCATCCCACCCAGATTGTGCGTGAGAGCGAGCTTCCTGCCATTGCCTATCTGCCGGTCGCCTGCATCCCCCCGGAGCTGCAGCCACGCCTCGAACAGCATTCTCAGCCCGGAGGCTCCCAGTGGGTGGCCAAACGACTTGAGACCGCCGTCGGGGTTGATCGGCAGCGTTCCGTCCAGGTCGAACGTACCGGCGAGCACCTCCTTCCAGGCGGTGCCCCGCGGTGCGAAACCCAGGTCCTCCATGAGGACCATCTCAGTCGGCGTAAAGCAGTCGTGGACTTCGGCGAACGCCAGCTCTGCCCTCGGATCGGTGACGCCGGCCTGGCTGTAGGCGTCCTCAGCCGATGCGACTACCTCGGTGAAGGTCGTGTAGTCGTAGCCGGGGTCGATGGGTCCTTTCCCGGCGCCCGCGACGAAGGAGAGCGCCTTTACGTAGAGCGGCTTCTCCTGGTATCGGGGAGCGTCCTCCGCCCTTACGATCACGGCTGCCGCCGACCCGTCCGACACGCCGGACGCATCGAAAATCCCCAGCATGCCAGCGATCGGTGGCGAAGCCTTGATCACCTCCTTAGGGACCTCCCTGCGGAACTGTGCCCGGGGGTTGAGAGCTCCGTTGCGATGGTTTTTCCAGGCTATATGCGTGAAGACATCCTTCAGCGTGTCCATGTCCACTCCGTACTTGCCCGAGTAGGCGGGTGCCAGGAGAGAGAACATGGCGGGAGCGGTCAACTCCGCCTCGGTCCCATCGGTCCAGCCGGTCGCGAGAACGAGCCCCGAGTAGCCGCTGTCCTTCAGCTTCTCGACCCCGATGGCCATGACGACGTCGTAGGCCCCGGAGGCAACCGCGTATGAGGCATTGCGCAGAGCTTCAGAGCCCGTAGCGCAGAAGTTCTCGACCCGGGTCACGGGCTTGTTGTCGATCTTGAGGGGCTTGGACAGCGTCAGGCCGCTGTAGTTGCCGACCGTCCCGAGCCAGAAGGCGTCGATGTCGCCAAGGCTCATGCCGGCCGAATCGAGAGCTTCGGTTGCAGCGTCGACCAACATCTCGTCCACGCCGGCATCCCACCGCTCACCGAAGCGGGTACACCCCATACCTACGACGGCGACTTTGTCGCGGATCCCGTTCGATGCCATCAGGAACCTCCTTTGAGCCCAAGAGTCTCAGCGTGTCTCAGCGTGCGGGGAGCCTTGGACTCGCCGCACCGCTACCCCTGATCGGGCGCGCCTTCCAGAAGTAGTTGTGAACACCGCCCGCAGTGAAAACCCGTCGGAAGGTCATCTCGACGCGTGTGCCGATGGCGACCTGGCCTGGATCGACGTCGGTGAGCTCGCAGGTATACCTTCCCCCTCCGTCGAAGTCGACGACTGCCACGACGGCAGGTGGGCTTTCGGAGTAGGCGAGGTGGTCGATCGTGAACGTTGCCACGGTTCCCGGTACGCCGGCCAGGGGTTCGCTCACCATATGGTCGACCGCCCCGCATGACATGCATACGCGTGACGGCGGGAGGTGGCGGGTCCCGCAATCGCACCTGGACCCGACGAAGGCGAACTTCCACTCCTCCGATCGGTACGACGGGGGAGCTGCAGGGGGGACCGGATCCGGCCGGCGCGGCGGTTCGAGGCGGTAGACGCCTCGCCACGTCTGCATTTTCGCGTAGGCCAGGTCATCACGCGTGGCTGCGATCTGGCCTGCCAGGCCACCGTCCCGCCTGCCGACGCCTTGCGTGACAGCCTCGGTAGTGCGGAAGAGCAGCACGTCCACGCCGTCGGCGAGCACGACGAGAGCGATGGTCTCGTCCGCCCCTGCGCTGTCCAGCATCGAGCAGAGCAGGAGTCCGGGATGCGCCGCGCCGGTATTGCCGACCACGGCTCCCAGGTCGTCTGCGAGCGCCCCAGGCGAGACGCCCGAGCCCGCGAGCTGCTTTGTAAACTGCCTAGCGGACCGTGCGTGCGTACCGGCGACGGCGACGTGGTCGATCTCGGCAGGCGCAAGACCAACTTCCTTAAAGGCGTTCGTAACGGCACTTTCGGCAAGCGGGAGATACGCGAACTCCCCGAAGCGCTCTTCCCAGCTCCGGGAGGCAAGGTCGCCCGGTTGGCGCCAGCGGTCCAGGACTTCGGCCGTGGCGCTCGCTCCTCCGAGGTACTCGGCGACGAGAGGAAGGTCGCCGCCTCCGTTCCCGCACAGGATTGCTGCAGCTCCGTCGCCTCCGTCACGCTCGTCGGCACCTCCGGGCAGGCCGGTCCTCCAGTCGGCCGCCACCGCAAGGGTCGGCTGAGCCGAATCCAGCGCGGCCTTCAACGCGCCGGCAGCCGATCTGACCGCGCCGATCATGTCGTATGCAGGAGCGTCGGCACCGAGCTGGAGCGCAGCGTGGATCACCGTCGCGTTGGTCTTGTCCAGGTAAGCCGGCCTCGTAGTCGAGAAGTACAGAGCGCGAGGTTGGGCGCTTTCCGGCACGCCACGGAGCGCCGCCCGCCCCGCTTCCACTGCCATCGAGGTCGAGTCCTCGTCGTACGAAGCTACCGACCGGGTACCCTTGCCCCCGAGGGTGCCGAGAGCGGCTGCTATGGCCTCCCGCCGCAGGCGGAAGTAGGGAATGTAGGAACCGTACGAAATGACCCCGGGCATCGACGCGACGTTACCGTTCGCGCCGTCCGAGGCGCAAAGCGGCCCTGGATAGGACGGGTACGCTCTGTGGGACCTAAGCTGCTCGGTCACCTAAGCTGCTCGGTCACCTCAGGTGATGGCGCCGACCACGTGATTGATGCAGGAGCAGAGCGCGGCCACGTCGTCGGAGCTGACGGCCGGGAACATGCCGATCCTGAGCTGGTTGCGGCCGAGCTTTCTGTAGGGCTCCGTATCGACGATGCCGTTCGCTCGCAGTATCTTCGCCACTGCGGCAGCGTCGACCAAATCGACGAAGTCGATGGTGGCGACCACGTGGCTCCTCCAGGTGGGGTTCTCGACGAAGGGGGTGGCGAACTCGGAGCTCTCGGCCCACGAGTACATGATCTCGGCAGAATGGTCGCATCGCGATGTGGTGAATGCCAGACCGCCGGAGTCGAGCATCCACTCGATCTGGCTCGCCAGCATGTGCAGGGTTGCGAGTGCCGGCGTGTTGTAGGTCTGGTTCTGGCGCGAGTTGTCGAGGGCAATCTTCAGGTCGAGGAATGCTGGTATGTAGCGTCCCGAGGCCGCGATGCGCTCGACCCGCTCGACAGCGGCGGGGGACATGAGCGCCACCCACAGCCCGCCGTCCGACGCGAAGCACTTCTGCGGCGCGAAGTAGTAGACGTCGAATTCGGAGGCCTGGACGCGTAGTCCGCCCGCTGCCGAGGTGGCATCTACGAGCACGAGCGGCCCTCCGCCCCCACCCGGCGCACCGGACGGTGCCCTCCCCGCCTCTCCCGGGCGCCGTATCTCCATGGCGACACCGGTGGAAGTCTCGTTGTGGGTGAGAGCGTACACGTCGACCTCGGCATCGAAGTGGGCCTCGGGGTGTGTCCCGGGCTCGGACTCAATGATGTCGGGGTCCTTGAGGTGGGGCGCTGCCTTGGCTGCCTTGGCGAACTTGGACGAGAACTCACCGAAGGAGAGGTGCTGGCTCCGGTTCTCGATCAGGCCGAAGACCGCGGCATCCCAGAAGGCCGTTGTACCGCCGTTGCCGAGCAGGACTTCGTACCCAACGGGGAGCGAGAAAAGCCCTCCGAGGCCGTCACGGACCCGTCCCACCACCGTCTTGACGGGACTCTGACGGTGACTCGTCCCCATGTAGGTCGGAGCATCGGCGGCGAGCTTGGCAAGCTGGTCGGGCCTGACCCTGGACGGGCCGCAGCCGAAGCGCCCGTCGGAAGGTTTCATGTAGTCTGGGATGGTTACGTCCGGCACGTCGCTCATGGGTACCAGCATGGCACTACCGGGACACGGCGGCAACCGGGGGGCGTGCCAGGAAAGATGGACGCGGAAGGTCGGGTGGCCGCCCGCAGATGCAGATGCAAATGCACGAAGGAGGATCCATGCACGCCAGGATCGGTACTAGGGTAGCGTCAGTCGCTCCGTCTCCCACGCTCGCCGTCGACGCCAAGGCGAAATCCATGCGTGCCCAGGGTGTCGATGTTATCGGCTTCGGTGCAGGTGAACCGGACTTCCCGACGCCCGGTCATATAGTCGAAGCGGCGCGCAGGGCCGCCGCCGATCCTGCGAACCACAAGTACTCACCGGCAGCGGGGCTGCCTGCTCTAAGGGAGGCGGTCGCCGCGCGTGCGAGATCGATGACCGGAGTCAACTTCGATCCCAGCCAGGTTCTCGTTGCCAACGGAGCGAAGCAGGCGGTCTACGAGGCGCTGGCGGCAATTGTTGATCCCGGTGACGAGGTTCTTTACGGGGTGCCGGTGTGGACCACCTACTGCGAGCAGATCAAGCTGGCAGGTGGGGTACCTGTCGGCGTGGAAACCGATGAAGCGGCCGGTTTCCATCTAACTCGGGAGGCGCTGGAGGAGAAGGTTACCGGCGCCACGAAGGCGTTGATCCTCGTTTCACCGTCGAACCCCACTGGTGCGGTTCTCGACGAGGACGAGTTGAGGGCTATAGGCGAGTTGGCGCTCGACGCCGATCTTTTCGTTGTCACGGATGAGATTTACTCGGAGCTGCTCTACGGTGGCCGCTCGTTCCACTCGATCCTCGCCGTCGTGCCGGAGCTTGCCGATCGGGCGATCCTGGTAGACGGCGTATCCAAGAGCTACGCGATGACGGGATGGAGGGTGGGCTGGATCGCCGGCCCGACGGACGTGGTCGCGGCAGCGGCAGACCTGCAGTCGCAGCTGTCGTCGAACGTATCGAACGTATCGCAGCGGGCCGCACTCGCCGCCCTGGAGGGTGGAACCGCCTGCGTCGCTCAGATGCGGGAGGCATTCGATCGGAGGCGCCTGGTCGCTTACAAGATGCTCTCGGAGATGCACGGGGTGACCTGCGCCGAGCCCGAGGGTGCCTTCTATGCCTTCCCGTCGGTTTCAGGTCTTATGGGTGCCGAGCTCGCGGGCCGTAGGGTAAAGTCCACCTCCGACCTGGCAGAGATCTGCCTCGAGGAGGCTCACGTCGCTTTTGTGCCCGGCGAGGCCTTCGAGTCCCCCGGATACCTGAGGATCTCGTATGCTTTGGCGGACGATCTACTCGAAGAGGGGTTGTCCCGCCTTGCGAAGCTTTTCGAGACCGCAGGCTAAGGGCCCGTGTCATAATTAGTGGGATGATATCCGGCGAGTCAGGGGCGTCATCTGGCAAGGACGAGGACGCAGATGTACCAGGGAGTACATCGAGGACGAGGACACAGCCAGGGGCGTCATCTGGCCGTCGGGATCGCTCAATTAATTATGACACGGGCCCTAAGCAGGGCCGGGGCGGAGAGAGGGGGGTCGGAAGTTCCGCAGGGCCGGGGATGACGATAGCGGAGAGGGCGGCGTGGGTAGCGTATGTGGAAGATGGAATGGGACGTGCAAGTGCAGCGGGAAGCGTAAGCGGAGCGCCGGAGCGGGAAACGTAAGTGGAGGGGAGAGTGCCTGGAAGAGGAGATAGGAAAATCCAATGGGAGTAGTCCTGGTAGCCGAGAAGATAGCCGACAGCGGGTTGGCGTTGCTCCGGGAGGGCGGCCATGAAGTACGTGTCGAGCTGAGCCTGTCGCCCGAGGATCTCCTCTTGGCGCTCCCCGGCGTCAACGCGATCATCATACGGTCCGCCACCCAGGTGACGGCCGAGGTGATCGCCGCTGGCTCCGCCTTGCAGGTGGTCGGCCGCGCAGGTATCGGGCTCGACAATGTGGACGTGGCCGCTGCGACGAAGAAGGGCGTCATGGTGGTGAATGCTCCGCAGTCGAATATCCTTTCGGCAGCCGAGCATGCTCTCGGCTTACTGATCGCCCAGGCACGCAACATTCCCCAGGCGCATGCCGCACTGGTTGCCGGCTCATGGGAGCGTTCCAAGTGGGAAGGCGTGGAGCTCTACGGCAAGACCCTGGGAGTAGTAGGTCTCGGCCACGTTGGTGCTCTTGTGGCTCAGAGGGCTCTTGCATTCGGGATGAAGCTGGTTGCTTACGACCCCTATATAACGGGGGAGCGTGCGAGGCGGATGGGAGTGGAGCTGCTGGCCTCACTCGAAGACCTTATGGCACGATCGGATTTCGTCACGATACATCTGCCGAAGACGAAGGAGACCATGGGCTTGATCGGGCGCGACCTGCTCTTCAAGGCGAAGACGGGCGTGAGGATCGTGAACGCCGCGCGGGGAGGGATCATTGACGAGGAGGCGCTGGCCGAGGCCATCGAGGCGGGCCATGTCGGAGGCGCTGGCCTGGACGTCTACGCTAGCGAGCCATGTACCGACTCACCCCTGTTCGGCCTTCCGGGTGTCGTGGCGACGCCCCACCTCGGGGCATCGACGACCGAGGCCCAGGACAAGGCCGGCATCACCATAGCCGAGCAGGTGAACCTCGCTCTCGCCGGGGAGCTGGTCCCCTTCGCCGTGAACCTCGCCGCGGGTGAGCTGCCCGAGGCGGCCAAACCCTTCCTGCCCATGGCGGAGACCATGGGCCGCATCATGGCATCGCTGCACGAGGGAGTGCCCGGGAGTCTCAAGATCGCCTACCAGGGAGCTCTGGCCGGTGAGGGAGGGGGCAGGCCGTCGGTGCTGAAGCTTTCGGCGTTGAAGGGCTTGTTCGCAGCCGGCACCGAGGAGCCTGTCTCCTACGTCAATGCCCCGAGGCTTGCCGAAGAGAAGGGGCTGGTGATCGAGGAGATCTCCAGCACCTCATCGAAGGACTACGTCAGCCTTCTCACCCTGAGGTCGCCCGGGCATTCGATTGCCGGAACGCTTGCGGGTGCTCGCTCCGAGCCGAGAATAGTTATGCTCGACGACCACTCCGTCGAGATCCCTCCGGCGCCGAACATGCTTGTCGTGACCAACGACGACCGTCCGGGCATGATCGGCGTGGTCGGTACGGTGCTCGGGGACGGCGGCATCTCGATATCGTCGATGGCCGTCGGGCCCTCGACAGCGGGCCCGACGGCTCTCATGGTGCTCTCGACCGAAACCCCGGTCGAGAATGCGGTGCTGGCGGCTCTGAGGGCGTCCGAGGGAATCCTGGAGGTCCACCGCGTCAGCTCCTGACTCGGAGCGCGCGCGAGAGCGGCGCAACAGAACCGGGAAAGATACGCGAGGGCCGGCAGTGGAACCGTTTCGGAATCCAGTGCCATCCGCCAGGTGCTCCTGAGTATGGCTGGACCGATCCCATATCGTGCCTCGCACGCCGGGCACGTGCCGGGCCGGCCGTGATGAGTATCGGCAGTGACCCGCCGATTGCCGTATCATTTGAGCGTGGCGCGTCTCGTCGAGCGGGAGCAGGTTATTGCAGCAGTGGGGGGTGCGCTGTATCGCGCCCATGAAGGCAAGGGAACGGCGCTGTTTGTAATCGGTGAGCCAGGTTTGGGCAAGACCTCCGTTCTCCACGAGGCCAGATTGATGGCTGAGGACTTCATAGCGGCGTCGGCCGGTTGCTTCGAGAACGAGACGTCGCTGCCGTTCGGCTTGCTGGATCGCCTCTTCGAAGGACTCGGAGCACCGCTCAGCGGTGACTGCCGCGAAGCCGCTGGCGGTGATGCCGGCGACCGGCGGGCCACCCGTTACAGCGCGCTGATGGGATGGCTCCGGGGCAGCGCGCCCTCCAAGCTGCTTCTCTGCGTGGACGATGTTCACTGGGCCGACCCTGACTCGCTGACCCTGCTGTCGATGATCTGTCGTAGGCTGGAGGGGCTGGGAGTTGCGCTGGTCGCGGCCATGCGTCCCTGGCCATCCGCGGCAGCCGATTGCGCCAGAGGCCTTGCCGCAGACGGGTGTGCCGTCGTCGAGAAGTTGGCCGTCCTTTCGCCCGAAGGAGCCGAAGGCCTCCTGTTGGGAGGTGGGGCCCAGCTCCAGCGTACGCCCGGCGAGATCCGCGATGCGGTTGTGGCATGTGCGGGCAACCCGCTCTTACTGAGGGAGGTGGCGGAAGCCTGGAGTCGCGGTGACGATGTGCTGGGAGATGGGTCAGCCGGAATGCTGCAGGAAAGGATATTGCTGCCGAGGTTCGCAGGTACGGGCCAGTCCGGTTATGAGTTGGCCCGCTGTGCCGCCATTCTCGGCACTCGCTTTGATATGACAGCCGCGGCCGCAATCGCACAGTTGCCGGGATCCGAAGTTGCCGAGGCGCTGGAGGCACTCTTACGGACCGGCCTCGTGAGGGAGGCAGGCGCTGAGTGCTGCGACTTCGTCCACCCGCTCTTCAGGCAGGCACTTTACGATGGCATGCCCGCTCCACTGCGCGAAAGCCTGCATGTCCGTGCCTTCGAGGTGCTGCTTGCCCGGGGGAGTCCGGCTGAGGCTGCACCGCACGCGGTTGCCGGCCGGATGCTGGGCGACGGCAAGGCCGTGGATACGATGCTGTCGGTTGGCCGGGCAGCTCTTGCGGCTGGAGCGCCTGCGAGCGGGGCCCGTGATCTTGCCAGCGCGATCGAATTGGCCGGCGGCAACGTATCCCCAGCGCTGCACGTCGAGCTCGCTCAGGCTCGGCTCGTCGCGGGCCAGGTGGACGAAGCAATCGAGGGATTGAACAGTGTCCTTTCGCGTAACGGGCTTTCTGACGACGATCGCCTGATGGCGCTCAGGATGCTCGTGCAGGCGTACTTCGGTCTGGGCAACAGCCGGGATGTGGACCGCTTGGAGGCCCAAGCGGTCGAGCTGGCAGTACGGGTCGACGTGAGCGCAGCGTGCGATATCCTGCTCGATTCGTCCTTCGTAGGATGGCTGACGGAGGGCCCTGTTGCTGCGCAGCGGAAGGTTAGCCAGGTTATGGACTTGATCGCCGAGCACGGGATCGATGACGAGCGCCTGCTGGCAACGGTGAGCGCGGCCCGCGCAAACCTCGCCTTCATCCAGGGGAACCCGACAGGGGATGAGGTACTGTCAGAGCTTTACCTTGTCAAGAGCGGAAGGTCAGTGCTCCCGGGGACCTGGGACGCGACATTCGGCTACGTCAACTTATCGAAGCTGGCTGAGCGGTTCGACGAGGATTCGGAGGAGTACCTTGCGATGGCGACGGCAGCGGAGAACGAGGGCGCCGTTCTCGCATTCCAGACGTACTCCATTAACTACGCTGACACGCTGTGGAGGATCGGGCGGATTCAGGAGGCGTACGAGCTTGTGGGCCGTGCCTCCGACCTGGCCGACCTGGTCCCGGGGCTGATGCCATTCGCATGGGTCGGGATGGCGCATCTCTCCCAGGAGCTGGGTCTCGACGAGCAGAGCCGAGAGTGGGCTCGCCGCCTTGACGAGTTACTTGGCTTCATTGGCGAGTCTGCCTACCTGCGCCTGTGGCTGACCATGTTCGAAGTACGGGATCGCCTCAGGACAGGCCATGTCGATGATGCGGCAGATGCCGCTCTGCGCCTGGCGGAGCTGGCCGAGGCGTCGTCCATACGTGAGCCCTGCGTGGTGCCGTGGCATGCCACGGCAATCGAGGCTCTTGTGACTGCGGGTCGCCTCGACGGTGCGGCAAAGCTCATCGAGGACCTCGAAAAGGTTAACGAGCGACTGCCGTGCCACACCCCGAAGGCCGCCGCGGCCGCGGGGAGGGCTATGATCGCTTGGCGCGCCGGCGACGAGGAAGGGGCAGAACGGCTTTTTGATAAGGCTCTTACTCACAACGCCGCCGTGCCGATGCCGCTGGCGCACGCCGAGACCCTGATCGCAAAGGGACGGTTTCTGCGTCAAACGGGCCGGGCAGTGGAGGCGAGGGGGGTGCTGCGCCAGGCACTCGAGATTGTGGATCCGCTGGGAGCGGTAAGGCTGCAACGCATCGCCCAGATCGAGCTGTCGGCAGCCGGAGGGCGGCGCAGCCGAGCCGGGGGGCGTCCGGGAGCGAACGACCTGACCGCTCAGGAGGCCCGGGTAGCGGAGCTCGCCGCCGGAGGACTGACGAACAAGCAGATTGCATTGCAGATGTTCCTCTCTCCGAAGACTGTCGATCACCACCTCTCGCGTGCCTACAGCAAGCTTGGCATCAGCTCCCGCCGTGAGCTGATGCTCAGAGCCTCAGAGTTGCTTGCCTGGCGCGACCGCACCGAGAGTGCTGGGAACCGGGCCTGAAAACCCTGCCGCCTGGTGCCGTCTGGTACGGTCCCGACCAATGGCGCCTTGCCGTCCGGCTCCTCGCAGCCTGCCGTCTCGCCAGGTGCGTGACCACGCCGAGGCGTCAGGAGGGTGCGGGGCCACCTTGCAAGTCGGCACCACCTTGCGAACCTGGAGCTGGCGCTGGAGCTGGCGCTGGCGATCCGGTGGGTGTCCAGACCGGGGCGGGACCACTCTGCACGCCGCCGCTTGGCATGCCGCCGCCCTGTGCGCCCGGTGATCCGGGAGGTGTCCAGGTGGTCGGTGCGGGGGCGTTCTGTATGTCTCCATGTGTTGCAACGAACTGGTCGAGTGCCGAAAGGGCAGACGCGACCGCCTCGCTCGACCCCCCTTTGCGCTGCTCCGCGTAACAGGCCGCCCCAAGGTCGTGCAACAACGCGTCGTGTTGGCGTTTCAGTTGAACCTGGTCCAGTTTGGCCTGTCCCTGGGCCACGCCCTCTTTGGCTTTTGCCATGGCCACTTCGGCTTGCGCCTTCACCTTGTCCATTAAACCCATTGCAGGTCTCCTTTTACTCGTTGCCCATCCCGTGCTGCCAGGCGTTCGCCAGTGGCACCTACCAGAGAATACACCGCCGCCCGGTCCCACCGTGAGGTTCCTGATGCGCGTAACCAGTGAGATCTGGGGCTCGGGACGGACCGAAGCGCTCGTCGGCCGACAGGCCGCTCGACACTATGCCGAGGTTGGCGTTGAGGACGCTCGCGTTCTGTGGGGCGAAAGCCACTTGGATCGTCACGCTCTGGCCGGGGCGACTGTACCGTGGCGGCACAAGACTTAGCAGTCACACCTAGCGCCTCGGCCAATCAATGCCTCATCACTGGTACCAGCCAACGATGTCGACTATCACGTCGACCGAACCGGCAAGGTTGTAGATAGAGACCTGGCCCGAGGAGCCGAGTTTCGTTATTACGAGGTTCGGAGTCGTCTTGCCAGCGACCCAGTTGAGATCGGAGGCAGTGGGCTGCTTCTGGCCTGCTGGCCAAACCGTGAGGTAAGAGCTTCCCGTAGTATCCGTAGCCGTGACATTCATAACGGCAGCGGTGGCATTAGCCGGGATCGAATTGATGCCTGCGACCGAGATAGTGAGGGTGGCCTTTGAGCCAAGCGTCGTGGCAAGGCCGTTTGCAGGCGGGAGGTTTTCTTTGTTGCAGAAGGGAGGTGCGAGCATTCCTGCACCGCAGCGCGTATCGGCGATGCGGGAGGGCGCAATGGGCGTGTAGCTCGTACCCGTTGACGAGAAATACCCCGACACGTCTACCACGGCGTTCGTAGCTGTGTTGGAGACGAGATCAATGGCTCCCCCCGAGAGCTCGACGACGACTCGGTTCGGCACCGTCTCGCTCTTCGCAAAGTTGAGGCTCGAGGCGACCGGAGGCGAAGCCCCCGCTGGATAGGCCGTGAGGTAGCCGGCGGCGGACGGACCAGTAGCGGTCAGGTTCAGGACCACTGCCATGGCTGACGCCGGGATCGAACCCACTCCTGCAACATTCACCTTGAGCGGTAGGCCCGGATTCAGCGTCTTGCCGCCGCACTGCGCCTGGGCACCCGAGAGGTCGGAGGGATTGTTCGGCCTCGTATCGCAGATTCTTACAGGGCTAAGCGCCTGGAAGAGGGATCCGCCAGAGGAGCTTACGTAGCCCTCGACGTCAACTACTACGTCGGCCGGAGCCGCCGAGCCGTTGTAGATCGATACCTGCCCGGTTGAGGGAAGGGCAACCTCGACTAGATTTGCCACCACCTCGCCCTTTGCGAAGTTCAGGCTGGACGTTGCAGGCCGAGTGGTCCCCGCAGGGTAGACGGTGAGATATCCGGAGCCTCGTGGGGACACGACGGTTACGTTGAGCACCGCGGCAGTTGCGCTCAGAGAGACGCCCCCGAGGCCGGTTGCCTGTATGTCGAGCGTGGAACACGAGTGAATCGTCTCTCCGTCGTAGAGGCTTCCAGAGCCTGGCCTCGTATCGGCGATGCGGTAGGGTCTAACGGGGCTGTAGCTTCCCGCCGCCGGTGCCGGTGCAGCTGAGGCTGTGTAGCTGACAGCGCATGGAGACGGGCCCATTCCGACAGGTAGGTCCGAGCCTGTGCCGAAGATCGCACCTGAGATCTGGGAGATCGACGGCGTGGACGAGGAGGTGGCGGTGAAGTTGAGACAGCCGCTTACCGGATCGAAAACCGCCGGAGGATTAACCGGGATCCAAGCCCCGCCTGCGAACCCGGCGGCAGTAGCGGTTCCGTCGAACCACTCCATCGTTTGACCGAGCGCCACGCCGCACTGCGTCACGGTTACGTCGTTAAAGGTTGCACCTCCGGACAGGTTGACATCGAAGTAGCTCCCTCCGGCCTGGAATGGGGAGCCCCCCCCGGGATTTCCCGAATAGCTTGTCACGTAGACGGTGCCGGTACCCCCGGTTGCGGTGGCGGCCGTGTCGGGTACTGCGGTTCCAGGGCCCCCCGCAGAGGCACTTTCCCGAGAGTTGGCGCTCGTTGCTGAATCGGTTCCGGTAACCTGAGGTCCGCCGGAGGGCGCCGATGTCGCATCCAGAGTAAGGGTGGCAACCGCCGAGGCACCCGCGCTGTCGGTCGCCTCGACGGCTACGGACGTCGTGCCAGCAGTCGTGGGTGTGCCCGAAAAAGTTCCCTCGGGAGAGAAGCTCAGCCACGAGGGTAGTGAAGCGCCTGGCTGGACTGACCACCTGTAGGGCGCCGTTCCGCCTCCAGCGGAAAGCGTGGCGGTGTAGGCCGCCCCGACGGTCGCGCCCGGAAGCGGAGAGGTGGTGGTCACCTGCAGGTTCTGGGGGTAGCCATCCCAGACGTCGACGTTCTGGATGTACGGTCCGCCCCAGAGCCCGGCTGCAACGGTCGTGCCGCTTTGGCCGGAGCCCCCGTCATTGCCATCTGCCTCGGGTGGGCCGGGGACGAAAGCAGCGGTATATGTGCCGCCGCCTTGTCCACCTGCACCTCCGGTGCCGCCCGAGCCAGCCTCGAGTGTGGCGCCCGAAAACGTGTTGCCGCTAAGAATGGCGCTGCCCATCGACGGGGGCAGTCCCCCGGCAAAGATCGACGAGCCGAGTGCATCGCCGCCGGCACCACCGCCCCCTCCGTCGGCCCCGCTGCCCGCCGTTCCGCACGGCACCAGGTTGGTCGGTGGACCGCACAGGGACATGGAAGCGCCTTGGCCACTACCACTGACGAGATTGTTCGGATCGTCGCCCGCCCCGCCCTCGCCGCCACCCCCACCGGTTGCCCAATTGTCCTTGAAGGTACTGGAGGACACAACGAGCACCGGCGGGGAGCCGATCCCGAAGTTGGCGAGGTTGAAAGAGGGCCCGCTGTATATCGCCCCGCCGTAGCCGTAGCTTCCCTTGCCGCCGCTGCCGCCCTTGCCTCCGCTGCCACCGTCACCGGGTACGGTCGTATCAGACCCTCCGCCTCCGCCTGCCCCGCCACCACTGCCACCTGCCCAATCGTTCTCGAAGGTCGAACCCGTTACGGTGAGTGTGCCGGTGTTGTATATGGCACCGCCCTTGCCCGCGCCCCCTGATCCGCCCTTGCCGGCATCGTAGCCGGGCTCGTTGTCGAGGCCGTTGCACGGGCCGTTATACCCGTCACCGCCCACGCCCCCGCCGCCCCCGAAAGCCTCGTCAGCGTTGAAGGTGGATCCCGTTACAGTGAGCGCCCCTGCGTTGTAGATAGCGCCGCCCTCGCCGCTACCACCGTGGCCTCCCTTTCCCCCCTTGATCATGTCGCTGTCGCTGCAGCCGCCGGTGCCTGCGTTCTCGCCCTGCACCTCCCCAGCGCCCAATCCGGCGTTTACGATGGCAACGGTCGAGTGTTGGGCTATGTAGATTATGCCACCCTTGTGGTAGTTGAAGGGCCCCTTGCCGGCGTCAGGGGCGTCGTTGTCGTTGGGAGCCGCCGGGTCGAACTGCTGGAAGTAGGGGTTCCCCGTGATACGGAGGCCCGGTCCATAAGTCGACGTTCCCCCGTTCAGATCGAGGGTTCCCCCGTTCACATCGAACGCCTGCCAGTCGTCGCCTATGGGGCAGAGATTGACTGATCCAACGGTCGGGATCGATACCGGTGCTGCCTGGCACGCGGCGGGAGCTGTCCATTCCGGAGCATGGATTGCGACGTGGTTCCCCATCCCGTAGGTGCCTGTGGGGGAAACGGATACCGTGAGGGCCTGGCCTGCCTCGATGACCACGGTCGAGGGAAGCCTGAAGCCGCCGGAACACGCCATGACGATCGTCCCACCGAGCGCGCTGTCCGGAGAGGTAGTGACGGTGTTCCACGAAGGGCCGAGCAGTGTCGTGAGGGCCTGGTCGAAGCCCGAGTTGTCCGAGCAATCCGTCACCGTTACGGTCGGGCTGGCAGGACTGCCGGATCGAGGACTGAACGTGGCGCTCTCGGGAGCGGATCCGGTCGGCGAAAGGGACCACGCCGGTCCACTGGTGGTGGTGAGAAGGACGATTCCGAGCACGGAAAGGCTTGCCGACGCGAGGCCGCTCCTCAGCTGCCACCTCACTGGTACCATCCCGCGACGCCCGCTATCACCCTGCGCCTGGCCATGCTCTGCGGCCACTGGCGCCACCTCACTGGTACCAGCCCACGACATCGGCTATTACGTCTGTCGATCCTGCGTTGTTGAAGATGGATACATCGCCTCCGGCCCCGAGCATTACGATCACGAGGTTCGGAACCGTCTCGCCAGGTGACCAGTTGAGATCGGAAGCCGTAGGGCGTTTCTGGCCTGCAGGCCACATGGTGAGGTAACTTGCCGCTACCGTGTGGGTGACCGTCACGTTCAGAACGACGGCGGTAGCCCCTGCCGGTACCCCGCCGACCCCTTGCACCTGGACGGTGAGAGAACCCCCTGGAGGGATCGTCTGGCCCTCGTAGGGCTCTCCGGACCCCTGGCGGGTATCCAGGATTCTGGCAGGAGTGATCCCGGAGAACTGGGTAAGCGCGCTCCCCGTGCCACCTGGAAGGGTGTACCACCCCCCCACATCCACTATCACGTTCGCCTGTCCTGAATTGTTGTAGATGGACACCTCGCCTGTGGGTCCGACCGGTACGGATACCCTGTTCGGTGCCGTCACGCCTTTCGTCCAGTTCAAGTTGGAGGCGGTAGGCCTGTTTGCACCCTGGGGCCACACCGTCAGGTAGCTCGATGCAGTGGTTCCGCTCACCGTCACGTTCAGAACGACCCCCTCCGCCTTGCCCGCCGGCACTCCGCCCGCTCCTGCCACCTGTATGGTCATGGTTCCCCCTGGCCCCAGCGGGCCGTCGGCGTTGCACTGGGCTTCGGTGCCGGAGAGCTGGGAGGGGTTTCCCGCCCTCGTGTCGCAGATACGGGCAGGTGCAAGCGGGTTGTACAGACCGGCTCCGGAAGCGGCCGGTCCCACGTAGCCTTCTACGTCCACGATCACATTTGCAGATGTGACGCTCGTATAGATCGAAACCTGTCCGGATTGGCCGAGCGCGACCTCTACGAGGTTCGGGACCACCTCTCCCGCTTGGAAGTTCAGATTCGACGACAAAGGCTCCTGGGTCCCGCTCGGGTATATCGTGAAGAAACCGGTAGTGGATGCGCCGGCCGCCGTCACGTTCAAGACGACGGCCGTGGCACCTGTGGAGGGGACGCCTCCTGAGGTCGCACCGTCAGGGTTCGTTCCCGCCACCTGGATCGTAAGTGGATTGCCTGTACTCAGGGTTACGCCCGCGCACTGGGCATCGGTGCCGGAGAGGTTGGAGGGGTTTCCCGCCCTCGTGTCGCATATCCGGTACGGGGTGAGCGGGTTGTATGGCGCAGGCACTGTCGGCTGGGAGGGGATGACGGGTTGCGAGGCAAGAGAGGCGGTGCCGTTTCCGTCGCAGTTGGTGGCCGCTACCGTGAAGGTGTACTTCGTGCCGTTCGCAAGCCCGCTGACCGTATAGGTGGTGGAAGTGGAGCCGGTCTGCTCCGAGTTCACGAGGGTGGTTCCCGAGTAGATGTCCACCTCGTAGCTCGTGATCGGGCACTCGCCGGCAAACGATGGAGCGGTCCAGGTGAGGTTGGCCGTTGCGTTGGCCGGGGTGGCTATCACGTTGGTTGGAGCGCCGGGCACGGTGTTCGTGTTGGCGTAGAGGAAAATGTTGCCCCCGGTGTAGGTGTCTCCTGCGGCGCAGAAGGAGATCGAAGGGCACGAGATCGCTGACAGGTTCCCCTGGGAGTCGACGGCGACGGCGCTGGACCACGACGTGCCGTCGAAGTACGAGACGTGGCCGCTGTAGGTTCCCCCCGTGCCCGCGATCCCGGCCACGCAGAACTTCGCGCTGGCGCACGACACGGCCTCCACCGGCGAGTTGTCCGGAGCGACCAGGACAGGAGCCGCCCACGACGTGCCGTCAAAGGTGACTGCGTACCCGAGATTGTCGACGGCGGCGCAGAACGACGGCGTCGGGCACGACACGGAATAGAGCATTTCCGCGTTTCCCTGGTAGGAGTCGATCACCTGTGGCGCGCTCCAGGTCGAACCGTCCCAGCTGAGAGCGTTGCCGAATGAGTCGACGGCGATGCACATGGTCGCGCCCGCGCACGACACGGACTCGAGAGTATGGCCGCTGTTCGGCGTGCTGTCTACGAACGCCGGTGCCGTCCATGCGGTCCCGTTGAACATCATCGCGTCCCCGTTCTGGTCGACGGCAGCGCAGAACGTCGCGCTCGTGCACGATACCGAGTCGATCGCGACGGCGTTCTGGAACTGGTTGGCACTCCCCTGACCGTCGATCAGAGAGGGCGTGCCCCACGTGCCGCTCGAGTACTCGGTCGCGTAGCCCACGCTGTCGACGACCATGCAGAATGCCGTCGTGGGGCAGGAGATTGTGGCCGTTGTGCCGTTGCCGTTGATCTCGGGGTCGACGGACTTCGGAGTGCTCCACGACGATCCGTCGTAGTACGTGGCATAGGCGGACTCGTCGAGCCCCACGCAGAACGTCGTGGTTGGGCACGACATTCCCTGGAACGCCGGAGCCTCCGGGTAGGTCGTCCCGTACACGTTGATCGGGCCGCTCCAGGTTCCGGTCGAAGCAGCCGCCTGCCCGCCTCCGATCAACGCCAGTGTGCCGCCGACGGTGGCCGGCACCATTGCGGCCAGTGCCAGGGCAAGGCGGACTGCCCAGGCGACGCCCGTCTCGCCGGGATACTGCCACATGCTTCCGTGGGCCTCCTGAGAACTCTCGTTAACTGAGCTTGCTGGGCCTTGGTGTCGACGCACCTTGCCGGCTTTCATGTCAGTCGGAGGGCGTGGCCGTTGCCACGCTCAAAATGAGCGCACATTCCCCGCTCCTCAGCCCGCTGCTGCTTGCTCCGGCCCCGGTTCCTCCGAACTTGGCCGAAAAGGTCGCGCTGACTCCCCACTTCGCCGACTTGGCAATTACGACCTCCTCACCGTACGCGCCCCCCGAAGACGTGATGGTGAAGCCGGCAGACCGCAGCTTGGCGGTATAGGCGGCATCCGCCGCCGCAGGCTTCCCCGGGACGCCTAAGGTAAGGTAAAAGTAGGCTCCGCCATTGTTGGAGCCGGAGCCGGGCGCACTGACTCCGTTGAGGTTCGTCAGCACACGGTAGCCCGAGGGCAACGGGACTGCCGACGGGAAGTCGGAAGGAAGGCTGGTGCCCTCGGACAGGGTGTTGCCACCCGTTGAGACGGTATAGCTGTTACCGGTCCCGTTTGACTTGATGGTGCCGCCGCCGGGAATCACTATCGTCTTCGGTGTCGACCCACCGCAGGCCGCAAGGCCCGCAGCAACGGCCGCAACCACGAACCCGATAGCGATAGCCCGTACGGCAAGGACGGAGGCCAGATGCCCCCTTGCCGCGACCGGCAACGTCCGCCGTGCCTCGCGAGCTCCGGAATCGGCGCCTGCCCGTCCGAGTGCCACCGCCTCCGGTGCCGGCAGCGCAAGCCTCTCTTGAACTGCTCGAACTCGACTTCCCATCACGTTGCCACCTCCTGGCTACCTTTTCTTGTTCATTGACACCTGCACCAGACTTGCCCGTTGCAGGGATGGACCGTGTGCGAAGCGAGTCTCTGCTCGCCTGACGCACCTGTCAGGGGGCGGCCTTTCGTCGCATATTGGCCCGTTTGTCCGTGCTTAGTGTACGTACAGAGCGGCACGATAACATCGGGAAGATGCCCTAATGATAAGGACCTGTAAAGCCGCCACGTTCGCCGGTGAGCACCTCCAAGCCGTGGCTCAGCGGTAGCATTGCCGGCGTGAGAGAGGATTGCGAGCATTTCCAGAGCAGGACCTATCCGGACGGCGAGGCGGCCCGGTTCTGCGAGCTGAACCTGGCTCCTGAGGCTCCCTGGAGGTGCCCCAAGGACTGCAAGGCATACGAGAGGCGCCTTGTCGACCTGAGTTTCGACAGGGGAAGCCTTGCTTACCGGCAGGTGGAGGAGGATCCGGTGGCGAACGAGGATGAGCTGGCGGTGTTGGCCCAGGCAGAAGAGCTGGTCGAAGAGGCGATTCCCGAGATGTTGCATGAGCTTGGCCGGGACGGCGAGGGAGGCTCGGACGGGTCGTTCAAGCCAGATTCGCTTTCGGACGACCCGTTACGACCCACGGGGCCAGGAGGGCAACTCAGGAGGGATCGCTCCGGGGCCGCCAGCCGCGGCTCGGGTGCGTTATCCCGTCTTTTCGGTCGCAGAAAGCGATACAACTCCTGATCACGGGATAGCCTGGCCTCGGGAGGCGTTAGGGCCCGTGTCATAATTAATTGAGCGATCCCGACGGCCAGATGACGCCCCTGGCTGTGTCCTCGTCCTCGATGTACTCCCTGGTACATCTGCGTCCTCGTCCTTGCCAGATGACGCCCCTGACTCGCCGGATATCATCCCACTAATTATGACACGGGCCCTTACCGTTCAGTCGATCGCGAGAATGCGGTAGCTGCGGTCGCCCATGGCACCGAAGGAATGCGCAAGGCACGTCGGCCAGCGGGCCGTTGCTGGCTGATACCGCGGGCAGCGCTCTGGCCCGGCGGGGACGGTGCCGGGCCGGGCAGGGTTCAGCCTGCGGGGAGGTTGGTCGACTGGGCGAGGGTGAAGCTGTCCTGAAGCGGCAGGTTCACCAGGGCTGAAGAGTCACCGACGTAGACACGGTAGGTACCCGGTGCGTCGGTCCAGGTGCCGGCTGTAGAGTTATTGGCAGCTCCCGAGCTGTCGCCGGCTGAGGTTTGGAAGTAAGCGAGGCTCCTTGCGTCGAGGTGGAAAGTGACAGCCTCCGACTGTCCGCGTGCCAGGGTTACCCGCTGGAAGCCCTTCAATTGCAGCGGGGGTTCACCGGTCGAGGCCGGATCACCCACGTACAGCTGTACCACGTCGGATCCCGCCGTACGGCCGGTGTTCGTCACCTGGGCGCTGACGGTAGCGACGGTCGGGGATCCGGTTGATTGTACCCCCGCCCTCCCACTTCCCGCCCTCGCACTCTCGCTACTACCACCCGTCCCACTCGTGTCACCCCCCCCGTTGCCCCCGCCCCGGCTGACCAAGAGGTGCGAAAAAGAGAACGTGGTATAGGAGAGACCGAAACCGAAGGGGAAAAGCGGGACGAGATCGTGTTCGTCGTAGTATCGGTACCCGACGAAGATCCCCTCCGAGTAATCGACGTTGCCGCCCACGCCGGGGAATTGGGCAGGCGAGCTGACAGGGCTCTCGGAGTAGCTGGTGGGAAAGGTGATGGTGAGGTGCCCGGAGGGGTTGGTTTGCCCGAAGATCACCGAGGCAATGGCGGTGCCGTCCTCCTCTCCAGGGTATCCCGCATAGATCACGCCTGCGACGCTTCCCAGCCAGGGCATTGTTACGGGGGTGCCGCTGTTGAGGACCACGATCGTGCGCGGATTCGCTGTCGCGACGGCCTCGACCAGGGCCGTATCGGTAGCGGAGAGCGCCATGGACGTCGCGTCGTCCATGCCCTCGAAGTCGAGGTTGGACACGAATACGATCGCGAAGCGAGAAGCTCTGGCAACCCGCGAGGCTGCCGTTGGGTCGTCGGAGGTGTCGCAGGTCACCGCTACCCCGTGGGGAGCTACCGCCTTGATGCCGTCGCAGGGAGTCACGATGAACGGAGCGTTCACATGGGCACTGCTGATCGCGGGCGTAGCTGTAACAGCGCTTTCGCCGGCGTCGGAGCCGATCACTGCAACAGACCCGGCGGAGCTGCCGAGAGGGAGGAGCCCCCCCTCGTTCCGGAGCAGAACGGTGCCCTCCTCCGCCACCTTCCTGGCGAAGGCGGCATGGGAAGGCGTGTCAACGCTGCTCGAGGAGCTTCCGGTCGGCCGCCGGTCGAAAAGCCCAAAGCGGAACATCTGCGAAAGTATCTCGCCAACCAAAGTGTCGATGGTCGATACGGACACCCGGTGATGCTTCACTGCGTCGTAGAGCTGGCCCAGGTCGTAGTAGCTGGAACTCTGTGTAAGTCCGAGCTGAGAGAAGTTGAGCCCGGCATTGGCCGAGGCGGCCGTCGCGTGAGTCGCGCCGTAATCCGAACCGACGAACCCGCTGAAGTGGTACGTGTCCCTGAGCACGTTGGTAAGCAGGTAGTGGTCGTTGCAGGCAAACTGGCCGTTCGGGTGGCTGTAGGAACACATGATCGATGCCGGCGACGCCTGCTCGACCACCGCCCGCCAGGCGGGTAGGTAGATCTCCTGGAGCGCCCGCTCGCTCACGATTACGTTGTCGCTCGCTGTGTTGCGGTGCGTTTCCTGGTTGTAGAGAGCAAAGTGCTTGACCTGAGCCATCATGCCCTCCGATTGGATGCCCTCGACGTTGGCGACCCCGAGCTGCGCTGTGAGATATGGGTCCTCGCTGTAAGTCTCGAACGAGCGTCCCCAAACCGGAACCCGGTCAATGTTGATGGTCGGTCCGAAGATCATGCCGACGCCTTGCCCCCAGTGCTCCTTAGCATTCAGCTGCCCGTACTCGTACGAAAGTTGCGGGTCCCAGGTCTGGGCGAGCACCTGCGGGTCGGGGAGCTGGGTTACGTTGACGGCGCCGCCGCCCACTCCTGCGGAATCGTCCTCCGAGGTGAGCGACGGAATGCACAGGCTCGGCATTCCCAGGAGGTATCCTTCCTGGCCGTTTCTCGTCGTGGTCGGGTGCATTATCGCGATCTTCTGCTTCAACGTCATTCTCGCAAGGAGCATGCCGACCCGCTTGCCGACGGGGAGCCGCGGGTCGAGCCACGGGCACTTGCCGAGCTCGGCGGGCGTGGGCAGCATTACCCTTGTCCCGGGTATCCGGCCGAAGGGCACGTCCGACGCAGACAGCCCACTTACCCCGTTGCCGGTTCCCGAGGAGCACGAGGCGAGTCCGGCGGCAAGTACCAGGGCGGCACTGGTCGTAGCGGCAGTGAGCAGCACGGAGCGCCGGATCAGCCGGGCGCATCGGGTGGACGGGCGAGAGCCGGGCGGATCCGCCTCGCCGGATCTTGCTACGTATGCTGCGAGCATCGTGTCGGCCTCATGGCTTCTCATACTGTCATACCGGCGTGCTGGTGCCAATTGTGGCGGGGGACCGGGGACCCGGCCGGCGGGGGACCGGGGATCCTGTGGTGGGGCGTCTACGCTGGAACCTGTGCAATCTCATGATGTGGTGCGTCCGAAAGTAGGCGAATGGCGATCGGACGGATGAACATCCTGGTCGACGTTTGGGAGCCCGGCGAGCCCGCCCCGGCAGTTCTGGCGGCTCTGGAGCAGGTTCAGCCGCTTGTGGCGGCGGTATGGGCTCGCAGCGGTACGTACCGGAGCGTGCTCGTCGTCACGCCGACGGCGGGCGAGGCCGAAAGGATCGCACGCGACGCGAGAGTGTGGCTCGGGTCGGTCGTCGTCGGCGGGCAGCGTGCGGCCGCGGCCGGCGCAGGTCGAGAAGGCAACGCGGAGCCGGCCGGGCACACCAGCACGACCGGACCCGCCAGCACGGCGGGTGTGGCGAGGGGAGACCGGAAGGATCGGCGCCAGGTGAGGGTGATGGAGTTCCCCGCCTGGGATACGTTGCCCTTCGAGCGGGTCTCTCCGAGGGTGGAGTCGATGGGAGAGAGGGTACGGGTTCTTCACGCTTTGCAGGATGGCGGGTCGGCCGAGCCAAGCGACGGGGGCAGGCTGATGGTCGTCGCCTCCGTGAGGGCCGTGCTCCAGCGGCTCTGCCCGGGTCAGCCGTCGGCGCCGGTCGGGATCGCGGTGGGCGATACGGTCGACCTTTCCGGGCTCGCAGCGGAGCTTTCCCGTATGGGCTACCGGCGGGAGTACATGGCCGAGCACCGGGGTGAGTATGCGGTGCGGGGCGGGATACTCGACATCTATCCCTCCACATCGGACATGCCGGTGAGGGTGGACCTACTCGGGGACGAGATCGAGTCCGTATTCGAGCTGGATCCGGTCGATCAACGGTCGAAGCGGGAGATCGGCCGGGTGGAGGTTTTCCCCGCAAGGGAGTTCCTGCCCACGCCCGAGGTGCGTGCAATGGCTGCAGAATTGGTCGCTGAGCTGCCTGGAGCGGCCGGGCCGCTCGAGAAGATTGCAGAAGGGCAGCTTTTCGACGGGATGGAGACGTTCATGCCGGTACTCGTCGGCCAAGAGCGGCTGATAGCGGATCTCCTCGGCGAGGACAGCCTCGTTGTGCTTGCCGATCCCGGGAGGATCGAGGCTCGCTCAGAGGAACTTGCCAGCGATGAGGCAGCGCTTGCCGCAGCGCTCGCTCCCACATGGGGTATCGGAGCGGTTGAACCGATCGGAAAGGCGAGTGCTGGCGGTGAGCCGGCGAGTGGTGGTGGCGGTGACCCGCCGGCTGATGCGGGCGGTGATCCGGCAAGTGGCCTGCCTCGCCTCCACCTCGACCACCAAAGGATGCTGGCTAGAACGCCTGCGCACGCCTGCGCTCTCGTCAGCGTATCAACGGGACCGGCGGTCCCGACCGTAGAGGCTAGCCAGGTCGACCTCCCCCGAGCCGATCCGGAAGCCCTTGTTTCCCGGTTGGCATCCCATGTCGCGGAGGGCTGGCGAGTGGTTGTGGCCGCCCAGGGCGAGGGGTCGGCCGAGCGCCTTTCCGAGCGGCTTATGGATCTGAGGCCCCGCTCGATCGAGCCGGCGAGCCCGGTAATGGATCTACTCGACGGTGATCCGGGTCTGGCCATTGCCGTCGCGCCACTCGAACAGGGCTTCGTCATGCCCGGCCAGCGGACTATGGTTATTGCAGAGCCTGACCTCACTGGCCATCGTCCGTTCAGGCGCCCCGCCAGGAACCGGGGGAGGCGAGGGACCGGGCGGCCGAGCGCTGCGCGCGACAGCGGTGAGACCACCTTCTTCGACGACCTTGCTCCCGGATCGTACGTCGTCCACAGCGATTACGGAGTGGCCAGGTACGAGGGGATGGTCGTTCGCACCATGGCGGGTTCCACTCGGGACTACCTGCTCCTCGCATTCAGGGGAAGCGACAGGCTGTACCTCCCCACCGACCAGATCGATATGCTCACGGCCTACAGCGGCGGTGAGACCCCCACGCTCTCGAAGTTGGGCGGCGGCGACTGGCAGAAAACGAGGTCGCGGGCGAGGGCGGCGGTGCACGAGCTGGCGCGTGACCTGGTCGAGCTGTACAGGGAGCGATCCCAGGTGGCAGGGCACGCATTCTCAGAGGACGGCCCGTGGCAGGGCGAGCTGGAGGATTCGTTTCCATACGTGATGACACCCGGCCAGGCCGGTGCCATAGCGGCGGTTAAGGAGGACATGGAATCCGAGCGGCCGATGGATCGCCTCGTCTGCGGCGACGTCGGTTTCGGTAAGACCGAGGTTGCCGTGCAGGCCGTCTTCAAGGCGGTCGTTGAGGGCAGGCAGGCGGCCGTTCTGGCGCCTACGACCCTCCTCGCCCAGCAGCACACCCAGACTTTCGCAGAGAGGTTGTCGGGTTTCCCGGTCACCATAGGGACCCTATCCCGCTTCACGCCTCCTGCCGAGGCGAGGCGGCTGGCGCAGGAACTTGCCGCCGGTAAGGTTGACGTCGTGATCGGCACGCACCGCATCCTCCAGGAGGCGGTCCGCTTCAAGAACCTGGGGCTCATAGTTGTCGACGAGGAGCATCGCTTCGGGGTCAATCACAAGGAGGCGCTCAAACACCTTTTCGTCGGGGTGGACGTGCTCACGTTGACGGCGAACCCTATCCCGCGCACCCTCGAGATGGCTTTGACCGGGATCCGTGAACTGTCAGTGATCGACACCCCCCCCGAGGAGCGCCAACCGATCCTCACATTTGTCGGGAAGTACGACGAGGCGGCGGTCGTGGAAGCCGTGCGAAGGGAGATGTTGCGTGAAGGGCTCGTCTTCTACGTCCACAATCATGTCGCCGATATCGAACGGGTCGGCGCGAGACTTTCCGAGCTCGTGCCATCTGCCCGCGTGGCGGTGGCGCACGGGCAGATGGAAGAGGGCAGGCTGGAGCGCATCATGATGGATGTCTGGGAGCGCCGCTACGACGTGCTGGTCGCCACGACCATTATTGAGGCGGGGATCGATGTTCCCTCCGCGTCCACGCTGGTGGTCGATACGGCTCACCGGCTCGGTCTCGGCCAGCTCCATCAGTTGCGGGGCCGGGTGGGCAGGGCCGGCCAGCGGGCTTACGCCTACTTCATGTACCCGCCGGGCAGGACGCTTACGGAGGCGGCCTACGAGCGCCTGCGCACCATCGGCGAGAACACGGAGCTCGGAGCAGGCTTCAAGATCGCGATGCGCGACCTGGAGATACGGGGCGCCGGCAACCTGCTGGGGCGAAGCCAGTCCGGCCACATGGCCGCCGTTGGCTACGACCTCTACGTGCAGATGGTCGCAGAGGAGGTGGCCGAGCTCAAGGGGGAGAGAATGCCCGAACCACCTCGGGTCGCGATCGACCTGCCGGTAAAGGCTGCGCTGCCCGCCGATTACGTGGAAAGGGAGGATCTGCGCCTGGAGGCTTACAGGCTGCTTGCGACAGCATCGGCAGCGGAGGAGGTGGATGAGGTGCGGGATTCCCTCGTTGATCGTTTCGGGCCGCTTCCGGCGTTGGCGGCCGAGCTGGTGAATATCGCGCAGCTGAGGGTCCTCTGCATCGAGCGGGGGGTGACGGATGTGAGCGCCGGGCCGGAACGTTACGGGGGGCGCAGGGAGGTCGAGATTACCCCGGTGAGGCTGCCCGCCTCGGCGCAGGTGCGGCTCAGGCGACTACATCCGCACGCGATATATGTTGAGCACGCTGCGAGGCTCGTTCTCCGGCTCGACAGTGAAGAGCAGCAGAGGCCTGTCGACATCGTCTCCGCGGCGCTTCGGGACCTAATGCCCGCCGTTCCGCCGGTGTGAGCGTTGGAGCCGGTGCGACCGGTTTGCCAGCGTTACCCGGCCGGCCACTTGACGGGCGGGGCTTACTTGAACAGTGCGCCGGCTACTTGGCGGGGAGGGCTGTGTACCAGCCGGTCACGTCGATGGCGAGAGCGGTGGTACCGCTCAGGTTGAAAACTTCGACGGCGCCCCCCTGGCCCCCCTGGCCGCTCCCCGCGGCGACAGGCAGCAGGACCATATTGGCTTTGATCGTCCCCGGGCTCCAGTTGAGGTTCGATGTGTCCGGCTTGGTTGTACCCAACTGGTAGATCGTAAGGTAGCTGTTCGTCGTCGTCAGGGTCACGGTCACGTTGGCGGTCACCGAGACCGCATCGGCCGGCAGGGAGCCTGCTCCGATTACCTGTGCTGCCAGTTCACCCGCCGTACCGGCACCTACAGGGGTCCCGGAATTGGCGCATTGACGCGAGGCGCCGCTTGCCGCGTCCGGTGCTCCGCCGATTTGAGCGGCGGAGCGCGTGTCGCATATCCGGAACGGCGAGCTGGGTGTGAACGCGTAGCCACTTGGCGAGAACCATGCGCTCACGTCGACGATGACCTGGGACGTGCCCGATGAGTTGTAGATTTCTATCTTGCCGAGGCCGGTGCCCTGGCCCAGGGCGACCATGACGCTGTCCGACGCGGTGCGATGCACGAAGTTGACGCTGGACGTCGTGGTCCGGGTCGTTCCCGCGGGCCACACCGTGAGATAGCCGTTGGCAGTCGGCGGCCCGGCTGCTGTGACGTTGAGCATCACGGCGCTCACGCCCGAGGAGGGGATTCCATTTACCCCCGCCACCTGGATCGTGATGGTCCCACCGGGTCCGGGAGCCGTTATAGCGGAGTTGGGCGCGGGTATGGCCTCGCCGGTGCAGTACGCGGGCAGGCTACGCGGCGGGTTCGTCGTCGTGCAACGGGTGTCGAGGATCCTGACGGGAGACGTTAGTGGATCAAGATAGGTTCCACCGGGAGCCGCAGGCGCGTAGTAACCTTCAACGTCCACGATGACGTTGACTCCGGCGCTGGACGAGAGAACGGAGATCTTACCGAGCGACCCGACTGCGACAGTGACGAGGTTCGGGACCGGCTCCGCCGGAGTGTAGTTGAGGCTCGACGTCGTCGGAGGAGCAGTGCCTGCCGGGTACGCCGACAGGAAGCCGTTATGCGCCTGCGCCGGCGCGACGGCGGTCAGCGTGATGACGACCGCCTCAGCGTTGTTCGGGACGGCACCGGCCCCGGGCCCGGTGCCGGTGGTACTCGTGATCTGTATCTCTATGGATCCGCCGGCTGCAGGCGGGTTGAGAGCGGCGTTGGCCGTCGGGAGGCGCTCGCTCTGGCATTCGGAAGCGGGCAGAACTGGCGGGCTGGAGCTGCAGCGGGTGTCGGCCTCGCGGAAGGGGTTTACGGGCACGTAGGGGAGTGACGGTGTTACGTAGACGAAACCCACTGCAGCGCTCGTGCCCGATGGCGTCGTTACCGTGACCCCCACGACGCCGGGCGACGCATAGGAGGGCACGGTAACAGTTACCTCGCTTGCCGATACGACGGTAAGAGACGGTGCTGTTCCGGCGGGGCCGAACGTTGCTGCCGTAGCGGAGAGGAGGTACGTGCCCATGATGGTCGCGCTGGCTCCGCCGGTCAGCGGGGACGAATCCGGCGTGATGAAGGTGATCGACGGAGGCGGTGCCTGTTTCTCCAGGATCACCTGGTCGTTCGTGGTTGCACCGGTGGCGAAGCATACCTCCGTGCCCGGCGGGCACTCTATAGAGTAGATCGTGACCACGCCGGTGGGGAGCGGTTCGCCTGCCCACGTCCGGCCCCCGTCGGTCGTGCCCATGGCCACGGGGACCGATCCTGGGGACCCGGCCATGCCCACCATGCTGCAGTACTCGCCAGCGGAGCAGGAGACCCCAAGGACGGCGCTTGTGCCCGGCGGCGACTTGACGGCGGTCCACGTGGCTCCGCCGTCCGACGTGGTGACGATCTCGGCGGCGGACGTACTTCCCACTGCAATGCAATCGGTCGCGGTCGGGCACGAGACGCTGAAGAGCGGCGGCATGCCCTGCGGAGTCGAACCGAGCTTCCAGGTCGCTCCGCCGTCCGACGTGTACACCGCGTACCCCACGCTATGGCCAGAATCGAACCCCACCGCTGCGCAGTGAGTCGTGTCGGCGCACGACACGGCTATAAGTATGCCGATCGGTGCCTGCGTGCCGCCTCGAGCGACCACGTCCGGCGGTGTCGACGTCGACCAGGTGGCACCGGCGTCGGTCGACTTGTAGATGTAGGCCTGGTTCTCCCCCGAGGCGGAACCGACGGCGAAGCATTCCGAAGTTGAGGGACACGACACCCATTCCATCGACTGCTTGCCCGTGGGAACAGTGCCGGCGGTCCAGGTGAGGCCTGCGTTCACCGTCGTGGCCGCGTGCGAGGTGGAGTCGGTATTGTCGTCCCCTACGGCAGTGCACTGCGAAGGGGCGGGGCAGGAAACGCTCTCCAAGCTCATTGGAGAAGGTGGCGGGGTCTGCGAAGACCACGTGGCACCACCGTCGCCTGTCGCCTCTATGAATGCGGTCGTTCTTGCGGCATCGTATCCGACAGCGGTGCAGCGGAACGTTCCGTAACAGCCTATGGCGGGAAGCTGTGCCATCCCTTCGGGTGCCGCCTTGGTCGACCAGGTCTTGCCGCCGTCGGTGGTCTGGAGGATGGTGGCCACCTGCCCCAGCCGCGCGGCCCCTACAGCAGTGCACCCTGTGGCGGTGGGGCAGGAGATGCCGTCGAGTGCGCCTGCACCAGAAGGGAAACCGGTAAGCGACGTCCAGGACGATCCTCCGTCGGTAGTCTCGATCGCGATTGGAGTGGTGGTGTCGTAATTGCCCGGGCTCACGGCAAGGCACGTCGTAGAGGAGGTGCAGCTCACCGATGTGAGTGCATCGAGCCCCGGAGGCGTCGAGGGAGGCGTCGAGGTGGTCCACGACGTGCCGCCATTCGCTGTGTCGACGATCCATGGAGTGGCGGTCCCTCCTCCGGCCGGCAGGGCGGTACCTGTCGCTACGCAGGTAGTGGAGCTCGGGCAACTCATAGAGAGAGCATCGTCACTGCTCGTCCCGGGCATAGGGTAAGCGGCCCAGGTAGATCCTCCGTCGGTCGACACGAAGCCCGCAGGGCCTACGGCGTTGCTCCCGGCCTGCGCCATCCCTGCAGCCACGCAGCGGGTCGCGGAGTAACAGGAGACGACCTGCATGGCAGCCCCGGCAATCGCCGCCGGATGCGTGCTCCACGTTGTTCCGCCGTCGGTCGTTGTCACCGATCCCGCCGAGACGGTCTTCACGCCCCCGGCGCCCACCTGCGACAGGAGCCCGACCGCGACGCAGGTGCTGGCGGTCGGGCATGAAACGGTGAAGATCTGCTGTGCAGCCGAAGGCAGGGTTGCCGCCGTCCAGGTTGAGCCTCCGTTACGGGTGACGATCAATGCCGCCCGAGGTATGTTTCCGTATTGCTCGGGGACGGCCACGCACGTCGTCGTACTGCCGCAGGAGATGTCTCCGATCAGTTGCGTGCCGTCCGGGAGGGTGCCGGCACTCCACGACGCTCCCGAGTCCGTAGTCGAGATCGTCGCCCCGTACATGGCGTAGTTGTAACCGGTAGCGACGCATGTGCTTGCCGACGGGCAGCTCACTGCCTCGAGGGGACCTATCTGGCTGGGGTATTGCGAGACCATCTGCCACGAACCGTTCGGAGCGGCCACCTTCGAAGAAAGGGTCGTGCGCCGCGCGGCCACTGTACCCGGCGAGGGAGGAGATGCACTTGAAGTGGCGGCAGAGCTTCCCGAGGTGAGACGAGTGGTTGCCAGGCTCGGGCTCGGGCCGCCCGCCGTGCGG
The DNA here is from genome assembly GCA_021816935.1 of Actinomycetes bacterium. Classification (GTDB taxonomy): domain Bacteria; phylum Actinomycetota; class Acidimicrobiia; order Acidimicrobiales; family JAMCPL01; genus JAKAWR01. The sequence continues at coordinate 142,425 of JAKAWR010000006.1, forward strand.
GTGCCGTAAGCAGCCGTACCTCCACCGGGCACCGTCGCCCCGGGCATCGTCGCCCCGGGCACCGTCGCCCCGGGCACCGCCATTCCGAGAGCGAGGAGGCTGAGGCGAGCCCTGCCACGAGCAAGTTTCCACGAGTCCAACAGCCGTCTCAGGAGCGTTCCGGCGGCCGCTGTTTCGAGTGCTGGAGTGGGCATCGCCCGCAGGCCGTGGCGGCAACCTCGGAGAGTTCGTCGTCCAGCCTGCTCGCCGACCTCGGAGAGCTCGTCGTCCAGCCTGCCCGCCGACCTAGCGAAGCGCGTAGTTCGCTGCCTCGTAGTGCGCACGACTCCAGTGTATAGTTTTTCAGGAGACGAGTCCGGCGGTCGGTCCCTGGCTGGCCGGTGGGCGGTCGTAGCCGGAGATGCCGGGTGAGACCGGTCGAGATGAGTCGGTTTCATGGGTTGGCATACCGGGATCTGAAGTCGGCGAGGAATGCCTTGGTATTACCGGGCCGTCGAGCGCCCGGTGATTGCGTTCGTGTTGGGAGTCTCAGGGATTAACGGTAAGATGAGGCTCATGGCGTACGGGAGCGAAGCCCTTTACGTACGGTTGATCAAGGCGGGCTCTGGCGCGGCATCGGGCGAGGTGGGTGGACTGCGGTGGCTGCGCGCCTCCACAGTCCTCGGTTGGTGCTTTACAGGTCGGGAGCAGGGGACATTTACATGAGCGCACTGGACACACTTGCGGCCATGAGTGAGGAGCGGAGCCGCTCCCACCCGCGGCGGTGGATTGTCTCCGTGGGGATCGCCCTTGGCGCCTTGGTGGTGGCGGGGGGCCTTGCGGTTGCAGCCTTGCTGCTCTTCGGCAGGCCGGCGGTTTCCATCGTCAATTCGGATAGAGCACTGGCGCAGGTGCGGCCCGGCGGCTTCGGTGCGCGAGTGGTTTTTGTGGATGCGCGGGTGGCTTCGGTTAATGGCGCGGGCGGTTCGGGTAGCTCCATCACGATTGATCGACGGGGGGATCAGCTGTGGCCGGCCGAGGACGTCCGGCCGGGGGAGATGGTGACGGTGACGGCACGTGTGGCGAGCCCGTCATGGCTGAGGTGGCTTTATGGCAAACCCGTGACGGCATCGTTGACTGTTGAGGCGCCATCGGCGAAGCTGCTTACCAAGCGGGAGTTCTCGCTCGCCGATCACAAGCTTCCATTGGACTTCACTGCACCGGTTGCTACGGTCAGTTACAGTACGGGCGGTTCGGGCGACCCGATGGTCACCCTCCAGTCGCCGGAGGCGAATGTGAACGTCGCGGTACCTTCGGGCCAGGAGAATGGAACGGTCAACGTGAGGTATTCCGCCCGATCCTGGGAGCCGCTGATTTCGGTTCCGCAACGGGTTCAGTGGTTTGCCCCGGTGCCCGGTCCGGTGCCAACCGTGGCTGTGAGCCCGGTTCCCGGCAGCGGTTCGGCCCACCCGATCACTCCGATCAGGTTGGCCTTCTCGGTTCCGGTAGTGCAGGCGCTCGGTGGGACGATGCCCTCGGTCTCTCCGCCGATCAAGGGCTCCTGGTTGCAGACATCGCTGACGAGCGTGGCCTTCCAGCCTGCGTCGGTATTCGATCCGGGGGCCCAAGAAAAGGTGGTACTGCCTCATACGTTCTGGCTGGCCGCCCCGGGAGAAGTGCCGAACAAGTCCTCCTCGTTCAGTTTCTCGGTTGCGAGCGGGTCGGTCCTTCGTGCTCAGCAGATCCTCGCCCAGCTCGGCTACCTGCCGCTGGTTTTCACGCCGGCGGCCGGGGTGAGGCAGCCGGACAGCCTGGCTTCCGAAGAGGCGAGCACCTTCTCGCCGCTCGCCGGGTCATTCTCGTGGCGCTGGTCGAACACGCCCTCGTCGCTCGTAGCGATGTGGGATCCGGGGTCGTCGTCGTCGATGGTCCAGGGCGCGTTGATGACCTTCGCGTTGGATGCGGGTTTGTACGTTTCGGAGATGCGCTTCGAGAGCGCACAGCAGATCCTGACGCGGCAGGTGTGGATGGCCCTGTTGCAGGCCGCTCTCGCAGGGAAGAGTGATCCGCATCCGTACTCCTATGTATACGTCCAGGAGGCCTTGCCGCAAACGCTCACGCTCTGGGAGAACGGCAGCGTCGTGCTCACGACGCTCGCGAACACGGGGATATCCGTCGATCCGACGGCAACCGGTGTCTACCCGATCTACGTGCGCTATGCGGAGAACTGGATGAGCGGAACGAACCCGAACGGCAGCTACTACCACGATCTCGTACACTGGATCAACTACTTCAACGGTGGCGATGCCGTACATGGGTTCGTTCGCGCGTCTTACGGGTGGCCGCAGAGCCTCGGCTGCGTCGAATTGCCGCTCGGGGCCGCCCAAACCGCCTTCAACGACTTGGCGGTCGGTGATCTCGTAAACGTTGTCTGATAATCCTGCAACCGTCACCCTCCCTCCCTTCACGGGATAAACCCCTACGGAGCCGGTCGCGGGTGCGTACGTGGCATACGTACCCGGCCACCGGGAATTACGGGCGGGCCTTCGGAGATCCCTACGTTCAATTACCGGCGTCGTCTGGAACATGCTTATGGTATGGAACCAACCGCTCCGGAGTACCGATCGGGAACAAGTACGCATTCATCGTTGTCGCCCGGGGCGGCGAACCCATCGCGGCACCCCGGTGCGCCGCGCCCGCACGATAACGGCCTGTCCAGGCGACGGTTCCTCAAGAGAGTTGGTGCCGGTGCCGCGGGCGTATCTATCCTGGCGGCCGGCGGAGCGGACCTGCTGCCGAGCAGTGCCTCCGCAGCACCCGGGGCCGGCGCGGGCTCGCCGGCCAAGCCCAAGGCATCGCACCAGTGGTGCATGGTTATCGACCTTCGTTATTGCGATGGGTGCAAGCAGTGCACGGCGGCGTGCCAGAAGGCGCACTATCTGCACGAGGACCAGACGTGGATACGGGTTTTCACGATGGAGGGCGAGAGCGGGAACACCTACCACATGCCGCGTCCCTGTATGATGTGCGAGGACCCTCCGTGCGTTCCCGTCTGCCCCGTCAGCGCGAATTTCAGGACCGACGAGGGGCTGACGCTCGTGAACCAGCAGCGCTGCATCGGAACCCGGATATGTATGAACGCATGTCCCTACCAGGCGCGCTATTTCAACTGGACCAGTCCGGCTCCGGCGCCTCGCCAGCCGTTTGCCCAGACGCCGGAGTGGCCTGTTCCCCAGGTAAAGGGGACAGTGGGTAAGTGTGTCTTCTGTGCCGCGATGCTGCCGGCCGGCAAGATCCCTGAATGCGTGGCGGGATGCCCGATGGGTGTTCTGTACCTCGGGGACCTGGAGAGCGACGTCGCCGTGAACGGCTTCGGGAATGTGATCAAGCTGTCGCAGTTCCTTGCTGACAACGACGCGGTGAAGTTCAAGGAAGACTACGGGACCCACCCGAGGGTCTGGTACATCCTCGGGCACGGGCAGGATCTCGGGAGCGACTCGGAGGCCTCATGACTTCGACCACGACAACCGGGGCGGGTACAGCGGCCACGCAGGGCGAGCAGCGCCAGGCAGGCGATCCAATCGTACCGCGACCCGATATACGGCAGGCAGCGCTCAGATCCATAGGGAAGTCCGGGAGATCCTGGTGGGTTATCGTCACCACGCTCGGCGTGATTGTCGTAGCAGGTGTGGTGGCATGGATCTTCCAGTTGAGAGACGGCCTCGGTGCCGCGGGCTACAACGACCGGGCGTTCTGGGCGGTATACGAGGCAGACTTGGTGGCCTTCATCGGGGTCAGCTACGGCGGCGCCGTAGTGTCGGCAATCCTCCGGCTGACGAAGGCCTCCTGGCGGGCACCGCTCACGCGAATTGCCGAAGCCACCGCCCTCGTGACGTTGCCGATAGGGATGCTCTTTATAATCCCTCATCTCGGCAGTCCCGAGAAAATCTGGGAGCTGGTCTGGCCGCCCTACTGGAACCTCTCGTCGCCGATCCTGTGGGACTTCTTCGCAGTGAGCACCTACCTGCTGGCGACGGCGGTATTCTTCTACCTTCCGCTCATTCCTGATGTGAAGGTCGCTATCAGTGGAGATGGTGTCCCGCCAGCTTGCGCCGGGCTGCGGTACCGCCTTATCCGCTGGCTATACGCAACTGTCGGGCGGAGTTGGGACGGCACGACGGGCCAGCGCCGGATACTCCATGGTGCACTCGGGCTGGTAGCAATCATGATCATTCCGATGGCGGTGTCGGTCCACTCCGTGCTGAGCTTCGCATTCTCCTCTTCGAGCAGGGCAGGATACCTTGAGACCATCCTTCCCGTATATTTCGTGATAGCGGCACTCTACACAGGGGTCGCAATCGTCATCGTCGCGGTCGTGGCCTTCCGGCGCGCGTACCGGTTGGAGCGCTGGATCACGAAGCGCCACGTCGTGAGACTTGGCTTCATGATGGCTGCGCTTGGCGCGATATATCTCTACCTCACGTTCACCGAGTATCTCATCGACGGCTATTCGGGAACCGCCGGCAATGCGGCGTGGGTGCACCAGATCGTCGCAGGACGGTACTGGATTCCCTTCTGGTTCTACTTCGTCGCTGCAGGGGTGGTCCCGCTCCTTCTCATAGCGATTCCACGCACCCGCAACGTCAAGGGCATGACGGTTGCTTCCGTGCTCATCCTCTTTGCAATGTGGGTCAAGCGCCTCGTGATCGTGGTCCCGGCAGCCACTGAACCGTTGGTCAGGTCGGCCATTACGCACGGCGGCGCGGTCAGCAGTGGAGTCGCTCCCGCTTCGCAGGGATCGCCCGCTCTCGGGATCGGCGGCGGAGTCGCCTGGGGAACCTACCACTTCACCTGGATCCCGATAGCCATCACGGTTGCGGCTACGGCGGCCATCCCCCTTCTGCTCATGATCCTGTTCAAGATCTTCCCCGTCATGTCCGTCACCGAGTTGGAAGAGGTGGCGCAGCTGGAAGGTTTGGAGGTCGACGTGGACGGTGTGGTCCGGGTGCTGAGCGGGGCGACGAGTGAGCGCCCGCGTGCCTGGCGGACCGGGTCAGGCGTGCCCGCAGCCCGGTCGGGTCCTCCGTTGCATGGAAGTGGGTCGGGTGCAGGCCTGAAGCGAGGCCGGTCAGATAAGCAGTTGCAACCCGAAAGCTCGCGAGCCCCCGCCAGGGAGGGCGCTGGAACGCTCTCTTCCCCGGATGCCGGCTCCGGTGCCGGCGGAACGACGATCGGAGGTGACGGTGAATGAGGCAGCTAGGGAATAATCCGGTAAGTGGAGCGGGCCCCACGCCGGGCGCAGGCGGCGGGAGTGGATCGCTGAGGTTGGCCGTGGTAATCGGGAGCAAGGCCCTGGGCATCCTTTTCGTGGTGGCGTGCGCTTTGGCACCCTTCGGCTATGGCGGTACCGCCGCGGCCGCTTCAACGGCTGCTGGTAGCACCCCGGGCAGCAGCGGCGGATCCGTGACGGCCGGCGGCGAATACGTCGGGCCTTCTTCGGCGAGCGGTTCAGGAGCGGCTTCGGGTTCGGTCAATTCAAGCGGCGAGTACGTGGGAGCAGGCGGCTCCTCTCCTGCAGGCGGTGTCAACTCTCCGGGGGGCAGCTCGGGGGCGTCTCTGCCTGGCTCGGGTTCCGCCTCGGGTTCCGCCTCGGGTTCTGGTTCGGTAAGCGGATCCGGAGAGTACACGGGGCCGGGCACTGCCGCGCCTCCCGGTTCTGGTGCTGGGAGGTCCGGTTCGCCGTCAACGCAGGGAAGCGCGGCGAGTCCTGCCGGCCCTGTCGATACCATGACCCTGCAAGCCCAGGGAGCGTCCTCCGATCCGTCCAGCGTCGAGCTGGTTGCCACACTTAGGGGCGCCGGCGGGGCGGGAGCTGCAGCACCTGTACCGGTAGCCGGTGTTGCGGTGAAGTTCTACGTCGCTGCGAGCCAGTTCGCAGGGGCGTTCGGCGGCCAGGCGCCGGAGATGCTTGTCGGTACGGCAACGACGAGCGCGGCAGGGGTGGCTCAGGTTGCCTACCGGACGACGTGGAAAGGCACGCAGAGCTTCAGCGCTCAGGCCGCGGGGACCGGCAAGAATGCGAGTCCGCTCGCCACAGCGGCCGCCTCCTACGATGCGCTGTCCGCAAGCCGCCCGTTCGCAGGCCAGCTCGAGGCGTCGCGGCCAGACGGGACAGTCGGGCGGTGGGCAGCAGGGTTGCTTCTCGCCGTAGTGGCACTCCTATGGATCGTGATGCTTGGCAGCGTCGGCAGGGTCCATCTACTGCTGGCAAGGCGGGTCTGATGTGGTGGGAGCTCGGTGGAATATCGGCTTGGGAAAAGTCGACTCGCGGATGGCGAGATCCGTTGGTTCGGCGTCTCGACGGCAATGATATGGCAGGAGGCAATAATGGAAGGTGAAGCAAGAACGGCACTGTTGGAAGCAGAAGAGGCAGAGGCAGGGACGGTTGCGCCCGGCACTGCAGTCGCTCAAAGCGAAGAGTTCCTCCCCCTGGAATTCGGAGCCGAGGACCCCGACGCCGCAGTACGTCGCGCTCCGAAAGCGAAGTTGATCGCTGTCACGTTGGCCATCATTGTCGGCGTGGTCGTGAGCCTCGTGGTCGGGGTCGTAGTGATCGCCTACGTTATCAAGGGGCTGCAGGCGCTCACCGCGGTCGTGGGTCCGCTTGCGCTGTAGCTCTCGGCGCCCCGGGTGGCGCTGAGGGTGCGGCCGGCCGGTTTTGCTGGGCGCGTCGCGGTCGGTCCTGATAGGGGGTTGTTGTTGACGGCAGGCGCGGCCCCGCCTCCGGCAGGCTGCGTGAGGTGCCCCTCCTCACTTTGTGCGTCGAGAGCGATCTAACTATACTGAGGAGTATGCCTGATAGCGAAGCATCTGAGCGACCGGGCCCGGGCGTGCCCGGAGGGATCGAGAGGATCGGTGTCGTCGGATGCGGGCTCATGGGATCCGGGGTGGCCGAAGTGAGTGCGAGGGCTGGTCTCGCTGTCGTGGTTGTCGAGGCGGAGGACGAACTTGCGAAGGCCGGGCGCTTCCGCATTGAAGCGTCGCTTTCCAGGGGGCTGAAGAGCGGCAAGATCAGCCAGGAGGATCTCGACGGCGCGCTGGCTAAGATCGATGTCACATCGGACTACGATACGCTTGGTGCTTGCGACCTGATCGTCGAGGCGGTGACGGAATCCGAGCCGGCTAAGGAGGAGGTCTTCCGGATCCTCGACAGGGTGGTGGAGAACCCGGAGGCGATACTTGCCTCCAATACCAGCTCCATCCCAATCATGAAGCTCGGGATGGTGACGGCCCGGCCGGAGAGGGTGGTGGGTCTGCACTTCTTCAATCCGGTTCCGGTACTGAAGCTGGTCGAGCTCGTTCCATCGTTGCTGACGGGGGAGGATACGGTGTCGCGGGTAGAGGCATTCGCCACAGAGAGGCTCGGGAAACGGGTGATTCACTGCCAGGATCGTGCCGGGTTCGTTGTAAATGCACTTCTCATCCCGTACATTCTGTCGGCAGTGAGGATGATGGAGTCCGGGTTCGCGTCGGCAGGCGATATAGATACCGGAATGGTTGAGGGTTGCGCTCATCCGATGGGCCCATTGGCGTTAGCGGACCTGATCGGGCTTGACACGACCGCTGCCGTGGCCCAGTCGCTTTACGAGGAGTTCAAGGAGCCGCTGTACGCGCCGCCGCCGCTCCTCCTTCGCATGGTGGAGGCGGGTCTCATGGGGCGGAAGGCCGGGCGGGGTTTCTTCGAGTACGCCCGGTTGTGAGCGATGGAATGATTGCGCAGGTAGATCGAGAGAGGTTGGAGCCGCAGTGCTGACTGAGGAGCACAGGGAACTTAGGCAGGCGTTGAGAGCGTGGGCGGACTGCGAGGTGGCTCCCTTTGCCAAAGAGGTGGACCGGGACGCTAGGTTCCCGCGCGAGGCGTTCAAGTCGTATGTCGCCAATGGCTGGGTCCGGATGCAATACCCGGCCGAGTACGGCGGAGACGGCGCAGACGCGGTGTCCAACGCGATCCTTATCGAGGAGATTGCTCGCGCGTGCGGGAGCTCCTCCCTGTTCGCGCTCATCTCAAAGCTGGGCATGATACCGGTTATCAACTGGGGAACCGGCGAACTGAAGGAGAAGTACGTTCCGAGGATTGCCGCCGGCGAGAGCCAGGCCAGCTACTGCCTTTCGGAGTCCGGCGCCGGCTCGGACGTCGCGTCGATGACGACCAGGGCCGTTCGTGACGGTGACGCTTACGTGCTCAACGGTGCAAAGTACTGGATTACCAACGCAGGGGTGTCCGATATCTACACTGTATTCGCAAAGACCGATCCGGATGCAGGGCATAGGGGAATATCGTGCTTTGTCGTCGAGAGAGACTGGGGGGTGAAGATCGGCAAGCTGGAGGAGAAGATGGGCGTCAGGGGGAGCCCGACGGGCGAGGTATTGCTGGAGGACGTGCGGGTGCCGGCTGCCAACCTGGTCGGCGAAGAGGGGCAGGGATTTGCGATAGCGATGGGCACGCTGAACCGGAGTAGGCCCGGGATCGGCGCTCAGGCTGTGGGGATAGCTCAGGCCGCCCTGGATGCGGCAGCCGCTTACGTAAAGGAGCGGGTGCAGTTCGGGCACGCGATAGCCGAGTTCCAAGCCCTCCGCTTCATGCTTGCCGATATGGATATGCAGGTGGAGTCGGCTCGGCGGATGGTGTATGAGGCGCATGCACTCATCGACACCGGCGACCCGCGCAATGAGTTGCCCCGGATCGGAGCAATGGCGAAATGCCTTGCCGGAGACGCAGCCATGAAGGTGGCTACGGACGCGGTGCAGTTGCTTGGCGGGTACGGCTACACAAAAGATTTTCCGCTGGAGCGGTTCATGCGGGATGCAAAAATTACCCAGATCTACGAGGGGACCAACCAGATCCAGCGGGTGGTGATCGCAAAGCAGCTTCTCGTCTGAGCCGGACCTCTTGGGCGTCGCCAGTTCCGGTGTTGGCGTTCGCCGCCTGAGATACCTACCGCCTGGCCGTATCGTGGCGCAGGGCGGTCGCCAGCGGGGATGGAGCAGAAGGTGGGCGCAACACGGCAGGCCGGCCATTGCGGTTCATAGACAGTGGGGATGGTGCTATGTGGAATCTCCGGAACTGAGCGGGTGTGGTATCCGGACAGAGACCCGGGTCCCTCCTGCCGGTGCGGACGAGATTCGGACGTCACCGCCTGCGAGGCTTGCCCTCTCGTACATTCCCAGGAGTCCCAGGTGGACGCCTCGGCTCGACAGGCCGGCCAGATTGGGAGGAGCGCTTGCAGCGGTGCGGGGAGAGCGCTGCGAGTGTACCGCTCCGGCCGCAATGGAGTCCGGGGGAAGCAGCTCCATGGGTGGCTGGAACCCCAGGCCATTGTCGGAGACGTTGAGCACCACGGCCCCATCTTCGACTGCGAGCGTGACTGCCGCCCGCGAAGCCGAAGCGTGCTGGCGGACGTTGGTAAGTGCTTCCTGGGCTATGCGGTACAGCACGAGCTGCGAGTGACTGCTTAGCCCTTTGAGCTCACCTGGGCCGCACCTGGATCCATCGAAGGTGACCGCGAGATCCGGTCCGGACGCGTTCTCGGCGAGGCTTGCAACAGCGCGCTCGAGACCCAGGTCCTCGAGAACCGCGGGCCTCATCCCGCGCACGAGGTCCCTGAGCTCGCGAATGGAACGTTCCGCGAGCTCGGCGGCCTCATGGATAGGCGGTCCGGTCGCTGCGGAATCGTCCTCTGCCCGCGAGGCGGTTGCGATCTTTCGCTTGAGCTGTATAAGGGTCTGCAGCGTCTCGTCATGAAGCTCCTGGGCGATGCGGCGCTGCTCCTCCTCGTGGGCGGATAGCAGATCCCCCGCGAATCGCTCCACGATCCTGCGCCTGTCGGCTTCGACGGCCCTCTGGGTGTCCACGAGCACGCGTTCCTTCTGCGTCTGGTAGCTCACGAAGATGCCCACGGCGAGCACGATGGTCTCGATCACGAGGTCGCCTGCGATGTCCTGACTGCGGTCACGGAGGCCGTCTACCACCAGATCGGGTATCGATACGATCAGCGTCCATACTGTTGTTGCCGCCGATCCAGCGAAGCCCATCCAGAGTGCCGCGTAGAGGATGGGGACGATAAGAAGCGCAGGGATGACCACGTCTGGCACCATTCCGATGCGGCCGTAAACGACGAGAAGGCGAAGAAGTACGACGCCCGCCACGATTGCCTGGATCATCCAGAAGCGGATGTCGCGCCAGGGCACATGCCTAACTGCCGTAACCCAGACCCTTTGCGCCCGGGAGGACCCGTGGCGAGCAGGCGCGGTACTACTCCTCTTCGAGCAGCCCGCGCTCGCAGGCAACAAGGGAGAGTTGCGTTCTCGAGTTCACGCCCAGCTTGTCGAATATGTGGCGGACATGGGTCTCCACCGTCCGGCGGGAAATGCCGATAGCGTCAGCGATGGCCTTGTTAGAGAGGCCCTGGGTAACCAGCCGCACGACCTCAAGTTCTCTTGCCGAAAGGAGCGAACCCGACCGCGCCTCGACCGCGCCCGCATCTCCGGTATCTCGCATCCCCAGTGCAAGGGACCGGTCGATGACGATGGCGCCTGACATCACGGCGTAGACCGCGTCGAGTATCTCCTCGTCCGGAGCGCTCTTCAACAGGTAGCCGGCCACACCTGCGGCCATCGCAGCTCTCAGGTAGTCCCGGTCCCCGTAAGCGGAGAGGATGAGAAGCTTCGTTTCGGGATATTCGTGGGACAGCCTTGTGATCAAGTCGATGCCGCTTTCGCCCGGAAGCCGGATGTCGAGGATCGCAATGTCGGGGTGCTCACGGCCGATTACCTGGACTGCATCGAGGGAATTGCCGGCCTCACCTACGACCGCGACATGGCCGCGAGATTCGAGGATGTCCTTCGTGCCCTGGCGAACCACCGGATGGTCGTCAACCAGCACCACCCGCAGCGTACGTTCAAGAGTGCTCATTTCGTAATCCAATCCCTACAATGCTTCCGGTTCAGCTGCCGGGCGCCGGGTAATTATGGGTCGACCAGCACGTTACGCTGGTCCGCATCCTGTTCTAACACCTGCGCAGAAACCCATCATATTTCTGGTTGGTCTCCTAACGCCATCGTGCCACCGCAGCGGCGAGCTTGCATCGGTGTATACCCGTATCCAGCGTACGTAATTACGCCGGTGACCCGTACGTGGTAGCCGGGGAGAGTGGCGGCTGGGGCGCGGAGAGTGGGGAGACGCGGCGGCTGGGGGGCGCGACAAGGGGAGGGGGCGGTGCCGAACTGGCGGTCAGGCGGTCACCACCACCTCGCCCATCATGTAGCCGAGCACGTGCATGCCGCGGCCGCATGGGAAGCGGCAGTGCCAGTAGTAGATGCCGGGTGACCGTGGCGTGAACGAGAAGCTCGTCGTACGGGGGCGTCTTGCCGAGCCGGGAGAGATGACCACGTCCAGATGGAGCTTCGGTGCTGTGAACGAGTGTTTCTCCTTGTCGAAATTGGTGATGCTGACGTGTACCTTCTGCCCCGCCCGTACCGAAAAGAGTGCCGGGATAAAAGCATCCTGGATCTGAGCGCTCCACGGGGCGGGTTTGCCGTAGAGCGGTGGCGGGTCGACGTCGATGGATATGTCGGCAACGGTGGTGGCGGCGTTGCCCGTTGCCAACGGCGCGGGAGGCAAGGCGGCTGGTGCAGCAATCGTAGTGCCGGGTTGGAGGGTCGGCGCGGGGGAGTGGTGCTGCCCAAAGGGGCCTATCCCGAGGAGCAGGGTCAACGTCACCGCTGCCAACGTCGTCGCGATCGTCACGATCGACTTGGGGGAGGCCGGGACCCGTGCAGTTCCGACTCCGTTCCCGGCTTGTTCGATACACGCTGCGGCACTCGAGGCTACAGCCGAGCGGGTTGCCTTCGATGGCGAAGATCCCGCTCCAGCGGCAACGCCTGAATCGGCCATCTCGCTAGCGTTACCGGGCAGCACGCCGAAATACGCCCGATCCCGCTCGCCAGGATGCCTGCCCGGCTCTCCGGACCACGTGCCTAAGCGGCCGTACGCACTGTCGCCAGCTGGCGGGGCATCGAGATTTCCGCTGAAGCTGGCGGCTGCCGTGTCGCTGTTCGGCGGCGACAGCTCGGGCATGCGACGCAACGACGATGCCATCTCCCAGTCCAGGCCGGCGTCGCGGGCGCTCCATGCCTCGTCCGGGTAGAAGCCGGCCATGCTCCAGTAACGGGCCTCTGCTGCCCGGAATCCGGCGGCACGCCAGCGTGAGGCCAGACCGGCTCCGAAGCCGGCACCGGCCCACCCCTCGGCGTGGTACCGCCACGCCGGAATCCGAACCGTTCCTGAAGGCGGCGCGGTCATGTGCCCGCTCCGCCTTCCTTTACGTGTGAATGCGGCTCAAGTACGTGGGGCGCACAATGCCCGGAGCAGAGCGGGGGAGTCGCGGGTACATGTGTTGACCAGCCGCTTGTCGAGGTTCTTGGTATCGAAGTACTAATGCTCCCATTATCGGCCTCTCCGCTGCCGAGTTCATCCGGGGAAATGCGTACGTAACCAGGGAATGTACGTAAGTTGTGCCGCAATGGATAGGTGTATGATCGGATCATGGCCAGCTATTCGGTGGCCCGTGAAAGAAGGCAGCGCTCGGAGTCGGGCGGGGCCCGTTGATCGACCGAGGCGGCCGAAGCCGGTTGCCCGCAAGGGAAAGCAGCCCGCCTCAGTTTGGCGTGAGCGCTACGGCGGAGCCAGCCGAGTCAAGGGGCCCGTGAAACAGGGGAGCCGGCTGGTGTCAGCGGCCGGTGAAGTTCCCCGGCCTTCGCTCCGACATAGCGACAATGCCTTCGAGGGCGTCGGCGGTTGCTAGCAGCTTCTCCTGCTCCGCAGCCTCCCTGCGGGTTGCCTCGCGCACCCGGTCCGCCATTCCGAGCCTGAGAGTGCGGTTGATCGCACGCAGGGCGAGCGGTGCACCCTCTGCTATCTCCCGGGCAAGATCGAGGGCGGTCTGGCGAACCTGATCCCGTGGGACGCAAAGGTCTGCGAGGCCGAGCTCAGCGGCCTCCTCGCCGTTGAAACGCCGTGCCGTGAAGAGAATCCTTGCCGCTCTGGCGGGTCCCACCAGCTCCGGCAGGGTCACGGAAAGGCCGAATCCGTGATGTATGCCCAACCTGGCGAAGTTGGCCGAAAATCGCGCTTCGGGGCAGGTGACCCTGAGGTTGGCGGCGAGCGCGAGACCGAGACCGCCGCCGATTGCTGCTCCGTGGACGGCGGCGATTACGGGGAGGCCGATGTCGAAAAGCCTTGCAGCCCCGTCGTAGAGAGCGAGGACGGGAGAGTCCCCTGCTCCCTCCAGCCCTTCGGCTGTTCCCGAATCGGTCGAGAAGTCGGCTCCGGCGCAGAACGACTTGCCCTTGGCGGCCAGCACGACGCATCGTATATCGACATCCGCATCTAGATCCTCGAGGGCACGAGCAAGCTCGGCTACAAGGCCGATCGAGAGAAAGTTGTGCGGCGGCCTGCGGAGCTCGACGAGTGCCACATGACCGACCCGTTCCAATGCAACCGCAGGCGTCGCGGCGGCTGCGGTTTCGGCGCCGTTACTCTCAAGGCTGCCTGCGTCGGGTTCGGCGGGTTGGGCGGAGGTGGAATCGGCAGATGTCATGCTGTCACCGTAGTACGGGATGGGGCGAGCCGGCCATTGCGGCTTGACGGACCGTTACGAATCATTCGGATCGAACGAGCCGGCGGCAAACGCTCCCGGCGACTTGGGCGAGAGCGGGGGCGCGCAGGTCCGGGACGCCCCCAGCGTTCACAGCTCGTTGGCTGGGTCGGGTACAGCAGGGGCGTGCCTCCCGCCGGGAGTATGCTGGGGGTGACCCGGGGAGTAGCGCAGCGGTAGCGCACCTGCTTTGGGAGCAGGAGGTCGCGGGTTCAAATCCCGCCTCCCCGACGGCGGCGCGTTGGCACTTGGAGGCGCCCATCGTCCCCTCGTGGTCCGGCGCATCACGCCACAGGGTTGTGGCGCGCCGTGCCGGCCCGCAGGCGGGTCCTGGAATCGTTCCCGGCAATAAAGGGTCGAGTTCAGGCGGTAATCAAACGACCGGAGTGCCCGCCTGGGCTATTGTTACCGTTGACCGGATCCTGTTCTGATAATAGTATTGACTCTAAGATGCGCGTCATTACCACGACAAAAGGAGTAAACGACTGCGGATAGCGAAGTTGTTTGCGACACCTGTCGTATCTGCTGTTCTTGGCGTGTCCGTGGTGCCGGCGGTGCCGCCCGTGCGTGCGGCGGCCGTGGAGACCGCCGTTCCATCAGGTCGCGGTGTCGGTTCCGGACGTGCGGGCGTCATAGGGCCGTCTGGTTCGGGTGCCGCGAAACTGCGCTACCTGCCGGCTTCGGAGCGAAAGCCTGCTCCCTATGATCCGGCGGCAGAAGAGCAGTGGTTCTACGGCCAGCGGGAACCGAGCGGAAAGGGCATTACTCCCCAGGACTACGCGAACTCCTACGCGGTGGCACGGGCTCAGGCTGCACAGGCGCCCCGGTACGCAGCGTCGGCCGTACCTGGCGTGCCCTACGGCGCGACAGGATCACCGACCTGGAACGCTCTGGGGCCAGCCCCCATGGGAACATTGCCTGGATACACCTACAGTGGCAGGGTCGCGTCCCTCGCCATGAGCGGGGGCACCCTATACGACGGCAGCGCAAGCGGGGGAGTCTGGGACACGACCGACGGCGGCACGAACTGGAACCCGCTTACGGACTCCCAGCCAAGCCTCGCGACGGGTGCAGTTGCGATAGATCCGACGAACTCCGCAATCATCTATGTGGGCACAGGCGAAGATGACGGCGCCAATGGAGTGATGTGCGCCGACTGCTTCTATGGCGAGGGGATCCTCAAGTCAAGTAACGGAGGATCGAGCTGGACCCGGTACGGCGCTTCCACCTTCGGGGGGTATCACATCTCCAAGATCTTCATCGACCCGAACAGTACGAGCGAGCTGTTCGCGGCCTCCGACAACGGGCTCTTCGAGTCGACTGACGGTGGGACCAGCTGGAGCTTGAACGCCTTCTCTGGCTCGAACGTTACCGATCTTGCAGGCTACTACGATGCGTCGACGTCGAGCCTCGTCCTGTGGGCGGCGGCGGTGGGTATCGGGCTGGAGGAGTCGACGAACGGCGGCGCCAGCTGGACCTTGATCACAGGCGGTGCGCTCCCAAGCGGCGCATCCTTTGGCAGGACCGCCATAGGGCTTTCTGCGTCGAATCCCGGGGATCTCTACGTCTCCATCTCGGACCCCACCTCCGGTTCCTCCTTCGGCTCCCTTGTCGGGCTCTTCGAGTCGACGAACGACGGCACCAGCTGGACGCAGTTAACCGTTCCGGGAGACTACTTCAGCCAGAGCTACTGCTACGGTTCGGGCAGTTCCGACCAGGGTTGGTACGACAACGTGGTCGCGGTCGATCCGGCGAATCCGAGTGTCGTGGCTGTGGCGGGGATCTGCCTTCTCGTGTCGACCAACGGCGGCTCGAGCTGGAGTTCGTACCTTGCGTCGTCAGGGCACCCGGACTACCATGCGCTGTTCTTCGACTCCTCAGGTGATCTATACATGGGAAACGACGGCGGCGTCTGGGAGATCCCGAACGCCGCCACCGGGGGCAGTACAATGACGGACCTCAACGGAGACCTGAACACCATCCAGTTCTATCCGGGCATCTCTCAGTACGGGAACGCTTCTACCATTCTCGGAGGATCTCAGGACAACGGCGTGGGCCGCTATTCCGGTTCCAGTCCCTGGGCGAACTATCCCGTCGGTGATGGCGATGCCACAGCGATCAACCCGTACGACTCCACCCAGTATTACTACGAAGGCGACCAGGTGCTCTACGGCCAGGCGGGGATTATTACCCCACGCTTTTCGGACTCGAACTGGGTCCCGCCCCTCCTTCTCGTACCGAACCCATCCAATCCGTCTTCACCGGGTCTGTACTTCGGCGCGAACCACGTGTGGGAGTCGTCCGACCAGGGCGCGAACTGGGCCTCGCTCAACACTTACTCGAATACCAGCAGCTGCACGGGAGGCAGTCAGGGAAGCCCCGCGGTCGGCTTCGATTGTGTGTCCGCTCTCGCGGTGGCGCCGTCCGATTCTCAGGTGCTCTATGCGGGCTGGGGGGACGGCACCCTGCAGATATCGACGAACGGGGGGACCAACTGGTCGACGATCAGTCCGGGAACGTCCGACTGGATCACCCACATAGCGGTGTCCCCGACCAACCCTTACGAGGTCTACGTGACCTATAGCGGGACCGACTTCCCCCAGGCATTCCCGTCGGGTCCCCACGTCGTCTGCACGGCGGATGCCAACAATGCTTCACCGACATGGATCAACGTCACCGGCAACCTCCCCTCAGCTCCTACGAACGCCGTGGTGGTCGACGGCAACTACGTGATAGCCGCAACGGACGTAGGGGTCTACCAGACGAGCAGCCTGAACGGCGCATCTACCGTGTGGAGTGCCTACGGATCAGGCCTTCCCGATGTCCAGGTAGTCGACTTGCTTGTCACCGCTCACGGAATGCTGATAGCAGCCACCCATGGCCGCGGTGCCTGGGACGTGGCGGCTCCATCGCCCGCGCCGAGCTCGGTTACGATTTCGCCGAGCAACGAGAGTCCGGGCGCGGGGTCCAACTATACGATCAGCTTTACCACGTCTCCCACGGGAGCCCTTGGGGCCGGCTCCTCGATAACTGTCGTGCTTGCCCCGGGATCGACCGTGCCGTCTTCCTCTACGTCCTATTCCGTCACGGACTCCGGCAACAATAGCGAAAGCGTCTCCTCGGTCGCCCCGGGATACTTCGACGGGTCCTCGACAGAGAACGGCGCGGTGATATACCTCTCTGCTGCGGGCATAACGGCGAGCGACGGCGTGACCGTTAGGATTGCCGGTGCCACCAACGCCCCTACGGCCGGGCCGGAGAGCGGTACCGTTGCTACCTCTTCGGACGCTACGGATACTACCGGCTCCTACGACATCGCCCCACCGCCCCCCACCGTGACGGGCATCAACCCCACCTCCGGCCCCGCTGCAGGCAACACTGCCGTGGCTATCACCGGTACGAACTTCGACACGACTGCCGGTGGCACGACCGTCGACTTCGGCTCGACGGCGGCAACTGGCGTCAGCGTGGTCTCCTCTACAGAGCTGACCGCCACTGCACCCGCCGGGCCTGCAGGAACGGTGGACGTTGCGGTTACGACACCAAGCGGCACCAGCGGGAAATCGAGCGCAGACCGCTTCACCTACGAGGTGCCCCCCACCGTGACCGGGGTGAACCCCGCCTCGGGCTTTGCTGCAGGCGGCACCGTGGTGGCTGTCACCGGTACGAACCTCCTTTCTGCAACCGCGGTTGATTTCGGCTCGACTGCGGCAACGAACTTTACCGTCGACTCGTCAACGCAGGTGACAGCCACCTCGCCTTCAGGTACCGGAACCGTTGAGGTGACCGTTACGACCCCGTCAGGTACGTCCGCCCCGTCTTCAGCAGATGATTTCAGCTACATCGAAGGCTCCGCCTACGTGCCACTCGCTCCTTTCAGGATTGTCGATACGAGATGTTCCAACCCGAAGAACCAGTCGATCCAGGCATTCGGCTGCTCGTCACTCCCGGGCAAGAACGCGAACCTTGCAAGCCTCTCGGCAGGGTCCACCGAGACGGTGACAGTAGCGGGCACCGGGTCGGGCGCCGATTCGGTGCCGGCAAGCGGGGACAGCGCGGTTGTAGTGAACGTGACGGCGGACGACTTCCAAGGCGGAGCAGGATACCTCGATCTCTACCCGGGGGGCACATTGCCTTCGGTGTCGACCCTTAACTGGCCGAAGACCGCCACAGGGGCCGTGACGAACCTGGCTACGATCCCTTTGTCTTCGGGAGGTACCCTCACCGTGGCTGACGGTGCAGGACAGGGAAGCGTCGACTACGAGCTCGACGTCCAGGGCTACTACGTAGCTCCTAAGGGTATGTCCACACAGGGACTCTACGACCCGCTCGCGCCCGGACGCCTCGTGGACACCCGGTGCTCGTCTTCCTCCTACAAGGCAAGAAATGCTACCTACTGTGCCTCCCTTCCCCCTTCCAACGCACAGCTCTTGACCTTTGTAGCCGGAACGGCCAGCCAGACCCAGCAGGTCGCCGTCGATGGCGAGGCCGGCGTGCCTTTGACCGGGGTTGCGGCAGTGGTCCTGAACGTGACCGCTGCAACGACCGCCGGCGGGGGCTACTTCAGCCTCTATCCGGCAGGTTCAAGCCTGCCGATGGCATCAAATGTGAACTGGACGTCTGGGCGCACCGTAGCCAACCGGGTGACGGTGGAGGTGCCCACTACGAGAAGTGGACCCGGAAAGATCTCGGTATACGACTCGGCGAAGAGCGCGAACCTGATTGTGGATGTCGTCGGCTACTACACCGGCGGATCGGGCAATGCTGGGAAGGGATCGCTCTTCACCACCGTTACTCCAACTCGTTTCGTTGACACGAGATGCTCTGCGGCGCCGCCTCCCTCGTTCTGCGCACAAGAGGCGCTTCCCTCTTCGGACCAGGCGCTTCCCCCGATACAGGGCTCTTCCTCGGAAAAGGTGGCAGTGGGCGGCGTCGGCCCGGTGCCGAAGGGTGCAACGGCCTTTGTAGGTAACCTGACCGCTGCGGATCCATCTCTGGCGGGCTTTTACTCTGTGGACCCGCTCAAGATCCCGCCTTCCACTTCGGACCTCAACTTCGCAGCGGGTACAACCGTTGCGAACATGGTGATAGGCGGCATCGACTCCTCTGGCGAGGTCAGCGTCTACAACTCAACAGGCACGCCTTCGAACATGCTCATAGACGTGACTGGTTACTTCGGGGCGGTGGTCCAGTAATAGGGCTGGCCTGTTGCGATCGCGAGAGGGCGGCCGGGCGGGGGAGGCAACAGGTCAGTTGGAGGACGGGGGACCTGCCGATCTGCGGACGTGCAACAGTGCGACGTTCAGATCGAGGACATTGACGTACGCTGCACCGAGAAAGCCGAACTGCGGCTCCTCTATGTGACTGGTAACCAGGCGGCGCAGCGCGGCCGGGGGAAGGCCTCTCGCCCTGGCGATGGCGTTCACCTGATCGTATGCGGCGGCGGGGTTGATGTCGGGGTCCACGAGGCTGCCCGAGTAGGTCACGAGGTCGTTCGCAGGCACGATCCCCTCGCGCTTCAAGGTGGCCGCCCGCTTGGCAACGGCCTCCACGAGCTGCTTTGATCGCGGGCCGAGCTGCTCGGTACCAGATACGATGACGCCGCCCGGGCCGGTGGTAAGCACTGAGCCGTCCGGGCGCCCCTGGAACCACTGCGGCCCGCTCTCCCCTACGGGCCACGACTGCCCTATCAGGGTAGAGCCGTACCGGTTAAGTGAACCGTTCGCCTGGTGGGGAAATAGGAGCTGGGAGATGCCCGTGCCGGCAAGGGGGTAGGCGAGTCCGCACAGGACTAGCAGGATTGCCGAGGCGACGATCGCCGGGCGCAGGTTGGACTTCATAAGAGGACCCTCAGGACGGTAATGGTCATCAGTAGAACCTGGTGGCGGTCAGGATCAGGTCGATCAGCTTGATAAAGATAAAGGGAGTTACCACGCCACCAAGCCCGTAGATGAGCACGTTCCGGCGAAGTATCGATGCAGCCCCGACGGGCTTAAAGCGCACGCCCCGGAGCGCAAGCGGGATGAGGGCAACGATGACCAGGGCATTGAAGATGACCGCAGAGAGGACAGCGGTCTCCGCGTTGTGAAGCCTCATGATGTTTAGGGCGTTTAGCTGCGGGTAGGTGGCAACGAATAGGGCCGGGATGATCGCGAAGTACTTGGCGACATCGTTGGCTATCGAGAAGGTCGTAAGCGAGCCGCGGGTAATGAGGAGCTGCTTGCCGACTTCCACGATATCGATCAGCTTCGTGGGGTTCGAGTCCAGATCCACCATGTTGCCGGCTTCCTTGGCAGCCATGGTGCCGGTGTTCATCGCCACGCCGACATCGGCCTGTGCCAGCGCAGGGGCGTCGTTGGTGCCGTCGCCCGTCATCGCCACGAGCTTGCCCCCGGCCTGCTCGGCCTTGATGAGGTCCATCTTTCTTTCGGGGGTTGCCTCGGCGAGGTAGTCGTCGACGCCCGCTTCCTGAGCGATCGCAGCTGCGGTAAGAGGGTTGTCCCCGGTGATCATGACGGTGCGAATACCGACAGCGCGGAGCTGGTCGAAACGCTCCTTGATCCCCTGCTTGACGACGTCCTTCAACTCGATGACGCCGAGTATCTCCGAGCCGTCGGCCACGACGAGCGGCGTTGATCCGGAACGGGACAACTGCTCCACGACCTGGTCGAGACCGATGGGGATGGTGCCGCCCGTATCCGCCACGAATGCCTTTACGGAGTCGGCAGCGCCTTTGCGTATGTGGTGTCCATCCACGTCCAGACCCGACATTCTCGTGTTAGCAGAGAAGGGCACGAACTGGTGGTCAGCCCCGAGATCGCGTTCTCGTATGTTGAAGCGCTCCTTGGCGAGCACCACAATCGAGCGTCCCTCGGGGGTCTCGTCGGCAAGTGAGGCGAGCTGTGCGGCTTCGGCGAGTTCCCGCTCGGTCCGGCCGGCTGCGGGAATGAACGCCGAGGCCATCCTGTTGCCGAGGGTGATCGTGCCGGTCTTGTCGAGAAGGAGGGTCTGCACGTCTCCGGCGGCCTCCACGGCCCGCCCGCTCATCGCAAGGACATTTTTCTGAACGAGACGGTCCATTCCTGCGATTCCTATGGCGGATAAGAGTGCCCCGATCGTGGTCGGTATCAGGCAGACGAGGAGCGCCACGAGGACGGTCACCGAGACGGCTGCGCCCGCAAAGTGCCCGAACGGCTGGAGCGCGACGACCACCGGCAGGAATACCAGCGTGAGTGCGGCGAGGAGGATGGTCAGAGCGATCTCGTTCGGGGTCCGCTGACGACTGGAGCCCTCTACGAGCGAGATCATCCGGTCGAGGAAGGTGTGGCCCGGTTCGGCAGTGATCTGCACCACGATCCGGTCAGAGAGGACCTTTGTGCCTCCGGTCACCGCCGAGCGATCCCCCCCGGACTCCCTGATCACAGGTGCCGATTCGCCGGTAATAGCGGACTCATCGACTGAGGCTATCCCTTCGGTGATCTCCCCGTCGGACGGGATGACGTCGCCGGCTTCGCAGACGACGAGATCGCCCTTGGCGAGGCTGGAAGCGGGAACGCGCTCTTCCGCTCCGTCCGACCCAAGCCGGCGCGCTTCGGTTTCGGACCGCATGCGCCGGAGCGTATCGGCCTGCGCTTTGCCCCGTCCCTCTGCCATTGCCTCGGCGAAGTTGGCGAAGAGGACCGTCAGGAGAAGCCACGCGGTGATGGACCAGGTGAAGACCCCGGGGCGCCGGATCGCCTCGTAGAGCGTCACGACCGTCCCGATAAGCACGACGAACATGACCGGGTTCCTTGCCTGGATGCGGGGATCGAGCTTCTTGACGGCCCCCAGTGCCGCCACCCTGAGGATCTGCCGGTCGAATAGGCCTCGCGACTCCGCCACCCCGTGAGGTGTGGTCTGCGGCGTCACGCCTTGTGGCGTTGCTTTGTTTATCTCATCCGACTCCGACATCAGAACAACCTGTGCCGGCTCAATTGCTCGATGATGGGACCGAGCGAGACTGCCGGAAAGAATGTGAGCCCGCCGACGATGACGATGACAGATATGAGGATTCCTGTAAAGAGGGGGGTGTCGGTCTTGAAGGTGCCGAGACCCTCGGGAACGGTATGTTTCGCTGCCAGCACGCCCGCGAGCGCCAATACCGGCACGATGATCGCAAAGCGACCGATCAACATCGCGATGCTGCCTGTCACGTTGTAGAAAGCCGTGTTGCCGTTGAGCCCGGCAAACGCGGACCCGTTGTTGTTCCCCTGCGACGTGAAGGCGTAGAGGATCTCGCTGAACGCGTGGGGACCGGCATTCGACGGCCCTGCCCGGCCTGCGTGGAGGGATACGGCGAGGGCAGTGAGGACGAGCACCGTGATCGGCATAACGAGAACGGCGAAAGACGCCAGCTTGACCTCGGGCGCCTGGATCTTCTTGCCCAGGTACTCGGGAGTCCTGCCGATCATCAGCCCGCCGATGAAGACCGCCAGGAGGGCAAATAGCAGTATCGTATAGAGCCCGCTACCCACTCCGCCCGGAGACACCTCTCCCATCATCATCCCGGCGAGCAGGCCCAGGCCGCCGAGGGGGTTGAACGAGTCGTTCGCCCCGGCGACCGAGCCGGTCGACGTCTCGGTCGAAGCGGCGTTGTAGAGCGCGGTCTGCTGCGGGCCGAAGCGGGCCTCCTTGCCCTCCATGTTCCCCTGGTGCTGGGCGACGGCGTGAGCGGCGCTCACCGCCGGATTCGGCTGTGACTCAGCGTATACGGTGAGAGCGGTCCAGGCGCCGAACAGCACTATCATTGCAGCTAGCACCGCAACTCCCTGGCGTATGTTGCCCACCATCTTGCCGAAGGTGTAGGTGAGAGCCACCGGGATGGCAAGGAGGAGCACGATAGAAAGGAACAGGGTGAGCGCCGTCGGGTCTTCGAAGGGATGAGCGCCGTTGGCATTGAAGAACCCGCCGCCGTTTGTGCCGAGCTGCTTGATCGTCTCCATGAATCCGACCGGTCCGCGCAGGATAACCTGCGACAGGCCGGTCAGCGGGTTGTGAATTACCGCCGGCCCGGCGAGCGTCTGCACCGTACCCTGGCCGACGAAGACGATACCGGCGATGAATGCAACGGGTATGAGAACGTATATGACTCCGCGGATCAGGTCGACCCAGAAGTTGCCGATGGTGGGGGAGCCTTTCCGGGCGAAGCCGCGTACCAGCGCTATGGCAACCGCGATGCCGACCGACGCACTTACGAACTGCTGCACGGTGAGGCCCACCATCTGCGACAGGTACGACATCGTCGACTCCCCCGCATAGTTCTGCCAGTTGGTGTTGGTGACGAACGACACGGCGGTATTCCACGACAGTGCGGGCGGTACGGCGCCGAGGTGCTGCGGGTTGAAGGGCAGTGAACCCTGGAAGCGGAAAATTGCGTAGGTGATGAGGATGGCGACGCCGGAGAAGACGGCGAGCGAGCCTGTGTAGCGCTGCCAGGACTGCTCCCGTTCAGGATCCACCCCGAGCAGGCGGTAGACCGGCCGCTCGAACCACCCCAACCAGGAGACCCTACCGTCGTAGACGGCTGCCAGGTAAGAGCCGAGGAAGCGCCATGCGACGGCGAGAACCAGGAGCAGCAGGACTAAGGTTAGGGCGAGGTCCACTCAGGACGCTCCGTGAGGGAGGGCGCGCTCGTGGCTGACGAGCCCGAGATCCCTATCCGCTGAGGCTCTTAGAACCATTCGGGTTTGAAGAGAGCGACGCCGAGGTAGATGAAGAGGATGATGGAGACGCCGAGGAGGACTCCCTGGGTCACGGTCATACCCGCTCCAGTGCTCTCGCCAGGGCAAGCATCGCGGCGACGAAAACGACGACGCCGACGACTACGAGGAAGTCTGCCATCGGTTGCCCACCCTAGCCCCTGACGGGCAGCGGAGCAATTCACTATCGACCGCCTCACCGTTCGGCCCGGTGCTCCCGGTACTGCGGACGGCCGGCGATCTCGCGGTGGTGAGTGAGGACGTCCCGTGGACGTCCGAGAGGAAGGAATGACGAAACACCTTCCCCCTTCCTGGTCTTAACAGACTCCTAACATCCGGCTCACAGGGCGCAAACACACCGGATCTATGATGAATGCGGAGTGAAAGGGGTTGGTTGGGCCGTCGAGTGGGCGGCGGCCGTCCAAGATGTGCCTGCCGGCGAGATCCTGGTATGCAGTTTCCCGAACGGACCCGGGGGCTTGCCGGCAGCTAAGTGGTGAGGCGATGTGAATGTCCATGCTCGGGTACGTCCTTAACGAGTTGCGCAGGCGGTGGAGCCGTACTGTCGTTACCGCTATCGGGCTGGCCGCCGGCGTAGCTCTGGCCATGGCGATCGTGGGCGTATCAGACGGCCTCAACCAGGCTCAGAACAAGGTTCTCTCGCCGCTTTCCTCGGTGGGGACCGATATCGTGGTGACCCGTACCGTCGGCGCGACCACATCGAGCGGGTCCCCTACGACCACGACGACTACTACATCACCGTACGGGTACGGACAGGGAGGGTCAGGTCAGGGGCCGGTAACCGCCGGAGGTCCGGGACCCGGAGGCGGAGGCTTCTTCGCCCAGAGCCCTGGCCGTGCGGGCTCTTCCGCCGTTAGCAAGCTGAACTCGTCGGACCGGGCGTCCCTGCTCAACGCAAACTCCTCCGTGTTGACCGATCTGGCGAAGCTCGGCCCCGCGGGGACGAAGTTTACCCACGATTTCTTTGTTCCGGGTACTCTCATTACGTTCCCGGACCAGGCGGTCTCGATGATCTCGTCGATAAAGGGGGTAACCGCCGCGGTGCCGGGTCTGTCCCTCCAGGCAATCCACGAGAGTGGCACGGTACCGAAGATAACCGCGACTTACAAGACCGGGGGCCAGACGTTGACGGCAGTTGCGAAGCCTCCGCCCCTTACTACGGCGCAGCAGGCGGCACTTCGGCAGTGCCTGCAGTCGAGCGGGGTCTTCCAGACCCTGTCTTCGGGTGGGCCCAAGCTCTCCGGCCGCGCTTTCCGCCCGAAGGCAGTTTTCAAGTACGGTGCGGGCGCATTTGGCGGGGCCTTTACCAAGTGCCTCCCGGCAAGCTACCAGCAGTATGAGGCACAGGTGACGGTACCGGAACAAACGATAAACCAGGTGCTCAATCCCCCCACCACGAACACTCAGACCAAGACGTATACGGTGGCCGGCGCCGACCCGTCAGCGACCACGACGGGCGTTATCACCAAGTCCCAGCTCGTATCGGGCAGCTGGTTCGGGAGCTCTCCCGCTGACGAGATCCTCGTCGACAATGCCTACGCGAGCACCAACGGGATCAAGGCCGGTCAGAACCTCACGATCAATGGAAAGGCCTACACGGTCGTGGGGCTTGTCAACCCGACCGTGGCGGGCAACGCCTCCGACATATATTTCGACCTTGCGACCCTGCAAGGCCTGTCCTCGTCGAACGGCCGGGTCAACGAGGTAATGGTCAAGGTTGCGAAGTCGAGCGAGGTTAACCAGGTGGCGGCAGCGATCAAGAAGGAGATGCCCGGAGCACAGGTGCTCACCTCCAAGCAGCTGGCGAACCAGGTCACGGGCAGCCTGGCCGACACCCGCACGCTCTGGAACAACCTCAGGCCTGCCCTCCTGATCATTGTACTACTGGCCGCGTTCCTGATCGCTGCGCTACTTACCCTGTCCAGCATCACAAAGCGGGTACGCGAGATAGGCACCTTGCGCGCTATCGGCTGGTCGAAGGCTCGGGTGGTGCGCCAGATTCTCGTCGAGACGCTGGGAATCGGCATTCTCGGAGCGGGCGTAGGGTTGGCTCTCGGGGTCGGGGTCGCGGCCGCAATAGGTGCCTTCGGGCCGTCGTTGACCTCTACGGCGACGGGTACGGCGGTCGGGGCGTCGACTGTCGGCAGCATTTTCCACCAGGCGACCACTGCGTCGCAGGTGACCAAGATCCATCTCACCGCACCGCTCGACGTGGCAATCATTATCCTGGGCCTCGCATCGGCGCTGGTCGGGGGCCTCCTTGCCGGTATCATCGGCGGCTGGCGAGCTGCCCGGCTCGCGCCGGCTTCCGCTATGCGGGACGTCGGATGACGGTGCCGGCGGAAGATCCGCGCGTTGTCGAAGTAACCAAGGAGAATGTTGTGAACGATGATGCAGCGACACCAGTTGGTGATGTCGGCGCAGACGCGGCCGTCTCCGGTGAGGCCAGTGACGTCACCGGGGACGAGGAAACCGCCGCCGGTAGGGAAGTCGCGATCTACGAGCTTCGCCGGATCGAGCGGCGCTACATGAGAGGTAGTACACCGGTTATGGCGCTTCACGATGTCGACCTGGAGATCGCCTCCGGGGAGTTCGTCTCGATCGAGGGACCGAGCGGATCGGGCAAGTCGACCATGCTGCAGCTCCTTGGGGCGCTCGACGTCCCGACAGCGGGAACGATCGTCTTTGACGGCAAGGACCTCACGTCGGCACGCGATACGTATCTGACCGATATTCGTTCGAAGGAGATCGGCTTCGTCTTCCAGCAGTTCAATCTGATAGCTACGTTGACGGCGCTGGAGAATGTCGCCATCGCGCAGCTGCCGCGGGGCGTCCCAAAGGCAAAGCGGCGGGCCCGGGCGGTGGAGCTGTTGACGCGGGTTGGTTTGGGCCACCGGCTGGATCACCTTCCCTCCAACCTTTCCGGCGGCGAGCAGCAGCGGGTGGCCATCGCCCGGGCGCTCGTCAATCATCCGCGGGTCGTTATCGCTGACGAACCGACGGGCAACCTGGATTCAGAGAGCGGCAAGGAGGTGATGTTGCTGTTCGAGGAGCTACGGGGTAGCGGCGAGGGGATCACGCTGATCGTGGCGACCCACGATCCTGAGATAGCCAGCCACGCCGGGCGGCGACTCAGGCTCCGGGATGGCGCGGTGGTATCCGACGCAGTGGCGTGAGCCCGCTGAGGCTCTGAGTTCGCTGTAGCCCAGGTTCCATTGCCGGATGCACCGGTAATGGAACCTGGGCTACAGCACCGGCGGCTACAGCACCGGCGGCTACAGCACCGGCGGCTACAGCACCGGCGGCTACAGCACCGGCGGCTACAGCACCGGCGGCTACAGCACCGGCGGCTACAGCACCGGCGGCTACAGCACCGGCGGCTA
>JAKAWR010000006.1:169269-169398 GCA_021816935.1 Actinomycetes bacterium
GCGGCTACAGCACCGGCGGCTACAGCACCGGCGGCTACAGCACCGGCGGCTACAGCACCGGCGGCTACAGCACCGGCGGCTACAGCACCGGCGGCTACAGCACCGGCGGCTACAGCACCGGCGGCTACA
>JAKAWR010000007.1 GCA_021816935.1 Actinomycetes bacterium
CGTTAAGCCGAGGAATCACATCGGCAAAGCTACGCGACATGGCCAAATCATGATTCTTCGGCTTATTACAAACCTCGGCATAATCGGAATTAAACCGAATTCGGTTTAATACCGACCGCGGCAGCCAGTTCAGCGACCACAAGGTCAAGGAGTTCTGTACGACATCCAAGATCATTCGCTCGATGGGCACCACGGGATCGTGCTTCGACCACGCCAGTGCCGAGAGCTTCTGGTCGATCTTCAAGCACGAATACTTCTACCGACACGCCTTCGCCACCATCGACGAGTTGCGCTCCGGCATCGAGGACTACCTCGCCTTCTACAACCACCAGCGCCGCTGCGCGAAGGCTGGTGGCGTCAGTCCCATCCGTTACGAGTTATCGTTGGCTCAAGGCCAACAAGCCGCATAAACCGTGTCTACTTTCTCTGGGGAACCTCAGTCCTCTTGGTGGTAGATGGAGAGGTCGGTGCCCTTCGGCAGCCATCGACGCGCGAGGCCATTGAATGTCTCGTTGGTTCCGCGCTGGAAGGGGTGGTGCGGCTCGGCAAAGTAGACATCGATCTCGCTCAGCTCTTCGAGGTCGCGCCACAGTGCCATCTCGCGTCCCTGATCCCAGGTGAGCGTCCTGGCCAGCTCGGGTGGGACGCGGTCGAAGAGCTCGAATGCCAGGCGAGTGCAGACTCGCCGTCATGGCCTTCGACGAGGTCGCCGAGGAGGTTGGACCTCGTCACTGCTCGGGCGAGCGCAACGACTGGGCAGGCGCCTCTTGGCTGACGATGAGGTCCCCCTCCCAATGGCCCACCAACCTGTCCCGCTCGATCGAGCGGGGCCTCTTGGTGATGAGGGTGAACTTCCCCACCTGCCTGGCCTTTTTCGGTGCCTCACCCTTGCGGCGTCGCTTGCGGATCCGCCTCCTGCGGTGCAGGTACACGTGCAGGCCGGCGCGAAGTCCCCGGCGGCCTTGTGCGTAGATCCCCGCGTAGATCGTCTCGGTCGACACCGCCGTATCCAGGTAGTCGGCAAGGCTGTGTGCGATCGCGGCCGGCGAGTCCTTCGCCTCCAGGCGCTCCTCTACGTAGGCAGCGAGCAGGGGGTCGGCCTCGAACACGGTCTGCCTCGGTCGTCTGGACTTCTCGGACGCCAGCCTGTGCGCACTCGAGGCACGGTAGAACTTGCGCCCACCGTTGCGCTTCACCTCGCGGCTGATCGTCGAGGTCGGAAGCCTCCGCCTGCGGGCGATCAGACAGAACCCCTCGCCACGCTCGATTCCCGCCCGGATCTCCTCACGCTCGTCCATCGCCAACCTCGCGCCTGGCATACTGGTACCTCCACTGGTCCGTTGCAACGACCGGTGGAATTCGCCATCCTTTGTCATATCGGAGGTTCGTTTGCAGTACATACCTCCAACGTCAGACGTCATAGTGCCTAATTAGTTGCTGATAGTTAGTCGGAACGTGAAGGATATCCTATGTCAGCTGAACGCTTGCGGGGATGGTCCCAAGGGGTCCTTATTTCGACGTAGCGTTGCCTGAAAGCCTGGTATACAGTGGAGGCGTTGACTCCCAGTTGCCGGCCGACATCCGCTAGCGATAAGCCGGTGGCGTAGAGGGTCAATGCTGTCTCCACCTGTTGTTCGGTCAAGGGTTGAAGGCGCATTTGCACACCGGCTCCCTTGAGTCGCTGGGAGATGATGGTCCGATGAACGCCAAACTCCACGGCCAACTCGTACACCGTGGCACCGGACTTGTAGTGCTCGACCAGGCGGGCCATCTCGGTGTCGTTGAGCCACTTAGCCCTGTTGGGTACCCATCTGGACCGCCCATGGGGTGGTTTGCAGAGGTTCAACCGCCTATATGCGACGATTGCCCTACTCAGAAGGGATAAGGACGAGTTCGACAGCGATCTCACGAGGACCACGACGACACACCCGCGCGTCGACGCTGACCAGGCTAAATCGGTAGTGGCCGAGACTCTCGGGCTACGTGCACTCTGACCGAAACGGCGAGCGTCATGCCCGGGCTACAGCCCTGGGGCTAAGCGAGCTCGCCGAAACGGTCTGCCGGTGTGTCGCACCGTACAATGGGCTTGCCGCGGCGGGTAACCCGATGTCGCTGCTTGCAAGTGCCTCCTCGATCAGCTCCGGAAGACGCGTCTTGGTTCTGATGAGCTCAAGATAGCTTGGTTGCGGACCAAGTCCATATCACCTGCCGTCGAGGGACCAAGTTCATATCACCTGCCGTCGAGCGAAGAGGTGCCGCGGTGTTCCCGGAGTAGGACTATCGCCAGGCCGCTTGCGAGAAGCAGGAACGCCACCACGGCGAATATGGCAAAGAGCGGCAGGGCATGGGCAAGCTGCACCATCGCGAGCACGATCGACACGCCGACGGCAGCGGCTCCGGCAGCCTGGCCGGGACGGTGGCGAAGCGATATCCCGAGCATGCTCCAGAGGATCCCCTCCACAAGCAGGACAGCGGTATCGCCGGGGGCGCCACGGTGGGCCGCGAGGAGTTGCAGTGTGGCAGTCAGGCTAGTGGCTGCCATCAGGGCGGCTCCGGCAGTGGCGACCTGTACGCCGGCCGCGCTGCCGCTCGCCCGCGCCCGGGTGCGGGCCATTAGCAGCCCGGCTGCAATGAGGCCGGCACTTGGCGATATCGCGTAGAGCTGTGGATTGCCGGCGCCGGCCGCCCTCGCAATCCAGATGCCTTCGAGCAAGAGCACAGGGACTCCCCAGTGGGCGAAGGACGTACGGCCGCTGCGCCAGGAGACGGCAAAGAGCATTGTTGCGCACGATGCCGTTGCCACGGCGCCTGCAACGATCATTCCCCAGGGGACGTGTCCGCCCGCCCCCGCACCCCCTCCGGCACCGGTGGTGAACGCAGCACGAAGGGCAAACAGCGCCGTGGCGGCGCTGCCGGCTAGGCCGATCGCAACGTGGGTCTCTGTGACGGAGCTTGCGTCGTCGCCGCTCTTGCCGGACAGGCGAGCCGGCCAGGGCACAAAGAGCAGCCAGGAGAGCGCGGTTACAACTAGGGCTTGGCTGCTTGCCGCAAGCCCGACCGCATGGGACAGGGTGAGCGATGCGCAGAGCGAGAGAGCCGTCGCAAGAAGGAGCACGGGGTTCAACCGGAGTACGGCGGCACAGGCGTAGGTAGCCGCTGCGTAGACGAGCAGCACTATCCCGACGCTGTTCAGGTCACCTGCTGCGGCGAGACCCCATACGCAGGCGGTGGCTATCGCCGATGCAACCGCCGCCGCGGGAACGAACGGTATGACCGCCCTGCTCCCGGGCTGATGTACGAGCCTGCCTCTTCCCGCTTGTTTCTGGGCAAACGGGAGTGCTGCCGCGAGGAGCAGCACCGCCACGGGGCTGAGCCATGCCCAGAACGCAGCTCCGAGGACGGCCCCACCCGGGTGGATGGCTTCGATGGCGGCTGCAACCGTCCAGGCCCATGCACCGGCAAACGAGATCGCCGGGACCGTGAACCAGATCCGTGACCGGACTCCGGCGTAGAAGCGGAACGCGCACACTGCCCCGGCGATTGTGACGGCTGCCGCCGTTACCGCCGGGTGGCTGCTTGGCAGGAAGGCCATCAACGCGAGAACGGAGACACCGACGTCGAAAAACTCGCGGACCCCCCGCTCCATGCCGACGGCCAAGGTGACCACGATTGCAAAGGCGCCTGCGCCAAAGGCGATGACCATCGGAGAGCGCGCCGCCGCCAGCGGGAACGCAGCGTTGAGGAACAGGGCCGATGCAAGCCCGGTCAAGGCGGGGATCCAGGCGAGCGACAGCGAGCGGGTGGCAACGGCGTGGGCCACGTACGCGACTGTGACCACGGCGAGGGCGGCACCTGCTGCGAGGGCGTTGACCGGAACGGGGTAGGCCGTCCCCGGAAAGAGAGCGGATAGGCTCCGAAGGGTGGCGGCGAACGGCCAGAGGATGGCGATCGGCGCGATGGCGTGGAGTATGACGCCGGCAGGTCTTGCGACCCCTTCGAGATGCCTGGACCATCTGGGAGCGGAGGCGAACACGAGCGCTACGAGCGCAAGCCCGGATCCCGAGTATCCGCCGGCATCGACCGCAGACATTGACGCCCCGGCCGCGATTGTAAGCGCGACTGTGGCGAGTGTGCCGTAAACGACGGATCGCAGCGAGATGGAGAGGAGGGTGTAGACGCCGGCACAGAGGGCCGCCGCCAGGGCTACGGCGCTCTCCGGGGTGATGCCCGATGAGCGAAAGGAGAGGAACGCGTAGGAGGCAAGCATCGTGAGCGGGAGCATCAGGGCGGCTAGCGCTACGTAGGTCTTGCCGACCAGGCGCAGGCGTGACGAGCGCAGCATTCGCCATCCGGCTACGCCGAAGGCAGCGTTCAGGAGCGCAACGGCGCCGAAGCGGAGCCCGCCAACGGAGCCGTGCGTACCGTAGATCTCGAAGAGGAGCGTAGCTACGAGGAGCAGGAGTGCACCCGTATACGAGGCCGCGAGCACTGTTGCGTTGGTAAAAAGCTCCCGTGGAGAGAACCCGGCAACCGGCTCTCCGGAGCTGTCCGTGGGAGGTCCTGGGGTATAGGTCATGTGGACATCGTGCGCTACGCGAGGTCAATGCGGAATCCGGTTTTTCCCTCATTTACGGGTGGGCACACCCCAGGGCGCCGCCCCCGCCTCGCCCCGGTCAGTCGATGCCGTGGTCGACGGCGAAGCGGATGAGCTCGTGCTTCCGGTTGAGGTGAAGCTTACCGAGAATGTTCCGGACGTGGTTCTCCACGGTTTTCTCGGCGATGTACAGCTCCCCGGCGATCTCCTTGTAGGTGTGGCCGCGGGCAACCAACTGGAGCACCTCGCGCTCCCTATCGGACAGTGGCTGGACGGGACCCGACGCCTTCGCAAGCCGGCGGAACTCGCCGAGCACCAGAGCGGCAAGAGCCGGCGAGAATACCGGTTCACCTCCGGCCGCGCTCCGTAGCGCACGGCGCAGTTCTTCGGGGGGCGTTGACTTGACGAGGTAACCGACGGCACCGGCCGAGACGGCATCGAGGACATCGCGCTCGGCCTCGGACACTGTCAGCATGACTATTCGGGTGGCCTCAGCGCAGGTAGACACCACCTTTAGCCCCCCGCCCGGCATGTTGAGGTCGCAGACCAGGAGATCAGGAGACGTCTCCCGTACCGCCTCGATCGTCTCGTCGGCAGTACCCGCCTCGGCGACTACATGGAATCCCTCGCCGAGGTCGGAGCGGACGCCGCTCCGCCAGATCGGGTGATCATCTGCTAGCACCACGCGGATGGGCCGAAGCGAGCCTCGGGCGTGCGATCCGGTCATCGCGGTCCATCCTTGTCCGGATCGTTCTGCTGTTCAACCCCGCCCGCCTCGTCCGGCCCGCGCTCACGTTGCAACCGCAGACCGGAAGATCGCCTTCCGTCGGCGCCTCGCGGGATCATCAACCTGACTTCGGTCCCGCGTCCCGGCTCGCTTGATACCTCTACGCTCCCGCCGACCTCCCGTATGCGCGAGCGGATCGAGCGTGACATCCCCACGCCTTCGGCAACCGCCTCCGGGTGGAAACCCGAGCCGTCATCCTTGACCGAGCAGAAGATCCCGCCTTCGGCGTCCGGTTCGACGAAGATCGTCACCCGCCGTGCGGAGCCGTGTTTTCCTGCGTTGGTGAGGGCTTCGCCGACCGCTCCCCCGACGGCGTCGATGACGTCGGAGCCGAGATCGGGGACGTCGTGCGCCACGAGTACGTCAACGCGGCCTCCGAACCTCGCTTCGTAACGGCGGGCGCCCGACCGCAGATCGAGCTCGAGGCTGCGCCGGCGCCATCCGGCCCATGCTCCCTCCTGCCTGGATCCGCGCTCCTGATCCCTCCCCAGGAGCCGGCGCTCGCGTTCTGCCGGCCCGAACAGGAAGTCCCGGAGTTCGTGCTCCTGCTCCCGGGCGAGATGGGCGAGCTCGGAGCCTGGGTTGCCGCGCTGGATCAACGCCAGGGTCTGGAGCACGCCGTCGTGGAGAGTGCGCGCGACCTCTTCCCTGGCGCGGGCTGAGGAAATCTCCTGGGCAGCCGATCGGAGGAGCGAGGCGACGCGGCCGATGACACCGCCTGCGATGGCATAAAGGACGGCGCTGCTTGCCAGCGAGATAATCTCGACGCCCGTAAGGTGACCGGGCCGGATCCCGTTGGCAAAGATCGCTCCGGCGCGTGCCATGCCGATGCCGAGTCCCGCTGCCACCCCTGCAACCCAGCTACCTGCCACGCCGGTTGTCAGGACACCTGCAATCGGCCAGGCGCCGCCCAGGGATTGGGAGGCTGGCGAAAAGGCGTGGCCCGTCCCGAACGCCCAGCCGTCCGACAGCGACACGGTGAAGCCGATTACGAGCTCCACCGCGACTACCACCGGCGACAGCAGGACGAGTGGATCGAAGCGTAGGCGCACGGTGGCATGAACCGTGATTGCGAGAGCGGCGACGACCATCAAGATTGCCAACCAGGGTCTCGCCAGCTCTCCGCGGTCAGTGAGTAGTATTCCCACTACGAGGGTCCAGGCGAGCCAGCGCAGCAGGGCGATCCCCTGCAGGATACCTCGTTCCACGAACTAACCAGCTGTCCTGCGGATCGGCGGTTCAGCGGGTGCGGGCGATTGTTGCGACACCGTCAGCCATGCTACGCCAGCGGAGGGCGGTGGGCATGGTTACCGGGTGGGGGACTGCATCCACGATACGCGGACCGGACGCGGCTAAACCCGCACCGCTCGGTTGGGCACGGTTCAACTAAGCGGGATCGTAGCTTCGATGAGCGTTCCCCGTCCGGGTGCCGAGTCTACACTGACCCTGCCACCGAGCAGGCGGGCCCGCTCACGCATTCCGACGAGACCGAGATGCTGCGAATGGAGGTCGTCGACAGCTTCGGGGACGAAGCCCTTGCCATCATCCGAGACAGATAGGGATACCTTCGATCCGTTCATCTTGACGCCGATTACCAGGCGATCCGCACCTGCATGGCGGATCGTATTGCGGACCGCCTCCTGGACGATCCGGAACGCGCACAGCTCAACCTCGGCAGGCAGCCGAGGGGCGTCACGTGCCATGTCGAGATCCACCCGTACGTGATTGTCGCTCTCCACGTCGGCAGCCAGCGACGATAGGGCGGCAGCAAGGCCGAACTGGTCGAGGCTGGGCGGCCTTAGTGCCCTCGCAAGGTTCCGGAGCGTGCTTGCGGCGTCAAGGGCCTGCTCCCGAGTTTGGAGAAGTGATGCCCTGGCTTTGGAGGGCATTCTCGGAGCCTCGCTGATGCTTTCGAGTCGGCGTGCGAGGTGCAGGAACAGCTGCAGCGGCTCGTCGTGCAGCTCGCGAGCGAGGCGTCGCCACTGGTCTTCCTCGGCCTGGACCACGAGCTGGGCGTATCGGGAGGCCCTTCGCTCCTGGCGCCTCTCGACCGTGATGTCCTCCAGGATGAGCTGGTATGCTTCATTGCCCGCCCCGCCCGCCCTGCCCGCCCCGCCGCCCCCACCTCCGGCGCCGGCGGGCAGAGCGGCGAGTCCGAGCCTGTAGTCGTGATCGTCCTGGAGGTGAAGCACGCGGCCATCGAGCTCCGACGGCGTGAAGGGAGTGGCGAGAAGCTCGCTGATTTCCCGGGAAATGGCGTCCGGCCCAAAGACCAGCTGGGCAGCCGGATTCAGGTTAGTTACGAGTCCCGCGCTGTCCAGCACGATGGTAGGCAACCGGTTGACGCCGAAAAGCTGGCGGTAGCGGGTCTCGGCGGCAAGGCGTTCGGAGGTGGCCTCCACGACCCGTTCGTGAACGAAGCGCTCTTTTTCGATGCGGTGGCCGACAAGGAAGGCGATGACCTCGATCAGCAGGATAACCATCAAGTCCGAGCTGAGGTGAACGGCGGTGATCGGAGTCGTGCCAAGGTCGATCGTCCAGAGGAGCGCAACCAGGGCTCCCGTGGCGGCGGAACCCGTCAACCCGAATTGCAGGGCCGCATAGGTCACCGGGATCACGAAAAGGGTAACCGGTGATCCGACAGGGAACCACATCTGCAGGTTCATGTTGCCGAAGATGATGTAGTGATCGAAAAGGATGTGGCACCCCGCGAGGAACAGCACCATCGCCTGGATGACCCAGAATCGCCTGTCGTGAACGGGGGGATGGAGCGCCCGCCTCATCATGGTGGCCAGCTCCTCCCGGGGCTGCAGCTGCGGCGTAGCAGGGGGATCCCGCTGTCCGGTCATGTCGGGTCCGCGGAGTCCTGTTTGCGATCCTGGGTTGTGACGAGCTGGTTCTCGATGGCGTAGAGAACCGCCTCGGTCCTCGATGTCACACCCAGCTTCCCGAGAAGGTTCGAGACGTGGCTCTCAACGGTGCGCAGGCCCAGCCCGAGCTTCTGGGCTACCTGCTTGTTGGAGCTCCCCTTGGCAAGCAGGGCCAGCACCTCGCCCTCGCGAGGGGTGAGTGCTCCGCCGGGCGGTGTAGCCGGAGCACTTCTCCAGCGCCGGCCCAGCCGTTGCGAGATCGTACGATCGAGGACGAACACGCCATCCGCTACAGCCTGCACAGCGTCACGTAGCTCCCGTCCCGACGCGGTCTTGAGGAGGTAGCCGCTAACTCCTGCATCCAGCGCCTCCGTGACGTACGCATAATCGTCGTAGGCGCTGACGATGAGGACTCGCAGCTTAGGGAAGCGCTCAGCAAGAATGCGGGCCAACTCTATGCCGCTCATCTCGGGAAGTGTGACGTCCACTATCGCCACCTGGGGGTGGAACTGCCCTATCAGCGCTAGAGCCTGTTCGGCCGTGCCGGCCTCTCCGATGACACGCACCCCCGGGCTCCGGGCGAGAAGCTCGATCGTTCCCTCGCGGAAAAGGGCGTGATCGTCGACGATGAATACCGACACGGGCAGCCTTCCCTTGTCCTGCGAGTTCGGTGAGTGTCCCGTATCAGAGATGCCAGCCTCTCGCGGCCGTAGCGCTTGCTCGACCATCAGGGCTATTGTAGCTCCGGGGCCGCCGGTCTTGAAGCGTGGATATGTGGGTTCCGGTCTCCGTGGTACCACGGGGTTGCTACGTAAGGGGGCTCTGCTCCGCGTGCGATTTCGGGCCTGTGGTCCGTGCCGCCCGATGGGTCCCGGTCAGCCCAGGCGCTCAGCCGCCCACGCCGCCGCCGAAAGGACTTCCTCGAGGACCGCCTCGGTGTGCGACATACCGACGAAGATCGCTTCGTAGGGCCCCGGTGCGAGCATAATGCCTTGCTCCAACATCAGATGGAAAAACCTGGCGTAGATCCCCGTCACGGCCGACCCCAGCGCTCCCTCGAAATCGCGTACCGGGAGAATGGTGTCAGCTGCTGCGAAGAAAACGCTGCAGAGTGTCTCCGACCTTGCCACGGATGCGCGCACGCCCGCCTTGTCAAGGATCGCTCCGAGCTCGTCGCAGAAGCCCCGGACCCGCTCAGACAGGGCCCTGTAAGCGTCCCTGTCGAGCTGGTCGAGCACGGCACGGCCAGCCGCGGTCGCCAGGGGATTGCCCGACAGAGTCCCCGCCTGGTAGACCGGGCCTTCCGGAGCGAGGCGCGACATGACTTCTTGCCGTCCGCCGAAGGCCGCAAGAGGCAGTCCGCCGCCGATGACCTTCCCGAAGCAGTAGAGGTCGGCCCGCACGCCCGCAAGTTCGCTAGCTCCACCGTAGGCCAAGCGGAACCCGGTGATGACTTCGTCGAAGATGAGGAGTGCCCCGGCGGCGTCGCAGGCTGCGCGAAGCCCTTCGAGGAACCCCTCGCCAGGTGGTACCAGGCCCATGTTCGCTGCGACCGGTTCCACGATCACGCATGCCACAGTTTCGTCGAGGATCTCCGGGCCGGGCACGGTGTTGTACGGGACCACGATGGTAGTCGTTATGTGGCCTGCCGGGATGCCGGGGGATCCGGGTACCGCAGGCTCCGGCTCGGGCGACGTGGTCAGCTCCACCTGCCGGGGCGACGCACCGGGTCTGGCCTGCTCGGGCGGGTCGACCGTCCAAAGGGCGAAACCGGCTGAACTATTCGCACTCGCGGGAGCGCTTCGCGCAGCGCCGCTGCCGGCCCTGGCAAGCAGGCCGTCGGAGTGGCCGTGGTAGCAGCCTTCAAACTTGATGACCCGGTCGCGCCCGGTGAACGCGCGCGCCAGGCGGACGGCGCTCATGGCAGCTTCGGTGCCCGAAGAGACGAATCTGACCATTTCGCAGGCCGGTGCCCGCGCGACCACTTCCTCGCCCAGTAGGGTTTCTCCCGGCGTCGGGGTGCCGAAAGTGGTACCGGCCGCTGCCGCCGTCTCAATGGCCTCCGTTACGCCCGGATCCGCATGGCCCAGTATCACGGCGCCGTACGACTGGATCAGGTCGATATAGCGGCGTCCCTCGATGTCGTAGGCGTAAGGTCCCTCACCTCTCGCAATGGTGATCGGCGTGCCCCCTACCGAGGAAAAGGATCGTACGGGCGAATCGACCCCCCCCGGGATGACCCGTCGTGCGCGGGCGAACCAGACCTCGTTGGTGTAACCGCCACCAAGTGGAGCCGACATGGCGACATCGTCGCCCAACCGAGCACTATTGCCGGCCGGCTCCCGGAACAGAGCGCCCCTGCCGGCGTCCTCACCCACGGGGGTGTCCTGCGGCAAGGAACTCTGCAACCTCCCGGGCGGCATATGTCACGACGAAGCGTGCACCGGCCCGCTTGATCGCCGTGAGGTGCTCCATCATCACGGCCGGGCCGTCGATCCAGCCCTGCTCGGCAGCAGCTTTCACCATTGCATACTCTCCGGATACGTGATAGGCCCCCACCGGGACGGCGGACCGGGAAGCGACTCGATCGATCACGTCCAGGTAGGCGAGTGCGGGTTTGACCATGACCAGGTCGGCGCCCTCCGCAACGTCGAGCGCCACCTCGGCAAGTGCCTCGCGCGCGTTGCGCCAGTCCTGCTGGTAGCCCCTTCGGGCGCCGGGTGCGATGGTGACGTCAACCGCATCACGAAAAGGCCCGTAGAGTGCCGACGCGTACTTGGCCGCGTACGAGAGTATAGCCGTCATGGCGAAGCCTGCCGCATCCAGCGCCTCCCGAACGGCTCGCACCTGTCCATCCATCATGCCGCTGGGAGCGACGACGTGAGCGCCGGAGCGAGCCTGCGATACGGCGACCTTTGCGTAGATCTCCAGTGTCGCGTCGTTGTCGACCGTGCCGGACGGGTCGAGTACCCCGCAGTGGCCATGGTCGGTGTACTCGTCTATGCAGAGATCGGCCATGACGACGAGCGACTCGCCGAGCGCCTCCCGGACGGCACCGATCGCCCGCTGGGTAATGCCCTCCGGATCGAAGGCGGTGGTCCCTTCGGGGTCTTTGCGCCCGGACGCCGGTACGCCGAAGACGATTACCGCCGGGACGGCGAGGGAGGCGAGGTGCTTGCATTCTGCGACCGCGGAGTCCACGGTGTGCTGGACGTAGCCGGGCATTGAGCCTATCTCGGCCGGGGAGTCGATCCCATCTCTTACGAACAGTGGCGCCACCAGATCGGACACTTCGAGGCGGGTCTCCGCAACCAGCTCACGCATGGCCGCCGGTGTGCGCAGGCGTCGCATCCTGGTAGCCGGGAACGCGCGACGGCCGGCCCGGAAGCCCGCTTCACCCGGCCACTTGTCGCCGCCGCCGCCTCCGTCTTGTAGGCCTCTGCCGGCGTGAGGGTTCATCCGAGCTTTTTCTTGAAAGTGATGAGTCCGTCGACGAGGCCCCGGGCGCTCTGGCTCTTTGCGACCACGTCGACTGCCAGGCCGGCATCCCGTGCCGCTGATGCCGTCGCAGGCCCGAGGCACGCGACCACTGAAGGCACCTTGCCGTTACCAGCCAGGGACAGGTAGGCGTTCACGGTCGAGGGGGAGGTAAAGGTTATCGCGTCCGCTTCGCCGGCTGCATCGATCAGTTCACCGGCAATCCCGTCATCATGCGTAAGTGTAACGGTGGTGTAGGCCTCGACTTCGTCTACAAGCCAGCCCTTGCGGCGCAACCCCTCTGCCAGGGCGGTTCCTGCTGCAGCGGCCTTGGGGTAGAGGATCCTTCCGGTCTCCCGCCGGCTGGCAACCGGACCTGGAGCCGGCATCGCTTCGATCAATCCCTTGGCGCTGTGGCGGCCCTCGGGGATCAGATCGGCCACGACGCTGCGTTCGAGAAGTGCCCGTGCCGTTGCTTCGCCGACTGCGGCAACCCGGACGCCGCCAAGATCCCTCGAGTCCCGAAGTTCGGCGAAAAACCGTTCGACTCCGTTCACCGAGGTGAACACCACCCAGTCGTAGCGGTGGATCCAGTTGACGTGACGTTTGAGGTCGACACCGCCGTCCGCCGGGGAGTCGAAGCGGACAACGGGCAGGGAGATCACCTCGGCGCCTGCCTCTTCGAGCAGCTCTGCCAGCTCTCCGGATTGAGACCTCGCCCGCGTCACCACCACGCTGAGGCCCGAGAGTTCCCGGGAGGAGTCCGAGGATCCGGCGGCGTCGCCGATTGCGTCCAGCTCTGCAGTGCGGCCGATCGCTATGACAGCCGGCGCTGTGATCGGCGTGGATCCGAGTTCGCCGAGTGTGCACCGCACCACCTTCTGGCGGGCGGTGGTCCCCTCTTCAACAGCGGCCACGGCGGTAGTTGGGGCCATGCCACCCTCGATAAGGCGCCGCGCTATCTCGGCCCGCCTCTCCACTCCCATGAGGACTACGAGCGTGCCTTCGAGCTTGGCAAGCGTCTCCCAGTCGGGCCTGGCTCCTGCGGGGTCGGATGACTTCCCTGCGTCGTTTGTGTCCGCCCCAGCCGCCTGTGCCGTTGCATCTTCCGTATGTCCGGTGACGATCGTGACCAGGCTGGCAACCCCGCGCCGTGTAACCGGTATACCAGCCGCACTGAGCACCCCGATCGCGGCGGTCACGCCTGGCACGATCTCGACGTTTACTCCCGCCTCGATGAGCGGCTCCGCCTCCTCGACGCCCCGGCCGAAAAGCAGAGGGTCGCCTCCCTTCAGCCGCACGACGACCTGGTAGGTGGCGGCGTACTCAGCGAGGAGATCGTTGATCTCTTGCTGGCGGTTCGGGCTCCCCGGGCGTTTTCCCATGTCGCGCAGGATCGCATCAGGGGGAGCGAGAGTCAGAAGTCTCTTGCTCACAAGCCGGTCGTAGACCACGACGTCGGCCCTGGCCAGCACATCTCGCCCCTTGCACGTAAGCAGGCCGGGATCGCCCGGACCTGCTCCGACCAGGTATACAGTCATGACGCTATACAGGCTATCACCAGCCCCGGAGTCCGGGTCGAGAACGCCCGCAAAGGCACCTTTTCTAGCCGGCAGGCGGTCCAGGGAGAAAGCCGGCGCCTCCGCGGTGGTCGAGCAGGTTGGTGGCGAGCGCGGAACCGAGTGCCCCCGGTTCGGACCCGCTCATAGCGTGGCGGACAAGTGCAGTCCCGTCCGCGCGGGCGACCATCGCCTCGAGATGGATCTCCGTGCCGGTCACGGTTGCAAGGGCTCCGACGGGCAGGTTGCAGCCGCCTCCCAGTGCGGACAGAAAGGCCCTCTCTGCTTCCAGCGCGGTGCGTGCGGCAGCATCGTCGGCGCTGTCCAGCAACTCTGCCAGCTCACGGCTGTCGCTGCGGCATTCGACGGCGATGGCGCCCTGCCCGGCCTGCGGCAGCATCCACGCGGTCGGAAGGGGCAGGATGGCGACCCCTTCGAGGTCCAGCTCGCTGTCGCCGTCGAGCCTCTCCAGGGCCGCAAGCGCCACGACGCCTGCAGCGGCGCGCTCCTTGATCCGTTCCAGGCGTGTCGCCAGATTGCCCCGTAGCTCTACGAACCCAAGATCCGGGCGCAGCCAGGCAAGCTGAGCCATCCTCCTCACCGATCCGGTGGCAACGATCGCTCCCGGGGGAAGTCCGGCGAGTGGGTCCCGGGGGTAGGGAGAGGCGGGTCCGGATCCAACGTTCACGAGAACCAGGGCGTCCGCCGCGTCGAGGCGCTCCGGGACGCACCCTATGGTGAGGCCGGGCGGCTCCTCCGACGGGAGATCCTTTGCCGAGTGGACCGCCACGTCTGCTTCGCCCGCAAGCAAGGTCTCCTGCACTTCACGGACGAAAACCCCCTGGCCGCCCATCCTGTGAATCGGCACTTCGATGCGCCGATCGCCGGCAGTTCGGACGGGGCGCAGCGTGTAGGTCCGGCCGGGGTCGACGGCCTCGAGGCGCGCAACGACGCGGCGGGCCTGGGCAAGTGCGAGCGGCGACCCGCGAGTCGCTACGCGCACTGCCTTCCCCGCCTCCGGCTTCGGAGTCGCAGCCATCACAGCCCGAAAAGGCTGCGGACCACTTCCATAGTCACGTCCCCGCGGGTGGTCCCTGCCACCCCCTTCAGGGCCACGGTCGGGTTGTGTAGGAGTTTGGCGACGACGGCCTTCGTGATTCGGTCCACCTC
This sequence comes from Actinomycetes bacterium, assembly GCA_021816935.1. Taxonomy (GTDB): domain Bacteria; phylum Actinomycetota; class Acidimicrobiia; order Acidimicrobiales; family JAMCPL01; genus JAKAWR01. Next base: position 14,458 of record JAKAWR010000007.1, read on the forward strand.
TGCCCAGGCGGCGTCGTCGAGCGCGCCGAACGAGCGCGCCTGCGCCTTGGCGATCTCGTCCCGCCGGATCGCCTCGACCCGGCCGCGAAGCGCCGTGAGGGTCGGGACTGCCCCGCGAGCGAGTTGCGCATTTCGCCAGGCGGACACCTCTCTGGCGATGATCTCCTCGGCCGCAGCCGTCTCCTTTTTCCGCCCCTCTACCGCCCGTTCCGCTCGGCTCCGGAGGTCGTCCATACTGTAAAGCCGGATACCTTCCATCTCCCCGACACGGGGATCGACGTTTCTCGGCATGCCCAGGTCGACTACCACCATTGCGGCGCTGGCGGGAGCGGTCGGACGCGCTCCCGCCGTCACTTCCCTGGCCAACTTGGCGGTCCCTGGCTTGGCGGTCCCTGGCTCGTCGGCCGAGGCGACGGCGTCAAACGCAGCGGTGCCGAGCACGTGGGAGGTTGCAGCGAGCGATACAAAGACGGCATCTGCTCCGGTGATCGCCCGGGTCAGGTTCGCCAGCCCGTAACCCGTCGACGAAGCTGCCGGGATGCGGGAGGCGAGGTCCCGGGCCTTGTGCGTCGTACGGCTCGCGACGACAACTTCGCGAGGCATCCCATGCTTGGTGATGGCTCCGGCCAGTTGCTCGCCCATCTCGCCCGCGCCCACTATGACGACCTTCCTCCCCTCGAAGGTGTTGCCGAACGCGGATCTTGCCAGGTCGGCGGCCACATGCGCAAGGGAGGTGGGGCCTTGCGAGATGGCTGTCCTCGCCCGGACCTCCTTGCCTACCCGGACGGCGTGACGGAATAGATCCGTGAGGATCTGTCCGGAAAGGCGAGCTTTCGCGGCCGCCTCGGATGCCCGTTTCACCTGGCCCAGCACTTCGGATTCGCCCAGCACGGCTGAGCGAAGTCCGGAGGCGACGGCGAAGAGGTGCGATGCGACGTCGTCGTCGTAGAGGACTGTGAAGGATTCCTCCAGCTTGCTGACGGCAACGCCGCTCGAGCGCGACAGCATGCTCGTGATCTGGTCGACAGTCGCGTGGAACCGATCGGTTACGGCGTAGATCTCAGTGCGCAGGCATGTCGAGAGCACGACGGCCTCGTACACCTGGGGCATCTTTGCGAGCATCGAGTAGAGATCAACCAGGTTCTCTTCGGTGAACCTGGCTTTCTCGACCAGGTCGAGCGGCGCCTTCTCATGCTCGATACCGACTGCGGCTACCGGCACCTCGGATCACTCTCCGCCGGGGTTCCCGGGATCGGCGCGCGAGGACGGCGGTACGGCATCAGTTCAGAGCTTACCGCTCGATTCGATCTACCCGTAGCCCGGGAACCGGCGACCGGCGCAGGTGGGCAGAGGCAGGCCCGAGGCGGGGCCGCGTGCCCCGCCCTAGATGTCCGGCTCGGGGGCGATACGCCCGATGGCTGCCAGCACGTTGTAGAGCATTTCGGGAGGCGCGGTCTCCCCGGGTCTCATCATGTTCGCCATGATCCGCAGCAGCCAGTCCATGAAGGAGTCCCAATGCATGCCCACCCCCACGCCCAGCTGCATGGCCCTCGGATGGCTGATGAGCTTCACGAACGACCTACCGACCTTGTAGTAGAGGCGGTATGCCATGTCGAGGCGTTGCGCATAGTCGTATATGGCACCTTCGCCCTCCCCGCAGAGGGACCTTCCCACGCAGGACGCCGCGATGCGCCCGGTCTCGTAGCCGTATGAGATGCCCTCGCCGTTGAAGGGATTGATCGAGCCGATGGCGTCTCCGACTGCCAATACGTTCGGGCCGCACACGGGGCTGACGGACAGTCCCATTGCGAGCTTTCCCCCTGCCGGCTCCTGCAACTGGGTGGCCTTGGACAAGCCCCATGAAGGCGAGATCTGGTCGAGGAACCAGTCGAGCATCGTCGAGGTGTTCAGCCCCTTCCAGCGCCCCGCGGTGGTGATCAGCCCCACCCCGGCGTTGACCCGCCCGTCGCCCAGCGGGAAAATCCACCCATAGCCTGGCAGCACGTTGCCATTCCCATCTCGCAGATCAAGATGCGATTCGATGAAGGCGTCGTCGTGTCGGGGAGAAGAATAATAGGTACGTAGGGCCATCCCTAGCGGGAAGCGCCGTTCCCGGCGGGCTCCCAGCTGGCGGGATATTCTCGACAGACCGCCCTCTGCGACGATGAAGCAGCGCCCCTTCAACGTCGACGTCTTACCGGTGGCGACGTCTCTCACCCCGATGCCCTCGAGCCTGGGAAGGTGGGCTCCGGTTGCGGATCGTTGCCCGGACGAAGGCTTTTCGGCTTCGCCGTCCGGAAAGTCCTGATCGTCAGTCCCCAGTTCAACGGCGGCGTCCGGTAGTTTTCTTGCGCCCTCGGTTCCGGCGAGCACCGGGGCTGTCGCCTCCGTGTGCTGCAGGAGGGTCGCGCCGGCGTTGGCAGCGTTCTCCGCCACTATCCCGTCCAGATCGAAACGCGTAACGACGTAGCCGTAGGAGGGGAACGAGGGGTGCTCGGGCCAGGGGAGCTCCAGCTCTCGCCCGTAGGCGCAGCATCGCAATCCCGTGTAGCGGTGGTGGCCCTCCAGTGAGCCGGCGAGCCCCATGTCTTCCAGCTGCCTGATGGCCCTGGGGGTGAGCCCGTCCCCGCAGGTCTTTTCTCTGGGGAACGCCTTTCGCTCTACGACGACCACGTCGTAGCCAGCGCTTGCCAGCCAGTAAGCCGCGGACGACCCGGCCGGGCCGGCTCCGATGATGACGGCGTCGTAGGTCTTCTCTGCCTGCCGGCGGGACGGCGATCGGTGGGCTGGTCCGCTAGCGGCATGAGTGGGCGCCCGGCGGGCTGCCTCGCTCCCGGTTGACGATGCTGACCGGCGGCGTGCCGTGCCTTGCGAGGGTGAAGCAGCGGTCTCGGATCGGGTTCGCCTGGGCAGGCCGGAAGCCGGTCCAGCCTTCTGCGAGGGGGCGTCAGTCATCGGACGCCATCTTACTCTCTCCGGACAGCGCTACCCCGGTCCCTTCGCGACGGCAGAGGACGTTTCAGCGGAGATGCGCGCGGCCCTTGTTGCCGTTCCGTTACCATCCAGCCCAACTCTCACTCAACCGAACGCCCGCTCCCGCTATTGCCAACCCGCCCCACCCCCCCGCCGGTCGACGTATTCCCGTGACGCGCCAGGTATCGTGTTTGCTATGGCAGAAGAAGAGGTGGTGGTGGCGACGCGTTCCGGCGATCTGCGGGCGCGGAACGTTGGTGGCACTTGGGTGCTGTGCGGCATCCCGTATGCCCGCCCGCCCGTGGGCGACATGCGGTTCCGGCCCCCCGAGCCGGAGGTCCCGTGGAAGGGCGTCCGGGAGGCGCAGTTCTTAGGGCCGATCGCTCCGCAACCCGATCCCTTACCGGGAATGAGCATCCAGGGGGACCCGACGTCCTGGGACGAAGACTGCCTGACGCTGAACGTCTGGACTCCGGGCCTTGACGACCGGCGCAGGCCTGTCATGGTCTGGATACACGGGGGAGGCTTCACCACGGGAAGCGGGGCGCAGGTGATCTATCGTGGCGAGAGACTGGCTAGGCGATCCGATGTGGTTGTCGTGACCATCAACTACCGGCTGGGGTCACTCGGCTTCCTCACTCACGACCAGCTTGCGGTCGGAGATCCGGGCTCGGCTGCCCGCGGCAACTGGGGTCTGCTCGATCAGGTGGCGGCGCTTCAATGGGTGAGAGACTCCATTGGCGCGCTTGGCGGCGATCCGGGCAACGTCACGATCTTTGGCGAATCGGCAGGTGGGATGAGCGTCGCGGCGCTGATGTGTGCGGACCTTGCTGCTGGGCTCTACCACAAGGCGATCATCGAGAGTGGCCCTCCCGTGAGTATGGCGTTTGCAGAGGCGGCGGCACGCGCGGAGAGGATCGCAGGCTACTGCGGTGTCGACCCCCCCATGTCACGCGAAGGCCTGCTCGTTCCTTCCGCCGGGGATTTCGTCAAGGCGGATCAGCGCCTCGGTTCCGAGGTGATGCGGGACGGCGCGATGCCGCTCCCGCACCTACCCACCGTCGACGGGCATCTCTTCGGTGAGCCGTTACCCGATCTGGTGACGGCCGGGCTGGAGGCCAAGGTCCCGTTGCTGATCGGGACGAACAGGGACGAGACGTCGTTCTTCATGGCAGAGCAGCTTATGGGGGACGTGCTCCAGCCCGAGCGCCTGATGAAGCGCTTGGCGCGCTACGGTGGAGAGCGCGCGGCGGAGATACTTCTCAGCGCATACGAGAAGGCGCGAGGGGGGCGCGGCCAGTCGACCACGTCCGCAGCCATCTGGACGGCTATCACTACCGATTTCGTGTTCAGGCTGCCGAGCCTGGAGATGGCCCGTTGCCACCAGCGCCACGCTCCCGTTTTCGTTTACCGTTTCGACAGGTTGTCTCCTGCCTTCGGAGGCGTCCTCGGTTCATGCCATGCTCTGGAGGTGCCGTTTGTCTTCGGAACCGTCGAGGAGGAAGCGGTCCAGCCGTTTACCGGCGGGGGCGAAGAGGTCGAAGAACTGTCGAGGCGGATGCAGGATTCCTGGGCGACTTTCGCCCGTACCGGCGACCCGTCCTGCGAGGGTACGGGCACATGGCCAACCTACAGCGATGATCGTCCTACGATGATCTTTGGTCCCGATGTCCGTGCCGTGGACGATCCCGGACGCGAGGAGCGGCTGGCTTGGGATGAAGCCGGGGTGACCATCCCCCCGGGCCTCCACCATGCCGGCGGGGACGAGGACATCTGAGCGCGCCTCGGGTCCGCCTGCCTGCCCTGCTCGCCCGCACCCGTGGCTGGCGGACTCGCTCCGTCGTAGTTGTCGAGGTCTAAACGGCTGCATTCGCCGGCCGGGCTTTCTTGCTCCGCCGGACGCAGCTGGAACCGGAGTACCGGCAGTGTGGCCTGTATCCTGATGGAAGGTGGGCGAGTCCCGGAAGGACTGCCCGCTCGGGGGTGTAGCCCAATGGCAGAGGCAAGGCGCTTAAACCGCCTCCAGTGAGGGTTCGACTCCCTCCACCCCCACCGTAGGTGCCATGGCGCGAACGCCGCTACTTCCGAAGTCGGCCATAGCAGGCCAACCCGGCATCCCCTCAGCCGGTGCGGGGCTGATCGTTCGCACCGACGACGGCTGCCTTGTTGTGCTGCCCGTGGTCAGCCCGAGCGTGCAAAGCAACCCGTCCATGATCGAGGTCACCCACGATGGCGGACGTTCCTGGACTGCCGCAACCGGTATCTGTATTGACGAGAACAGCCGGCCCGTACGCAACTTTGTCCAGCGTCTACCGGCTACGTCGGATAGCGGTGGAGCCGTGTGTTCTTGTCGAGAAGGTGGCGCCGCTGCCGCGTGTTCGTGTAACATTGCCCGGATGTTTGCAGGGCGTAGAACCCAAGGGACCGACCGGCGACGTCGCGGGATCGCGCGCGGGGCTGGCGAGCCGTCCGGGGCGGCACGCGCCGTGGGCGCGGCGCGCTCGTTCGGCGCAGCGCCCGCCTTGAGCACAGGACGCGCCCTCGTCACGATACTGCCGGCTCTGTGCCTGCTGGCGGCCTCCGCAACCCTGGTAACGCGGGCGGGGTCACGGCCAGCGTGGGCCGGCGGCGTCGGTGCGGATCAGGCCCGGGTGGCTTCTCTCCGACAGCAGATCGCCGCACAAGGGTCGTTGCTCCAGACTCTCGTGAGCCGCTACGACCAGGCGCAGAGCCACGAGAGGCAGCTGGAGGCTCAGATAGCCCGGACGAAATCGCAGCTCGCGGCCGACCGGGTGGCGCAGTCCAAGGCCGAGGTGGATCTGCGGCGTCTCGCCGTGGACTGGTACATATCAGGTTCCGAAACGAGTTCGTTCCTCCAGATGTTCGAGGGGAGCAGCATCACCTCCTCCATGGCAGGCCAGGAGTACAGCCAGGTGGCCAATGCAGGCCTGCAGGACGCGATCGACAGCGTGAAGAACGATGAGCATCATTCTCGTTCTGCGGAGGTACTGCTTGGCTCAGAAGTGGGCCAGACGCGAACGCTTCTCAAACAGCTCGCGGCGTCACGCAGCCAGGCACAAGCCGCACTCGCCAAGGACGACGCCCTCCTCGCCAGCGCCAAGGGCAACCTCCAAACGCTCCTGGCCGCAGTCGACGCGCAGAGGGCCGCTGCGGAGCGGGCACAGGAGGAGGCAATGGCGCAGCAGGCAGCTGCAGCAGCTGCCGCGGCGCAGAATCCGGTCACGCCCGGCCCGACCGCCTCGCCGGGCAGTTACACGAATCCTCTCCAGATGGTCAGCTACCTCAGCCTTTCGCGGATCGATCAAGGAGTCGATTACTGCGGCTCGGGCCCGATCCTGGCTCTCGGCGACGGGGTGGTGTTGAGTACTTACAACAGTGGATGGCCGGGTGGCACGTTCATTACCTACCGCCTCACGGACGGCCCTGCTGCAGGGCTCGTTGTATATGCCGCGGAGGATATCTACCCCTCGGTGTCCACGGGCCAGACGGTGACAACGGGGAGCGCAATCGGGACGATGTACGAAGGCTCGAGCTGTATCGAGACGGGGTGGGCGGATCCCTCGGGTGACGGGGTGACCATGGCTTACGATTACGGCCAGTACTCGGGTGGGAACACGACGGCATTCGGAGCGAACTTCTCGCAGCTTCTCGGCTTGCTCGGGGCACCGCAGGGCATAATGCAGAACAATCCTCCGACGGGATCGCTGCCGCCGAACTGGCCGCAGTGGTGAGGCGCCGCGTTCCGGCTCAGCGGGCGGGACGGACGGCCCAGGCGACGAGGTTGACCGCAGGTACCTCGAGATCGCCGTGGGCGTGGTCTTCGCGGTAGAGACGAAGTATCTCGAGGCCCGCAAGAGCCCCTGCCAGCATCTCCTCGGTGTACAGTCGTTCGGGGTCGGGCGGTCCTGCGATGCCCAGGGAGTCGAGGTGGTGCCCGACGACGAAAAGGTGCCCCCCTGTGTCGACGGCACCGGTAGCCGCTGCGAAGAGGCTGGTTCGCAAGGTCGGCTCCGTATGGATGTTGGCCATCACCACCAGGTCGTACCGAAATCCTCCCCCGAGGTGCTGCTCGATGTCTCCGGCTACAGTTGTTACGTCGAGGCCTTCGGAGGCGGCCCGTTCGCCAAGGCGGTCGAGGGCAACGCTGGAGAGATCTACCGCCGTGACATCCCAGCCAGCACGTGCGAGCCAGAGGCTATTGCGCCCCTCGCCTGCTCCCAGATCAACGGCCCGCCCAGGTTCGAGGTCTCCTGCCAGTTCGACGAGCGCCTCGTCCGGGTCCATTCTCCACATCCGATCCGTTGTCGCGTATCGCTCGTTCCATTCGTGTTGTCCGGCAGGTGCGAAGGACTCCATGTGATTACAGCCTAACCGTTCCCCCGGTTCGGCGCCCATCGGCAGGGTCTGGTAGTTTGACGGAGTGACAGAATCGAAATCCCCGGAGTGGTGGCCGGCTCTCCTGGATGACATCCAGGCCGAGCATTCAGATCTCGACACGGTAGTATCGCAGGCCGATGAGGCCGCCTGGCTGGCGGCAACTCCGGCCGAGGGGTGGGATGTCCGGGACTGCATAGGGCATCTTGCGTACTTCGATTGGGCTGCCCGCCTGGCGATCCAGGAACCGGACGAGTTCGAGGCTCACGTGAACGAGGCGCTGGCGGGGACCTTCAACCCCGTTGACGAGCATCTCGAGCGGAGCCGGTCGATGCCGGCTCGCGAGGTGCTCTCCTGGTGGCGCGAAGAGCGGGCCGCGTTGCTCGGGACGCTTCGCATCCTGGATCCGGGAGAGCGGATAGCGTGGTACGGCCCTTCGATGGGAGCGCGGTCGTTCGTTACCGCAAGGCTCATGGAGACGTGGGCCCACGGTCAGGACGTGTGTGACGCACTGGGTGCGACCCGGGTCCCGACGGTCCGCTTGAGGCACATCGCCGATCTCGGCTTCAGGACGCGTGGGTTTTCCTACGTGGTGCGCGGGCGGGAGGCGCCCGCAACGGCGGTACGCGTCGAACTCGTTGGTCCCGGTGGCGAAGACTGGTCGTGGGGAGACGAGGGCGCTGCCAACTTGGTGTCGGGGCCAGCGTTGGATTTTTGCCTGACCGTCACGCAGCGCATCAATGTTGCCGACACGATGCTTATCGTCAAGGGGGACGAGGCGACGGAGTGGATGGGGATCGCTCAGGCTTTTGCCGGGCCGCCGGGGCCGGGACGCCCGCCGAAGAGAGCGGCCTGAGCGCTACGCTGGGCTGCGCTGGAGGCCGGCTCGCTCGCCGCGCTTTACAAACTTGGTGGCCATCTTCCGGCTCGCCTCGTCGATCATCTCGTCGCCGAACATGACAGCTCCCATCCGTTGCTGCTCGGTAGCCTCCCGGTAGGCATCGAGAATGGCGTGAGCCTTGTCGAACTGCTCCTGGGTGGGTGAGTAGACCTCGTTGAGCACCGTTACCTGGTCCGGGTTGAGCGCCCACTTGCCGTCGTAGCCGAGCACTCGCGTGCGCTGGGAGAACTCCCTCAGGCCGTCAAGGTCCCGGATCTTGAGGTAGGGGCCATCGATCACCTGTAGGCCGTGGGCCCGCCCCGCCATGAGGATCTTCGAGAAAACGTAGTGGAAGTGGTCTCCGGGATACTCCGGGATTGACACCCCTCCCGTGAGTACCGGCATCTCCATCGAGGCGGCGAAGTCGGCGGGCCCGAAGATGATCGTCTCCAGGCGGGGCGAAGCAGCGCAGATCTCCTCCACGTTAATGAGCCCCCGTGTCGTCTCGATCTGTGCCTCTATACCGACATGGCCCTGCGGCAGGCCGCAGTTGGCTTCGATCTGGGCCAGCAGCATGTCGGTGGCAATGATCTCCGCGGCCGACTGGACCTTCGGGAGCATGATCTCGTCGAGCCTCTCGCCGGACTTGGAGACGACCTCGATGATGTCACCGTAGGTCCATTTCGTGTCCCAGGCGTTGACCCTCACGCACAGCACCCGGTCATCCCAGCCGAGAGTCTGGATGGCGTTTGCAACTTTGTCCCGGGCTGACTCCTTCTCGAGCGGGGCGACTGAGTCCTCGAGGTCGAGAAACGTCATGTCGGAAGGCACCGTGGGTGCCTTCCGGAGGAATTTTTCGTTGGAGCCCGGCACGGAAAGGCATGAGCGGCGCGGCAGTTCTCTGGTTCGTTCAGACATAGTTACAAACCTTACTATGGACCAGCCGGCTGGGGCCTACGGCTCCCCCTTCCGCCCCTTTCCCCTTTCCCCTTTCCCCTTTCCCCTTTCCCCTTTCCCCTTTCCCCTGTGCCCCTGGCCTCGTTCCCCTGTGCCCCTGGCCTCGTTCCCCGGCCCCGGGAGTGCCTCGTACCCGCTACCACGCCCGCGGCGACCTCACGGTGCGGGTGCTGGCGCCTGGTGTTAGGGTTGGGGCATGTTGATCGACGGAGCAATAGGATTCGGCGACTCCCACCAGGTGGGAGTGCAGGCGAGAAGGTTGGAGGATGCAGGGTACGCCGGAGTGTGGTGTCCGGAGACGGGTCACGACCCCTTCTTTACGCTGCTCATGGGAGCAGAGCACACCGAGAGGCTGCAGCTCGGGACGGGCATTGCTGTTGCCTTTGCGCGCAACCCCATGACCATGGCGGTGCTGGCCAACGACCTGCAGAACCTATCAAGGGGGCGCTTCATGCTCGGGATGGGCTCGCAGATCAAGGCGCACATAGAGAAGCGGTTCTCGATGCCCTGGTCGCATCCGGCTCCCCGCATGCGGGAGTTCATTCTTGCGATGCGGGAGATCTGGCGGTGCTGGAACGAGGGAGGGAAGCTTTCATTCTCGGGGGATTTCTATACCCACAGGCTGATGACCCCGTTCTTCAATCCGGGGCCCAACCAGTACGGGACACCCAAGGTTTTCTTGGCCGCAGTCGGTCCGATCATGACCGAGGTTGCGGGCGAGGTCGCTGACGGGCTACTCGTGCATGGATTTACCACTGAGCGTTACCTGCGGGAGGTAACCATGCCGGCTCTGGAGAAAGGGCTGGCCAAGGCGGGCCGGGACCGGAAGGACTTTGAGATCGCGTACCCGGGATTCGTACTCACCGGTGACAGTGCCCAGCAGGCGGAGGCGTCGGTTCAGCTTGCAAAGTCCCAGATATCCTTCTATGGTTCTACCCCTGCCTACCGGGGCGTGCTGGAGCTGCACGGCTGGGGCGACCTCCAGACCGAGCTGAACGTACTGTCCAAGCAGGGCGAGTGGGCGAAAATGGCCGAGCTCATAGACGACGACGTCCTGGATGCGTTCGCGATCCGTTGCGAGCCCAAGGAGATCCCCTACAAGGTTTACGAGCGTTTCGGCGGCCTAGTCGACCGGTTCAGCCTCTACTCGATGTACGACATCGACACGGCGCACTGGAAGAAGGTGATGGCCGAGCTGGAGGGCTAGCCGGCCAGGTTATCCAGGCCATCTACCTGGTACGTTGATCCCTGGCTGAGCGATCCTTCCCAAGGGAGGCCGCGGTGGTCCGGCCCACCCTTTTCGTATACCTGCCGGGTCGTTTGCTAGATTGCCCCTATGGCACGCGCCTACGACTTCGCCGCTGTGGAGCGGAAATGGCAGCGGATATGGGCCGACGAGCACACTTACGAAGTGGACGCGGACGACAAGCGCCCGCCCCGGTACGTGCTGTGCATGTATCCCTACCCGAGTGGCCAGGCGCACCAGGGGCACGTGCGCAATTACACGTTCGGCGACCTGCTCGTCCGCAAGCTCACCATGGAGGGCTACGGCGTCCTCTCGCCCTTCGGCTTTGATTCATTCGGGCTTCCAGCCGAGAATGCGGCCATCAAGACAGGCGAGCATCCTCGCTCCTTTACCGATGCCCGGATTGCGGAGCTGAAAGAGTCAGTCCTGTCCCTGGGCGCTGTATACGACTGGCGCCGGGAGGTCAAGAGCCACGACCCGGAATATATCAAGTGGAACCAGGTTATCTTCCTCAGATTCCTGGAAGCGGGCCTTGCCTACCGGGCAATGGCGCCGGTCAACTGGTGTCCGGGCTGCCAGACGGTGCTCGCCAACGAACAGGTCCGTGACGGAGCGTGCGAGCGCTCCGGCGACCTCGTCGAGGCGAAGGACCTGGAACAGTGGTTCTACCGGACGACCGCGTACGCCGACGAGTTGCTGGACTCGCTGGATGGGCTCGGCTGGCCGGCATCGGTGAAGGTGATGCAGCGCAACTGGATCGGCCGTTCCTATGGAGCGGAAATGGACCTTGCGGTGGTCGGTAGGGAGGCGGAAGGACTTGCACTCAGGGTTTTCACCACCAGGCCCGATACGAGCTTCGGCATGACCTTTGCAGCGCTATCCCCGAAGCATCCGCTGGTTGACAGTCTCACCGTGGCCGGGCAGGAGGACGCGGTTGCGGCGGTGCGGGCGGCGGTTGCCGAGGCTTCTCGGACCGGGCGGCCGGAGGGAGAGGGTGCGGGAACCGGGCGGCCGGAGGGTGGGGGAGTGGGGGGTCGCGCGGCCGCCGAGGGATCGGAGGGTGAGGGCGAGGGTGAGGGTGAGGGTGAGGGCACCGAAGAGGTGGGCCCGAGAGGGGCGTTCACTGGCAGCTACGTGACGAACCCTTTTACCGCTCAGCCCGTCCCGGTCTACGTGGTCGACTATGTCCTCATGGGATACGGCACCGGAGCGATCATGGCCGTGCCGGCCGAGGACGAGCGCGACTTCGCGTTTGCGGAGCTGTTCGGGCTCCCTGTGGTGCGGACGACCCGCCCTCCCGATGACTTCGGGGGCGGGGCGTGGACGGGTACCGGGGCAAAGATCAACTCAGGTTTCCTTGACGGGATGGATGTAGACTCGGCCAAGGAGGCTGCTATCTCGTGGCTTGAGGAGAACGGCCTCGGCAAGCGCCAGGTCAACTACCGTCTCCGCGATTGGCTGGTTTCCAGGCAGCGCTACTGGGGGTGTCCGATCCCGGTCGTCCATTGCCCGGCGTGCGGAATTGTCGGTGTCCCGGAGAAGGACCTTCCGCTGCTTGCACCCGATGACGTGGAGTTCTCCGCGACGGGGGAGTCACCCCTTTCCAGGCATCCGAGCTTCAAGTATACGGCCTGTCCGAAATGCGGGGAGGATGCGCTGCGTGACACCGACACTCTGGATACATTCGTCGACTCGTCCTGGTACTTCCTGCGCTTCTGCGATCCCTGGTCGAAGGAGCGGCCGTTCGACCCGAGGACGGCCGCGCACTTCATGCCCGTCGACCAGTACATCGGCGGGATCGAGCACGCGATACTCCACCTCATGTACGCGCGTTTCTTCACGAAGGCGTTGATCGACGTAGGCCTTGCGCCGGGGATCGAGCGGGAGCCCTTCTCCCGGCTTTTCACCCAGGGGATGATACGTATGGGTGGCGGGAAGATGTCCAAGTCAAAGGGCAACCTCGTGGCGCCGTCGAAATACCTGGGGACGGTGGGTGCTGACTCGCTTCGGCTTTTCCACCTGTTTGCCGGGCCACCCACCGACGATCTCGACTGGACCGAGCAGACCGAGCAGATCATAGAGGGATGCTCCCGGTTCCTCGACCGGCTGTGGCGGGCCGCGACTCGTAACCTGGCCGAGGTGGATTCCGGTCCCGAGGCAGAGGCAGCAGAGGCAGCAGAGGCGCTGGAGCGGCTCTGCCACAGGACGATAGCGAGGGTGACAGAGGACATCGGGCGCTGGTCGTTCAACACAGCAGTGGCTGCATGTATGGAGATGCTCAACGCGATGGGCGATTTCTCCAGGCGCCTGGCGGGGCGGAGCGCTGGCTACGATCGAGCTGTCGACACGCTGCTCACCCTTCTGGCGCCGATGGTGCCACACGTCACGGCCGAGCTGTGGGAGATGCGCCACGGCGAAGGGGCGAGAGTGCACCTGGAGGGGTGGCCAGGATACGACGCGGAGCTTGCCAGGGAGGAGAAGGCGATTCTCGTTGTGCAGGTGAACGGCAAGGTGCGGGACCGGATGGAGGTAAGCCCGGACATTTCCGAGAAGGAGGCTGAAGCGCTTGCCCTGGCTTCCCCGAAGATCACAGGGCTTCTCGGTGATGGCGGACCTAAGCGGGTGGTGGCCCGGCCGCCTAAGCTCGTGAACCTGGTCGTCTGATCCACCGGCCGGGTCAGACTGCGAGTAGGGTGTGGACCGGGCGGCCGGCGAGCTTGTCGCGTCCGTGGAGCGATGCGAGCTCCAGTAGCACGCTGATGCCGATCACCTCGCCTCCTGCCTCCTCGACGAGGGAGGCCGCGACCTCAGCCGTGCCACCGGTGGCGAGGACGTCGTCGACTATCAGGACCTTCCTTCCCTGCGCAAGGGCGTCACGGTGGATCTCCAGGGTTTCGGATCCGTACTCGAGCTCGTATGATTGCGCATACGTGGGGGCAGGGAGTTTTCCCGCCTTGCGCATCGGGATGAGACCGGCGCCGAGGTGGTAGGCGACGGGGGAGGCAAGGATGAATCCGCGGGCCTCGATTCCCGCGACATGGTCGACGGAGCCGAGGAACGGTCGCGCCATTACATCGATTGCCTGCGCGAACGCGGCTGCGTCGGCGAGTAGCGGCGTGATGTCCTTGAACGTGATCCCGGGTCGCGGGAAGTCCGGGATATCTCGGATTGCGGAAGCGACTAGCCTTCGGATGCTGGTCGGTAGCACGTCCGGCGTTCTACGGGCGGCCATGGTCACCCAGAAGGTTGCTCTCCCATGTCGGCCGCCCCGGCCCCGGCTCTGGTCCCAGCTCCCTCGCCGCCGCCATCGGCCTCGTCGCACCCCCCTGCTGCGGAGGCTGCATCAGAGCGTTGTCCCGATCCGGGAACGCCAGTCCCGGCTCTCGTCTCGAGCCGGTCCATGCGCCGCTTGATCTCGTTGCGGGCCCGGCCGAGGTATCCGCTGGAACGCAGCGCACTCACGAGCCAGAGTGTGGTGACGATCAGGGCGGCGCTCGAGTCGATCGAGACCACAATCGCCGAAGGGATGGAGTTGCCGTAGGGTTCCGGGACGGCGCGCGTCCCGTAATAGAGAGCCTGCGCACCGGCTCCGAGATCCCATAGCACGGCGGCTACGACGGTCGCCATCAGGTAGTCGAGGTCCCATGCCCACCAGACTGCCCCGACCCATGGTAGGACGAACGTCAGCCAGAGAGGTCCCACGCTCGTGGGATCTGGAATAGTTTCGGCAAGAGCGAAAAACACCGCGACCGAAAGGATCAACAGGGCCGGAAATATCCTGATCCCGCGATGGCGGAAGGGCAGTACCGCTCCGGCGAGGGCTGCCGCCGCGGGGATCAGGAACCAGAGCGGGGATCCGCTCAGAGCGGACCGGGGAAGCAGCAACACCAGAAGGTGGGCCGTAGCGTGGCGCGACATGCCATTGATCGTCTTAGCGAAGGGCAACCACTCGGTCATGGCGAAGAAGATGATGAGGCAGAGGCCGCCTGTAATTGCTTCGACTCGGCCCATGCCAGAACCCCGGGGGTCGCCGCCTCCGGTCCCGGCCGGGCGCTCTACCTCCATACGATAACCACCGTTGGCATGCGGAAGGCTAGATCCGGCAATGCCATCTGCAGCAGCCTCCCGTTCCGGCATGGCGTGACCAGCGTCGCTGTTCGGCTTTCGTGGACGGGCGTTCCGTGTGGGAGCGACAGGTGGCTACTGCGGGAAGCCCGTCTGGCAATCCATGGCCATGACTCCGGCCATCCCGTGCGGCTTGTAGGGGTCGGGCACAGGTTGGTTGGCAAAGCGATCCTTGATCCACTGGACCATGTCGGGTGTGGACGGCGCTATCACCCCGGTATGGCTCATGCCCGGATAGAGCCAGCGCTGAACCCCAGCGCCTATCTTGCAGAGATGCTGAGCGAGAAACTGTGTCGAAATGACCGGTATCTGCTTGTCCTTGGTTCCCTGGATCAGGAGAAGCGGTACACCCGTCGGCGTTGCAAAGTTCTCGGGGTCGTTCGCCATGATGATCTTGTGCCAAGCCGGGACCGTGAAGGGGTCCTTCGGGACGAGCTGTGCCATCGTGTATCTGTCGGCGTGGTTCGCGACGTAGTTGTAACAACCCTTCGAGAGGATCGGCAGCAGCTTCATTGCGAGTGGAGAGGCAACCTCGTTGAGCGGCGCGGCGGCCGATCCGTACGCTTCGTTCATGCCCACCGCGGCCATGAGGACGTAATAGCGGTACCGGCTCGTCTTGAGGAAGCTGTAAATGTAGGCAAACTGCGAGGGGGGGGCTCCGGCCACCACGCCTTTCAGCTGGAGTCCGGTTCCGTAGGACCTGCCGATGTCCCAGGTGAACATCGCCGTTTGACCCCCTTCAGAGTGCCCCCACACGACGTAGTCGGCACTGGCGTGAGCAACGGCCAGGTTGCCTACCGCTTTGACGATGTCAATCGTGTTCTGTGCCGCGACGTTGCCTACGAGATAGGGAAGAAGGCCCGCTGTTCCCTCTCCCTGGTAGTCCGAGGCGGTGACCTCCCAGCCCGCATTCAAGAGGGCATTGATCGAAGGGACGGCATTGGAGGCGTCGAGGGACGGAGCGCATTGCGGTGCCATCCCGTTGGTACCGTGCGCCCAGCTGACAACCGGGAATCCGCCGGCCGGGGGCGTAGTATTCGGAACGTAGACGAGCCCCGTGACAAGTTCAGGTTTCTCCTGCTCTGACCTCGACACGTACATCACCCGGTAGGCGGTTCCGTCCACTCCCGAGGCGGGTACCCTTTCATATTTCACGAGCGTGCCGGGAGTGTGGCTGTAGGTCTTGGGCGTCGAGTAGAAGGACGGCAGTCCCTCCGGCGGAGGGAGGGTTGTCGGGGACGTAGAGTGCGAGGATGTCGAGCTACATGCGGCGACTCCGAGGGCCAGAGCAACCAGGCCTGTTGCCGCACATGAGGCGGCTCTGAGCGTGCTCGCCCTGCGCCTGATGGCAGCATGTCGTGGCCCGGCAGAGTGGGGCTTCGATACGAAACTGGATTCTGACTGCATCAAGCCATACTGCCACAACGGACCGACTCAGGCAATGGTAAGGGCCCGTGTCATCATTAGTGGGATGATATCCGGCGAGTCAGGGGCGTCATCTGGCAAGGATGCGCAACAGTCCGGTGGACTGTTGCGGGACAGGCATGGCGAAGCACATTGTATGCATGTACCAGGGAGTACATCGAGGACGAGGACACAGCCAGGGGCGTCATCTGGCCGTCGGGATCGCTCAATTAATTATGACACGGGCCCTAAGCGCCGACGCCCGCAGATTACTCAGAGGAGCCCTCCCGGCCAGCCGCCGGAACCGAAACCGCCTGAGCCGCCGGATCCCGAAGAACCCAAGCCACCCGAGCCGGAGCCGCCGGAGCCGATGCCGCCACCGCCGCAGATCCCGTTCAGTATGCCGCTGAGGCCGCCACCCGAGTTACCGGACCCGGAAGAACCCGAGCCACCGCCACAACCGCAGCCGCCCGAGCCACCGGAACCCGAGCCACCGCCAGTTATGCAGGGTATCGAAGTGGGTGGACCCGCAGGGGACCCACTTGACCCTCCGCCCGACACGCCGTTCAGAATCCCGCTGAGGCCGGTGGCGGACCCGGAGTCACTGCCGGAACTCCCCGACTTCTCGCCGCCACCGGGGATGCCGCCGAGCCCACCCATATTGCCGAGCAGCGATGACAGGTTCTTGAGAAGGCCATTGAGTGATTCGGTCTGGCTTGCCGGCGGAGCCGTAATGTTGACCGTAGAACCGAATCCAGAAAACGTTACCGTTCCGGTCACCTTGATAGTGATGGGTGTGGAGGGCAGCTTGATCGGTGGGAGCGGACACGTCGTAGAGGTTGTCTCACCGCCGGAGCCACCTGTCGCAGTCGAGAAGATCGTCGATAGTGAGGGCAGCGTGTCAGACGCGTTCACCGTCACCTGTCTCACGAGGCCGTCTGAGTTGTCCACGTAGCTGTCGACTTCAATGCTGAGACCCTTCAGCACTGCGGAAATCTGGCTCGCGGTCACGGGGAGCTTCCTTCCCGATTTGCTGGCAGCCTTCTGCAGCGACGACGTTACATCCTGTATAACCTTCGGAACGTTGATTGCTGCCCTGTAGACGGTCGTTGCGTTGCTTCCAACAGTTGCCGTGCCCCCGGCCTTGATCCCGCCCGTCACGTAGGGTGAGAGAAGGTCACTGAGGCCTCCAGGAGCTGCGAAGTAGAAGGTGCTAAGGTCCGGGAGCCTTGAAGCAATTCCCGCCGGTACGGCCGCAGATACCCACGGCTTGCCACTGGAAAGACTTCCGACGATGGGGATGTTCACGTATACGTTGCCGCCCACCGAAACCACCTGGATCGTCCCTACAAGGCTGCCTATGACACCCGAAATGTTGGCTTTCACCTGGAGGGCCTTGGATGCCAGGTCCACTGCTCCAGAAGCCGTTGCACTCACTGTGATGGAGTTGCCGGAGCCGGAGCCGCCCCTGCCCGACGAGGAGAGCAGTCCACCGATCATTGGTGGCAGATCGAGGCCGGTCACCGTGACGTTTCCGGAAGCCGAGAACTTGGCCGTCTGCGGACCCGTGCCGCTGCCGGACCCGCCGCCGGTTACCGGGAGCTTGACGCCGGAGCCCCTACCCACGTGGGTTCCCAACCCGCCTTTGCGGTTGTGCGACCATGCCCCACCAGGACCGATCCCTGACCTTAGATTCCCGGGATGGCGATTCGGGTAGCCTGCCGGATGGCGATTCGCCAGGAGCGTCACACCTGCACCACCTCCCGCCACGAGCGCGGCTGCGACGATACCTACAACGGCATCCCTGACAAGGGTGCTGTGGAGGAAACCGATGCCCCGCCCCGAGGCCCTGGGTGAAGCCGGCTCAACGAACGGTACCCTGCGTGCTGCTGCCGGTGCCTTGCGGGCAACCGAGAACGTTCCGAGCTCTTCCATCAAAGTGCCTCCTCGATACGGTCGAGACTGCCACACCTCTCGGTGTCGCATCTCTCGACGGTCTCTCTGCTCCTCTCCCAGTAGCTTGCCCGCCGACGCGCCACCCTCCCAGGCGACACCCCAATCCGGTGCCCGCAGCGGCTCAGTAAGCACGCTGCCAGCTGAACTCCTCACTGAGATCCGCAATATACTATCAACTAGATCGTACCAGATCGTGGTGATTACTGCAAGGGGAGGCGCTGAGGTCTCAGGGGGTCGGGGTCTTGCCACGTGAGCCGGCGCGACCCGGTGCCGAGGTCAGTAGTGCGGCTCAGCGTCGAAGAATCGACTCTCCAGGGCAGCGCAGAGCCAGTGGTAGATAGCCTGGTGGAGTTGCTGGACCTCCGATACGTTGCCCGGCGGGACGCGGATCGACAGGTCGGCTATCTCGCCCAAGGGTTCCCCTGGATCCCCCGTCATGGCGAGTACTTTCATTCCCCTGGCCCTTGCAGCGAGGCCTGCGAGCACCACGTTCCTGGAGCTGCCGGAGGTCGAGATCGCCCAAAGCAGGTCTCCGCTCCGGCCGTAGCCGTAGACCTGCTGGGCGAAAATCATGTCGCCGGCGGTGTCGTTGCCGATGGCGGTGATGAGGGCGGTCTGTGACGAGAGGCTCACCGCGGGAAGTGCACCCTCGAGATGGCCTGCCAGGTAGCCGGCTTCGGAGGCGAGACGAGCCGGTGCGGCAGCCTCGATCCGGTGCCGGTCGCTGCCGGTTACAGGTCGTGGCACGATCATCGACTTCATGAGCTCGCCAACAATGTGCTCGGCATCGGCCGCGCTCCCGCCGTTTCCGCATACGAGCACCTTGCCGTCCGCCGCATAGGTCCCGGCCAGCAGCTCGAGAGCCCCCTCGACCTCCGGCCTGATACCGGCCAGATCCGGGTGCCTGTTCAACAGGGCTGCAATGCTGTCCATCAACACCACAAGCTACCGGATCGGCCGGTGCCTTGGCAGGTATCGTGCTCACCTGCCCCCGGTTCGCAGTGTCCGTCCGGCCCGCCCTTACCAGCCCTGCCGGCCAGCCCCGAGCGGTCGCGGACCACGATTCGTCCGCCCGTCAATCCGGGGCGCCATAATTCGTCGGCCACAAGAGCCGGGCAACAGCATCGCCCTGCGAGTAGTCGGGAACCAGAATCGACGCACCTGCCGAGACCAGCCGCCGGATTTTCGCCGGGTCCCAACCTGAACGGTATCGCTCGTCGGAGGCAATTCCGAGGCCGATCGCCCCCACCTTTGCGGCGCAGCGGATCTCAACCGGTCCGTCGCCGATCACAAGCAACTCTCCCGATCGCAATCCTTCCCGCCTTACCAGGTCCTCCACTATCTGCTCCTTTCCATGAGCACCGCTATAGTCGAGTGCTCCGCACAGTCGCCCTTCGAAACGCGCTTCGACGCCGAGCGCTGCCGCCTCGTGTACAACGTCGGAATGGTCGGTTCCGCTTGCGAGTGACAGTTCGACGTGGTGACGGGAGAGCGTATCCATGAACGCCAACGCACCGCGAACAAGGAGATCGTCACGCGAAGTGTCTCCTGCATCTAGCTTTTCCAGGCGCCCGTTCACGATTGAGCGCAACTCGCGCGCGTAGCGTACCTTGTAGTCTCCAGGCTCGGCGGGCATCTTGCCGTGGCTGCGGATCCAGCTAGCGAGCCACTTCATCTGCTCGATGGTCAGCTCTCCGGCAGACCCTTCCACGTAGCGGGCCGCCTCCCTCTCGAGTTCGGCAGCATCCTTGCCGTCGACCTTGCCGATTGCCTGCATCATGTGGCTGATCATCACCTCTTCCCAACCCTGACGAAGAAGAGACAGCGTGCCATCGAAGTCGAAAAGCGCATGGCGGATCTTGCCCTGTGCGCCAGCGACGGCGGCCGGATCGTTTACCCACGGGTTTGGTGGTTCTTCCATACTCATTCCAGCGGCCCCGTCTTGTCGTTGAGGGCAAGCATCTCCTCGGGTGCCACGGTGCCCGTTTGTCTTAGCTTCTTCACGGTGACAGCTGCTGCAAGGTTGGCAGCGTAACCTGCGTCGCCGGGCGATGCGCCCGCGGCCAGAGCCGCGCCAAGTACGGCAAGGAAGGCGTCTCCCGCTCCGACGGGATCGAGCGGGGGAGCGAGCGGGACGGCCGGGATGTGCAGGGTGTGGCCGCCATCGAGGACAGCGCACCCTTCGGCTCCGAGCGTGATGAATAGAGGCGCTTGCTGCGCTTCGTCCCGTGCACGGTGGATGAGTTGTTCCACGGTACATCCCGCCGCCTCACGGTCCGGCAGCAGCCAGCGGCCGGCTTCGATCCTGTTGGGTTTGCGTACCATGCCGGGGAACTCGCCGATGCGATCCCGCGAGTCCACTGCCACGACCGTGCCCGGATGGCGTGCGTGCAGGTGTGCAAGCGTGCCGCGAAGGCCGGCGTCGATCACCCCCCGCTCCTCGTAGTCCGGGATCACCAGCCCGTCGAGGCCGGCGAATCGCGCCTCGAGGGTCGCGGCGAGCTCCAAGCGAGCCCCGTCGGGAGGGCCTTCGGGATCCAGGAAGTCGAGACGCGAATCCTCCTGCTCGAGGTCGTGAGCCGCAAGGATCACCTTGGCGAACATCGTCGTGGTCATTCCTTCCGCCTCGATGGCGCCGGAAAGGTCTATTCCCTCGCCCTCCAAGAGCGACCGCAGGACCGATCCGTGCCAGTCGCGCCCGAGTATCGTGAAGGCGATCGGCGACGCTCCGATGCGGTGCAGCAGCCTTGCGACGTTTGCACCGGAACCCGGTGCAAGATCCTCACGGACGACCGGACGGTTGGGCAGCGGCGTCTCCCGGGAAATCGCCGAACGCGTCATGTCGGCGTACCAGTAGGCATCCAGCCCGAAATCCCCAAGGACGCCTATCCGGAGCCCCTGGAAGCTCCTGATGAGGGTGGAAAGGCGTTCGCTGTTCACGGGCCGCCTGAGCGAATCCGCGGAAGCCGGAAAGTCCGCCCCGCCTCGCGGATCTGAGCGGCAAGGGTCGGGATGGTGAGCGCGTGATCACCCACGACGTGGTAACCGGTGCCACCGAGGGAAGTGGGGCGGATCACGATGTTCTTCTTCGGGCGGTAGTAGTACTCTGGATCGTCCTGGGACGACGGGACCCGCCAGTCGCCGGAGAGGGGAACGAGGTCGAAGTTGGCCGCGGTGAATGACGAAACGGTGTTGCCGAGATTACGAGCCACGGATAGGGCCTTGAGGAATACCTCCGGGCCAACGACGGCGGACCCGAAGTTACAGAAAACCCCTCCTTCCAGGGACTCGACCGAGTGTGTGTATATCTTGAAGTCAAGGCCGCTAGCGGCTCCAGTTGCAGCAAAATCGCAGGATGGGTGCTGGTGGATGATGTCAGTGCCGATTGCTACGTGGATGGTGTAGGGGACGGCGAGGCGGTACGCGTTGTACAGGAGGCTCCTTGCACGGTGTGTGAACCGGTCGTCCTCGCTGATCAGCCGCCCGAGGGACTCGCCGAGCCCCAGCTCCTCTGCTGCCGCCCGGCAAATCGCCCCGTTCATAAGCGCACCCGTCTCCTCCACCATCCCGAAGCTGCCGTCCTCGATGCGGGAGGCGACGTCCTCGGCGGTGAAGCCAGCCAGCGCCATCTCGAAGTCGTGTATCGCTGCTGCGCCGTTGCTCGCCAGGTGAGTGACAGCGCCTCGCTCCATCAGTTCGATTACCACCGGGGCCAGGCCTCGCTTGACGACGTGCCCGCCGATGCTCCAGATCACGGACTTCCCGGCGGACCTGGCGGCGACGATGCGTGCGGCTATCTCGCCGATGGCGATGCGTGCGGCCGAATCCAGGCCCGCCGGCACTGGGTCGGAAGGATCGACGAAGGCAGCCGACTGCACCAGGCTCGGCCGGTCGAACAGTGAATAGGTGCGAACAGCGGAGAAGTCGGTGGCAGCGTAGGGCACGTTTACGATGGTACCCTGCCCCGGCCGTACCTGTGCATGTGTGGAGCGGCCGGTGCCCAGGCACTAGACTCCCTTGGAAGGCAGGAGACGGGGGCCCGTATGCTGGGCGGGTCGTCCGCATCTTCGGTCGTCACTGTGTTTTCGGGGGCGTAGCTCAGCTGGTAGAGCGCTTGCATGGCATGCAAGAGGTCGGCGGTTCGAGTCCGCTCGCCTCCACAGGGAGGTCTTCACGTTTGGAGCCGTCCCCACGTCACGTCTGGGGCGTGGGGCATTGCGCCCCAGGGGTGCGTCGTGCTCGGCTCCCAGGTCCGCCCTCATCCGGGAGCGAAGGGCTGCGTCCTGGCCCGCCCGTTCAGGCAGCCGGAGCAGTAGCTGTGACCAGATCGGAGAGCCTTCGTCGTCGCTTCTTGCGGGTACGGCCGGGTACCTGTTGAAGAGCGCCGACGACAACCAGGTTGTTGCCTCGGTCGATGCCGTTGCATCGGGTGCCGTCGTCGTCGACCATCTCTTGCGATGCGAGGGTCTTGCGGTGCGCCTTCGACAGTTGATCGGTTTGAGCAGCCTCGCCGGTCCGGACGCGGCCTGCGCCGAAGGGGCTCTGGCGTGGCCAATAATCCCTGCGTGTGGCCAAAGTTCCGTTTTTCCTTGTGCGAGCTGCATTGGTGGGTTATCATGACCCCTATGCGCGTCAGTCTATTGTCTAATCGCACGTCTTCATCCAACTCAGCCGGCTCGGCAAGGCGGTCAGGCCGCGTTCGGGCTTGGGCGTTGGGCGCCGTGCTAAGCACCATCGGCGTAGTCGCGGCAGCCTGCTCGCCGTTGCCGATCATTGGGTCCGGCTCGAGCGCACTGGTCGCAATGGCAGTGAATCAAATCGGTGCGTCGACTGCCGATGTCAGCATGAACATGAACCTGAGCGCGGGTTCGATCTTCAGCCTGACCGATTCCGGTACGGGCGGCATCGACATCTCCAAAGGGTCGTTGGCTGTGAACGGGAATGCAAAGGTGCTCGGCGTTTCGATCCCCAGCAACTTCGAGATTGACAACGGGGCCGTTTACCTGTCGGTGCCCTGGTACGCCGAGTTGGCCACCTCGTTGAAGCCGTGGGTGTCAATAGACCTGACGAAACTGGGGTCCTCGTCATTGGAGGTGACCACGATCCTTGCCCTGGTCATGGATCTTCCGAGCTTCATGAAGATCCTCGGTTCGACGGGCAACATTGCCACCTCGATCGGGACCTCGACGGTTGACAATCAGACGGTGACGGGCTATTCGATCACGCTGCCGAAGCAGTTACTCAGCGGTGCGACGCCTTCGTGCCTGTCCAGCAGCTCATCCGGGCTCAGCAAGATGACGCTGAACATCGATGCGTACGTCAACGCAAAGAACCAGCTCGTGAGGCTGGCCACCGACATCTCGATGCCGGCACAGGTGATCGGCAGTGTGGCGGCGAATGTCACCCTCGATTTCAGTGGCTACGGCTCTACCGTCAACGTCGCAGCGCCGCCATCCAACCAGGTCGACGACGTGACCTCCCAAGTGCAGCAGGCATACTCGCTGATCTGCCCGAGTAGCTCCTCTACGACGACTACGACCAGCTGACCCCCGCTTAGCCCGGCAGGGGCCGGGATCATGAGGCCAGAGCAAGGGCCCGCTGGTTCCCGGTTCAGAGCGTTAGGGCCCGTGTCGTAATTAATTGAGCGATCCCGACGGCCAGATGACGCCCCTGGCTGTGTCCTCGTCCTCGATGTACTCCCTGGTACATGCATACAATGTGCTTCGCCATGCCTGTCCCGCAACAGTCCACCGGACTGTTGCGCATCCTTGCCAGATGACGCCCCTGACTCGCCGGATATCATCCCACTAATTATGACACGGGCCCTTAGTGCCCGGGCCGTGAGATCTGGAGATCGGTTCCCAGTCGGGTTACGGGTAGTCGGCCCCCGGTTCCAAATGTCACGGTGTAGCCATAGGGACGGATCATCCCGCGCTGGGGTACGGAACCAGTCGGGTCGTTCGTGGGATCGCTGAGGCGGTTCCGGTAGGGGGGTTCCGGCTCAGGTGAGATCCTGAACCATGAGTTGGCTGTGCAGGCGGCTACCGTCTCTTGCGCGCTCGCCCGGCACGGGTGGGGTGCGCCCCATCCTACGGAAGCCTATTGCCTCGAAAAACGCGATGGCGGCCTTGTTCTCGGCGAGTGTCTCGAGATGACATCCGGGCACGTTGCGCCGTCGTAGCGAGTCGAGCCAGCGCCGGACCAGTTCCGAGCCGGCACCCTTTCCACGTGCCACCTCCAGCAGGTCAATGTGCAGGTGGGCAGGCCAGCGAGCGTCATAGAACTTGGGATCCGGCAGCCTTCTTGCGACGGCATCGGTTGCGATGTCGGTGACGGAGCGCCAGATGGTCCGGGCAGTACCGGGCCTGAAGGCTACGCCTCGCATCAGGGCATGGCGGGCGAGCACGTAAACGGGGTTCCAGGCCCTCCTTGAATCGACACAGCCGAGCAGGTAACCGCCTACCTCGCCGTCGATATCCACGACGAGGGCCGATTCGGGCTCGACGTCGGTATAGTAACCGGTCCAAGCGTCAGCGAAGCTCTCCTCGTCCTTCCACTGCCAGTCGATCGGTTCTCCCATGTATCCAGTTACGTGGCAGATGTGGCGTACGGCCGCGCGATCTCTCGCCTCGTAAGGACGGACTGTTATTGAACCGGGCATTGCGATTCCTCCTTCCGGCTCTTTCTGTCTAGTTGCAGCATCCGGCGTGCTGCCAGTGGCCGCCGCAGCTCAGACCTTGAACTGCACGTCAGCATATCTGAATAGGATCTCGGCCACCTCTCCCCTGGTGGCTACGTTCCCCGCCAAGCCGTAAATGGGGGTCATCACCCCGACCGAACCGGGGCTGCTCCTCACCTCCGCCACCGATGCCTCCAGGTCGGCGAGGAATCGCTCGGCAACCCCGGGCTGGGTATGGCGCAGCGTCACGCAGATGTGGACTGCCGCAGGGTCCTGTAGACCGTTGAGGCTCCAGCCCCGCGCCGTCATCCTGTCGGAAACCGCGTATATGTCCAGTTCGTCAGAGGTAAATGCCACCACCCACAGCGGATTGCCGAGCACCCGGAGGCTTTCTATCGAGCTGATACCGTCCTTGATTACCTGGCCTGCCCCGAGGATCGCCTTGGTAGCTTGCATGTATCCCTCCTCCCCGAACGAGAGCATGGCGGCCCATGCCTCCGCCGACAGCGCGCCGGGACGGGACCCGGCTATGGTCGGGGAATAGTAGAGCCCACCCATCCAGTCGGCCGTCGTGAACATCTGGTAGCGGCGGAGGTTGCGGTTGCGGTAGAGGATCACGGAAGTGCCCTTGGCGGCGTATCCGAACTTGTGCGTATCCGCCGATATGGACGTCACCCCGGGGAGGGTGAAGTCGAAGGGGGGGACGTCTGCTCCGAGGCGTCTTGCGAACGGCACCACGAAACCCCCGAGGCAGCAGTCGACGTGCAGCCCTACGCCACGATCGACCGCGATCTGCGAAAGCTCGTCTATCGGATCTATCAACCCGTGCGGGAACGATGGCGCAGAGCCGACTATCACCGCCGTCCGATCCGTGACAGCTGCTGCCAGCGCTGACGGATCAACCCGGAAGTCAGGTGCCAGGCCCACTTCGACGAACTCGATGTCCAGGATCTGAGCGGCCTTCAGGAAGGCCGCGTGCGCACTTCTCGGCGCGACGATCTGGGGCTCGGCGATTCCCTTCTCGCTACGCGCCCAGTCACGGTAGGCTCGCATGGCGAGGAAGATGCTCTCGGTGCCTCCTGAAGAGATCGTTCCGGCAACGGAGGCGAGGCCGCCTTCGCCGCCACCGAAGAGGGAGGCGGTCATCGCCACGACTTCGGCGTCGTACTTGATCGCGCTGGGCCAGATGTCGGGATGGAGCGGGTTCAGCTGCGAGTTGAGCCCGTAGACCTCGTTCAGGAAGCCGATGTGGGATGAATCCCCGTTGTAGACGGCGCCCGATACGAAGCCGTCCTTCCACTTCGGCTCCTCTCTTCGAGCCATTGTCCTGATCTGGGACAGTATATCGACGCGAGAGATGCCCTTTCCCGGCAGCCTCTTGTACACCGGCAGCTCGGTCCTGTAGGGCCTGAGCTCTGCTTCGAGGAACTCCTCCAGGCCTGCCAACATATCTTCCGATGGATCGGGATCAACCATTGAGCCTCCTGTAAATACGTCGTGTCTTGGTATAGATGTTCAGGAACTCCCTGTAGAGCGGCATGTAGATGCCTTCTGCCTGCGGGTTGGGTTCGACGGGGTCCTTCAGCGGTACCAGGTTCGGGATGTCCTCGCGCCGGATGAGGCCGAGGCTCAGTAGTGCAAGCAGGCCAGCTCCCCTGACGTTGGCCATCGACGGGTCAGTCGCCTGCACGATCGGGCGCTGTAGTACATCGGCATGGATCTGCGCCCACAGGCGGGAACGAGCGCCTCCTCCTATGAAAACTACGCGGCGGCATGGGTGGCCTATGAAGGATTCCACCGCCCGGAGGAGCCACCTGGAGTTATAAGCCACTCCCTCGTAGACCGATCTGATGATGTCGTCCCGCGTCGTCGACATCGAGAGGTTGTGAAAGCCGCCTCTCACGGTATGGTCGTCCACGGGAGAGCGCTCGCCGTTGAGCCATGGGGTGAAGATCACGCCGCCGGAGCCGGGCCTCGCGGCAGATGCGGTCTCTTCGAGCTTCTCGTAGACGGCGGGATCGAGGTGTCCGCCGGTCACAACGCGGCCCGTTGATCCGGGGTCCGAGCGCCCCCCTGGCGCAGCCTGGCGGGAGTCGGCGAGCTGAGCGCCTGCGTCCTCTGCGAGCATCGTCGTGGCGAGGAAGTCAAGGCATGCACCAGCAGTCTCGTGTTCGTCGGCTACCAGGTAGCTGCCGGGCACGGCCGCCGGGATCGATGCGATGTTGTGTAGCGGGTCGGTCTTCTTGAATGGAATGTGGCACGATATCCATGACGAGGTTCCGATGTAGAGATGCAGGTCGAAATCGGTCGACGCCCCGGATCCCACTGCCGCCGAATGGACATCGCCGGAGCCCGTAACGACCGGCAGGCCGGGAGGCAGGCCCAATTCCGTTGCCGCACGGACCGCCAGATGGCCCATGACGGCTCCGGTCTCGACGAGATCAGGCAGCTTGCTTCGCTCGATGCCGCCTATCCTCAGGAGCTTGTCGTCATAATGAACAAGATCGAGCTTGCGGTTGTCGGTCGCCCAGTAAAGGGTGATCGAATCGTACGAAGCTCTTGCCTGGCCGGTCAGCCGCATGTTGATCCAGTCCACCGGCTCCAGGAACTTGGCCGTTTCGCGGTAGAGGTCCGGCTCCCTCGACCGGAACCACAGGATGTGTGCCACGGGATCCTTTCCCGACATGCCCGGGGCGCCTCCGGTGAGCCTGACCCAGCGAACGATCTTGGCCAGGCCGTATCCCATGACCGACGGAAAGCCGCCCGCCTGACGTCTCATCTCGCCCGCGCCGCGGGAGTCCATCCAGATGATCGCGGGCCTGATAGGCGAGGAGTCCTCTGCGGTGGCGACGGTGCCGGACCACTGGGCGGTACAGCCGATGCCTTTCACCGCTTCGGGAGCGATACCCGCTGCTGCGATCGCTTCCCTGGCAACTCTGACAATGGTGGTCCACCACTCCTCGGGGTCCTGCTCGGCACCTCCGCTGGGAAGGAAAGTGGTGCTGATCGAGGCGGAAGCCGACGAGAGGATCGTACCGTCCACGGCCACGAGGGCGGCTTTGGGACCCCCTGTACCGAGGTCTATACCGAGCACGCAAGGCCGCGCGGCCGCGAGATCCACTGTGCTGGCCTCAACTGACGATGGTGTAGGGTGCATTAGTGGACAAGTCGCCTTCCAAGCCATCCTCCGCCAAACGTTCCCCCGCGAGGCAATCCGGCGACGCCTCCAGGCAAACCGGTAACCCCGCCAGGCAATCCGCCGGCAAGTCTCTCACATCTGCGCGTGACTCTTCCGGACCGGCGGTCCAGAAGCAGTCCATCACAATGCTTGCAGACCGCGTGCTCGCTGTCCAGCCTCCGTTGGAGGGCGAGAGGCGGTCGCGCTCGGGCATCCTCATCCCTGCTACCGCTGAGGTATCGAGGAGGCTGTCGTGGGCCGATGTGGTCGCAATCGGACCCCACGTTCGGACGATACGGGTAGGAGACAGGATCCTCTACAACGCCGACGACCGTTTCGAGATCGAAGTGCAGGGGGAGGACTACATTATTCTCCGGGAACGTGACGTCCACGCGGTAGCGTCAGATCGCGGGGACAGCGATACGGGCCTCTACCTGTAATGGCGTTCGAGCCTATACCGATCGACTTCGCCGAAGAGGATCTCGACCGGATCGTATTCGGTGGCGACGGGCTCGTGCCGGTCGTCGTACAGGCTGTCGGGGACGGCATGGTCCTGATGCTCGCATACATGAACCGGGAATCGCTGCGTAGGACCTTGTCGAGCGGTCGGACGTGCTTTTGGAGCAGGAGCCGGCAGGAGTACTGGGTCAAGGGAGAGACCTCGGGTGACAGGCAGTGGGTGCGTGACGTGCGCTACGACTGCGACGGCGATGCTCTGCTGGTTACCGTGGAGCAGGAGGGGAGGGGAGCCTGCCACACGGGGGAGAGGAGTTGCTTTTACAGGGCGATCGGCCGGCCTTTCGTCAGTGCCGGCCGCGGCGAGGGCTCGGATGTAGGCGGCGAGGAGGGGTCGGGCGGTTCCGTCGGCAAGGCGCCTGGCGGGGTGCTGGTTGAGATGCCGGGGGATGGCGGTGGTGGCGCGAACGCGGTGGGGCAGGTCGTCGCGGGCTGGAGCGATGCCTCGCCATAGGGAGATGTCTCCCGGCGACTTCTTGGCGCTCGCGCGTAGCCAGGAGATCGTCCCGGTGTGGCGCGAGGTGGTTGCCGACACGGTGACTCCCGTTCTGGCCTTCACGAGGCTGGTGGGCGACAAGCCCGGCTTCCTTTTCGAGTCCGTGGAAACGGGCGAACGCTGGGGACGGTACTCCTTCATAGGTCGGGACCCGCTCTGCAAGCTGCGTTCAGAGGGGGGGGCCGTTAGGGCGGATGGCCGTCTGGACATGCCAAGTACAATCGTCGAGCGATATGCTCGTGGCATGCTCGCGACGATCGAGGAGATCGTCTCAGCGTTCCGGAGCGCTCCCATGCCCGGTCTGCCGCCGTTGCACAGTGGCCTCGTCGGGTATCTCGGGTACGACGTCGTGCGAGAGGTGGAGAAGCTCACGGATCCCCCGCCAGACGATCTTCACCTGCCGGATGCTCTGATGTGGGTGGCTGGGGAAGTCTGCGCCTTTGACCATTGGCGCCAGAGGGCCGTTCTTGTGGAGAACGTGCAGGTGCCGCGGCGCAGGGTCGCCGCAGGTCGTGGGCAGCAGGCATGCGCCCAAGGGGAGGGGGCGGTGAACGCGATTGGGGGAGATACTGGCGGGGACGAAGAAGGAGATCTCGCTGGCGCCTGTATGGCGATCTATCATGCGGCCCTGGGGAGTCTCGACGTGATGGAAGCAGAGTTGAGCGGCGGTGCGACCTCTGCGCCCCTCGATGCTGGCGAATCTGCCCGCTTGGCATCCTTTTCGAGGACGATGACCTCGCGCCAGTATATGGATGCGGTGGAGGTCGCACGGGAGCATATCGTTGCGGGGGATATTTTCCAGGTGGTGTTTTCCCAACGCTACGACTTCGAGCTGGAAGCCGACCCGTTCGACGTCTACCGGGTACTGCGGCTGGTCAATCCCAGCCCCTATCTGTACTTCCTGCGATTCGAAGAGTGCACAGTAGTGGGGAGTTCGCCGGAGCCGATGGTGAGGTCTATGGATGGAGCGGTGATCTCGCGCCCGATTGCGGGGACGAGACGGCGCGGGGGAACGGACCGGGAGGACAGGGCGATGGAGGCGGATCTCGTCGAGCACCCGAAGGAAATAGCCGAGCACATCATGCTCGTGGACCTGGCGAGGAACGATCTGGGCAAGGTGGTCGATTTCGGGACGGAAAAGGTGGACGAGCTGATGACGGTGGAGCGCTATAGCCACGTCATGCACCTCACGTCACAGGTCTCGGGCAGGCTATCGGAGGGCAGGGGGCCGGTCGACGTGATAAGGGCCACGATCCCCGCGGGCACGCTTTCGGGTGCGCCGAAGGTGAGGGCAATGGAGATCATTGATTCGCTGGAGGTGACCAAGCGCGGCGTCTACGGCGGGCTCGTTGGCTACGTTGACTTCTGTGGGAACTTGGACAGCGCCATCGCGATCCGGACGATGGTGGTAACCCCGGACGGCATCGGCCACGTCCAGGCGGGAGCAGGGATAGTCGCGGACAGTGATCCGGAACTGGAGGACAAAGAATGCCTCCATAAGGCCTCGGCACTGCTCGCTGCCGTGGCTGCCGCCCGGACTTCTTCCACGCCTGGAGCCACGCCTGGAGCCACGCCTGGAGCCACGCCTCCGCCGGACTCGCCCCCCGTGCCGCCGGCATCCGGGCAGTGACGCCAGCCTCACCTCCTGAGGATATCGTCGAGGGATACAACCTGCTTACTACCGGTGCAGGCGTCGTGCGGGTCAACCGCGACGTCGTAAGAGTTGGCGGACCCGATGCGCTCAGGTACCTCCAGGGACAGTTGAGTCAGGATCTTGAACCCCTCTCTGTGGGCGGAGTGGTCTATGGCTTCATTCTCGAACCGCGGGGCTATGTAGATGCCGTTGTTCGTGTTGGAAGGACCGGTGACGACGAGTTCGTGCTCCTCGTGGATGGCGGTTGGGGGGAAGCTACCGCCGAGCGTCTGAAGCGCTTCCAGATCCGTACGAAAGCAACTATCGAGGTGCTTTGTATGCACGTGGCCGCCGTGGGCGGTCGGGGTGCGGAGGACTTGGTTGGTGCGCTCCGGGGTGAGCCCGGCGCGCACGGCGACGCCGCCCGAGCCGTAGCGGAGCCTCAGGCGGTCGATGCGGAGCCTGCATCTTGGAGCGGCGCGATAGTAAGTCTCGGGGATCGGCAGACTGCCATACCGTGGGCGTGGCCCGGTCTTGCCGGGTACGACCTGATCGGTACCGCGCCGCCTGATGAGCCGATCGCGGCGCTGGTTGCGGACCTTCCGGCCTGCGCGCCGGAGGCCTGGGAGGCCGTAAGAATCGAGGCTGGTATGCCCGTCATGGGTAGGGAGATCGGACCCAGGACCTTGCCGGCGGCAATCGGGATCACCGGGCTGGCCGTGAGCTTCACCAAGGGCTGCTACGTCGGCCAGGAGCTTGTAGCGCGGGTCGATGCGCGTGGTGGTCGCGTTCCGGAGCGGCTCGTCCGGATCGACATGCCGGTGCCGGAGGATGGCGTTAGCGCGGCGAGCGGGAGTGGAGGCGCTCTCAGGCCGGTCCGGCGCGGCACCGGAGTGGCGGGCTGGGGCCGAGGCGCCGAGGCAGGGATGCTCGCCGAGGCGTTGGCTGATGCCCCTCTCCACTACGGAGACGTTCCCTGCGGCCGGATCACCTCGGCGGCCTGGTCTCCCGGTACCGGCGGTATCGTGTGCCTGGCGTACCTGGCCAGGAGCGTGCCGGCGTCGGCGGAGCTGACGGCCGGCGATAATCCGGGTTTCCCGGCAGTAGTTTCCGCTCTCGGCCATTGACCGCTCTACCTTCGGCGTGCGCGTAGGCGGCATCTGGTGAGCTACGTTACAGGGGTGATTTCTCCGACGGCTGGAGTGGAGCGTCCCATGGGAACGCTCTGATGACCGCCTATCTCCAGGAGATCGTTGCCCACCATCGGGAGCTTGCGGCAGTGGATGGCAGGGATGTCGAAGAGCTGATCGAGATGGCGGGAAAGGAGCCTTCCGCAAGGGGGTTCCGGAGGGCATTGTACGACCACTGGGCAGCCTACGGCGTGGGTGTCGTGGCGGAGATCAAGCGCCGTTCCCCTTCCAAGGGGCCCATAGCGCCGGACCTGGATCCTGCCGCCCTTGCCATCGAGTACGAGCGCGGCGGGGCTGCCTGCCTCTCCGTCCTTACCGACGACCGCTACTTCGGTGGCTCACCAGGCGACCTGCGTGCCGCGAGGCAGGCTGCCGGCTTGCCCGTCTTGCGCAAGGACTTCACGGTGAGTACCGCGGACGTGGCAGATGCCCGGCTCATGGGAGCGGATGCCATCTTGCTTATCGCAGCGGCTCTCGAAGAGGCGGAGTTGGCGTCGCTCCATCATCTGGCCGGTCGTCTCGGCCTTGACGCCCTGGTCGAAATCCATGACGAGCGGGAGCTCGATCAGGTCCTTGCGCTGGGCGCCTCCCTCATCGGTGTCAACCAGCGAGATCTCCACACTTTCGAGGTGGATACCGGCCTTGCCGTGAAGCTCCGTAGAAGGATCCCGGATAGCGTGGTGACGATTGCCGAATCCGGGATCATGGGACCGGGTGATGCAATGCGATTGGCCGATGCCGGTTATCACGCGATCCTTGTCGGCGAACACCTGGTGAGAGCTGCAGATCGTGCCGAGGCGGTGAGGAAGCTAGCCGATCCGAACCGTAGCGTTCCCTGCCCGACCAAACGATCCTGACCCGACGATCCACCCGGACCCGGCTAGGGTCCGGGTGGCCGGGTTTCCTTCCCATCGCCCGGCGGGCTCGACTCGTACGCTGCAAATCAATGGACACTCAACGTACTGGAGAAGCTGGGCTACTCGAATTACTAGATAACGCATGGTCCTCAATTCACGTCAGGGTGCATGTCTTGTACCCATGTTTGGTACTACCGTCCCGTAGGGTGTTCCCCCCGCCGCCGTCCGGTGCAGGCAGGTCGCAGCAGCATGGCTGGTATGCTGGGAGGGTGCTCGTGAAGGTGTGCGGTATTACCAACGAACCGGACGCGCTTCTTGCCGTAGGGTTGGGAGCGAATGCACTCGGCTTCGTTTTCGCCCCCTCAGCGCGCCAGATGCCCGCCAGGGCCGTTGCACGCATTCTCGACCGGCTCCCGAGCGACGTCCTTACCGTGGGCGTCTTCAGGAACGAGGCGCCGCGGCGGGTTGTCGATATCGTGAACGAAATCGGGCTCGGTGCGGCGCAACTTCATGGCGAGGAGGATTCGGAGTCGTGCAGGTATGTATCGGAGCGGGTGCCGATAATGCTCAAGGCGTTCCCCGCCGGGCATCCTGAGATTGCCAATCTCGACAAGTACGGTGCCGATCTGGTTCTCATCGACTCGGTGTCGCCAGGCTCCGGCAGGGTTTTCGACTGGAGCGTTGCCGAGGGGGTTGCAGACTCGTCGAGGATGGTTGTCGCCGGCGGTCTCAATTCCTCCAACGTCGGCGACGTGATCGAGCGGCTGAGGCCCTACGGGGTAGACGTCTCAACGGGTGTCGAGATGGCGCCTGGCCGGAAGGATCCCCGCAAGCTGCGGGCTTTTATGGCGGCTGTCGAAAGTGCGAACGGTTCTTCCTGAGGCAGCAGGCCAACGCCTGACCTCGTGACACGGTGACCCGACATGTGGCCGCCGCCGGTGGCGGCGCGGGATGAGCCCCGCGGGCTCCGAGGGTAATGCCGCCCCTATGGCGATGACGGGATACCCGGGCCCGGCGGGGCGGTTCGGCGAGTTCGGCGGCCGCTTCGCTCCCGAGTCTCTCGTGGCCGCCTGTGTCGAGCTGGAGCACGCGTTCGCCGAGGCCTGGGCCGACGAGGGATTCCATGCTGAGCTGTCCTCCATCCTCCGGACCTACGGGGGAAGGCCGACGCCGGTTACGGAATGCGCCCGCCTGTCCCGTCAGCTCGGAGTGAGGATACTGCTCAAGCGGGAGGATCTGGCTCACACGGGGTCTCACAAGCTGAACAACGTGATTGGCCAGGCCCTTCTGGCCAGGCGCATGGGCAAGACGAGGCTCATTGCCGAGACCGGAGCCGGCCAGCACGGGGTGGCCACCGCGACGGCGGCTGCGTTGTTCGGCCAGGACTGCCAGGTGTACATGGGCGAGATCGATATCCACCGCCAAGAGCTCAACGTCTTTCGCATGCAGCTTCTCGGAGCCGAGGTGACTGCCGTGAAGAGCGGTAGCCGCACGCTCAAGGACGCCGTCAACGACGCGCTGAGGGATTGGGTGGCGACCTGCGATACCACCTATTACTGCCTCGGGTCCGTGATGGGGCCACATCCCTACCCCTGGATGGTGCGGGAGCTCCAAAGTGTGATCGGCAACGAGGCCCGAGAGCAGTGCCGGGAGCTGCTCGGTGGGACCGATCCGGACTTCGTTGTGGCGTGCGTCGGGGGCGGATCCAACTCCGCCGGGACTTTTGCGGGTTTCGTTTCGACGGGCGCGAAGCTCGTCGGGGTGGAAGCCGCAGGGGGAGCGGCTATTACCAGGGGGATACCAGGAGTGCTTCACGGGATGAAGTCGTATATCCTCCAGGACGACGACGGCCAGATCCTCGAGGCCGAGTCCATATCGGCGGGGCTCGACTATCCTGGCATCGGCCCGGAGCACTCCTACCTTGCGTCGATCGGCAGGGCAGTCTACGAGACGGCTGGAGACGAGGATGTCCTCGAGGCGTTCAAACTACTATCCCGGACAGAGGGAATTATTCCCGCGCTGGAACCGGCGCATGCCGTCGCCTGGGTCGCCCGGGAGGCGGGTAGGAGCATCCCGGAGGGCGCAACCGTGCTTATCACCATGTCGGGCCGGGGCGACAAGGACGTCGCTCAGGTACAGGAGCTTCTCCGTGGGCAGTGACGCCGGCCCACTGGAGGAGGCTCTTCGTACGAAGCGCGCCGCCGGCCGCAAACTGCTCGCTTGCTATCTTGTGGCAGGCATGTCGCCCGACTGGCTCGAGGCGCTGGCGGCTATCGAAGCCGAAGGTGCTGACGTTATCGAGGTTGGCATCCCGTTCTCCGATCCACTCCTCGACGGCCCGGTGATCCAGGAGGCGGGGAAGCGGGCACTGCTTGCCGGATTCACGCCGGGGAGGGTGCTGGCTGATGTCGGGCAATCGGGTTGCACGGTGCCGCTTGTGGCGATGACCTACTACAACATTCTCCTTCGCGCCGGCCTTGAGCGTATGGCCGGCAGGCTGGTGGAAGCTGGGATACGGGGGAGCATCGTGGCGGACCTTTCCCTGGAGGAGTCGGGTCCCTGGTGCGAGGAGGCGGAGGCCGGGGGGATCGAGAACATCATGCTGGTAGCGCCACCGACGTCTGTCGAGCGCGCTGCGACAATAGCGTCCATGTCACGCGGGTTCGTCTACTGCGTCGCCACCATGGGGGTCACGGGAGAGAGGGTCAGTCTGGCATCGTCGGCCGCTGAGGTGGCGCGCAAGGTGACGGACGTGACCGACAAGCCGGCGCTTGTGGGCATCGGAGTATCAACGCCGGCCCAGGCGTCCGAGGTCTGCTCGGTGGCCGATGGGGTAGTGGTCGGCTCGGCTATCGTAAGGCGCCTCCTCGACGGCGAAGGGCCCGGCGGAGTTGGCCGGTTTGTCGCAGCTCTCCGGTCGGCCATCGACGTCTGACCGGGTCGGCGTCCACCAGCCGGTCCCTGCCGGGCCGGATCATTGCGGTGGCCTAGCGACGTAGCAGCACACGGGCCGTCTGAGCGCGAAGGACAGCCGGCGGACCACGTCCGGCAGATTCGTCAGCGCAGCACAGCCAGCAGGTCGGCGGCCTCAAGGATCAGGTAGTCCTCACCGTCGAGGCGAAGGTCCGTGCCCGAGTACTTGCCGTATAGCACGCGATCGCCGGGGGCAACTTTGATCATCTCTTCGTCGTCGCCCACGGAAACGACCTCTCCGCGCTGCGGCTTCTCCTGTGCGGTGTCGGGCAGCACCAGACCGCTAGCGGTGACACTCTCCTCCTCGAGCACTCTGACCAGTACTCGCGCCCCGAGGGGCTCTACCTTCTCGCTCATACAACTCTCCTTTCGATGATCCCCGTTATGCTCGCTCGCCGGAAAGCCCGAGTAGCCGGTCGATTTGCGGCTGGTCGAACCCGACGATTGGGCGCCCGTCGATTTCGATGACCGGCACACCCATCTGACCGGTCCGCCGAGCGAGGTCGCTCGCCGCCCGTGTGTCGCGCGATACGTCGACCTCCTTGAAGCGCACGCCGTGGCTACGCAAGTAGCTTTTCGTCCGGTTACACCAAGAGCAGGTGGGGGTGGTGAACACCAGCACTCTGTGCGGGCGGGGCTGGGCAGGCTGCATCAGGGAACCTCCTCGTCGTCGGGCGCATTCGTCCGGTCTTGGCCCGATCCTCTTGATCGGGACTGCTGCCCGTCTTCCTCCAGTGGCGCCAGAGCTTCCACGGCCCTCCGTAGCCGCTCCGAAGCCTCCGCCGCCACCTTCTCGATCTCCGGAGCGCTGGTGATCCCCATGATCGCCTCTGGATCCATCACCTCCACCAAGGTCCCGTTCCCTGCGGCACGCAACACGACGTTGCATGGGAGCAGAGCGCCGATCGAAGGCTCGGCACCGAGCGCTCGATGGGCCAGCAGAGGGTTGCACGCGCCGAGTATCAGGTAGGGGCTCGAGTCGATCTCGAGCTTTGCCTTCATGACCGCCGCGACGTCGATCTCGGTGAGCACCCCGAATCCCTCCGCCGCCAGTGCCGCGACTACGCGCTCGCGCGCGGCGCCGACATCCACGGGTAGCTCGGTGCCGAAGGTATAGGCAGGTCCAGGGGTCATCTTCGCTGGCTCTCCTTTCGAGGGCGCGGCCGCATGCGGTCGACCACGATCGCCTGGACGATGTCGCAAGCGTCGAGGATCCGTTCCTCGGCCAGGTGGTAATAGACGGTCGTTCCTTCGCGGCGGGTCGAAACCAGCCCTGCGTGACGCAGCACGGAGAGGTGCTGGCTGGCGTTCGGGAAGCTCATCCCGACCGAATTGGCGAGATCTCCGACGCACTGATCGCCATGACGCAGAGCCTGGAGCAGCATCAGGCGCTTCGGGTCGGTCAGCACCTTGCAGAGCTCAGCGTGGAGCACGAACGCCTCAGCGTCCCACTGCTGGCGTGCATGCGCCCGGGCGATCGTACTGCTTGCTCGCACAAGAAGATATTAGCAGTTATTCACGCACATATGCAACTAGCTCCCATTCGGACCGTCTCTTCACCAAGGTGCGCTTGGGCCAAGGTTCATGGAACGTTCCCGGCTGTCCTCTCGCCGAGCGTCCAGAGTCCGGGCCCGAGAGGCGCCGCCGGGACAGCGCGGCCATTCGAGAAGGCAGCGCAGTGGCGATCGACGCGATACCCGTCAAGACCATTAGAGCCGAGACGGTCCGCATCCTGGTGTGGAAATCGCGACAGGGCGTCAGTCGTCGTTCCCGCCTAGGCGCTTCATGATCGTCTCCCGCCGTTCCAGCATCTCGGCGTGAGTAAGCTTCTCCACTGGATCGGCTACCCAAAGGGCGGTCCTGATCGCCTCCGCATCGATCTCGGGGATGGCTTCGGTCGGTATCCCCAGGTCCGTCGCTATCTTGTCGGCGTAGTTCTCATAGAAATAGGCCACGACCTTAGCGATCTCGCCGATCAGGTCAAGGTCCGGAGCCAGGATCGAGATGGCGTGGTCGAGGAACACCATGTCCTTGATGAAGAGCATCAGCTCCTTCGGCAGGCGTGCGCCGTGAGCTAGCAGGGCCTTTGTCATGTCCTTCATTTCGAGAGCAAGCTGCTCGGCACTCATCAAGGTGAGGTCCGCTTGCGGCTGGTCCAGGCGCAGGTCCCTTATGAGTCCCTCGATATCGGTGTCCTCCGGGAGGGCGTCGAGTTCCCTGAACGCCTCGATCTGACCTTTCACGTCGTTGGAGGTGCTCGTGACGAGGAGCTTGATGAAGGCCTGCCTCTTACGATCGTCCAGCCGCCCGGTAATGCCGAAGTCCATCACGGCCACCCGCCCGTCGGGACGGACGAAGAGGTTCCCGCCGTGCAGATCGCCGTGGAAAATCCCATGGAGGATGCTTCCCTCCAGGAACGCCACCAGCCCGGCGTGCAGTACGGCCTCGGTGTCGACGCCCGCTTCGCGCATCCCCTTGGCGTCGCCCCACTGGAAACCGTCAAGCCGCTCCATAACGAGGACCTGCTTGGTGACCATCACGGGGTGAGGCCGCGGTACGATCAGCGTGGTCTGACCGGTGGAGGCGAGCACCCGGGCGAAGTCCAGCATGCTGGCCGCCTCGAGGCGGAAGTCGAGCTCCTCGACGATGGTCTCTGCAAACAGTTCGACGATTGCCGAGGGATTGGCGAGGGCTGTAACGGGTATGCGGCCGGCGAGAAGCGGAGCGATCCAGCTCATCGAGGCGAGATCCTTCGCGATGAGCTCGTCTATGTAGGGCCGGCGGACCTTTACCACGACGGGCTCTCCGGTTCGCAGCTGCGCTGCGTGCACCTGGGCGATGGACGCAGCTGCAAGAGGCACGGGGTCGAACGACATGAAAATGTCGGCGAGCGATCCTCCCAGCTCGCTCTCAACTGTGGCTCGGATGACGGGGAAGCGCTCCGGCGGGACCCTGTCCCGGCACAGCCCGAACTCGTTCACGAGTTCCGGCGGGAAAATCCCTTCGCCTGCGGAGAGGATCTGGCCCAGCTTGAGGAATGTGGGGCCCAAGTGCTCGAATGCCAGGCGCATCCGGCGGGAGAGACCCTCGCGAGAGACTTGCCGTCCCTTCTGCCGGTCGGAGGTATACCAGCCGACGACCGCCTTGCCGATCTCCTTACCGATAGTGAAGACTCTCCGGCCGGGAGGAATGTAGCGCCGCCTGATAAGATCCGGGACCTGCCGGTTCGTTTCGGCCCGCAACTCCTCGATCCCGGTCATCCATTTGACTTTGCCCGGTTCGACCAGCCAGGGGGCGTGCTCGGAGAAGGCACCCAAGGCCAGGTCCGCCGGAGGGGCGCCCGCCTCGGCCAGGGTCGCGCTACTCATGGTAGGCCGATATGATCAGGCAGCCGTTGTGGCCGCCGAAACCGAACGAGCTCGACAGAGCGTGTCCCGGTGACCAGGGTCTTGCAGATCCATGGACGATGTCGAGGCCAATCTCGGGGTCCGCCTCCTCGAATCCCTGGGTCGGGGGTATCAGCGCTTTGTCGATCGACAAGACCGTTGCAACCGCTTCTATGGCGCCAGCCGCTCCGAGGGTATGGCCCGTGACGCCTTTGGTCGACGTGACCGGCGGCCCGGGGGTGCCAAAAACCTTGGCGATGGCCTGACCCTCCGCAAGGTCGTTAAGCGGGGTGGACGTGCCGTGGGCGTTGATCTGGCCAATGTCTCCGGGTTCGAGCTCCGCATCGGCGAGCGCAAGTGCCATGCAGCTTGCTGCTCCGGTTCCGTTCGGGGACGGCTGGGTTATGTGGAAGGCATCGGCATTCGACGCAGCTCCGCTGATCTCCGCATAAATATGGGCGCCCCTTTCGAGGGCATGGCCGAGCTCCTCGAGCACCAGTGCGCCCGCACCTTCACCTACTACGAAGCCGGTTCGCCGAGCGTCAAAAGGCCTGGACATCCCGTCGGAGGAGAGGGCCATCATATTGCCGAATCCTGCTCGGGTGATCTCCTCGAGTGACGCCTCAGAGGCACCGCCGATCGCGATATCGACGCGTCCGGATGCGATCAAGCGGGCTGCCGCGCCCACACCATGCGTGCCTGCCGCGCACGCCGTTACGACGTTCTCGGACGGTCCCCTCCATCCAAGGCGCATTGACACGGCTGCTGGGGCCGAATTGGCCATGAGCATCGGGATAAGGAAAGGCGAGACCCTCTCAGGGCCTTTCTCCTTCAGGACATCGACCTGCTCCATGAGCGTATGCAGCCCCCCGAAGCCAGTAGAGATCACGACACCTGCCTTGTCCGGATCCACTTCCAGCGCTTCGAGGCCACCGGCATCATCTACGGCCATGGACGACACGGCAACGCCGAACTGCGCGAACCGGTCAAGGCGGCGCGCCTCTTTGGGCCCGAGCCATGCCGACGGGTCGAAATCCCCGACGACCCTGTCGCCTGCTACCTGCGGCCGGTTCAGGCCCTCCCAGAACTCCTCGGTACCGATCCCGCAGCAGGCGACCACGCCCAAGCCGGTGACGGCTACGCGTCGGCCTTTATACGGCATGGTTCGATGACTGTCTCATCGTGGCGGCCCGCTCCATCGCGTCACAGCTTGGTCTTGACGAGGTTGTAAGCCTGCTCAACCGTCTTCACGCCGTCCAACTCGGACTCGTCGACGCTGATGTCGAAGCTCTCCTCGAGTGCCATGACCAGTTCCACCAGATCCAGGCTGTCCGCCTCCAGATCGTCCTCGAAGCTGGCCTCCATCACGATCTTGTCCTCAGGCACCTGCAATACCTCTACCGCGCACTGGCGAAGTTTCTCGAAAACCGGGTCATCACTCAATTCGTCACGCTCCTCCTTTGCTCCACCCTGTGAAGCGGTCATAAGCCGTTGTCCATTCCCTTCCATAGGGGGACCGTCACCCTGCCCTACGGGGAACCGTATTCCGCCTCGGGGGGTGGGCGGGGGACTGTTCCTCGCCGGTGGCTATTCTAACGTTGCCGCGGTGTGCGGTAAATAGCTCAGAGGTTCGGAGGTCAAGAGGTTCACAGTCCCATGGCCATGCCGCCGTCGACCGGCACGATCGCGCCCGTCACGTACGATGCGCCGCCGGAGGTGAGGAAGGCGATGACGGAGGCCACCTCTTCGGGCGATGCGCTCCTTCCGAGCGGGACCAGCGCCCGCATCTGGGCCAGCCTCTCGTCGCCGAGAGCAGCCGTCATGTCCGTATCGACGACGCCGGGGGCGACCACGTTGACGGTGATCCCCCGGGTTGCCAGTTCGCGAGCGAGCGAGCGACCCATCCCCACGAGGCCGGCTTTGGCCGACGCGTAGTTGACCTGGCCAGCCGATCCGAGGAACGCCACCACCGAGGAGACGAGCACTATCCGGCCCTCGCGCATCCGTACCATCGGCCCCACGGACCGCTTCACCACCCGGAAAACCCCAGTGAGATCGGTATCAACCACTTCCGAAAAGGTGTCATCGCTCATCCTGAGGACGAGCGTATCGTTGACGACGCCAGCATTGGCAACGAGGACGTTTACCCTGCCGTACTCGTCCTCGACCCCGGAGAACAGGGCAGATACGCTGTCCGTCTCACGGACGTCGCAGGGCAGGGCGATAATTGGCTTATGGTCCGGAGCCGAGGGAGCGAGGAGGGCTGGTGGTGGTGGGGACGTCTTGTAGGTGGCGACAACGGTGTCGCCTCTGGACTGGAGCGCCTTGGCCGTGGCGAGCCCGATGCCTCTCGATCCGCCCGTGACCAGGCTGACACGCCGGCTATCTTCTCCTTCGCGCCCGCTCGGCTTCCCGCTCTCGTTCACGTTTCTCTCCCTGGCGTACCCTGCCTCATCAGATCCTTACTACTACACTTCCCCAGCTCATGCCCGCTCCGAACCCTGTCATGAGGACGATGTCGCCCTCCCTCACGCGGCCTGTATCCAACGCCTCGGACAGGGCAAGCGGGATCGACGCTGCCGAGGTATTGCCTGTGCGGTCTATTGTGATGGCGGTCCTCTTCTCGTCTATGCCGAGCCGCTCGCAAGCCGCCTGGATGATGCGCAGGTTGGCCTGGTGCGGAACGAAGAGCGATACGTCTTCCGCCGTCAGATGTGCCCGGGCGAGCGCCACCTGTGCCGATTCCACGGTTACCCTGACGGCTCGTCTGAAGATCTCGCGCCCCTCCATCTCGATGTACCCGCCGTGGGCAGCAGTGAGCAGTGAGTATCCGCTACCGTCGTTGCCGAGATCTGCACCGAGAAGGCCGTGCTGCGGGTAACCGTCGCCGGATTCACCCGAGATGGCGCCGCCCAAGCCGCCAGCGCCCACCGGACGGCCGAGGCCCTCTCCCGATTCACGGCTGCGCGAGCCGGTGCGATCGGACCTGCTACCGCCCGAACTGCCACTGGCTGCTTCCAGCACGAGCGCCCCGGCTCCGTCGCCGAAAAGAACGGCGGTGGTACGATCCGCTGGGTCGGTGATGCCGGCAAGGGTGTCTGCCCCGATGAGGAGAAGTCTCTTGATGCCTGCGGAATTGTGCTCCAGGAGGCTGTCGGCAAGCACGAAGGCGTACACGAAGCCGGAACAGGCGGCATTGAGGTCGAGAGCTCCGCCTGACAGGCCCAGCCTGTGATGCACGGACGTCGATGCAGCAGGCATCGCGAGATCGGGGGTGGTCGTAGCCAGCACCAGCAGGTCGATCCCGGCCGCTTTCACGCCTGCCCTCCCGATCGCCTGGAGCCCTGCCTGGTAGGCCAGGTCCGACGTCGTGCCGCCCACGTGGCGTTCACGTATCCCGGTCCGTTCCATGATCCAGGTGTCCGAGGTGTCGAGGCGCGACTCGAGCTCCGAGTTGTCGAGGATGGTGGGCGGCAGGGCATGGCCCCACCCCGTGATGCGCGTCGGCATACCTATCTTCTAACGGCTTTCCCGGTGCGTGTCAACGATCCTGCGCGTACGCAGTCGGCGGATTCCCTCGTCAACGTCAACTATCCGGCCGGGATGCGGCTCTCATCCAGGCCAGTGGCTGGCCGCTCTCCACCCGTTCGCCCGAGTGCGCGAGAAAGCCCACGAGCTCACCCTCGAAGGGGCTCCTCACCGCCTGCCCGGACACGGTCCCGAGGTCGTTACCGACGCCGATCGTGGTCGTGCGCCGGCCGGCTGCGCCCTGTGGGGAGGCGTGCGTCACCCTTCGCTTGCTCGGGAGCTGGTCGCCGGGGCGTGGAACGTTCAGCTCGGGTCTCGGATGGAACACCCCGGCGCAGGGCGACACGATGAGGCGCTCGGACACGAAGAGCTTCTCGCCGCGGTCGGCCTCGAGATGGCTCTGGACCCAGTCGTTCCCGGCGGTTGCCTCCATGAGGCCGACAACGTTGTCGGGCGTGGACACCGACAGTGCTGATACCTGAGGAAGGGCCCGCCGCGCAAGTCCGGTAAGGACCCCCCCGGGGCCTACCTCTACAAGACTTGTAGCCCCCAGGTCGTAGAGGCGGCTGAGGCTCTGGTGCCAGCGGACCGGGTTGGTCAGCTGTGACGACAGGAGTGCTCCCCACTGAGAGGGATCGTCGTGGGCGAGGCCGTCCACGTTCGCCACCACGGGCACCTCTGAAGTGCACCACGACACCTCAGCGAGGGCCTTGCGTAGCGGCTCGCGGGCGTCGATCATGAGTGGCGTATGGAACGCTCCCGATACCTGCAGCGCCAGGGCCTTCCTCGCACCCAGCTCCTTTGCAATGGCGGTCGCCTTGGCTATTGCTTCAGCGGTGCCGGCGATTGCAACCTGGCCTGGAGCGTTGTAGTTAGCCACCCAGACCTCGTCGTCGGCCCTGCGGCATGCCACGTCGGCGCCAGCGTCGTCTATGCCGACCAGGGCGGCCATGGTTCCCGGCCTGTGCTCGGAAGCCTCCTGCATCGCCTGGCCCCGTACCGACACGAGCTGGAGGCCGTCTTCGAGGGTGAGGAAGCCGGCCGCGACGAGTGCGGTGTACTCACCGAGGCTATGCCCGGCGCACCACGTCGGCGAGAGGCCGGTACGCTCGATCGCATCGAGGACGACGAGGCTCGTGAGGAACGTGGCGAGTTGAGCGTTCTCGGTTCTCCTGAGATCTTCCGCCGTGGCCTCCGTCAGGAGCCAACCCAGATCCCGCCCGGTGAGATCGGACGCCTCCGTTACGATCTCGTATGACGCTTCGTTCGACCAGGCGCTGCCCATTCCCGGGCGCTGGGAGCCCTGCCCGGGGAAGGTAAATGCCAGCACGGCCTCTCCTTTCCTGAGTTCCTTCAAGCGTTTCCGCCTGCGGTGGCCGGAGCGGGAGTCGAACCCGCACGCCCGTGAGGGCAAGGGCTTTTGAGGCCCCCGCGTCTACCTGTTCCGCCATCCGGCCGGCCCCCCTACTGTAGTGCAGCACCTCGCTGGCGGGTATACCAGGGCCCGTTGCCGGGTAGAACTGCCGCCTGGAGGGGCTAGCATTGCGGTGATGTTCCGATTTGCCGCCGAGAGGTCGCTCCGGGACGTGAGTCGCAGGCTGCGGCGGGCCAGGGAGGAGCTTGCCGTCCTTGACGAGCAGCTCCAGGTTTTCCGCGAGACTGCTGAGGACACGAGGATCAGAGCGCTGGTATCGGAAACTCCGCTAGCCTCTAGGGAGGCCGAAGAGGCGAGCAGGCACGTCGATGCGATGCTGCGTGCCCGTGAAGCGCTGGAAAGGAGCATTGCCGACCTGGTGAAGCGTCAGGACGATCTCCTGGAGCAGTTGCCTCCCGCGCTGGGTTGAACGGCATCGACGCCGGCGAAGGCGGGCCCAGGGGTGAGGCGCATCCGGAACGAACGTAGACCAGCAATAGGAGGCGTACAGCCATGAGCAGGCGTGTGGTTATAGCAGAGGACGAGGCCATCGTGAGGATGGATCTGCGCGAGAGCCTGGAGGAGGACGGCTACGAGGTAGTGGGCGAGACAGGAAGAGGTGACGAGATCGTGGACCTCGTTGCCGCGACCGGTCCGGAGCTGGCTATCGTCGACATCAAGATGCCGGGACGAGACGGTCTGGACGCCGCCAGGGACATCCGGGAGCGCTTCGGCGTCCCGGTGCTCGTCCTCACGGCGTTCAGCCAGCGGAGCCTGGTGGAGGAGGCGAGGGAAGCGGGCGTGCTTGCCTACCTGGTGAAGCCCTTCCAGCGCCATGATCTGATCACGGCTATAGAGCTGGCACTCTCCCGGCACGAGGAGGAGCAGGTGATCGAGGGCGAGCTTGCCGAGGTGCCGCTCACTCCCGAGGGGATGGAGGACAAGATCGAGACGCGAAGGCTCATCGAGAAGGCGAAGGAGAGCCTCATGGAGGGTTATGACCTTACAGAAGTGGAAGCCTTCCAGTTCATCAGGCAGTGTGCCATGAACTCGCGCAGCCGGATGCGTGATGTCGCCCAGGGGGTACTTGCGGGCACCGCGGTCCCGGGTGGAAAGGTTGGCGGCAGCGAGGGCACGGGCGGCGGCGGGAG
Organism: Actinomycetes bacterium; assembly: GCA_021816935.1. Taxonomy (GTDB): domain Bacteria; phylum Actinomycetota; class Acidimicrobiia; order Acidimicrobiales; family JAMCPL01; genus JAKAWR01. The sequence continues at coordinate 59,395 of JAKAWR010000007.1, forward strand.
TGGCAGCGGCGAAGAAGGCGGCAAGGACGCCCCGTAACGTAGTGCCTGGGCCGCAGGGAACGGTGAGCGGGGGAGCGGCGCGGGAGTTGTCGCAATGACGCCGGGTACCCGCGGGGCGCCGGGGGAAGCTGCAATGACGCCGGAGACCGGAGACGGTCGTGCGCTCTACCTTCTCGACGGTAGCTCGTTTCTTTTCAGGGCTTTCTTCGCCCTTCCGGAGGACCTGGCGACCTCGTCGGGGCTGGTCACCAACGCCGTCCATGGGTTCGTCTCGATGGTGATGACCATTCTCAGGGATCGCCGTCCAGCTGGTTTGGCGGTCGCTTTCGACGGTGCGGAGAGAACCTTCAGGAGCGACATCGTTCCGGAGTACAAGGCGCAGCGGGGAGAGACGCCCCCCGCACTGCTGCCCCAGTTCGAGCTGGCGCGGCGTTTTACCGAGGGTCTCGGGGTACCCGCCCTCTACGCGCCTGGCTTTGAAGCGGACGACATACTTGCGACACTGGCTACGCTGGCACGGGACGCCGGGCGCGAGGCGGTGGTGGTGAGCGGCGATCGTGACACGTTCCAACTGGTAGAGGATCCGTTCGTCAAGGTGCTCTACACACGCAAAGGCCTGTCGGATGTGGTTCTGTACGACGAGGCCGGGATCGAGGAGAGAACCGGGGTACCGCCGTCGCTGTACCCGCTTGTGGCAGCGCTGCGAGGTGACCCCTCGGACAATCTTCAGGGCGTGGCAGGGGTGGGGGAGAAGACTGCTGCCAAGCTCGCACTTGAATACCGCGATCTCGACTCGCTCTACGGCTGCCTGGCCGCCCTGTCGCCCAAGCTGCGGTCGTCCCTGGAAGCCGCCTCCGAACAGGTTCGCAGGAACCTGAAGGCGACCATCCTCGTACGCGATCTCCCCCTTGGCCGCTCGCTCGGCGATCTCGATCTCGGGCACCACGATACGGAAGTACTGAAGCAGCTGCTGCTGGAAGAGCTGGAAATGAAGACAGCCTGGGGCCGGCTTGCCCCGCTTCTCGGGGGAGGGCCGACCCCGTTGCCCGTGGGTCTGGCTGGCTCTGGTGCGGCCGTGCACACTCCGGGCAGGGACGGCCGGCTGGAGGGCGATGGCCCGATGGAAGTTCCCGGTGGCGTGGTCGCCTCCGAGCAGGCAATTGGCGGAGGCCAGGCCGACCGGTACGGGTTCCCTGTGCAGGTAGAGTGCCTGCTGCGGGCCGGGCGGGGAGCGGCCGAAGCGGTGCGGGGCCTTGCCGCGATCGCCGCGGGCCCGGTTGTTACGCTGGGTTGCTACCCGGCGGAAGGGTCACCTGAAGGCATGCTGCTCGCAGGGTCCGTCGCCGGCACTGCCAAGGATGTGGAAGTCCTTGCCGTACCGGACGAACTTCTCGCCGATCCGGGCGTCAGGGCCGCAGTCGCCAAGATCCTCGTAGGACAATCCGGCGAGGTGAAGGTGGCTTCTCACGGCGCAAAACGCCTCATGCGCTATCTTCTCGGATTCGGCATCGATTTCAGAGCGCTCTGGATGGATTGCGAGGTTGCAGGCTACCTCCTCGATCCGAGTTCGCGCGCGTACGGTGTCGAGGATCTGTGCGGTGCCTACCTGGGGGGTCGTCCCGAAGTGAGCGTATCCGGCAACGGGCCGGGCGGGATCGACCAGGCCGTGTCGGATCTGATCGCTACGGGCGTTCTTGCACGGCCGCTCGAAGCCGAGCTGCAGCGAACCGGCCTGGCGCGGCTGTACGACCTGGTAGAGCAACCACTCGTAGTCGTGCTTGCCCGTATGGAGCACGTCGGCATCGGGGCCGACGCGCAGATGCTCTCCCGGATGGCGGAGGAGCTGGAGGGGAGGGCGGAGGAGTTGGCCCGGGAAGTCAAGCGCCTTGCCGGGTTCGAGTTCAACGTCAACTCCACGAAGGAACTGCGCGAAGTGCTCTACGGAGCGGAGCACCTTAGTCTCTCGACCACGAGACGCAAGAAAACCGGGCTGTCGACGGACGCCCGGGCTCTCGAGAAGCTGCGCGGTGCTCACCCCGCCGTTGACGCGCTGCTCGCATACCGCGAGGTTGAGAAGCTGCGCTCCACCTACGGCGAGAATCTCGTAGCGCAAGTGGCTCCTGACGGCCGGATCCACGCCACGTTTCACCAGACGGCAACGCGGACGGGACGTATCTCGTCGGACAAGCCGAACCTGCACAATATCCCCGTTAGAAGCGAGGTGGGACGGAGGATCCGGGAGGCGTTCGTTCCGGCCCCCGGGTTTCGTTTCGTCGTGGCGGACTACGACCAGATCGAGCTGCGGATACTGGCGCACCTGTCGTCGGACCCGGGGCTGACCGAGGCGTTCCGGGAGGGCAGGGACGTTCACGCCGAAGTCGCCGCAAGGGTCTACGGCGTCCCTACGGCCGAGGTGACCCCGTTCCAGCGCTCGCGGGCGAAAATGGTCTCCTACGGCCTCTCCTACGGTATGGAGACCTTCGGGCTTGCCGACCGCCTTGCGACGTCCAACGCCGAGGCGCAGGGGATCCTGGATGCGTTCTTCGGGGCTTTTCCGGCGCTCCACGACTACATGTTGCGCTCCGTCACCGAGGCCCGGCGGAAGGGTTATGCGGAGACGCTCTTTGGCCGGCGCAGACCGCTTCCCGATCTCGGCTCGTACAACCGGGTGGCCCGCCAGGCGGCCGAGCGCCAGGCCCTCAATGCGGGCGTGCAGGGACTTGCCGCCGACATTTTCAAGCTCGCACTGGTGCGTCTTGATCGCGCGCTTGGGCGTGCGCCGGTCGAATCGCGAATCGTGCTGCAGATCCACGACGAGGTTATCGTCGAGACCCTGGTCGGAGAAGGCGACGGAGGTGGAGGGGGAGGTGGAGGGGGAGAAGGCGACGGCGGCGGGGGGCGTCGGGCCGATTCAGGTGGCGAGAAAGCGGTCGAGCAGATGGTGCGCTCGGTGCTCTGCGGGGCTGGTGACGAGGCCGGCCTGAGCGTTCCCCTGGAGGTGTCGATGGGGAGCGGAATGTCCTGGTTCGCGGCCCGCCCCTCGTGACGCTGATGCCGGCGGGAGCGTTCCTGCGTTCCATAGTCGTCTGTTCCGAAGGTTGGAGTTGCGCCAGGGTGGCAGATTCGGCGCGTCGCGGACTCTGCTCCGCTCTCACGGACGTGCTCACGGACGCAGGCGCTGGAATGGACGCACTTACTGCTCTGCCTGATCAGGTTGCGAGGTGCATGAACCGGAAGCTCTCGGCGTAGTCGAGACCGGCCACGCGGCCGTCCTCGCCCGCTCTGGCCCGGATGATGGCCGCGGTCGAATCGTGCTGTTCTCCTCGGAGCTGGCTCTCGTGGTGCAGTATCGAGGCAACCTTGGCATCGATGGTGCCCGTGATGTCGATCCAGAGAGTCGGCGCCAGGGTGCCCGAGATGAATGCGCAGCGGACCTGGTGCGCCGCCACGGCCCCCGGAAAATACAGTGGCAGCGCTGCCGCGGGCGAGATGGCATCCAGGCAGGCGGTTCCCACGATCCGGTGATCGCGGTGGTTCACGTACCCGTCCCCGAAGAAGAAGGCTGTCGGGTCCGGGCACACTAGCGCTTCGGGCTTCAGCTCGCGTACGGCGCGGACGATGCTGCCGACTAGTTCAAGGTCGTCGACGAGCTCGCCGTCGGGATAGTCGAGGAACAGCGGCTCGTTGCAGCCGATCGAGCGTGCTGCGGCGCGAGCCTCATCCTGGCGCAGCCGCGCCAACGCGGCTGTGTCTTCCGCCGGATCCGCTGAGCCCTTCTCTCCTTTGGTACAGATGAGGATCGAGACGGCACAGCCCGATCCGGCCCAGCGCGCGAGCGTACCTCCGCACGAGACGAAAGGGTCGTCCGGATGGGCGTACACAGCAAGGGCGCGATCGGGGACGTAGCCGGGTGTCCCCGGTTCACGTGGCCCCTTCCCATGCGATCTCTCGCTGTGCGATCCGGACCCCGGAGCGCCCGTGCCCCCAGCCGTCACTGTGGCTTGACTCTCTTGACACCCCGGGCCTTACTCGCCCGGCCCGTAGCGCTTTTTTCGAGGATGCCCAGCTCCTTCTGGAAGTCGTTCGCGCCGTCGAAGTTCTTGTAGACCGAGGCAAAGCGGATATAGGCTACGCCATCGAGGCGCTGCAGGCTCGACAGCACGGTCATGCCGATCCTGCTCGATTCCACCTCGGGACCCCGCTCCCGCAGCGTTTCCTCGACAGCGAGGGCGAGCTCCTCGATCTGGTCATCGTTGATCGGCCGGTTCTTGGAAGCGGACTTGACGCCCGTGATGATCTTGGTCCGGTCGAACGGCTCGCGCACTCCGGAGCTCTTGACCACCCACAGCGGCGCCTCGGCCAGGCGTTCGTATGTCGTGTAGCGCCTCTTGCAGGCGAGACACTCCCGCCGCCGCCGTATTACGTCGCCGTCTTCTACAAGGCGCGAATCAACGACCTTGTCGTTGCCGTTTCCGCACCAGGGGCATCGCACTCTTGAAGACTAGCGGACGGTCGCCCGAGCCGCCTGGCACCGCTCCCGGACCTTCGCGCTCCCTAGCGCAAGGGTCCGGGAGCTACCGCCCGAGTCTTCCGAACCCCCCTCGCCCCTGGGCCGCCGGTCAGCTGCGAACGATCTCGGCGTTGATCTCCAAGCGTACGTTCTTACTTACCATGACCCCGCCCCCTTCGAGCACCTGGTTCCAGGTGAGTCCCCAATCCTCACGGTTGATGTCGGCAGTAGCCGAGAAACCTGCCCTGTAGTCACCGAACGGAGAGTTGCCCGCTCCCTCGAACTCCATGTCGAGGTCGATGGCCAAGGTGGCGCCGTGAATGGTGAGCTCGCCATGCGCAACGGCATGGTTCCCCTCACGGAGTTCCACACGGGCGGCCGTGTACGTAATAGTCGGGTACTTCTCGACATCGAGGAAGTCGGGGCTCCGCAGGTGGTCATCCCTCTTGCTTTCCCCCGTGTGGATGCTCGCGGCATCAATCGTCACGTCGACCGTGGAATCGAGCGGATCTTCTCCTATCACGATCTTTGCGTCGAAGTCCGAGAAACCGCCGCGCACCTTCGTGATCATGAGGTGCCTGGCGACAAACTCGACGGTCGTGTGGGACTTGTCTAGTGTGTAAGAACCGGCGAGTGGGATCTCGACCCCCTCGTATATGCGGTTACCTGCTGCGGTGGTATCGGCCATCGTCTACTCCTTGTCCTTGCTCCTGCCTGCGGTCTGGATGCGCAGGCCGGTTCGGTTCTCGACACGGCCTCTTCCGGCGCGAATGCCGTTCCCCTGCCGGCGCTGGCTACCTACGTACAACGCCTCCGGGCGATACGTATTCCCGGAGTCCAGCCCGATTTCTGCTCGGCGGTTTGCCCCCGGTAGCATCAGTTGCATGACGGAGCCGGGGAAAAGCCGTGAGGCAGTCCTGGCGGTGGACATAGGCGGTACCAAGACGGCATGTGGCGCAGTGGGGCGCGGCGGGGAGATCCTTGTTCGGCACCAGGTGCGTACCCCGAAGGAGGGTGATGCGGAGGTGGTGTTCGCCGCGGTCGAGAGGCTGGTCGAGGATGTCCTGGGCGAGATCCCCGACGGCAACCGGGTCGTCGCCTGCGGTACAGGTTGCGCAGGCCCGATGAAAGGTCTGGATACGATTGTCTCCCCCCTCAACATGCCAGCCTGGAAGGATTTCCCGCTCCGCAGGAGGCTCGAGGCGGTTTCGGGATTGCCGACGTTCGTGGACAACGACGTGAAAGCGCTGGCACTCGGAGAAGGCTGGGCCGGTACAGCCCGAGGGGTTGCGAACTACATGTCGATGGTGGTATCGACCGGCGTTGGCGGCGGAATAGTGATCGATGGCCGCCTTCTCGAGGGAGCGAGCGGCAACGCCGGCCATGTCGGCCACGTAATAGTGGACCCCGAGGGCCACCCGTGCAGTTGCGGAGGAGCCGGGTGCCTAGAGGCGGAGGCGTCGGGGACGGCCATAGCCGCTATTACCGGGCGGGACCCGAGGGAGGCCTCCCCGGAGGTCGTTGCCCGTACGGGCCGGTTGGTTGGTATGGCGGTGGCGTCCGTGGTGAACCTGCTCGATCTGGAGCTGTGCACCGTCGCCGGCTCTGTGGCGCTCGGCTTCGGAGATCCCTTTTTCGAGGCTGCCAATGCGGAGCTCCGGGAGCGCTCCAGGCTCTCCTTCACCCAGGGTGCGAGCATAGTCCCCTGTGCGATGGGCGCGACCGCCCCGCTGGTCGGGGCCGGCGCTGTTGGTTGGAGCGGTCTTGGTGTGGACGTGCTACATGACCGGTGACGTGACCTGCGGAGCGCCGTCGCGGCTTTCGCTCGGGCCAATTGCCGTGCGGATCCTCGTGCGGCCCCATCTCTGGCTTACCGCGATCCGCCAGGCGATCCGCTTTGCTCCGGCCCATTGGTGGAGGAACAGCCCGCCCCTCCCGCTCCCGGCACCGGAGATCCTGTTGCTGCGGTCGCAGATAGCCTACGGCGGCGACGGTTGGAGGATGCCATCACCGGAGGACGTCACGGCCTACCTGGACTGGTGCAGGCAGATGAACCGGTATATGAGACGAGGAGTCGCGCGAAGCCTCTGAACCGGCGAGAGTCCGGCGATGTGTCCACCGCTTGGTGGCATCCCGCCCGGCGAGAGCGCGCCGCCTATTTGACGCACACTACACTGGTTCTATGGATGCAGGACAGAGGGGCTTGGCTGCAGAGCAGCCCGTCCCCGAGAGGGCGGCGGCGACCGGCTCCGAGCCGAGCGGGATGGTTCCAGTCGGCTCCGATGTGGCCGCTTTGACCGTTGCCGGGCCTGTGGCGCCCGAGCCTGCTTCGTCGGCGCCTGCTACGTCCGGTCCCGTGCAATCCGGTACGGGCGTTGATGGGCATCCTAACCGGGCTCTCGTACTGAACGCCACGTTCGAGCCGCTTGCGATCGTATCCTCCCGGAGGGCCTTCCTGCTTGTGCTGGCGACGAAAGCCGAGATGGTCCACTCGACCGGCAGGAGCTATCGATCGGTCGCGGCCAGCTTTCCGGAACCGTCAGTCGTTCGCCTGAGCCGGTTCGTGCGGGTCCCGGCGGACAGGACGGTTGCTCTCAACAGAGTTACGCTTTTTGCGAGGGATCACCACAAGTGCCAGTACTGCGGCTTGCCGGCCGACTCGATAGACCACGTCATACCGAAGAGCAGGGGAGGGGCACACGCATGGGAGAACGTAGTGGCCGCCTGCAAGCGATGCAACATGCGCAAGCAGGATCGCCTGCCCCATGAGGCCGGGTTCGTGCTGGCTCGCAAGCCCTTTGCCCCGCGACGCCGGGTGTGGCTGCTGGCCATGAGCCGAGGTGCCCCCTCCGAATGGGAGCCCTACCTGGGTGACGGAACCCTCACTCGCCTGCCGGCTTGAGCACGAGACGGCAGGGGGGATAATCGGATCTTGGGCGGTCGAGGTGAGGCAAGGGCGCGTTATGGGCCTTCATGCACAGTGGCCTGCGCCGGCAGGCGATCGTGGAGTCTGCGCCGGAGCAGCAGAGCGCTCCGGGAGCCGCCGTGAAGGCAGCGCACGCGCTGTCCAGGGTAGCATGAGGCGCGTTGCGATCACGGAGCCGGTCGACGCCGCCCTGGTCATTGGCAGCATGCAGCCGATTGATACCGTGGATCAGGCTGCGGTCGGGAAACTGGGAGCTACGGTGGTACGTAGGAGGAGCGGGGGAGGCGCGGTGTTCGTAGCGCCGGGCGCTCAGCTGTGGATCGATTTCTTCGTGCCGCAGGACGACCCATTGGCGGGGGATCTCGTTCGCTCGGCCTGCGATGTCGGGCGCATGTGGGTTGAGGCCATCGAGGCGCCAGCCGGGCGCGTCCGATCGTCGGCCGCCTATCCTGCTCCCGCGATCCCCGCCCTATCGGCAGTCCCCGCTGTCCCCGCCTATCCTGCCTCCGCCGGATCGGTCGCCTCCGAGGCTCCACCGCTCGAGATTTTCCGGGGACGGGCGGATCGGCAGGGCTGGGGCCGCCTGGCGTGTTTTGCGTCGCCCGGTCCCGGGGAGGTTCTTGCCGGCGGCCGGAAGGTGGTGGGTATGGCGGGGCGCCGTACTCGCCACGGCACGTGGTTCCAGACCATGGCCCCGATCGAGTGGGATCCGACGCGTGTGCCGGCGTGTCTCATGCTCACTGCTCACGAGAGAATCGATCTCGCCGGCGAACTCGAGTCTTCCGTCACGCCGCTTCCCGGTATAGCGGATCCTGTAGCCGTTCTGGGGGCATTCCTTTGGAACCTGCAGCATTCCTGCCCGGGCAAGAGTCGATGAGCTGCCCCCCGTTCCCCTTTGCAGCAACCGGGCTGGCTCCTGCGCCGGCGGTTCGCCCGGGGAAACCCCGATGAGCCTGTCAGTCACCCGGGTCAAGAGCGCAGGTAAAACGGGCGCGCCGGGTGGCCGGGCCGGGACCACGCCGGCCCACCTGCGCTCCCGCTCTACCGGTGCCGCATTGCTGGTCACTACCCGCACCACCACAACCCGCCGTCAGCCGTTGCGCTGGTACTGGGATATAGCAGGGGCCGCTACGGTGGTGCTTGCTGCTGCTGCTACCCTCTATCCGGCGCTGTCGAAGGGGTTCGTCTCGGGGTCGCTCGATATCATGAACATCTGGCCCGTCACTCACGGGCTGTTCATGAACGTTCACACCAAAGCGTCGTTCGACCAGGCGAGCCAGATGAGCCCATGGCTGGCCTACGACTGGCATTCGATCCACTCCGGCACGTTCCCCCTGTGGAACCGCTACACGCTGCTCGGCATGCCTCAGTTCGGCAACTTCCAGTCGGGCGTCCTCTCGTTGCCGCACCTCGTGTCCTACCTTTTCGCTCAGAGGTATGCGTATACGATCAGCACGTTGGTTACGCTGCTCATAGGCGGTTCCGGGGCGTACACGGCGGCACGGGTGATCGGAGCGGATCCGGTCCTTGCCGCAGTGGGAGGGGTGGCATTCGAATTGTCGGGGTCCTTCGCCAACTGGGCCGGGTGGCCGCAGGGTGCCGTCAACGCCTGGATTGGGTGGCTCGTGGCACTAGCGATACTGATCTACAGGAGAGAGCGCAGCCCCTTCCTGGTCGTATCCTTCGCCGTCGTGGTGGCCTTCGCTATATATGCGGGGCATCCGGAATCGTACCTGTTCGTCGCGGCCACTGTCCTGCTCGTGTGCCTGATCGGGGCCATTGTTCTGGCTGTCACCGGCAAGTCTCCGTCGGGGAGGCCGGTCAGGGCGATATTGAGACTCCTTGCCGGAACTCTCCTCGGAGCGCTGCTTGGCGCGCCCCTGCTTCTCGCCGGCTTCCAGCTTCTCCCTATGTCGACGAGGGTGTCGCTGGGCTTCGCGCCGTCCTACGCTGGCTTACCCCCCTCGACCTCGGTGATGCTCTTGGTGCCGGGGTTCTATGGCATGCCCGTCCAGTCGAGCAACTGGACAGGTCCTCTTTACTCGATATACGAGATCGGCGCTGCTGTCGGAGCGGTGATCGTGGCCCTTGCCCTGTACGCACTCCTGCGGCTGTGGCGAAGGCCGCTCGTTATGGGAATGGGAGCGGTGGCCCTTCTCCAGTTCTTGGTGATCTACGACTTCGGTCCATTGCAGCACCTTCTCGGCATTGACAGCGTCACGCGCATGGTGGGTTTCTCGAGACTGCTCATGCCGCTCGACTTCCTGCTGGTGATGCTGGCGGTGCTGGGGCTGAGGCACATCGGGGAGCAGGCCCGCCATGAGATCAGGATATGGCGGGCTGACGTTGCGATGCTGTGGGCGGCTGTAGTCGCTGTCGGCTTGTTGCTCGGCGGCATAGCACTTGCGCTGTCCGGCGACCACGGTATCAGCCCTTCGGTACGGGGTATCCGCCTGCACGCCACTCTTCATGCGCTCGAGGGTTACGGGGCCGCTGCCATCCCGCTGCTGGCGATTGCCGTTGCCCTGTCCCACTCGGAGCGCAGGCCAGGTTCCCTGCGGGGATCCCCGGCGGCGCAGGCCCGGTCGTCCGTACCCGTCATCTCGCGTCTCATGATGCCGATCGCTGTCGTGATCCTGATTGCGGAGGCCGGCCTGCTCGTGCCGCCCGTGGCGCAGATGACATCCTTCGGCCGGCAGTACTACCCGGTAGATCGGAACGTGTCGATGGTCAGGAACGCGGTCGGTAGCGCAATACTCGGTGCCGGCGCGCCGCTGCCGCTACTTGGCAACGCGAGCGGACCTCTGAACGTCTCGCAGCAGGGTAGTGCTGTACGTGCGCCAGGGGCTGCCGATCTCGAGAAGGACGTGTCGTCAATGGGCCCCTTTACAGGCTTCCTGCCGGAGTCGAACATCGCATACGGCGTGCCATTGATGTCGGCGAGGGATCCGATGCTCCCGAAGGCGTACCTGCAGTCCTGGGCGAAGATCACAGGGATCCCCGAAGGCGTCGTCGCTCCGAGTACCGTAGCGGGCCCCGACAACATTTTCACTCCCACGTTCCTCACGCCGGCTATGGCGCGTTACTACGGGGTGAGCTACCTATTCGTCGCAGGCGTCGCCAGCGCCTCAGGGGCAGGCATGTCGGTGGGCGGGAAGCAGGTGTGCCGACCGGCGGCCGGCGGCGTGCAAGGAGCAGGTGCCGCCGCTCCGGCCGGCAGCGACGCAGGGCAGGCGGCCCGCTTTGCGTACACGGGACCCCAGCTTGCTCCGGGACTCAAGGTCGCGGCGTGCGGCGACGGGTTCCTGCTCGTCAAGGTACTGGGGTCGGGCCAGTTCACGGTGCAGGGCGACAAAGGCAGGGGAGCGAGTGACGGCAGCGTATCGGCGGTGAGCTGGGCGGGGGACAACAGCGTCTCTATGCAGGCGCACTCCGCTGAAGGCGGCACTCTGGTCGCCCGGCTGACGGCGCTCCCCGGCTGGACCGTCACGGTGGACGGGCACGGCGAAGCGCTTTCGACTCTGAACGGGTTGATGCTGGCGCTCGATGTCCCCGCCGGAACAAGCCGCGTAACGCTCACCTACAGTCCCGCAGCGTTCACCTACGGGGTCTACCTTGCGTTTGCGGGCGGAGTGATCATTGTGCTGGTTGCTGTTGCGGTCCTGCTACGACGTCGGCGCCGGCCATCCACTGGCGCTCACACGCCGGGGGCACGCTACTACCCGGCCACATTGGCTCCGGGCCCCGCCGGGGGCATGCCGGCGGGGCCATCACACTGATCCACCGGCACGGGCCGATCGCGCCGGGCGGGCACGGGCCGGTACCTGTCGGGCGTTTCCGCTGAAACGCCCGCTGCTCACGGCGACAGATCTCCGGTGTGGGATCTGCCGAAGAGACCGTCCGGAAAGCCTCTCTTGGGTCCGGACCGGAGTCGGGTCAGAAGCCGGGCATCCCCGGCAGCATGGTCGGGTGATTGGCGAAAAGCTCACCCTTGCGAGCCGCGATCTCCGATGGCGACCACTTGGACGGCTGGCTGATCGAGGCGAGCGGAGACATGCCCGAGATCAGTTGCACCTCACCGCCGAACACCACGAATACCTGACCGCTAATGTCCAGCGAATCGTCGGAGGCCAGGAACGTTACCATCGGTGCTACGTTGTCGGGCGCGTACGCGTCGAACTGGGCTTCGTCCGGCGCGGACATTGCGCCGCCGAAAAGGTTCTCAGTCATGCGCGTGCGTGCACGGGGGGCGATTGCGTTGACCCGCACCCCGTAGCGCTGGAGCTCCCGAGCCATTACCCAGGTGAGCGACGCAATGCCTGCCTTAGCGGCTGCATAGTTAGCCTGACCCGGATTGCCGTAGATGCCCGACTCGGAGGAGGTGTTGATGATCGAGGCCTTTACCTGCTCGCCGGCCTTGGAGCGCTCCCGCCAGTGAGCGGCTGCGTGCCTGGCCATCGCAAAGTGCCCCTTGAGATGCACCCGGATCACGTCGTCCCAATCCGACTCCTCGATGTTGAAGCTCATCTTGTCCCTTAGGATGCCGGCATTGTTCACGAGCACATCGAGCTTTCCCCAGGTATCGACAGCCTGTTCCACCAGGCTTCTTGCACCCTGCCACGAGCTGATGTCGTCAGCGTTCAAGACAGCCTCTCCGCCTGCGGCGTTGATGTCCTCAACCGTTTGCTGCGCCGGGTGCTTGTCACCACCGGCCCCGGCGACATCGCCGCCAAGGTCGTTCACGACGACCTTGGCACCTTCCGATGCGAGCAGCATCGCCTCTCCACGCCCTATCCCGCGACCCGCTCCGGTCACAATCGCTACCTTGCCGTCGACCATACCCATTTGCTGAAGCCTCCTTGATTCACTGTGCCGCAGAACACGTCCCGGCAGCAGGCGCCTCATCAGGTTCATCCGGGAATGACCGGGCCGGGACTGGCGCGCCGCCATCAGTGGTCCGTGCAATGCTCACGCTATAGTTGCAACATCATGGTTATAGCGCAAGTCGACGCGTTGCGGCCAACCCGGATCTGATGCTGGGCAGATTCCGGCTCGAGCTTGCGCTTGCGCTGTCCACTGCGCTGTCGCGGATGTCCAGGATCTTGCGGGCAGGCTCCGGCTCCGTCGTCGGGGGGAGGGTGGCGCTGGCCGTCGACCCAGGCTTGATCGGGAAGCTCTGCGAGGGCAAGCGGGTCGTACTCGTAAGCGGTACCAACGGCAAGACCACCACGACAAGGATGGTAGCGGTCGCGCTGGCTGCAGCGGCCGGGCCGGAGCGGCGTCGTGCGGAGGCGAGTGGGGGAGCGCTGGAGCGCGCGGGGGCGGTGGGGGGCGTGGCTATCTCCAGGGCGGGCGCCAACCTCCCATTCGGCATAGCGACAGCCCTCGGGAGCGCGCGCCACGCCACGCAGGCGGCGCTCGAGGTCGACGAGAGGTACCTGCCGGCCTTGATCGATGCCTCCCGTCCCGAGGTCGTGGTGCTGCTCAATCTGACCAGGGACCAGCTGGATCGGGTCGGAGAGGTGAAAATGACAGCGGATCGCTGGAGGAGCGCGCTCAGGCAGGCCGCGGCCGCCGACGGGAACTCGAAGCGACTTACCGTTGTGGCCAATGCCGATGACCCGATGGTTGTGTGGGCGGCATCGGTCTGCGAATCCCCAATATGGGTGAGCGCGGGACAGGGTTGGAGGGGTGACTCCATGGCCTGCCCGGCCTGCGGCGGATCGATCAGCTTCTCAGCCGCCTCTGGCATTCCCGGGCCCCCTGGTTCGCCCGCCGTGGTCCCGACTTCCGTTACTCTCACCGCGTCCAGCACGTACCCCCCCGCCTCTTGCGATACCGATCACCCGGCCTCCGATTCCCCTTCCGCCTTCGTGGATTGGCGCTGTTCTTGCGGGATGCGTCGACCCTCGCCAGCGGTCATGCTCGACGGCGAGCGCATGGTTCTGCCACGCGAGAACGGGTCCCGGTGGCTTCCCCTGCGGCTTTCGATGCCGGGCGGGTTCAATCGTTCCAACGCCTGCATGGCCGTGGCCGCAGCGGGGGTCCTCGGAGTGCCGCCCACGACGGCGGTCGAAGCGATCTCCGGACTGGCCGATGTCGAGGGCCGCTTCAGCCAAGTCGAGGTGAACGGCCGGGCCGTGCGGTTGATGCTTGCGAAGAACCCGGCAGGCTGGAACGAGATCCTCGCCGTGCTCCAGGACCGGCTAAGTGGCGAAAACGTCCGGTGTGAGGACGTCCGGTGGACGTCCGAGAGGAAGGCAGCGGCGCAGCCACGACCAGTATCAGTCCGGTGGACGTCCGAGAGGAAGGCAGCGGCGCAGCCACGACCAGTATCAGTCCGGTGGACGTCCGAGAGGAAGGGCGGCGGCGTTGCAAAGCTGGGAGCGGCGTTGCCGGTGGCGGTGATCGGGATCAACGCAAGAGTGGCGGACGGCAGGGACACCTCGTGGTTGTGGGACGTGCCGTTCGAGCGCCTCGAAGGGTACCAGGTCGTAGCGACAGGCGAGCGCTGCTACGACCTGGCAGTGCGCCTTTCTTATGCGGGCATCGGCTACGTCTGCGCTCCGGATCAGCTGGATGCCCTGAGATCGCCGACTGCCGTGGGGGAGGGTGGCAGTGGCGAGTTGGTGTACGTAGGCAACTACACCGCGTTCCAGCAGATGCGGAAACGTATCTCGCGTAACGAGTTATCAGATAGCGCGGTAGGCGTGGTGGGCAGACCGGGTGCGCCAGAGGGATTAGGGGCCAGGGCGGAGTCGGTGGAGGCGGAGATGGCGGAAGCAAGGACCGAAGGGGCGGAGGGTGAGGGGGAAGGGGCGCTGCCCCTTACCAAGGGGGCCGTCCCTGGCCGCGCAGGCACCGCTCCCGGAGGACGGAGGTTGGAGTCGAGGCTCAGGATAATTCACCTCTATCCGGATCTCCTGAGCACGTACGGAGACGGCGGCAACCCGACGATCATCGAGAGGCGGGCGCACTGGAGGGGCATGGCAACCGAGTTGGTGACGGTCGCCGGGGGGGATCCGATCCCGGAGTCAGGCGACATTTACTGCCTGGGAGGGGGCGAGGACTCCCCGCAGGCTGCGGCCGCAGCGTTCCTGCGGGAGCCGGGGAACCGGGAGGCTTTGAGCCGTGCCATCGAGCGAGGAGCGGCGGTGCTGGCCGTGTGCGCCGGGTACCAGATCCTTGGCGAGGCGTTTCCGGGCGCCAGCGGTGTAATCCTCCCCGGTGCCGGCATCCTTCCAGCGCTGACTGCCGCTACCGGCATGCCGAGATCGGTGGGGGAGCTCGCCGTGGTGCCTTCTGCGGAGCTTCTCGCCCTAGGCGGCTTCTTCTCGAGTGCCCTCTCCGGCGCACAGCCGAGCCTGCTCACGGGCTTCGAGAATCACGCGGGAAGGACCCGTCTGGTGGAAGACGCCGTTCCGTTGGGCACCGTCGTAGCAGGCGTGGGCAACGGCTGGGAAGGCAGGAGGGATGAAGGCGTACTTTTCGGCCACGCGATCGGCACCTACATGCACGGTCCGGTTCTTGCAAGGAACCCGCAAATCGGCGATCTCCTCCTGTCCCTTGCGACGGGGTGCGCCGCAGCCGACCTGGCCCCGATTGGCCCTGAGGAGCACGAACTGCTGCGCCGCGAGCGCGTGGCGCAGCTCGGGCGGGGCGCCCTCCGGAGGAGCGCTCACCTGCGGGCCCGCAGGCTGTAGTCTGGCCGCCGCTCGGCAAGAACCCGGAGTACGCGGCGTAGGTAGGTTCACGCACTTGGGAAAGGGGGCCGCCCCGGCGGCGACCCCAGCTCAGCGTCTCCCCGCTCCGGCTCTTAGCGATACGGCCTGGGGCTGACGGATCACGGGCGGCGCCTGCGTCGAAAGGGAGCGCCTTGAAGTCGCTCTCGGCTTCCTGCAGGTGCGCCTGCCGCCCGGACCACCGAGCCAACATTTCTCGGCTCGACTGACGGCTACGCATTCGGTGGCCGGCGCGACCAGTTCACTCGGTGTTATAAAGAGAGGTATGTACTACCTTCCGGCTGAAGCGGGCGATCGTCAGGGGAAGGCATGATGGGAGACGCATCTCCGGTTGGTCCCGGGGGGGAGCCCACGCAGGGTAGCGGCGCGGCGCTTCTATTTCTCCAGGAGCATGACAGCCGGATTATGGCCCTTCGCAACGAGCTGTCGGTAATGCCGGAGCGTGTCGAGCTGCAGCTGATCGCGGCACGGATGGGCGAGATGAAGGTGCGTCTCGGAGAGGTGGCACGCATTCGGGATGACCTCAAGGCACGCCAGGAGGACCTGGATTCGAGGGTGGACAAGGTTGCCGAGCGGAAAAGGAAAATCGAGGGCCGGCTCTATTCGGGCGAGGTGAGCTCGCCCCACGACCTGCAGGCGATGTCGGCGGAGGTCGAGAACCTTTCGCGCCAGACGTCGGATCTCGAGGACGAAGAGCTCGGCATGATCGAGGAGCTGGACAAGCTTAGTGCGGAGATAGACGATATGGAGCGGGCGGTCGACGCCATGTCCGAGAGGTCCGAGGAGCTCGCGGACAAGATACAGGCTCGCGCGGTAGAGATCGACGCGGAGTTGACCCTGGTGATCGCCGACAGGGAGAAGGCAGTCGCACAGATTCCCTCGCAGCTTGTTTTCGCCTACGACGTCATCAGGGACCGCTCGGGCGGGATCGGAGCCGTTGCCCTGGTGGGAGGCAGGTGCGGAGGTTGCCATCTCGATCTCCCTGAGGCGGAGATCGAGAGGATTCGCAAGGCTCCTCCGGGAGAGCTGCGAACTTGCGAGAGTTGCGGACGGCTGATCGTACCGTGAGCCGGATACCGGAAGATCTCGCGGGTGGTAAGGGGTGAGGGTGTGCCAACTTGCAGTCCTTTGCGTTCGGGGGTTTGGTGGGAATGCTCGCTGCTGATCGCCGGCTCACGATTCAAGCCGCAGGTGTGCGTGGAGGCGTCGAGGTGACGCGTTGGAACTGATTCTCGTTCGCCACGGCGAGTCGACAGCGAACGCAGCGCGGCTTGCGGCCGGCCATGTCGATGTCGCCCTTACGGAGAAGGGATGTGACCAGGCCGCGAGGGCCGGCAAAGCCCTGAAGGAGATCATCGGCGATCGGCCCCTCCTCGACGCTGTGTCCAGCCCCCTTCAACGGGCAGTCGACACGGCGCGTTACCTGGACCTCGGGGTCGAGCCGCGGATCGATCCCAGATGGGTCGAGATCGACTACGGGCAGTGGGACGGCAAGGCGGTCGCCGATATAGCCCCGGAGCTGTGGCAGGCATGGCGGGACGACATCGAGTTCGCTCCCCCGGGGGGCGAATCGCTGGCGTCGGTCGGGAGGAGGGTTCGGGAGGCGTGCGCAGAGATCGGGTACGACGACGGATCCGCCAGCCCCCGGTGGAGAAGCGGCGTTACGGTTGTGGTGAGCCATGTCTCCCCCATCAAGGCCGCCGTTGCCTGGGCTCTCGGGGCGGGAGACGAAGCGACCTGGCGAATGCATGTCGACACGGCGACGATCACCTCGGTCCTTCTGGTCGACAGCGGGCCGGTCCTGTGCCGTTTCAACCAGTGTTTCTAAGAGCCTCAGGCGTGGAGTTCTCTTCGGGACTTCGGGCAGCGGATGTGGTTGAATTGATTTTGTGACTTTTCGCAGGGTGGCGCGCCTTTTCGGGACAGGTTTGGTCGCGCTGGCCTTGGTCATGACATGGAGCGGCATGGCCGCACCCGGGTACGCGCCCGGGGGTGGGGTAGTCCCCGGTGCGGGAGTATCGACCAGCGGAGCCGGCGGCGACTCAGCTGGTCGATACGCTGGTCGGACAGCCGGCAGCCCCGCTGCATCCGGCCGATCTCTCGAGGTGGTGGGTGCCGTGGCAGCGGTTCCCGCGGGAGCGATCCCGGTCGGTGCAGAACCTGGCGGCGCGCGGCTTCATCTCGACGTCATTCTTCGCTCTCGCAATCCCGCAGCACTGAGCCGCTTCGTGGCGGCGGTGTCAACGCCAGGGTCGCCCGCCTACCACCATTTCCTCCCACCGGGCCGTTTCGGCGGAGAATTCGGTGCGAGTCGCGGAGCCGTGCGAGTAGTCAAGGGGGCCTTGGAACTCTCCGGCATGGCCGTCTCGGGCGTCACTTCCAACCGCCTTACGATCAAGGTGGACGCGCGGGCCGCGGCAGTGCAGTCTGTCTTGCACACTCACCTGGAGAGGTACCGGCTCCCGGGCGGTCGCGAGGTTTTCGCCAACACGGTTGCCCCCAGGCTGCCGGCTGCAGCCGCATCGTTCGTTACCGATGTCGCCGGCCTCGATGACCTGACACAGGAGCAGCCCCAGAGCCGAACCATGCCGCCGGCGTTGCCGGCATCTGGCGGAGGCGGTATCGAGAGGGGGATGGAGGCTCGCCTGCTCAGACGCGCTAGCCCAGTGTCCCTGCCCATGTCCACAGGGGCTGGGCAGGCGGCGCTGCCTGGCGCCGGGCCGAGGTTCACTCCGCGGCTGTCAGGTCGTGGCGCGCCAGCCGATTTCGCGGGCCTCAGCGGCACGCGATCCTCCGGGAGGGGGAGTGCTCTTGCCTCCTCGGTGGGGTCGCATGCGGCAGGTCCTCAGCCGTGCAGTTCAGCGTCGGCCGTTGCCTCCCAGCGGGGGGCATATACGGCGAACGAGCTGGCCTCGGCCTATGGCTTCACCTCCGCATACGGTGCGGGGCGCCTCGGCGCCGGTGAGACAGTAGCGCTGTACGAACTGGGTACTTTCGCGACCGGCGACATTTCCGCGTACCAGTCGTGTTACGGTACCAGCGCACGGGTGAACACCATCAAGATCGACGGTGGGGGCACCGCCGGACCGGGCCCCGCTAGTGAGGTGACGCTCGATATCGAGGATGTGATTGGCCTCGTGCCACAGGCGACCGTCGACGTCTACGAGGCTCCGGAGACGGGTACCGGCTGGATCGACGATTGGAACCGGATAGCAACTGACGATACTGCTCAGGTCGTGTCCACGAGTTGGGGTGAATGTGAGCCGGTGAACGGGAAGCTGGCTGCGCTGTCAGAGGAGGAGGTGTTCGAGCAGATGGCGGCTCAGGGCCAGAGCGTCTTCTCGGCGGCGGGTGACTCGGGTTCCGAGGACTGCTTCCAGATGCCTGCGGAGTTTTCCGGAGTATCGTGCGGCCCGGGCGCCTCGACCTGTTATGCGGCCGGTTGGGATTCGACGGGGGCGGGGGCTGTCGTACCTGTAACGGGCGGATCGCCGGGCACGAGCCGCAGCGTTCCCGCAGCCGGCCTGGGCCTGTGGGCAATCTCGTGCAGCGGCCAGAGCACCTGCCTGGCGGTAGGGCCAACGGCCGATGCCCAGGGGAACCCCAACGGCGGTCTTACCGTTCCCGTGAACGGGGGCGTACCCGGCGCTGCCGAGGGTGTGCCCGGAGCGAGCGGCGGCCTCTACGGCGTCGCCTGCGCGTCCACGACGTCCTGTTTGGCCGCGGGAGCGACGGTGGATTCCCAGGGGGTCCCTAACGGCGGGGCAGTCGTTCCCGTGAACGGGGGCGTGCCCGGCGCTGCCGAGGGTGTGCCCGGAGCGAGCGGCGGCCTCTACGGCGTCGCCTGCGTCAGCGTCTCGGTTTGCCTTGCCGTCGGTGCCACCTCATCAGGTGAGGGGGTAATGGTCCCTGTGAGAAACGGGGTTCCCGGTTCGCTGCTGGCCGATTCGCAGGTCACCGGTGGTTTCGCGGGTATCGCGTGCGCGACTTCGACTACGTGCTATGCGGTCGGCGCGGAATCCTCCGGCAACGGGATTGTGGTTCCGATCACCGTTGGCGGGCCCCAGGTGGCCGCTTTGCCTGCGCCGTCGCGCCGGAGACTTGCCGGAGCGGGGGAGTCCCGAAGGGCTGAAGAGGTGGGGCAGGTGGCTCCGAAGTCCCCGATGGTGATCACCATCGGGGCGGTCGAACCGCTTGCCGGCGGGGGAGGGGCAGCGATCAGCGGGCTGTACGGGGTGACGTGCCCCTCTACGTCGTGGTGCGTCGTCGCCGGCTCGCTTTCCGGCCTAGGCGACGTAGCGGTGATCTCTAACGGTTCGCTCGGGCAGGCAGAGCCTGTCCCAGCCTCGGCGGGCGGGCTGTACGGGGTGAGCTGTACCGGTACGTCCGAGTGCTACGCGGTCGGCGGAACCGCTTATACCGCTCTGGTGGCAACGCTGAACAGTGGCGTGCCTGGGGCAGCTAGGGACGCCCTTGCTCCGGGATTGGCGGTGGACGATCCCGCCAGTGACCCGTACGTTACAGGTGTGGGTGGTACCGACTTGCAAGCCGTCGGACCCCCGCCGGCGGAGTCCGTATGGAATGAAACGGCTTCCGAGGAGGGAGCGGGAGGGGGTGGGATATCCACTTTCTGGCCCATGCCCTCCTGGCAGCAGGAGAGCGGGGTCCCCGGCGTGGTGGGTTCCCAATCGAGCGGCAAGCCGTGCGGCACCTCGGGGTATTGCCGCGAAGTGCCGGACGTGTCGGCGTCGGCGGATCCGGTCAATGGTTACGTGTCTTATTTCACGGCGGGTGGGGGAGGGTGGTCAAGCGTGGGGGGGACCAGCGCCGCGGCACCGCTCTGGGCGTCGCTTGCGGCTCTTGCCGCAGAGGGGTGCGGGGGTCGCCTGGGCTTCCTCAACCCAGCGCTCTACAGCCTGGCGGCAACCGCCTATCCTGCTTCGTTCAACGACGTGACCTCCGGCAATAACGACTACACCGGGACGGGCCAGGGGCGCTATGCGGCATCCACGGGATACAGCATGGCCTCCGGGTTGGGTACTCCCGTGGGTGGAGGAATCGCCATGGGAGCCTTGTGCGACGAGGCGACCGGATCGGTGGTGTCGGCATCGCCGGCCAGCGCCCCGGCGGGTGAGGAGGCGGCGGCAGCGGTATCGGTTATCGTGAAGAACGCTAACGGACCTGTAAAGGGTGTGGCGGTCCGGCTGTCGGCCAGCCTTCCCGGAGGTGGGGCAAGCCACTCGATCGTTATGCCGCCCGTCGCCGCAACAGGACCGTCCGGGACGGCGACCTTTACCGTTGGCGACGATACGCCCGAGACGGTCGTCTATAGCGCGATCGACGCGGACTCGGGCGTAAAGATTGCCCAGACGGCTCAGGTTGATTTCGTAAGAACCACCTATTCGTACGAGCCGCTCGCGCCGTACAGGATATGCGACACGCGCCCGGACAATCCTTCACACCTCTCGGGGACGCCGCTTGCCCAGTGCGAGGGCAAGACCCTGAAGAACGCCTCCTCTCTCACCATAAAGGTCGAGGGTCTCGGCGGCGTGCCCATTACGGGAGCGGCTGGTGTAATCCTTAACGTCACCGCGACGGGCGCCACCCGGCCAACCTTTCTTACGGTCTATCCGGCGGATCTCTCGGCGCCGCCGACGGCATCCAACCTGAACCTGTCGACGTCAGTGGCGACGCCGAACCTCGTGGAGGTGGCGGTTCCCCAGGACGGACCCGCGGTCGGAGATGTCACGATCTACAACAACGCAGGCAGTGTGAACGTGATAGTCGACGTGGAGGGTTACGTTTTCCTGGACCCGGGACCGCAGCTGGCGGGCTCCATGTACGTGGCGCTCGCGTCGCCGTTGCGCCTCGTTGACACGCGATGTTCAATCAGCTCCTTCAAGGCGAAGTCTGCGAGCTACTGCAACGCGATCTCCGCCGAGAGCTCCGCCGATGGCAAGCTGGAGGGCCTCACCCAAGGGGCAAGGGAGACCATCGATCTGGGCGGGATCGGCGCAATACCGCCGTCGGCCGTCGCTGCCGTGGTCAATGTCGCCATGGTCATACCTTCCGGCGCAGGGTACTTCACGATTTATCCTGGTGGAGGTAGCCCACCGACCGCGTCCACCGTCAACTCCACTAAGGGCCGGGACCGATCCAACCAGGCGATCGTTCCGCTGTCGGCCACCGGGACGGCAGGACTCACCAGTTCGGTGACGGCGGAGGCGATTGTCGATGTGTACGGCTACTTCCTTCCGGCCGGCGCCGGTGTGCCGGCCGAGTCGACCACGACGGCCATCGCTCCGGTCAGGATCTGTGACACTCGCGCGGGTAACCCGTCGTCGCTCAGCGGGGGCCAGGCTCAGTGCAACGGCCACACGCTTTCGGCAGGCAAGTCGATTACCGTGAAGGTAGAGGGTGTCGGAGGCTTGCCCGTCTCGTCTCTCACGGGCGTAGTGATCAACCTGACGGCCGTGAACGGTTCTGCCACCGGCTACCTGTCGGTGGACCCTTCGTCGATTCCACCGAGCACCTCCAGTCTCAACTGGGCGCTTCCCGGCGAGAACGTACCCAACCTGGTCGTCGCCGCCATCAATTCCAGCGGTGACATTACCGTGTACAACGGCTCGTCGGGTACCGTCAATGTGATCGTCGACGTCTACGGGCTCCTGGAGCCGCAGTGAACCTCGATGACGCGGCATCGTCTCTGCGGGCTGCCGCAGCGGACAAAGCAGCGCTCCTTCAGGCGCTCGCGGGATGCCTGGCTGACATCCCCGGGCTGCAGCTCCAAGTCGTGAGAAGAAGAGGAAAGCTCAGGCGAATATTCGGCGACATTCCCTACGTCAACGACTTCCAGCGCAGGTCTGCGCCCGTGAGTGCGATCCGCGTCCAAGTCGGGGACCGCTTGTTCGAGCTCGAGTCGACCGGGCCCAAGTTCGACTGCTTCTCCGGCCCCTCAGGCTCCGCCGGCAGCCGGAAGAACATGCCGTTCCCAGAGTGGATGGCCGGTCTGGTTGGCGAGCTTGCGGAGATGAGCCGGGTCTCTGCAGGCGCGATAGAGGCGCTGGAGAATCTTCTGATTGGCGGCGGTCCCTGAGATGCATCGGGCCGGCACCGGTTGGTGCGAGGTTGGGGCTGCCGGGTGCGCCGTTGATCACTGCCGGCTGCGGCTCTTAGCTGGCTGAAGGTCCGACAACAAAGGAGGTAGACGTGCCGCTTTTCCAAGGACACAAGGACTCCGGCATAGAGAGACTTTTTATCGAGATGCCCGACGACGAGAAGGGCAATGTGATCTGGAAGTGGCCCGACGCTCAGATCATGCAGCACTCGATCGTGAACGTCGACGTCGATTACCAGGCGGTGTTCACGAACCTCGGCCGGGTAATCGGGGTGCTGCCGCCCGGGAGGCACCAGCTAGCGGAAGGCGCCTCCATCCTGTTGGGTTGGCTGGTGGACAGACTCACCGGCGACGGGTACTACGACACCGAGATCTATTTTGTTGTTACCCGCGATATGCTTGGGCAGCGGTTCGGGGGACCTGTGGACAATCTGAGTGACGGGCCGAGCGGGATGGTCGTGTCGGTCAGGGTTTTCGGCGAGCTTGCATACAGGGTGTCCGATCCTGTGGCGCTGCTCACCAAACTGGCCGGGTCCTCCGGCAACTTCGATCACAACCAGCAGATCATGACGTGGGTTGATGAGCAGGCGCTGGCTGCCATCCGGGAGGTCCTGCCGGATCTGGTTGCCCGGCATGGCGTTCTTGCCATGGGCCAGCTTCAGGAGGCGACGGGCGACCAGGCCCTTGCAAAGGCCAACGCTGTCCTCGCAAGCTGGGGACTAACCATTTCGAGTTTTGCCGAGCTCAACGTGAACCTTCCCGACGCTGACGCGGCACAGTTGAAGCAGCTTGCCGCCACCAAGGCTTACACCCAAATGGCAGGCTCCTTCTCCGAAGCGGTACGGGGGGAGGCCGCTCTCGAGATCGCCAAGGGCATCTCGTCGGGCAATGTGGGAGCGCAGGAGGGACTGGTCGCAGGGATGATGATGGGCCTGCCCGCGCCGGGCATGGTAGCGGGTGCGAGTGCGGGTGCGGTGGCCGTGGCTCCCGGAGGCGCCGGATTGGTGGCTGGAGCGGGAATGGCGGGCATTGCGGGAGCGGCGGGGGCCACGGGAGCGGCGGGGCCGGAGGCATCCGGGGTTGCTTCCGTTTCGGCGGTCGCGCCGGAAGCGGCGGCAAGCTACTGCACCAAGTGCGGGCGCGCGCTCCCGGTGGGAGCTAACTTCTGCCCGGTGTGCGGTAGGGCTGTAATCGTATGACGATGGAGGGCGAGTTGGGGACGAATGCTGCAGGGGTACCGATCCTGCCGCCCCCCCCGCCGCCGCCCCCGATCTCGCGTCCGTCCCTCCCGCCGGGTGTATCACTCCCGCCTGCCTCCCCACCTCAGGATGACTCTTCCGTCCCAACCGCGGCTGGGACGGCTCCGATCCCGGTTGCCGTGGAGAACTCCGAGGAGTGGGAGGGCATTGCCAACCATGCGCAGCGGGTGTCAGGTGCGCCGCTCGGCACCGACCTGGAGAGCGTGGAGAAGTTCGTCGCCTTGGCTGCGCCGCGACTGTTCTGGGCGGATTCCACCGGACGGTTCGAGGTGCTCCAGGGGATGTTCGCCGGCAAGGTCATTGCCCAGTGCGAGGGCAACACCGGCTGCCTCCAAGGGGCGCGGCCGCTCGGTGCCACCGTGACCCTTGTAGGCATCGTGGCGACTGATCCGCTCGTGGGCTCGTCAGATTCACTTCCCGGACGACATGGGCAGGATAGCGCCTCCGTCGCGGCGGATCCGTATCCCGCGTTCGGGCTCTCGAGGCCTCGTTCCGTGCTTGGAGAGGTGGTTGGTTCCGTCGTTGAGTCGGTCATCGCGGGCCCGAGCTGGTTCTCCGGCACGGGAGGGGCCTTCGGACAGGCCCTGGGAGGCCCTGCCTACCCTGCGATTCCCGAGCAGCCCCTCGGTACTACCCATGTCCAGAAGGTGACGGAGACGGTCCTGGCTGCAAACGCCGCCCCCGAGCTGGCGGGGACGCCGCTCCGTATCCGGCTGAACATCCCGACCGAGTCTCCCGTCGGCGACGGTGTATCCCAGCAGTTCTGGGACTTGGCGACGAACAGGCCGGTTGTCGTAGCCGAGGCCACGTGCCCCAGTTGTGGCGCACCGCTCCAGCCCGGCCAGAAGGCCTGCGACTATTGCCACGCCGGCACGACCAGAATGATTCAAGTACCGATGCTCGTCGCCAGGCTGCGGCTGTACTGAGAGCCTCCGCGAAGGTTCCGGTAGCGTCTTTGGCGAATGGAGCGTCCTCGGCCCGGGACGCTCAAGCGGCCGAGGCTACCCCAATTCAGCGATCGACACCTCGCGGTTTTCGCGTGCAGAGACCTGGGCGGCCAGCGCGAAGGCAAGCGTGGCCCGCGCCTCGGGCGGTGCGAGAGACGAGGCCGGCCGGCCTTCTCTGATGGCGTTGATGAAGTCGTGGGTTGCGAGCCGGAATGACGTCGCCCACCGTGAGTCGACCCGGTGAAATCCGCGTGATTCACCACCACGATATAGAACCACGGGCGGTTCCTTCATCACCTCGCCCGAGCACTTGTTGACCCAGACGATCCCCTGGCTGCCCCGTATCTCGATGCGGTCATCGGTCACGTAGTACTCGGCCTCGATATCCAGTCCGAGACTGGCAATGAGCTCCCACGACCCCATCCTTACGGGTTGGCCGGAATAGCTCCACGAGATAAGAGCAGGGATGTCGAAGGCCATACCAGGCCCGATCTCGAAGAAATTGACGAAAGAGTGAACACGATCAATGGGTGCGTCGACGAAGAACCTTCCCATCTCGAAGCTGTGATACCCGTGATCGAAAGTCAGGGTACCGCCGCCGCACTTGGCCGGGTCGAGCCTCCAGGTGTACGAATCCGCGGGGATTTCCCATCCCTGGCCGTTCCCCATGTTCCCGCTGGCGGTGACGATGCGCACCGAAAGAACCTCGCCGATTTCTCCATTGTCGATGAGCGACCGGGCCAATTGGTGCGGCGGGTAAAAGTGGAAGTTCTCAAAGGTCTTGAAGATCTTCCCGGCCCTGCCGGCGGCATCGACAACTCGGTCGAACTCGTCGAGCGTGATGGTCGGCGGCTTCTGGATGGACACGTGCTTGCCGGCCTCGAACGCTGCGATGGCTTGTTCCGCATGCAGGTGGTGCGGGGTAAGTATCTCGATGGCGTCCAGCGAGTCGTCTGCAAGCATGTCGTCAAGGGACTTGAATGCCTTGCAGGACCATTCTGCGGCTCGCCGTTCGCGAACAGACTGATTGGCGTCGCAGATCGCACCGATCTCACCCGCCTGATGGTCGAACCATCCGAGGCAATTGAGATCCGCGATCCTCCCTCCGCCGACTATGCCGACGCGGACGTTGTCGCTCTCGCGCCTAGCGATGGCCCGTCCCGCCCGTGCCGACTTTCTCGACCGTGCCGACTGTCCCGGCCCCCCGGGCCGTACCGGCCGTGCCCCCGGTTCTGACCGCTGCCCGCAGGGCTTCCACGACATTGATCGGGTGGCGCCCTGTGAAATCCTCGATCTGGTGGCGGCACGAGACACCGGTGGTAACGGCCAGCGCCTCGGGATGGGACCTGACCGCGGCGAATACCTCCCGCTCGTCCTGCGTCCGCGAAGCCTCGGAGTGCTCTTCCTTGCAACCGAAGGAACCCGCCATGCCGTAGCACGCCGTCTGGACCATTTCCACATCGTAGCCCGCGTGGCGCAGCAGTGAGACGCTGTCGGTAGGATCGGGCGAAGCAGCGCTTCGCCATGCCTTCCCTTCACCGGCCCACCGGACCGTCTCGTTTACGCCGGGCGGGAGCCGGAGCCGGATACACGGCTGGGTTAGAATCGCAACGTGTCCGGATCGGAGCGCCTGCGCTCGGCTTTCACCGACTTTTTCGTGGAGCGGGGGCACGAGCACGTGCCGTCGGCAAGCCTGATACCGCCGGACCCCACGATCATGTTCACGATTGCCGGGATGGTCCCGTTCAAGCCCTATTTTCTCGGGATGGAGAGCGCCCCATGGCCTCGCGCGACCAGCGTGCAGCGATGCTTCCGAACCCTCGACATAGACGTGGTGGGTACAACGGAGCGTCACTGCACCTTTTTCGAGATGCTCGGCAACTTCAGCTTCGGGGACTACTACAAGGAGGGCGCTATCGGCTACGCGTGGTCCTTCGTCACGGAGACGCTCGGGATCGACGGACAGAGGCTATGGATAACGGTGCACGACGAAGATGACGAAGCCGAGGGCATCTGGCGCGACTCGGTCGGGGTACCGGAAGGCCGGATCCAGCGGATGGGCGACGACAATTTCTGGAAAATGGCCGAAACGGGCCCCTGCGGCCCCTGCTCCGAGATCTATTTCGATCGGGATCCGAGCCATGGCGACGGAGGCGGCCCGGCTGTGTCGCAGGGCGACCGGTACGTGGAGATTTGGAACCTCGTCTTCATGGGCTTGGAGCGCATTCCGGACGGGACCCTGAAAGAGCTACCCCGCCGCAACATCGACACCGGGGCGGGGCTCGAGCGCATCCTTCCGGTCGTCGAGGGCGTCGATTCGATGTTCGAGACCGACCTGTTCGTTCCCCTCATCGACAAGGCCAGATCGGTGACGGGATCGTCGGCGCACGGGGCCCAGGAGACGGCAGCGCTGCGGATCATGGCCGACCACGCCAGGGCTATGGTTTCTCTGATCGCAGATGGCGTGGTGCCTTCGAACGACGGGCGCGGGAGCGTGCTCCGGCGTATCGTGAGGCGGGCAATACTGAAGGCAAACCGGCTCGGGGCTTCGGGGGCTGTAACCGTGCCTATGGCGGAGGTTGCCATCGAGGCGCTTGCCGCCGCTAACGGCGCTCTCCCGGCTGGAAGGGACATGATACTCGCCACGCTGGAGCGGGAGGAGGCAGGTTTCCTGCGAACGCTTCAGCGTGGGACCGCCCTGATCGAAGAGGAGATTGCACGGGGCGAGAGCATGGGCTGCATTGCGGGAACCGTGGCGTTTACGCTGCACGATACCTTTGGCTTCCCGATCGAGCTCACGCGGGAGATGGCGGCAGAACGCGGGCTCGTAGTCGACATGGAGGGATTCGCACAGGAGATGGAAGCGCAGCGCCACCGGGCACGAGAGGCGATCAAGCGGGTTCACGCTCTGGCCGGGTCGCAGGGTGCCGAGCGTTACGCGGGGATGCTTCAGGCCACGGGTCCCACGAGGTTCATCGGGTACGATCAGACCGATGCCGAGGCTTCCGTACTGGGGGTCTTCTTTCCCGCCCGCGAGGAGGCGGCGTGGGCTGGCAGAGCTGTGGAGCGGGAAGATAGGTCCTTAGAGCGTCGGCGTGGCGAGGACGGGTCAGCGGAGGGCAGGCCCGTGGAGGTGGTTCTCGATACGACACCGTTTTATGCCGAGAGCGGCGGCCAGGTGGGTGACTCCGGAGAGATCGTGGTGGACGGAGCGGTGGTCCGGGTGCTCGACACGCAACACGGCGCACCCGGCGTGACCGTTCACCGGGGCCTGCTCTCCGGCAGGGAGATCGAACCGGGAGAGCGGGTGCGGGCGTCGATCGACGTGGAGCGGCGGGAGTCTTTGCGGCGCAACCACACAGGTACGCACCTTGTTCACTGGGCGCTGCGGTCCGTGCTCGGTGACCACGTCCGCCAGCAGGGGTCGCTCGTGGCGCCCGGCAGGTTACGGTTCGACTTTTCTCACCATTCCCGGGTGGGCGGCGAGGAGCTCCGGGAGATCCAGCGTGTGGCGAACTACGAGGTACTTACGAACGCTCCGGTGAGCACGACCGTTACGGACATGTCGTCTGCCCGGTCCATGGGTGCGCTCGCCTTTTTCGGGGACCGCTACGGCCAGGAGGTGCGGGTGGTGCAGGCGGGGAGCCGATCGGTGGAGCTTTGCGGCGGCACGCACGTTGGAGCGCTGGGGAGCATCGGTCCCCTTGTGGTCGTGTCGGAGTCCTCGATCGGTTCCAATACGAGAAGGATCGAGGCGTTGAGTGGGATGCCCGCGGCCGCCATGCTGCTCGAACGGGCCGGCGCAGTCGATTCGTTGTCGAGGCTGCTCAACGTGGAGCCTATGCAGGTCGTGGACGAGGTGGACGGGCTCATGGGAGCGAAGCGAGATCTGGAGAAGGAGTTGGAGCGTCGCCGCGTACAGCGCCTCACGGCTCTTGCGCGGGATCTGGTGGCGTCTGCAGGAGGAGATAGCGTGGTCGTGGCCAGGGCGGACGGGTTGGCAGCCGATGAACTGCGCGAGGTGTCGTTGCAGGTAAGGGGCGGTGGTATTGACGCGGTCGTACTGGCTGGGGTTCCGGACCCTACGTCGTCGAAGGTGGCTATGGCATGCGTGGCTGCCGGCGGGTACGATGCTGCACAGCTTGTCAAGTCCCTCGCGCCGCTGGTCGGAGGCGGTGGAGGAGGCACGCGAGAGGTAGCGGTAGCCGGCGGGCGCGATCCATCGGGGATCGATAGCGTGCTTGCCGAGGCGAGGAGAATCCTCCTGGCAGGCGCCTGAGGTGCATGCGCATGCCTGAGCATGAGAGGTGCCTGGGGGTGGTAGCACATGCCTGATCGTGAGAGGTGGCTGACGTGCGAGCGCAATCCCGAGGTCGTTGCAGGTGCCTGACGTGCCGGCCACGTCCCTGCGAGCCCTGGGGGTCGACCCCGGTGAGAAGCGTATCGGCCTTGCTATCTCCGACTCTGATGGGCTCGTGGCTACCCCGCTGTCGACGCTTGCTACTCGCCCGGGAGAGTCGTCGGCGAAGAGGATCGTCGACGTGGCGGCCGACTACGGGGCACGCTGGATCGTGATCGGGTTGCCGCTCACGATGAGCGGTGAGGAGGGAGAGGCGGCGACGAGGGCGAGAGAGCTTGCAGGCCTGGTCGAGGGTGCGGTCAGGGGCGTGGTGCCGGGTAACGGTGCCCCCGGAAACGGCACGCCGGAGCCGGCCGAGGGGCAGCTGTCGAGACGGCCGGCGGGTAGGGCGGATGAGCTGGCGGCGGGGAGCGGCATACCTGGACTGCCAGCGGGGACCGCTCCGGAGGAGCCGGAGGCGAGAGCGCATATACAGGTGGTCCTCCAGGACGAGCGTCTGTCCTCTAGCGAGGCTGAATCAGCGCTGCGTAGCGCGGGGGTCGCCTCAACGCGGTCCAGGTCCGTGGTCGACCAGGCGGCAGCGACATTCATACTGCAGCGATGGCTGGACGGCGCCCGCAACCGGCTCGGCCGGGAGTCGCAGTGATGTCCGTTCGTGCTCGCCGGCACAGGCCTGCCGGCCCCAGGGGAACTGGGGAGCTTCCCGAGGCCCCTGTTGCGCCCGGCTTTGTCCGGCGGCGGCGGCTTCTCTTTACCTGGGGGGTGGTCCTCGTTATCGCCATCGGGCTCCTTTCCTGGGGGGCGGCTTGGTACGAATCAGCGCTGTCCGGATCCCCAGGCGGGAGACCCGTGATAGTAGCGGTGGCGAACGGTGAGCCGGTGGGCCGGATCACGGCGCAGCTGGCCGCCGAAGGCGTGATCGATAGCACGGAGGCGATGAGGGCCTACATGTTTTTCCATGGGACACCAACGGTGCAGGCGGGAGACTACGAGCTCTACGCCCACGAGCCGTTCGCCCGGGTGCTCGCGACCCTCTCGTCCGTGCCCGACGTTTTCGAGATCGACGTGACCCCAGGCACCACGGTCGGGCTGGTGGCCGCCGAGGTCGATTCCCTTCCAGGGCACAGCGCGGCGGCCTTCCTTGCGGCGGTGCGCACTGATCCTGCACTTACCGGGTTCGTACCGGCCGGGACTCCGGCGGGCTCGGCACCGGGCGAGGCTGCTGCAGGCTTTGCCCAGGGACTGCTGGGCACCGGAATGTATCAGGTGATGCCGCACGAGACAGACGCCGCGCTGGCCCATCAGATGGTTGCCCGCTTTCTGGCGGTCGCAGCCGGCAGCCGGCTGGCCGCCGTTGCGCGGGCATACGGCCTCAGTGCCTACGATGAGGTGGTTGTGGCGTCGCTGGTCCAGGAGGAGGGCGTTTACCGGATGAACATGAGCAAAGTTGCAAGGGTCGTCTACAACCGGCTTGCACGGGGAATGGCACTCCAAATGGACTCGACGGTTCTGTACGCAGAGGGAAGAGACAGTGGCAAGGTGACGTCCGGCGACCTCCAGGTGGACTCCCCGTTCAACACCTATCTGCACAGCGGGCTCCCGCCCACGCCGATAGCGGTCCCGTCACCCGAGGCGATTGATGCCGCTCTTCACCCCACGCCCGGATCGTGGCTCTACTTCGTGCTCGTGTCCAAGTCGGGCAGGGAGGCGTTCGCCACGACGTACGCTCAGCAGGTCGCCAACGAGAAGCTTGCCATGAAGAACGGGGCGTACTGAACGGTGCAGGGCTCCGAACGATTGTCGCCAACGTGGCCGTCTGCGGCATCGGTTGTCGTCGGCGTGATCGGCGACCCGGTGGCACACTCGCTCTCGCCTCTTCTGCACAATGCGGCGTTCGCAGCGTTGGGGCTCGACTGGGTATCTGTGGCGTTCAGGGTCGAAGAGGTCGGGTGCGAGGCGGCCGTCGGAGCCATGCGAGCACTCGGGATACGCGGCCTTTCTGTGACGATGCCCCTGAAGCTGAACGTATCCAGATTTGTCGATCGCCTCACCGCCACGGCCGCCAAGCTTGGCTCGGTGAACTGCCTGATGCTCGAAGAGGACGGGTCAGTGCTCGGTGACTCGACGGACGGCGAGGGTCTGGCGGAGTACCTTTCCCGGGCCAACGGGCTGGATATCAGCGGGAGGAGTGTCGCCATTGCCGGAGCGGGTGGCGCGGCAAGATCGGTGGCGCTGGCACTGGCCCGGCGGGGGGCGGAGCGAATCGTGGTGGTGAACAGGTCGCGAGAGCCGGCCGAGGCTCTTGCCGGGATGGTGGGAGGTCCCGTCTCGGTGGGAGCGCCGGAGGACATTGCGACGGTGGATGTGGTTGTCCAGGCCACGTCGACGGGCATGACTGGGGGTCCGGACCCCTTTGCCACGGCCTTTGATCCGGCACTGCTCCGGCCTTCGCAGGTTCTGGTCGATCTCGTGTACTCGCCTGCCGTTACGCCTCTCATGGAGGCGGCTCGGGAGCAGGGGCTGGTGGTACTTGGTGGGATCGGGATGCTCGTACACCAGGCAGCCCTCCAGATCGCGCTATGGTGCGGCCGGCCTTGCCCGGTGGATGCGATGTGGGAAGCGCTGGGCGATGCTGGGAAGCTCTGACGGCGTTGTCACCCCTGGGGCGCCCGGGCGGGCCGCTACGCGCGCGGTCTGGCCGGCATGGTCGCGCAATAATGGGCGTTGACAGATGACGATTGCCGATTACGCCGCAAGGTTCAGGCCCCAGGGGGCGGGCATGACGGCCGCTCCGGTGGCGACCGGAACCCGCAGGGGCGCGGTAGCCACCGACCCGTTGCTCGTCGCGTCCGCACTTGCTCTGGCGGCGGTAGGAGTGGTCGCAGTATATGCCTCTACCCGCCAGCAGCTCATGCTCCAGGGCATCGACCCTCACTACCTCATGAAGCACCAGATCGAATACGCGATCGTGGGAACGGTAGTTATGGCCGTAATGGCGCGTATCGACTACCACCTGCTGGAGAACGTGAGCTGGATCGTCTACGGCCTGCTGCTGGCGTCGTTGCTGGCAACCTTCGTCATCGGGTCGCAGGCGCTCGGTGCGGTCCGTTGGATACAGTTCGGTCCGGTGCAGGTGCAGCCCTCCGCGTTCGGCGCCGTACTCCTTACCGTGGTAATTGCCGCCTACTGCAGCAGGACCTCCCAGATCGGGGGCCGGCAGTATCTGACCTGGAAAGATCTGGGAGTGATACTTCTCGTATCGCTGATCCCGATCCTACTCGTCATCAAGCAGCCCGACCTCGGTAGCGGCATGGTGATGCTTGTTGTACTGCTGGTCATGCTGGTAGTCGGAGGGCTCCCGAACCGCTACACGGTGTTGCTCGTTATAGCGGGAGCGCTGGCCGCATTCGCGGCGATCAAGCTGGGGCTCCTACATCACTACCAGCTCCAGCGGCTGACCAGTTTCGTGGGCAGCTCCAAGTCCTCCTCGGCGGCATACAACGCCCAGCAGTCTAAGGCGGCGATCGGTTCCGGGGGACTTTTCGGAACCGGGCTTTTCCATGGGATGCAGGTGAACCTGGCCTACCTCCCGGAGGCACAAACCGACTTCATCTTCTCCGTCATCGGCGAAGAGCTCGGTTTCATCGGGGCGGTTGTCGTCCTGGGGCTGTCGGGCATCGTCGTCTGGCGGATGGCGAGGATAGCGAGGGCCGCAAGGGATCTGCTCGGGAAGGTGCTGGTGGCGGGCTGTATAGCCCTTGTGGGCTTCAGCGTGTTCGAGAACGCGGGGATGGCCGTGGGGATCATGCCGGTTGCAGGGATACCGTTGCCGTTTGTCAGCTATGGCGGATCCGCTCTTGTGGCCTTTTTCCTTGCGGTCGGGATCGCTCTGTCCGTACGGGCGAGAACCGGAAGGTTGCCGAGGGTTTAGTGGTCTGTTCCGCAATGGCTGGATGTGCTTCGCCACCACTCTTCCTCTCGGACGTCCACCGGACGTCCTCACACCGGACCGTTTCACCTCGTCCTTGCCAGGATACGAACCATGACTCGCAGTGAGCGAAGCGCCAGTTACGGGGCAGACAACTAGTGAGCGCCACTCCCGAGGAACCGGCTGGCGAGGAGGCGACCGCGATAATGCCGTTGGCCGAGGATGCCACCGCAGTCGTTCCGGCCGTGGAGGATGCCACCAAGGTGACGCCGGTAGTGGACCAGGCGACCGCCGGCGTTCCGCCTGCTGAGGACGTGGAAGCGCCCGCGCGAGCGCAGCATTCGTCTGGCGAAGGTGCCGTTGGGGGCCGGAGCCCGTGGAACCGGGTCGTCGTGAGTGAGGTCCGGATGGACCTGCCGGCGGGCAACCCGGTCGTGGTGATGCACGAGTCCCAGCCGCCTTGGCGGGAGTTGGCGATCCCGGTAGCGCTTGCCGAGGGCAACTACATCGCTTACGCCTTCAAGGGCGTCAAGGTACCCAGGCCACTCACCCACGACCTGCTCCTCGACATAGTGGGCCGCTACGGTGTGAGCATCGAAGCCGGAAGGATAACCGGCATCTCGCACGGTATCTTCTTGGCGGAGCTCGAGGTGATGGGTGCCAACGGGCGTAGCGTCGTACCCTGCCGCCCGTCGGATGCGATCGCGATCTCGTTGCGCCAACCGGTTCCCATGCCGATCCTCGTGGCCGAGTGGGTATTCGTGGCAGCCAGAGGGTCCCGATGACGACGTTGCATGTGGACCGGGCTTGCGATGACAGCCACCGTGTCGCCTGTGGTCCGGAACCGGCAGTTCGATTGATTACCAGGGCTGATCGTAGGTGATCGTCGTGCTGGCGACGGCCAACGCTGGTAAGGCGCGCGAGATGAGGGTGATTCTTGGGGAGGGAGGTCTCATCGTGCTCGATCGGCCGGCCGACGCGCCGGACGTGGAGGAGACCGGTGCAACCCTCGAGGAGAACGCGATTGCAAAGGCGAGGGCGATCGGCGATCACACCGGCCTTGCTGCGCTGTCTGACGACAGCGGACTCGAGGTGGACGCGCTTGGCGGGCGTCCCGGAGTTCGCTCTGCTCGTTATGCAGGCGAGCACGCCACCTATGACGAGAACGTCTCGATGCTTCTGGCGGAGCTGGCGGGACGTGGCGGGGGCGCATTCCCCGGGGGAGTGGCGGAACCGGCCGGTACCGCAAGGCGGGCTGCCACCGCAGGACCGGACGGAGTGGGCGAGGTTGCCGGTTCGCTGAGCACGGCGAGGTTCAGGACCGTCGCCTGCCTTTACGAACCCGGGGGCAGCGTTATCCTGGCCGACGGAACGATAGAGGGCTGGATCGTCGGCGAGCGGCGGGGCGGGGGGGGATTTGGCTACGACCCGGTGTTCGTTCCGGCCGGCGGTGGAGGGAGGACTTTTGCGGAGATGGCTCCGAAAGAGAAGAACTTACTTTCCCACAGAGCGGCCGCATTGCGCAGCCTGCTCCAGGCGCTGGGTGATGAGAGCAAGCTTTGATTCAGAGGTCTTCGGAGAGGCCGCCACACGAAGAAACCAGGATCCCCACGCAAAGACAAACCCCTTCAAAGCTGCACCGGGGCCTCACTCGGCTACTGGGCGGGGAACTCGTAACCGAGCGAGGCCGGGGACCCGGTACTTTACACACCTGCCGGGGAACGGAGCGGCAGATGGATATTCTCATTGTCCCTGTTGAACGGTAGGCTTGTTAGGGGCTAATGTCACAATTGAAGTGGGCCGGGTGCAGCCCTCGCGGAGGTACCACCGTCACGGGTTGTGGCCCGGGCGGGCGGCGGGTGATCTTCGGGCAAGCATGGTCCGCTCGGGCTCTACTAAGGTAGGACGGGCACTTGCGACGTTGGCCGCCATGGCCGAGAGGAGATACCATGACCGATACGACCGGTGGAGCCGAGCTCGATCCGGAGGTAAAGAAGCTTGTAGGAGTATCCACCGGGCGCAACAGGGTGGTCGTGGAGCGCGGGCCGGTGGCGAATTTCGCCACGGCCGTCTGCGATCGGAGCTCGGTTTATTCTGATCCAAGGGAGGCGGAGGCAGCGGGCTACCGCTCGATCCCGGTGCCTCCCACCTACCCCTTTGTGTGGGAGACGTGGGGCAGGTTCCCCGAGATCCAGCCTGAGGCGGGCGAGGGCAACGCGATGGCGGGGATAATCGGTAACCTCATGTCAAAGGGCGGTACAATTCTCCACGGCGAACAGGAGTTCATCTACCACAGGCCGGTTTTCGTGGGCGACGTTCTTACTGGGGAGGGCAAGGTCACTGACGTATATCAGAAGGAATCCAAAGGACATGTAATGACCTTCGTGGTGAACGAGGTGGTGTGGACTGACGATGCCACCGGGGAGGTGGCGGTCGTCACGAAGGCGAACATTATTCACAGGATCTGACAGTAGAGCCGGACAGGAGCGTGACAGTGGGCGATCTCACATACGAAGACGTTAACGTGGGTGACGAGGCACCCGTCAAGAGGCACAAATTGACGAGAACCGACATGGTGCGTTACGCAGGGGCGTCGGGCGACTACATGCCCATGCACCATGACGAGATTTTCGCCAAGGCCATCGGCCAGCCGAGCGTATTCGGCCATGGAATGCTGTCGATGGGTATCCTCGGAGCAGCCATTACCGACTGGGTGGGTAAGACTTCACTTGCCTCTTTCCGGGTCAGGTTTACCAGCCAAACCTGGCCTGACGAGGAGCTTGCAACCAGCGTCGCCGTGAAGGCCAAATCGGAGGAGGATGGCCGCCACTTGGTCGTGCTGGATTGCAGGCTGGCGAACGCTGAGGGGGACGTGAAGGTGTCGGGGGAGGCCACGGCGGTTCTGCCCTCTCGCGCCGGCTGACTCCCGGCAGGTTGTCGTGGCGAAGGTGGCGCCGCGGGGGTCTTGCGCCGAGCCTCCCTTCGCAGCTCCTCCCCAAGACACCGTTCACGGCGCTATCCAGGGCGGTAGAATGGCGCCATGCGGACGTTGTCACTTTGGTCGGCGGAGGGCGCGGGGCACCCAAATGACTACGGTGCCACGCGAATTACAGGCAGGACAGTCCGGCCGGCCTGGCGGGGCAGGCGGTCGGTACAGCTTGTCACGGCGGTCATTGCGGCCGCAGCCCTAGCGTCATGCGGCAATGCCAAGGTAACTGTCAGCACCAGCGGCAACAGCGACGGGGTTTCGGCGCACAGGGTGGTAGTTGGCGGTCTCGCATCGCTCACCGGCCCGGTGACGGCCGATTTTGCGCCGATCTTCCAGGGGGTCGCGGCCTACTTCGGGATGGTCAATGCCAAGGGCGGTGTCGACGGCCGGAAGCTCGACCTCGCGTACCAGCTCGACGACCAATCCGATCCGGCGATGGACACTACCCTGGCTCGCACGCTGGTGGATCAGGATCACGTGTTCGCAGTCGTCGGAGTGGCGACGCCCTCATTCACGGGTGCGGGCTTCCTTGCATCGCACGATGTGCCGACCTTCGGCCTCGACGACAACCCGAACAGCCAGTGGGCGGCTGGCCCCAGCCTGTTCGGGGAGTTCGGTTCCTACAACACCTACAGTGCGCCGTTGCTGCAAGCGGCTTTCCTTGCCGAGCAGCATCACGTCACCAGCGCTGCCGTGCTCGCCTACGACGTTACCCAGTCGCAGCAGGGCTGCGAGGGGCCGCTCAGAGCGCTACGCGAGTACGGCATCCACATCTCCTATACGAACCTCGGGATCCCCGTTTCCGCAACCGGTCTCGATGCGGTGGTGAGCGATATGGCCGCAGATCATGTGGACATGGTGGTCTCCTGCATGGATATCAGCGGGAACATCCAGCTCGCAAACAAGATGAGCCAGAACGGGATGCGCGGCGTCACCCAGCTCTGGTTCGATGGCTACGATCAGGCTGACGTCAGGGCCTTCGCGGCACAGATGCAGGGAGTGTACCTCTTCCTCCTGCACGTTCCGTTCGAAGCCGCGAAGGGCAACGCAGCCGTATACCCGGGACTGTACGACTTCCGGCAGATGATGGCCCGGTATGAGCCGGGCCATCATCTGTCCGAGGCGGCGCTCGCGGGATGGGTGAACGCAGCGCTCTTTGTCGACGGGCTTCGCCTTGCCGGGAGGGACCTGACCCGTAGCCGCCTCGTGAAGGCCATCAATACGGAGGTGCATCACTTCAGCGCTCATGGGATCGTTGCCTCCCCGGTAAACTGGAGCATCGCTCACACCGCGGTGGCCGGTCCCTACAACTGCGGTGCGTTCGTGCAGGTTGAGGCGGGCCGGTTCGTGCCTGTCTACACCACACCGGCTACGCCGTCATCGCCTGCGAGCGTGCTCTCCTGCTTCCCGAAGTTTCCACCGGCCAGCGGTCCGCTGTTCCCGCTTTCCCGGCTTCCCCAGGGGGTACCTCCCTTCTACATGCCCGCCGGGACGTGACCCAGTTCCTCCAGTACGCGCTTCCTGGGGTGCCTCTCGGGTGCGTGTACGCGCTCATGGCGGCAGGGCTGGTCCTCACCTACCGTGCTGCGGGGGTTTTCAACCTGGCCTTCGGCGCCCAGGCGTACATATCGGCAGTCTCGCTGTACATAGCGGTCGCCAACGGATGGCCCATATGGGTGGGAGCGCTCCTGTCGATAGGTGTCGTGTCACCTGCTTTGGGTTTCGTGCTCGACCGGGTCATTTTCCGTCACACCCGCAACGCGAGCCCGTTTGTCACCCTCGTGCCGGCTATCGGGCTTCTCGTTGTCCTGCCAAGCGCCGTAGATATCATTTTCGGCGCCGGCACGAGGATCAACCCGCCCTCTCTCTTCCTCAGCGCCAGGACTGTCTACTTCAGCGTGGCGGGCCTTGCCGTCAACGGGACGGAACTTTCGACCACCATCATCACCGTAGCGATTGTGGCGATCTTGTGGGGAGCACTCAAGTTCACGAAGCTCGGCCTTGCCATGCGAGCGGTCGTGGAGAGTGCTCGTCTTGCCGAGCTCCAGGGAGTCAGGTCGGGTGTCATTGGCGCTATGGCCTGGATCCTCTCCAGCCTGCTAGCCGGTCTCGCCGGGGTCCTGCTAGCACCCCTATATGCGACCCTGAGCTCTCTCAACTTCACGGACCTGCTGGTGGCAGCGATCGCGGCGGCGGCGTTCGGGGCGTTCGTAAGCCTGCCGTTCACGCTGATCGGAGGCGTTCTGCTCGGCATAGCGGGAGAGATGATTGCAGGCTATCTGCCGCCGGGAAGCGTCTGGTCGGCGGGGCTGCCATCGGCGTTGCCCTTTATTGTCCTGCTCGTGATGCTGGTGGTCAGGCCGACTTTCAGGGTGAGACGCGAAGTGGTCGATCCGATGCAGTCCTGCGAGGCGCCGCCCCGCAGCCTGGAGATACCTCGGCGTGCCAGGGTAGTTTTCGTGGGGTCGCGAGCCCTTGGTGCTGCCCTTGCGGTGGCCTTTGCAGTCTCCCTGCTCACCTGGATCCCGCACAACTGGGCCTTCACCCTGGGCCAGGGCATTGTCTACTCGATCATCTTCCTCTCAATCGTCCTGCTCACCGGGATGTCCAACGAGATCTCGCTGGCCCAGGCCACCTTCGCAGGGATCGGGGCGTTCACGGCCGGCCAGCTTGCCAACCACTTCGGGTTCTCGGTGCTGGTGGGAGCGCTCGCCGGCACCGCAGTCGCGGCGGCGGTCGGTGCTGTGATCGCGATCCCGACGGCGCGGCTGTCGGGGATAGCCCTGGCACTTGCCACTCTGGGGTTCGCCCTTGTCATGTCCGACATCGTCTTCCCCTTTTCCTGGGCCGGCAACGGGGGAAGCGGGATTACAGTGCCGAGGCCGCAGATCGGGCCCATCAGCTTCCAGTCGACAAGGACGTTCCTGGTGCTTGCCTCCGTGGCTCTGCTGGTCGTAGCGGTCATCGTCGCGCTCTTGCGGTCCGGGACGGTCGGGAGGGAGTTGGGAGCCATTCGCGGATCCGAGGTTGGGGCCGAATCCATCGGTATCAATACCCGGGGTATGCGTATCATGACGACGGCGCTTGCCGGGGGGATAGCAGGCCTCGGCGGCGCACTCTACGGTTCTCTGGAGCAGTCCGTGTCAGCGAACGACTTCGGGTACGAGGTGTCGCTGGTTTTTGTCGTGGTGGTGGCCATCGTGGGGGTAAGAACGATATCCGGGGCAATCGAAGCGGGGCTGTCATTTGCTGTGTTGAGCCAGGTGATCTCGACCCTTCCCAGCAGGTTCTCATCGCTTCTCGCTTTCATCCTCGGGCTGGCGGCGCTGACTTACGTGAGGCATCCGGAAGGGGTGGTGGACTTCACCAAGCGGTGGATTGCAGGTTGGGCGGAGAAGCTGACCGACCGGTCCAGGGGTAGCCCCGGCCTTTCAGGAATCAGCCCCGGCGGTTCCGTGCACGGCGGTAGCGTTGCCGGGGACCGCGGGGACCTTTCCGGGGACAGCGCCGGGGACCTTTCCGGGGACCGCTTCGGCCCTGGAGAAGGTAGTTGGACACTGTTCGGCGGCATCGCCGGCCCTAAAGAAGGCGGTGACTGATGTTGGGCTGGATCTTGCGACGCACGCGCCGGCAGGCATTGCGCCATGAGCGCTGGCCAGTGGTAGGCCGGGCGCGCCGGCGAGTAATGTGCGGCGGGCGTCGCCGGATGTTCCGCGTGACTAGGGCGCAGTTGCCGTCGACGGTGGTGGCGCAGCCATGAGAGCGCTATACGCAGGTGGCGTCAGGAAGGGTGCCTCCGTCAGGGCGGGTGGTTCCATCAGGAGCCGAACCTCCGTAGCGGGGAGCGCCGCCGAGGAAGGTACGTCGCGAGCCGCAGAGCCGTCGCTACTCGAAGCTCAGCGGATCTCAAAGCGCTTCGGCGGCTTGTCGGCCCTGGCTGACGTTAGCCTTTCGGTGAATGCGGGGGAGATCGTAGGGCTTGTGGGTCCCAACGGCGCTGGCAAGACGACGCTTTTCAACTGCATGCTCGGGGTTGTCCGGCCCGATTCGGGGTTGGTGTACCTGCAGGGCAGGCGGATCGATTCGATGCCGGTATGGAAAAGGAGCCGTCTCGGCATTGCCCGCACGTTCCAGCGTCTCGAGGTCTTCACCGGCATGACGCCGAGGGAGCACTTCATTGTTGCCATGAGAGTGAGTCGTCGCCAGGGAGGGCTGTTCAAGGATCTGATGGGGCGGGGGCTCCCGACGGCTCCCGAGCAGGCCGCGGCCCAGGAGATGCTGGATCTTGTGGGCCTGGTGGAAGTCGCGGATGTCACGGTGGAGGCGCTCAGCTTGGGCCACGCGCGCCTTGTGGAACTGGGCCGCGCACTCATGCTCGATCCGCTCGTACTGATGCTGGACGAGCCGTCGTCAGGTCTGGACGGGCGGGAGCGGGAGATGGTAGGGGCGATACTCAAACGTTCCGGAGCCGAACGGAACGTCGGCGTGCTGCTGGTAGAGCACGATCTTCAGATGGTCAGCGACGTCGCCAGCAGGCTCGTAGTGCTCGATTCAGGTCGGGTGATCGCCGAAGGTGGGGTTGCCGAAGTGCTTGCGCTCCCGGCGGTCAGGAAAGCTTACCTGGGGACACCATGACTGCGCGCACAACTCCCTCCGGTCCTGCCGGGAGTCCTCGTTCACCCGGTGGTCAGGTAGGCCTGCATAGCGACGGTACCGCGCCGCTTCTCGAAGTGTCGGGTCTAGTTGCCGCTTACGGTCCCTACCGGGCGCTCTTCGGTGTCTCCCTCCGGATCGAGGCCGGTGCTACCCAGGTACTCGTGGGTCCCAACGGTGCGGGAAAATCCACGGTGTTGCGGGCCGTGTCCGGCCTGCTGGACAAGGCGTCGGGAACGGTGCTGTTCGCGGGGAGGAACATTCTCGGATGGCCTGCCTGGCGGATTGCCCGGGCCGGACTGGGCCACGTCGCCGAAGGACGGTCCGTTTTCTCCTCGATCAGCGTCCAGGAGAACCTGGCACTTGCTATGACAGGCCTGCGGGGCTGGAGGTCGAGGGGGCGCTACGTGGAAGGGTTCGAGCGTGCTTACGAGGTCTTCCCGGTGCTCGCAGAGCGGAGGCATCAGATGGCAGGGACGCTTTCGGGCGGCGAACAGCGGATGCTGTCTCTGGCGAAGCTGGTCGCAATCGAGCACAAGCTCGTGATGGTCGACGAGCTCTCGCTCGGGCTGTCGCCGGCAATGGTGGACGAGGTATACGGGTCGCTCGTCCACCTCAAGCAGATGGGGACGGCGCTCCTTATCGTGGAGCAGCATCCTCAGCGGGTGATGGAGATCGCTGATCGGGTGGCCGTACTGGCGAGGGGACAGGTGACCGCAGAGGGGACGCCTGACGACGTGCGCTCACTCGTGGAGACGCTTATTCCAGCTCCCTGAGGGGCGGGATCAGACTCCGGCGCAGCCCGTAATGGTAAGTTTGTGGCTGCCGGTCTCGAAGGCGTTGAAGTCGCGGAAAAGGCCGCATGCGGTCGACTTCGCGACGAGCCACTTGCCTGCTGAGAAAACTGCATACCCCTTGCCGGGGCCCTGCAGAACCGAACCGGTGGGCGAGAGGATGTCATAGCCGACGAGGGCGCACGGATAGAGCAACGCCTGGTTGGTGCATTCGGATTTCGAGTAGAGAACGACACTCAATACCCTGGCCCCGCCGGCATCCTTTGCGAGGGAAGATTGCAGGATGGCGGCGATGTCGCTCTTGATGGTCGCTCCGCCTTGGACTACATCGGCTTTTGCCTGAATCGAGGAATGGGAGAGGTCGAAGAAGGACCGGTAGGCGATCGTAATCTGCGTTCGGGCGGTGGCCGGATTAATAGAGGTTGTTGACGGGGACGATGAGGACGAGCATGACGCAAGCGTCAGGGCAACTACGGCTGCCATCACTGGCGTTGCCAGGAAGGAGTGGTCGCGGGCGCGACCGGTACCGCCGCCGCAGCGTTCGCCGTCTGGTATTCCTATTGTTCGGGAGGGCCGCGCCATGGCCCGGGTTGGTCCCGTCATAGCCCGGGCACGCTGCAGCGTGGCCCGTACCCGGTGAGCCGTGGCCTTCATGAGAGCAGAGAAATACTTCACGTCAACGAAACTAGCATCCGGCTGTATCAACACGGTTGGATTTCGCCGATCCTGATGTGTCGAGCCGTGGTGCGCGGGTAAGCTCTCTTGCGCATGGGCGTTATCTCCGTTACCGGCAGCGCCGCACTCTGGCTCCTCGCTTTGGGCGCTGCGATATTCGTGGCTTCATTCGGAACGCTTGTCTACGCGTTCAGGCTGGCGAGGCGGCTTTCCAGGCTGGTGGGGCAAATGGAGCGCGAGAGCCTGCCGGTGCTCCGCGACGCGCGTACCCTTGCCGACCATGCTGCAACGGAGATGGTTCGGGTGGGGGACGTAATCGGTACGAGTGAAGCCGTGACGGCGACGGTCGATTCCGCATCCCGGCTGGCCTACAGGCTGTTCGCTAACCCGTTCGTGAAGTCAGCGGCGTTCGCGGCGGGTTTCCGGAGTGGGACAAGGCGACTGGTTAGAGGTCCCGGTCCCGGCGACCGGCGGCGAACCGGTGGGCCGGTGGACAGGTGATTGCAATCCGCTCGGACTCCCGGCGACGAGAGGAGTCTGATCGGCCGGGTCCACGGCGACGGCAGCCGGGGTGCGACGGGTCGTAGGACTTATGAAACGGGCGCGGTGGTTCACGGCAGGCCTGCTCGCCGGAGCGGTGGGCATCGTGGCGGGCTGGCGGAAAGTTGCGAGGCCCTGGCGCAGGCTTGCAGCCGCGCGCGACTCCGGAGAACATCCGGGAGGTGTCGCTGGCGTCGTTTCGGCGGGTCTGGTTTCGGCGCGAGGGGTCATGGCGGATGCCGTGAGAACGGGCCGGGAGGATGCTCGGCGTCGCGAGGAGGAGCTTTGGGACGAGATCGGCGCCTCTCGCAGGTAACAGCCCGCAGGTAGTTAGGCAGCCGGCCACGAGCCTAGGTCGCCAGGCGCGGAGAGGATAGCGGCTTCGCAGCCCAAACGTGAAGAGGGGACGTCTCCAAACGTGAAGACGTCCTGGAGGCGGCGAGCGGATTCGAACCGCTGTACAGGGCTTTGCAGGCCCCTGCCTGAACCACTCGGCTACGCCGCCAGTCCCCCTGTCCGTCGCGAGCATACCAGTTCCCCGGTTCTCCCACCTGGCCGCTGCTCCGCACCGGCGCGCCGGTAATGGTTGAGTGGAGGTCGAGCCGGCCTGTAGGCGGGGTTCTGTCCGTCCGGGCCTGCGCCGCAAGCGGCTATTGCCCGATACGGGGTGGCCATCCATCTCAGCGGTCTACCCGGGGAGCGCCTTGCGGCCGGGCGGGCAACCCGACTCCCCTGCTTGACCTTGCTCCGGGTGGGGTTTACCGAGCCATCCGGGTCACCCTGGATGCTGGTGCGCTCTTACCGCACCGTTTCACCTTTACCTGTGCCGGCGTGGACCGGCCATCGGCAGTCTATTCTCTGTGGCACTTTCCTGCGGGTCGCCCCGACTGGCCGTTAGCCAGCACCCTGCCCTATGGAGCCCCGACCTTCCTCAGCCCCTATGCGGCAATGCCGTGGGGCCGCGGCCACCCAGCCGCCTCAACCTCCATCGTTCATTCTACACCACTGCAGTAGTCTTGGGCTGTGGTGAATCGGCTGTTCGATTTCGACGCTGCGGTCAACCGGGAAGGCCAGAGCGGGGATCTACAGCCCGGGGAGTGGCAAGCCGGGCGGTCGCAGCCCCCTGATCGTGCGGAGCAGCCTCTTACCGTTTCCGAGTTCTACCGGCGGGTCGACGGCGCTATAACCGCAGCATTCCCCAGCGGGTTGGACCTGTGGGTGCAGGGCGAGATCCACTCGGTAGCGGACTACTCCGGCAAGAGCGGCCATCTCTACATGGACGTCATAGACCCGGGAGTTAGTGGCAGTGGTGCGCCCGTTCTAAGAGTGGTCTGCTGGAAGTCCGTCTGGATGTTGTTGAGGGAGCGCCTTGTGCGTGCCGGTATCGACCTTCAAGAGGGGATGAGCGTGAGGTTGCGCGGGGACGTGGCGCTCTATCGCGCACGGGGGCAGGTCCAGTTTGCCGTTCGCGAACTGGACCTCGAGTCGCTGCTCGGGAAGCTGGAGCTACAGCGGCGGCGCCTGATAGCCGCGCTCGAAAGTGAGGGGCTACTCGAAAAGAACCGATCGTTGCCCCGGCCGGCCGTCCCGCTCTGCGTGGGTCTCGTCGCCAGTCCCGGAACCGAGGGCTACAACGACTTCATGGGGCAGCTGGGGGCGTCCGGGCTGTCTTTCAGGGTCTACGTTGTACCGACCGTGGTTCAGGGTGCCCAGGCGCCTGGTGCAATCGTCAAGTCTCTGGAAGAGTTGGAGCGCAGGTCGGGCGAGGTCGATATCTGTGTGATCGTTCGCGGAGGAGGCGCACGGGCGGACCTGATGGCGTTCGACGCCGAGC
This sequence comes from Actinomycetes bacterium, assembly GCA_021816935.1. Taxonomy (GTDB): domain Bacteria; phylum Actinomycetota; class Acidimicrobiia; order Acidimicrobiales; family JAMCPL01; genus JAKAWR01. The sequence continues at coordinate 103,669 of JAKAWR010000007.1, forward strand.
CTGTGGCGAGGCGGATCGTGGGCATGTCCGTTCCCGTGTGGACAGGCATAGGTCACACCGGAGATGAATCGGTTGCTGATCTCGTCGCCGCCTCCGCCTATGCGACGCCAACGCGCTGTGGTGCGGCCCTGGTGGAGACCGTATCCTCCTATGTGCAGCATGCGATGAGCCGGGCCGGTGTTATCGCTGGTAGCGCTGCCATCTACCTTGGCGAGGCCTCCCGAAGTCGCGATCATATGTCACGCCGCCTCGCTGATTTGTGCTCCAGACACATTGACCAGGCAAGGGGAGACCTGGTGCGTCGCTCGGAATCGATAGGAGTGCGGAGCCAGGCGCACGCGGACAGAGCAGCGGATCGGGTTGCGCTTTTCGCCCGGTTGGCGGCCGGTGGTTTCGTAAGAGCTGTAGAGCGGGGATCGGAGCGGGTCGAGGCCGTCCAGAGGCTCGTCACCTCCCATGATCCGAGGCGCCAGCTGGCACGCGGGTACTCGCTGACGTCGGTGGTAGACCCTGGTGCGCCGTTTGGCAGGCGGTTGCTCCGCTCGGCGCAGGACTGCGCCGCCGGTACCACCCTGCTTACGGAGTTTGCGGACGGGGTCATGCGATCTGTGGCCGACGGGTTGCACAAAGCCTCGGACGGAATCGCAAGTTCCCTTGACGACGGGAGCAACGGGGCCGGCGAGCCGGACAAGAGGAAACCAGGCAGGAGGTTGGCGAACAGGTGACGGCAAGACAAAACAGGGAGATCGGATCTGGCGGCGACGTGGCATTGCCGGTCCTACCCGAGAAGCTGACCTACAGGGAAGCCAGTGCCGAACTCGACGGCATCGTTGCCGCGCTCGATCGCCCGGACGTCGATCTGGACGAGCTCGTGCCCATGCTGAAGCGGGCGCTGGGTATCGTCGACGAGCTGAATCGGCGTATTCGTACGGCAAAGATGCAGGTTGACGTGCTGGTCCCCCAGCTGCAGGCGGCCGGGACCGGAGGCGGGGTGGCAGAGGCAGGTGACGACGGCGGGGTGGACAGCAATGAAAGGGTGACGGAGGAGGGCAGCAGATGACGGCTTCCCGTGTGTTGGTGACGATGGTCGGCCCCGACAGGCCGGGTATTGTAGCTGCGGTGACGGCTCCCGTGGCCGAGAGGGGATGGAACCTGGAGGATGCCGCGATGTGCATTCTCGAAGGATTTTTCACGATCCTCATGGTGGTGGCGGTTCCGGAGGGTACCGGTGGGGACGTGGTTCGGGAAGCGGTCGGGGGCCCGGCCGCCGGCATGGGGTTGGAAGTGACAGCCTACCCACTTCGACCTGGTAGCGCCGAGGCACAGGAAAGCGGACCAGGCCTGGAACCGATGACGGTGTCGGTACACGGATCTGATCATCCCGGCATTGTCCATGCCGTTGCGTCCGCCATCAGCGACGCGGGGGGCAATATCGTGGACCTGTCTGCCAGGCTTCTGGACGCGGAGCCCGGTACGGATAACGCATCCGGGGACGCGCAGGCGGACGTTGGGGCGGACACGCGCTCAGCAGGGTCGGCAGCCGGGTCAGCAGGCGGGGGCAGCTACGTCATGTTCATCAGAGCACTGATTCCTTCGGGCGATCAGGCAGCGTCGCTACCTGTGAGGCTGGTTGAGGTGTGCAGTGCCATGGGTGTGCAGTGCCGGGTGCAGCCTGATGTCGCGGACGTCCTCTGACGCGGCACGATGACTTCTCCGACGGCCGAGGTTGCGGGCTTCCCGGGGGCGTTCCGGTGCCGGTGAGGCCGGTGATCGTAGAACCTGACCCCGTGCTTTCACGGGCAGCGGCTGCGATCGGAGCGCTGAGCGATGCTGCACGCTCCCTAGCGGTAGACCTCGTGGATACCATGTATGCTTCACCGGCTTGCGTGGGCCTGGCTGCTCCGCAGATAGGTGTCCCGCTGAGGGCGTTTGCCCTAGACGTGGGCGGCCACAAGTTGGCGGGTGCCAACCACGGCCGCATCGTCATGTTCGATCCGGTGGTGGCCGAACGGTCGGGGTCCGAGGTGGCGAGAGAAGGCTGCATGAGCGTCCCCCACTTGACCTGCGACGTATCGAGGGCGGGAGCGGTCGTCGTGCGGGGACTGGGGGTCGACGGGCAGAGCCTCACGATCGAGGCGGTCGGCTTCGAGGCCAGAGCGATCCAGCACGAAATCGACCACCTCGACGGGATGCTCATCATAGACCGCGCAACGGGGCCGCGCGGGATTTTCCCCCGCAAGATCTACAGATGACCGGGCCGTGGCTGGGAAAGCCCGGGGAGCAGTACTGGGGGGTCTCGACAGGTGGAATCCAGCGGGAAGATCGCGTCCTTCGGCGCATCCGTATCGCCGGGTTGGTGCTGCTCGGCATCCAGTTGCTCGCCATGGTGGCCTGGAGCACCGTCCTCTGGTCCCACTTCGTTCTGAGGATGGATTACGCCCAGTATCACGGCGCCTGGTGGTTGATCGGCCATGGGGATCTGAACCCGACCAATATCGGCCCCACAGGCGGGTACGGCTTCTGGCAGAACGACTTCGAGTTGATGATGTGGCCCCTGGGACTACTCGCGCTCGTAGCGCCACACGGCCCGGTACTGGGGATCCTCCAGGATGTGGCAGTTGCTGTCGCTGAGGCCGTCGTTTTTCTCTGGATGTGGGAGCTCGTGGAGAACCATGCGGCCGGCCGGATCCGCATTGTCGCAGTTTCGGTCGGCCTGGCCCTGCTGCTGGCCAACCCCTGGACCTGGCAATCCGTCTCGTTCGACTTTCACATGGAGCCTGTGGGCCTTGCCTTCATCGTGCTGGCGGCAAGGTTGCTCACCAAGGGAAAGCGGATCGGATGGCTCTTCGTTCTGCTGGCGGCAATGTGCGGAGATGCTACGGCCGCCTGGCTCGTCGGGCTCGGGATCGGAATGGTGATCTCCGCCCCTCGCTCGTGGCGACGGGGATTCGGGGTCGCCGCCGCCGGAGCCGGTTATCTCGTGCTTTCGGCCGCTCTCCATGGCGACATGGGAGGGAACCCGGCTCACCTCTATGGCTACCTCGCCGGCGCGGGCGTCGTTGCCCCGACGCTCGGTGACGTTGTCAAACACCTTCTGGCTCACCCGCGGGTGGCGATCTCGACTCTCTGGGCGCATCGCGTCGACATATACGCAAATGTTGCACCCGCCGGACTCGTCGGCCTCGCAAACCCTCTCGCTCTCGGGCTCTGGCTCGTTACCCTTCCCATCGTAGATCTGGCGAGTGGGAGCAATTTTGCCCAGCCGCTCTACCAGGAGATCGCTCTTTACGTTCTGATCCCGCTTGGCAGCGTCTGCGTGCTCATAGCGATCCTGCGCCGCTTCCCGCCGATCGGCCTGGCGTTCGGGGTCATTCTCGTGGCAAATGCGGTCACCTGGAGTGCCGTATGGGCTCCGATCATCTACCGGCGCTGGCTTGACGTGCCGGCCCCGACGGCGGCCGTCCTCCGCTCGCTTCAAGTGCGGATTCCACCGACCGCAGAGGTGGCCGCATCTCACGGCGTAGTCGGGCGCTTCAGCGACCGCCGGTTCGACTACCAGATCTCTGCCGCCGGCGAGCCCGTGCCGATCGGGAGTCACGACACCTACTGGATCGTCGTGCCGCAGGTAGGTGCGGAGACCGAGCCGTCGTCTGCCGCTCTTGCAGTGATTGCCGAGTTGGCGGATCATTGGCATGCGCAACTGATCCTTCACCGGGGCGGAGTCTGGGCGTTTCACTGGGAGGTGCCCCGGAGCATCCATAGCGTCGAGACGCCCGCTGAGCCCGGCTCCCTACCGGGTTGGACATCGCCCGGTCCGGCGGGACGTCCCGATCTCACCGGCCAGCCGGCGAGGTGGACTACCGAGGGTACCGGGTCGGCAGGTGACGTGATCTCAGGCGACCGGTTCAACGTGCCTCCGGGGACATACCGCGCAGGCGTAACTCTATCGGCAAGCGTGCCGGTAGAAGTCGAAGTATGGAACGACAGCCTCGCCGCTCCTCTTGCCTTGCGCCGGATCGGGCCCACCCACGGGTGCCGTACGATCCGTATGACGGTGACCGCAGACCGCATTCCCCGCAAGGGGTCCTTCGAGGGGTGGGGTCCCTTCGTAGTGGCGGTTCCCGGCGGGATAGCGGGAGATGCCCTCGAGATCCGCGTCCGGTCGCCCGGGAGCGGCGAGGTCCGGGTGGGCGAGCTGAGCCTTCGGCGGGTCACAACGGGTAGCGCAACCGGGAACCGTGGGGTTGCAGCTTAGAGTGTCGAACGATACGGATCCTGGTAAAGTCGCGCTTCGCCGCTTCGGCACCGACCGTGGACGTTTGTCGCTGGTAGTGTGTGTCCGTGACTTCTCCGACGACTGAAGCAGCCGTCTCCCTCGGGGCATCCTGATGGCAGGCAAAGCTGAAGGGCTCTATTTCCGCCAACTCCTGGCCGGCCGGGATTTCGCTGCTGAAGACAGGGTGGCCCAGATGATGGCGAACTTTACCTACCTCATCGGCGATCGCGCGAGCGGGGAAGCTCTGATCGTGGATCCCGCCTACGCCATCGACGAACTGATCCAGGTGGCCGGATCGGACGGGATGTCGATAACAGGCGCTCTCGTCACGCACTTCCATCCCGACCATATCGGGGGCGACATGGCCGGCTACCCGATCGAGGGAGCGAGAGAGCTTCTCGATCGCCTCGATGTGCCCTTACATGTCAACGAGGAGGAGAAGCCCTGGGTACAGGGCATGCTCGGGATCGGGGACGACTCTCTCGAGGCGCACAAGAACGGCGACACGGTAAAGTGCGGGGCACTGGAGGTAGAGCTTGTGCACACCCCCGGCCACACCCCCGGCAGCCAATGTTTCTATCTAGCGTCGGAGGGGATCTTCGTGTCGGGCGACACGCTTTTCCTCGACGGCTGCGGGCGGACGGACCTTCCCGGCGGCGACCCCACGCAGATGTACGAGACACTCCTGCACCGCCTTACCCGCTTTCCGGACACGAGCGTGGTCTATCCGGGACACCTCTACTCCGAGGATGCGTCGCGATCTCTCGGCGATACCCGCCGCCAAAACGCCGTCTTCTCGATTCAGGACCCCGATTCATGGCTGGCCGCTTTCGGCAACGCCGGTACCTGACCGTTGGGGGCAGGCCCCCCATGCTCCGAAAGGTGGAAACTTGCCGCAACGTCCAGCTTCCAAGTGCCCAAGATCTGGCGGCACCGCTGTCGCGAGGTGACCAGATTGAGTGAGGAAGCCGGGGCGGAGACCCCCTATGTGGCGAGCGAGGACGAAGAGGCACTCCTCACCACGGCCACGGCCGTAGCGCCGTCAGTAGAAGAGGTCACGACCGTTGCGCCGGCCGGGCAGTTCAGGATTTATCTCGGTTCGGCTCCCGGTGTGGGTAAGACCTGCGCAATGCTGGACGAGGGGACGAGAAGGTTGAAACGGGGGACCGACGTGGTGGTCGGTTTCGTAGAGACGCACCACAGGGTACGGACTGCCGCCATGCTGAGCGGTTTCGAGATAATGCCGCGAAGGGAGATCGAGTACCGAGGCAGACGTTTCGAGGAGATGGATCTCGATGCGATACTCAAGCGGAAGCCGAAGGTCGTGCTCGTCGACGAGCTGGCGCACACAAACGTGCCGGGATCAGGGACGCATGTAAAACGTTGGGAGGACGTTCTCCAGATAATAGAGGCGGGCATCGCGGTCATCACGACCGTGAACATCCAGCATCTGGAGAGCCTGGCCGATTCAGTCGAGGAGATGACCGGGGCCAAGGTGCTCGAAAGGGTTCCCGACTGGGTGGTCAGGAAGGCCGACCAGATCGAGCTCGTTGACTCGTCGCCGGAGCAGCTGAGGAGACGCCTGCTTCACGGCAACGTCTACCCGCAGGATCGTATCGCCCAGGCGCTTTCCAACTTTTTCAGGACCGAGAACCTGATAGCGCTCCGGGAGCTTTCACTGCGCTTCGTAGCTGATGAGACCGAGGAGGAGATGGTCTCTTACCTGCACTCACGGGGCATAGCGACGACATGGGACACGGCCGAGAGGATCATGGTCGGCGTAACGGAAGCACCGGGCGCGGAACAGGTCCTCAGGAGGGCCGCGCGTATGGCGGCAAGGTCAAAGGCCGAGCTTCAAGTTGTGCATGTATCTCCCGTCGACGGCAGGACGCATGACACCACGCAGTTGGATCGTCTCCGGCGGCTTGCGGACGATCTCGGAGGTCACTGGTACGAACTGGAAAGTGAAGACCCGGCCGCGGCGATGATGGGTTTTGCAACCGATCACCAGGTAACCCAGATCGTGCTCGGAGCGACCAAGCGGGGCCGTTTCGAGGAGATGCGCAGGGGGTCGATCATCCGGAACCTGCTGAGGGAAGCAGGCAAGAGTGAGATCGACATTCATATCATCGCAAGAAAGCTCTGAGTGCCGGTACGAAAATGCACCGATTTGCGATGGCCGTTGGCGGCGCCGCTAGTATAGGAATCAGTGACACCCCCTATTACCAATGAAGCTGATAGAGTGGACACCGTAAAGGATGAGGAGGTACAGGGCGAGCCCGGCGACCCCGAGCTGGACTTGGCCTTGAGTCCGCCGGGACCATCCGAGGAGGCGACAGAGGTCGCCAAGGTGGTGGTCCGGTTCGCAGGCGACTCTGGCGACGGCATGCAGCTCACCGGGAGCCGGTTTACGGCGGTGAGTTCCGCAATTCCCAACGACATTGCCACGCTCCCGGATTTCCCGGCTGAGATACGCGCACCCGCCGGAACCCTGGCCGGAGTCTCCAGTTTTCAGATACAGTTCTCGTCCAGCGACATCCTGACACCTGGTGGCATGCCGGATGTTCTGGTGGCCATGAACCCGGCAGCTCTGAAGGCGCATCTGAGCGACGTTCCGCTCGGGGGGACCCTGGTGGTCAACGCTGATGCATTCGATACGAGGGCGCTTGGCAAAGCGGGTTACGAGTCGAACCCCCTCGAAGATGGTAATCTCAAAGCCTATCGCGTCTATGCGGTGCCGATGACATCTCTTACCCTTGAGGCGTGCAAGGACTCGGGGGTGAAGCCGCGTGATGCCGAGCGCTCGAAGAACTTTTTCGCCCTGGGGCTGTTGAGCTGGCTGTACACGCGCCCGATCGAGCCCACCTTCGCCTGGATCGAGAAGCGTTTCTCCTCTGCCGAGATGGTCCGGGACGCGAACCTGCGTGCCTTCCGGGCCGGCTACAACTTCGGGGACACGGCGGAGATGTTCGAAACCCGTTACGAGGTCAAGCCGGCGCCATTCGAGCCGGGGGTCTATACGAACGTCGCCGGCAACACCGCCCTCGCCTGGGGCCTTGTGGCCGGTGCGCGGCTTGCAAGGATGCCGCTCTTCCTTGGTTCCTACCCGATCACCCCGGCATCGGATATTCTCCACGAACTGGCGAAGTTGAAGGCGTTTGGCGTGAAGACGTTCCAGGCGGAGGACGAGATAGCCGCGGCGGGCGCGGCGCTGGGGGCCTCCTACGGGGGGAGCCTCGGGGTGACCACCACAAGTGGCCCTGGGATAGACCTGAAGGCCGAGACGATCGGGCTTGCCGTGTCGCTCGAGTTGCCCCTCGTTATCGTGGACGTCCAAAGGGTCGGGCCGTCCACGGGCATTCCGACCAAAACCGAGCAGTCCGACCTCCTGGCCTGCGTCTACGGGCGGCATGGTGAGGCACCGGCCCCGGTAGTGGCGATAAAGTCCCCAAGCCACGCCTTCGAGGCGGCTATCGAAGCCTGCCGCATCGCCGTGGAGTACCGGACCCCTGTTTACCTGCTGTCCGATGGCTACGTGGCGAACAGCACCGAACCGTGGCGGTTGCCCGACGTCGATGCCCTGGCGCCGATAGAGGCGGCGTTCGCGACAGGGGCGAATCATGCAGACGAGGAGGGGCGCTCCTCTTACTGGCCGTACGTCAGGGATCCGCACACGCTGGCGCGTGCATGGGCACTGCCTGGCACCCCGGGCCTGGAGCACAGGTTGGGGGGCCTGGAGAAGGCCGATGGATCCGGAGAGGTGTCATACGATCCCGCTAACCACGCTGCCATGGTGTTAATCCGCCAGGAGAAGGTCGATGCCGTCGCGAAGAGCATCCCTCCGGCCGAGGTGGACGACCCCGGCGGGATCGGGAGCGCTCCTGTTCTCGCCGTTTCGTGGGGGTCGACCTATTCGGCCGTGCTCGCGGGGGTGAGGAGGGTACGCAGCAGAGGGTTGGAGGCGGCGATGGTGCATCTCGTGCACCTCAACCCGTTCCCCGAGAACCTGGGGGAGGTACTCGCCCGTTACGACCGGATACTGGTGCCGGAGATGAACCTCGGCCAGCTTTCGGAGTTGCTGAGGGCCAGGTATCTCGTCGACGTGCAGCGGATCACGAAGGTTGAAGGCCTACCTTTCAGGGCGTCCGAGATCGAGGAGGAGATCCTCGAGGCGCTCGGGAGGGGTGACCTGATGGCAAAGGAGAGCAGTGATGGTGCCGACACCTGAGAGCTCGGCTGGCAACGGGTCACTGGCGCCGGGCGGCGCAGGGTCGGCGGCGCGAAACGTCAACGGTTCAGGGCCGGGCGCAGGCGGGCCTGTGGCGAACGGGCCGAGGTCGAACGGTGCCGGCGCAGGGACCGCCACTGTTGCGGCGCCTGCCACCTCTCGGAAGGACTGGGTATCCGACCAGGAGGTGAAGTGGTGCCCGGGCTGCGGTGATTTTACGATACTTGCAGCCGTGCAGATGCTCTTGCCGGAGATCGGGGTACGGCCCGAGTCAACCGTGTTCATATCGGGGATCGGCTGCTCCTCGCGCTTTCCCTATTACATGAACACCTACGGGATCCACAGTATCCACGGGCGGGCGCCGGCGCTCGCAACCGGGCTTGCCATCGCCCGTCCCGATCTCGACGTATGGGTGGTCACCGGCGACGGAGACGCGCTGTCGATCGGCGGCAACCACTTCATCCATCTGATGAGGCGTAACGTGAACCTTACGATCCTCTTGTTCAACAATCAGATCTATGGCCTGACGAAAGGCCAGTACTCTCCCACCTCTGAAACCGGGAAGGTCACGAAGTCGACTCCATACGGGTCTCTCGACGCTCCGTTCAATCCCGTGAGTCTTGCCATAGGGGCCGAGGCTACGTTCGTGGCGAGGACGCACGACATGGATCGCAAGCACATGACCGAGATGCTGAGGAGGGCCCACGACCACAAAGGGACCGGCTTTGTCGAGATCTACCAGAACTGCAACGTCTACAACAATGGAGCCTTCGAGGACATCACCGCCAAGGAGAACCGGGCGTCAAACCTGATTCCCTTGGAGCATGGCCGGCCGATCCGCTTCGGCGAGAACGGCGAGCACTGCGTGGTCAGGAACCCCGACGGTAGCCTGCGCGTGGCCGAGGTAGCCGACGTGGGGGAGGACGCCGCGGTGATCCATGACGAGTACCTGGAGGACTCGTCGCCGGCTTTTGCACTGTCCCGACTGGCAAGCGGGCCTCACGAACCTACTCCGATCGGAGTTTTCCGGGACATATCGCGGCCCGAGTATTCGGAGGAGGTGACCAGGCAGGTTGCCACGGCTCAGGCCTCGGAGGGGGAGCCGGACCTGAAGAGCCTGATTTTCTCGGGCGGCACCTGGTCGACCAACTGACGGCTCAGCGGGCGAGGTCGTTGATACGCACGGCGTAGCTCTCGGCGCGGGCGCGGGCTTCAGCGAGAGAGCGGGCTTCGGTCCACACGTGGGTGAGTGCCTGAGCTGGGTCCGGAAGGACGAGAGTCCAGCCGCCGTCCTCGGGTATCTTCACCCCTTCGACGAGGATCACCTCTCCGGAGCGGTTGCCCGCCTGCGCCTCCTCGATGAGCGTCCGCATGAGCGAGCCCTTGTGCTCCGACGAGGTGACTATCTCTTCGTGGACGATATGGACTTCGGGAATGCCTGCCAGGACGTCCGTGAGCGACCTGCCGCTCGATGCCAGGAGGGAGAGCAGGTTGATCAGCGACGCGGACGCGTCGTAGGCGGGTAGGAATCGGCAGAACGCGTAGCCGCCGCTCATGTCGCTCGCCATGACAAGATCGTTCGCGCCCCGTACCGGATCCGGGTCTTCGGCGAAAACCCTTCCCCAGACGATTCCCGCGCCGGCTGCTGCGCACATCTCCTGCGCTGCGATAGGCGCAATGAGCGGCAGCATGAACCTGGAGTGGGGTTCCGCGTCGATGATCAGGCGCATCATGACAAGCGCCGCCTCGAAGTCGTCGAGGATACTGCCGTCTCCGCCGACAAGGCTGAGTCGCTCGGCCCCGGGGTCGATCACCGCTCCCAGGTCGGCTCCAGACGCCTTCACCAACTCGGCTACGCGCGAGAGGCTGCCCCACCGGTCGGTCGAGGCGGCGGATGCGGTTGCCCCGAAAGGATTGGCAACGAGAACGTCCGCCTGGAGTTTGGAAAGCAGGTTGGGCATGACGAAGCTTGCCGTCCCAAAGGAGTAGTCAAGGACCATCTTGAATCCGGCCGAGACGATCGCTCCCGCATCCACGGTATTCATCAGCGATTCGACGTACTGCTCGAGGGTTCGTGAAACGTAGGTCAGGTCGCCGAACTCGGGGCCGGGCAGCCTGCGGAAGTCCTCCCGGAAATAGAGCCGCTCTATCTTGCGTTGGGCCGATTCATCGAGGTCGTTCCCGTACCGGTCGAAAAATCGTATCGTGACATAGCTCGGATCGACCTCCGAAAGCCGCACGGTGAACCCGCCCTCGTTCGCCGCCGAGCGCGTCATGAACCGTGTCACAGGCACCGTGGCAACCTCGAGGTCGTCGACATCCACGCCTGCAGCGTTGCAGCCCACCATCGCCGCCCGCTTGAGGACTCGCGCTGCGCGGCTGGTGTCCCTAGAAGCGGTGAGGCGCGCCCCCTTCTCGAAGGTCCCCGCCCATGCCATGAAGATTCGCGTGACCAGCTCAGGGTTGATGTCGACGTTGGCGAGACCCGTGAGTCCTCCCGGCCCGAACAGGTTGCGGGCACCCCGGGTCTCCCATACGATCGAGGAGTTGACGATGGCGTTCTGCTCGACCGTCTTGAAGGGATAAATCTTGACCCCGGAGCGCAGCACGGCATCCGAGCCGACGAAGCATCCCTCGCCCATGACCGCGCCACTCTCCAGTCTTGCCCGTTGCCGTAGGTCGCACGAGCGTCCTACGACCGAGCCTTCCACGTGGGATGACTGACCCACGTAGGTGCGATCGTGGACGACCGAATGCTCCACGACGACGTTGTCGCGCAGCCTGACGTTCGCTCCCAGGGTGCAGTACGGGCCCACGACAGCGCCGGCGCCGATCCGGCAGTTCGCTCCGATGATCGCCGGACCCTGGATCTTGGCCGCGGGGTCGATCTCGGCTCCCTTGCCTATCCAGACGCCCGAACGTAGCGAGAAGCCTTCCATGTCCACCTGCGCATGGCCGGAGAGGATGTCCTCGTGGGCCTTCAAGTAAGCGTCGATGGTCCCGACGTCCTCCCAGTAGCCATCGGTAGGGTACCCGTAGATCGGCTTTCCGGTCTCCAAGATCGCAGGGAAAACCTCTCCTGCGAAGTCGACTGGACGGTCGGCTTCGATGTAGCCGAACACCTCAGGTTCCAGCACGTAGACGCCCGTGTTGATCGTGTCGCTAAAAACCTGTCCCCAGCTCGGTTTCTCGAGGAACTTGTCGATGCTCCCGTCCTCCCGCGTGATGACGAGCCCGAACTCGAGCGGGTTGTCGACCGCTTTCAGTGCAAGCGTCGCAAGAGAGCCCCTCTCGTCGTGGTAGGCGACGGCCTTGGTGAGGTCGATGTCGGTCAGAACGTCGCCCGAGATCACGAGGAAGCGCTCGTCGCTCAGACGCTCTGCCGCATTGAGCACGGACCCGGCGGTGCCGAGAGGGCTCTGCTCGGTTGCATACGACATCTTGACCCCGAACTCGGAGCCGTCGCCGAAGTACGACCGGATGGAGTTGGCCATGAAGGCCACGGTCACTACGATGTCATCGAACCCGTGGCGGCGGAGCAGGCCGATGATGTGTTCCATCATGGGCTTGTTCGCCATGGGGAGCATGGGCTTGGCGGTGTTGGAAGTGAGCGGCCTCAGGCGCGTCCCTTCCCCTCCCGCCATGATCACTGCCTTCATAGCGTCACCAGTTTACGCGATTCGTTCAGGGGCCGGTCGCTGGTGCCGAGTCGAGGCGGGACGCGTCGGGCAGGCCATCGCCTGCGCCCTGGTTGCGGGTGCGTAGCGCACACACAGTCACCGGGACGTAGGTGGCAACGGCGATCCATCCGAGCGTGAGGCCGGCGAAGGCGCATATCCACGCGAAGACGTGGAAGGGCTGTTGCCAGGAGGCTTTGCCGTAGGAGAGAAGGAAGGCCGGGAAGGCGAACATGATCGCAAAGGTGCCGGCCTTGCCGACGAAGGACACGTCCACACGCCCTGCTTTCAGCGCCCAGAGGACGACCACCGCAAGTGTGACCAGGGTCTCCCGCGCGAGCACGACCGCCACGAGCCATGCCGGAACCGCGTTCGTGACCAGGCCGGCCGCGACCCCCGACGCAACGAGGAACCTGTCGGCGGCCGGATCGAGTACCTTGCCGAGCATCGACACCTGGTGAAGACGGCGGGCGAGGAATCCGTCGATCCAGTCAGTGGCCCCCAGCACCCCCAGAAGGACGGCACCCGTTACCAGGTGGCCGGCCCACACGGTCAGCCAGACGAAAACCGGTACACACAGGAGCCTGACGAGCGTTATGCCGTTCGGGATCGTCAGGATCCTCCTGTCCGAGCCGCCCTCGGTTGCTGCCCTGTATGAGCCGTCCTCCGTTGCCACCTTCCGATACTAGAGCCTCAGCGGACAGGGCGGTTGGATGAGGCAGTCCGCTGTACTGCCGAAAGGAAGAACAGCGGCCCGTCCACGACAAGTATCGGTCCGCTGAACCGTCGAGAGGAAGGGCAGCTGGGTGAGACGGTCCGCTGTACTGTCGAAAGCAAGGAGTCACGAAGCACTCCTTCGCCCGACAACCCTGTCCGCAGGGGCTCTCAACCCCGGCGGGCGGCACGTCCCCGAATGATGGCCCCTCGGGAACGGTGGGAGGGTGGTACCATTACCGTTTGCCGGTCATGAGGCCTGGAGGCACGGCCACTGGGAGAGTTGTCATGTGGAAGGTGAGGAACGGAGTCGCCTGTGCGATCGCTGCTGCAGCGCTGCTTGGGCTGCAGGTGCAGGCCGCCGCGGCGTCAGGCGTAGAGACGATCTCCGGAGTGGCTGTCCGGGCCGCAGCCCGGGCGCACGCGAGTGGCGGCAGTGACGTTGAACAGCCTTCTGCCGCCCCCGGGTCGGCTGGGAAGACCCGGATTACGACATCCGCGAGTGCCGGAGCAGGTTGGACGGTGCCGAAGCCGGCACTTTACCCGTCCGGGGGCGTTTTCTCCTTCGGTGACGCGTTTTCGCCGTCGGCGAACCTGGCTGACCTGCCCCTCGGGACGCTGATCGTCAGTGGCGCCGCGACCCCCGAGAACCCTCTGGTCCCTAGCCCTGGGGGGCTCTACCTCGCCGGCTCGAACGGTTCGGTCTACACCTTCGGCGACGCCGTCTACCGGGGATCGCTCGGCGGGCTCACCCTCGGAAGCGCCTCGTTCCCGGCCCCGATCGTCGCCATGGCGGTTACGCCGGACGGACGCGGCTACTACCTCGCCGGCTCGAACGGTTCGGTCTACACCTTCGGCGACGCCGTCTACCGGGGATCGCTCGGCGGGCTCACCCTCGGAAGCGCCTCGTTCCCGGCCCCGATCGTCGCCATGGCGGTTACGCCGGACGGACGCGGCTACTACCTCGCCGGCTCGAACGGTTCGGTCTACACCTTCGGCGACGCCGTCTACCGGGGATCGCTCGGCGGGCTCACCCTCGGAAGCGCCTCGTTCCCGGCCCCGATCGTCGCCATGTCTACCGTTGCGCTCCCGTCCGCTATGGCAACCCAAGGGACCATGCCTGGTTGGGGCGGCTACTACCTTGCCGGTGCCAACGGATCGGTCTACACCTTCGGCGACGCCGTCTACCGGGGATCGCTCGGCGGAGTTCCGCTCGAAAGACCGGGGGGATCGGGTAATGCCGTGAGCGCGATGGTCACTCAGGGCGGTATCGGTTACTGGTTGATCGAGGCCGACGGCACGGTATCGAGCCCGAATCCCTCCGCCGGCGGGATCTTCTCGTTTGGGTCGGCTGAGGCGGTTACCGGCCAGCTGGCGTCGGTCGTGCTCTCCGGGCCGGCTGTAGCTGTTGCCGGATCGCCAGCGGGGGCGGGCCTATGGCTTGCAGATGCAGGCGGGCAAGTCGTCGCGCTGGGAGGGGCCCCGTCGTATGGCTCGCTGCGTATAGCGGACGTGCAGGGCCCAATCGTCGCAATGTCTCCTACTCCCGACGGAAAGGGCTACTACCTTGCAGGTGCCAACGGATGGGTATACCCGTTCGGCGACGCCGTCTACCGGGGATCGCTCGGCGGGCTCACCCTCGGAAGCGCCTCGTTCCCGGCCCCGATCGTCGCCATGGCGGTTACGCCGGACGGACGCGGCTACTACCTTGCCGGTGCCAACGGATCGGTCTACACCTTCGGTGACGCCGTCTACCGGGGATCGCTCGGCGGGCTCACCTTCGGAAGCGCCTCGTTCCCGGCCCCGATCGTCGCCATGGCGGTTACGCCGGACGGACGCGGCTACTACCTTGCCGGCTCGAACGGTTCGGTCTACACCTTCGGTGACGCCGTCTACCGGGGATCGCTCGGCGGGCTCACCTTCGGAAGCGCCTCGTTCCCGGCCCCGATCGTCGCCATGGCGGTTACGCCGGACGGACGCGGCTACTACCTCGCCGGTGCCAACGGTTCGGTCTACACCTTCGGCGACGCCGTCTACCAGGGATCGCTCGGGGGCGCGGTGCCGGACGTTCCGACTTCCGGTATGGCGGTATCGAACTCTGGCGGTTACTGGCTGCTGAGCCCGGAGGGGATCAGGACGGCTTTTCCCTCGCCGGGCGGAGAGGTCGCCTCCAGCCTCGGTGAGTCGATCGTGCAGGCAGCTGCGGGCCAGGTTGCGCCCGCGGTTCAACCGGGTACGTTCTGCAATCCGTACGGGCCCTGCGAGCCGTGGTGCGCCCTCTTTGCCACCTGGGCTTTCCAGCAGGCGGGCGTCCAGATCCCTCGCTATCCTTTTGTCGGGAGCGTTTACGACTGGGGAGCGAGTCAGGCCATGGCGCTTCCTCCCTCGGCTCTCCCGCAGCCGGGAGACGCCATCCTTTACGGTACCGGCTCCCAGACGGTCGGCACGGCGGTGCACATGGGTATAGTTGCTCAGGTCTGGCCTGACGGCTTCATCGACACGATCGAGGGTGACGCTGGTCCGGGTAACAACGGCGAGTACGGAGTCATCATGAACGGGCCCTTCCTGCCGTCCTTCTCCTCGTGGTACAACGGGTTTCCCGTGTTCGCCTACGTGGAGCCCTGACGGGAGCCTCAGGTAGCTCTGGTTCAAGGTCCCTATCCCCTGGGGCTCTTGCCGTCCAGGTTGGCACGGTTGTAGGCAGGGAGTTTCCCCGGGGGGCCGGCTGCAAGGCGCCGGTATGGTATCTATGGGGTGTGGCCTCCTTCCGACCCTTTAAGGGCTACCGCTATTCGCAGGGGATCCCGCTTGACGCGGTGATTGCGCCGCCGTACGACGTTGTGTCGAGGGCGGAGCGGGACGTGATTGCAGCACGGCATCCTGCGAACGCCATGCGGGTTGAGCTCCCACTCGGTCCCGAGGACGGGGGGGTGGAGGCAGGCGCCGAGGGTGCGGCGAACCGGTACGAAGCGGCATCCGCAGTCTGGAAGGGCTGGATCGCCGACGGCGTGGTGGCAAGGGACGGCAAGCACTCCTTCTACGTCTACCGGATGACCCCGCCCGATGGCAATGCAACAACGGGAGTAGTTGGCGAGTTAGGGCTCGAGCGTCCGGGGGAGAGCATACTCCCTCACGAACAGACAATACCGAAGGACAAGACGGACAGGCTCGCGCTCCTGAGGCATGCTCACGCGAACTTTTCTGCGATATGGGGACTGTCGCTTGCGAGCGGCCTCGGGTCCCTCCTGGAAATGCAGGCAGCCGGCCCGCCGGACGCCTCAGCTCGGGACGGCGAGGGTGTGGTCCACGAGCTGTGGATACTTGACGACCCAGCGGTCTCCGGCCGGGTTTCGGAGCTGGTTTCGTCGGAGCCGATCGTGATAGCGGACGGCCACCATCGTTTCGAGACCGCTCTAGCGTTCAGCGAGGAGGCCGGTGGGCTGCCCGGTGCCGGCGCAGTCATGGCAATTATCGTCGAGCTGGCCGGCGACCAGCTTTGCATCAAGCCGATACACCGGATGGCAGAGGTGGCGGCCGGGCCCGCCCAGGTACGCCGGGCCTTCGAAAGCCATTACGAGCTGTCCGTTCCCAGCGACGGCGCAGGGCAGTGGAAGCCCGGGGAGGGGATGCGCCTCGTGCTGGCAGGCGGCGAGTGGACGATGGTCAGGCGCCCGGTGGCAGGTCTTCCGGAGAGCGTAGCCGGTTCCGGGGGGTACGGTGCAGCCGGGCAGGACGGTGCCATTCTCGACTCCGAGCTCGTGAAGCTTGCGCTGGAAGAATGCGGGCTGCATTCGATCACCTACACCGCAGACGTCAAAGAGGCAGCGGCGTCGGTTGCGGCGGCACCAGGAGCAGGCGAGAGCGCCTCAACCGGAGACATGGGCAGCGGAGATGGAGAAATCGGGCTGGCCAGGGTGGCGGTCGTCATGGAGCCGGTCACTGCAGACCAGATTGCCGCTTATGGCCGGAGCAGGCGCAGGATGCCGCCGAAGACTACGTACTTCTGGCCCAAGCCCCGTACCGGGATGGTGTTCCGGGCGGTCGACTGAGAGCCGCCCTGGAATCCGGAGGCCGGTCCATGCCGATCGGCGACTCCGTCGCGATCAGGAGCTGGTTGCGGCATAACAGTGAAGCGTTCCGGACGCTACTCGTGATATTCACGCACATAGCGCCCGAAAGCCCTCGTGGAGGTGTCGTTGCAGACGATTTCGAGAGGTGAGAGAATGAAGGGATTAAGAAGACAGCCGGTGTGCCGGAGTGGTGGTGACGGTGCCGTGGCCCGAGAGTGCCTTCGGGAGGTGCATTATGGACATGTGCGTCAGGTGTGGGACGAAAGAGAGTATTACGTGGCTGGAAGCTGGCGAAGGGCTGCTTTGCCGTGGCTGTGCGGACGAGCTTTCCGCGAGGTTGACGGCTCGGGGGAGATCGAGGGGGAAGGGGTCCGGTCGTCCGCATGGTGAGGGGGCCCGGTGTGCGAAGTGCGGTACGGTCCAGGACCTCCGATGGTACCCGGGCATGGAGGCTCATTACTGCGGCACCTGCCAGCCGGCGTCGTTCAAGTAGGAGGCGGGACTCCGAGCAGCTACCGCAGCCTCGGCACTGATCAACGTATGGATCGTGATCAACGCATGGAGGATGCTATGCGGCTTGCCGCCGCCATGGCAGGCCAGCTCTCCTCAGTATTGCTCGGTGCCGACCACTCCGTGATGGGAGCCGTGCTGGCAGTGCTTTCGGGCACGCATCTGCTTATCGAGGATGTTCCGGGGGTCGGCAAGACCCTGCTCGCCAAGGCGCTGGCGGCCTCGGTAGGGGGCAGCTTCGCGCGAGTGCAGGGCCACCCGGACCTGCTCCCGTCAGACATCACGGGGGTGTCGATCTACAATCCCGAAGGTCGTTCCTGGGAGCTGGTTAAAGGCCCGGTGTTTGCCAATGTCGTGCTGGTCGACGAGCTGAACCGGACTCCGCCGCGCACGCAGGCGGCGTTGCTGGAGGCCATGGCGGAGCACCAGGTGACTATCGACGGATCGGCGCACCGGCTTCCCGCTCCCAACATCGTGGTCGCAACCCAGAACCCGCTGTCCGAGCTCGGGACCTTCCCGCTGGTCGAGAGCCAGCTGGACCGATTCGGAATAAGCACCACGATCGGATACCCGCAGATAGAGATCGAAGTGGATCTCGCTACGGACCACGGCGGCGAAAGGCAGCTGGCGACCGTCGAGGCGAAGATGGATGTGCGCGAATGGGCGGAAGCCCAGGAGGCCGTGAAGAGCGTGAGGGTGGCCGGAGGAGTTGCCCGGTACGCGGTTACGATCTGTAGGGAGACGCGCTCGCAGGTGGGGGTGATGCTGGGGGCGAGCCCGAGGGCGGTGATCACTCTCGTCAGGGTTGCTCAGGCGAATGCGGTCATGGCGGGGCGCGACTACGTGGTTCCCGACGACGTGAAGTCGGTTGCGCAGGCTGTGCTGAAGCACCGGATCATGACCGAGGGGATAACTGGGCGCGATGTCGTACGGAACGCTCTGGTGGCGGCTTCAGCGCCGCGGCCCTGACGGGGGTTACTGCGTTGTCGTCCAGTGAACGCGGCGAGCCGTCGAGCCGATCGGCCCTACCTCGCCCGGCCGCCTGGAAAATACCCCTGCTGGCCTCGACCCTGGTGGCCGTCGCATGGGAAGGCATCGCACACCAGAGCGGCTCTGGGTGGGTTCAGGTGCTGGGGCTGGTCATGGCCGGCTTTGCCGCCGTGGGAATGATCGGTCCAGCGCTTGCCTGCCGGATTGTGAGTGTGGAGTTGCAGGTGGCGCCCTACGACGCGGTCGCTGGCCGGCCATGGAGCATACTGCTGGTATCGACGCGGCCGGCGAGGCTGACGCCGGTGCATCCGGCGGGCCCGGCGTGCTTCGCGGTTCACACGAGGCAGTCCGACCGGTACGGGAGGGCCGGATACGCGTCGGCAGCAGCGCAGCGACCCCGGTTGTACGTGGCGGAGTTGCAGTGCGGCAGCGCCCGCCGGGGTCTCATCGAAGCCTTCGAGGTTGACGTGGCCACAGCGTCTCCGCTCGGCATCCTCTGGTGGCACAAGCGGGTCCGCCTTGCCCCGGCAAGTCCGGTGCATGTGGCTCCAGAGCCCGCAGGGGCTGGCCGGGTCCCGGTGGGAGGCGGGGACCAGCTCCGTGACGTTAGTCCCCGGCCAGCCCGGGTGGCGATGCGGTCCGCGGCTGGCGAGACAAGGGGGGTGCTGCCTTTCGGCGCGGGGTCAGCGCCAAAGGACGTGCACTGGCCAGCGACGGCGCATACCGGTTCGTTGATGGTGAGGGAGAGGGAGGTGGGTCACGCCGGGGAGCTGGTCCTCGATGTCCGCCTGGCGGACGACCCTGACGAGGCGGACGAGGCGGCTGCCGCGGCGGCCGGAGCGATAAGGGAGGCTTTGCGGAGCGGCCGGACGGTGACGCTCGTAACGCTCGAGAAAGCGGGCAGGGTCAGAGCCGCGACGCCGAGCATGGCGGTTGCCGGGCGCAGGCTCGCGCGCGCCGTGCCGGAGATCGGCGGGATCCGTTGAGTTCCAGGTTTATCTCCCAGGCGGTGGCGGTAGTCAGGCGTGCCAACCTGCCGGGACCGCCGGAGAAGTCCCTGCCTGTCAGGGTAGCGGTATGGGGAGCGCTGGCGGTGTCGATCGGCGCGGCCTACGAGATGCGGGAGCTGTCCGGGTCGCTGGCAGCGCTCTTTGCCTGCGGCGTGACCACTGGCATGACCTTTTCGTACTGGCGGATCCGCCCGCCCGCGGAGCGCCGTGGCCCTGAATGGCAATACCCCGGCTGCGGAAGCGGGGCTCGTTCGTCGGGGCCGCTCAAGGTAGTGCTCGCGGCCGGGTCCGGCGGTGCTTTCATCTGGTTCTTCCACCTGCTCAACGCTCAGTCCGCGGCCCCGACGGCGGCGGGAATCGAGTCCTCACTTGCAGAGCTTTTTGCGTTGATGCAGCTCCTTCACTCCTTTGATGTGCCCGCGAGGAGGGACCTCATGTTCTCCCTCGCCGGATCGGCGACCTTGATGGCGGTTGCGGGTACGCAGGCCACGAGCAGTGATTTCGGCGTGTTCGTGTTTGCGTGGGTGCTTCTGAGTTCGTACTCGCTGGTGAGTGGCTGGCACTCGGCGGCGGGAGTGAGGCCGCGGGTTCTGGGGATTCCTCAGGCCCTGTTGGCGATGGCGATGGCGTCGGTGATCGCGGTTACAGGCGTTGCGGTCCTTCCCGCTGCAGAGGCGAGCCGGGTCCTCGGGTTGCCCAGCTCGCTTGCCGCCGATCTGAAGGTCGCCATTCCGGGTTCGATTGCCGGGGCAGGTGCCCACGGAACCCTACCGGTCTCGGCCGGGCGGCCGGGCAGCCCGGTAGGGGTGGGAGGGTATCTCGGCTTCGCCGGCCAGCTCGATCTGGCCGTGCGTGGCCGGCTTTCGAGTGAGACGGTCATGCGCGTCCGGGCACAGGAGCCCGGCTTCTTCCTGGGGGAGACCTTCGACCAATGGAACGGGACAACGTGGTCGAACTCCGCAAGATCTACCCGGCAGATCAACGGGGGCCCCGAGTTCACGGTTCCCCAGGCTACTGTTCCCGGTTTGAAGGTCGCCGTCGGGAGCGTCGCTCCCGCAGACGTGCAGACCTTCTACGTGGTACGTACCCTGCCGAGCCTCGTATTCGGCGAGGAAAACCGCGTTCAGGTGTGGCTGTCCGGTACGAGCCTGTATCTGGGACCAGGCAGGTCCATCCGTAGCGGCTGGACTATGGGTCCTGGAACGATATACACCGTGGTGTCGAGGCTGGATCGTGCTACGGGATCGCAGCTCGCGTCGGCGGGCAGGTTGGCGGCAGGCAGCACGACCTATCCGGCTGCCGTCATGGGAGCTCTGGATGCATCCTCCGGGTCGCGCTACACGGGGCTGCCCGGTCCCGGTGGAAGGTACGCCCGCGTTGCCCATCTTGCGCGGTTGATCGTCAAAGGCCAGTCGTCGGTGTACGGCGAGGCGAGGGCACTCGAGGGATGGATGGGCAGCCATCTCCGGTACTCCACTGCCATCCCGCCACTGCCAGCCGGCGCCGACGCGGTCAACAACTTCCTGTTCTCCTCGCGGGTCGGGTACTGCGAGCAGATTTCGACATCGTTGGCCGTCATGCTGAGAACGCTCGGCGTACCCGCACGGGAGGCGGTCGGCTACGTTCCCGGTCCGTACAACCCTATAACCGACCTATACGACATCCAGGCCCGTGACGCGCATGCGTGGGTTCAGGTCTGGTTCCCGGGAGTCGGCTGGCAGAGTTTCGATCCGACAGCGCACGTGCCTCTTGCGAACCCGTCTCCCGGATCGGTGATGATCTCCGCAGTAGGACACTGGGTAAGCCTTGGCGCGATGCGGGTGTGGGGGACCGTCCGGTCCCCCTACGGATGGCCTCCGCTGCTCGCCGTTCTGGCCGGGGCGGCTGTCGTCATCGAGGGCAGGCGTAAGAGAGCCGTGCTGAGCAGGCTGCTGTCCGCGTTCGAGAAGAGGGGAGCGCGGACCGGGATACGGCGGCGAAGGGACGAGACGTTGCGGGAGTATTCGAATAGGCTGGCACCCTATATGTCCTCCGACGATCTCCGGCGAATCTGCGACCTCATGGAGCTGGCTGCGTACGGTGGGAGGCCTCTCACCGGGGCGGAGGTGGCAGAGCTAAGGAGGCTTTCGAGGACGCCTTCATCCGTCTGCCCGGAAGATGGGGCGGGACGCGATCGAGAGCGCTCCGAGGCAAGAAGGATGGCGGTCAGGCGGTGAGTTCGGTCTACAGATCGCGGCTCCTGGTGGCAGCGCCGCGGATGGTCGATCCCAACTTCGATCGCACGGTTGTCCTGGTTATCGAACACAAGGCAGACGAGGGCGCTCTCGGCGTCGTCATCAACCGGCCGACGGAGATCGAAGTCAGGGACGTTCTCGAGCGGTGGGCCGATTATGCCGCGCTGTCGTCGCCGGGTGTGGTCTTCTCCGGAGGCCCGGTATCGCCGGGTTCCGCGATTGGGTTGTCGCGCCTGATTCCGGCTCCGGGTCGGCCCGGCAGGGGCACCGTGGGCGAGGCGGGCAACCCGGGTGGTCAGGCTGGCGTGGGCGGAGTTGGCAGTGCGGGCAGTGCGGGCTTGCCGTGGAGCCACCCAGCTGCCGGTTCGGACACCGGCGAATCCGGGACCGGCCGGCCGATCTTCGACGGCGTTCACGTCGTCGACCTCGGCGGTGACCCCGATTCATCTCCAGGTGGGATACGGCCGGTGCGGATATTTTTCGGGTACGCGGGATGGGCTCCGGGACAGCTGGAGGAGGAGGAGGGTGCCGGCGCATGGTTCGTACTCGACGCGCTGCCAGGCGATGCCTTCTCGTCGGATCCGCTGCGCCTCTGGCACGACGTGCTTTTCCGGCAGGGAGGGGAGCTCGCGATGATGGCGAATTACCCTCCACATCCGAGGCTCAACTAACAGTGGCGAAGGAGATGGAAGGCGACTCGGCCCGCGAGGAAACCGCGGTGCGGCGGGCCTCCCGTGTGGACGTGAGCGGGATCGTAAGTTCGCTGTGTGCGGCGTTCGACGACGATCCCGTGGCCATGTTCGTGTTCCACGGCCAGCGAAGGCGCCGGCGGGGGCTGGCCGCTTTCTTCCGCGCCCTTCTGCTTGGCTTCGGGTACCTGAACGCCGGGGAGGTATGGACGCTCGAAGGCTTGCCGGGAGCAGCGCTGTGGGCACCGCCCGGGAAAGGCCGGCCGCGCCCGACCGATTTTCTGAAGCTCGCACCTGCAATACCGTTCAGCCTTGGCGTGAGCTCGTGGAGCGTCCTCGAGTTCCTCGTGCGCATGGATGCAAGGCGCCCGCCGGAGGATCACTGGTACCTGTCGACCCTCGGGGTGACTCCGCAGCGGCAGCATCAGGGGATCGGGTCCCGTCTGATGCAGCCGGTGCTCGATAAGTGCGACGGCGAAAACCTTCCCGCTTACCTGGAGTCATCCAAGGAGCGGAACGTCTCGTTCTACCGTTCTCACGGGTTCGAGGTCGTGGACGAGTTGACCGCCCGGAAGGGACCCACGGTCTGGCTCATGTACCGCGAACCGCGCTGAAGTTGACCGCTATCCGCCCGCGCCGGGGAGACCGTCGAGACTCTCAGCCAAAGGCTTGCGTGAGAGTGTCGCCAGCAAGACGGACAGAGTCGAGGTCGTAGGCGTCGTGCATGTTGAAGATCATCCCGTCGAGGCCTGCATTCAGGAACGACTGGACCTGCTCGCAGACGCCGTCCGGATCGCCCGCTATGATATAGTCCCGGTAACGATCCTCGTCCATTCCCCGTGCCCGTGCCAGCTCACGGGCCTTCGTCTCGGCTGCCGCGGTAGCCGGGGCCACCACCAGGGTGCCCAGCCTCGTTTTCGTGATCTGAGCCGGATCGCGGCCTGCCGTTTCGCAGTGCCTGTCCAGGACGTCGAGCTTGCGCCTGATGGTAGTTACGTCGCCGAACAGGTTGCACGCGTCGCCGTAGCGGGCGACTATTGCAAGGGTACGGCGCTCTCCGCCGCCCCCCACGAGGATGGGTATGGCGCCCGGCCGCACTGGTCGCGGGTTGTTCAGGGCCTCGTGAATTGAGTAGTAGCGCCCCTCGAAGCTCGGAGCGGGCTCGGTGAACATGGCCCTGCATATCCGGATCGCCTCCTCCAGCCTGTCCATCCGCTCGGCAATGGGGGGAAAGCGCACCCCGTATCCCTCGTGCTCGTCTTCGTTCCAGGCTGCACCGATCCCGAGGATGGCGCGGCCCTCCGATACGACGTCGAGGGTGGTGACCTGCTTTGCAAGGATGGCCGGATTGCGGTAGGTGACGCCAGCGACAAGGGTCCCGAGTGATATACGGGACGTTCGTGCGGCGAGCCCACCGAGAAGCGTGTAGCCCTCCAGCATCTCGTGGGACCGGTCTCCGACGTTCGCTATCTGGTAGAAGTGGTCCATGACCCATACCGAGTCAAAGCCGGAGCTCTCCGCGCAGCCGGCAATACCGGCGATGGTCTCGAAAAGCCGGTCCCGGCCGACACCGGGAAAGGTGAAGTCGGGTATCTGGAGGCCGAACCTGGTTACATGACGGAGCTGATCGTTGCTCATTTCCATACTCTTTTCTCGTTCCCGTTGGAGCGCCCCCTCCGCCCGGGGTTTCCGCGGCAATCTCCGGACTTCTCGGGTGTCGTTGTAGCATGCCTTCAGTGCTGCAACCAGCCTTCCCCGGGCCACCCTTGCCTGCGGGTCCTGTCCCGACTATCATAGGCCGGTGCTCAGTTTGCCTGCCCGCGCCGTCGCAACGCTACGGGGCCGTGGTCGGGTATTGGCTCTCCCAGCGGCCGGCGCGATGGCGGCACTTCTCCTTTCCTCCTGCAACGCCTCGGCCTCTGCGGCGACGGTGAACGGGAGTGTTATCACCGTCTCCTCGCTCAATGCCTTCCTGTCGGGGGCATCAGGATCTTCGCTTGCCGCTTGCGAGGTGAGTCTCCAACTCGGCGCTCAGGGGCTGATCCCGTTACAGCAGCTCCGGGGCAGCGGCCAGGATACGGCAAGCCAGAACCTGGCAAGTACGGCCCTGACCTATCTGGTCGACAGCAAGATCATCGGGCAGTACCTCAAGTCTCGCGGTGTGGAAATTACCACGGAGGACCGGGCGCTGGCGAGGGCCGACCTCGCGTCGCAGCTCGACAGCAGTGCTCAGCGGTTAGCGGCGGCTTCCGGCAGCAGCGTGGCGGGAGCGCAGCAGGTCTGCGGGAAGTCGGGCAGCCAGATATTGTCAGCGCTGCCGCAGGCTTTTGTCTCCGCCCAGGTACGCCTCGAGGCGGGTGAGGAGGCGGTCGCGGAGCTCGCCGGTAAGGTTCACGGCAGCTACGAGGTGGTCTGCCTCAACGCTCTCGAGGCGGTATCGCAGGCAGAGGCGAACGCTTTCCATGCCCAGCTTGCGGCGGGCAAGACCTTCCAGCAGCTGGAGAGCGGGGGCAACGGAGGGTCTCTGGGTTGCGTGGCGCAAGCGAGCATCCCTTCGAGCATCGCTCCAGCCGTCAACGGGCTTGCTCCGGGTGCTGTGACGGCCCCGCTGGAGGTACCCGGAACGAATGGCGCTTCGACTGCCTGGTATATCTTGCAGCTCTCCAGCCGTTCACGTAAGTCGCTCGCACGGATGAGCCCAACCGAGCGCTTGGGGGTCCTTTCGCCGTATTTTGCGTCGTCGAGCAGCGAGACGCACGCCCTGGATGCAAAGGCGCACGTCGAGATCGATCCCGCCTTCGGACACTGGTCGCCAGCGACCGGCGTGGTTCCGCCGCCCCCTCCACCTACGAGCCTGCTCCCTTCGTAGGGAAGCGGCCGGGGGATCCGCACAATGGGCCCGCCGGCAGGGGTAGCCTTGTAATCGATGCCTGTGCACTGTCGCGCAAGTAATTGGGCTCTCGTCGGCCGGATGACGCGCCCGGCTAGCCGAATAGCATCGCATTACTTACGCGACGGCACGCTAGGCCGAATGGAGATTCGAGGTGTAGCGGCAGGCAGGACGATATCAGCGAAGTTCCTGGGCGCGTGGGGCGGAATCTCTACTTGCTGAGAATGGCATTGGAAGTGAGGCTGCGAGGAGCGAGGAGCGCCCTTGCCAGGGAGCAGACAGAGGAGGTTGTCGAAGGCCGATGAGTGGCATAGAGCAGGTGATCGCCAGGGAGATCCTGGATTCAAGGGGCAACCCGACGGTCGAGGCCGAGGTTCTACTGGAGTCCGGGGCGGAGGGCCTGGCAGCCGTGCCGTCAGGTGCCTCGACGGGCAAGCGCGAAGCTGTGGAGCTCCGGGACGGGGGAGACAGATTTGCCGGCAAGGGCGTGCTTTCCGCGGTGGGCCATGTGAACCGGGAGATAGCGGAGGCCGTTTCAGGGCTGGAAGCGCTGGATCAGAGGGCTGTCGATTTCGCCATGATAGACCTCGACGGAACCCCCGCTAAGTCTCGACTCGGCGCGAATGCCATAGTGGCAGTATCCCTTGCCGTAGCCAAGGCGGCGGCCGCGGAGTGTGGCCTCCCGCTCTACCGTTATATAGGCGGGGCGAATGCACATATCCTGCCCGTGCCATTCCTCAACGTCATGAACGGCGGTGCACATGCCGACAACGCGCTCGATTTGCAGGAGTTCATGGTTGTCCCGGCGGGTGCCGCCGGCTTCTCGGAGGCGTTGCGATGGGGAGCCGAGGTCTACCAGTCCCTGAAGGGTATTCTCAAGGGTCGTTCGATGAGGACGGCGGTGGGTGACGAAGGAGGTTTCGCTCCGGACGTGGCGAGCGCCGAGGAGGCCCTGGCCCTGTTGTCGGGGGCTATCGAGAGCGCTGGTCTCGTTCCCGGGCGGGATGTCGCCCTTGCTATCGATGCCGCCACGAGCGAGATGTACTCGGGAGGCCAGTACCACTTTCAGGGCGAGGGTCTCAAGAGATCGCGTGACGATATGGTGTCATATTACGCACATCTTTGCGATGAGTTCCCTCTCGTATCGCTCGAGGACCCTATGGCCGAAGACGACTGGGAGGGATGGGAGGCGGTGACCGCCACTATCGGAAGCAGGGTACAGATTATCGGGGACGACGTTTTCGTTACCAATGGGGAGTTGCTAGCGGAGGGCATCGCGAGGCACGTTGCGAATGCCATCTTGATCAAGGTCAACCAGGTGGGCACGCTGACCGAGACGCTCGACACCATTGCGCTCGCTACGCGCAACGGGTACGGAAGCGTCGTCTCGCACCGGTCGGGCGAAACGGAGGATACGACGCTTGCGGACCTCGTAGTGGCCGCCGGCTGCGGCCAGGTCAAGACGGGTGCGCCGGCGCGCTCGGAGCGAGTGGCCAAGTACAACCGGCTCCTGAGGATCGAAGAAGAGCTCGGTGCCGCGGCCGCGCTGGGGAAGCTGCCGGTCAGCGTGACCGTTACTCCCGGCTTAGCCGCCGCCGCCCCCCCCGGCACAGGAGACGGATGACGGCCGGCCGCCGCCGCTTGCGTGCTGTCACCGGCGGCGGGCGTCGGCACGCGGGAGGTGGGGGCGGGGAAGGTTGGGTGTGCCGTGCCGCGTAAGGGTGGGCGAGCGGCCGTGGCGAGGACTCGCTCGAGGCGGCGGTCTAGGTTCATCTTCGGAGGCTTCGTTGCTTCTGCCGCCGTTATAGCGGCTTTTGACTTCCCGGCCACCTCCCTACTTGCCCAGCAACATCAGATCAGTGACCTCTCGTCCCGCCTCGATCACCTGAATGCCGTCAACAAGGTCATGTCGAAAGAGGTGGCGGAGTTGCAGAACCCGGCTTATGCACGGTCGTACGCGACCAATTCGCTTGGTCTTTCGCCGGGTACGTCATCGCAGGCGGGCTCGGGGGGCTCGGGGACTGCGGGAAGTGCTACTCCACAGCCGGTCCTTTCAGGCATGCCGGATGGGGCTCCCATTCGGCCGGAATCGCTTTCTTCGCCGCCTGTCGTGCCTGGCTCTTCAGCGTCGCAGAACAGCATCGGGATTCCCGGTGGGCAGCGCGGGGCGAGGGCGGGCACTGTCTCGGGTGGCGGTTCGGGGAGCGGCCGTGGCACGAGTCGCCGTGGTGGCGGCGCGAGGGCGAACGGCGGGAACGGGAAGAGTAGTAGCGGCGGCGGGTTTTTCCGGCGGATTCTCCGTGATTTGGAGTTCTGGCGCTGACGGGGAGGCCGGTGGGGGGGGAGGGAGAGCGAAGGGGAGATGGCCGAGCGCTAGGCGGATACGGTGCATCGGCAGGTTGATGCGACAGGGCGTCACGGGGAGATGGAGGTAGAGGAGCTTCTTGGCAGGCCGCCGAGAGGGCGCGTCAGGGTCGTAGTGCGCATGGGTGGCATCGGGCGGGCAATCGTTGTCGAGAGTGCCCCCCTTTTCGATGATGGCACGCCGATGCCGACCCTTTACTGGCTTGTGGATCCGAGGCTGAAACGGGCCGTGTCGGAGCTGGAATCGGCCGGGTGGGTCCGGCGCGCCGAACAGCTTGTCGATCCGGATATGCTCCAGTCGGCACACGATCAGTACCGAGCGCTCCGAGACTCGCGGATTCCTGCGACGCATCGGGGTCCCCGGCCGTCCGGGGGAGTGGGTGGGACCCGTAGGGGCGTGAAGTGTCTCCACGCCCACCTGGCTTATTTCCTTGTGGGAGGGGATGATCCGGTGGGCCGGCTGGTTGCGGAGATGCTGGACCCGTCGATTGGAGAGGTGGAGGGGATCCCACAGGACGGCCTTCGCGGCGGGTGGTAGAAGGTGGTGCGGTTGAGCAATTTATCCGCGCGGCGGCTCGGCGGTGCAGGGTCACGAGGGGACACTTCGGTTGCCGCTGTTGACATCGGGACGAACACGACCAGGCTGCTCGTAGCGAGCGCCTCCGGGGGTGGCGACATCGTGCGCGATGCGAGGATCACGCGACTCGGACAGGGAGTGGACAGGTCGGGCATTCTTGCGCCGGAGGCCGTTGAGCGTACGCTCGATGTGCTTTGCGAGTACAGGGAGCTGATGTCTGCGCATGGCGCCGGGAGAGTGCGCGCCGTAGCGACATCGGCTGTCAGGGATGCGACGAATGGCAGGGTCTTTATTGAATCGGCCGGCCGGGCGCTCGGCACCGAGCCGGAAATCCTCGAAGGCATCGAAGAGGGGCGGCTTGCATTTGCAGGAGCGACCAGAGGGATTGGCGGGCCCGAGCCTTCCGGAGCCGAGTTGGTGATCGACATCGGTGGAGGATCTACCGAGTTGATCCGGGGATTTCCGGGCGACGAACAAGGCATCAGGGTCGTTTCGCTTGATATCGGCTCGGTCCGGATAACGGAGCGCCTCCTGTGCCACGACCCTCCGTCGAGCGCCGAGATAGCCGAGGCCAGAGCAGAGGTTCGTCACCTTCTGGACTCGGCGAGACAGGTGTTGGCGTCGGCGGGCGACGTCGCGGGCGACGTGACGGGTGAACCGGCGGGCAACGTGGCCGGCGCTCCGGCGGGCGAGGTGGCTCCGTGGGCGGCAAGTGGTCGACCCGGTGCAAGGTTGATCGGTGTGGCAGGTACTGTGACGACGGTTGCTGCGCTCGAGATGGGGCTCGACGTCTACGACCGGGACGTCGTGCATCACTCGGTTCTATCGAGGGCAGACATCACACACTGGGTGGGAGTGCTCTCGGCTGAGCCGTCAGTTGCCAGGCTGGCGAGGCCGGGAATGGTTCCGGGGAGGGAGGATGTCATTGTCGCCGGCACCATAATCCTCGAGGAGGCGATGGCGGCCTTCGGGCGTGATGCACTTCTCGTATCTGACAGCGATATTCTTGACGGGATGGTCTGCGCCCTGCTCGCATCGCAAGGCGCCGCACCAGCCGAATGCCGAGGGCGGTAGGGGCCGGTAGGAGGTTACGAGGTAGCGGTCCGAGAGGATGCCGGGAACCTGCGCCGTGCCGCGTGCGAAATCAGGGCAGGCGACGTCCAAGATGGTGCGGACGCTGGTACTGTGATCGAGGTGCAGCAAGAGGCTCGCATGAGAAGGAAGGCGGCACTGGACGCGCCGGATGGTGCCCACGCTGCGGCGGGTCCCAATGGCAACGGGGGGAGTGCGGGAATTGGCGGCGCTCATCGCAGGCGGGGCGGTGGTCATGGGGTAGGCGGTGGCTTGAGCAGAGGTCCGGGTGCGGGCGTCGGCATCGCCGCCAACGGAAGTCGTGAAACGAGCACTTCCCGTCCAGGGCAGCGATCCCGGCGTAGGAGTCGGCGCTCAAAGCGCCGGGCGGCCCGCCTCGCCAGGAGGCATCTCGTAACCCGCCATCCGGTATGGAGCAGCCTCGTCGCTGCGTTGTTTCTGGCGACACCGGTGTGGGTTTCCCTGGGGACAGCGCTCACGAATCCCTCGCTGGGCGTGACGATCCCCGGCAGGTTTGCGGAATGGGTTCGCGACCACGGGGGGGCGAGCATCGTGTCCTGGGGTGAAAACTTCTACTACTCGCACCATCCGCCACCCGTTGGTGGCAAACCTCCCAAGGGAGCCATTCCGCCGCCCCCCACGAGCAACGAGTCAGCCCGCCGGCAAAGCGCGACAAAGCCCGCGAGTGGGACACCGGGCTTGACACCCTTGCCGGCACCGCCGCCGATCCAGCCGATAGCGAACCCCCCGCTCCCCGGAGAGGGGCAATGGCATCCGGCAGGACGCCTCGTGGATGGCGTACCCGCCGTATACGAGGCGTTCCTTCGCCCGGACGCGGTGCACACGAGTCTGGTGGCAGGTGTCGCCTGGATGGACACGCGCCTGCTTGGCGCAAGGCTCTATTCCGGGAGCACGATCCCGGGAGGGGGGCCGTACCGGTACACGGCTCCAATCCAGCCGAGTGCTGCGGGCACGCTCGTCGCTGCGTTCAATGCCGGGTTCCTCATGTCGAATGCGGAGGGCGGGTACTACACGGATGGAAAGGTCATAGACCCGCTTCGCCAGGGCGGCGCTTCCTTCGTGATCTACAAAGATGGCTCGGTGCAGATTGGCTCATGGGGCACCGAGGTCGGCATGACCCCTCAGGTCGTCTCGGTGCGCCAGAATCTGAACATGCTGGTCGACAACGGGCAGCCCGTGGCTGGCCTCAACCCCAATGACAACTACGTCTGGGGGGCAACACTCGGGGCGGCCGTAGATGTCTGGCGTTCGGCGGTGGGCCAGACGGCCGATGGAGCGCTCGTTTACGTGGCCGGTCCAGGGCTCAATATCACGTCGCTTGCCAACCTGCTCGTGAGCGCCGGAGCGGTCCGGGGGATGGAGCTTGATATCAACACCGACTGGGTGGACTTCGCAACGTTCGACCCCTCGACCCCGGGTGCACCGGCATTGCCGGCCAACGGCCGCAACCTCCTCGCCGGTATGGCCGGTACGCCCGATCGCTACTTCGCATCATGGTGGGGTAGGGATTTCTTCACCATGTCGGCTCGCGCGGTTCCCGGAGGTCCGAACCCGTGACGGGCGAGATCTCGAAATTCTCGGGGGAAGGAGTCGTTAAGGCTTTGACAAGTATCCGCAGTGACGCCGCAGGGGGCGCGGCCGCCGCACTATGATCTTTCAGTGACCAGGACCGCCGGCACCGGGATGGTGGAGCCTGTACAGCCGGCTTCGTTGGGCTCTTGGGGAGCCCAGGCCGGGCTCGGGGTGACGGTCGATCCCACGAAGCCCGGGTGGACAACCGCTGAGCCCGGAGTACGTCCTGCAGGAGCCATCCACGCTCGGGTCGGCGCACTCGTATCGGCAGCCCGCCCACGTCAATGGGTGAAGAGCGGTCTCGTCTTCGCTGCTCCGATCGCGGCCCTGGCGGCGGGACAGAGGGTTGACATAGCCGGGGTTGTCGTGGCCGGCCTTCTCTTCTGCGCCATCTCGTCGGGGATCTACATGTTGAACGACGCGGCAGACTGCGAGGCGGACCGCAGGCACCCCCGCAAGAGCCTGAGGCCGGTCGCTTCCGGACGGATTAGCCGCAACAGTGCAGCCGCTGCAGGCGCCGTCCTGGTTCTGATGGCGACGGGTACGGCTCTTGGCGCCGGCATGCCGGCTCTCGGCGAGATCCTAGCGGTTTACGCCGGTGTCAACCTCGCCTATTCGCTGGGCCTGAAACGAGTCCCCCTGCTGGAGCTCTTATGTGTCTCGGCGGGTTTCGTTCTTCGCGCCGTGGCGGGTGGGGCGGCAGGGAGGATACCGATCTCAGGCTGGTTCCTTCTTGTGGTTTGCTCCGGGTCGCTTCTTGTAGCGGTTGGAAAGCGCACTGCAGAGATAGCTACGCTGCCCGGAGAAGGCCGGTCTCATCGGGCCGTTCTGCGCTGGTACCGCTTACCGGGCCTCGCGCTCATGCGCTACCTGTTCGCGACGGTGACCGTCGTGGCCTACGGCGGCTGGACTCTGACCCGGCTCCCGTTTGTCGACGATCCGCGCGGAGACTGGCCGCTGTTGGCCGTGTCCCTGGTGCCGTTCACAGTGGCGGTGGTGGCAATTGAACGCGCCCTGGCCAAAGGACAGGGAGGAGCACCCGAAGAGATCCCTTTCAAGAGCCGGCTGCTGCAGGGAGCCGCGGCCGCATGGCTGATGGTCTTCGTGCTGGCGGCCGTCACATGACCGGACTTGGTAGCGGGCGGGCCCGGGGCACCGCCCGCGCCCGGCAGGCCGGTGAGGAGGTGCGGCTGTTGACAGGTTGGGGTCGCGCGGGCTGGACTGCTGCCACAGTGGCGGTGCCAGCGGACGGAGCGGAAGCTGAGAAGGCGGTTAGGCGTACCGCTGAGACGGGAGGGACGATCCTCCCCCGAGGCCTCGGTCGGTCCTACGGCGATGCCGCCCAGAATGCCGGCGGGACCGTAGTGGACCTTACCCGCTGCGACCGGATCGTCAGCTTCGATGCGGCAGGTGGCCTTCTGAGAGCGGAAGCCGGGCTCAGTATCGGCGCGCTACTCCGTTGGTCGATCCCGCGGGGATGGTTCGTGCCGGTTACCCCGGGAACCCGGCATGTAACGCTAGGTGGAGCCCTTGCTGCGGACGTTCACGGCAAGAACCATCACAGGGACGGTTCGTTCGCCAGGTTCGTCAGGTCATTCCGGATTGCGGCACCGGCGGGCACGGCAGAGATCACGCCTGAAGGAGACCCGGACGCCTTCTGGGCAACTGCGGGAGGAATGGGTCTGACGGGTGTAGTTATCGAGGTCACACTCGAGTTGATCCCGATCGAGACCGCTTTCATGTCCGTCGACACGGAGAGGGCGCCCGACATCGGCACGTGCATGGAGATGCTGGCGAGAGGCGACGGGCGCTACCGCTACTCGGTCGCCTGGGTAGACTGTCTCCATCGCAGCCGGAGAGGTACCCTCGGCAGGAGCGTCCTCACGAGGGCGAACCACGCTGGCGAGGACGACCTCAGCCAGTCCGGCGTCAAGGTGGCGGACCCGCTTGCCTTTTCGCCCAGGGAGGTCGTCCGCTTGCCGCTTGCTCCGCCTGCCCGCCTGGTTTCCCGGACCGGCGCAGCGCTTTTCAACGAGCTGTGGTACAGGAGGGCTCCTCGCAGGAGGGAAGGGGAGATCCAGCCGGTCGGCACCTACTTCCATCCACTGGATGCGGTCGGTTCCTGGAACTTGGCGTACGGGCCTCCAGGGTTTACGCAGTACCAGTTTGTCGTGCCCAACGGATCGGAGGACGTGGTCGGACGGGCCGTCTCGCTGCTTGCCGATCGGCGCATGCCCTCGTTGCTGGCGGTTCTCAAGCGGTTCGGCCCTGGTGATCCGTCGCCGTTGGCTTTTCCGGCACCGGGATGGACCCTGGCACTCGATCTCCCGCTCGGCATCGAGGGACTTTCGCGCCTTCTGGACGAGATCGATGTGATGGTCGCTGATGCGGGGGGGCGTGTCTACCTGGCAAAGGATTCGCGGCTACGGCCGGGACTCGTAGAGCGTATGTACCCGCGCCTGGATGAATGGCGGTCCGTACGGAGGCGTATGGATCCGGGCGGGGTTCTCGTCTCCGATCTGGGCAGGCGCCTCGGCCTCTGTGGAGCCCCCCAGCCCAGTGCCGGGAGGGCCGCCGCTGCCGGAGCCGGAGCGGCGGCCGGAGCGGGAGCACTCGCTGGGAGCCAGAGATGATCGACGGGACCGGGATGCCGCAATCGGCAGTGCTCCTGGGTGGGACGTCCGAGATCGGCCTTGCCATTGCTGAGGAGCTTGCATCGAGGAGGCTTGAACGTCTGCTGCTCGCAGGACGTAACCAGAGGGGCCTCGACGAGGCGAGGGACCGGCTCCTGCGTGCAGGTATAGGCAATGCGGTTACGGCCACCTGCGACGTCACCCGGGCCTCCGACGTGTCGGCGCTTCCCGCCGTTGCACTGGAAGCGCTCGGTGTCGTCGACCTCTTGGTGGTGGCTGTGGGCGATCTCGGGACTGCTGATCTTACGGAACTGGATACTGATCGGGTGTTCGAGATGTTTGCTGCGAATACCGGAGGGCCGGCGGCCGCCATGATCGGCTTTGCTGCCACGATGGTTAGGCAGGGATACGGACGGATTGTCGTGCTGTCGTCTGTTGCCGGCTTGCGCGTGCGCCGCGCCAACTTCGTTTACGGGGCCGGGAAGGCCGGGCTTGACGGTTTCTCGCTGGGCCTGGCCGAGGCGTTAGAGGGTACCGGCGTTGGAGTCACGCTGGTCAGGCCCGGGTTCGTTAGGACCAGAATGACAGCCGGCCTACCTGAAGCTCCGTTGAGTTGCGAGGCGTCCCAGGTTGCCCAGGCGGTGGTCCGGGCGCTCGAGCAGCGCTCCGGAGTAGTATACGTGCCGTCGGCCCTGCAGCCTGCATTCGGCATTCTGAGGCTGCTGCCAAGATCGCTGTTCGCCAAGGTTACCCGCTGAGGCCCTATCCAACCTCCATATCCGCCGAGGCTCCGGACACGGGCGTTCCTACCGGTGGAGGTGCTGGGCGGCTCGCAGGTGCCCGGGCAACTCGGGCTTGCAGTGCGGCTCGACGGTGCCGGGCGGCTAGGCGTTGCAGTGCGGCTAGCACCTACTGGCCAGCTCGGAGGGATCGGAGACGACGTGCGATCCTTCCGGCTCGGCGCAGAGGGCTGGTTATTGTCCAGCTACGGGAGCCCTTGAGACGGTCCGTCTCCACTGCGGCAAGGTAAGCCACTTCCTTCCAGGTCCGGAGCCCGAACGATTCGGGGGTTCCGCCAGCCACGCTTTCCGGGACGATGGGGGTAGTCGGCTGCAGGTGAGCCTTCTGCTGCTCGAATCCGTCGCCGTAGCCGGGCAACGCTCCAAGGCGCGCCAGCTCGGCTTTCAGGTTGTCGTTGTCTGCAAGCAGGCGCATGCGTTCGCGGTGCAGATCGGGAAAGAGGGTCTTCATGTGACTCAGCTTGTCGACCGTCTGGATGAAATCGGGCGGCATGAGGATCGAACGGGAATTGAGGCCCTCCTGCATGTGCGCCCTTGTCCGTAGCCATTCTTCTTGCGAGTGGAGGTGGGCCGACTGGTTGCCTGCGTCCCACAGCCGGTAGAGGGCAGAGACCTTCGGGGTGGTGGCAACCCCACAGAGCTCTGCTGCCTGCAGCAGGACGTCCCAATCTTCAAGGACGTTCCACTGCTCGCCGAAGTGTATGCCCACGCACTGGAAGAGCGTTGTCGGGTACGCGAGCACGCACGGTGGGGTCTGGTTCTCGTACAGGTGATCGAAGAAATCGAACGTTTTCGGGTACGGGCAGCGCGGGCGCCCAATCGCGTGATAACATTGGGATTCTCCCGGGCCGGGCTGGTCCTCTAGGTTCTGCGCTGCAACGCCGAGCCTGAGGACCTGTCCCGGCCAACGTTGTTCTAATTCGCGGAACTCCTGCATCCAGTGGCCGAATGCGAGGTCGTCGTCGTCGAGGATAATGCAGTAGCGTCCGGTCGCGAGCGATGTTCCGGCATTGAGCGGCCTGGAGCGGCCGCCTCCGGTGACCTGCACCACGCGAACCTGCCTGGCAAATCCGGCGGGGAAATCGTCCACGAGCTCTTTGATGGCGTCGAAATCCTCTCGCCGGACGTTGTGGCAGAGGAGAAGTACCTCGAAATCCTTGAACGTTTGGGCCGCGAGCGACAGCAGCGTGTCGTGCAGGGTGCTCATACGAGCACCTGTCGTGCGGACGAGGACCGACGCGAAGATGCGGGTGTTGAACTGCTCACGCGTAAGAGGACTGGCAGCACCCCGCGCCTGGAAGACTTGCGATGGATTACCCGCCTCACCAGCGGCCACTCTGGCCATCCGGGCGGCTTCCTCACCTGGTTCTCCCCCGACCGGGCCTATCACGCCCGCCGCCGCGGTACTGCCCGCCCCCCCGCCGTCCGGCCCGACGGCCGTAACCTCCTCGGTCGAGGCGGGCGCATACGCCCGTACGAACTGGTTCACGAATGCAAAGTCGTCGGCCAGTTCGCGCAGGCGGCGCAGGAACGAGTTGAGAGGCGTACCCGGCGCCAGGTGCGGCGCGTCCGGAGGGAAGAACTGGTCGCTCTCGTACATCACATGATCGTTCGAGCCGATCTCGTGCCAGCCGGCCAGACGGGTCACCTCTCGAAGCCGCCTGTCTGTATAGAAAACAACGTGCGTCTCGTCCAACAGGCCCGTAGGCGTTACGTCGAACCGTCCCATCAGCTGCTTCGATGCCAGGTCGAAATGGGTTACGTTGGGGACGCTCATGACGAGTATCGGCGATCCTGCGGACATTGCGAAGGCCGATAGTTCCGTGATCAGGGCGTCTCCGTTCACGAGATGTTCGAGCACATCGAGGAGCAGGATGGCGGCCACCGGCCGGTTGCCCACGTTCTGTCGGATGAGCGCCGCAAAGCTGGCAACGTTCGACGCGTCGGCTTCGTACGCTTCGAATCCCCGCTGGCGGAGGCTGGTGAGGCCGGCCTCCGAGACGTCGAAGCCGGCGTAACCGAAGCCCCCTTCCCTGCACGGCTCCGCCACAGCCCCGAACCCGCAGCCGATGTCGAGTACGAGGCCGGGAACGGGACGAGCCAGGCTCGTTACAAGGCTCATCACGCGCGCGTAAACGGACGTCTCCTGGTACTGAAACTGGTACCGGTGGTCGCCGTGTCCCTGCCTGTACAGGGCACCGCCTGCAGGGGCGCTGCCTTCCGATGCACTGCCTCTTGCCGGAGACGTGCTGCGAGAGGGGATCGGCATGGGCTCGGTCGGGAGCCGATCCTGCGATAGGGGATCGCTGGGCACCGGATCAGTCGGCATAGGAGAAGTTGTGCTCCGCGAAGTCGAACCCGACGAATTGACCCACCCGGTGGTCCAGATCGATCCTTGCGGGAAGATCGCCGGAGGCCATCCGGTCGCGAAACCTCTTCGCTGCTCGCGCGTGGAACGGCAGCCCGGAGGTGTCGAAATGGTCGAGGAACTTCTGGACCATGTCGTCGCGCGAGAACTTGTATGCCAGCAGCAATGCCGATTCCGAAGATTCCTCCGGTTCCCGGGCTGCCGGGATGAACACCCCGTCGTCGTCGAGCTGCTTGTCGTGGAAGAACTTCGCGTTGGGGTTGTGGACCACCCTGAAGCCCGCCAGCTTGACTCGCCACGACAGGTCCACGTCCTCGCAGTAGAGGAAGAACGAGCGATCGTCGAAACCGTCGATCTCCCGGAAGATCCGGGTCGGCATCATGAAGCACGCCCCCAGTGCCCAGCTCGTATCGCCCGTCGACAAGTCGTACGATTTCGGGTGTTCCAGGGGTAGCTGTTTCGCATCGACCAAACCGACCGACGGATCGTTCAGCGTCGACAGGAGCTCTTCGACGACATAGGGGCTGCAGTAGGTGTCCGGGTTGAGAACGAGCATTACATCTTCGCGGGCACCCTCGGCGAGGCGGTTGTGGCCCCCGCCGAAGCCCAGATTCGTACCGAAGTGAGCGTAGCTGACCGTGGCGATGCCGGCCCGGCCGGTCGCCTCGCGTACGGAATCGAGATGTGCTGCGTCCATGCATGGGCGGTCCGAGCAGTCTCCCAGCCAGAGGACCGCATCGGCAGCTACTCCCCTGCGAATGGCATGAGCAACCGAGGCTGCGAGGCTGTCCAGGGCGGCGGCGAGCTCTTCCCCGCTCTGGTCGTACAGGACCATCTGGATGCGCAGCGACCGAGGGGAACGCTCACGGGCGATCTCGCTGCCTCCGATCAGGATGGTCCCACCTTCTTCAGGAACCCTC
Source organism: Actinomycetes bacterium (assembly GCA_021816935.1). Taxonomy (GTDB): domain Bacteria; phylum Actinomycetota; class Acidimicrobiia; order Acidimicrobiales; family JAMCPL01; genus JAKAWR01. The sequence goes on from JAKAWR010000007.1 coordinate 141,304, forward strand.
TCGGGTTAAATGTCATGTACAGCCGTTCTCGTACCGGATCAACGGCGAAGTCGCTCCGCTTCTCCAGGAACTCCTCGACAGCTTCCATCGGCCCGGGCCCGAAAGAGCTGTAGACGGGATGGCCGTTCACGTTTGTGTCCTCAACGACGAGGTAGCTTCCCGGGGTCACGAGATCTGCATAAAGCTCGAGCTCTCGGGCAACGTGCGCTGCCGAATGGTCTGAATCGAGCACGACCATGACGCATCCGGACTCTGACGCTCCCTGGCGCAGCCGTGTAAACGTCTCCGGATCCGTCGACGAGGACTGCACGTAGGTGATCCGTGGATGAGTGGGCCTTTGCCCTGTGTCCAGGATGTCTACGGTCGTGACGCGGCCTTTGCCCATAAGGTCCATTATGTGGGCGAAGAACAGGGCGCTGCCACCGTAGGCCGTGCCGGTCTCGATCAGCAGGTCGGGCTTCACCTCGAAGAGTATCTCCTGGTAGATCCACATGTCGGTCGGGCACTTCTGAGTGGGAATGCCCATCCACGAGGTAGTCTGCCATGTCTGGGCGGAGTCGTAATAGAGCCTTTGGAATCGCCGCAGTGCCCGGCGATCGCGCAATCCCAGCTGGCTGCGCTGAGCACCCGGTTCGCCAAGCGGTTGATCTGTAAGCACGTCGGGGTCCGGCACGGCAACAGATTAACGCAGGAGACCGCCGAGCTGTTGGATCTCAGTAGAGCCTGAGTGCTGCCCGCCTTGCGCAGGCCCCCGCAAACGGGGAAACATTTATGCGTGGCGCGCAGCTCGGTTATGGAAACGGGAGTCCTCGGCGGTGGTCTGGAACTCCACGGACGTCGGGTGACGCTGCGGCCTCTAGCGGAGAGCGACTATGACGCGTGGTCCGAGATCCGCTTTCGGTGCCGTTCGTGGCTGCTTCCGTGGGAACCGCGGCCTGCGGGAGCGCCAGAGGTCGTCGACGATCGCCCGGGTTTCTATGCGAGATGCCGGGCGCGTGACAGGGAGCGCCAGTCGGGGAGCGGCTATGGCTTCGGGATTTTCCTTGGGGACCGGCTCTGCGGCGAAGTTACGCTCTCTTCGATCCAGCGCGGGCCTTTCCAGAGCGGTTACGTCGGCTACTGGGTGGACGAGGCGATGGCGGGGATGGGTCTTGCGCCCGAGGCGACGGTGGTGGTCATCCGTTTCGCCTTCGAGGTGCTTGGGCTCCACCGCGTCGAGATAGCCATCGTGCCGCGCAACGCCAAGAGCATCAGGGTCGCCGAGAAGCTGGGCGTTCGGCACGAGGGCGTTTCCGCAGGCTTCCTGGAGATTAACGGCATGTGGGAAGACCACCTACGGTACGCGATGACGGTGGAGGAGTGGACGTCGAGGCGCGAAGAGCTCGGGCACCGGTGGCTGGACTCCGATTAGGCCGGCGGGGACCTTCGACCCTAGGAGCTCAGGGAGCGTGAACGAGACTTCTCGCGGCTGGCTGGAGCGTGATGCAGCCGTCGTATGGCACGGCTTTACGCAAATGGCAAGCTTCCTCGGCGGCGAGGCCAGCCGCGCGCCGCTGATGATCGAACGGGCGGAGGGCCGGGAGCTCATCGACGTCGACGGGAATAGATATCTTGACGCGATATCATCGTTGTGGGTGACCACGTTGGGGCACCGGGTTCCCGAACTCGACCGGGCGCTTATCGATCAGGTGGGCAGGATCGCGCACTCGACGCTGCTGGGCAATGGCAACACGGTGGTCGTGCACCTGGCAGAGGCACTGTCCCGAGTGGTCCCGGTGGAGTCCCCGCACTTCCTGTTCGCGTCCGATGGAGCATCTGCAGTGGAGCAGGCTCTCAAAGTGGCCTTCCAGTACTGGAGGAACAAGGGGGCCGGCGCGGGCGAGCACAGGCTTTTCCTGGCGCTCGGAGGTGCTTACCACGGTGACACCACCGGGGCAATATCCCTTGGTGACTCCGGTTTCGAGAGTGCTGTGTTCGATCCGTTGAAGTTCGAGGTGCTGCGTTCTCCCGGGTACGGCGACCCCGATTGGCTGGCGGCGGCGGCAAAGGTGATCGAGTCGCGCTCCGGCGAGTTGGCAGCCGTGGTCGTGGAGCCGCTCGTCCAGGCAGCCGGCGGGATGGTGGTGGGGGATCCGCACCAAGTGGGTGAGCTGGGGCAGTTGTGCCATGATGCCGGGGTTCTTCTCATTGCAGATGAGGTCGCCACCGGGTTCGGGCGCACGGGCGCGATGTTTGCGTCGGAAATCTGCGGTCTTCGCCCGGATCTTCTCTGCATCGGCAAGGGGCTTACGGGAGGGTACCTCCCCATGTCGGCAACAGCGGCTTCGGCGAAGGTGTACGAGGCGTTCTTCGGAGACGATCTCGGGCCGGAGACCCTCTATCATGGTCACTCCTACGGAGGGAACGCGCTGGCCGCTGCCGTAGCGCTGAAGCATCTCGAGCTCATGGAGAGCCGCCACGTGCTCGATAACGTCCGATCAGGTGCCGACCACCTGGCGGGGTCGCTTGCGGGTTCGCTTGCCGACCACCTGGCGGTGAAGGCAATCCGCCAGCAGGGTCTCATGGTCGGCGTGGAGCTCTCACCGCCCGTAGAGGGGCTCCGGTGGGGGAGGCGCGCCTGTGCCGGTGCAACGAGAAGGGGCGTGCTCCTCCGGCCGCTCGGCGATGTCGTGGTGATCATGCCGCCGCTTACGATCACCACCGGGGAGATCGATAGGATCGTGGCGGTGTTGGTCGAATCGTTGGACGAGTTACTGTGACAGGCGCAGAGGTGGGGAGGGATGATCTCACAGGTGGGGCGGAGCGCAGCGCGATGGGGGCCGGGGCGTCGGAGGACCGTACGCAAGCGGTTCAGGCCGGCCTTGGAGCATCGCGCGAGAGAGGCGGTCCATCGTGGGACGGCGTTGTTGACGAGAGCCTTGATCGGATCAGGGGTCGTGGGCGGTGGCGAGCGCCGGTCATTTTCGATGGTGCCGGCCAGAGCGGCCTCCTGTTCGGAACGGGCGGCGACCGTGACAGCCGGGCCGTCGTCACGTTCGGTTCGAATGACTACCTGGGGCTGTCGTGCCATCCGGCTGTGGTCGATGCGGCGGCGCAGGCTGGAGCGCTGTGGGGAAGCGGTTCTGGAGGCGCGCGACTCCTTACGGGAACCCGGCCCGTGCATGAAGATCTGGAGGTAGAGCTGGCACGGTGGAAAAGCTCAGAGCGAGCCGTCCTTTTCCCGACCGGCTACCAGGCCAATGTTGGAGTCGTCACGGCGCTTGCAGCGGCGGCACGCGGCGCATCAGGGCTTCCCGTCGGCGAAGGTTATAGCGGAGGCGTGGGGGAGAGTCGGCCTGCCGAGGAGAGCGAGCGGGAGCGCGAGGCTCGGGTAGCGGGTTCGGGACTGCTCGTCTGCTCGGACGAGCTCAATCACGCTTCGATCATCGACGGCTGCCGGATTGCCCGGGCAGACGTGGCTGCCTACCCGCATCGGGACCTCGAGCGGTTGGAGAAGCTGCTGTGCGGCCACGCCGGCCTGTCGATGGTGGTGAGCGACTTGGTGTTCTCGGTGGATGGGGACATAGCTCCGGTCTGGGGGCTCATGGATGTCTGCGCCAGGCACGGATCGCTCCTCGTGCTGGACGAGGCTCACTGCGTGCTGGGCGGCGATCCCGTGACGGAAGCGCGGTCAGGGCGGGGGGCAGGCCGGGTAGGCCACGGGACCGAGCGGGGAGCCAGTTGCTTCGGTGAGGCAGAGACGGTGCCGCAGCTAGGCGCTGCACGGCCGGTAGTGCTCAGGGTGGGCACTCTCTCGAAGTTCCTCGGGTCACAGGGGGGATTCGTTGCGGGACCGGCCCGTTATGTCGACCTGCTGGTAAACACGGCCAGGTCGTACATCTTCACGACCGCACTCGCCCCGCCTGCCGCGGCCGCTGCGCTGGCCGCCCTGCGGATTCTTGGATCGGCTGAGGGGCGGGGACTCATCGACCGTCTCGCGGGTCACGTGGAACGCGTGGCGCCGGGCCACGATACGCAAATCGTCTCGGTGGTCGTAGGGGCGGAGAAGGACGCGCTGGCTGCGTCCCGGAGGCTCCTGGAGCGGGGCATTTGGGTTCCCGCCATACGTCCCCCCACGGTTCCGGCCGGTACCTCTCGGCTTCGCATCTCCCTCTCGGCTGCCCACACCGACGAGCAGGTAGACAGCCTGCGTGCCTCGCTTGCTGAGCTCGGTCTGGTAGCCGGTGCCATTCCGGCCTGACGACTGGCGGAGTTCCTGCCTGATGCAGGCTGGGGCCGGGTGCGCACGACGCCTGTTGATCGCCCGGTGCCGCACAGGGTACCATTTGGCATGATCCTTCCGACCCGTCCGGAGAAAATGATCGTGGTTGCGGGAACCGGCACGGGTGTCGGCAAGACCTGGATCGCAAAGCAGCTTCTCGAAGCCTGGAAAAGCTTCGGATGCCGGGTGGCGGCCCGCAAGCCGGCCCAGTCCTATGCGGAGGGGACGTGGCCGACCGATGCCGACGTGCTGGCAGGTGCCACGGATGAGGCGCCCGAGCAGGTGTGTCTCAAGAACTACTGGTACCCGGTGGACATGGCTCCGCCGATGGCCGCGGACGCACTCGACATGGATCCCCCCACAGTCAACAACCTGGCATTCTCGGTAGCGTGGCAGCCGGGGGTCGATATCGGCTTGGTGGAGCTGTCCGGCGGGGTGCGCTCACCGCAGGCGGTGGACGGCGACGGGGTAGACCTCGCGAACCTCTTGAAGCCCCACGCGGTCGTGCTTGTCACCGAGGCCGAACTGGGTTGTATCAACCTCGTCCGGATGTCCCTGAACGGCCTGAAGAACGTGCAAGGTCCGGATGGGAACCCGGTGCCGGTGATCACCGTGCTTAACCGGTTCACCACCGACAACGATATCCAGCGGCGAATCCTGGAGTGGCTGAGAGATCAGGACGGTATTCAGGTCGTGACCGGCCTGCTTGACGGGCTCGTGCCGGCTGCCCGCGAGCTGGCAGGCGACCTCATCCCGCCAGACTGATCCGGGCTCCCGGGGCGAAGCGGGCCGTGGGTTTTGCAGAGAGCGGTGAAGCCCGTGGGGCTGACTGTTACGGTAAGCCGTCTTCCACAGATAGTGCAGTAGCGTGGCGGGTCCAGGTCTGGCAGGCATCCGGCGCATTCGCCGGGCGGCTTTCCGCAACCGGGGCAGAACGATGGTGGACGGGCCACTAAATGGCTGCACCGACCATGCCCACAGGCATGGAGAGATCCTCGAGCATGGCGAGGTCCTCCTGCGGGCTACGGCCCAGGGTAGTCAGGTAGTTCCCGACGATCAGGGCGTTGACGCCTGCCGTGAGGCCGATGGCCTGTAGCTCTTTCAAGGTTACCTCCCTGCCGCCTGCATAGCGAAGGACTGCCGATGGCAGGCCCAAACGGAAGAGGGCGATCCAGCGGATGGCCTCCCAGGGTCGCATCAAGGTACGGGATCCGAGTGGAGTCCCCGGGCGGGGGTTGAGGAAGTTGATGGGGACGTCGCACGGTCCGAGCCGCCGGAGCTCTTCGAGCATCTCGAGCCGCTGCTCGTCGCTTTCGCCCAGGTTCAGCAGCACCCCCGAGCAAAGCTCCATGCCCGCGTCCTTCACGATTCCGCAGGTCTCGAGCCGCTCATCGAAGGAGTGGCTGGAGACGATCTTCGGGAAGAACGACCGGGCCGTCTCCAGGTTGTGGTTGTAGCAGTGGACCCCTGCTTCGGCCAGCCTGCCGGCCTTCGTACGATCAAGTAACCCGGCACTGCACGCAACCTGCAGGCCCGTCTCGCGTTTCACGAGCCGCACGGCGTCGATGATCCTCTCCAGAGTCCGCTCGTCCGGGCCTCTTATCGCAAGGACCATGCAGAACTTCGAGGCTCCTGTCGCGGCCGTGGCTCGGGCCGCCGACAGGATATCGTCGCGGTCGACGAAGGGCGTGGCCTTGACGGGGCTGTCGAAGCGGGACGACTGGGAGCAGAAGCCGCAGTCCTCCGTGCAGGCGCCGGTCTTGACCGAAAGGATTCCCTCCAGCTCCACCTGCAGCCCGCAGCGGTCCACGCGCACCTCGTGCGCCAGAGCGGCCAGGGCCGCTACATGCTCCTCGCCGAGCTTAGAGAGGGCGGCCAGCTCGTTCTGATCGAGATCCCTCCGTTCGTCGAGCAGGGCGCGGGAGGCTTCGCTGATGAGCGCCCTGGCCTTCGCCGGGTTGGGTGAAGCCGGGCCATCGGGTTGCGAGGACCTCCCGACCGACGGGAAGGAGGGATCTCCCGGTAGCGGCGTCCCGCCATCCGATAACGACGTGGCTTTCCCCGGAAGCGAGGAGGACTTGCGCGACGACGGCATGGTGACAGAGGTTGATTGCACGAGAGCAGTCTACCAACCGGTCCGGCGCCCCAGTCGAGCGGTGAGACTGGCCGGCCTGCGCGTGAGCACCGGGTTGCAGATGCCCGATTGCTGCGCGCTGCTTGCCGCGGAAGCGACGGGGGCTCGCATCGCCTCGTTCGACGCCTCTCTGGCCCAAGCCGCCGGCACGCGCTCTCTGCCAGTCGTGCAGAGCCGAGGCGGGGCCGCGTGCCCGGCCCTACGACCCGCCCGTACGTGCCCGGTGGTGATCGGGAGCGGTGGCGGTTAGCATGGGTTGTCGAACGGCAACCGGCGGGAGGCAAGCCCCTTGCAGGCTCGCGAAGGTGATAGGTCGTGACGATGTGCCGAGGTCTTTGTGCTGAGAACTGCCATGCCCCCGCAGGTACCCGGCACAGGGAATTCGAGAAATGCTGAACCCTGGAGGTGACCTATGTCTTGGGAGTTCGAGACCGATCCGGAGTACCAGGAGAAGCTCGACTGGGCGAAAAACCTGGTCGAGCAGGAAATATATCCGCTCGAGACACTCGATCTCGACTACGACACGTTCGTGGAGGCAGCGCGCCCGCTCCAGGAGCAGGTCAGGGAGAAAGGCCTGTGGGCGGCTCACCTGCCACCGGAGTTGGGCGGCGGGGGCTACGGACAGGTGAAGTTGGGGCTGCTTCACGAGATCGTGGGGCGGTCGCCTCTCGCCCCTGTCGTTTTCGGCAACAACGCCCCGGACTCGGGCAATGCCGAGCTGATCGCCGTGGCCACGGAGCAGACCGGCCGTACCGATCAACGGGAACGCTGGCTCCATCCCCTGCTCGAAGGCAGGCTGCGCAGCGGCTTCTCCATGACCGAGCCCGGAACAGCGGGCTCGGACCCGACACTTCTCGAGACCTCAGCGGTGAGGGATGGCGACGTTTGGGTGATCAACGGCCACAAGTGGTTCACGACGAACGGCTCGATAGCTGACTTCCTGATCGTCATGGCGGTGACCGATCCGTCGGCTGGCCCCTACGACCGGTGCTCGATGATCGTGGTGCCTGCGGACGCCCCCGGGGTGAACATCGTGCGTGACGTTCCCACGATGGAGCATCCCCACATCTCGGAGGGCAATTTCTGGGGCCACACCGAGATCGTCTACGAGAACGTGAGAGTGCCCGCCGGGAATCTGCTCGGTAACGAGGGGTCAGGGTTCAGGCTGGCGCAGGCCCGCCTCGGTCCGGGAAGGATCCATCACGCCATGAGATGGCTGGGCCAGGCCCAGCGAGCTTTCGACATGATGTGCGAAAGGGCGGTATCCAGGAGGTCGCACGGCTCACTGCTCTCGGAGAAGCAGATGATCCAGGCGTTCGTGGCGGACTCGCTGGCGGAGATGACGGCTGCTCGCCTGCTGACACTGTACGCGGCCTGGAAAATGGATCAGGAGGGGCCGGTGACGGCGAGGGTGGAGATCGGCATGATCAAGTACTACGGAGCAGCCGTGCTTTACAACGTAATCGACCGGGCGATCCAGGTTCACGGGGGCCTCGGCTTCTCCAGCGACATGCCGCTCGAGCGGATGTACAGGGCGGCCAGGTCGGCCCGCATATACGACGGTGCGGACGAGGTTCACAAGGCGTCGGTGGCCAAGCGTGTGTTGCGAGCCTACAAGGCGGCAGAGGTTCCCACGGAGTATATCCCGAAGCGGCGGGAAGCGGCGAAGCAGAAGTTTGCTGACCTGCTGTCCGAGGCCACCGCCGACGACTGAGCCGCCTGGCGCAGCAGAGGACGGAGCGCCATCCCGAACCGTGCTGGTCCAACACGCAAGACAAGGCGGCTGAACGGTGCCGAGCTACCACGACAGGGGCGTAGTCCTGCGCACGACGAAGCTGGGAGAGTCTGACAGGATCATCGCGATCCTGACCGAGGAACACGGCCAGGTCCGGGCAGTGGCGAAGGGCGTGCGCAAGACCACCTCGAAGTTCGGGGGCCGCCTGGAGCCGGCGAGTCACGTTGTCGTCATGTGTTGGAAGGGCAGGGATCTCGACATCGTCCAGCAGGTGCAGGTGATCGACGCCTTCCGTGCAATCAAAGAGGATCTCTCGCGGCTGGCGGCGGCGGCGGCTGTCCTGGAGCTGTCCGCGAAGCTGAGTAGCGAGGGCAACCCGGACCCCGCCCTCTACAGAATGCTGGTGGGGGCGCTCGCCGTGATCGAGAAGGACAACCCTCCGCTCGTGAAGGCGGGCTTCTACCTCAAGTCCCTGGCGCTGGAGGGAAGCTCCCCGGTTGTCGACGCCTGTGTCAGGTGTGGCGATGGCGACGAGTTGGTCGCTTTCGACATGGGCCAGGGGGGACTGCTCTGCCGGAAGTGCCGTAGCGGGACTCCGGTTTCTCCCGAGGCGATCAGCGCAATGCGGTTCGTGCTGGGCGGGCGGCTGGCCGAAGCGCTTGGGGCGGTGGCAGAGCCGGTCGCTGGCGAGGTGGAGGCGCTGTCCCGCCAAGCCGTTGAGTATTACCTCGGTACCAGGCTGCGAGCACGATCCCTCGACTGAGAGCGCCGGCTGGGCCGGGGCACAAGGTCAGCCTGAGCTACTTGTGGCTGCCGCAATTATCAAGGCGATCACGATAATCGCAATACCGACCACGCAGAATCCCACTATGATCCCCGCGAGAGCTAGGCCCCTTCCTCCTTGAGCGCGCCCTTCCTTGTCGATCATTGACTTCGCCACGAAACCCAGGATTATGCCGGCTATCGCAGTAAGGGGCCAGATGGGCCAGATGACAATTCCGCCCACCGAACACACTAGCGAGGCCACCGCAAGACCGTTGGTCGGGCGAGGTACCGGCATGGGTGGCCCGTATTGGTAGCCGCCCGGAGGCCCGTATTGACCACCGGGATAGCCGTAGGGTGGGTGGCCGTAGTGAGGGTAGCGGTAAGGAGGGGCGCCATAGGGAGACGGGCCGGAAACCGGCGCGGGGTACTGTTGCGGGGGAGCCCCTTGAGGTGCGTTGGGAGGGCATGGCCGCTCCGAAGGCGGCGGCGACTGCTGAGGCAGGCTGGCGGACCGGTCGTCCCCGTTCAGGTTGCCCTGCCGGCTGGGTGGGACCGGGTCGGAGGGCATATCGGGGTCAGTGGCCCCGCCAGCCCCTCCGGCCGGAACCGGCGCGGATGACGCCGAGTGACTACCCGGGTCCGGCTGGCCGACCTGGTCAGGCTTGCCGACCGGGTCCGGCTGGTCATCGTTGGGCAGTGGGGGAGCGTCGCTAATGAACGGACTATAGCAGGTTGCCTCGTTGTGCGGGCTCTTCCGGCCTTGCCGGCGGAGCGCTCGCGGGCGTTTCCGCCGGAACATACTGCCGCTCAGTGTGGCAAATGCCTGGTAGCGTTACCGCAACGCCACTACTTCAGGTGGCAGTCCGTTGGACACCGAGAGCGGTGATCTGACCGGCGGGGTATCGCGGGCGCCCTGTTATACTCCCCGTATGGGCGAACCGGCAGGCGGCGAGCTGATGGAGAAGATCGTCAACCTCTGTAAGAGGCGCGGCTTTATTTTCCCATCTGCAGAGATATATGGCGGATTCCGTTCGACGTACGACTATGGACCGCTCGGCGCGCTCATGCTCCGCAACGTGAAGGAGGCATGGTGGCTCTCGATGGTGCAGTTGAGAGACGACGTCGTCGGCCTGGACGCCGCGATCCTGTCGAGTCCCAGGATATGGGAGGCGTCGGGGCACCTGAAGAACTTCACCGACCCGCTCGTCGAGTGCCGTAAGTGCCATGAGCGATCGAGGGCCGACAAGATCGACGGAAAGTGCCCCGCCTGCGGTTCGGAGGATCTGACCGAGGCGAAGCGCTTCAATCTGATGTTCAAGACCCACGCCGGGCCAGTCGAGGACGAGGGGGCTGTGGCCTACCTGCGGCCGGAGACAGCCCAGGGCATGTTCGTGAACTTCGCTGCAGTGCTCAACACATCCCGCAAGAAGCCCCCTTTTGGTATAGCGCAGATGGGCAAGTCCTTCCGCAACGAGATCACGCCGCAGAACTTCGTGTTCAGGACCCGGGAGTTCGAGCAGATGGAGATGGAGTTCTTTGTGCCGCCTGAAGAGTCGCCCAAGTGGTACGAGTACTGGTGCAACGAGCGCTTCCAGTGGTACGTGGACCTCGGCATTGCCAAGGATAGGCTGCGGCTGCGTCCCCATTCGGCGGAAGAGCTGTCCCACTACTCGTCCGGCACCTCGGACGTGGAGTTCCTCTTCCCGTGGGGTTGGGACGAGCTGGAGGGCATAGCGAACAGGACCGACTACGATCTGTTGGCTCATACTGCCGTGTCGGGCGAGCCGCTCGAGTTCTTCGACCAGGCCACCTCAGTCCGGTACGTTCCTCACGTCATCGAGCCTGCGGCGGGGGCTACGCGTACGATGATGGCGTTCCTGATCGACGCGTACGAGGAGGATGAGGTGGCTGGCGAGAGGAGGGTGGTGCTGCGGCTCGATCCGCGCCTTGCCCCCTATAAGGTGGCAGTGCTGCCGCTCTCGAAACACGTTGACCTCGTGCCCGTGGCGCGCGAGGTGCTGGCGAAGCTGCAGCCGCTCTTCATGTGCGAGCTCGACGTGACACAGAGCATCGGGCGGCGATACAGAAGGCAGGACGAGATTGGTACGCCGTGGTGCGTCACGGTAGATTTCGAGACGTTGTCGGACCGGGCGGTCACCGTCCGGGACAGGGACACAACGGAGCAGGTGAGGGTGGGGATCGATGGGCTCGTGGCCGAGCTCGCCGGGCGGTACCGGGGCTGAAGCTCCTACATGAGGCAGGAGGCCAGATGACTTACGTTTACGATTTCGATTTCGCGCACGCCGCTTCGCCGATCGAGCTAAAGGGGTTGCTGGGCGGTAAGGGAGCCGGCCTTGCGGAGATGGCGTCGGTGCTGGGACTGCCGGTGCCGCCGGGTTTTACCATCTCGACCGACGCCTGCCGGGCCTACCTGCAGCGAGGCTGGCCGGAAGGGCTCGACGACGAGGTGGCGGTTGCCAGGGAGAGGCTCGAGAACCGGATGGGCAAGCGGATAGGCGATCCGGATGACCCGCTTCTCGTGAGCGTGCGTTCGGGAGCCAAGTTCTCCATGCCCGGCATGATGGACACCGTCCTGAATCTCGGGCTCAACGACCAGTCGGTGGACGGGCTTGCACTCCGGACGTCCGGCAAGCGCTTTGCTTACGACTCCTACCGGCGCTTCCTCTCCATGTTCGGTCGGATCGTGCTCGGGATCGATGGAACCCTCTTCGACCGGGAGCTGGAGGCGGCAAAGGAGAGGGAGAGCGTGCGGAGCGACGCGGAGCTCTCTCCTGAGGCCCTGGGCGGCCTCGTCGAGTCGTACAAGAACACGATCGAGCGGGAGACCGGGTCGCCGTTTCCCCAGGATCCGGCCGACCAGCTGACCGGCGCCATCGGGGCCGTGTTCAACTCGTGGCAGGGTCCGAGGGCGACCGCCTACCGGGAGCACGAGCACATTCCCCATGACCTCGGAACGGCAGTGAACGTTCAGGCGATGGTCTTCGGGAATCGTGACGACCAGTCGGGAACCGGTGTGGGTTTTACCAGGGACCCCGCGACCGGGACAAAGGGTGTCTACGGGGATTTCCTGCTGAACGCACAGGGCGAGGACGTGGTTGCCGGGATCCGCAACACCTTGCCCCTGCCGTCCCTTGCGGAGTCCATGCCGGATGTGTACGAGGAGTTGCTCGGCATTTTCGCCAGGCTGGAGAGACACTTCCGGGACATGTGCGATACGGAGTTCACCATTGAGCAGGGGAAGCTCTGGATGCTCCAGACGAGGGTTGGCAAGAGAACGGGCAGGGCGGCGCTCCAGATGGCGGTGGATATGACGTCGGACCCGGACATAATGCTCACCCGGGAGGAGGCTATCGGGAGGATCTCACCGGCTCATCTGGAGCAGGTCCTTCATCCGCAGTTTGCCCAGGGCGACTACAAGGTGGTGGCGACGGGACTGGGCGCATCGCCCGGTGCCGCGGTGGGGCGGGCCTATTTCACGGCTGACGGTGCCGCCGAGGCTCATGCCAGGGGAGAGCAGGTCGTTCTCGTGCGCAACGAGACCTCTCCGGAGGACGTCCACGGGATGCTGGCTGCCGAGGGCGTACTTACCTCGAGGGGCGGTCTCGTGTCGCACGCAGCGGTCGTGGCCCGGGGATGGGGCAAGCCGGCTGTCGTGGGCGCCGAGTCGGTCAAGATATCTGGCGGAGATATGGCGGGGCAGGGCGGGGCTTCGGGCGAGGCGGGCAGTGGAAGTTCGGGCGCCGGCTGGAGCTTCAAGGCCGGCGGCGTCGTCGTAGCTGAGGGCGACTGGATCTCTATCGACGGGACGAACGGTACCGTAGTGGCCGGCCAGGTGCCCTTGTCGCATTCCGAGACACCGGTGGCTCTCGAGCAGATCCTTACCTGGGCGGACGAGATACGCAAGGGCCGCCTCGGGGTGCGCGCCAACGCCGACAACGGCCCGGATGCAGCCAATGCGAGGCGAAACGGCGCAGAGGGGATCGGGCTATGCCGTACGGAGCACATGTTCCTCGTCGCGGACCGCCTGCCGATCGTGAGGCGGATGATCCTCGCATCGTCTCCCGAGGAGGAGGCAGCCGCTCTGGAGGAGCTCCGAGCCGCACAGAAGGACGATTTCGTCGAGATCCTGAAGGAGATGGACGGCCTTCCGGTGATCGTGCGCCTGCTCGATCCGCCCCTCCACGAGTTCCTACCGAAGACCGAGGAGCTTGCGAGGAGGGCGGCGACAGAGGGCCTCTCCCCGGAGGATGAGAAACTGTATCGTGCCGCGCTCGACATGAGGGAATCCAACCCCATGCTCGGCACGAGAGGCGTGCGCCTCGGCGTGGTCAGGCCGGGCCTCTACGCCATGCAGGTGAAGGCGCTGATGCAGGCCGCCCTGGAAAGGGTGAGAAGCGGCGGGGATCCGGTGGTGGAGGTGATGATCCCCCTCGTTGTTACGGCGGCCGAGATGGAGCTCGCCCGGGGATGGGTCGAAGGGGCCGTGGAGGAGGTGCTCGCCTCGGCGTCGGCAGAGGAACGGGCCAAGATGTCGGTGAAGATCGGCACGATGATAGAGACGCCTCGTGCCGCCCTGCGGGCCGGCGAGATCGCTCAGGTGGCAGAGTTCTTCTCCTTCGGGACGAATGACCTGACCCAGATGACCTTCGGGTTCAGCCGTGACGACGTCGAGGGCCGGATGATGCACGACTACCTGGCGATGGGGCTCCTGCAGCGTAACCCCTTCGAGACCGTGGATGCGGACGGGGTTGGCGAGCTCGTGCGGATGGCAGTGAAGAGCGGCCGGCAGGCGCGGCCCGGCCTTGATCTCGGCGTGTGCGGCGAGCACGGGGGAGATCCCGAGTCGATCCGGGTTTTCTTCGAGGCCGGCGTGGATTACGTCAGCTGCTCGCCGTTCAGGGTTCCTGTGGCTCGCCTGGCGGCGGCCCAGGCCGTACTCGGCGCGTAACCGAGGTCTCAGGCCAGTACGTCTATTCGAGTTTCATAACGGCCGGTGTCTCGGCGTCGCTGGTAGGCGGTTGCGCGATGCTCGATCCGGACCAGGTGAATGATCCGTGTTTCGGTGTCGATGCGGTAGATCGCCCAGTAGGCACCGCGGCGAGCCAAGAAGCACCCGGCAAACGAAGCGCGCAGGGTCGTCGACTCATACGGAGCCCATTACGGGTGTGGAGGGCCGGCCTGAGCCTCCACGCGATCAGTCGAGCTTGCCGGTCAGGTAATCGTCGTATGCGGAGAGGTCGAGGAGTCCGTGGCCCGAGTAGTTGAAGAGGATTACCCGCTCCGTGCCCTCCTCCCTGGCGGCCAGGGCTTCATCGATGACGGCACGGACGGCGTGGCTTGTCTCCGGAGCCGGGATGGTGCCCTGGCTCCGTGCCCACTGCACCGCTGCCTCGAAAACTTTGCCCTGAGGGTATGCGACCGCTCCCATCCGGCCGCTGCGTACCAGCTCCGAGATGATCGGGGAGTCGCCGTGGTACCGCAGCCCGCCGGCATGGATCGACGGCGGGACGAAGTCATGGCCGAGTGTGTACATCGCCAGCAGGGGCGTCAGGCCGGCTGTGTCCCCGAAGTCGTAGTCGAAACGGCCCTCCGTGAGTGTGGGGCAGGATGACGGCTCGACGGCCATGAGGCGGACTTCAGGATCCTCGACGAAGGGAAGGGAAAGGCCACCCAGGTTCGAACCGCCTCCGCAGGAGGAGATCACCACGTCCGGCAGGCGCTCACCGGCGAGGTCCAACTGTTTCTTCGCTTCCAACCCGATGACCGTCTGGTGGAGGAGGACGTGGTTGAGGACCGATCCGAGCGAGTAGTGCGTATCGGGGCGCGATCCTGCGTCACGCACGGCGTCGCTGATGGCGGTGCCGAGAGATCCCGGATGGTCGGGGTCGTCCACCGGCGAGGGCTCGACCTGGCCACCCCACGTCTCGATCATCACCCGCCGGTACGGCTTCTGGTGGAACGATGCGCGAACCATGTACACCTTGCACTCCAGACCTAAGAGCGAGCACGCAAAGGAGAGCGCGCTTCCCCACTGGCCCGCGCCCGTCTCCGTGGCGAGCCTCGTGGTTCCCTCTTTCTGGTTGAAGTAGGCTTGCGCCACAGCCGTGTTGGGTTTGTGGGAGCCCGGAGGTGAGACCGACTCGTCCTTGTAGTAGATACGGGCGGGGGTTTGCAGGGCCTCTTCCAACCTTCGGGCCCGAACGAGCGGGGTCGGCCTCCACAGGGTCAGCACGTCGACCACCTTGCCGGGTATGTCTATCCACGGCTGTGACGACATCTCCTGCTCGATGAGCGCCATGGGGAAGATGGGCTCGAGGTCGGCTGGTCCGACCGGTTCTCTTGTTGCCGGGTGCAAGGGAGGCTTCAGCGGTTCGGGCATCCGGGGGAGGATGTTGAACCACGAATCCGGCATTCCTGATGCGGGAAGGTTCCAGCGCGTGTCAATCACGGGACTACTCATGCCTCATCTATAGCACGCCACGATGTTGCAATGCTATGTTGCCGCCCGATCCCGCCCGCAGTCTCGAGGCGGTAGCGTGAAGCTCAGCCGGCCCTCAAGCGGCGCGGATGCAACCGCGTGCCATTCGCTCAGGTGCCGTTGTCGCCCCCTTGCCGCTCCTCTTCGGATAACGGTTCCAAGGTTTCGTGAAGTGACCTGAGCCTTTGCGGGAGGGCGGCCAGCATCCGGGGCCCGATCGGGGGTAGGTACCGGGCGAAATACACCATCAGCAGCGCACCCTGGGGCTCGCTATCCGAGGCGTTGGTGCCGGCGAAGTCGGCGGAGGCTGCAGGGTCGAAGCCGGCGGGCTGGGCAATGCCGAAGGCGATGCAGCGGCGTAACGTTCTCCGGAAAACAGAGTGCCGTCCGGTACCAGCCGCGAGGCCGATCGATGCCGCGAGGTCGTCCATGCAGACGGTGACTCCTTGCGGCCCGACATCGAGCATCCGGGCGACGGCCCTCGCAAGACAGGTCGCAGAGGGACCGATCACCGGCAGCCAGAACGTCTCGACGTAAAGGGAGCGGACATCGTAGCCCGTAGCGCACGGGCCGGGCGCGGGAAGGAGGAGCAGGCGCTTGGCAGATCCGGTGTCCCAAGGGACTGGTCGTTTGCAAGTAGACATGACAGTACATAGAATAGCATGACATAGTAGGTACTATCGCGTAAAGAAGACTGCGCCGGGCGGCCGGCAGGGGAGTAGGATCGTACTCGTGATGGCGCAAGTTGAAGCTTCAGTAGGAACGCCGGACCTTGCGGGGGATATTTCCCCGGAAGGCGGCGCGAACGGTAGCCTCGATGCCGTGGCTCAGGGGGGAGCGGTGGTGGGGGTGCGGGAATCGGGGGCGAGCGCTGGCGGGGATAGCTCTTTGTCGCGCCGCCCGTACGCTACTCACGAGGTGGTAAACCAGGCGACGCCGCTCGTCGGTTACAACGTCTTCGACACCGACGCTGCCCTGGTCGAGGGGGTCCGGCGCTACGGGTCTGATGCAGATATCGAGATGCTGCGACAGGTCGGGAGCCGTGCAGGCAGCGGCGAAGTGATCGAGTGGGGATTCCGGGCGAACACGAACCTGCCTGTCCTACACACGCACGACAGGTTCGGCAACCGGCTTGACGAGGTTGTGTACGATCCGTCGTGGCACAGTCTGATGGGTGAGGGGATTGGCTACGGGATGGCGGCGCAGCCGCCCGAGCAGGGCGCACCTGGAGCACACGTGAAACGTGGGGCAATGCTCTACATGTGGTCGCGGGCCGAGGCTGGCTGCGGGTGTCCCATGTCGATGACCTATGCGGCAGTGAGGGCGCTCCGTTGGGAGCCTGAGCTCGCTGCGAAGTGGGAGCCGCTATTGACGAGCCGGGAATACGAGCCCGGCCTGGCGCCGCCGGAAGGAAAGCGCGGGGTGCTCTCAGGCATGGCCCTCACGGAAAAGCAGGGAGGATCGGACCTGCGGGCCAACTCGACGGTGGCGGAGCCGACCTCTGAGGGCGAGTGGCTGCTCACTGGGCACAAGTGGTTTTGCTCGGCTCCGATGTGCGATACGTTTCTCGTGCTTGCCCGAGCCCCGGGCGGGCTCTCCCTGTTCTATATGCCGCGGGTGCTCTCCGACGGTTCGCACAACGGGTTCTTGATCCAGCGCTTGAAGGACAAGATGGGCAACAAGGCGAACGCGTCGTCCGAGATCGAGCTGGACCAGGCGTTGGCCTGGCCGGTGGGCGAGGAGGGCCGAGGCGTGAGGACTGTCGTCGAGATGATCGGATCCTGCAGGTTCGACGCGCTCGCCAGTTCGTCGGCGCTGATGCGTGAGGCGCTCACACAGGCGATCTGGCATACGTCGGGGCGCATGGCTTTCGGCCGGGTGCTCCTCGATCAGCCCCTCATGCGTAATGTTCTTGCGGACATCGCTCTGGAGGTGGAGGGCGCCACGGCATTGTTCCTGAGGCTTGCCGCATCGGCCGACCGCGAAGGTGCCGACGAGAAGGAACACCTGCTGCGCAGGATTGGCGTGGCGGTGGGGAAGTTCTATGTGACGAAGCGCGCCCCGACTGTCGTGGCCGAGGCGATGGAGGTTCTCGGGGGAAATGGATACGTCGAGGAGAGCGTTCTCCCGAGGCTCTACAGGGAGGCTCCCGTCAACTCGATCTGGGAGGGCTCAGGGAGCGTGAACGCCCTCGACGTGCTCCGTGCCATCAGGAAGGAGCCGGAGGTTTTCGAAGCCTATCTGGAGGAGGTGGGGACGGCGGTCGGCGCCAACTCCTACTTCGACGAGGCGCTGGCGAAGCTGAAGAGCGACCTTGGCGCGGGCCAACCAGGTGACGAACTCGAGTGGTCGGTCCGTAGCCTGTCGACTCGGATGGCCGTGCTACTGGAGGCGTCCCTGCTGCTTCGTGACGCCCCCGGCGAGGTTGCCGGTGCGTTCTGCGCGTCGAGACTCGGAACTGCTGGAGTCGATCCGGCCGCTCTCGTTCTCGGTACGCTGCCTCCCGGTACGGATACCCGGTTGATCCTCGACCGGGCGATGCCCAGGGTCTGAGGCACTCATGCCGCGGAGGGACGCGGTGTGCAACAATTGACACCGATGAGAACAGCGGGCACGGCTACATGGCCACAGGGGTTGCCGTGTTTGAGATCGGCGGGCTGCCATCCAGCGGCCAATACTCCGTGACGGTGAGCCGGATCGACGCGGGACATCTAGGCAGCGTGGTCAGCCGGTCGGTCGCCGGAGGGCCGGAAGTGAAAGTGGGGTTCGGCCTGCCCGGCGAGGGAGTGGCCCTCATTCAGGTGCAGTTGACTTCCTGCAAGTAGTGGAGCCTCAGGCGAGGCGGAGGGTGATGATCGGGCCAGGGGCCGTAGAGGGGTCGAGGCGGATGTGGCCGTCCGATACGGGTAGTGCGCCCAGGTCCCGTTCCATGGCGTCGCAGAGAAAAGCCTGGGTGTAGTCCAGATTGGGGCACCTGATGGCGACATGCCTGCGGAGGGGGTACTCGCCGGCGGAGGGTTCAAAGCGCAGGATGGCGCCGCGCCCGTCCGACGCTGGCTTTGCCGCCATGAGGCTCAGCAGCGCCGGCTCGATCTCGACTGAGCGTGATGCCGACTCCCATGCTGCAGCCACGGAAGGGGTCACGTGAGCCCGAAGGCGGCGGGCAAGAGCGGTCCCGGCCACGACAGCCGAGCCGGCCGAGTCAGCGAGTCCGGCCGAACTGGCACCTTTCGTCCCGGTCGATCGCTCTCTCCCTGCAGCGTCCCCCGGCACGCCGGCTCCTCCGGTCACAGTAGTGCCTGAAGGAGCGGCGGCGTCTCCCGACGCAGCTGGCAGGTAGATCGCACACTCCAGCACGCTCCGCTCGCGCTCGTGTCCGTGGACCGGGAAACCGAGGAACGGCAGGAGCTCGAAGGCCCTTTCCTGGCCCGGGTTCCTACCCGCGACGAGCATGAGCGCGCCGTTGTTATCGAGGGCCAGCCCTGTCGGCGAGTGGGATGCTACGACGGTACGGGGTCGGGGAAGTGCCGCGCCGCCGGCTTCGTGAGCCGCGCAGGCGGCGGCCCTGCGAACTGAGGTGACGGCACGGGCGAGCGCTTCATGGGTGGCTGGGGTAGTGGCAGTCTCGCAGGTCTCATCATCTCGGAGGTCCGCACGGGTAACGCATGCCCAGGAGGTGAGTGGCCAGAAGGTGGGGGAGTAGTGGCGTTCGTGCGGGCGCACGACGATGCCACCCGGTTGGGCCATCACGATTTGCCACTGGCTGCCGCCGGCCGCCGGGAGCGGGGGGCGGTACCGGGGGCCGGACCTCCGACCACGATGCGAAGCCTCGGTTTGCGGTGTTCTGCCCGGTACCGGGCTTGTCTCGATCCGGGACTGGGAGCCGTCCTTGGCCAATCCTGCTACAGTACCCGAGCCGTTTGGCGGGTCGCCTCCGGGGATCCGCATATCCAGGGTGGTGGTGGTACCCGGCCCGGGCAGGTGCTCGGTCCTCACGACGAGCAATGGCTCGTCCGGCGCGATCCAGACGGATAAGACAGCGGGACGGCTGGCCAGATCCGCCATCAGCTCCACCTCCAGGCCGCCACGTTCCTCTCGCACGGAGACTCTTGCAGGCAGCTCGCCCGTGGAGGCGTGGGCTTGCAGCCTGCCGCCTGCGAACTCGTTGCCCATCCTCCACATCCCTCCCGAGTCGCGCCAGGATGTGAGCTGGAACGACCCTCCGTCGAGGAGAGCCTTGCCGTTTGGCGCGCGGGCAACCTCAGCGGTACCACCGTGCGCAAGGTCGAACCGTACCCGAAGGACAGGCGTCTCGACCGTAAGGACGTCGCCATCGTGGTGGTAGGCAGGTACGGCCGGCGTGGAGGGGGCGGTCGGCGTAGTCGGCACTGCCGGAGTGACGGGGCCGGCCGGCGTAGATGGCGTTGCGGGCGTGGAGCCGGTGGCAGCCCGGGCGGAGCTGGTGGCGGGAGCCGTGGAGAGCGCTGCCAGCTCCCTGAGCGATTCCCGGGCGACGGCTTCCGCGTATGCAAGCCACGGGCGTTGTTCGGCGGCGTAGACACGATCGGTGGACGTGCCGGTGATGAAATCGTGGTGGTTGCCTGCTGCAACGATCTCCCAGGCCTTCCCGTTACGGGCCGCGATCCGGCCCGCGAGGCCGGCGTCGCCGCTGAGCACCGCGGCCGCATCGCCGGCCGCGAGCGCATCTGCTGCTCGCCTGTGAGTGCGCTTCAGGGGAAGCCGGGATGAGTAGAAGCCGGTGAAAAGCGGGTTCGGGTCCATTTCGATCACGGGCAGGGATTCCGAGTGACAGCGAACCAGTTCGATGTAGTCGTCGAGGCCTGCATTTACCGCATAGATGCCGCTTACGCGACCATGGTTCTCGTTGTACCTGTCGAGCAGAGCCACGAGGCCCTTCAGGGGGAAGGAGAAGTCGATTCCCAGTGCGAGCAGCATGTACGGTGTCGGGCTCAGCGGTTCGAGCTGGCGAACGTAGCGCTCGATATGGCGGCGGACGTTGGCATCACTGCGGTCGGGGATCCCGAGGTAGAGACCGAACGCGCGATCGATGCCGTGACCTGCGATCATGTCGCCGTGGCCGTAGGTGAAGGCGTTCCAGTGGGCGATAACCTCGCTGCCGGCCGCGTCGATCCAGCGGAAGTCAAGAGCGCCGGCATCGGTCAGGGCCTTGGCGCTCGAACCGGGCCGGGGGTAATGAGACGGGGGTGCGTACTCGATCCCGAGGAAGTAGGCACCGTCGATCCGGGAGAAGGCCACTCCCCCGATCCCGCTCGACGCGAGTAGAGACGGCAGGGCGGGGCTGTGGCCGAAACTGTCGGGCAGGTAGAGCGTACCGGGCTGCTGCGTCATGCCGTTGCTTCTCAGCCAGTCCAGACCGGTCAGGAGGTCGCGAATGAGCGCCTCGTCGTTGGGGAGCAGCGTGTCCGGAGTCGTGACGCCGCTTCCGGTGAGTCGCATGCGGCCCGTATTGACCAGGTCGCGGATTACCTCGCGCCGTCTGGCGCCCCGTTCCCAGAACATCCGCAGAAAGAAGATGCATTCGACGTCGAACACCCGGCGTTCGTCGGCCTGAAGCTCCGACACCGCCTGTTCGAGGGCGCGCCGCACCAGGTACCGGTAGTACTCGTTCGACGTGAGGAGCCAATCGGGGTCCCAGTGAGTTGATTCCGCTACAACCAGGATTTTGTCGGCCCAGTCGGGGATGCCGAGCTTCTCTCGGATGCTGTGTTCCGTTGATCTTCCGGTGGCGGGCATGTCCATGGCACGATGTTAGCGGTACGTTCCGGCAAGCGCCTGCTTGTGGGTGGCGGGCGCCGGGTGGCGGCTCGTGAACAGAGTACAGGTCGGCGCGCTCCAAAACTTGAGTAATCTGATAAGATTAGTGATATCCTGTCGGAGGTAGAAATGCGGAGGTATGTAAATGGTACCGAGTAGCAGGGAGTTGCTGGCCAAGGCGAGGTCCGACGTCGTCGAGATCACGCCGGCCGAGGCCGAGGCGAGACTGGGTCAGCCCGGGGTTGTTGTTCTCGATGTCCGGGAGTCGGACGAACACGAGCAGGGCGTCATCCCCGGCGCGCACCACATACCCCGTGGGATGCTCGAGCTCCAAGTGGAAGGCCGCATCCCCGACAAGAACGCGGAGGTGGTCATCTATTGCGCCGGCGGCGTGCGTTCCGTGTATGCGGCGAAAACCTTGGCCGAGATCGGGTATACCAACGTGGCCTCGGTGATCGGCGGGTTCAATAGGTGGAAGGACGAGGGAAGGAACTGGAGCGTCCCGAAAGTTCTCACTAGCGAGCAGCGTAATCGCTACCACAGGCACATCCTGCTTCCGGAGGTGGGGGAGAAGGGGCAGCAGAAGCTGCTCGAGTCCAAAGTGCTGCTGCTCGGAGCCGGCGGTCTCGGCTCTCCGGCAGCCATGTATCTCGCGGCCGCAGGCGTCGGGACGCTCGGCATAATCGACATGGACGTCGTGGACGCGTCCAATCTCCAGCGCCAGATCCTCCACAACATCGACCGGGTCGGCGAGCCGAAGGTGGACTCCGCAAAGAGGACGATCGCGGCGCTCAATCCGGATGTGGAGGTGGTCCCCTACAACATGCGGCTGGGTGCCGATAACGTGGTGGAGATCTTATCTGACTACGATCTGGTGGTGGATGGCACCGACAACTTCCCGACCCGCTACCTGGTGAACGACGCCTCGGTGCTGACGGGGGTGCCGGTCGTACATGGCTCGATCTTCCGTTTCGAGGGTCGGGTATCCGTGTTCGATCCCTACAAGGGGCCCTGCTACCGATGCATGATTCCGGAGCCGCCCCCGCCTGAACTGGCGCCGTCATGCGCGGAGGCCGGCGTGCTCGGCGTGCTCTGCGGAATCGTCGGGTCGCTGCAGGGGATCGAGGCCGTAAAGATGCTGCTCGGTCTCGGCGACCCACTGGTTGGCAGGCTCCTTTCCTACGATGCCCTCGATCAGACCTTCAGGACCTACAAGGTGAAGAGGGATCCGGACTGCCCGACGTGCGGCGACAGTGCCGGCGACATCGTGATCGAGGAGTACGACCAGCTCTGCATGCCCCATGTCCGTCACAGTGGAAGTGTCGGGGAAAGAGGTGGCACCGGGTCGAATGGCGCGGGCCACTCCTTCGATCTCCGCGTGCCGGAGGATGTGATCCCGGCGACGGTTTCCGCGTAGAGGTCGGGGGCGATGGTGCTTCGCCATTCCCTCACTCAGACGTCCTAAGCTGAGTCTATGCAGCGATGCCTTCGAAGCGGCCAGCCGCTCGCGAGCGAGCCGGGGCAGCCATGAGTGAGGTGCCGCGCCGGACGACTTCTGGTATCGAGGTGAAGCCCGTCTATACCTCATCAGATGTCGATGCGGAGGGCCTGGCAAGCAGGGTAGGGCGGCCTGGAGAGTACCCCTATACACGGGGGGTCTATCCGACCATGTACCGGGGCAGGTTGTGGACGATGCGCCAGTATGCGGGGTTCGGGACGGCCGAGGCCACAAACGAGCGTTTCAAGTTCCTCCTTGACGCGGGACAGACGGGTCTGTCATGCGCCTTCGACCTGCCGACTCAGATGGGGTACGACTCTGATCACCCGAGGGCGGAAGGCGAGGTGGGCAAGGTTGGTGTCGCGATAGACTCGCTCGACGATATGCGGCGCCTCCTTGCCGGGATTCCACTGGACAAGGTAACGACGTCGATGACTATCAATGCGACGGCCGCCATCCTGCTCCTGCTGTACGAGTTGGTGGCCGAGGAGCAGGGGATCGATCCCGAGGCACTGGGAGGCACGATCCAGAACGACATCCTGAAGGAGTACGCGGCCCGCGGGACCTACATCTACCCGCCCCGGCCTTCGATGAGGATCATCACTGACACGTTCTCGTACTGTGCCGGGCAGCTGCCCAACTGGAACACGATCTCCATCTCGGGCTACCACATCAGGGAGGCGGGCTCGACCGCCGCGCAGGAACTGGCCTTCACCTTCTCCAATGCGATCGCCTATGTGGAGGCGGCGCTCGAAGCAGGGCTCAACATAGACTCGTTCGCGCCGAGGCTGTCGTTCTTCTGGAACGGCCACAACAATCTTTTCGAGGAGGTGGCTAAGTTCAGAGCGGCGAGAAGGATCTGGGCGAGGTTGACCACCGAACGCTTCGGTGCGCTGGACGACCGGTCGAAGCTTCTCCGGTTCCACACGCAGACCGGGGGTTCTACGCTCACGGCGCAGCAGCCGGAGAACAACATCGTGCGCGTGGCGATCCAGGGGCTTGCGGCGGTGCTCGGCGGGACCCAGAGCCTCCATACGAACGGCTTCGACGAGGCGCTCGGGCTGCCCACAGAGAAGGCGGCGAAGATCGCCCTTCGCACCCAGCAGATCATCGGCTACGAGTCGGGCGTGACCGATACTGTCGATCCTCTTGCCGGATCGTACTTCGTGGAGAGCCTGACAGACGAGGTGGAGGCGAGGACCTGGGAGTACATCGAGAAGGTCGACTCGCTCGGGGGTGCCATCACGGCCATAGAGAGCGGGTTCGTCCAGGACGAGATCGAGCGCTCCGCGTATGAGTACGCGAGGCAGGTGGAGGACGGCGCGGCGGTTGTTGTCGGCGTCAACAAGTTCGCAGACGAGGGGCAGGTATCGCCGGAAGCATTCCCCCTGGATCCGGCGCTTCAGGCGGATCAGCAGGAGAGGGTGGCGCAGGTGCGCTCGAAGCGCGACGGGGAGGGGGTCGGCGCGGCGCTGAAGGAGATCGAGGCTGCCGCGAGGGGATCGCAGAACCTTCTCCCACCGATGAAGGAGGCGCTCCGCCGGATGGCGACGTTGGGTGAGGTGTCGGACGTGCTCAGGGGCGTTTTCGGGGTGTACGAGCCTACTCGCTGACCGGCCGCCGGGTCTAGGTCCGGCCGCGGGGCTTGCGTTCGGGCGGAGGTAATCTCTCCGGCTCAAGGAGCCTGCAACGCTTCACGCCCGAAGGAATTGCTCCATCGAAAGCGCAGGCATCAAGGGAGTGGAAGCCGGCCGAAAGGCGAGCCGCGAGCTCTTCGCCAACCTGAACACCCGGCCCCAGCACCTGGCCAACTGACAATCCCGGGTCCGTGCACCACAGCTGTTGTGCACGTCGCTCGAGCGCCAAAACCCCAATGACCTGGACTTCCCACCTCGATCTCGTCTGGCGCACCCATGACCCCAAGAGAAGCGCCTCCATGCCGGCATCGGGTACGTGTTCCCGATCGAGTGGGAAATGAAGTACGCGTTGATGTGGGAGGCCGCATAATGATGCGTCCGGCCGGCGGGGGAAGACCCCAGCCCTTGACAAGGGGTGTACAATAATCCCATACGTAGTAGTTTGTATTGTTACGGCTATTTTGTTACAGCTGCCATAGCCCGTCTACTTCCGTACACAGCGAGATCAAGAGGATAAGGAGGGCGCCATGGAAGTGCGAACTCTGAGAGAGAGAGAGAGAGCAATAGCCGGGCGTTCCGACGGTGGAGAAGCTCAAGGCTCCTCAAGCCATCTGCTGTATCACTGTCATTTGCAATAGCAATCGGGGTAATGGTGCTTCCCCTATTATCTAAAAC